>DATLSG010000001.1:0-52849 GCA_035534275.1 Steroidobacteraceae bacterium
GAGTTGGCACGTGCAGGGCGGCACGCCCCTCTTCGCTCTGCAGGAGCTCGGGGGCTGGGAGTCGGCCGAGATGGTGCGCCGGTATGCGCATCTCGCGGCGGAACACTTGGCGCCCTATGCCGATCGTCTCAGCGCCTTATCCGTGACGGAAATTGTGCCGAGTTCTGGAATTCACGGCACGTTTACGGCACAGCCCGAAAATCAGGCGGGTTAAGATCGTTCACAAGCGCTTGATTTGATTGGTAGCGGGGGTAGGATTTGAACCTACGACCTTCGGGTTATGAGCCCGACGAGCTGCCAGACTGCTCCACCCCGCACCGGAGAGAGCCAACCATTCTACCCGGCCCCACCTTGAATGCAAGCCTAAGCCCGTTGCATTGCGGCCTGTACCGGCCACCATGCAACGTTCCCGGCAGGGTGAAACCTCACGGCAGCGCGTGCGCACACACGGCGAGCAACGCGCCGGGGGCGATGCCGAGTGCGAGCACCAGCATGGCATTCACACTCAGGACCGCGCGCATCAGGCGCGAACCGCCCAGGGGTTCAGCCGCGCCGGCTTCGTCGAAATACATCATCTTGACGACGCGCAGGTAGTAGTACGCGCCCACCACGGAGAACAGCACAGCGACGACCGCAAGCCAGGTCGCATTGACGCCGAGAACCGCCTGGATCACGCCGAGCTTCGCCCAGAATCCGATGAACGGCGGCACGCCGGCGAAACTGAACATGAAGACCGCCATCACTCCGGCGAACCACGGGCTACGGGCGTTCAAACCCTTGAAGTCAGTGATCTGCTCGGCCTCGAAGCCCTGGCGCGAGAGCAGCAGGATCATGCCGAAGGAGCCGGCGGCGACGATCACGTAGGTGATCGTGTAGTACATCGCCGCCTGATAGCCCTGCGCAGTGCCTGCGAGGATGCCGAGCAGGATGTAGCCGACGTGCGAGATCGTGGAATAGCCCAGCATTCGCTTGATATTCGTCTGCGCGATCGCGACGACGTTGCCGATCACGATCGACAGCACCGACAGCACGACCAGCATCTGGCTCCAATCGACCTGGGCGGCGCTCAAGCCCTCGGTAAGGAGCCGCATCGTCAACGCGAACGCGGCGATCTTCGGCGCGCTGCCGACGAACAGCGTCACGCAGGTCGGCGACCCCTCGTAGACATCCGGAATCCACATGTGAAACGGCACGGCGCCGAACTTGAAGCCGATCGCGACGATGATGAAGGCGATGCCGAACAGCAGACCGATGTTGGTCGCGAGACCACCCTGCACCGCCGCCGCGATCGTATCGAGTTGCAGGCTGCCGGTCACGCCGTAGATGATCGACATGCCGTACAGCAGCGTCCCCGACGCAAGCGAGCCCAGCACGAAGAACTTGATCGCTGATTCGGCGGCGCGGCCGGACTCGCGGTCGAACGCGACCATCGCGTACATGCACAGCGACAGCATCTCGAGGCCTAGGTACAGCGTGATCAGGCTCGCCGCCGAGATCAGCACCAGAATTCCGAGGGTGGCGAACAGGCCGAGCACGAAGTACTCACCCTTGAGGATCTTGCGCCACCGCAAATATTCGACGGAATAGACGAACACCACCGCGACGGTCAGCAGCGCGACGACCTTGAGCGCCTGGGACATCGCATCGACCTCGAACATGCCGCCCAAGGCGGTGATGCGTCCGGACACCCGTATCGACGCGGCGAGCGCCGCGGTGATGAGCAGGCTCACGACCGAGATCGCCGCAATCCAATGCCGGCGCCGGTCCTCGAGCAGCAGATCCAGCAGCAGGATCGCACAGGTCGCGAGCCCGAGGAATATCTCCGGGGCGGCGAGCGTCAGGCCGGAGGTGAAATCGGCGACACTGAAGGCATTCATGCGTGAACCCTAGGGGACGATCTTCGAGACCAGCATTTGCTGGGTTAGGTGCTGCGTAGCGGCGTGCATCACGTCGAGCAGCGGCGCCGGCCAGACGCCGACGGCTAGCACCGCGACCGCGAGCACGCCGAGCACGAGCAACTCCCGGCCGTTGAGATCCTTGAGGCGCGCGACCTGATCGTTCGCGACCGGGCCGAAGATCACGCGCTTGACGAGCCAGAGCGAATAAGCGGCGCCGAGCACGAGGGTGACCGCGGCGAGGATCGCGTACCAGGCATTCCCGTTGAACGACGCGAGGATCACCAGGAACTCGCCGACGAAACCGGACGTGCCGGGCAGCCCTGCGTTCGCCAGCGCAAAGAGCACCCAGAACGAGGCGAAAATCGGCATCGTATTGACGACACCGCCGTAGGCGCTGATGTCCCGGCTATGCACACGGTCGTACAGCACGCCGACGCAGAGAAACAGCGCGCCGGCGATCAGACCATGAGAGATCATCTGCACGACCGACCCGTCGAGCGCCATCGTTACCCCGGTCGTGAGTCCCGTATTTTCGACGATCTTGAAGCCGACGAACGCTCCGAGCGTCACGAAGCCCATGTGCGCGATTGACGAGTAGGCGATCAGCTTCTTCATGTCCGTCTGCGCAATCGCGACCAAGCCGATGTAGATCACGGCGATCAGCGACAGCGTGATCATCAACCCGCTCAACTCGCGGCTCGCGTCCGGCGTGATCGGCAGGGAAAGGCGCAGAAAGCCGTAGCCGCCCATCTTCAGCATGATGGCCGCGAGCACGACGGAACCGCCGGTCGGCGCCTCGACGTGGGCATCCGGCAGCCAGGTGTGCACCGGCCACATCGGCACCTTTACCGCAAAAGCGGCGAAGAATGCGAGGAATATCAGCGTCTGCGCCGTCAGACCGAGCGGCATGCCCTGAAATACCGAGAGTGCGTAGCTGCCCGATTTCAAGTGCAGATAGATCAGCGCAACCAGCATCAGCAGCGACCCGAGAAACGTGTACAGGAAGAACTTGATCGACGCGTAGACGCGCCGCGGCCCGCCCCAGATCCCGATGATCAGGAACATCGGGATCAGCATCAGTTCCCAGAACACGTAGAACAGCAGTGCGTCCAGCGCGCAGAACACGCCGATCATCGCCCCCTCGAGGATCAGGAATGCGCCGAAATATTGCGCGACCCGCTTGTCGACGCTGCCCCAGCCCGCGATCACGACCAACACCGTCGTCAAGGTCGTCAGCAGGATCAAGGGCATCGCAATGCCGTCGACGCCAAGTGCGTAATGCGCGTTGATACCCGGCACCCAGGCGGCGTGTTCGACGAACTGCATCGCCGCCGTATGTGCTGCGAAGCCCGTGTACAGCGGGATGCTGGCCGCCAACGCGGCGAGCGAGATTGTGAGGGAGGCCCAGCGCGCCGTGGACGCATTGCCGTCGCCCAAGGCGAGCACCGCGCATCCACCCACGATCGGCAGCCAGATCAAGACCGACAGCAGGTGCCCGAAAAACATCATGTCCGCCATATGAGCCACATGAGCAAGGACGCGAGTCCCAGGATCATCGCGAATGCGTAGTGATACAGGTACCCGGACTGCGCGTATCGCATCACCGAGGAGAACCAATTGACGACACGGCCGCTGCCGTTGACCATCAACCCGTCGATCAGATCCTGATCGCCGAATCGCCACAGACCGCCGCCGAGACGGCGCACCCCCGCGACGATAACGTGCTCGTTGAACCAGTCGAAGCCGTACTTGTCGACAAGGATCCGGTACAGCCGATGAAAGCGCCGCGCGGCCGAATCCGCGAGTTCCGGCTTCTTGAGGAAGAATAGCCACGCGCAGAACACTCCGGCCGCGGCGAGCCAGATCGGCGGACCCATGAACGCACTCAGCACGAACGCGCCGGGTCCGCGGAAGGCCGCGGCCATCGGCGCGAGCACGTCGTGCGCCGGCAGGACGACGATCGAACCGGCGAAGAACGTGCCGAACAGCAGCGGTTTGATCGTGAACCAACCGACCAGCGCCGAGGGTATCGCCAACAGCACCAGCGGCAGCGTCACGACCCAGGGGCTCTCATGCAGGTGCTCCCGCGTGTGCCGGTCCATGCGTTCCTCGCCATGGAACGTCATGAAGAACATGCGGAACGTGTACAGCGCGGTGACGAAGACGCCGGCGACGACGCAGAAATACGCGTACCCCGCTCCCGGTGTGTGCGAGCCGCGGACCGCCTCGATCAGCGCATCCTTGGAGAAGAAGCCGGCCGATCCCGGGAAGCCGATCAGCGCGAGACACCCCACGAGGCAGGTCCAGTAGGTGATCGGCATGTACTTGCGCAGACCGCCCATCCGCCGCATGTCCTGCTCGTGATGCATCGCGATGATCACGGAGCCGGCGGCGAGAAACAGCAGCGCCTTGAAGAACGCATGCGTCATCAGGTGAAAGATACCCGCGGCATAGGCCGACGCACCCAGCGCGACCGTCATGTAGCCGAGCTGCGAGAGCGTCGAATAGGCGATCACCCGCTTGATGTCGTTGGCGACGATGCCCAGAAGCCCCATGAAGAACGCGGTCGTCGCGCCGATCACCAGCACCACCGACAGTGCGGTCTGCGACAGTTCGAACAGGGGCGACATGCGGGCAACCATGAAGATGCCGGCCGTCACCATCGTCGCGGCGTGAATCAGCGCCGAAATCGGCGTCGGACCCTCCATCGAATCCGGCAGCCAGACGTGCAGAGGCACCTGCGCGGATTTTCCCATGGCGCCGATGAACAGGCAGATGCAGGTGAAGCTGATCGCCGACCACCCGACCGTCGGCGTGATGTACATCTGTGCAGCGGCGATCTGGCCGGCGCGCGCGAAGACCGTCGAATAATCCAGGGACCCGGTGTAATGCAGCACGGCCGCGATACCGAGGAGGAAACCGAAGTCGCCGACTCGGTTGACGAGGAACGCCTTGAGATTCGCAACGATCGCCGCCGGGCGGGTGTACCAGAATCCGATCAGCAGGTAGGAAACGACGCCGACCGCCTCCCACCCGAAGAACAGCTGCAGGAAATTATTCGACATCACAAGCATCAGCATCGAGAACGTGAACAGGGAGATGTAGCCGAAGAAACGCTGATAGCCCGGATCGTCGCGCATGTAGCCGACCGTGTAGATGTGCACCATCAGCGACACGAACGTCACCACCACCATCATCAGCACGGAAAGGCGGTCGACCAGGAAACCGATCCGCATCGCCACGCCGTCGCTCACGAGCCAGGTGTAGACGGTGCCGTCGAAGGACCCCATGCCGTCGACGAGCATGCGCTTGAACACGTAGAGCGACAGCGCGAACGAGATTGCGACGCCGATTATCGCCACGCTCTGCGCGCCGCCGCGGCCAACGACGCGCCCGCCGATGCCGGCCGCGATCGCGGCGACGAGGGGCGCGAGCACGATGATGAGGTAGATGGACTCCATGCTCTTCATCCCGCCAATCAGCCCTGCAGAGTGTCGAGGTCTTCGACGTTGATGCTGCGGCGATCGCGGAACAGAACGACCAGGATCGCCAGGCCGATCGCCGCCTCGGCTGCGGCGACCGTCAAGATGAAGAACACGAAGATTTGGCCGTCGATGTCGCCGAGGAAACGGGAAAAAGCCACGAAATTGAAGTTCACGGCGAGCAGCATCAATTCGATGCACATCAACAGCACGATGATGTTCTTGCGATTCAGGAAAACGCCCGCGACGGCCAGCGCGAACAGCACGCCCGATAGCGTCAGAACTTCGGTCAGGGTGATCATTGGCGCTTCTCCGATGCCATCTTGACGATGCGGACCCGGTCCTTGGGGGAGACGCCGACCTGCGCCGCGACGCTCTGCGGCTTGAGTCCCGACCGGTGCCGCAGGGTCAGCACGATCGCCGCGACGCTCGCGATGAGCAGAATCACCGCAGCGAGCTGCGTCGGGTACGCGTAGCGCGTGAACAGGGCGACACCGAGCTCGTGGGTGTTCGAGTAGCCCGCTGGAAGCGGCGTCGCCATGCGCAAGGCGGCTCCGCCCAGGTGCCGGACGACGACCACGTTGACGATCGCGAAGGCGACGAAGCCCGCGACCGCAACCGCGATGGGCCAAAAGCGGGCCAACCCCTTGCGCATTTCCTCGATGTTCACGTCGAGCATCATGATGACGAAGAGAAACAGGACCATCACCGCGCCGACGTACACCAGCACCAGCACGATGCCGAGGAACTCGGCGTCGAGCAGCAGCCAGATCACCGCGCTGTTGACGAAGCACAGCACCAGGAGCATGGCTGCGTGGACCGGATTGCGTGCAAGAATCACCCCGACGGCGGCGGCGAGCAGGACCGCAGAGAAGACGAAGAAGAGAACCGTCGCGAACATCAGCGATACCGCGCGTCGGCGGCCCGATCGGCCGCGATGACGGATTCGAAGCGCTCGCCGACCGCGAGCAGCATGTCCTTGGTCATGATGTTCTCTCCACGATGTTCCATGTGGTATTCGAGGACCCGCGTCTCGACGATCGCGTCGACGGGGCATGCCTCCTCGCAGAAGCCGCAATAGATGCACTTGAACAGGTCGATGTCGTAACGGCTCGTGCGCCGCGTGCCGTCGGCGCCGACGTCGGAGTCGATCGTGATCGCAAGCGCCGGGCAAACCGCCTCGCAGAGCTTGCAGGCGATGCATCGCTCCTCGCCGTTCGGATAGCGCCGCAGCGCGTGCAGGCCGCGGAACCGCGGGCCCTGCGGCGTCTTCTCCTCGGGGTAATTGATCGTCGTCTTCGGTCGAAAAAGATTCTTCAGGGTCACCCACAGGCCCTGGAACAATTCCAACAGGAGAAACGTCTTGAGGAAGCTGCGAATGCCTTGCATCTCAGGGATGCCCCTTCCACGGACCGACGTGGCAATAGATCATCACACCCTCGACGAACAGCCATACCAGCGTGACCGGAATCAGGACCTTCCAGCCGAGGCGCATGATCTGGTCGTAACGGTAACGCGGGAACGTCGCACGCAGCCACAGGAAGCCGAACATCGGAACCAGCGTCTTCAGGCCGAACCAGAAAAATCCCGGCGCCGCGAGCCAGGACGTCGCGGGCAGATAACCATCGAGCGGCGAGAGCCAGCCGCCGAAGAAGAAGATCACCGTCAGTGCCGATATCAGGATCATGTTCACGTATTCGGCGATGAAGAACAGCGCGAACCCCATCCCCGAGTAGTCGACATGAAAGCCGGCGACGATCTCCGACTCGCCTTCCGCGACGTCGAACGGCGCGCGATTGGTCTCGGCGACACCGGATATGTAGTAGACGACGAGCAGCGGCAACAGCCAGAACCAGTTCCAGCTGAGGAAACCGCCGCGCTGCGACGAGACGATCGTGCCGACGTTGAGGCTGCCCGCCGACATCAGCACGCCCACCATTGCGAAACCCATCGCGATCTCGTAGGCGACGATTTGGGCCGCCGAGCGCATCGCACCGAGGAAGGCGTACTTCGAGTTCGCGGCCCAACCGGCGAGAATCACCCCGTAGACGCCCATCGACGTCATCGCCAGGATGTACAGCAGGCCTGCGTCGATGTTGGCGAACGCATGCTGCGGGGAGAACGGGATCACCGCCCAGATCGCGAGCGCCGGGATCAGCGTGAGAAACGGCGCGATGCGGAACAGCACCTTGTTCGCGTCGGCCGGGATCAGGATCTCCTTGAACAGCAATTTGAGGACGTCGGCGAACGGCTGGCCGAGACCCGGCACCCAAAACAGGTTGACCCGGTTCGGTCCGCGGCGCGACTGCATCCAGCCGATGATCTTGCGCTCGGCGAGCGTGTAGAACGCCATCACGAGGATCAACCCGATCATCACCATCAGGATCTGCACGGCGGTGAGCGCGGGATCGGCCCAGTACGCTGTGACGAGGCTCGCGAGCCAGTCACGCAGGGGTGCCCAGGTCCACATGATCAGATCACGGCGCGGGCGAGGCGCCCGTCCTTGGTCTTCGAGAGCGCCGGGGACGCACGCACCAGCGCGTCGGTCTGGTAGGGTGGAATCTGCATCCACAGCCCGGCCGGCGCGCGCTCGCCGAGCGGCCCCGCGGCGAGCGCGCCGCGCATCTCGGCGGGCCGCGCGCCGCACACGGCCCTGAGCGCGTCACGCACCTCCTCCGAACTCGCATACTCGAAATTCGGCAGATTCAGCAGATTGCCGAGCACCCGCAGGATCTTCCATGCGGGCCGGCTCTCGCCGACGAGCTGCACCGCGCCGGCCCAGCTCTGCCACCGCCCCTCGATGTTGACGAAGGTTCCCGAGGTCTCGGCGAACGTGCCCGCGGGGAGCACGACGTGCGCCTGCGCGGCGAGCGCCGAGGACAGATGCGAGGTGACCGCGAGGACGAATTCCGCGCGCCCGAGCGCATCGGCGCCGACCGCGAGATCCTCCGTCGGATCGATCGCGCCGAGCAGCACATAGGCGCGCAGTCCGGCCTGCAGCATGGCGCGCGCCGGCATTCCGGGGGCCGGATTCGCCGCGCCGCCGGGTAGCCGATGCGGCACGGCGCCGGCGAGATACGCGCCGGCCGCGTTGCCACCCTCGGCCAGCAGCCCAAGGCTCGCGCCGGCAAGATCGGCGAGCGCAGCCGCAATCGCCCGCAATTCCGCATAGGCGGGGTGCCGCTGTGCGAGCGTGCCGAGCAGCAGCGCGCGCCGCTCGCCGTTGAGCAGCGCCTTCGCGAGCGCGCGATGGGCATCGCCGGGCTCGGTCGCCGGCAGGTGGGCGGGGAGCGTCTTGCCGGCGATCGCCGCGGCGGCCTGTGCGACCGCCGCGAACTCGGCGATCAGATCGCGGTCGGCGACCGTGTAGGCGGCAACTGGAAACAGGTACTCGTAGCGTCGCGGGTTCAGGAACGCGACCTGTGCAAGGCCGCCGACGGCGGCCTTGCGGATTCGATGTGCGAGCAGCGGCATCTCGTGGCGCAGATGCGAACCGACGATCAGTACGCCCTCGAGACGCTCGACGTCGGCGACCGCCATGCCGAGCCCGGGATAATGGCCCTCGCGCTCCGGCGCGCGAAAGTCCAACTGGCGCAGGCGATGATCGACGTTGTGCGACCCGGCGCCCCGCGCGATTTGCGCGAACAGGTACAACTCCTCCAGCGTCGACAGCGGCGAGGCCAGGAACCCCATGGCCGCCGCCCCGTGGTAAGTCTTGACCTTGTTAAGACCCTCGGCGGCCGCCGTCAACGCCACCTCCCAATCGACCGGCTGGAGCGCGCCGTCGATCCGCAACAGCGGCCGCGTCACCCGCTCCTCCGAATAGATGCCCTCGAAGCCGAAGCGGTCGCGGTCGGCGATCCAGGCCTCGTTGATGTCCTCGTTGTCGCGGGGCACCATGCGCATCAACCGGCCTCGCAGCGAGTGCGCATGCAGGTTGGTGCCGAAACCGTCGTGCGGCGAGACGAGCGCGTGCTGCGTCATCTCCCAGGCACGGCCGTGGTAGCGGAACGGCTTGTTGTTGAGCGCCCCGACCGGACACAGGTCGACGATGTTCGCGGACAACTCGTGATCGACGCTGCGTTCGACGTAGGTCGTGATGAGCATGCCCTCGCCGCGGCCGATCGCACCGAGTTCGGGATAGCCCTGGATCTCCTGGCCGAATCGCACGCAGCGCGTACAGTGAATGCAGCGCGTCATGTCGGTCGAGACCAGGGGTCCGAGGTTCTGGTCCTTGACGACGCGCTTACGCTCGACGAACCGCGACACGTCGCGGCCGAAGCCGATCGCGAGGTCCTGCAATTCGCACTCGCCGCCCTGGTCGCAAATCGGGCAGTCGAGCGGATGGTTGATCAGCAGGAATTCCATCGTCGCGCGCTGCGCGGCAACCGCCTTGGGCGACTTCGTGAAGACCTTCATACCCTCAACAACCGGCGTCGCACACGCGGGCATCGGCTTCGGCGCCTTCTCGACCTCGACGAGGCACATCCGGCAATTCGCCGCAACCGACAGCTTGTCGTGGTAGCAGAAGCGCGGAATGTAGATGCTCGCCGGATCGGTGACCTGCATGATCATCTGGCCCTTGCGGGCCTTGAGCGGGACGCCGTTGACTTCGATGTTGACCTGATCCTCGCTCATCGTTCGCTCTCGGATCATGCGGCGGCGGCCCGCGCGGCGACGATCGAGCGGCCCTTGTGCTCGACCATGTACTCGAATTCATGCCGATAATGCTTGATGAAGCTCTGCACCGGCCACGCCGCGGCGTCGCCCAGCGCGCAGATCGTATGTCCCTCGATGTTGTTCGCGACGTCGACCAGCATGCGCACGTCCTCAGGGCGTCCCTCGCCGGCCAGGATGCGCTGCAACACCCGGTCGAGCCAGCCGGTGCCCTCGCGGCACGGCGTGCACTGGCCGCAGGACTCGGACATGTAGAAGCGCGCCAGGCGCTCGAGCGCGCGCACCATGCAGGTCGTCTCGTCCATGACAATCATGGCACCGGTGCCGACCGATGAGCCGGCCTTCTTCAGCGAATCGAAGTCCATGTTGACCGGCAGAATCGTCTCGGCGGGCACGACCGGCACGGAGGAGCCGCCGGGGATGACGGCCTTCAGCCGCCGGCCCTGCCAGACTCCGCCGGCGAGCGCGAGCAGATCCTTGAACGGAATGCCGAGCGGCACCTCGAAATTGCCGGGTTTCGCCACGTGACCGGAAACCGAGAAGATCAGCGTGCCGCCGGAGTTGACCGGCCCCAGGCCCGCGAACCAGGCGGCGCCCTTGCGCATGATCGTCGGCACAGAGGCGAAACTCTGCGTGTTGTTGATCGTCGTCGGCTTGCCGAACAGGCCGAAGTTCGCCGGGAACGGCGGCTTGAATCGCGGCCGGCCCGACTTGCCCTCGAGCGACTCGAGCAGCGCCGTCTCCTCGCCGCAGATGTAGGCACCCGCGCCGACGAACATGTGCAGGTCGAAGTCCGCGCCCGAGCCGAGGATGTTCCTGCCGAGCAATCCGGCCGCGTACGCTTCGGCAAGTGCTGCCGCGAATCGCGGAATCGGCTCGCCGAGAAACTCGCCGCGAATGTAGTTATAGCCGACGCTCGCGTTCATCGCGTAGGCGCCGATCGCCATTCCCTCGATCACGGAATGCGGGTTGTAGCGCAGGATATCCCGGTCGTGGCAGGTCCCCGGCTCGGATTCGTCGGAGTTGCAGACGACGTACTTCTGGACCGGCGAGTTGCGCGGCATGAAGCCCCACTTGACGCCGGTCGGAAACCCCGCTCCACCGCGACCACGCAGCCCCGAGGCCTTGATCTCGTCGATGATCTTGTCGCGCGAAGTCCGTTCGCGCAGGATCTTCTCCCAGGCCTCGTAGCCGCCCGATCTGCGGTAGCCCGCGAGCGTCCACGGGCGCTCCTGGGAGAGCGCCTCGAAGATGACTAGATTCTGTTCGTACGGCATCCGTCCCGCTCCGTCGTCACTTCAACGCATCCAGCACGCCGTCGATTTTTTCCGGCGTCAAATTCTCGTGATAGACATGGTCGACCATCATCATCGGCGCCCCGGTGCAGGCCGCGAGGCACTCCTCCTCGCACTTGAGAAAAATCCGACCGTCCGGCGTGCTCTCGCCCACCTTGATGCCGAGCTTGCGCTCGATGTGGGCGAGGACCTCTTCCCCGCCGCGCAGCATGCAGGAGATGTTCGTGCACACGGAGAGGTGATGCCTGCCCACCGGATGCGTCTCGAACATCGAATAGAAGCCCGCGACCTCGTAGACCTGGACCGGCGGCAGGTCGAGATAGGCGGCGATCGCGTCCATGATCGGTATCGTCAGGTGCCCGTGGTTCTCGTGCTGGGCGGCGTGCAGCGCCGAAATCACCGCGGAGCGCTTGCGGTCCGGCGGAAACTTCGCGACCCAGCGGTCGATTTCCTCACGCAGAGGCGCCGACAGTTCAACGCTCATCGGTCGATCTCACCGAAAACGATGTCCTGAGTGCCGATTACGGCGACGACGTCGGCCAGCATGTGCCCCGTCACCATCTCGTTGAGCGACGCCAGGTGCGCGAACCCGGGGGCGCGAACCTTCAGTCGATACGGCTTGTTCGCGCCGTCGGAGACCAGATAGACGCCGAGTTCGCCCTTCGGTGCCTCGATCGCCGCGTACGTCTCGCCTTCAGGCACGCAATAGCCCTCGGTCATGAACTTGAAGTGGTGGATCAGGGATTCCATATCGCCCTTCATCTGTTCGCGGCGTGGAGGGCTCAATTTTCGATCATCGAGGATCACCGGGCCCGGATTCCTCCTCAGCCAATCGACGCACTGCGCGACGATGCGGGTGGACTCGCGTAGTTCCTGGATGCGCACGAGGTAGCGGTCATAGCAATCGCCGTTGACGCCGATCGGGATGTCGAAGTCGACGCATTCGTAGACCGAGTAGGGCTGTTTCTTGCGCAAATCCCACTCGACGCCGGAACCGCGGAGCATCGGCCCCGAGAATCCGAGCTGCATCGCCCGCTCGGGACTGACCACACCGATGTTGACGGTCCGCTGCTTCCAAATGCGGTTGTCGGTCAGCAGTGTCTCGTAGTCGTCGATGCACGCGGGGAAGCGGCGCGTGAAATCCTCGATGAAATCGAGCAGACCGCCGCCGCGACGTTCGTTGAGCCGGTCGACGTCCTTGTTGCTGCGCCACTTCGAATACTGGTACTTCGGCATCGACTCCGGCAAATCGCGGTAGACGCCGCCGGGGCGGTAGTAGGTCGCGTGCATGCGGGTGCCCGAAACCGCCTCGTAGCAGTCCATCAGATCCTCGCGCTCGCGAAAGCAATACAGGAACACCGTCATCGCGCCGATGTCCAGTCCGTGCGCGCCGAGCCACATCAGATGGTTCAGGATCCGCGTGATCTCGTCGAACAACACGCGGATGTACTCGGCCCGCGGGGGCGGCGCGATCCCGAGAAGCTTCTCGATCGCCATGACATACGCGTGCTCATTGCACATCATCGACACGTAATCCAGCCGGTCCATGTAGCCGATCGACTGGTTGAAGACCTTGCTTTCCGCGAGTTTCTCGGTTCCCCGGTGCAGAAGACCGACGTGCGGATCGGCCTTCTGGATGACCTCCCCGTCCATCTCCAGCACGAGCCGCAGGACGCCGTGCGCAGCCGGGTGCTGCGGGCCGAAGTTCATCGTGAAATTGCGGATCTCAGCCATCCGGGTTCGCGTCGGTCAATTGTGGATCGTAGCGGTTGTCGTGGCGGATGACCTTCGGCACGAGGATGCGCGGATCGATGCTGACCGGTTCGTAGACGATGCGCGCCCGCTCCGGGTCGTAGCGCACCTCGACGTTGCCGGACAGCGGAAAGTCCTTGCGGAACGGATGACCGATGAAGCCGTAATCGGTCAACAGGCGGCGCAAATCCGGATGCCCGCGGAACATGATCCCGTACAGATCGAAGGCCTCGCGCTCGAACCAGTCCGCGGAGGCCCAGATCCCCGTGATCGAATCGACCATGGGCTGCTCGTCATCGGGGCAGTAAACACGCAGCCGCAGGCGCTGATTGAGCGATATGGACAGCAACTGATACACCACGGCGAATCGGCGAGCGGCCGGTACCGCCGGTTCATCCGCGATCCCGTGGCGCGCGACGCCGCGACTGAAGCCCGATGCTGTCGCATCGACGGTCTTCCACTCGGCACGCCCGTAATCGAGATAATCGATGCCGCAGACGTCCATGCACATCTCGAAGCGCAGCGCCGGGTCGTCACGCAAGGCTTTCGCGCAATTCAGCAGTCGGTCCGCGGCGATTTCGTAGGCGAGTTCGCCCGGACGGCACGCAAGCGCACGGGCCCCCTCACCGAGCAAGCGGGAGACCTCCTGCGCGAGCACGGCGACCCGCTCCGCCGAGTCCTTCGCGACATCGGCCCCCGCCGGCACCGTCATCGAAAGCACCCCGTCATCGAATGATCGCCTTGTTGCGCCGGATCTTGTTTTGCAGTTGGAGGATGCCGTAGAGCAGAGCCTCCGCAGTCGGTGGGCAGCCCGGCACATAGACGTCGACCGGCACGATGCGATCGCAGCCGCGGACGACTGCGTAGGAATAGTGGTAGTAACCGCCGCCATTTGCACAGGAGCCCATCGAAATCACCCATCGCGGCTCGGTCATCTGGTCATAGACCTTGCGCAACGCCGGCGCCATCTTGTTCACGAGGGTGCCGGCGACGATCATCACGTCGGATTGGCGCGGCGACGGCCGGAACACGATGCCGAACCGGTCAAGGTCGTAGCGGGCGGCGCCCGCCTGCATCATCTCCACCGCGCAGCAGGCGAGACCGAAGGTCATCGGCCACAAAGAGCCGGTTCGGGCCCAGTTGACCAGCTTATCGAAACTCGTGACCTCGAAGCCGGGAACGGCGCCCGCGTCCTCGGCGGCGTTCAATCCCATTCGAGCGCCCCTTTCCGGTAGTCGTAGACCAGCGCGACGACCAGCACCAGGGCAAAGACGAGCATCGCCAACATGCCGAACGCGCCGGTCGAACGCAGCGAGACGGCCCAGGGGAAGAAGAACGCAATTTCAAGATCGAAGACGATGAAGATGATCGCGACCAGGTAGTAGCGCACGTCGAACCGCATTCGCGAATCCTCGAACGCCTCGAAGCCGCACTCGTACGGCGACAGCTTTGCCGCATCGGGGCGCCGTGGTCCCGCGATCCAACCGATCGTGTACAGCACCAGGCCGAGAACGGCGGCCAGGCCGATGAAGATCAATATCGGCAAATACTGCGCGAGCATATTTGCAACTCTTGCAACGGTTCAACGCCTGTTGAATTCAAACGCGGATTCTATCAGGACACACGCCGCGGGTAACGGGCAATCATTGAAAAGCCGATGAAATTTCCCGCGATCCATCGCAGGACGATGGTGCCGACGGCCGGACTCGAACCGGCACAGGTTGCCCCACTAGCCCCTCAAACTAGCGCGTCTACCAATTCCGCCACGTCGGCTTGCAATCATCATCGTTCGATTCGATCAAGGCTTCTTCGCCGGTGCACCCGCCGTGCTCGCGGACGCCGGGGCAGCACCGCTCGGCGCCGGGGCAGCACCGCTTGCCGCCGGCGCAGCAGCGCTGGGCGCCGGTACCGCAGCGCTCGCCGCGGCCGGGGGAGCGGCGGGCGCCGTCTGCTCGGCGGCGCGCTCGAGCACGCTCGTCGGCGCCGTCGAGGGCTTGGTGCCGAGATACGCAAGCGACAAGCTCGTCGCGAAGAACAGGGCCGCGAATACCGCGGTCAATTTCGAGAACACGGTCGCGGTGCCACGCGCACCGAAGACCGTTCCGGAAGCACCCGCACCGAACCCCGCTCCGGCGTCCGCGCCTTTACCCCGCTGCAACAGGACCAGAACGATGATCATGCTCGCGAGCAACACGTGAAACGCCAGGAGCAACCCATGCAACATAGTCGAACTCTCAATGACGCGCGGCGGCGGCCGCGCATATCTCGTAAAACTCCTCGACGACCAGCGAAGCGCCGCCGACCAGACCCCCGTCCACGTCCGGCATCGCGAACAACTCCGCGGCGTTCGCCGCCTTGACGCTCCCGCCGTACAGGATCCTGGCCTGGCCGCCTATCTTAGCATTTTGCTCGGCGATACGGCGGCGAACGAACGCATGCACGGCCTGGGCCTGTTCCGCTGACGCATTGCGACCGGTACCGATTGCCCAGACCGGCTCATAAGCGATGATCGCGTTTGCGAACCGCGCGACACCGTTCATCGCGAGCACCGCATCGAGCTGGCGCGCAATGACGATCTCGGTCTTGTCGGCCGCGCGTTCCTCCAGCGTCTCACCGATGCAAAGCACGGGCGTGAGGCCCGCTGCGAGCGTGGCGGCGAATTTGCGCGCGACCAGGGCGTCGTCCTCGCCGTACCAGCGCCGCCGCTCCGAATGGCCGACGATCACGAGCTTGCACCCCACGTCCCGCAACATCGCGGCGGCGACCTCGCCGGTGAACGCGCCGCCCGGCTCGGCACACACGTCCTGGGCCCCGACCGCGATCGGCGTGCCCCGCAGGCGGCGCACCACGTCGGCCAAATAGACGAATGGCGGGAATATCGCGACGTCGATCGGCCACTCGGGCTGTACGCGCAGCTCGAGTTCCGACAGCAGCGCCAGATTGGCCGCCTCGGAACCATGCATTTTCCAGTTGCCCGCGACCATCGAACGACGCATTGGGATTCACCTTGGCCTGCTTGCCGGCGGGAAAGGCGGCGAAGGTTAGCCTCGCGGACCCCGAACTGCAAGCCGCCCGGCAGAGGATCCCGGCGCGGGCCGCTCGATCGGCCGCCCGCCCATCGTCCCGCGCCGCACTCAGCGGTCGCGCGCGGCCGCCTCGACGGCCTCGACGATCTCCCCGGCGCATTGCCTGACCAGCGCGGCATCGTGACCCTCGACCATGACCCGGATCACGGGTTCGGTGCCGGACGCCCGCAACACCACCCGGCCGCGGCCTTCGAATCGCCGCTCGACACTCTCGGTCACGGCGCGCACCGCGGCATCGCTCGACGGGTCGAAACGCCGCTCGACCTTCACGTTCAGCAACACCTGTGGATACCTCAGCATCGGCGCTGCCAGTTCGGCAAGCCCCGCCCCGCTCGTCTTCATCACCGCGAGCACCTGCAGCGCGCTGATCAGGCCGTCGCCGGTCGTCGTCTTGTCGAGGCAGAGGATGTGTCCCGAGGTCTCGCCGCCGAGAATCCCGCCGGCCTCGTTCAGCGCCGCGAGCACGTACCGATCGCCGACCGCCGACCGCCTGAACTCGATGCCGCGCTCGCCGAGCGCAAGCTCCAGCCCGAGATTGCTCATCACCGTTCCGACCACCGGCCCGCGCAAGCTGCCGGCGGCACGGCGCGCGCTCGCGAGAATGAACAGGATCTGATCGCCGTCGACGATCCGCCCGAGCGCATCGATCATCACCACGCGGTCGCCGTCGCCGTCGAGCGCGAGACCCACGTGGGCACGCACGCCGGGGACCGTCAACTGCAGCAGTTCCGGCGACGTCGAACCGCAGGCGTCGTTGATGTTGCGACCGTTCGGTGAACAGCCGATGGGTACGATTTCCGCGCCGAGATCGGCGAGTACGCGCGGCGCCACCTTGTACCCCGCGCCGTTCGCGCAATCGACGACGACCTTGAATCCCCCGAGATCCATGCCGCTCGGAATGGTCGAAGCGCAGAAATCCTGGTACTGCTGCCGGCTCTCGTCGATGCGCGTCGCCCGTCCCAGGTTCTGCGACGGGCGCGTCACGACCGCGTCGTCGATCAGCTCCTCGATCCGTCGCTCGATCTCGTCCGACAGTTTGCTCCCGGCAGCGTCGAAGAACTTGATGCCGTTGTCCTGGTAACGGTTGTGCGATGCGCTGATCACGACGCCGAAGCGGCAGCCGAGCTTCTGGGTCATGTAGGCGATGCCGGGTGTCGGCAACGGCCCTATCAGCAGCACGTCGACGCCTGCGGCGACGAACCCCGCCTCCAGCGCCGATTCGAACATGTAGCCGGAGAGCCGGGTATCCTTGCCGATCAGCACGCGCCCGCCGGATGGCGCGAGCACGCGCGCGGCGGCGCTCGCGAGCCGCAGCGCGAAGTCGACGGTCATCGGATTCTGCCCAACCAGTCCGCGCACGCCGTCGGTTCCGAAGTATCTCTGGGTCATTCGTTGGTACCCCGCATCACCACGTCGACCATGCGAATCGCATCGAGCGTCGGCGCGACATCGTGCGTGCGCACGACCCTCGCGCCGAAAGCCACCGCGAGCGAGGCGAGTCCCAGGCCGCCGTACAGGCACGCGCCCAAGTCGCGGCCGAGCACCCGCCCGATGAAGTTCTTGCGCGAAACACCGACGAGCAGCGGCGCGCCGAGCGCCGCGAGTCCGGGCAGTTCGCGCAGCAAGCACAGATTATGCTCGAGGCGCTTGCCGAAGCCGATGCCCGGATCGAGCACGATCGCCTCCGCGGCGATGCCCGCGTCGATGCAGTGGCGCCGTTCGGCGACCAGGAATGCCGAAACCTCGGCAACCACGTCCGAGTATCGGGGCTCGTCCTGCATCGTGCGCGGCTCGCCCTGCATGTGCATCAAGCAGACCCCGACGCCCGAGGCCGCCGCGTAGGCGCGGGCGCCCGGCGCGCGCAGCGCGCGCACGTCGTTGACGATGCAGGCGCCCGCCTCGACGGCCGCCGTCATGACCTCGGGCTTGCTGGTATCGATCGACACCGCGACGTCGCAGGCCGCCGCGATCCTCTCGATGACCGGCACTACGCGCTCGATCTCGCGCGTCGCATCCACGGGCTGCGCGCCTGGCCTGGTCGATTCGCCACCGACGTCGACGATCGCGGCGCCTTCGGCGACCATGCCTGCCGCCCGGTCGAGCGCCGCCCCGGGGGTCGCGAAACGGCCACCGTCCGAAAACGAGTCCGGCGTGACGTTCAGGATGCCCATCACGACCGGGCGTCGCAGATCGATGGTCCGTTGTCGGCAGCGCCAGAACATGCCATCCCTTGAGAAGGAGACGGCCGACGGGATCGCCGTCGGCCACGCTCGAGGATCGTCGCCCGATCGGCAGATCGTCAGTGCTGGCCCGCGGGGCTTGCGATCGGTGCGGCCGGGGCTTCGGCCGACGGGCCGCGCGGGGTCGGCGTCGGCGTATCGTCCCAGTCGCGCGGCGGCCGTGGTTCCCGGCCCTCCATGATGTCCTTGATCTGCTCTTCGTCGATCGTCTCGTACTTCATCAAGGCCGCCGACATCGCGTGCAGCTTGTCCATCTTCGTCTGCAGGATCGTGTATGCACGCTGGTAGGTGTTGTCGATAAAGCGACGCACTTCCTCGTCGATCGCATGCGCGGTCTCGTCGGACACCTGTTTGTGCTGCGTGACGCTGCGGCCGAGGAACACTTCACCGGATTCCTCGCTGTAGGTCTGCGGACCGAGGCGGTCCGACAGGCCCCAGCGCGTCACCATGTTGCGCGCGAGCTCGGTCGCCCGCTCGATATCGTTCGATGCGCCGGTCGTGACCGCGTCGCGGCCGAAGACCAGTTCCTCGGCCACCCGGCCGCCGAAAAGTGTCGCAATCCTGCTCTCGAGCTGGCGTTTGCTCGTGCTGTAGCGGTCCGCCTCCGGCAAGAACATCGTGACCCCGAGGGCCCGTCCGCGCGGTATGATCGTCACCTTGTAGACCGGGTCGTGTTCCGGCACGCTCAGGCCGACGATCGCGTGGCCGGCCTCGTGGTAGGCGGTGTTGCGCTTCTCCGCCTCGCTCATGACCATCGAGCGCCGCTCCGCACCCATCATGATTTTATCCTTCGCCCGCTCGAATTCCTCCATCGTCACGCTGCGCTTGTTGCTGCGCGCAGCAAACAGGGCGGCCTCATTGACAAGGTTGGCGAGATCCGCGCCGGAGAAGCCTGGCGTGCCGCGCGCAATAATGGCCGGTTTCACGTTGTCGCCGAGCGGCACCTTGCGCATGTGCACCTTGAGGATTTGCTCGCGGCCACGAACGTCGGGCAGCGGCACGACGACCTGGCGGTCGAAGCGACCGGGTCGCAGCAGCGCGGGGTCCAGGACGTCGGGGCGGTTGGTCGCCGCGATGACGATGATGCCCTCGTTGCCCTCGAAACCGTCCATCTCGACGAGCAGTTGATTCAGCGTTTGTTCCCGTTCGTCATGGCCGCCGCCGAGCCCCGCCCCGCGGTGGCGGCCAACCGCGTCGATCTCATCGATGAAGATGATGCACGGCGCATGTTTCTTCGCCTGCTCGAACATGTCGCGAACGCGCGACGCGCCGACACCGACGAACATCTCGACGAAATCGGAGCCGGAGATCGTGAAGAACGGCACCTTAGCCTCGCCGGCAATCGCCCGCGCGAGCAGGGTCTTGCCCGTTCCGGGAGATCCCACCATCAACACGCCCTTCGGGATCTTGCCGCCAAGTTTCTGGAACTTGCCCGGATCCTTCAGGAAGTCCACGATCTCGACGACTTCCTGCTTCGCTTCCTCGACGCCCGCGACGTCGGCAAACGTGACGTTGACCTGATCTTCGCCGAGGAGGCGCGCCCGGCTCTTGCCGAACGACATGGCGCCGCGGCCGCCCGAGCCGCCTTGCATCTGGCGCATGAAGTAGACCCAGAAGCCGACCAGCAACAGGATCGGGAACGCCGAGATCAGCAATTGCACGATTACCGACTGCTGTTTGGGCGGCTCACCGCGAAATTTCACGCCCTGGGCCTCGAGCAGGCCGATCAACGCGCTGTTGCTCGTCTCCGGGTTGTAGGTGACGAACGGCTCGCCGGAGCGGCGCTTGCCCTCGATAATGTCCCCTTGCAGCGTGACCGACTGGACATTGTTGCTCTTGACCTCGCTGACGAACTGCGAATAGTCGATCGTCGCCGGCGCGCCGGAATGCACGCCGAACTGGCTGAAAATTAACAACAAAATGACCGCGAGCGCGACCCACAAGAGTATTTGTTTCGTCAGATCGTTCAATTTCCACCTACGAGTCGCAATAGCGCATACGACCAGAATGCCGGACCAGCGTTCCCGTTGACGTTACACCATCCGAAACTGCCGCGCCAACAGATAGATCTCCGCGCTGCGGGCCCGGGAAGCCTTCGGCTTCTTCGTGGCCACCCGCCCGAATCGGACCCGCGCATCGCGGACGATGCGGTCGAAGCCCTCGCCCTGGAACAATTTCACGAGTAGGTCGCCTCCCGGAACCAACACCCGTTCGGCGAACTCGAAGGCGAGCTCCGCGAGCGCCGCCGACCGAACTTGATCGACCCCGTCGATCCCGGTCATGTTGGGTGCCATGTCGGATAAAACAAGGTCGACCCTCGCGCCCCCGAGGCGCCCCAGGAGCTCGGCAAGCACGGTTTCCTCGCGAAAATCCCCCTGGACGAACTCGACGCCGGGGATCGCGTCCATGGGCAGGATGTCGGTCGCGACGATCCGGCCGCCGCCGCCGAGGATGCGCGCGGCATACTGGCTCCAGCCACCCGGCGCGGCGCCGAGATCGACGCAGCGAATCCCCGGCCGCAGAAGGCGCTCGCGCTGCTGGATCTGCTCGAGCTTGAATACGGCGCGCGAGCGCCACCCTTCGCGCTGCGCGCGCTTGACGAACTCGTCGCTCGCATGCTCGGCGAGCCAGCGGGCGCTGCTCTTGGAGCGCTTCGGCATTCTCGGTACCTCGATACACTCATATAATCGCCGCGTGAACCTCACGGAACGGCAAAGGAAACATCTGCGCCGCCTCGCCCATTCGCTCGGGCCGGTCGTGCTGATCGGCACCGCCGGCGCGAGCGACGCCGTCGCGGCGGAACTCGACCGCGCCTTGACGGCGCATGAACTCGTCAAGGTCAGCGCGCGCATCGGCGACCGACAACGGCGCGCGCAGGCTCTGGCCGGCCTGGCCTCGCGCACCGCGAGTGAACTGGTGCAATGCATCGGCAACGTCGGCGTCTACTACCGACGCGGCCCGGGCCTACCGAAGGTCGTCGTTCCAGACGAGTAACAGTCCGGCGGCGCAGGCGGCTGCATACAGGATCGCGGAAACGCCGTGCCAGGCGCCGAAACTCAGACCCGACGACACACCGTGCAGGCGCGCCGCCGCCAGCTGCGGGCGCAGCAGCCACTCGTTGATCCCGAGCAGGCCAGCGCCGAGATAAAGCCACAGGAAACGCCTCCGGCCCGGCAGGGACAGCGCGAACAGCGCGACCGCCGCACAAAGATACGTCTCGATGCGAAACAGCCGTCCGGCGAGATCTCCGGCCAGCTGCCGGTTCGGTTGCGCAAAAAAGAGTGTCGGCGCGACCCAGGCGGCGAGGGACCACATGCTGCCGAGCGTGAGCACCAACAAGACCCGGAACACGCCGCGCATGCGATTCACACGTAGCGAACCGACACTATCTCGTACGTCCGCGTGCCGCCCGGCGTCGTCACGTCGACGACATCCCCTTCGGACTTGCCGATCAGCGCACGCGCGATGGGCGAGGAGACGGACAGCAGGCCGCGCTTGATGTCGGCCTCGTCGTCCCCGACGAGTTGGTAGCGCACCGCGGCGCCGCCGCTCTGATCCTCGAGCTCGATGGTCGCACCGAAGACGACGCGTCCGCTCGGCGCGAGGTTCGTCACGTCGATGATCTCGGCATTCGACAGCCGATGCTCGATCTCGTTGATCCGTCCCTCGATGAAGCTCTGTTGCTCGCGGGCGGCGTGATATTCCGCGTTCTCGCTGAGGTCGCCGTGGGCGCGTGCCTCGGCGATCGCCTTGATCGCGTTCGGACGATCCGAGCTCTTCAGCTGTTTCAACTCCTCGCGCAGGCGCGTGGCGCCGCGCGAGGTCATCGGGGTTCGCTTCAAGCCGGCAATTCCTCGTGCAAATCCTGCAATCGATTGACGGCGATGTCGCCGAGGTGGTCGAGCGCATCGCAGGTGGCCCGCGCCGCGGCGACGGTCGTGTAATACGTCACACGCCGGGCCACCGCCTCGCGGCGGATCGAGCGCGACTCGCGCACCGCCTGCTTGCCCTCGGTGGTGTTGACGATCAGCGCGATCTCGTCGTTCTTGATCATGTCCACCACGTGCGGCCGTCCTTCGCGCACCTTGTTGACCCGTCGGCAAATGATGCCAGAGTCCTGCAGAGCCTGCGCGGTTCCGCCGGTCGCCGCAAGCTCGAAGCCACGTTCGGTCAGCATCCGGGCAAGCTGCACCGCGGCGGGCTTGTCGCGGTCCCGCACGCTCACGAAGCACAGTCCGCGCGTCGGCAGGATCACGCCCGAGGCCGCCTGGGCCTTGGCGTATGCTTCGCCGAACGAGTGACCCGTGCCCATCACCTCACCGGTCGACTTCATCTCCGGGCCGAGGATCGGGTCCGCGTCCGGAAACTTGACGAACGGAAACACCGCTTCCTTGACGGAGAAGTACCGCGGTATCCGCTCCTGGGTGCGGCCTTGTGCCGCGAGCGTCCTGCCGGTCATCACGCGTGCGGCAATCTTCGCGAGCGGCACGCCGGTCGCCTTGGAGACGAACGGCACCGTGCGCGAGGCGCGCGGATTGACCTCGAGGATGTAAATCACGCCGCTCTGGATCGCAAACTGGATGTTCATCAAGCCGATCACGTTCAGCGCCTTGGCGAGTTTGCGGGTCTGCGCGCGCAAATCGTCCTGAACCTGCGCCGACAGGCCGTTCGGCGGCAATGAGCAGCTCGAGTCGCCGGAATGCACGCCGGCCTGCTCGATGTGCTCCATGATGCCGCCGATCAACACGTCCTCGCCGTCGCATACCGCGTCCACGTCGACCTCGACCGCGAGATCGAGAAAGCGGTCGAGCAATACCGGACTGGCATTGGACACCTTGACCGCATCGGTCATGTATTGACGCAGATCGTCCTCGTTGAAGACGATCTCCATCGCGCGGCCGCCGAGCACATAGCTCGGCCGCACGACGAGCGGGAAGCCGACCTCGCGCGCCATCTGCACGGCCTGATCCTCATTGCGGGCGCTCGCATTGGCCGGTTGCTTGAGCTTCAGCGCCGCGACCAGCTTCTGGAACCGCTCGCGATCCTCGGCGACATCGATGCTGTCGGGGCTCGTGCCGATGATCGGGCCGCCGGCGGCCGCGATGGCCCGGCAGAGCTTCAGCGGCGTCTGGCCGCCGAATTGGACGATGATGCCCTCGGGTTTCTCCTTGTCGACGATCTCCATGACGTCCTCGAACGTCAGCGGCTCGAAATACAACCGGTCCGAGGTGTCGTAGTCGGTGGACACCGTCTCCGGATTGCAGTTGACCATGATCGTCTCGAAGCCGTCCTCGCGCAGCGCCATCGCGGCGTGCACGCAACAGTAGTCGAACTCGATTCCCTGGCCGATGCGGTTCGGGCCGCCGCCGAGGATCATGATCTTGCGCCGGTCGGTCGGATCGGCCTCGCACTCGTCCTCGTAGGTCGAGTACAGGTAGGCCGTCGACGTCGCGAATTCGGCGGCGCAGGTATCGACACGCTTGTATACCGGATGAATTCCGAGCTTGCGCCGCCGGCTGCGCACGGCCGCATCGTCGCGCCCGACCAGCGTGCCGATGCGCGCGTCGGAGAAGCCCTTGCGCTTCAACGCCCGCAGCCGCGCATATTCCAGCGAATCGAAGCCCCCGCTCTTGAGAGCCGCCTCCTCGCGCAGCAGATCCTCGATCTGCGCGAGGAACCAGGGGTCGATGCCCGTCGTCGCGAAGACCTGGTCGCGCGACCAGCCGGCGCGGAACGCGTCGGCGACGTACAGGATCCGATCCGGTCCGGGCCAGCGAAGTTCATAGGCGAGCTGGGTCGCCGCCTCCTCGGAAAGCGGCGGCGACACGCGCTCGTCGAAGCCCTCGAGGCCCGTCTCGAGGCTGCGCAGCGCCTTCTGCATCGACTCCTGGAACGTTCGGCCGATCGCCATCGCCTCGCCGACCGATTTCATCTGCGTCGTGAGCCGCGTATTCGATCCGGGGAATTTCTCGAACGTGAACCGCGGTATCTTGGTGACGACGTAGTCGATCGCCGGCTCGAACGAGGCCGGAGTGGCGCCGCCCGTGATGTCGTTGCGCAACTCATCGAGCGTGTAGCCCACCGCAAGCTTCGCGGCGATCTTGGCGATCGGGAAGCCCGTGGCCTTCGATGCGAGCGCCGAGGAACGCGACACCCGCGGGTTCATTTCGATGACCAGCACCCGCCCGTCGTCGGGATTGACCGCGAACTGCACGTTCGAGCCGCCGGTATCGACGCCGATCTTGCGCAGCACCGCGATCGAGGCGTTCCGCAGCCGCTGGACCTCCTTGTCGGTGAGGGTCTGCGCCGGCGCGACCGTGATCGAGTCGCCCGTGTGCACGCCCATTGGATCGAGATTCTCGATCGAGCAGACGATGATGCAGTTGTCGTTGCGGTCGCGCACGACCTCCATCTCGAATTCCTTCCAGCCGAGGACCGATTCCTCCAGCAAGACCTCGTTGGTCGGCGACGCATCGAGCCCGCGGGCGACGATCGTCTCGAACTCTTCGCGGTTGTACGCGATCCCGCCACCGCTGCCGCCGAGCGTGAACGAGGGCCGGATCACTGTCGGGAAACCGATCTCCGCTTGCACCGCGAGCGCCTCCTCCATGCTGTGGGCAATGCGCGCGCGCGCAGTTGCGAGGCCGATCTCGCCCATCGCGCGCCGGAACAACTCTCGATCCTCTGCCATGTCGATCGCCCGTTTCGAGGCGCCGATCATCTCGACGTTGAATTTTTCGAGCACCCCTTCGCGTGCCAGGTCGAGCGCGGTGTTCAACGCCGTCTGTCCGCCCATGGTTGGCAGCAGCGCCGCCGGACGCTCCTTGTCGATGATCCGCGCGATCGTGCGCCAGTTGATCGGCTCGATGTAGACGGCGTCCGCCATTTCCGGATCGGTCATGATCGTCGCCGGATTCGAGTTCACGAGAATAACCCGAAAACCCTCTTCTTTCAGTGCCTTACAGGCTTGAGCTCCCGAGTAATCGAACTCACAGGCCTGGCCGATCACGATCGGTCCGGCGCCGATGATCAGGATGCTGTCGATGTCGCTTCTTTTCGGCACGCGCTAGTTCTCGGTGGACTTCTGTCTCGCCTGAATTTTTACACGAGAATTAACTTGTAAGCGTTTGATCATCAAATACATAAAGTGCTCGAACAGCAGGCGAAGATCATGCGGTCCGGGACTCGCCTCGGGGTGGCCCTGAAAGCTGAACACGGGCCGCTCGGTGTGGGCGACGCCCTGCAGCGTTCCGTCGAACAAGGATCGGTGCGTCGGCCGCAGCAGCGGCGGCAGGCTCGCCTCGTCGACCGCGAAGCCGTGGTTTTGGCTGGAAATGAAGACTCTTCCGGAAGACAGTTCCAGGACCGGGTGATTCGCGCCGTGGTGGCCGAACTTCATCTTCACGGTCTTCGCGCCGCTCGCGAGCGCGATCAACTGGTGTCCGAGACAAATGCCGAAGACCGGCACGTCGGTCTCGAGAAATCGGGCGATCGCCCCGATGGCGTAGTCGCAAGGCGCGGGATCGCCGGGGCCGTTTGATAAGAATATACCGTCAGGATTCATCTCAAGTACTTGATCTGCCGAGGTTTGTGCGGGCACGACCGTCATTCTGCAGCCATGGTCCGCGAGCAACCGCAGGATGTTGCGCTTGAT
Organism: Steroidobacteraceae bacterium; assembly: GCA_035534275.1. Classification (GTDB taxonomy): domain Bacteria; phylum Pseudomonadota; class Gammaproteobacteria; order Steroidobacterales; family Steroidobacteraceae; genus Bog-1198. The sequence continues at coordinate 26,085 of DATLSG010000001.1, forward strand.
GCCGAAGTCGTAGGCGATGACATGTAGCCGATTCTGTGGCCGCGGAGGCTTCGGATCGGGTCGCCAGAGTCCTCCATCGTTCCATTGGTAAACGCGCTTCGTCGTGACCACCTTGGCGAGGTCCATGCCCGTCAGGCCCGGGAATTTACGCGCCGCGCGGACCGCGTCGGCTTCGTCGATGTTCTCGCCCGTCATGATACAGCCGGCCTGCGCACCTTTTTCCCGCAGCAGGCGCGTGAGCCTGCGCGTGTCGATCTCGGCGATTGCAACCACCCGGCAACGCGTCAGGAATTGGCCGAGCGATTCGGTGGCGCGCCAATTCGAGTGCAGCACCGGCAGATCGCGAATCACGAGCCCCGCGGCGTAGATCGCGGCGGACTCGAGATCCTCGGGCGTCGCACCGGTGTTGCCGATATGCGGATAGGTCAGGGTGACGATCTGCCGGCAATACGAGGGATCGGTCAAGATCTCCTGATACCCGGTCATCGCGGTGTTGAAGACCACCTCGCCCGTCGTGTTCCCCCTGGCGCCGACGGAGACGCCACGCAACACGGTGCCATCTTCGAGAGCAAGCACGGCAGGTGTCGACACTCCGGTTCCTCGCTTTGCACCAGGCACGTGCGCAGATGCGCAAAGCGGGAGGCGCTCGTGCAGAACGGCCTCCCGCTTGGTTGATTCTAGCCCATCGATTCCGGGCGCGAATATTAGCGGCGGCGGCCGCGCCTGTCCATGCCTCGATCAGCCGTCGAGCACGTCCTGCATGCCGTAACTGCCGGCTGGCCGGCCGGCCAGCCAGGAGGCCGCCCGCAGCGCGCCGCGAGCAAAGATCATGCGATCGCTGGCGCGATGCGTCAGTTCGATGCGCTCGCCGTCGCCGGCAAAGATCACCGTGTGCTCGCCAATCAGGTCGCCGCCGCGCACCACCGCGAAGCCGATTCCGTCCGCGCGCCGCGGTCCGGCATCGCCGTGGCGGTCGAGGATCGCGACATCGGCGATGGAGCGGCCGCGGGCAGCCGCAATAGCCTCGCCGAGGCGCATGGCCGTTCCGGACGGCGCGTCGCGCTTCATCCGGTGGTGGGCCTCGAGGACTTCCGCGTCGAAGCCGGCGCCGAGGTTGCGGGCGGCGATGGCCACCAAGCGCTCGAGCAGGTTGACGCCGACGCTCGTGTTGGCGGCGATCAACAAGGCAATGTCGTGCGCCGCCATCCGCAGCGCATCCTGCGTCGCCGAGTCGAGCCCGGTCGCACAGACGACGAGCGGCACGCGGGCTCGCGCGCAGGCTGTCGCATGCGCGGCGACTCCTTCCGGCAGGCTGAAATCGATCGCGACCGTCGCCGCCTGCAGCGCCGCCGCCACATCGGCGGTGACCGGGATGCCGGTGGCCGGCCCCTCGAGTGCAGCGTCCTTGCCGAGACTCGCACTGTTCGCCGACGCCACCGCCGCGGCGAGCGTGAACTCGGGCGTCTGCGCCATGGCGCGCAACACCGATTGGCCCATCCGCCCCGTGACGCCGAAGACGGTCAAACGTTGCACGCAGCAGCCCCCCTCAATCCAACGCGCCGGTGAAGAACTTCTTGACGCCGTCAAAGAACGACTTCTCGCGCGGCTTGTGGCTGCCATCCTGCAGCGAGGATTCGAACGTGCGCAACAGTTCCCTCTGGTCGGTGCGCAGATCCACCGGGGTTTCGACGACAACGCGGCAGTACAGGTCACCGGTGGAGCCGCCGCGAACGGGCGCGACGCCCTTCGAGCGCACCCGAAACACCCGCCCCGACTGCGTCTCTGCCGGTATTTTGAGGACGACCTCACCATCGAGCGTCGGCACCTCGACCGAACCGCCGAGCGCCGCGGTCGCGAAACTGATCGGCACTTCGCAGGACAGGTTGCTGCCCTCGCGCTCGAAGATCGGATGCTCACGCACGCTGATCTCGACGTACAGATCCCCGGCGGGGCCGCCGTTGCGGCCGGCCTCGCCCTCGCCGCTCAGACGGATCCGGTCGCCCGAATCGACGCCGGCCGGAATCGTCACCGCCAGGGATTTCTCCTGGCGCACGCGTCCCTGGCCAAGGCAGGTGTCACAGGGGTTCGAGATCACCTTGCCGCGCCCCTTGCAGCGCGGACACGGTTGCTGGATCGTGAAGATCGATTGTTGGACCCGCACCTGGCCGTGTCCACCGCAGGTATCGCAGGTCCTCGCCTGGGAACCCTTCGCGGCACCGGAGCCGCCGCAAGAGCCGCACTCGACGAGCGCTGGAATGCGGATCGTCGTTTCGGTGCCGAACACCGCCCGCTCGAGGTCGATTGCAAGTTCGTAGCGCAGATCGGCGCCGCGGAACACCTGCGACCTGCCGCGTTGCCCGCCCGAGAAGATGTCGCCGAACATCTCGCCGAAGATGTCGACGAACGCATCACCCGCGCTGAAGCCGCCGCCGCGACCGGACGTCAGCCCCTCGTGGCCGAATTGATCATACGCCGCGCGCTTCGGTGGATCCGTCAAGACTTCGTAGGCCTCCTTCGCTTCCTTGAAGCGGTGCTCGGCATCCGGATCACCCGGGTTGCGATCTGGATGGAACTTCATCGCCAGGCGCCGATAGGCCTTCTTGATTTCGGCCTCCGTCGCCGTCCGCGGCACATCGAGGAGCTTGTAATAATCCTGCTTCGCCATCACCTACCCACAAAGGCACCGCCGGCACCCGCAAGTGCCGGCGGTACGCTGGATGACACCGGCCCGTCGCGTCGCCGCCCGGGCGCGAATCCGCCGCCTCGAGAACCTCAGGCCTTCTTGCGGTCGCCCTCCTTGACCTCCTCGAACTCCGCGTCCAGCACATCGTCCCGCTTCGCCTCGGACGCGGCCGCGCCGTCGGCGGCGCCGCCTGCCGCCTGCGCGTTGATCTTCTGCAGGATCGCCGCCGAAGCCTGCTCGAGTGCCTGGGTCTTGCGCTCGATCTCCTCGCGGTCGTCGCCCGCGATCGCCGTTTTCACCGCGGCAATCGCGTCGTTGGCGGCGCGCTTCTCCTCGTCGGCGGCCCTTTCGCCGACATCCTTCAGCGTCTTCTCGATCGTGTGCACGGTGGCGTCGGCCTTGTTGCGCGCGCCGACAAGTTCGTGGAACTTCTTGTCCTCCTCGGCGTGCGCCTCGGCGTCGCCGACCATCCGCTTGATCTCGGCTTCGGACAGACCGCTCGACGCCTTGATCACGATACGTTGTTCCTTGCCGGTCTTCACATCCTTCGCCGACACGTTCAGGATGCCGTTCGCGTCGATGTCGAAGGTGACCTCGATCTGCGGCAGCCCGCGCGGCTGCGGCGCAATGTCCGTAAGGTCGAACCGGCCGAGCGATTTGTTGTCAACCGAACGCTCCCGCTCGCCCTGCAACACGTGGATGGTCACGCCGGTCTGGTTGTCGTCAGCGGTCGAGAAGGTCTGCGCCGCCTTGGTCGGGATCGTCGTGTTCTTCTCGATGACTTTGGTCAGCACACCGCCGAGGGTCTCGATCCCCAAGGACAGGGGCGTCACGTCGAGCAGCAACACATCCTTGACGTCGCCGGAGAGCACGCCGCCCTGGATCGCCGCGCCGACCGCGACCGCCTCGTCCGGGTTCACGTCCTTGCGCGGCTCCTTGCCGAACAGGTCCTTCACGGCCTTCTGCACGAGCGGCATGCGCGTCTGGCCGCCGACCAGGATCACTTCGCCGATGTCCTGCATCGACAGGCCAGCGTCCTTCAGCGCAATCCGGCACGGCTCGATCGTCTTCTGCACGAGTTCCTCGACCAGCGACTCGAGCTTGGCACGCGTGAGCTTCATGTTCAGGTGTTTCGGGCCGGCCTGATCCGCCGTGATGTACGGCAGGTTGACCTCGGTCTGCTGGCTCGAGGACAGCTCGATCTTGGCTTTCTCGGCCGCCTCCTTCAGGCGCTGCATCGCGAGCGGATCGCGGCGCACGTCGATGCCGCTTTCCTTCTTGAACTCGTCGGCCAGGTAGTTGATCACGCGCAGATCGAAATCCTCGCCGCCGAGGAACGTGTCGCCGTTCGTCGAGAGCACCTCGAACTGCCGTTCGCCGTCGATCTCCGCGATCTCGATCACCGAGATGTCGAACGTGCCGCCGCCGAGATCGTAGACCGCGATCTTGCGATCGCCACCGGCCTTGTCGAGCCCGTAGGCGAGCGCGGCCGCGGTCGGCTCGTTGATGATGCGTTTGACGTTGAGGCCGGCGATGCGGCCGGCGTCCTTGGTCGCCTGGCGCTGGGAATCGTTGAAATACGCCGGCACGGTGATCACGGCCTCAGTGACCGTCTCGCCGAGATAATCCTCCGCCGTCTTCTTCATCTTCATCAGAACCCGGGCCGACACCTCCGGCGGTGCCATCTTCTTGCCCTGGGCATCGACCCACGCATCGCCGTTCTCGGCCTTGACGATCTTGTAGGACACCATGCTCATGTCCTTCTTGACGACGTCGTCGGTAAACTTGCGGCCGATTAGCCGCTTGACGGCCGCGACCGTGTTCTGCGGGTTGGTGACCGCCTGGCGCTTGGCCGACTGCCCGACCAGCACCTCGCCATCCTTGGTGAAGGCAACGATCGACGGGGTCGTTCGGTCACCTTCGCTGTTCTCGATGACCTTCGGCTTGCCACCCTCCATAATCGCGACGCAGGAGTTCGTCGTGCCGAGATCGATGCCAATCATTCTAGCCATTGTTGGATCCTCTGAAGATTTCCACTATCCGTGGCGCTTTAGATAAGGGCGCCCGCAGGGGTTTTCAATCGGTGTCGTCCGCCGGTGCGCGGCTGACGACGACCCGCGCCGGGCGCAGCAGTCGTCCGTTCAGCGAATAGCCCTTCTGGACGACGTCGAGCACTGTGTTCGGCGGGGCGTCCCGGCTCTCCCGGGCGACCATGGCTTCGTGCCACGCCGGGTCGAACGCCTGGCCGGCTGGATCGACGACCTTGATCCCGACCTTGTCGAATGCGCCGTACAGCTGGCGCAGCGTCGCCTGCACGCCCTCCAGGTGGGCCGCCTGTGGGCCGCCGCCCGCGGCGGCGCCGATCGCCGCCTGCAGTGCGTCGGCGACCGGCACGAGTTCCTGGGCGAACCGCTCGACGGCGAACTTTCGCGCATTGTCGAGTTCCCGCTCGGTACGCTTGCGAAAATTCTCCATCTCGGCCACCGCGCGCAGGTAACTGTTCCAGTTCTCCTGCGCCTTGAGCTGCGCCGCGGCGAGCGCGCCCGCACCGTCCTCACCCGCGGCGAGTGCGTCCGCGCCGTCCTCGCCCGCGCCGTTCGGCGCCGCCGGCGGCTCGGTTCGTGGATCGGCCGTTGCCTGGGATTCTGCTCGCTTGCGCTCGTTCACTATCGCCGCTTCCTCGCGAATTATTGCCACCGGGACCGCAGCGTTGGTCGGGGCTATTTACGGGAATTCAAGGCCGATCCGAGCAGTTTCGCGGTCACGTCGACGATCGGAATGACCCGTTGGTAGGCCATCCGGGTCGGACCGATGATGCCGAGCACGCCAATGACCTGTTTGTCGACCACGTAAGGGGCGGCGACGACGCTGAAGTGGTCGAGGATCTGGTAGCCGGACTCCTGGCCGATGAAGATCTGTATGCCCTCGGCATGCAGGCAGCCGTCCAGCAGGTGCAAAATGTCGTGCTTTTCGTTGAACGCCTCGAACAGGCGGCGCAGGCGCTCGATGTTCGACAACTCCGCGAAACCCATCAGATTCGTCTCGCCGGCGATCACGTACTCGACGGGCGACTCATCCGGCCGGTCGAATACCTTGCGGGCCACCTGGATTGCATCCAGCATCAGGCGATTCATGTGCTGCTGCGTGTCCTGCAACTGCGCGAGCAGCAGCGCGCGCACTTCGGGCAGCGAGCGACCGGCGAACGCCTCGTTGAGGTAATTGGCGGCGCGCCGTAGCTCCTCGGCCGAGTAATGCCGATCCAGCTGGACGATGCGGTTCTGCACCTCGCGGTCGTTCATGACCATGATCGCGAGCGCGCGATTGTCCGACAGACCGAAGAATTCGATCTGCGAGAGAGCGACGTATTTCGGATTGGGCAGCGTAACGAGGCCTGCCATGTGCGTTACGCTCGACAGCATCTGCGAGGCGCTCTGCACCAACGAGCGGCCGGCCGCCGCGTCCTCGACCAGGCGCCGCTCAATCTCCTCGATCTCGCCGCTTGCCGGCGGCTGGAGCCGCAGCAGCGTGTCGACGAAGAAGCGGTAGCCCTTCTGGGTCGGGACGCGGCCGGCCGAGGTGTGCGGCGATGCGACGAAACCCAGGGACTCGAGGTCGGCCATCACGTTGCGGATCGTTGCCGACGACAGGCTCAAACCCGAATCCCGCGACAGGGTCCGCGATCCGACCGGTTGGCCCTCCCGGATGTAGTTCTCGATCAGGGCCTTCAACAGCAGCTGCGCACGCTCCGTCAGCGCTTCTTCCCCGGGTTCTGTGCTACCGCGAGTCATAATTTTGAGCCTTGAACCTGCCTAGCGGTTCGGTTCGAAGTCAAGTCCGCTGCATGCCGGTCCTTGCGGCGAGCTTCGCGCGTGACCGCCACCGCATCGGCATGCTACAACGAGTCCCGTTTATGCCACACACTTTCCAGTCCGCCGCGCTGGTCGGTAACGCCCGGGACTCGCGCGTCGCCGACTGCATGCAAGGCCTCGCCGCCCACCTTCGGCGCCGAGGCCTGCTGCCCCTGGTCGGCGCCGACGTCGGCCTGTCGTTCCCCGCCGGCAGCGTCACGCAGTGCGCGCCCGCCGAATTCGCCACGCGTGCGGACATCATCATCGCGATCGGCGGCGACGGCACGCTGCTCTATGCGGCGAGCCTGGTCGCGGGCCGGCCGGTGCCGCTGCTCGGCATCAACCGCGGCCGCTTGGGCTTCCTGACGGACGTCAGCGCGGCGTCGATGCTCGAAGACGTCGACTCGGTCCTCGACGGCCGCTACTGCGAGGACCGGCGCTCCCTGGTCGCCGCCCGCGTGGAACGCCCCGGGGCACCGACGCTGCGGGCGCTCGCCTTGAACGACGTCGTCGTCAACAAGCGCGAAACCGGCCATTTGCTGGAATTCGAGACCTCGATCAACGGCCGCTTCGTCAATTCCCACGGCGGCGACGGCATCGTCATCGCCACCGCGACCGGATCGACGGCCTATGCGCTGTCCTGCGGCGGCCCGATCGTCGAGCCGGACCTCGACGTCTGGGTGCTGGCCCCGATCAGCCCCCACACCCTGAGCGACCGGCCGGTGGTCGTGCGGGCCGGCAGCCGGATTCAGATTCGGCTGTCTGATCGGCAAGAATCGCGCGCGCAGGTCGCCTGCGACGGCAGGGTGATCGGCGACTTGCGGCCGGGTGACGACCTTTGCATTGAGGGGTCGGAATCGGCGATCACGCTGTTGCATCCGCCGGGCTACGATTATTACCGCCTGCTGCGGTCGAAGCTGCACTGGGGCCGCGGCGGCTTCGCCGGCGATCCGCGCGGCTAGAAATCCGGCATGTTGCGGCATCTACAGCTACGCGACTTCGTGATTGTCGACGCGGCGCAGCTCGAGTTCGGCGCCGGCCTGACCGCACTGACCGGCGAGACCGGGGCCGGCAAGTCGCTGATCGTCGACGCTCTGTCGATGATCGCCGGCGGCCGGGCGTCCGCGGAGGTCGTTCGCCAAGGCGCCGAACGGGCCGAGGTGGCCGCGATCTTCGCCGGGCTGCCGCCCGCGGCCATCGCCTGGCTGGAGGCGCGGTCGATCGAGCACGACGGCGAAGTGCTCGTGCGGCGGCTCATCGGCATCGACGGACGGTCGCGTGCTTATCTGAACGGCCAGATGGTGCCGGTGCAATCGCTGCGCGAACTCGCGGACCTGTTGCTCGAGATCCATGGCCAGCAGGAATTCCAGCGACTGGTGTCGCGCGAGGCGCAGCGTTGCTTGCTCGACGAGCACGGCGAAGCACAGGCGCTGGTCGCGCATCTCGCCTCGATCCACCAGCGTCATCGCGAGTGCGCGCGCGAACTCGAGACGCGCCGAACCGCGGCCGAGGACCGCGACGGGCGCCGCGAGCTGCTGCACTTCCAGCTCGGCGAGCTGCGCGATGAACTTGCCGCGGTCAGCGACGTCCCGGCGCTGTTCGTCGAGCGCAAGCGGATCGCGGATCGCGGCCGGCTCGCGGCGGGCGCGACCACGGCGCTCGCGATATGCTACGAACGCGAGGAGGCGAGTGCGCACGATCTGCTCGCCAAGGCGCAGGCGGCATTGCGTGCGGCGGGCGGCGCCGATCCCGATCTGCAAGCCGTCGGCCGGTTGCTCGATGAGGCGGCGATCAACGTGCGCGAAGCCGCCGACGCACTACGCCGCTACCTCGAGGCCCTGGATGTCGACCCGGCGCGTCAGGACGAGATCGAGCGGCGCGCGGCGGCGCTCGAGTCTCTCGCACGCAAGCACCACGTTCGCCCCGAGGAATTGCCGGGACGGGCCGCCGAGATCGAGCGCGACCTCTCGCGGCTGGACACGGCGCAGGTCGACGTCGCGCAGTTGCATGAGCGGCTCATGGCACTGCTCGAGGAATACCGTGCAGCCGCGGCGCGGCTGAGCACGGCTCGGCGCGCGGCCGCGGCCGACCTCGGCGGGCGGATCACGACCTTGATGCAATCGCTCGGCATGCCGGGCGGCCGATTCGAAGTCGCGGTCACGACCGACCCGGGCGAGGTCGGCGCCCACGGTCAGGACGGCATCGACTTCCTCGTCGGCGCAAATCCCGGACAGTTGCCGCGCGCCCTCTCCAAGGTCGCTTCCGGGGGCGAACTGTCGCGAATCGGTCTCGCGGTACAGGTCGCCACCGCCGCGAAGGGGGCCGCCGCCTGCATGGTCTTCGACGAGGTCGACGCGGGCGTCGGCGGCGGCACCGCCGAGATCGTCGGCCGCCAGCTGCGCGCGCTCGGCGAGCGCGGCCAGGTGCTTTGCGTGACCCACCTGCCGCAGGTGGCGAGCCTGGCGGACGCGCAGTTGCGGGTGACGAAGACGACCGAAGGCGGCGGCACGCGCACGCGGATCGAGCCGCTGGGCGCGGCCGAGCGCATCGAGGAGATCGCGCGGATGCTCGGCGGGATCGACGTCAGTGATCAGGCCCGGGCGCACGCCCGCGAGATGCTGCAGCGGGGCGCGGCCCCCGCCGTCGCCGGTGCGCGCCCCGGGCGGTCGCGCGGCGCGCGCTGAGGCCTCAACGGCGCTTCTGGTTCGGGCAGTTCGGCTTGCGGCAGTGCCCGTACAGGATCAAGGAGTGATCGCTGATCTCGAAACCGAGGCGCTTGGCGACGATCTGCTGGCGCTCCTCGATGCCGCCGTCGATGAATTCCTCGACGCGCCCGCAATTGACGCAAAGTATGTGGTCATGATGGGCGCCCTGATTGAGCTCGAAAACCGCCATTCCGCCTTCGAAATGTTGCCGAGTCACCAGGCCCGCCGCCTCGAACTGCGTGAGAACCCGGTAGACGGTCGCGAGGCCGATGTCTTCGTTCGATTCGAGCAGCTTCTTGTAGATGTCCTCGGCGCTCATGTGCCGGGGCGAGCCTTCCGCGAGGATGTCCAGGATCTTCAGACGCGGAACGGTGACCTTGAGGCCCGCGTTGCGCAGACCGGCGCTCTCGGCCGAGGAGGGATTTTTCCGGCGCTGCGCCATGCTCGGCCATCCGGTATGATCGACGGCCTATTATCAACCATTCAACGGTCGCATACCACCTTGATCAAGCTCGCCCGCACCTTGTTCGCCGTCTGCCTCCTCGCCTGCACCACGGCCTGCGTCTACCGGATCAACATCCAGCAGGGAAATTACCTCGACCAGGCCGCCGTCAACCAGGTCAAGCCTGGGATGACGAGGAGCCAGGTTCGATATCTCCTCGGCACGCCGCTCGTCGCGAACCTGTTCGACCATTCCCGTTGGGACTACGTCTACTACTTCAAGAAGGGTCACAGCCGCCACGTCGACGAACGGCGCGTGACCGTGTTCTTCCACGGTAACAAGGTGAGCAAGATCGACAAGCCGTCGGATGCGCTGGCGGCCGCGCAGGAACGAAACCTGGCGAAGGTCAAGAACGGCCGGATCTACTAGCGGCCGCCGCGCGGCGGCGGCGCGCGTCCTTCGGATCCTCGGGCAGCGCGCGGTAGATCTCGACGCGATCGCCGTCACGCAGCGGCGTGTCGCGGCTCGCGATCCGCCCGCAGATGCCGACGCCGCCGCCGGCGTCCACGCCGGCGAAATCGGCGTCGGCCGCGACGAGCGCGAGCGCATCGCCGAGTGTCGCCGGTGGTTCGAGCCGGTACGATTTGACCACGACGCGCGCCGGCTCCGCGTACGCCACCTCGATCAGCAACGGTCCGCCAGCGGCGGCAATGGCGCCGCCGAATAGACCCTCCTCGCACGCACGACGAAGGCGTCGACGATGGTGCCGCAAAGTGCCTCGAAGATCGGGCCGAGGGCGGTGGAGGTCAGGACGCTCTTGAATTCGAAATCGACGCGAAAGCTCACGCGCGAGCCGCGATCCGCCTGCGGCTCGAAGCGCCAGTGGCCGAGCAATCGCCTGAAGGGTCCCCGCACCAGCCGCATCGTGATCTCGACGCCCGGCCGCAGCACGTTGCGCGTGGTGAATTCCGTGCGCAACAGGCCGCGCGCGACGCTGATCGAGGCCATGACTTCGCCCGGCGCGGCCGGCTCGACGTGGGCCGCCGTGCACCAGGGCAGGAACTGCGGGTACCGGTCGACATCGTTGACCAGTTCGTACATTTGCTGCGCCGAATACGGCACGAGCGCACTACGTTCGACAACCTTCAATCGGTCCTCCCGCGCGGCTGGACGCCGCACCGGCCACCCATTGTCCGGCAAAAGTCCGGGCGCGACAACGCACCAATCGGTAGACTTGCCAAGCACGTGAAAACTCAGGAAAAACTGCCGCCGATCGCCGTCAACCGCAAGGCGCGATTCGACTACTTCATCGAGGAGCGCCACGAGGCCGGCATCGCCCTGCTCGGCTGGGAAGTGAAGAGCATACGTGCCGGCAAGGCGCAGATCGGCGAGGCCTACGTCTACCTCAAGGACGGCGAGGCCTTCCTCTTCGGCGCACATATCCACGCCCTGACGTCGGCGTCGACGCACGTCGACACGGACCCGACGCGTACACGCAAGCTGCTGCTGAACCGGCGCGAGCTCGACCACCTGATCGGTGCCGTCGAACGGCGCGGCTACACGCTGGTGCCGCTCGAGCTTTACTGGAAGAGCGGCCGTGCGAAACTCGCGGTGGGACTCGCGAAAGGCAAGAAGCAGCACGACAAGCGCGCGACCGAGAAGGATCGCGACTGGCAACGCGACAAAAGCCGGATCATGAAGGTGATGCGCCGCTAGAGCGCCCGCCACAGCGCCGCAGCGCCGCAGATTCGCTTCTGCAAGCGTTGGCGCGTAGAATTACGGCCTCGACTTGGGGCCGACCGGTTTCGACATGGGTACTGAAACTCCTGGTGCGTACCGAGGTGCAGGTTACCTCGTTAAACTGACTTGCAAACTCATAGTTGCCAACGAAGACAACTACGCTCTAGCCGCCTAATCGCGGCTGAACCCCGACCGGCCTGTGCCGGCGCGAACGGCTCGGGGGTAGCGCTCACCGGCTAGCGGGAGACACGGGTCCTGGGTGGATCTCGCGAATCGTTACAGGGCTGGCTGCCTGCTTTCCCTGCCCGTCGGGTCAGCTTGCGGCGAGATCAATAGACGTGGCTACGTACGTAGATCTTGGAACGTAGGGCTTGTGGACGGGGGTTCGATTCCCCCCGGCTCCACCATTTGAGTCGTCCGATAAGATCCGAAGAGATCCGAGGACTTCCACTAAACCCGCAAAAATGCGGGTTTTTTTATGGAATGACGTCCCGCGAGCGGCAACCGTGTGCATGCATGTTGCACCCGTTTTCAGGTAAATTTCACGAATGACCGCCATTTGTCGCAAGGATCGAACAATGCCGCTTCGCGATCTCTCGGCGGGCGCCGCGCGGCGGCGATCCACCGCCTGAATCGGCCGATGCGCGTCTGCATCGCGGGCGTCGGCGCAGTCGGTGCAACGGTCGCGGCACGACTCGCCGCCTCGTCCGCCGACGTCCGCCTGATCGCGCGGGGAGCGCGCCTCGAGGACCTGCGCCGCAACGGCTTGCGGGTCGCGTTCGACGGCGAGGAACGGTTGTGCGCGCGCTTGCCGGCGAGCGACCGACCGTCCGAGTTCGGCATTCAAGACGTGCTGATCGTCGCGGTAAAGGCCTATTCCCTGCCGCAACTGTTGCCGGAACTCGCACCCTTGGTCGGTCCGCAAACCGCCGTTGCGCCTCTGGTCAACGGGATCCCGTGGTGGTATTTCCAGGGAAATTCCGGGCCCGGAGCCGGTGACGCGGTCCACGCGGTCGATCCGGGCGCAGGGCTGCGCGACCGATTCGCCGCCGCGTCGATCGTCGGCTGCGTCGCCTACCTGACTTCGCGTCTGGCACCCGACGGCTGGGTCATCGTGAGCGGCACCCCGCGGCTGCACATCCGCGACATCGATGGACCGGCGCGCGAGCACACCCGGCGCCTGGCGGCGTTGCTTTCGGCGGCCGGCATCGCAACGCAGGTGAGTGAACGGATCCGGGCCGAGCTGTGGACCAAGATCGCGCTGAACGCCGCGACCAACCCGCTGTCCGTGATCAGCGGCGCAACCCTCGTCGAGCAGTTCACCGACGCGCGGCTGCTGCCGATCGTGCGCACCGTGCTCGAGGAGACCGGCCGCGTTGCGCGTGCCTACGGAATCGCGCCGGCGATGGCCCTCGAGGAGATGCTCGCGACGGGGCGCCGCGCCGGGCCCTTCGAGACGTCGATGCTGCAGGATTTCCGCGCCGGGCGCCCGCTCGAGCTCGGCGCGATCGGCGATGCGCTGCTCGAACTCGCCGCGAAGATCGGCGAGGAAATGCCGACCACGCGACGGCTCGTCGGTCTGTGCGCCTACCTTGGCGCGCGCCGCTGACAGGCGCACGGTCGTGGCCGCGCCCATGCGACCGCGCGGTCGGCGGGCCGGTCGGTGAGTTACGCGTTCATCCAGCGAGCGCCCCGCCTCGCTCGGTCCGCGCGACCTGCTCGGTGATGCTGATCGCCGTGCGCAGCGCGAGCAATCCGTCTTCGCCGCTCACCGGCGGCGGCGCGCCCGACGCGGCAGCCGCGAGAAACGCCGCGATCTCGTCGCGCAATGCATCGCCCTGCTCGTAATTCGTCTCCTCGATCGTCACCAACGGCGTGCCGTCGGCGGCGTTGCCCGATCCCTTGCGGATCACCGTCCGCACCTTTTGCTGAAGATCGACGGACAGATACGCATCGTCCTGGAAGATGCGCAACTTGCGTTCGGTCTTCAGACTGACCCGGCTCGCGGTTGCGTTGGCGACGCAGCCGTTCGCGAACCGTAGCCGCGCATTCGCAATGTCGATCTCGCCGGAGAAGACGTTGCTGCCGACTGCGTCGACCGATGCGATCGGCGAGCGCACGATGCTCAGGATCAAGTCGATGTCATGGATCATCAGGTCGAGCACCACGTCGACGTCGGTGCCGCGGCTCTTGAACGGCGCGAGCCGCGCCGATTCGATGAAGCGCGGTACCGTCAAGATCGGCTGCAGCGCGCGCACCGCCGCGTTGAAGCGCTCGAGATGCCCGACCTGCAGGATCCGCCCCGCCCGCTGCGACGCATCGATCAGACTCTCGGCTTCGGCGACAGTGACGGTCATCGGTTTCTCGACGAGAACGTGCACACCGGCCTCGAGAAAAGTCTTGGTGATCGTGTGGTGGGTCGGCGTCGGCGTGACGACGCTCACCGCGTCGACGCGTCCGATCAAGTCGCGGTAGTCGGCGCACGCGGCTACGCCGAGTTGCGCCGCGACCGCGGCGCACGCAAGCTCATCGGGATCCGCAACCGCCACCAGCGTCGAGTTGCCGAGCGTCGCGTATTTTTGCGCGTGGAAGCGGCCGAGATACCCCACGCCGACGACCGCGGTGCGCATCAACGCGCGCTCTGCCGGCGCCGGCGGCGGCCTGCGCCGCAACCGCACCGCGTTCGCCGGATCGCGCCGCCGCGGATCGCGCGGCGCCGGGCGGCGCAAGCAAGATACGGCATCGGCGGCTTCACCGTCTGGATTCTACCGCGAGACGCCGGCGGTAGCAGATTCGTTTACAATCCGCCGATGGCGTTGATGCAACCATTCGGCAAAACGGCGCTCCGCGGCTGGCGCCGCGAGGCATGGATCGCGCTGCTGTGGCTCGCCGTGGGCGCACTGCTCCTGCCGCTCCTGATCTACCTGTGCGGCATCACCTTTCTCGGCACCTACGACGGCGCCGGCCTGGGTCGAACTTTCGGCACCGTTCTCGGCGGACTCGCGGCCGGTTCGCCCGCCTCGTGGGCCGTGGTCGCCGGACCATACCTGATGATCCAATTGCTGCGGTTGCTGCGCCTCTGGTGGCGCGTCGGCGCCGCCGCGCGGACCTGAACCACGATCCTCGCGGCCTTATGTCACGCGCGGCAGGGTTCCGGGCAGCCGATTCGCGACGTCGATCACACATTTCGCCGCCGGCGCTGGCGCCGGCGCCTGTCAGCCGCCGGACGCGCCGCCGCGGCGGCGGTAGTCGCTGTCGGGATTCCAGAGCGGAAATCCGCGCGCGCGTGCGAGGCGCATGCCGATATCGCGATATAACCGCAGATCGACGAGCGTGCCGCGCAGGTCCCACGCCTTGGAATATTCGTCGGCCGCCCGGAGGTAGCGATGCGCGAAATAATCGTCGAGCCGGGCCTTGCCCCATCCCGGTCCCATTGCCGCATCGTCGATCCCGCCGACGGCGTACAGCGCGGGCACGCCGTGTGCGGCAAAGCGCTGCGCGTCGGAGCGAAAAAACAGGCCGCGCCACGGCTCCGGATCGCCGTGCACCACGCGCCCCTGCAGTTCCGCCGCGCTCGCGAGATAGCGATCCAACTGCGACTGGCCGAGGCCGAGCGACGAGATGTCACGCGTCGGACCACCGATGCGCAACATCTCGAGATCGATGTCGGCCACCGTGTCGCGCAGCGGGTAGAGCGGATGTGCCGCGTAGTAGCGCGCGCCCAGGGAGCCATATTCCCCCGCCGTCGTCGCGAGGAACACGACGGTGCGGTCGGGACGCGGTTCGGCGCGGGCGAACGCCTGCGCCAGCAGCAGCAGTCCGGCGACACCTGAGGCGTTGTCGACCGAGCCCGGCAAGATCACGCCGCGTTCGCGCCCGGCGCCGTGGCCGAGGCCGTCCCAGTGCGCGGTAAAGACCACGTACTCGCGCGAATGTCGATGTCCCGCAACGATCGCGATCACATTCGGCGACGTGAAACGCCGCACCTGAGACTGTACGGCGCCATCCGCTCGCAAATCGAGCGGCAGGGCGTGAAATCCCGCGCGCCCGGCCCGCCTCACGGCGGCGGCGAAATCGGCCCCCGCATCCTTGAACAGATCGCGCGCCGTCGCCCCACGTATCCAGCCCTCCAACGCGACTCGGCTGGAATGCCCGGCGGCCGGCGGCTCGAGAATTCCCCCGGCCGCGCGATTGACGATCGCCTGCCACGACTCGCCCGCGGAATCGCCGACATCGACCACGAGGACGCCGGCCGCGCCACGCTGCGCCGCCTGCGCGAACTTGTACCTCGCGAGACCATATCGATCCAGGTCGCGGCGCGCCGACGAGCCCGCGCCGGCCGCCCACGCGGGTGGTTCACCGGCGAGAACGACGACGGTCTTGCCGCGCACATCGACACCGGCATAGTCGTTCCAGTGAGCTTCGGCGGCATCGATGCCGTAGCCCGCGAATACGATCGGGCTGTGACGCAGCACGCCGGCGCCGCTCTCGCGCGGCGTCCACAGGGCCATCTGCGACACGGCGGCGATCGACCAGGGTCGCCCGCCCGCCCGCGAGACGGACAGGCGCACGGCGCTCGGCGTGACTTCGACCAGCGGCACGGCTTGCAGGTACGAGGCGCCGTTGCCCGGCTTAAGTCCGAAACGCCGCAATTGCGCGACGAGATAGTCGACGGCCGCGGCCGCCCCCGCGGTCCCGGGCCGACGGCCCTCGAAGCGATCTGACGAGAGCGTGCGCAGCTGCGTGCGCAGTGCGGGGTCGTTGAAGAGCGGGCGCCGGCGGGGCCGCGGTGAAGTCGAACTGCAGGCACAGAGCAGCAGCACCAGGCCGGCGAGGGTCGCGGCCCGCATCGCGCCGGGCCGCGGCATCGCGGCGGCGCTGCGCCCCAAGGTCAGCGCGCGCACCAAAGGACCAGCGCGGCGAGCACGGTGAGGGTCAGCAAATGCGCATGCCGCCGCCATGTGCGCATCTTCAGCTGGCCGACGAAACTAGCGGCCGCGGCCGCGGTCAGTATCCAACAGCCGATCAGCAGCCCGCGCAGTTGCGATACCTGCTCGGACAGTTCCGGGTGGGCCCCGGACAGCAGGGCCGAGATCAGCGACAGTGCCGAAAGGCTGAACGTCGCCGACACCGACGTTCCGAGCAGGATTCCGATCAATACCGTGAGCGGACGCATACTCGCGATCTCATATACAATTGTAAGTTGGCCATGCACCGTCTAGCCCGCGGCGGATCGAGCATTCAGTTTACAGGAGAAACGACCCGGTGATCATCCAAGGCCCCAACGCCGCGCGTTCGCGCTGGAAGACCGGCGTCGCAATCGGTCTGAGCGCCATCGCGCTCGCAGCCCTGCTCGGCGCGGCGATGACCTCGTCGTCCTCACCGGCGACGGCGCCGCCGGCCTCGACCCCGGCGCAGCATGCGACCGGCGCAAAGTTGGAGCCGACGACCCAGGAGGGTTACGTCGCGCAACGCGTCGCGGACATCATCGCGCGCGAACACTACCGCCGCGAACCGCTCGACGATCAGCTCTCCAGCATGATTCTCGACCGCTACCTCAATGCGCTCGACGGCGAGCGCAGCTACTTCTACGCCGCCGACATCGCCGACTTCGATCGCTTTCGCTATCGCCTCGGCGAGGCGATCAAGGACGGCGACATGCAACCGGCCTTCGCGATCTTCCGCCGCTATCAGCGGCGTGCGCGCGAACGCATGGAATACGCGATCAGCCTGCTCGCGGCCGAGCCCGACTTCAACGTCGACGAATCCTACCACTTCGACCGCTCCAAACGCCCCTGGCCGGTCGACAAGGCGGAGATGAACGGACTATGGCGCAAGCGGGTCAAGAACGACGAATTATCGCTGCTGCTCGCGGGCAAGAAGTGGCCCGGCGTGGTCGCAACGCTGCGCAACCGCTACGAGCACGTGATCACGCGGATCAACCAGACCGAACCGGAGGACGTGTTCGAGACGTTCATGAACGCCTACACCCTGTCCCTCGACCCGCACTCCAATTATTTTTCGCCGCGGGACTCGCAGGAATACAACATCCAGATGAGCCTGAGCTACGAGGGCATCGGCGCGTCGCTGCAGCTGCACAACGACTACGTGACGGTCGTCAACGTGATCCCCGGGGGTCCGGCCGCGATCAGCGGCAAGCTCGCCGCCAACGACCGGATCACCGCGATCGGCGAGGGCAGTAGCGGGGAGATGGTCGACGTGATCGGCTGGCGTCTCGACGACGTCGTGCAGAAGATCCGCGGCCCGGGCGGCACCAGGGTACGCCTGCAGATACTGCCGGCCGGAGCGGCGCCCGGATCGGCGCAGAAGACCGTCACCTTCACCCGCAACCGCATATCGCTCAACGCCCAGGCCGCGCACGCAAAGATGCGCACGGTCGAGCGCGGCGGCCGCGAGGTCAAGATCGGCGTGATCAAGGTGCCGAGCTTCTACCAGGACTACGACGCGAACCGTGCCGGCGTGAAGAACTACCGGAGCACGACCCGCGACGTGAAGCGTCTGATCGCGAAGCTTCGTACGCAAGGCATGCAGGTGTTGATCATGGATCTGCGCGGCAACGGCGGTGGCTACCTGCCCGAGGCGGAGTCGATGGTCGGACTGTTCATTCATAGCGGCCCGGTCGTGCAATTGCGCGATACCACCGGCCGCATCGAGGTCGATGACGACCCCGACTCCGGCACCTACTACAGCGGTCCCCTGATCGTGTTGGTGGATCGCCTGAGCGCGTCGGCGTCCGAGATCTTCGCCGGCGCACTCCAGGACTACGGGCGCGCAGTGATCGTCGGCCAGCAGACCTACGGCAAGGGGACCGTGCAGAACGCGCATCCCCTCAGCTACTCGATCTTCGGCCGCAAGCCGGATCTCGGCCAGCTGAATGTCACGATCGGCAAGTACTACCGGATCACCGGCGGCAGCACCCAGGATCGTGGCGTGATGCCCGACATTTCCATGCCCTCCTTGATCGACGTCCGCGATGTCGGCGAGAACACCCACGATCGCGCCCTGCCCTGGGATCAGATCCAACCGGCGAAATTCACCGTCGAGGGCAATCTGCAGCCGACGATCGCCGAACTGCGCCGGCTGCACGATGCGCGCATGAAGGACAGCCCGGGGTTCCGCTATCTGCAATCCGATATCGCCGCCGTCGACGCGATGCGGGCGCAGAAGAGCCTGTCGCTCTCGATGAAGGTGCGTCAGGCCGAACAGGCGAGCGACGATCGCGCGCTGCTTGCGCGCCAGAACGCCTGGCGGGCGGCGAACGGCAAGAAGACGCTGAAATCGGTACAGGAAATCAAGAAGGATGACTCCGCAGAGATCATCCTGGCGGAGACCGCGCAGATCGCCGCCGATTACGCGACGTTGCACGCCCAGTCGAACCTGCCGGCACAGGCGCGCGTACCGGTGCCTGCGAGCGTGCCGGCGCAGGCCGCCCGCGCCGCCATGCACTGATGCGGCACGGCGAGCGGGCGGGCGCTTAGCGCAGCAGCACCGAGTACAGGTCCCAGTAATCCTCGGCGAGCACGTTCCAGCTCGCGGCGGCGGCGGGGCGCGCGGTCGCGCCGCCGCGCCCCGCCGCCGCAACCAGCGAATCCGCCGTCGGCACGGTATCCGCCGGATTGCGATACTCGCAACTCGCACGCAAACGCTCGAGCTTCTGCTTCACGAGGCTGTTGACCTGGGTCGGAACGTTCGCGGCGGCGATCGCCTTCTGGATGCGCTGCATGTAGCTCTCGCAATCGGCGCGCGGGCCGAAGCTCATCTCGTGAACTCGCCTGGCCACGGCCTCCTTCGCTTTGGCGGCGACACCATAGGCATCAACGTGCTCGCAGAGCAGCTCCGCAAAACCGATGATCGCGAGGTTGATCGTCCGGCGCGCGGCCAGCGAGATCCCCGGAAACGCCTCGGCGCCTTCGCCGACGACCGCGTTGCGTTCGAGCTGCCGGGTTCGTACGGTCGCATCGGCCTCGGCGACCCCCGCCCGCACGGACTGCAGCGACCGTTGCAGATCGCGTCGCCTGAAGTAATGCCAGATGGCGCCGAGACGCCCATGCTCCGCCTCGCCGGCCGACAGCGCCGCGCGCAGCTCATCGGCTCGATCCCGCGCCTCGCGCAGGCGCTCATCGGCCGTCGCGAGTCGCGCGGTCAGCTGCGCGGCGCACTGACTGCGAAACTTGGCGGACTCCCGCTCTTCCTGTTGCCGCGCCAGCTCGCCGGCGAAAGTCGCGAGTCGCTGGTGGCAGGTCTTCCAAAGCGCCCGCAACTGGAAGAACACGAGCGCATCGTATCCGGTACGCGGATCGGCGAGCAGTTCGCCGAGCGCATCCAGCTGTTCCTGCACGCGGATCGTCGCGCCTTCCTGCTGTTTCAGGCGGTCGCGCATCAGGTGGAACTCGTCTTGCAGATCGGCGTACGCCTTCTTCAGGCCGGCCCGATTCTGGAAGAGCTGCATCAGCCGCTCTTCCTCGGCGCTCGCGGGCCCGCGCTCGGTTCTGAAGAAATTCAGCTTGTCGATCAAACGTCCGCCCCGCATGTCGTGCCGCATCGGGGAGGTATCCCGAGTTGCCAAGTCGGCTAAAAGCGATGCCCCCGCTCCGCGCAATATTCGAGCCACTTATTTAACATCATGTTGCGGGCCCAACGCTGATCCAGTTCACGATTGAGTCCTTCGCGCAAGCGCGTGATCCCGGGGTGGCGCCGGGATCCCCCGAGGCTGCGGACCTCGGCAAGTCTGGCGTCGCGATAGACGCAGACCTCGAGATCGGGATCCTTGACCGCGGCCCCGTCGTGGTCGAACTCGTAGGTCAGGTGGAACCGGCTCGTGTACCGCGAACTTTCGATCGGGATGAGATGCAGGTCACAATCCGCGGCGACACGCGACACGGCCGGCGCCGTCGCCGCGCGCAGATCTGGAACGATCCATCCGAGCCGCAGAAAGTTGCTCTCGTAGAGCGTCATCAGGCCGACGAAACTCCCCGGCTTCGCCCGCCAAGATGTCAAGCAACATTGATCCGCAATCATCGGCAAACTATACCACGCACGTGCGCCCGTTCAGGGACGCAGACGGCGCTCGACCCCGGTGCGATCGAGGATTCGACTCGACATTTCCTCGATCGAGCACTCCGTCGAGTCGATCACGGGAATGCCGTAACGCGCAAACAGCGATTCGGCCGCCCGCACCTCGAACGCCACCTGGCTCGGCGAGGAATACCGGCTGTCAGGCCGGCGTTCGTTGCGGATCTGCTGCAAGCGCTCGGACTTGATCGTCAGTCCGAACAATTTCACCGTGTGCGGTTCGAGCGGCCGCGGCAGATTGGGCGCCTCCAGGTCCTCTTCAGTGAGCGGATAGTTCGCCGCGAATATGCCGTACTGCATGGCGAGGTACAGGCAGGTCGGTGTCTTGCCGGAGCGCGAGATACCGACGAGAATCACGTCGGCCCGGCCGTAACCGTTCACCGCGGAGCCGTCGTCGTTCGCCATCGCATAGTTGGTCGCATCGATGCGCAGCGCGTAGGCATGGGCGTCGGCCATGCGGTGCGCGCGGCCGACGGCGTGGCTCGACTGCGTGCTCAGCTCACTCTCCAGGGGCGCGAGGAACGGATCGAAGAAATCGAGGAAGAAGCAGGCACTGCCACGGACGACGTTGCGCACGTCCTCCTGCACCAGGGTGCTGAAGACGATCGGCCGCACGCCCTCCTGATCGCCCACCAGGTTGATCTTGCGCACCGCCTCGTGCGCCTTGTCAACGCTGGCGATAAATGGCACAGTGATTTGTCGGAATTCGATGCCGTCGAATTGCGTCATGAGGCTGTGGCCCATCGTTTCCGCGGTAACTCCCGTCTGGTCAGAAACGAAGAACACGGTACGCTTGTTCAAGGGCAGCTCCCGGTGACGGCGCGCCGGCGACGGCGCATTCGCCGCAGAGTGTTTCATCATATTCAGGATCGGACAAGCAGCCCTCAATGAAGACCTACATCGTCCCGTTCGAAAACCTCAAGAACAGCGACATCGAACTGGTCGGCGGCAAGAACGCATCGATCGGCGAGATGATCGGCAGGCTCGCCGGAATCGGCGTGTCGGTGCCGGGCGGCTTCGCGACGACTTCGCACGCCTACCGTGATTTCCTCGCGCAGGACGCGCTCGACCGGCGCATTCGCGAACAGCTCGCCGCGCTCGACATCGACGACATCGAAAAGCTCACCGAGGCCGGCGCGCGGATTCGCGGCTGGATGCTGGCGACGCCCTTTCCGGCGCGGCTGCACGAGGAGCTGCTGGCCGCATGGCGCGGCATGGGCCGGGGCGCGGAATTCGCCGTGGCCGTCCGCTCGTCCGCGACCGCCGAGGATCTGCCGGAGGCTTCCTTCGCCGGTCAGCAGGAGACGTTCCTGAACGTACGCGGGGAAGCGCAGCTGCTCCGCTGCGTTCACGAGGTGTACGCGTCACTGTTCAACGACCGGGCCATCGCCTACCGGGTGCACAACGGCTTTGCACACGACGCGGTGGCGCTGTCGGTCGGCGTGCAGCACATGGTGCGCAGCGATATCGGCAGCGCGGGCGTCATGTTTACGCTCGACACCGATTCGGGCTTCCGCGACGTCGTCTTCATCACTTCGTCCTACGGTCTCGGCGAGACGGTCGTGCAGGGCGCGGTCAATCCGGACGAGTACTACGTCTACAAGCCCGCCCTGCGCGCCGGACGCAAGTCGATCGTCCGGCGCAATCTCGGCGGCAAGGCCGTCAAGATGGTCTACGCGGAGGCCGGCTCGGCCGAGCGCGTGCGCACCGTTGAGGTGGACCCCGCCGACCGGCACCGGTTCTCGCTCGACGATGCCGATTTGCTCGAGCTCGCCCGTCAGGCGCTGATCATCGAGGATCACTACCACGCGCCGATGGACATTGAGTGGGCGAAGGACGGCGCTTGCGGCAAGATCTACATACTCCAGGCGCGACCCGAGACCGTGCAAAGCCGCGGCGGGCGCATCATACAGCGCTTCACGCTGAAACAACGCTCCGCCGTGCTCGCGAGCGGCCGCAGCATCGGCCAGCGAATCGGTGCGGGACACGCCCGCGTGATCACGGCGCTGAAGGACATGGCGCGCGTACGCGCCGGCGACGTCCTGGTTGCCGACATGACCGATCCGGATTGGGAGCCGGTGATGAAACGCGCGGCCGCGGTCGTCACCAATCGCGGCGGCCGCACTTGTCACGCGGCGATCATCGCGCGCGAACTCGGCATTCCCGCGGTCGTCGGCTGCGGCAATGCGACCAAGACGATCGCCGAAGGGCGCGCCGTAACGGTTTCCTGCGCGGAGGGCGACACCGGTCACGTCTACGACGGAATGCTGGAATACGACGAACGAAACGTCGAACTCGACGCACTGCCGGCGATACCCGTGCGCATCATGATGAACGTGGGCAATCCGGACCGCGCGTTCGACTTCTCGCGGATCCCGAACAAGGGAGTCGGCCTGGCGCGTCTCGAATTCATCATCAATCGAATGATCGGCGTTCATCCGCGGGCCCTGCTGGAATTCGACAAGCAGAGCGCCGAGGTGCAGGAGGCGATCGGCCGGCAGATGGCCGGTTACTCGGGTCCCGTCGACTTCTACGTCGACAAGCTGACGGAGGGCATCGCCGAAATCGCGGCGGCTTTCGCGCCCGAGCCGGTGATCGTGCGGCTCTCCGACTTCAAGTCGAACGAGTATGCGAATCTCATCGGCGGCAAGGCCTACGAGCCGCATGAGGAGAACCCGATGCTCGGTTTTCGCGGCGCAGCGCGCTACGTCGATCCGGCGTTCCGCCCCTGTTTCGAACTCGAATGCCGCGCTCTGAAGCGCGTGCGCGAGGAGTTCGGGTTGGACAACGTCCAGATCATGGTGCCATTCGTGCGCTCGCCGGCCGAAGCCGCGGCGGTGACCGAGCTGCTCGCGGTGAACGGCTTGCGCCGCGGCGAGAACGGTCTGCGATTGATCATGATGTGCGAGTTGCCGACCAACGCGCTGCTCGCCGACCGCTACCTGGAGTACTTCGACGGCATGTCCATCGGCTCGAACGACATGACGCAGCTCGCGCTCGGCCTTGACCGCGACTCGGGGGTCATTGCCAAACTGTTCGATGAGCGCGACGAAGCGGTCAAGGCCCTGATGGCGATGGCGATCCGGGCGTGCAAGGCGCGGGGCAAGTACATCGGCATCTGCGGGCAAGGACCCTCCGACCATCCGGAGCTCGCGCGCTGGCTGGTCGACCAAGGCATCGACAGCCTGTCGCTGAACCCGGACAGCGTGGTCGAGACCTGGGTGTTCCTCGCGGCGAGTCCCGGTTGACTGACGCACTCACAGCGGGCGCAGTAGCCGCTCGCGGTAGTACTGCAGCTCGCGAATCGATTCGCGCACGTCGTCGAGCGCGAGATGCGCGGAGGGCTTGTGCAGTCCCGCGGCGATCTGCGGCGCCCAGCGCAGTGCGAGCTCCTTGAGCGTGCTGACGTCGAGATTGCGGTAGTGGAAGAACTTCTCGAGCCGCGGCATGTGCCGCGCCATGAAGCGGCGATCCTGACAGACGCTATTGCCGCACATCGGCGAGCGGCCGTGTTCGACCCATGCGCCGAGAAAATCCAGCGTCTCACTCTCGGCGCGCCGCGCGTCGATGCGGCTCTCGCGAACTCGTGCGCTCAGGCCGGATCCGCCATGTTGCTTGCGGTTCCAGTCGTCCATGCGGCCGAGGGCCTCATCGCTCTGATGAATCGCGAGCGCGGGCCCCTCGGCGAGCACGTGCAGGTGCTTGTCCGTGACAATGGTCGCGATCTCGATGATCAGGTCCTGTTCCGGATCGAGGCCGGTCATCTCGAGATCGATCCAGATTAGGTTGTCGACGGATTTCATCTTCGCGCGTCTCGTCAGTCGGACCCGGGGGACCGATCGGATGGTACCAGAGCCGCAAAGGTCGAACACTTGAGCGCCGCGCCCGACGGCCGGGGGGTGGTGCTGGCGGCCTACGGCCGCAGCGCGCTCGTCCTCACCGGCGCGCACGCCCAGCACTGCGGGTTGATCGGCCGGAATCTGCACCTCGTCTGCGGCGATGTCGTGCATTGGCGGCGCGACCCATCGGCGGACACGCCCTCCGTGCACTCGGTCGAGCCGCGGCGCAATTGCGTCGAACGCATCGATGCGCGCGGGCGCGCCGAGCCGGTTGCCGCGAACGTCGACCGGCTGGCGATCGTGGTGGCTCCGGAACCGCGCACCGACTGGTTCCTGGTCGACCGGTATTGGGCCGCGGCCCTGCAATACGCCATGGACGCGACGCTGATCGTCAACAAATCCGATCTCGATCAGACGTCGATGGCCGGCGAGATCGACAACTACCGCCGGCTTGGGCTCGCTTGCGCGCCGATTTCCTGCCGCGCGGACGGCGGCCTTCGGCCGTTGCGCGACCTGCTCGGCACAGGAGCGACGCTGCTCGTCGGGCAGTCGGGTGTCGGCAAGTCGACGCTCGTCAACGCTCTCGTGCCCGCGGCGGCGGCGCAGACGGCCGAACTCGCGGGCGACGGGGAGGGACGCCACACGACGTCGACGGCACGGCGCTATCGGCTCGACGCAGGGGCGGCGATCGTCGATGCGCCGGGCGTGCGCGATTTCGCGCCGCCTTCGCGGCTAGCGCGCGCCGCGGAGCGCGGGTTCGTCGAGATTCTGGCGCGCTCGGTCGCCTGCCGCTTCAGGGACTGCCGGCACCTGGAGGAACCCGGCTGCGCCGTGCGCTCCACGCTCGAGTCGGGCGGCATCGCACCGAGGCGCTACGAAAGCTACCGGCGGCTCGTCCGTCTGTACGCCGGATTCGCGTCCCGCTGAGCCCTGGACCGCCTAGGTGACCGCGGTGCGACCGGCGAGCGCGTGAGCCAGGGTCCCGCCGTCGACGTATTCCAGTTCGCCGCCGACCGGCACGCCGTGTGCGATGCGCGAGGCCTTGACTCCGCGACGCAGGGCGATCTCGCCGAGGTAGTGCGCGGTCGCCTCGCCCTCCGCCGTCGGGTTGGTCGCGAGTATGACCTCGGCGATCTCGCCCGCCGCGATCAGACTCTCGAAATCATCGAGCCCGAGCTCGGCGGGCCCGATCCCATCGAGCGGCGACAGGCGGCCGAGCAACACGAAGTAGCGCCCGCGAAACCCCCCGGATTGTTCGATCGCGACGACGTCCGCCGGCGATTCGACCACGCACAACTGAGCGACGTTGCGCTGCGGAGAGGCGCAGATCGGGCAAATCTCCTCCTCGCTCAACATGCGGCAGCGCCGGCAGCGACCGACGGTGGCGAGGGCCTCGGCGAGAGACTGGCTCAACGCGCGGCCGCCGTCACGATCGCGCTCGAGCAGGTAGAATGCCATGCGCTGCGCCGACTTCGGTCCGACGCCGGGCAGGCAGCGCAGTGCTTCGATCAGGCGGCCCAGTGCCGGCGTATACTTCATCGCGGCGGAGTGCCCTGATGCGCGGCGCGTCGCGACTTCAAAACGGCAGCTTCATGCCGGGCGGCAGATTGAGTCCCGACATCAAGCCGGCGTATTTCTCCTCCGTGCGGGCGGCGACGCGCCGCGAAGCGTCGTTGATCGCGGCGACCAACAGATCCTCGAGCATGTCCCTGTCCTCGCCGAGTAGCCGGGGCTCGATCAGAACCTTGCACGCCTCATGGCGACCGTTCATCACGATCTTGACCATGCCGGCGCCCGCCTCACCCGTCACCTCGAGCCCGCCCAGTTCGGCCTGCGCCTTCTTCATCGTTTCCTGCATCTGTTGCGCCTGGCGCAGCAGATTGCCGAGTTCGCCCTTCATCATCTCGACATCTCCTCCCATCAATTTCCGGGTTTGATCGACGCGCCGTCGATTTGGCCGCCGAAACGCTCGCGCAAACCCTTGACCGCCGGATCGTCGGCGAACGCGGCGGACGCCGCCGTCACGCGGTCCTGTTCGGCGAGCGCCCTTTGCCGTGCCGGCGTCGCGATGCCCGCCGGCGTTACGTCGAAGACGACGCGAATGTCCCGCCGCAGATGCCGGCTCAAGGCCTGCGCGAGCCGCTCCTCCACCTGCCGGGTGCGCCGATCCGCGGCGGCAGGATCGATGCGCAGGTGCAATACATCGGCCTCGAACGATCCAGGTACGCAGTTGAGCGCGAACTGGCGCAGCATGCCGCTCAATCCGGCCGCCTCGACGAGCTGCGGCCAGTCCGCCGGAGCGCCTGCGCCCCCGGCCGCGGACCCGGCCGAAGCATCGGCCGGATCGGCATTGGCGCCGAGTAAGAGCGAGTCGGCCGAAGCGCCTGTGCGCGTGGCCATTGCAACGGCCAGGCG
>DATLSG010000002.1:0-26149 GCA_035534275.1 Steroidobacteraceae bacterium
TGTTGAACCGCATTGCGAAGTCTGTGATCGAAGCGTGTCGAGGCGAGCATGCGGAGTTCGTGTTCACACGTCGTGGTCGACCGCTAACCCGCATACTCAACTCCGGTTGGAAGGCCGCTCGACGACGCGCTGCGGAGCGCTATCCGACAGAGCTCGGTCAACCATGTCCGGACGGGTTTCGGTCGCTGCGCGTGCACGATCTGAAGCACACGTACGGTCACCGCTTGCGGGCGGCCGGCGTCGGTTTCGAGGATCGCAAGATCCTGCTCGGACACAAGAGCGAGCACGTGACGACGCACTATTCGGCACCCGAAATCGGGGCGCTGCTCGAGGCTTCGGAGAAAGTGTGCGCGCTGGGGTCCCGCAAAACTCCCGCACTCGCGATTGTGCGGGCTCGAGGGAACGCGTAACTACTTGATTTATTGGTGGTGAGAGAGGGACTCGAACCCTCGACCTCGGCATTATGAGTGCCACGCTCTAACCAGCTGAGCTACCTCACCAATCTTCCCCTCGATGCGCGCTTGCCTGCCGCCCGTCCGCCCGCCGGCGAGAGGACCGGGGATTCTCCGGACCCGCCCCTAAGCTGTCAAGGCGCCACGGCCGGCCGGGGCGGCGCCATGCTCGCGCCGCACGCGCCCGCCGGGGCCCGTCCGCGCCGCGCACCGTGGCCTTCAGACGTTGAACCGGAAGTGCATCACGTCGCCCTCGCGGACCAGGTATTCCTTGCCCTCGAGGCGCAGTTTTCCAGCCTCCTTCGCGCCCGCCTCACCGCGGCATGCGATGAAATCCGCATACCCAATCACCTCGGCGCGGATGAAGCCGCGCTCGAAGTCGGTGTGGATCACGCCGGCCGCCTGCGGTGCCGTGGCCCCCTTGTGCACGGTCCAGGCGCGCACTTCTTTGACGCCGGCCGTAAAATACGTCAGCAGCCCCAGGAGGTCGTACGCTCCACGGATCACGCGATTCAATCCCGGCTCCTCGAGTCCGAGCTCGCCGAGAAAATCGCTGCGATCGCCCTCATCGAGCTGCGCGATTTCCGCCTCGATCGCCGCGCACACCGGAATCACGACGGCGCCTTCGCGCCGCGCCAGTTCCCGCACCGTATCGAGCCGCAGATTGTCGGTGAATCCGCGTTCGTCGACGTTCGCCACGTACATCACCGGCTTTTCGGTCAGCAGGTGCAGCTCGCGCAGCACGAGTCGTTCGCTCGCATCCAGCCCGAGCGCGCGAACGGCCTTCGCGAGATTCAATTGTCCGCGCACCCGCTCGAGCAGTTCGCGCAAGCGAACCGCGTCCTTGTCGCCCGTCTTCGCGGCCTTGACCGCCTTTTGCTGTGCCCGCTCGACGCTGTCGAGATCGGCGAGCGCGAGTTCGGTGTCGATCACTTCGATGTCGCGCGCCGGGTCGACCGCGCCCGCGACGTGGACGATGTCGTCGTTCTCGAAGCAGCGTACGACGTGCGCGATCGCGTCGACTTCGCGGATGTGCGCGAGAAACTTGTTGCCGAGCCCCTCGCCCTTCGACGCGCCCGCGACCAGGCCGGCGATGTCGACGAACTCGACCGTCGTCGGCACGATGCGTTCGGGGCTGACGATCGCCGCGAGCTCGGCGAGCCGCGGATCCGGCACCGGCACGACGCCGACATTCGGATCGATCGTGCAGAATGGATAGTTTTCCGCAGCGATCTGCGCCTGAGTGAGGGCATTGAACAGGGTCGATTTGCCGACGTTCGGCAATCCGACGATTCCGCAACGAATCGGCATCAGGCTTTGCCCGCCCGCCCGTGCAGCTTCGCCATCGCCTTGTCCGCGCCCTGTTCGAGCATGATCGGAATGCAGTCGGCGGCCGCGCTCACCGCGTCGATGATCGCGTCCTCCTCGGGACGGGGCGCGCGCGTCAGCACGTAATCGATCACGTCCGCCTTGTTGCTCGGATGTCCGATGCCGAGCCGCAGGCGCCAGAAGTGCTCGCCGACGTGCGCAATCGTGTCGCGCAAACCGTTGTGCCCGCCATGCCCGCCTCCTGATTTGAACCGCGCCGTACCGACCGGCAGATCGAGTTCGTCGTGCACGACGAGCACCTCCTCGGCGGGAATCTTGAAGAAATCGCTGAGTTGGCGAATCGACAGCCCGCTGCGGTTCATGTACGTCGTCGGCTTCAACAGCGTCACCTCATGGCCGGCGATCGCGATGCGCGCGGTCTCGCCCGAGTACTTGCGGTAGTCGCGAAATTCGCCGCCGTGACGCTGCGCGAGCACATCGACGAACCAGAAACCCGCATTGTGTCGGGTCAACTGGTGTTCCGGTCCCGGATTGCCGAGACCGGCAATGATTTTCAACGCTGATCCGGCCATCGTCGTTGCACTCGCGCGGCATGCATGCTCGTGTTGCGCCTGGATAAAGAAGAAGGGCCGCCCCCCGGACGGCCCCGCTCCGCCTCTGAGATCGCGAGGACTATTTCTTCGCGTCTTTCTTCGCCGGTTCCTTCTTGGCCTCGTCCTTCTTCGCCGGCTCAGCTTTCTTCGCCGCATCGGTCGCAGTCGCGCCGGCAGCGGCCACGGGTGCCACCGCTTCCGGCGTCGCCGTCGCCGCCACCGCCGCGACAGGCTCGGGTTCCTCGGCGCGCGGACTGTGGATCGCGACGACCGCCGAGTCTTCCTTGAGCAGTTCGACGAGCTGCACGCCGTCCGGCACCATCAGCTGGGACATGTGGATGCTCTCGTTGATCGACAGGCCCGAGATGTCCACTTCGATGTACTCCGGCAGGTCTTTCGGCAGACACGAGACTTCGACCTCGGTGCGCATGTGCGAGACGATGCCGCCCTGCGTCTTGACGCCCGGCGCGACCGCCTCGCCCTTGAAGTGCAGTGGGATGCTCATGCGGATCTTCTCGCTCTCCTCGACGCGCTGGAAGTCGATGTGCAGCACTGCGTTGCGGAACGGATGCCGTTGCACGTCCTTCAGCACTGCGGACTGGCTTTTTCCGTCGACCTTCAGGTCGAGAATCGTCGAATAAAATCGCTCGTTGTCCAGCATGATCAGTAGCTTCTGGTGCTCGAGGCTCAGCGGACGGGCTTCGGCGTGGCCGCCGTAGAGGATGGCCGGCACTTTCCCGCTGCGACGCAGGCGGCGGCTCGCACCTTTGCCTTGGGTCTCGCGGAACTCGGCGACGAGTTCAAAAGAAGTTTTCATGACGTTCTCCAGTTGCAATGCAAAAACAGGCGCCCCGTGACCGCGACCAATCCCCGGCGCGCCGACCTAAACTCAACCGATTCCGCCGCCGTCCATCGCCTCAGTCGATGTACAGCGAGCTCACCGACTCCTCATCGCTGATGCGCCGGACGGTCTCGGCGAGCAGGCCGGCGACGCTCAGCTGCCGTATGCGGCCGCACGCGCGCGCCGCCTCCGACAGCGGTATCGTGTCGGTCACGACCAGCTCGTCGAGCACCGACTGCGAGATCCGTTCGATCGCCGCGCCCGACAGCACCGGATGCGTGATGTAGGCGACGACCTTGATCGCGCCCTCCTCTTTCAGCGCGAGCGCGGCATGGCACAGCGTCCCGGCCGTGTCGACCATGTCATCGATCAGCACGCAGGTACGCCCGTCGACCGGGCCGATGATGTTCATGACCTTCGATTCGTTCGGCCGCGGCCGGCGCTTGTCGATGATCGCCAGATCCGCATCGTCCAGCCGCTTCGCCAGGGCCCGCGCGCGGACCACGCCGCCGACGTCCGGCGAAACGACGACCATCTTCTCGTGCTTCTGCTTCCAGGCATCGCCGAGCAGCACCGGCGATGCGTAGACGTTGTCGACCGGTATGTCGAAGAATCCCTGGATCTGATCGGCGTGCAGATCGACGGTGAGCAGGCGGTCGACGCCGGCGCTCGCGATCATGTTTGCCACCAGTTTCGCCGCAATCGCGACCCGCGTCGCGCGCGGCCGGCGATCCTGCCGCGCGTAGCCGAAATACGGCATGACGGCCGTGATGCGTTTGGCCGACGCGCGCCGGCAGGCATCGGTCATCAGCAGCAGCTCCATCAAATGGTCGTTCGCCGGCGGGCAGGTCGGCTGGATCAGGAACACGTCGCGGCCGCGCACGTTCTCCATCAGCTCCGCGTTCACCTCACCGTCGCTGAATCGTCCGACGTGCGCACGCCCGAGCGGCACCCGCAGATGCCGCGTGATCTCCAGCGCGAGCGTGGGATTCGCGTTGCCGCTGAATACCGCTATCGAAGGTGGTTCGAAATCGTTACGTCGCGACATATTCCAAGTTCGCCCAAAGTGCCTGGGGTGGCCAAAGTGGCTGGGGTGGAAGGATTCGAACCTCCGAATGGCGGGATCAAAACCCGCTGCCTTACCACTTGGCGACACCCCAACTCGATTCAACCGTCCGCGCGAGCGCCGCTCCTCGAGCCTCACCCGGACTCGAGCCTCTGCAATAGAGGCGAGTCGTTCCGGCCGCGCACGACAAACGCGCCCCATTCGGCTGGAGTATGCCGCATGATCTCAAGGCCGCGCTCATCCGATCCGCAATCGAGAAAGACGCATGCGCCGGTGCCGGTGAGCCGCGCCCGCCCGAAGCGCGACAGATGGTCGAGCGCGCTCGCCACCTCCGGATACCGCCGCCGTACGACCGGCTCGCAATCGTTGTGACCGCCCGCTGCGAGAAAGCCGGCAATTGTGATTGCCGGCGTATTCCTTGTCAATTCAGGATCGCCGAACACTGCCGCCGTCGAGATCGATACCTTTGGCTTCAAAATCAGGTACTTGGTCTCTGCCGGCGCCAGCGGCGGGAGCAATGGCACGAGGCGCTCACCAACCCCCTCGGCCCAGGCGGCCCGGCCACGCACGAACACCGGCACATCAGCGCCAAGGGTCAGCCCCAAGACCGCGAGCCGTTCGACGGTCCACGCCAGGTTCCACAGCCGGTTCAGCACGAGCAAGGTCGTCGCGGCGTCCGAACTGCCGCCGCCCAATCCCGCCCCGATCGGGATCCGCTTGCGCACGTCGATATCCACCCCGAGGCGGCATGCCGCGGCGTGCTGCAGCGCACGTGCCGCGCGCACGGACAGATCCGCGTCGGCCGCAACGCCGTCGACGTCCTTCACGCGCGCGATCCGGCCGTCTGCACGCACCCGCAAGCCAAGCTCATCGCACAGATCGACGAACTGAAAGCAGGTCTGCAGCAGGTGATAGCCGTCGGGCCGCCGGCCGACGATGTGCAGGAACAAGTTCAGTTTGGCCGGCGCCGGCCAATAGGTCATTGGCTCGCCGGTCATCGCACGCCTTCCCAACGATCGACGATGATGCGCACGCGCACCCCCTCGCCGCGCAACACGAGCAGAGCAGGCAGCCAATCTCCGTCGAACGGCCGATAACGCAGGAATTCGACCTTCCATCCCGCCTGGGCGAGTTGCGCCGCGCGATTCTGCACGTTGAAACTCACCGAGAAGGGCGCATCGGGGTCGGGCACACCGAGCAGCCAAAAGCGCAGATTCGACACCGGCAGATCGAAGCCAAACCGCTGTTGCATCGCGGCGACGTCGTCACGACTCGGCGATGCACCGTTGATGGACAGCCCATCCGCAGCCACGCGCAGCACGGTCGCACCAACACCCATGGGGCCCGCAAGGTGCACGACCGTGTTCATGCCGCGTTGGCGCCAGTCGACGCTCGCCTGCCAGCCGCGCGAGCCGATCGCGACCGCGGCGCGTCCCTGCATCTCCCAATGCTCGCTTCGCTGCAGCGCGGACAAACGCGCGGGCCAGTCGGCCGGGTGCATCGCCGGACGGAGCGACGCGCACGACGAGAGCAGGCACACGGCCAACAGGATCATTGGCCGCCAACAGCGGACGGTGCGGCGGTCGATGGCGATCATGACGGCTCGAGAATGCCGGCGCTCACTAATGGATCAAGGCCGGAGCGGCGGCCGTCAGGCGCTGGCGCGTTTGTCGCAAGAGACGATCATCCGGATCGATCGCCGCCGCGCTCTGCCAGACACGTTCGGCCGCGGCGCGACGGCCGAGCCGCCAGAGAATCTCGCCGTAGTGCGCACCGATGTCACCACCCGGAGCGTCCGCGTATGCCGCCGAGACGATCGGCAGCGCCTGCGCGAGGCGGCCCTCGCGGTACAGGACCCAGGCCAGGCTGTCGCGCATCGCCGCATCGTCCGGTGCGACCGCCAGGGCGCGCGTGATCAAGTCCTGCGCGCGCTCGAGCCGCAAGCCATGATCCGCGAGCGTGTAGCCGTAGGCATTCATCGCCTCTGGATCGTCCGGCCGCGCCGCAAGGACCGCGCGCAAGATCGCCAGAGCAGCGGTGGTTTGC
The DNA here is from genome assembly GCA_035534275.1 of Steroidobacteraceae bacterium. Lineage (GTDB taxonomy): Bacteria > Pseudomonadota > Gammaproteobacteria > Steroidobacterales > Steroidobacteraceae > Bog-1198. Next base: position 6,328 of record DATLSG010000002.1, read on the forward strand.
CCGGCTTCGTCCTCGATCGAGGCGCGCGCGTACTGCAGAGCCGGATCGTCCGGGTACTCGCGAATGGCCTCGCCCAGGACCTCGAGCGCGCGCTGCGTCTCGCCCACGCGCGCATCGACCTGTGCGCGCACCGCGATGATCTGCGGCGCGCGCTGCGGTTCATTCTCGGTCAGTTCGCCGAGCAGCGCGTCGGCGCTCGACGCCGCGCCCTTCGCGCGCAGGATCATGGCGACGCGCATCATTGCCGGCAGAACGTCGATGCCGTGGCGCACCCGCGCCAGTTCGCGCAATGCGACGATGAGGTCACCCTGCCGATCGGCAATCAGGCCGAGGTAGTAATAGGATTCGTCGGCATAATGGCCGCCCGCGAGCAGTTGCGCGAACCGCGCGCGCGCGGCCGCAACCCGGCCGTCCTGGAAATCCAGCAAGGCGACCATATGCAGCGCGTCGGGACCGAATCTGGGGTCGTGCAGCAGCAGCCGCATCTGCGCATACGCGGCCGCGGGCTTGTTTGCGGCGAGCAGCAGGATGGCGTAATCGTAGCGGTTGCCGGCGCGCGGGTCCTTGCGCAGCGCCGCCGCCGCCTCGGCGAGCGGTGCGGCGACGTCACCCCCGAGCACGCGCGCGCGGCGCAGCGCCTCCGTCAGTCGCCGCCGTTGCAGCACCACTGCCGCGGCCTCGCCATGCGCCCGCGCCGCCGGCAAGCGCGCGAGCGCCGCACGAAACGCCCGCGCGGCGGCCGGGTAATCGCCGGCCTGCAATGCGGCAAATCCCTGCAAGCGGCGTGCGCCCGCGGAGGTGGGAAAGTACCCGGTCAGGCGATCGGCGATCTGCCGCGCCGCATACGGATTCTCGGCGGCGGCGAGCCTTTGCTCGATGTCGGGGAACGCCGCCTCCACGCCGCCGGAGAAGTGTGCAATCACGAATCGATAATTGTCCGCGGCGACCGCGATCTGATAGAGCGATCTTGCAGCGTCGGCGGCGGCGAGATGCGCCGCGAGCGATGTCGGTGTCCGTCCGATCCAGTGTTCGGCCGCGTCGAGCGCGACCGTCGGCTGCAGCGAACCCGCGGCCACCACGGTCGCCCGCCGCCACAGGCTCGCGTCGGCGGCGGCTGCCGACACGTAGCTCAGCGCCGCGACGCGCGGCTCATCCCGCGTGAGCGCGATCTCGGCGATCAACGTATAGTATTCGGCGCTCGCATGCGCCGACATCGCCGGCTCGGCCTTCGGACTGGCGCCGGCACGCTCGGCAAGCACGTTGGAAAGCGCGAGAATTGCCACTGGCGCCAAGGTTCTGATTCTGGACACGACCGCACTATAGCGAAATGCACATCCCGGCGCCGCGGCATCCGCCTTGATCTGAGCACACATTTACCTGGAGAATCCGCGACTTAACCGTCCGCAGCGCATCCATGTCCTGCAAAATATTGGGCATCAACCACAAGACCGCTCCGGTCGAATTGCGCGAGAAGATGGTCTTCAGCGAGGACCGCTTGCTGGCCGCACTGCGGACGCTGCGGGTGCAACCGGGTGTCGCCGAGGTCGTGATCGTCTCCACCTGCAATCGGACCGAACTGTACTGGGCCGGGTCCGCCGCCGGGGAGGAGATGACCGACTGGCTCACACGCCATCATGCACCGAATCTCGATCTGGCCCCGAGTCTCTACCTACATCAGGAACGGCAGGCCGTCGAGCATGCGTTCAAGGTCGCCTCGGGCCTCGATTCGATGGTGCTCGGTGAAGCGCAGATTCTCGGTCAGCTGAAGGATGCGTACCGGATTGCGCATCAGGCCGGCAGCACCGGACCGACCCTCAACAAGCTGTTCCAGGCGGCCTTTTCGGTCGCCAAGCGCGTGCGCACCGAGACCCGGGTCGGTGCCAACGCCGTGTCGGTCGCGTCGGCCGCGGTCGCGCTCGCGCGGCGGGTGTACTCGGATATCGGCACGCGGCGGGTGCTGCTGATCGGCGCCGGTGAGATGATCGCGCTCACCGCGCGGCACATGACGGCCCAAGGGGTACGCCATCTCGTGATCGCCAATCGCACCCTCGGCCGCGCGCAGACGCTCGCCGCCGAGGTCCAAGCTTACGCGGTCGGCCTCGAGGCGATCGGCGAGGAGATCCAACAAGCCGACATCGTGGTCAGCTGCACGGCGAGCCCGACGCCGCTCATCACGAAGAGTCTGGCCGCGGCCGCGGTACGGGCCCGCAAGCACCGCCCGATCTTCATGGTGGATCTTGCGGTGCCGCGCGACATCGAGCCGCAGGTCGCCGAGTTGGAGGATGTCTATCTGTTCACGATCGATGATCTGGAGCAATTCGTCGACCAGAACCGCCAGCAGCGGCGAGCCGCCGCCGAGGACGCGCAGCCGCTGATCGCGGAGGAGGCCGCGCGATTTCTTGCCGAGCACCGCGTCCAGGACGTGGCGCCCGCGATTCGCGCGCTCAGGACGCAGGCCGAGGGCATCCGCGCACAGACCGTCGATCAGGCGCGGCGCATGCTCGCCTCGGGCCGCTCGGCCGACGAAGCGCTCGAGTATCTCGCAAACACGCTCACGAACCGCCTGCTGCACGGTCCCACCCAGGCCCTGCGGCAGGCCGCGGAATCCGCCGACGCGGCGGTCGCCGACAGCCTGGCGCGATTGCTGGTCGACGAGCGCGAGCGGCACTGAGGCCGCGGGCCGCTATAATTCGCGGCCATGAAAGACTCGATCCGTCGCAAACTCGAGAAACTCGACGAACGCCTCGAGGAAATCGGCCGCTTGCTGGCGGATGCCGGCGTGATCGCGCAGCAAAACCGGTTCCGCGAGCTGTCGATGGAATACTCCAAGCTGTCGCCGTTGATCGAACGGTACCGGCGTTTCGCTGCGCTGGAAGGCGACATCGCCGTCGCGCGCGAACTCTCCCTCGAGGAGGAGCTGGCTGCGCTCAACGCGCGCGGCGCTGCCGAGGAGCTGGAATTGCAGAAGCTGCTCGTGCCGCGCGATCCGCACGACGACAGCAACACCTTTCTCGAGATCCGCGCCGGCACCGGCGGCGACGAGGCGGCGCTGTTCGCCGGCGACCTGTTCCGGATGTACGGGCGCTACGCCGAAGCGCAGGGCTGGACCGTCGAGATCCTGAGCGAGAGCCCGGGCGAGCATGGCGGCTACAAGGAGATCATCAGCCGGATCATCGGCCGCGGCGCATTCTCCGTTCTGAAATTCGAGTCCGGCACACACCGCGTGCAGCGCGTTCCGGCGACCGAGGCGCAGGGGCGCATTCACACCTCGGCCTGCACGGTCGCGATCCTGCCGGAGCTCGAGGAGCTCGAGGCGGTCGAACTTAATCCGGCCGACCTGCGGATCGACACCTACCGCTCCTCCGGTGCCGGCGGGCAGCACGTCAACAAGACCGATTCGGCGATTCGGATCACGCACGTACCGAGCGGCATCGTCGTCGAATGCCAGGACGAACGCTCGCAGCACAAGAACCGCTCCCGCGCCCTCTCGCTGCTCAAGTCCCGGCTGCTGGCGGCGCAACGGGAAAAGCAGGCGAGCCAGCAAGCCCGGACGCGCAAACTGCAGGTCGGCTCCGGCGACCGATCCGAGCGCATCCGCACCTATAACTTTCCGCAGGGTCGCGTGACCGATCACCGCATCAACCTGACGCTCTACAAGCTCGACGAAATCATGAACGGCCGTCTCGACGAACTGGTCGGGGCGCTGAGCCGCGAGCACCAGGCCGAAGAACTCGCGCAGCAGGTCGAATGACCGGGATGCCGACCATCGCACAATTGCTGCGGGCGGGCGCGGCCGAACTCGGCGCATGCAGCGACTCGCCGCGCCTCGACGCCGAACTGCTGCTCGGCAAGATCCTGTCGTGCGGCCGGGCGTCGCTCGTCGTGCACGGCGAGGCGTCGGTGGCCGCCGTCGACGAGCGCGCTTTCCGCGCTCTGCTACACGGCCGGCGCGGCGGCATGCCGGTCGCGTACCTGACCGGTTGCCGCGAATTCTGGTCCCTGCGCCTCGCGGTGACGCCCGCGGTGCTCGTGCCGCGCCCCGAGACCGAACTGCTGGTCGAAGCGGTACTCGCGCGGCTGCCCGTCGATCGCCCCCGGCGCGTGCTCGACCTGGGTACCGGCAGCGGCGCGATCGCGCTCGCAATCGCGAGCGAGCGTCCGCAGGCGCAGGTCACGGCGACCGACGTCTGCCCGCAAGCTCTGCGGGTGGCCCGCGCGAACGCCGCCGCGCTCGGCCTGCATGGCATCGTGTGGCGTCGCGGCTCATGGTTCGACGCCGTGCCCGGCGAGCAATACCAGGTGGTCGTCGCGAATCCGCCGTACGTCGCCGCGGCCGATCCGGCGATCGCGCGGCTCGCCGCCGAGCCGCTGCTCGCGTTGACTCCGGGCCCTAGCGGACTCGAGGCGCTCGAGCGGATCGCGGCCGATGCCGGCGGCCATTTGACGGACGACGGCGTGCTCGCGCTCGAACACGGCGGCTCGCAAGCAGGCGCCGTCGCGGCCATGCTCGCCGCGCACGGATTCCGCCGTATCCTGTCGCTGCGCGATCAGGCCGGGCTGCCGCGCGTCGCGCTCGGTTTCTTTTCCGCGAGTACACAGAGGATGACGACATGATCCGATTCGAGACGACGATGGGCAATTTCACGGTCGAGCTCGACGCCGCGCAGGCGCCGGAGACGGTCGCCAACTTCCTGCGCTACGTCGAGGAAGGCTTCTTCGACGGCACGATCTTCCACCGAATCGTTCCGGGCTTCGTGATCCAGGGCGGCGGTTTCACCGAGGACCTGCAACAGAAACGCACGCACGCGCCGATCAAGAACGAAGCGGACAACGGCCTGAAGAACCTGCGCGGCACGCTGTCGATGGCCCGCACCAACGACATCAACAGCGCGAACTCGCAGTTCTTCGTCAACCTCAAGGACAACGCGTTCCTCGATCACCAGCGCGGCAACTTCGGCTACGCCGTCTTCGGCCGGATCGCCGAGGGCATGGACGTCATCGACGCGATTGCCGGAGTCGAGACCGGCCGGCGCCGCGGCTTCGACGACGTTCCCGTGCAGGCCGTGCGCATGACGAGCGTGCGCGCGAGCGCGGGCTGAAGGTACCGCAGGTTCCCCGCGGCGGCAGCACCATTTCGCAGCAGGTGGCGAAGAACCTGTTCCTGTGGGGCGGCCGCAGTTATGTGCGCAAGGCCATCGAAGCGTATTTCACGGTCTGGATCGAGGGTTGCTGGCCGAAGCGGCGGATTCTCGAGATGTACCTGAACGTCGCCGAGTTCGGCCGGGGAACCTACGGGGCGCAGGCGGCCGCCCGCCGGTTCTTTCACGAACCCGCCTCGCATCTGACGCCAAGCCAGGCGGCGCTGCTCGCGGCGGTGCTGCCGGATCCGCGAATCTACCGTGTCGCCTCGCCCTCGCCGTACATCGAGCGCCGCCGGGCCTGGATCCTCGGCCAGATGCGCGCGCTCGGCGGCCTCGAGATGCTGCGCGACATCGCCGCCTATCGGCAGCGGCGGCTGTGACGGGCGCCCGGGCGCCTCAGGCGACGCACGACACCGCCGCGCGCGGCCGCAGTTCCAGCGAGTGACAAACCGCGTACACCAGATCGGCGCGGTTCAAGGTGTAGAAATGGAACTCCTCGACGCCATGCGCGCGCAGCCGCCGGACTTGCTCGATCGCGGCGTGCGCGGCGACCAGCCGGGCGGTCTCGGGGTCCCCCTCCAGACCCTCGAAACGCCGGCGCAGCGACGGCGGCACCGACGCCCCGCAACGCGCCGCGAACCGCAGCACCTGCTCGAAACGCCGGATCGGCAGGATACCCGGCACGATCGGAATCCCGATGCCGGCCGCGCGGCAGCGATCCCGATAACGCAGGAATGCGTCCGTGTCGAAGAAGAACTGCGTGAGCGCGCGGGCCGCGCCCGCATCGACCTTGCGCCGCAGATTCTCCACATCCGCCGCGGCCGTACCGCTGTCGGGATGCCCTTCCGGGTATGCCGCGACGAGAATCTCGAACGCATGCATCCCGGCCAGATCCGCGACCATTTCCGAAGCGAAACCGTAGCCGCCGGCGGGGACCGCGGCATCCGCCCCGGGCGCATCGCCGCGCAATGCGACGAGCCGGCGGAAGCCTTCCTGCCAGTAGCGCGCGGCGAGCGCGCGCACCTCGGCGCGGGTCGACCCGGCGCCGGCGAGGTGCGGCACCACGTTGAGACTCCATTCGCGGCGCAGACGGCGCACGCAATCGACCGTGCGCATGCGGCTCGAGCCGTCCGCGCCGTGGGTCACCGACACGAAGCGCGGCCGGAGCGGCTCGAGCCGGGCAACGGCCGCCGCGAACTGCGCCACGCCCGCCTCGTCCGCAGGCGGAAAGAACTCGAAGGACACCGAGACGGGCGGCGACATGGATACGTCTCCACGGCGGGCGAAGCCACCGGACGATCAAGATGCAAGAACCGCCGGAATCATTCAAACTCGCTGTTTTCATGCAAGCGGTGAAAGGGATTCATGCCCCAACCGGTGCTCGAGCTGCGTCATTTGACGACCCTGGTGGCGCTCGCCGAGTGCGGCAGCCTGTCCAAGGCGGCCGCGCGGCTGTATCTCACGCAATCCGCGCTCTCGCATCAGCTGAAGGCGCTCGAGAACCACTACGGCACGACGTTGGTCGTGAAGAACGTGCGCCCGGTGCGCTTCACCGAGACCGGACGCCGCCTGCTGGACCTCGCACGCGGTGTGTTGCCGCAGGTCGCCGATGCCGAGCGCGAACTCGCACGTCTCGCCGAGGGCGCCGCCGGCCCATTGCGCATCGCCGTGCAGTGCCACAATTGTTTCGACTGGTTGATGCCGGCGATGGACGCGTATCGGCCCCTGTGGCCGGACGTCGAACTCGACATCGTCTCCGGCTTCGTTGCCGACCCGCTGCCGCTCCTCGAGCGTGCGGACGCCGAACTCGCGGTGATCCACGACCAGCCGCCGCCGCGGCCGTCGCTCGCGTTCAGCCCGCTGTTTCGCTATGAAAGCGTCGCGCTGATGAGTCCGCGGCACCCGCTCGCCGCGAAGCCGTGGCTCGAGGCCGCCGATTTCGCCGATCAGACCCTGATCGCCTACCCCGTGCCCGATGAGATGCTCGACGTAATGAAACACTGCCTGCTGCCGGCCGGCGTCAATCCGCGCCGCCGCACCGCCGAGCTCACGGTCGCCATCCTGCAACTGGTCGCAAGCGGCCGCGGAGTCGCGGCGCTGCCGGCGTGGACCATCGGTCATTATCTCGAGCGCGGTTACGTCGTGTCGCGCCCGATCGGCCGCGGTGGCCTGCATTGCGAACTGTACGCGGCTACGAGCTGCGCCGGCGCCAAGATCGCCTATATCCGCGAATTCATCGCGCTGACCCGATCCTTGAGCCTGACCAAGCTGCACGGCGTCTCGGCGCTGTAGCCCCGCGCGGCCGAGGCATGCTATAGACGTCGGCGTGAATAGCGAGCGAAACGAAGCGCGGGGCGCCGATTCCGCGGTCACCGTCGGCCTGGTGTTGCCCGGTGGCGGCGCGCGGGCGGCCTATCAGGTGGGCGTACTGCGGGCGATCGCCGACCTGCTGCCGGACGCCGGCAATCCCTTCCCGATCATCGTCGGTACATCGGCCGGCGCGGTGTCGGCGGCGGTGCTCGCCACCGAGGCGTTTCGCTGGCACAGGGCGCTCGAGGGGCTCGAGCAGGTGTGGGCGAACTTCCACGTCAACCAGGTGTTCCGCGCCGATGCCTGGAGCATGCTGAATGCGGGCCTGCGCTGGAGTGCGGCGCTGTTCTCCGGCGGCCTGCTGCATCCGCCGCTCGCGCTGTTCGACAATACGCCGTTGCGGGATCTGCTGCACGCACGCATCCACTGGCGGCTGTTGCGCATTAGCGTGCGCCGCGGGGCGGTGCAGGCGCTCGCGCTGTGCGCGACCGGCTACGACAGCGGTACCTCGGTCGCGTTCTTCGACGGCGACCCGCGATCGCGCAATTGGCACCGCGTGCAGCGCATCGGCCGGCGCGAGTCGCTGCGCCTCGAGCATCTGATGGCGAGCATGAGCGTGCCGTTTCTGTTCCCTCCGGTCGCGATCGACGGTCAATTCTACGGCGACGGCGCGCAGCGCCAGCTCTGGCCCTTGAGCCCGGCGATCCATCTCGGCGCCGATCGGTTGTTGATCATCGGCGTGCGCTCGCAAGACCACGCGGTGGCGCTACCGCCGCCGGCCGGGGCCGCACCGCCGACCGCCGGCCAGCTGTTCGGCTACATGCTGGACACGCTCTTCATGGACCAGATCTTCGCGAACATTGAACACATCGCCCGCCTCAACCAGGTCGTCAAGGTGGCGCCGTTGGCGGTGCCGGACGTGCGCAAGGTTTCGACCCTGCTGATCGTGCCGAGCGAGGATCTGCACCTCATCGCGACGCGCCACGTGGCGAGCCTGCCGCGCGGCCTGCGCACGCTCCTGCGGGTCATGGGCGCACGCGGCGGTGCCGGCGCGGAGCTCGCGAGCTATCTGATGTTCGAAGCGGCGTACACCCGCGAGCTGATCGCGCTCGGGCGGCGGGACGCGATGGCACAGAGCGACCAGCTGCTCGAATTCCTCGGCGGCGACCCGCTGTCACGGACGATCGTCATACCGGGCGTTCCTCCGGGGCGGCCGGCACCGGCGAGAGCGCCGCGAGGCTGACGACGCCGGGCCATCACCGGTCGGCGCAACCGCAGGCGGCGCCGCGCCGGGTTGCCGGCGGCGGTGCGGTCATGCATCGTCAATCGCCGTCGAGTTTCGCCTTCAAGAGCTCGTTGAGCTGCGCGGGGTTCGCCTTGCCGCCGGTCGCCCGCATGATCTGGCCGGCGAAGAAGCGGAACAGCTTGTCATTGCCTGCGCGGTAATCCGCGAGCTGCCGCGGGTTCGCGGCGATCACCTCTTCGATGACCTTCGCGATCGCGCCGCCGTCGGTGATCTGGCGCAGGCCCTTGGCGGCGATGACCGCGTCGGCTTCGCGTCCTTGCCCCCACATCGCCTCGAACACCTCTTTGGCGATCTTGCCGGATATCGTCCCGTCGACGATCCGCTGCAGCAATCCGCCCAGCGCCCGCGGCCCGACGCGCGCGCCGCCGATCTCGAGCTTGTCGCGGTTCAGCGCGCTCGACAGTTCACCCATCACCCAGTTCGCGGCGAGCTTCGCCTGCGGCGCACCGACCGCCGCGACGACGGCCTCGAAATAGTCGCCGATCTCCCGGCTCGCCGACAGCACGCCGGCATCGTAGGCCGAGAGCTGCAACTCGGCGGCAAACCGCGCGGCCTTCTGCTCCGGCAGCTCCGGCAGGGTCACCCGCACCGAGTCGACGAACGCGCGGTCGATCTGCAGCGGCAGCAGGTCGGGGTCCGGGAAATACCGGTAGTCGTTGGCCTCTTCCTTGGAGCGCATCGGCCGCGTCTCGTCCTTGTCCGAGTCGTAGAGCCGCGTCTCCTGCACGACCCGGCCACCGCTCTCGATCAGCTCGATCTGCCGTGCGAATTCATGCTGGATCGCCTTCTCGACGAAACGGAAGGAATTCAGGTTCTTGATCTCGGCGCGCGTGCCGAATTTATCGCGGCCGCGTGGTCGCACCGACACGTTGGCATCGCAGCGGAACGAGCCTTCCTGCATGTTGCCGTCGCAGATCTCGAGATAGCGCACCAGTGTGTGCACCTTCTTCATGTACGCGACTGCCTCCTTGGCCGAGCGCATGTCCGGTTCCGAGACGATTTCGAGCAGCGGCGTGCCGGCGCGGTTCAGGTCGATGCCGCTCGCATTGGCGAGCCCCTCGTGCAGCGATTTGCCGGCGTCCTCCTCGAGATGCGCGCGCGTGATGCCGACCCTCCTCGAGGCGCCGTCGTCGAGGACGATCTCGAGCGCACCACGGCCGACGATCGGCTCTTCGTACTGACTGATCTGGTAGCCCTTCGGCAGGTCCGGGTAGAAGTAATTCTTGCGCGCAAAGACCGACCGCTCGGCGATCTTCGCGCCGATCGCGAGGCCGAATTTCACCGCCATCCGCACCGCCTCGGCGTTCAGCACCGGCAGCACGCCGGGATAGGCGAGATCGACGAGGCAGGCCTGCGTATTCGGCGGCGCGCCGTAAGCGGTCGCCGCGCCCGAGAAGATCTTCGACTTGGTCGCGAGCTGGGCGTGGATCTCGAGACCGATGACGACTTCCCAGGCATGCATCAGCAGTACCCGCGGGCGACCCGGTCGTGCCAGTCGGTCGCCAGTTGATATTGGTGCGCGGCGTTCAGCAGCCGCCCTTCCGCGAAATGCGGGCCGATCAGCTGCACGCCCATCGGCAATTCGTCGATGAAGCCGCCCGGCATCGACAGCGCCGGCAGCCCCGCAAGATTCGCGCCGATCGTGTAGATGTCGTTCAGGTACATGGTCACCGGATCGTCGATCTTCGCGCCGATCGCGAACGCCGGCGTCGGCGTGGTGGGGCCGAGCAGCAGATCGACGCGGCCGAACGCGGCGCGAAACTCGTCGGTGATGAGTTGCCGAGCCTTCTGCGCTTGCAGGTAATAGGCGTCGAAATAGCCGGCCGACAGCACGTAGGTGCCGGTCATGATGCGCCGCTTGACCTCGGCGCCGAAGCCCTCGCCGCGCGAGCGCTTGTACAAATCCAGCAGATCCCGCGGATTCTCGCAGCGGTAACCGAAGCGGACCCCGTCGAACCGGGACAGGTTCGACGAGCATTCGGCCGGCGCGACGACGTAATAGGTCGGCACCGAGAGCGGCAGACTCGGCAGGCTCGCCTCGAGCGTTGCCGCGCCGAGCGAGCGGAACACCTCGAGCGCCGCCGCGATCAGCGCGGCGTTGCGCGGCTCGAGCCCGTCGGAGAACTCCTTCAGCAGGCCGATCCGCAGACCCTTGAGCGGCGCGCCGAGGGCGCTCCCGTAGTCCGGCACCGGCGTATCGACGCTGGTCGAATCACGCGGGTCGAATCCGGCCATCGCCTGCAGCACCGTCGCCGCGTCCGCGGCCGAGCGGGCAATGATCCCGGCCTGATCGAGACTCGAGGCAAATGCGATCATCCCGTAGCGCGAGACCCGCCCGTAGGTCGGCTTCACCCCGGTCACGCCGGTCAGCGCCGCCGGCTGGCGGATCGACCCGCCCGTGTCCGTCGCGGTCGCGAATGGTGCGAGGCGCGCGGCGACCGCCGCCGCCGAGCCGCCGGAGGAGCCGCCGGGCACCCGGGCGAGGTCCCACGGGTTCCTGACGGGTCCGTAGAAACTGGTCTCGTTCGACGAACCCATCGCGAACTCGTCCATGTTCGCCTTGCCGAGCATGACCGCGCCGGCGGCCTTCAGGCGGGCGACGACCGTCGCATCGTACGGCGCGACGAAGTTGTCGAGCATGCGCGAGCCGCAACTCGTGCGTACGCCGTCGGTGCAGAAAATATCCTTGTGAATGAGCGGGATGCCGAGCAAGGGCCCCGTCTCGCCGGCGCCACGTCGCCGATCGGCGACAGCCGCTTCGAGGAGTGCCTGCGCACCCGTCACGCTGATCATCGCGTTCAGCGCCGGGTTCAGGGCCTCGATACGGGCGAGAAAGTGCCGTGTCAATTCGACGCTGGAGGCCTCGCGCCGATCCAGAATGGCGGCTAGCTCGCCGATGGAGCGGTTGTGCAACATCGTATCCTTGGGGTCTGGCGCCGCATCCCTGGGTCTTGGCGCCGCATCACTCGATCACACGCGGCACCAGGTACAGTCCGCCTTGCACGGCCGCGGCGTTCGCCTGGTACTTCTCGCGCGAGTCCGCTGCCGTCACTTCGTCGGCGCGCAGCCGCTGCGTCTGACCGGCGAGCGGGTGGGCCATCGGCGCCACGCCGCCGGTGTCCGCCTTGGCCAGCTGATCGACGAACTCGACGATGCTCGACAGGCTGGTGACGTAGACCGGCATCTCCTGGTCCGAGATCAGCAGCCGCGCGAGATGCGCGATCTTTTCGACGTCTTGCCGGGTAAGGCTCATGCGACCGACCGATGTGCGCCGCAAAGGCGCAAAAACAAGCTCGGCGAATGATACACGGCGCCTTGCTGAAAGTCCTGTCGGTTGTTACATTAGCGCAACTTTTTCACGCCCTTTCCCAGCAGAAAATTCCGTATGTTCAAACGCCTCAGGGGTTATTTTTCCAATGACCTCTCCATCGATCTTGGTACGGCGAATACGCTGATCTACGTGCGCGAGCGCGGCATCGTGCTCAACGAACCGTCGGTCGTCGCCGTGCAGGACGAACCCACCCGCGGCGGCAAGATCATCGTCGCCGTCGGCGTCGAGGCCAAGAACATGCTCGGCCGCACGCCCGGCCACATCACCGCGGTGCGGCCGATGAAGGACGGTGTGATCGCCGACTTCACGTACACCGAGAAGATGCTGCAGTACTTCATCAAGAAAGTGCACGGCAATCGCTTCCTCTCCCCGAGCCCGCGCGTGCTCGTCTGCGTGCCCTTCGGTTCGACGCAGGTCGAGCGGCGCGCGATCAAGGAATCCGCGGAGGGCGCCGGCGCGCGCAGCGTCGACATCGTCCCCGAGCCGATGGCCGCGGCGGTCGGCGCCGGGCTCCCGGTCCAGGAGGCGCGCGGCTCGATGGTTCTCGACATCGGCGGCGGCACCTCGGAAGTCGCCGTGATCTCGCTGAACGGCATCGTCTACGCGGCGAGCGTTCGCATCGGCGGCGACAAGTTCGACGAGGCGATCACGAACTATGTGCGGCGAAATTACGGCATTCTGATCGGCGAGGCGACCGCCGAACGGATCAAGCTCGAGATCGGCTCGGCCTATCCCGGACAACAGGTGCGCGAGATTTCGGTCAAGGGCCGCAACCTCTCCGAGGGTGTGCCACGCAGCTTCACGCTGAACTCGAACGAGATCCTCGAGGCGCTGCAGGAACCGCTGCAGGGCATCGTCGGCGCCGTCAAGCAAGCCCTCGAACAGACTCCTCCCGAGCTCGGCGCCGACGTCGCCGAACGCGGCATCGTGCTCACCGGCGGCGGCGCGCTGCTGCGCGACGTCGACAAGCTGCTGATGGAGGAAACCGGGCTGCCGGTCGTCGTCGCCGATGATCCGCTGACCTGCGTCGCGCGCGGCGGCGGCCGCATCCTCGAGCTGACCGAGCAGCACGGCCCGGGGATCTTCGGACTGGAGTGATGCCGGCGACTAGGGAACCTGCCCGTGGTCGCGTTTCGTAGTCACGACTCCACCGGCCGCGCCTCCGGCCTGCTGCTGCGCAGCGTGCTGTACACGCTGCTCGCGGTCGGCCTGATGGTGCTCGACAAGCGCTACGACCAGCTCGGCCGGATCCGTCGCGCACTGTCGGTCGTGGTCTACCCGATCGAGCTCGCGGTGACGAGCCCGTTCGAGGGCTGGAGCTGGCTGCGTCGCAGCGTCACCACCCGCGACACGCTGCGCGCCGAGAACGCGCGGCTGCGCGCAAAGCTGCTGGAGGCCCGATTCCGCCTGCAGCGCTATGCCGCCCTCGAGGCGGCGAACCGCCGGCTGCGCGCGCTGCGCGCCAGCACCGCGGGTGTCGCCGCGAAATTTCTCATCGGCGACATCATGGACGTCGACCTCGACGCGTTACGCGAGCGCGTGCTGGTCGACAAGGGCGCGCACGACGGCGTGTACGTCGGGCAGGCCGTGCTCGACGCCCACGGCGTCTTTGGGCAGGTGGAAAGCGTCGGCGAGCGCACCTGCGACGTGATCCTGGTGAGCGATGCGACCAGCGCGATTCCAGTCATGATCAACCGCACCGGGTTGCGCACGATCGCCGTCGGCGCCGGCGAGCCGGGGCGGCTCGAGCTGCCGTATCTGCCGACCACCACGGACGTGGTCAAGGGGGATTTGCTCGTCACCTCGGGGCTCGGCGGCGTGTATCCCGAAGGCTATCCGGTCGGCACCGTGCTCGACGTCAGACTCGACACCGTGCGCTCGCTCGCGGTCGTCGACGTGCAATCGGCGGCGGCGATCGACAGCTCCCGCGAGCTGCTGTTCGTCTGGCTGACGCCGGCGTCGGTGCGGCCGGCACCGGCTAAAACACGATGATCCGCGACCATCGCGCCCGGCGAACGCCGGTGCTGCTCTCGGCCCTGATCGGGCTGACGCTCGCGATCATTCCACTGCCGGATGCGATCGACGCCCTGCGGCCGGATTTCCTGGTGCTGATCGTCTACTACTGGTCCATCGAGTCGCCGAGCAGCGGCGGTCTCACGCTCGCGTTCGTCGCCGGTCTCGCGATCGACGTGACCAGGGGTGTCGTGCTCGGCGAACACGCGCTCGCGCTCACGCTGACCGCCGCCTGGGCGATGCATTTGCGGCTGCGGCTGCGGGTGTTCTCGATACTGCAGCAGGCCCTGACGATCTTCGCGCTCCTCGGCGCCTATCAATTCATTCTCTTCTGGGTCGACGGCGCCACCGGTTATCCGGTCACGGTCTGGTCGCGCTGGCTCGCGCCGATCGTCGGCGCGCTGACCTGGCCGCTCATCGTCGCCACGCTGAGCCGTCTGCATGAACGCTGACGGCGCCGGAGCCGCATAGTTTGGTCGGACGCGTGCGCATCAAGGACCACTGGGGCGAGCGGCGCATATTCACATTCCGCAGCCTCGTCGCCGGCGTGATCGTCGCATTGCTGCTCGCAACGGTCGCCGGCAGGCTGTTCTTTCTGCAGGTCCTGCGCTACGACTATTATTCCGAGTTGTCGCAGGGCAACCGGGTCCGCATCGAGCCGATTCCGCCGAGCCGCGGCCTGATACTCGACCGCGACGGCCTCATCCTCGCCGACAACATGCCGGCCTTTCAGCTCGAGGTCGAGCGCGATCAGGCGGGCGGCATGCGCCAGCTCGACGCGAGCCTCGAGCGGCTGGTCAAGATCGGCCTGCTGGACGCCGAAGACCTGCCGCGCATCAAGCGCACGATCCTGTCGCACCGCCCGTACGAAAGCGTGCCGATCAAGCTCGAGCTGACCGACCGCGAGATGGCGATGTTCGCCGTGCACCGCTTCGAATTCAGCGGCTTCGACGTGCACACGCGCCTGTCGCGCCACTACCCGTTCGGTCCGCTCGCGGTGCATGCGCTCGGCTACGTCGCCGCGATCAGCGCGCGCGACCTCGCCCATATCGACCCGGCGATCTACGCCGGCACGACGCTGATCGGCAAGCTCGGGGTCGAGCGCGCCTACGAGAGCGTGCTGCACGGCAAGCCCGGATTTCGCGAGGTGCTGGTGAATGCCGCCGGGCGGCCGGTGAGCAAGGAAGGCAGCTATCGGCCGACGCTCAAGGTGCAGCCGCCCGTCGCCGGCTCGGACCTCATCCTGAGCCTGGACATGCGCGTGCAGCGCGCCGCCGAGAACGCGCTGCAGGGGCTGCGCGGCGCGGTCGTCGCCATCGATCCGAGCAATGGCAACATCGTCGCGCTCGCGAGTTCGCCCGCGTTCGATCCGAACGAATTCGCCCGCGGCCTGACGGACCAGGAGTATGCCGCGCTCGTCCACGACCCGGACACGCCGCTGATCAACCGCGCGCTCGCCGGCGCCTATCCGCCGGGGTCGACGGCGAAACCCTACTATGCGCTGGCGGCGCTGCATTACGGCGTCATGACGCCCGATCAGAGGATTTTCTGTCCGGGCTACTTCCGCCTCCCCGGGAGCCGGCATCTGTATCACTGCTGGAAGCACCGCGGCCACGGCGAGATCTCGATGCGCCGCGCGATCGCCCAATCCTGCGACGTGTACTTCTACACCGTCGCCAACAAGCTCGGCATCGATCGGATGCATCACTTTCTCAGCGAGTTCGGCTTCGGCAAGGCGACCGGCATCGACATACCCGGCGAAAGGCCCGGCCTGATGCCCTCCCCCGGGTGGAAACGGCGCGCATTCAAGAATCGGGCGAACGAGGTATGGTTCCCCGGAGAGACGCTGATCGTCGGCATCGGCCAGGGGTACATGCTCGCGACCCCGCTGCAGCTCGCACATGCCGTCGCGACGATCGCCGCGCGCGGGCGGGAATTCAAACCCCGCCTGGTGATCGGCATCCGCCCGCCCGGCTCGCGGCGCGTGATCGGCCTGCCGCCGAAACCGGAGCCCGGCATCCGCGGCGTCACCCCCGATCAATGGAACGTGGTCTACGAGGGGATGGAGCAAGCCGCGCGCCCCGGCGGCACCGCCGCGCGCATGGCCGCGGGCGCGCCCTACCAGATCGCCGCCAAGACCGGCACGGCCCAGGTCTTCTCGCTCGGCAAGAACCAGAAGTACAACGCCAGGACGATCAAGGCGCGCTTGCGCGATAATGCACTGTTCATTTCGTTCGCGCCGGCCGATGATCCGAAGCTCGCGGTGGCGGTGATGGTCGAAAACGCGACCGGCGAGGGCGGCACGGTCGCGGGACCGATCGCGCGCAAGGTGTTAGACGCGTACTTGCTGCCGGCCAAGCCGGCGGCACCGGCAAAGACTTCAGTGACGGTCAAGGGCCCATGATACTCGACGAATTCTCGCCTTCGCGCACCCGGCGCACGCTCACCGCCGGCGGCCGCACGCTGCGCGCGCTGCGCCTCGACGGCCCGCTGACCGGTGTCCTCGCGCTGATCATCTGCATCGGCGTGCTGGTCGTCTACAGCGCCTCGGGGCAGAACCTGCGGATGGTCGAGCACCAGATCGGCAACATCTTGGTCGCGGTCGCGGCGCTGGTGCTGCTCGCCCGCTTCTCGACGCCGCAGTACCTGCGCCTGTTCTCGCCGCTCGCCTATGTCGTCGGCATCCTGCTGCTGATCGTGGTCGACCTCAGCGGCCACGTCGGCAAGGGCGCCCAGCGATGGCTCGACCTGGGCTTCATACGCTTCCAGCCCTCGGAGATCATGAAGCTCGCGGTGCCGATGCTTTGCGCGTGGTACATGCACGAGCGGCCGCTGCCGCCGAGATTCAAGGATCTGGTCGTGATGGCGGTGTTCATCGCGATTCCGACCGCGTTGGTCGTCGTCCAGCCGGATCTCGGCACGGCCTTGCTGATCGCCGCCTCGGGCTTGATCGTGATGCTGCTCGCGGGCTTGCAGGTACCGATCATCCTCCTGTCGCTGCCGGTGCTCGCGCTCGCCGCCTGGGGCGGCTGGCATTTCGTGCACGAGTACCAGCGCGAGCGGATCCTGACCTTTCTGAATCCGCAGAGCGACCGGCTGGGTGCCGGCTATCACATCATCCAGTCGCAAATCGCGATCGGTTCCGGCGGCGTGTTCGGCAAGGGTTACATGCGCGGCAGCCAGGCGCAGCTCGACTTCCTGCCCGAAAGTTCCACCGATTTCATCTTCGCGGTCATCGGCGAGGAATTCGGTCTGCTCGGGCAACTGCTGGTGCTCACCCTCTATGCGTTCGTGATCGGGCGCGGACTGTATCTGGCGATGCAGGCCCAGGACACGTTCTCGCGGCTCACCGGCGGGGCGATCGCGCTCGGTTTCTTCGTCTACGTGTTCGTGAACTCGGGGATGGTCAGCGGCATCGTGCCGGTGGTCGGCGTGCCGCTGCCGCTGATCAGCTACGGCGGCAGCTCGATGGTGACGATCATGGCCGGATTCGGCATCCTGATGTCGCTGCACTCGCATCGCAAGCTGGTCGGATCCTGAGCCGTGCCGTGCAACTCAGGCACCGAGTCGGCCTCTCGCTGCTCGCCGCCGGATCGTGCTTGTCGCCGGCGCACCAGGCGGCGGCGATCGACACCCGGCGCGCCGACGTCGCCGGCTTCATCGAGCACATGGTCGCGCGCGAGGCCTACGACCCGCACACGCTGCGCCGGATCCTGCGGGCGGCGCGGACGCAGCCGGCGATCGTCGCGGCGATGGAAAAGCCGGCGGAAAAGCGCCTGGCCTGGTACCGATATCGGCCGATCTTCGTGAATGAGCAGCGTATCCAGGAAGGCGTCGATTTCTGGCTCGCGCACCGCCGCGACCTCGAGCGATCGAGCGCGCGGACCGGCGTTGCCCCGCAATACCTCGTCGCGATCGTCGGCGTGGAGACCTATTATGGCCGCCTGACCGGCAATTATCGGGTGCTCGACGCGCTGAGCACGCTCGCCTTCGACTATCCGCCGCGCGCACGATTCTTCCGCGGCGAATTGGCGCAGTTCCTGCTTCTCGCCCGCGATCAGCGGATCGATCCGCTGACGGCGATGGGCTCGTACGCCGGCGCGATGGGCGCACCGCAATTCATGCCTTCCAGTTATCGACGCTTCGGCCTCGATGCGACCGCGGACGGCCATGTGGATCTTTGGTCGAACTGGCCGGACGTTTTCGACAGCGTCGGCTATTTTCTCGAGGAACACGGCTGGAGCGCCGGCCAGGCGGTGCTGCGGGACGCCACCGTCGCGCCAGGCAGCGTGCCGAAGCCCGCCGGCCCCGATCTCGGCGCAGCAACGACCGTCGCCGCCCTGCGGGCCGAAGGGGTGCACATCGACGATGCGCCGGGCGCGGACCGTCGCGCCTGGCTGATCGCCGCCAAACAGGCGAACGGCGTCGCCTGGCGCGTCGGCTTCGGCAATTTCTACGCGATCACGCGTTACAACCACAGCCCCCTGTACGCAATGGCGGTGCACGACCTGGCGGTCGCGGTGCAGCGCCGCGTCGACGCGAGCCTCGAACCGCTCGCCGAGATGGCGCATCATCCGCCGATTGCCAGTCAACGCGGGACGCCGCGACCGACGCCGCGAACGTGACCGCGACCGACGCCGTGACCGCGACCGCGACCGCGCCATGACCGGCCGCGCCCCGCACCTGCGACGCCTGCGCGCCGGCCTGACCCTCGCCGTGCTCGGCGCCGCGCTCGCGGCGTGCCAGAGCAACGCGCCCCGGCGGCCCGGCGCGCCGGGCGTGCCGGGCGGCGAAATCCCGCCGGTTTCGTCCAAGCCGCCGATCGACGTCTGGGCGGTGCCGAATGCCGTGCCGCGCGTGGAACCGCGCTCGCCTTACGGCAATCCCCCTTTCTACGACGTTTTCGGCAAGCGCTACTACGTGCGCCGCCGCTGCCGGGGCTACGACAAGCGCGGCGTCGCCTCCTGGTACGGACCGGGCTTCTACGAGGATCAGACCTCGACGCATGAGCCCTACGACATGTACGCGATGACCGCGGCTCACAAGACCCTGCCGCTGCCCTGCTACGTGCGGGTCACGAACCTGCAGAACGGCCGCAGTGTCATCGTCCGCGTCAACGATCGCGGGCCGTTCGTCAAGAACCGCATCATCGACCTTTCCTACGCCGCCGCGGTGAAGCTCGGGATGCTGCGCAAGGGCACGGCGATGGTCGAGGTACGCTCGATCGACCCAACGGCGCCGTGGACGGCGCCGGGTCCCGGCACAGCGAACGCGGCGGACCCGGCCGGTGCCTCGGCGGCCGCAGCGGCCCCGGCGACTGCGCCGGCCACCACCGCCCCCCGGGCCGCGCCGGTCGCCCTGTTCATCCAGACCGGCGCATTCGCCGATCCGGCGAACGCCGAACGTCTGCTGCACAAGCTGCGCGACAATGGCTATGCCGATTCGTTCGTGCGCGACGCCGAAATCGGCGGCCGCAGGCTCTATCGCGTGCGCATCGGTCCGGTCAAGGACGTGGACGAGTACGACCGCATCGTCGATGAACTCGCCCGCATCGGCGTCGAGGGCGCCCATCTTGCGCTTAATTAATGAACTATTGGCCGGTTGCGGCCGTCGCTACACTGTTCGAATTAAAATGCATCGCTCACCGAGGTGCTCGAAGGCCATGCTCCGCTCCCTGCTCCCGTGCTTCGTCCTCTTCGGCCTCGCCGCCGGCCCAAGCTT
>DATLSG010000003.1:0-152466 GCA_035534275.1 Steroidobacteraceae bacterium
AGATGGTGATGCCCGGGGACAACATCAAGATCATCGTCGAGCTGATTGCGCCGATTGCGATGGAGCAGGGATTGCGCTTTGCGATCCGCGAAGGGGGTAAAACCGTCGGTGCCGGGGTCGTGTCCAAGGTGATCGCGTAAGCGGCGTTTTTCGCCGCGTCAGGAAGCAACTATGGCTAATCAAAACATTCGTATCCGCCTCAAGGCCTTCGATCATCGGCTGATCGACAAATCGGCCCGGGAAATCGTCGACACCGCCAAGCGCACCGGCGCGACGGTCAAGGGTCCCGTGCCGCTGCCGATCAAGATGGAGCGTTTCACCGTGCTCGTTTCGCCGCATGGCGACAAGGACGCCCGCGATCAGTTCGAGATCCGCACGCACAAGCGCCTGATGGACATCCTGAACCCGACCGACAAGACCGTCGACGCGCTGATGAAGCTCGAGCTGCCGGCGGGCGTCGACGTGCAGATCAAGTTGAACTGAGGGCGGATTCGGGTATACTCCCGCGTCCCAATTTGAGAGGCCGGAGCGCGTGGGCGCCGACGCCAGGGTCCCGCTGCGGGGGTTCTGGGGTCACGAGCATCCAAACCGCCGACCTGGTGCAAGCAAAATCGCGTGGCCTTTGTGCAGTGCACGCGTCATGAGGATCGAATATGGCCATTGGTCTGGTGGGCCGCAAGTGCGGCATGACGCGGGTATTCACCGACTCAGGGCTGGCCGTACCGGTCACCGTCGTCGAAGCCCTGCCGAACCGGATTTCACAGCTCAAGACCGAGAAAGCCGACGGTTATCGGGCCGTGCAGGTGACGGTCGGCACGCGTCGCGCGTCGCGCGTGACGAAGGCCCTCGCCGGGCATTTCGCCAAGGCGAACGTCGCCGCCGGCGCCGCTTCCCGGGAGTTCCGTCTCGCCAAGGGTGAGGCCGAGTCGCTCGCCGTCGGTACCCTGCTGAAAGTCGACATGTTCGCCGCCGGCCAGGTGGTCGACGTCACCGGCACGACGATCGGCAAGGGCTTTGCCGGCACGATGAAGCGGCACAATTTCCGCGGCGGACGCAAGACGCACGGCAACTCGCTCTCGCACCGGGCGCCCGGTTCGATCGGCCAACGCCAGACGCCGGGCCGGGTCTTCAAGGGCAAGCGCATGTCCGGGCACATGGGCGTGCGCAATCGCACCGTCGAGAATCTGCGCATCGTCGAAGTCGATGTCGACCGCAACCTGCTGTTGATCAGCGGCGCGGTGCCGGGATCCGAAGGTGGCCGCGTCGTCGTCAAACCCTCGGTCAAGGCGCTCGCGCAGCAGCGCCGCAAGACTCTGACACCGAACAAGGCGCCCGCGGCGCCTGCCAAGGGTGCTCCCGCCGCCAAGGGTGCGCCCGCCGGCAAGGCTGCTCCCGCCGCCAAGGCTGCGGCCAAGCCCGGGAAGAAATAGTCGCCATGAAGCTCAAGCTAAGAAACGCGGGCTCGACCGCCGAAATTCAGGTTTCGGACGCCGCGTTCGGCCGCGCGTACAACGAACCGCTGATTCATCAGGTCGTGACCGCCTACATGGCTGCGGGGCGTGCCGGCACGAAGGCGCAGAAAACTCGGGCCGAGGTGCGCGGCGGCGGCAAGAAGCCGTGGAGTCAGAAAGGCACGGGCCAGGCACGCGCCGGCTCCTCGCGCAGCCCGATCTGGGTCGGCGGCGGCCGCACGTTCGCAGCCCGCCCGCGTGATTTCTCGCAGAAGGTCAACCGCAAGATGTATCGGGCCGCGATGCAGTCGATGGTCTCCGAGTTGGTCCGCCGCGACCGTCTCGTCGCGGTCGAGACCCTGGAGATCGCCGAGCCCAGAACGAAGCTGCTGATCGCCAAGCTCGCCGAGCTCGGCCTGACCCGTGCGCTGATCCTGGTCGAAGCGCACGAACAGAAGCTGCATTTGGCCGCGCGCAACGTGCCGCACGTCGAGGTTATGCCGGTCGCCTCGCTCGACCCGGTGAGCCTGATCAGGCACCAGCACGTGATCGCCACCGCCGGCGCATTGAAGCTGCTCGACCGGCGTTTCGGAGGCGACAGTGAATAAAGAACGCTTGATGACGGTGTTGATCCAGCCGCATGTGTCGGAGAAGGCGGCGACGGTGACCGAGAAGGCCAACCAGTACGTATTTCGCGTGCGTACCGATGCGTCGAAGGACGAAGTCAAGCAGGCGGTCGAGCTGATGTTCGAGGTCAAGGTCGAGGGCGTGAATCTGCTCAACAAGCCGGGCAAGACACGCCGCTTTCGCAACGTCGCCGGCAAGCGCAACGGCTGCAAGAAGGCCTACGTGCGCCTGCAAGCCGGCCAGTCGATCGATTTCACCGGCGGCACGGCGCGGTAGGGGCTTAGATCATGGCATTGATCAAGATGAGACCGACTTCCCCCGGGACGCGCTTCGTCGTCAAGGTCGACCGGTCGCACCTGCACAAGGGCGGACCGCTCGCGCAGCTCACGACGAAGAAAAATCGCACCGGCGCGCGCAATCACAGCGGCCGCCAGACGACGCGACACATCGGCGGCGGCCACAAGCAGCGCTACCGGATCGTCGACTTCCGCCGCGACAAGGACGGCGTTCCGGGCGTCGTCGAGCGCCTGGAATACGATCCGAACCGCACCTCGCACCTCGCCTTGGTCCTTTATCGGGACGGCGAGCGCCGCTACATCCTCGCGCCAAAGGGCGTGCAAGCCGGCGACGAGATACGTTCCGGTGCGGACGCGCCGATCAAGGCGGGCAATGCGCTGCCGCTGCGCCACATTCCGGTCGGCTCGGTCGTGCACAACGTGGAAATGAAGGTCGGCAAGGGCGGCCAGCTCGCGCGCAGCGCCGGCAGTTCCGCGCAGTTCGCCGCGCGCGAGGGGCTGTACGCGACCTTGCGGCTGAAATCGGGCGAAATGCGCAAGGTGCACGTGGATTGCCGGGCGACCATCGGCGAGGTCGGCAACGACGAGCACAACCTGCGCGTGTTCGGCAAGGCCGGGGCGGTGCGCTGGCTGGGCGTGCGACCCACCGTGCGCGGCGTCGTGATGAACCCGGTCGACCACCCGCACGGCGGCGGCGAGGGCAAGTCCGGGCAAGGCAACCCGCATCCGGTGAGTCCGTGGGGCCTGCAGACGAAGGGCAAGAAGACGCGCCGCAACAAGCGCACCGACGGCATGATCGTGCAGCGCCGCAAGAACAAACGACTGTAGTCAACGATTGGAGAATCCCCAGTGCCTCGTTCGCTAAAGAAAGGCCCGTTCGTCGATCTGCACCTCGCCAAGAAGGTGCAGGTCGCGAGTCAGAAAAACGACCGCCGTCCGATCAAGACCTGGTCGCGGCGCTCCATGGTGACTCCCGACATGGTCGCGTTGACGATCGCGGTGCATAACGGCCGGCAGCACGTGCCGGTGCTGGTGTCGGAGAACATGGTGGGCCACAAGCTCGGCGAGTTCGCGCCGACCAGGACCTTCAAGGGCCATTCCGGCGACAAGAAAGTCGCGGCGGCGGAGTAGGACGTGGAAACCAAAGCCATCTTGCGCTACGCGCGCATATCGCCGCAAAAATGCCGGCTGGTGGTGGACGCGATCCGCGGCAAATCGGCGACGCTCGCGGTCAACACGCTGAAGTTCATGCCGCAGAAGGGCGCGAGGATCGTTCTGAAGGTGCTCGATAGCGCGATTGCCAACGCCTACAACAACCACAACGCGGACGTCGATGAGCTCAAGGTGACGCGGATCGAGGTCGATTCGGCGCCGATGCTCAAGCGCTTCCATGCGCGCGCCAAGGGGCGCGGCGTGCAGATCGCGAAGCGCAACAGCCACATCCTCGTGCAAGTCTCCGACGGGAAGCGAGAAGACTAATGGGACAGAAAGTCAATCCGATCGGCATGCGCCTCGGCATCACCCGCGACTGGACGTCGAAGTGGTACGCCGGCTCCAAGGTATTTGCGTCGAACATTCACACCGATCATCTGGTGCGCGAATTCCTCGCGCGCAAGCTCGCCGACGCCTCGGTCAGCCGGATCCACATCGAGCGGGCCGCCCGCCGCGCGAACATCACGATCCACACCGCGCGCCCCGGCATCGTGATCGGCAAGAAGGGCGAGGACATCGAGAAACTGCGCGCCGCGGTGGCGAAGATCCTCGGCATGACGGTCCAGGACGTGCGCCTGAACATCGCCGAGATCCGCAAGCCGGAGCTCGACGCGAAGCTCGTCGCCGAAGGAATCGCGCAGCAGCTCGAGAAGCGCGTGATGTTCCGCCGCGCGATGAAGCGCGCCGTCACGAACACCATGCGCTCCGGCGCGCTCGGCGTGAAGGTGCGCATCTCCGGCCGGTTGAACGGCTCGGAAATCGCGCGCACGGAAACGAACCGCGAGGGCCGCGTGCCGCTGCACACGTTCCGCGCCGACATCGACTACGGTCTCGCCGAGGCAATGACCACGTACGGCGTCATCGGCATCAAGGTTTGGATCTTCAAGGGCGAGGTGTTCGACCAGCCGGAAGCGGAGGCCGCGGAGGCGGAGGGCGAGGCGCAGAGGGCCGCGGAAGCCGCGGCGCCCGCGGCCGGATGAGCGTGGGTAGCGACACATGATGCAGCCGAAGCGGACCAAGTTCCGCAAACAGTTCAAGGGCAAGATCGCCGGCAGCGCGCAACGCGGCAATCACGTGGCGTTCGGCGAGTACGGCCTGAAGGCGACCGACCGCTGCCGCATAACGGCCCGCGAGATCGAGGCCGCGCGGCGCGCCATTTCGCGCTACGTCAAGCGCGGCGGCCGGATCTGGATACGCGTGTTTCCGGACGTGCCGATCACGCAGAAGCCGCTCGAGGTGCGCATGGGCAGCGGCAAGGGCAACGTCGAGTACTGGGTGGCGCGGGTGCGTCCCGGCAAGGTCCTGTTCGAGATGGAGGGGATCAGCGAGACGATTGCGCGCGAGGCGTTCCGCCTCGCCGCGGCGAAGCTCTCGGTGTCGACGATGTTCGTCAAGCGACAGGTGCGCACATGAAGGCGAAAGATCTGCGCGGCAAGGGGGCGAAGGATCTCGGTGAGGATCTGCTCAAGCTGCGGCGCGAGCAGTTCAACCTGCGCATGGCGCGCGCGAGCGGTCAGGCGGCGAAGCCGGATCAATTCTTGAAGGTGCGCAGGAACATTGCGCGCGTGAAGACGGTACTCGGCCAGCTGAAGGCCGGGACGAAGGCTAGCGGAGGTGAGGGCTGATGGCGACCGAGACCGAGGTGAACGCGAGAGCGACCGCGCAGCAGGTCCCGGGGCAGCGCTTGCTCACGGGCAGGGTCGTCAGCCACAAGATGGACAAGACGATCGCCGTATCCGTCGAGCGTCTCGTCAAGCACCCGACCTACGGCAAGTACGTGCGCCGGACCACGAAGTTGCTCGCGCACGACGAGCGCAACGATTGCAAGGAAGGCGACACGGTGACGATCAAGCCGTGCCGCCCCATGTCGCGCCGCAAATCCTGGGTGCTGGTCCGCGTCGTCGAACGCGCCCGGGTTCAATGAGGGGAGCGAGATGATCCAGATGCGAACCATGCTGAACGTGGCCGACAACAGCGGCGCGAAGCGGCTCATGTGCATCAAGGTGCTCGGGGGCTCGAAGCGCCGTTACGCCGCCGTCGGCGACGTGATCAAGGTGAGCGTCAAGGACGCCATACCGCGCGGCAAGGTGAAGAAGGGCGAAGTCTACGATGCCGTCGTCGTGCGCACGCGCAGCGGTGTGCGCCGTGCCGACGGCTCCCTGATCCGTTTCGACACGAACGCGGCGGTGCTGCTGACCAACAAGCTCGAGCCGATCGGCACCCGCATATTCGGCCCGGTGACGCGCGAACTGCGCAATGTGCAGTTCATGAAGATCATCTCGCTCGCGCCCGAAGTCCTCTGAAAATTGGGAATGCGTCGATGAAAAAGATTCGTAGGGGCGATGTGGTGATCGTCATCTCGGGGCGCGAGAAGGGGCGCCGAGGCGCGGTGATTGAAATGCTCGCGGACGATCGCCTGCGGGTCGAAGGCGTCAACATGGCGAAGAAGCACCAGCGGCCAAACCCGCAAGCGGGCCTGCAGGGCGGGATCATCGAACGCGAGGCCCCGCTGCACGTGTCGAACGTCCAGCTGTTCAATCCGGCGACGCAGAAGGGCGACCGGGTCGGCGTCAAGATGCTCGACGGCGGCCGCAAGGTCCGGGTGTTCCGATCGAATGACGAAATGGTCGACACGAAGTAGCGGCCGAGAGACCGACATGGCAAGACTGCAACAAACCTACCGCGAGAAGATCGTGCCGGAACTCAAGCAAAAGCTCGGGATCGGCAACACGATGCAGGTTCCGCGGATACTGAAAATCACGGTCAACATGGGCGTCGGCGAGGCCGTGGCCGACAAGAAGGTCATGGATGCGGCCGTCGCGGACATGACGAAGATCACGGGACAGAAGCCGGCCGTGACCAAGGCGAAGAAATCGGTCGCGACCTTCAAGGTGCGTGACGGCCAGGCGATCGGCTGCAAGGTGACGCTGCGCGGCGCGCGGATGTACGAATTCCTCGACCGGCTCGTCACCATCGCGATCCCCCGCATCCGGGATTTCCGCGGCATCAGCGCGCGCTCGTTCGACGGCCGGGGCAACTACAGCCTCGGCGTTCGCGAGCAGATCATCTTCCCGGAGATCCAATACGATCAAATCGACCAGATTCGGGGCATGGACATCACGATCTCCACGTCCGCCGGGGACGACAAGCACGGCCGGGCGCTCCTCGAAGCCTTCAACTTTCCGTTTCGCAAGTAGGGCAGCAACCGATGGCAAAGACCAACATGCTCATGCGCGAGAAGCGCCGCCTCAAGGTCGCGAAGAAGTACGCGGCACGGCGCGCCGAGCTCAAGGAGCTGATCCGCGACCCGAAGACCTCGCCGGAGGAGCGCGCCGACTCGCAGGCGGAACTGCAGCGCCAGCCGCGCGATGCCGGGGCGACGCGGCAACGCAATCGTTGCGCGATCACCGGTCGCTCGCGTGGCGTGTACCGCAAGTTCGGACTTGCGCGCACGAAGCTGCGTGAGGCGGCCAATCGAGGCGAGATCCCGGGCCTCTCGAAGGCCAGCTGGTGAGGCGCACACAATGAGCATGACTGATCCCATCGCCGATCTTCTCACCCGCATCCGCAACGCCCAGGCGGCCGGCAAGCCGACGGTCGGCGTCGCCGCCTCGAAGCTGAAGACGGCAATCCTGAAGGTTCTGCAGGACGAAGGCTACATCGGCGGCTTCAGCGTCGAGACCGAGGGCGCGAAGTCGACGCTGTCGGTCGAGCTCAAGTATCACGAGGGCCGGCCGGTGATCGACCGGATCGAGCGCATCAGCCGGCCGGGTTTGCGCATCTATCGGAGCAAGGACGAGCTGCCGAAAGTTCTCGGCGGCCTCGGCGTGGCGGTCGTCTCGACCCCCAAGGGCATCATGACCGACCGCCAGGCGCGCGCCGCGGGCACCGGCGGGGAAGTCCTCTTTGTCGTTCATTAACGTCGCTGGTTGAGGCTTGTATCTTATGTCTCGAGTCGCAAAAATGCCGGTCAATCTCCCGCAGGGCGTCAGCGCCACGATCGGTGCGGACGCCGTGACGGTCAAGGGAGCGAAGGGTTCGCTCAGCCTGGCGCTCAAGCGCGGCATCAAGGTCGTGCAGAACGACCAGCACCTCGCGGTCGAGGCGGCCGCCGGTGTCGAAGGCTTGCTGGCGATCGCCGGGGCGACGCGCGCGCATCTCGCCAACATGGTCGACGGCGTCACCAAGGGTTACGAGAAGAAGCTCGAGCTCGTGGGCGTCGGTTATCGCGCCGGGGTCGCCGGCAAGAGCCTGAACCTCACCCTCGGGTTTTCGCACGCGATCAACTATCCGATCCCCGAAGGCATCGCGATCGAGACGCCGAGTCAGACGGAGATCGTCGTCAAGGGCATCGATCGTCAACGGGTCGGGCAGATCGCCGCGGAGATCCGCCGGTTTCGCCCGCCCGAGCCCTACAAGGGCAAGGGCGTCAAGTACTGCGACGAGAAGATTGCGCTCAAGGAAGCGAAGAAGAAGTAGGCCCATGAAAGCAGACAAGAAAGACACCCGCCTGCGCCGCGCGCGTCGCGGCCGGGCGAAGATCAAGGAGCTCGGCGCCGTCCGCTTGTCGGTTCACCGGACGCCGCAGCACATCTATGCGCAGATCCTCGCCCCCGAGGGGGACCGGGTGCTTGTCGCGGCCTCGACGCTGCAGAAGGAAGTGCGCGCAGATTTGCGCACGACCGGCAACGTCGCGGCGGCGAAGGTGGTCGGCCGCATCATCGCCGAGCGTGCGCGCGCCAAGGGCATATCGAAGGTCGCATTCGACCGGTCGGGATTCATGTATCACGGCCGCGTCAAGGCTCTCGCCGACGCGGCACGCGAAGCGGGTCTCGAGTTTTAACCCGCAAGTTTCCACCTAAGGGTCAAATAGCGCTATGGCAAGAGTAGAGAAACCGGTCTCCGGCGACGATCTGGTCGAGAAGCTGGTCGCGGTGAACCGCGTGGCGAAGGTCGTCAAGGGCGGCAAGCAGTTCGGCTTCACGGCCCTGACCGTCGTCGGCGACGGCGCCGGGCGCGTCGGCTTCGGCTACGGCAAGGCCCGCGAAGTGCCCGTCGCGATCTCGAAGGCGATGATGCAGGCGCGCAAGAGCCTGATGAACGTGTCGTTGAAGAACGATACCTTGTTCTATGCGGTCACGGGACATCACGGCACGACCCGCGTGTACATGCAGCCGGCCGCTGACGGTACCGGCGTGATCGCCGGCGGCGGCATGCGGGCGGTGTTCGAATGCGCGGGGGTGCGCAACGTGCTCGCCAAGAGCTACGGTTCGCGCAACCCGATCAACGTCGTGCGCGCGACCATGGATGCGCTGACGAAGCTGCGCTCCCCCGAGGACATCGCGGCGAAGCGCGGCAAGTCCGTCGCCGAGCTCATGGAATGAAGGCGATGAGCGGCAAACGGATCAAAGTGACGCTCGTGAGGAGCCTCGCCGGACAGCTCGCCAACATCGCGCAGTCGGCGCGGGGCCTCGGGCTGCGCCGCATCGGCCACAGCGTCGTGGTGGCCGATACGCCGTCGAACCGCGGCATGGTCGAGACTGCGGCGCACATGCTGAAAGTGGAACCTGCGACGGACGCGGAGAAGGGCTGATGCGACTGAACACGATCAAGCCGGCGACCGGCTCCAAGCGCGAACATTTGCGCGTCGGCCGGGGCGCCTCGGCGGGCCAGGGCAAAACGTGCGGCCGCGGCGTCAAAGGCCAGCGCGCGCGCAAGGGCGGCTATCACAAGAGGGGATTCGAGGGCGGGCAGATGCCGCTGCAGCGGCGGCTGCCGAAGGTGGGCTTCCGTTCGGCGCTGAAGGCCTCCCGCGCCGAACTCACGCTCACCGATCTGATGCGGGTGACGGAACCGGTGGTGACGCTGCAGGCGCTCATCGGCGCCAACCTCGTCGGCGCGCAGACGAAGCGCGTAAAGATCATCCTCTCGGGGAAGATGAGCAAGGCGTACACGGTCAAGGGGCCGGGAATCGCCGCGACCAAGGGTGCGAAGGGCGCGATCGAGGCCGCCGGCGGCCGTCTCGAGGCTTGAGGAACGCAATCCCAGTGTCGACGTCATCCACCAACATCGCCCAACTCGGGGAAATGACCCGCTTCGCGGAGATGCGCAAGCGTCTGCTGTTCCTCGTCGGTGCGCTCGTGGTCTACCGCATCGGCACGTTCATTCCAGTGCCGGGAATCGACGCCGCGCGCTTCGCCCAGTTCTTCTCGACGCAACAGGGAACCCTGCTCGGCGTCTTCAACATGTTTTCCGGCGGCGCGCTGCAGCGATTCAGCATTTTCGCGCTGAACGTGATGCCCTACATCACGGCGTCGATCATCGTGCAGATGGCATCCATGGTTTATCCGCCCTGGGCGCAGATCCGCAAGGACGGGCAGTCGGGGCAGCGCAAGCTCACGCAGTACACCCGCTACGGCACCGTCGGGCTCGCGGCCTTCCAGGGCTTCGGGGCGGCGCTCGCGATCCAGAACTCCGGCAATCACCTGGTGACGAATCCGGGCCCGCAATTCCTGATCGTCGCGACCGTATCCATCACCACCGGCACGTTGTTCGTGATGTGGCTCGGCGAGCAGATCACCGAGCGCGGTGTCGGCAACGGCATCACGATGATCATCGTCGCCGGCATCGTCGCCGGTCTGCCGACGGCGATCGGCAACACGCTGGAGATGGTCCGGTCCGGCGAGATGAATCCATTGATCGTGTTGCTGATCCTGATCGTGGTGGTGCTGGTGACCCTGTTCTGCGTGTTCGTCGAACAGGCGCAGCGGCGGATTCAGGTGAACTACGCGAAGCGCCAGGTCGGCCGGCGCATGATGCAGGGGCAAAGCACGCACCTGCCGTTCAAGCTCAACATGGCGGGCGTCATTCCGCCGATCTTCGCCTCGAGCCTGCTGGTCTTTCCGGCGACGATCGCGCAGTTCTTCGGCAACAGCCCCAACCCGAATCCGATCCAGCGTCTATTGCAGCGCATCGCCGCGATCCTCGGCTACGGGCAACCGCTGCATGTGCTGTTGTTCGCCGTGTTGATCATCGGCTTTTCGTTCTTCTACGTGGCCCTCGTGTACGATGCGCGCGATACGGCCGAAAACTTGAAGAAGGCCGGTGCCTTCATACCGGGGATACGGCCCGGCCAGCAGACCGGGGATTACATCGACAAGGTGCTGACCCGGCTCACGCTGTGGGGCGGCCTGTACATCATGGCCGTCTGCCTGCTGCCGGAGATCATCCGGATGGCGAACCCCGCCATCCCGTTCCAGTTCGGCGGCACGTCGCTGCTGATCATCGTGGTCGGCGTCATGGATTTCGTCGCGCAGGCCTACTCGCAAATGATGTCCCATCAGTACGAGGGACTCATGAAGAAGGCGAGCTTTCGCGGCATCGGGAGCAAGAAATGAAAGTACGTCCGTCGGTCAAGAAGATCTGCAAGAACTGCAAGGTGGTGCGGCGCCGCGGCGTCGTCTACGTGATTTGCAGCGACCAGCGACACAAGCAACGCCAAGGTTGAGGGGCAGCGCCTCATGGTCGCCGACGGCTTGATCTTTTGACGATTGTTTTATAGACTTGCACACTTTTTTCCCGTGCGCATAGCGGAGACATAGATGGCGCGTATCGCCGGCATCAACATCCCGATGAACAAGCACATCGTCATCGGCCTGACCCATATATTCGGCGTCGGCAGGACCCGTGCGGAACTGATCTGCGACGCCGCAGGCGTCAAGTACAGCGTCAAGGTCAAGGATCTGACCGACCCGGAAGTGGCTTCGCTGCGTTCACAGGTGGCAAAATTCGCCGTCGAGGGCGACCTGCGCCGCGAAGTGTCGATGAACATCAAGCGTCTGATGGATCTGGGGTGCTACCGGGGGATTCGCCATCGCAAGGGCTTGCCGCTGCGCGGCCAGCGGACGCGAACCAATGCGAGAACCCGCAAGGGTCCGCGCAAGCAGGCCGTCAAGATGAACGCACCCCCCGGTAAAGTTTGAGGTCGACCGAGAAAACCATGGCTGATCAAAAGCAGAATGCGGCGCCGGCCGCCGCGAAACCCGCCCGCAAGAAGGTGCGCAAGAACGTGCTCGATGCCATCGCGCACGTGCACGCCTCGTTCAACAACACGATCATCACGATCACCGATCGCCAGGGCAACACCTTGTCCTGGGCGACCTCCGGCGGCTGCGGTTTTCGCGGCTCGCGCAAGTCGACGCCGTTCGCGGCGCAGGTCGCCGCCGAGCGGGCCGGCACGGCGGCGCAGGAACACGGCGTGAAGAACGTCGACGTGCGGGTGATGGGTCCCGGTCCCGGACGCGAATCGGCGGTGCGCGCGCTCAACGGCTGCGGGTTGAAGATCACGAACATCGAAGACGTCACGCCGATTCCGCACAATGGATGCCGGCCGCCGAAGAAGCGCCGGGTCTAACTCAAGGGTTTGCAATGGCCAAATACACCGGACCGAAGTGCAAGTTGTCGCGCCGCGAAGGAACCGATCTGTTCCTCAAGAGCGGCTCGAAGCCGCTCGAGTCGAAGTGCAAGCTCGAGATTCCGCCGGGCGGCGTCAAGAGCGAGCGCAAGCAGCGTCTGTCCGAGTACGGGTTGCAGCTGCGCGAAAAGCAGAAGCTGCGCCGCATGTACGGCGTGCTCGAGCGTCAGTTCCGCAACTACTACCAAAAGGCGGCGGGGCGTCCGGGCGCAACCGGTGAAACCCTGCTGCAGTTCCTCGAGTGCCGCCTCGATAACGTCGTCTACCGCATGGGATTCGCCGTCACCCGCGCAGAGGCGCGGCAGCTCGTGAGCCACAAGGGTGTTGCGGTCAACGACAAGCTGGTGAACATTGCGTCCTTCCAGTGCAAGGCCGGCGACGTGATCAACCTGCGTGAAAAGGCCAAGAAGCAGACCCGTGTACAGGCGGCGCTCGCCGTCGCCGCGCAGGTGGGATTTCCCGATTGGGTCGAGGTGGACGACAAGAAGATGTCGGGCGTTCTGAAGTCCGTGCCCGATCGCCAGGAGATCCTGCCGGACATCAACGAGAGCCTCGTCGTCGAGTTGTACTCCAAGTAACACGCAACGGCGCCGGTCGACCGAGACCGCGCGCCCCGCATATTCAGGTGATATCCATGCAGGGATCGATCAACGAATTCTTGAAGCCCCGGGTCGTGAAGGTGCAGCCGGTGTCGGCGCGGCATGCGCGCATCGTGATCGAACCGTTCGAACGCGGCTTCGGTCATACGCTCGGCAACGCCTTGCGCCGCGTGCTTCTGTCATCGCTCCCCGGTGCCGCCATCACCGAGGTTGAGATCGAAGGGGTGCTGCACGAGTACACGGCGATCGAGGGCGTCCAGGAGGATGTCGTCGACATCCTCCTGAACCTCAAGACCGTCGCGATTCGCATGCATTCGCGCGACAGCGCCGAGATCCGCCTGCACAAGAAGGGCCCGGGACCGGTCACGGCGGGCGACATCGCCGGCGACCACGACATCGAGATCCTGAATCCGGATCTCGTGATCGCGAACCTGACCAAGGCGGGTGAGCTCGCGATGTCGCTGAAGGTCGAACGGGGCCGGGGTTACCGCCCCGCGGCGCAACGCCTCGCATTCGAGGAGCAAACGCGCGCGATCGGCAGACTCCAGCTGGACGCCTCCTTCAGCCCGGTGCGCAAGGTGACCTACAACGTCGAGAGCGCGCGTGTCGAACAACGCACCGACCTCGACAAGCTGATTCTCGACATCGAGACGAACGGCACGATCGATCCGGAGGAGGCAATCCGCCGCGCCGGGGGCATCTTGAAGGATCAGCTGTCCGTATTCGTCGACCTGCAGGGTCAGGACGAGTCGACCGCCAAGGCGACCGAGACGCAGTTCGACCCGATCCTGCTGCGCCCGGTCGACGAGCTCGAGCTCACCGTGCGCAGCGCGAACTGCCTGAAGGCGGAGAACATTCATTACATCGGCGATCTGGTGCAGCGCACCGAGGTGGAGCTGTTGCGCACGCCGAATCTCGGCAAGAAGTCCCTGACCGAGATCAAGGAAGTGCTCGAGAGCCATGGCTTGACGCTCGGCATGCGCATCGACAACTGGCCGCCTCCGGGGCTGAAGCGCGACGACGAGCGCGACGGCATCTGAACCAAAGAACCTAGGGCTTTGCACCATGCGTCATAGAAACAGCGGCCGGCAGTTATCGCGCAGCACGTCCCATCGGCACGCGCTGCTGCGCAACATGGCTGCGTCGTTGCTGCGTCACGAGACGATTCGCACGACGCTGCCGAAGGCGAAGGAACTGCGGCGCGTGGTCGAGCCGCTGATCACCCTGGCGAAAGTCGACTCACAGGCGAAGCGCCGCCTCGCGCTCGCGCGCCTGCGCGACGAGACGGCGGTTGAGAAGCTGTTCGGCGAACTGGGGCCGCGGTTCAGGACGCGACCGGGCGGCTACACGCGGATCCTGAGAATGGAGGCGCGCCCGGGGGATTGCGCGGACATGGCCTTGATGCAGCTGGTCGAGGCCGCGGCGGCGACGACCGCCAAGGCCGACGCCGACGATGCCGCCAAGGCGGCAAAGCCGAACCGGCGACGGGCGAAAGCCGCGGCTTGAGCAAGGGTTAAAAAAAAAGGACCCCCACAGCAAGAGGCGCGAGCGGCATGAGTCTGGCCGGCGAGTTCAAAGAATTTGCGATGAAGGGCAACGTCGTCGACATGGCGGTCGGCGTCATCGTCGGTGTGGCGTTCGGCAAGATCGTCGCCTCGCTCGTCGGCGACGTGGTCACGCCGGTGCTCGGCAAGCTGATCGGCGGCGTGAACTTCGGCGATCTGGCCGTAAGCCTCGGCACCGATCCGAAGGGCGCGGCGGTGCTCATCAAGTACGGCGTCTTCCTGCAGTCGATCTTCGATTTCCTCGTGATCGCGTTCGTCTTGTTTTTGGTGCTGCGCGGTATCAACAAGCTGAAGAAGCCGGCGCCGGCCGCGCCGCCGCCGCCGTCCCGCGAGGCGGTGCTGCTCGAGGAAATTCGCGACGCGTTGCGCAGTCCGCGCTGACCGGCACTGATCCGAAGCGGCGGGGCGCGCGCTCAATCCGCGAGCGACGCGAAGGCGTCGCGCGTCAGGTTCTCAGGCTGCGCCGCCGTCGTGACGACGTCGTCCTCGATCCGGATGCCGCCGTACGGGCGCAGCGCCTCGACCGTCGGCCAGTCGATCGCGTCGGCGCGCGTATCGCCGCGCGCGGCCGCGAGCAGGGTGTCGATGAAGTAAATTCCGGGTTCCACGGTGACGACGACGCCCGGTTGCAGACGGCGTGTCAGGCGCAGATTCGGGTGGCCCGGCGGCCGGTCGCACTCCTGTCCCTCGGGATTCGTGAGCACACCGCCGACGTCGTGCACCTGCAGGCCGAGAAGGTGGCCGATGCCGTGCGGGAAAAAGACGCCGGTCACCCGGCGCTCGATCGCGGCCTCACCGGGCACTTTGGTGATCCCGCTGCGGTGCAAGAGATCGCCGATCGCCCGGTGGGCGATCAAATGCACCTGCCGATAGTCTGTGCCCGCAACGATCTGCCCGCACAGCGCCCGCTGCAGGTTATCCATCTCCAGGATCAAATCGGCATAGACGCCGTCGCCGGCGGCATGGCTGCGCGTGATGTCGGCGGCGTAGCCGCAGAACTGGGCGCCGGCGTCGATCAGCAGCGAGCGCAGCTGAGTCGGCGCCGCGCGCTCCAAGCGTTGATAGTGCAGGATTGCCGCGTGCTCGTTGTAGGCGACGATGTTGTTGTACGGCATCTCCTCCTCGCGCTGCGCGCATGCCTCGAGATAGCGCTGTTGGGCGGCGTATTCGGACCGGCCCTCACGGAATGCGGCGAGCGCCGCCCTGTGTCCGCGTACGCCGAGGCGGTTCGCCCGACGCAGGCACTCGATCTCGTAGTCGGTCTTGACCGCGCGGTCGTAATGCAGACGCGTGAGCAAGTCCGGCGGGTTCACGTCCTCGGCAGCGGCGTCGCCGCAGGACTCTGCAGGGCCGATTCGGGCGGTACGGCCGAGCCCCGCACGGTGGGCCTGCGCCTCGCGCCCATCGCGCAAGGGCAGGACCTCGACTTCCTGGGTCCAGGAGTCGCTCGGCAACGGCGAAACCTGGTACCAGTAATCGCCCGTCTGCGGGAACAGCAGCTTCGGCCGCCTGCCGGGCGTGTATAACAAGATGCACCCCGGGGTGTCGGCGACGGGCACCCAGGCCTTGAAATGCGGATTGACCTTGAATGGATAGTCCTGATCGTCGAGGAACTGGATCGGTGGGTGACCGGAATGGATCTCCAGGGCGTCGAACCCGCTCGCCGCCAGCGCCTGATCGGCGCGCTGCATCTGAACGCGCACATGCCCGGGATACAGCAGGTCCAAACGGCGTGGCGCTGCCGTCGGCGGAGGCTGCGAATCTGCGCTCATATTAAGAATCCTTTAACTGCAGCCCAGGGGCCGCGCTCACGGCGATTTCGCCATGAAGGCTTGACCCCCGGCGCCGGTTCACGGCGTTTACTGGACGGAGTTTCCATGAAAAATGGTGGGAATGTCCGCGGAAACACTCTAAACTGGTCGGCGACATCTTGGGGAAGGTCCAAGACCTGCCAGTCTGCCTACTTTCTTTAAACATCAAATATCAATTTGGGGTATCGATAGATGAAGACCAAACTCGTTCTCAGCGTGATCGCCGCTGCCTTTGTGTTGACCGCCTGCGGCAAGAAGACCGAAGCCCCCGCAGCGTCGTCCGACAACTCGGCAATGGCTACTGCGCCTTCCGATAACGCGTCCGCCGCGGCCAGCGATGCGTACGCTGCGAGCGCTGCGGCCAGCGCGGCGTCCGATGCGAGCGCTTCCGCGGCGTCCGACGCGTCGTCCCCGCCGCAGTAACACGCGACGGCCTTGATCGCGTGAGGCCCGGGCGGACGGCCGATCGGTTCGTTTGCCCGGGCCTTGTCGCGTACGGCGGCAGGTTGCGCCGTGTCCGTTAGCATTCGGGATTGCCGCCACTCGCCGAGCGATCGCCGCTGGATACAGGATGTGTACGGCGAATACCTCGAATCGCTGTCGGACCTGAACACCGGCTTGTTCCCCGTCACCGACGACGACAATCCGCAGAAGGACGGCATTTTCGCCAGCTGGTTCGCGAGCGAGCATTCGCACCCCCTCGTGATCGTTCACGGCGGCGACCGGATCGGCTTTGCACTCGTTGCACGACCGCAGATGCCGGTCGCCGGTGAGGCGCCGCCGGATTTTCGGATGGCGGAATTCTTTGTCCGCGTGGCGCATCGACGCAGCGGTTTCGGGCGTCAGGCGGCGACGCTCATCTTCGATCGATTCGCGGGCGACTGGGAGATCGTCGAGTACCAGCGCAAACTCGGTGCCGTGCGCTTCTGGCGCCGCGTCCTCGCCGACTATTGTCGCGGCGCGTTCTCCGAGCGGTCGCGCAACGGCGAAATCCGCCATCGGTTCCGCAGCCGGTCCATATCGCCTCCCTGAACGCCGAACTATCCGCAGCGGCGCGGCGCGTCACGTTGCCCGCGCCTGAGAGGCCGCTTGCACAGCTAGCGCAGCACGCGAACGATCGCGTCGGCGAGGTACTCGGCGTTGCTCGGCATCACGCCGGCGAGGTTCATGCGCCCGTCCGCCATCACGTAGACGTGATACTCCTCGCGCAGCCGCTCGATCGCCGCGGGCGGCGCGCCGAGCAGGGAAAACATGCCGCGCTGGCTCTCCAGGAAATCGAAGCGGCCGTCGCCGCCGATTCGCCGCAGCGTTTGGCCGAGCAGGCCGCGCATCTGGCGGATTCGGCCGCGCATCGCGCCGAGTTCGCGGATCCACGAACCGCTCAAATCGGCATCGGCGAAGATGCGCGCCGCAATTGCCGCGCCGTGATCCGGCGGCATCGAATAAATGCTGCGGGCGATCTGCAGCACATGGCTCTGTGCGGCCGCCGCCTCGTGCGCGTTCGCGCCGATCACCAGCAGTGCGCCGACGCGTTCGCGATAGAGCCCGAGGTTTTTCGAGAACGAAGTGGCGATCAGACATTCGGGCACCAGATCCGCGATCAGGCGCACGCCCGCGGCGTCCGCAGCCACATCCTCGCCGAATCCCTGGTAGGCCAGATCGAGATACGGCAGCAGCCGCTTGCGCAGCAGAATCTGCGCGACGGCACGCCACTGCTGCGCGTCGAGATCCGCGCCCGTCGGATTGTGGCAGCAGGCGTGCAGCAGCACGATGTCGCCTTCGGCGGCGCCGTTCAGGTGCTCCAGCATCGCATCGAACGCGATCCGCCGTCCGGCCGCGTCGTAATAAGGATAGCGTTGCAGGCGTAGACCCGCACCCCCGATCAACGGCACATGGTTCGCCCAGGTTGGATCGCTGACGTGGACGGTTGCCGCCGGCGCCGCCACGCGCAGCAGTTGCGCCCCGACCCGCAGTGCGCCGCAGCCGCCGGGAGTCTGGACGCAAATCACGCGCCGGTCCGCGACCGCCGGATGTGTCCGGCCGAGGACCAGATCGATCACGGCGTCGTTGAATTCGGCCCGACCAGCGGCGGCAACGTAGGTTTTGGTCGTCTGCGCATCGAGGATCCCGCGCTCGGCACGCCGCACGCATTCCAGCACCGGCGTGTTGCCGGCGGCGTCGCGGTATACGCCGACGCCGAGATCGACCTTCAGCGGCGAAGGATCGGCACGGAATTTCGCCATGACACCGAGGATCGCGTCTTCGCGCAAACGGCTCAGGTTTTGCAACACGGATTTCGTCCCCTCCTACCGACAGCGGGCGCAATTATAGACGAACGATCCCAGCGCCGAGGCGACCAAGGAGCGCGCCCGGCGCGCGCGCCGGGCGATTCGGCGCGATGGTCCGGTGAAAAATTGCTAAGCTCGCACCCCGGGCTTTCAGGAGTGGATGATTGAGCGAACGAGCGGGACTGCGGCCCGGAATTCTCGCCATCGGCCTCGCGGGGCTGGCATGCGCGGGCGCGGCCCGGGCCGCGCTGCCGCCGTCGATCGCTCGCTGGCTGGACCCGAAGACCGCGCCCTTCATTCCGGTGCCGGAAATCAACGTCGACCCGAACAGCGGCACCACGCTCGGCCTGATTCCGACCTGGCTGGTCACCGACGACCGCTCGCAAATCCGCAAGATCATCGCCCCCGACGTGATTCACAACCCCAACTTCGGCTGGGGCGCGCACGGACGGATCTTTGCCTATCCGTCCGACAATACGCAATGGTCGCTGGTCGCGGGCGCCAAGCAACGCATCGAGAGCGAATTCGATTATGAGTACCAGACCGGCATCCTGCGGGCAACGCGCTGGTCGTTCGCCGCGAGCGCCGTCTATAACCGCAGCGGGACGCCGCGGTTCTACGGCATCGGCAACAATTCGCCGATCATCAACGAGACGAACTACACCGATCAACAGAAATACGTGCAGACGACCATCGGCTGGAACCTCTCCCATACCTGGCAGATCTCCTGGACGCTGCGCATGCGCGAGGTGGCGATCCAGCCCGGATCCCTCGCGCACATTGCCTCGATCCAGACCCGCTTTGCCGGCTTGCTCGGCATCGGCGTGAATCATGAGATCCTGAACCGCTTCCAGTTGACGTACGACACGCGCAACGACGCGACCATCCCAACGCGCGGCGGAGCCTACGTCCTGTTCGGCGGCGCCGCCGCGAGCCGCGGAATTCTCAACGGGACGATGTACAGCGTCGCCGGATTCGACGGCCGTCAGTTCTGGCCCGCCGGCCGCAACGCGACGATCGCGGCTCATGTTGCGCTGCGTTACATGCCGGGCGAGGAAAACGTGCCGTTCTGGAGCTTGTCGAGCATCGGCGGCGATAGCAGCGTGCTCGGCGAGGAGCAGCCGCTGCGCGGCTACGGCACCGGCCGCTTCTACGGCCGCAACTCATTCTCATCGAGCATCGAGTACCGCCGGCGCGTGTTGTCGTTGAACGCGATGGCGACCCACATTTACATCGAGCTCGCCCCCTTCATCGACGTCGGCGAAGTATTCGCCAATTCGCGCACGGTGCCGGTCACGCACCTGCACCATGTCTTCGGTCTCGGGTTCCGCGGTCTCGCACCGCCGTTCGTGGTCGGTTACGTCGACGTCGGTTACGGCAGCGAGGGCGCGGCCGTGTTCACCGGGATCAACTATCCGTTCTAGGGCGCATCGCCCTGCAACCCCCCGGGTGCGATCCTGCAGATGAATTCTTCATTCCAAGCGTTGGGCCGCCATATCGCGCGACACTCGCGCCTGGTCGTGTCCATCTGGGCGATCGCCATCGGCTTCGGGGCGTGGGGCGCGAGCGTATTTCCGCATGTCGCGATCGGCGGCGCGGGGGGCCTTGCGGGCAGCGCCTCGCAGCGGGTCGATGACGCGCTGCACACCGATTTTCGCAACCCCTTTCTCGATCCCTTGATCGTCGTGGCGTCCAGCCCGCGCGACACGATCGAGCAGGCGCCATTCGCCGCCTGGGACTTGCGGGCCGCCGGGGTGCTGCGCCGGCTGCCCGATGTGCGCCGGGTCGCCGCCTACGCCGGCACGAGCGACCCATCGTTGCGCTCGCCGGACGGGCACCTGACCATGCTGCTGGTCGGGCTGCGCTCTCGCGACGAGGCGGCCCAGCATCGCGCGGTCAAGCACGTGCGGGCCGCACTCGAGCCGTTGCGCGCGCAGTTGCGAACGCTGGACGGCGGTTCGCGGCTTGCCGTCACGGGGGGGCCGGCCGTCGAATACGACATCAACGTGAGCGGCGCCGAAGGCGGCGATCACGCGGAGAAGCGCGCGCTGCCGCTGACGCTGGCGATTTTGCTGCTCGCATTCGGCACGGTGGTCGCCGCGGCGCTGCCCTTCATGATGGGCCTTGCGACGACGATGGTCGCGCTCGGCGCGGCGGTCATGCTGGCCCGGCTGATGCCGGTGTCGAATCTGCTCGGCAACGTCGTGACGATGGTCGGTCTCGCGGTCGGTATCGATTATTCGCTGCTGATGGTCAAGGACTTCCGCGAGCGGCTCGCGATTGCGGATGTCGCCACCGCGGTCGCCGCGACGGTCGCCGAGGCTGGAATGACGATCTGCTGGTCCGGATGCACGGTGGCGATCGGCCTGCTCGGATTGCTGTTCAGCCCGATTCTCGAAACCCGCAGTGTCGGCATCGGCGGCGCTTTGGTCGTGCTCACCGCGGTGCTCGCCGCCTTGACCTTGCTGCCGGCCTGTCTCGCCTTGCTTGGCCGGCGCGTGGAGCGATGGCCGGTCGGCTTCCGCGGGTTTCAGCGCGCCGAGCGGGCGACATTCTGGCGGCGCCTTGCCGCTTGGACCGTGCGCAGACCGGTGATCAGCCTCACCGCATCCAGTTCGTTCGTCCTGCTGCTCGCGCTTCCCATCGTCGGCGCGCACAGCGGCTTCTCCAACGAGCCGTGGTTCCTGCCCAAGGGCATGGAATCCCGGGTGGGCATGGAAATGCTCGCCGGCATCCGCCGCGACGATTCGGCACTCGATCTGCGCATCCTCGTGCACACGACCGATGGTTCGCCCTTGCTCGCTGCGGCCCATCGGCGGCCCCTGGCGGCCTATACCGCACGGCTCGCGAGCGATCGGCGGGTAGCCTCGATCGCCTCGCCGCTCTCGGTCGCGAACCCCGCGGCCCGCGCCCTGTACCTCAGCCGTGACGGCCGTTCCGGGCTGTTCGATCTGTCGCCGGTGGCGAACCTCTCCCTGAACGGCGCCGAATCGCTCGCGCGCGACCTGGGCCGCGTCGAACCCGACGGTCCGTTCAGCGTGACGATCGGCGGTACTCCGGTGTATTACAACGATTTCAGCGATTACATGTGGCGCAGCTTTCCCAAGGTCTTCGGCTTCGTGATCGCGGCGACCCTGGCGCTGTTGTTCGCGGCGTTCCGTTCCTATCTGCTGCCGATCAAGGCGGTCGTCGCCAACCTTTTGGCGATCGGCGCCGGCTATGGCGCGGTCGTCGCGGTTTTCCAGTTCGGCTGGTGCGGCTGGCTGGTCGGCCTCGAGCACCCGTTCGGCTCGATCGCGCTCGAAGTGCCGCTGATGATCTTTTGCCTGAGTTTCGGCCTGTCGATGGACTACGAACTGTTTCTGCTGTTCCGCATCCAGCGCGAATACCTGGCGCACGGCGACAACGACCGGGCGACCATCGACGGACTGGCGGCGGTCGCTCCGGTCATTACCGGGGCGGG
The DNA here is from genome assembly GCA_035534275.1 of Steroidobacteraceae bacterium. GTDB lineage: Bacteria > Pseudomonadota > Gammaproteobacteria > Steroidobacterales > Steroidobacteraceae > Bog-1198. The sequence goes on from DATLSG010000003.1 coordinate 21,786, forward strand.
CCTGATCATGGCGGTCGTGTTCGGCGCGTTCGCCGGCGCTGCCCTGCCGGCCCTGAAGATGATCGGCGTCGGTTTGTGCGTCGCCGTACTCGTCGATGCGACCGTGATTCGCGGCTTCGTCGTGCCGGCCTTCATGAGCATCGCCGGCCGGTGGAACTGGTACCCGGGGCGCCGCCGGCCGGACCGTCTCCAATAAAAGACAGTGGGATGGCACGCCGACGCGGGGTAACCTGCGAGTTCGACTCGGGCGAGGCCCGTCCACTCACACTGGGGGAGACCACGATCATGGCGCTTTGGAAAGAGACAACGATACCCGGCAACCCGGGCAGTCCCGGCAGTCCCGGCGGGCCCGCAGCCCTGCCCGCGACTGCGGCAGAACGGCCGCATGCGGAACCGGGAGCCGCGATCCCGGCGCGCAAACCGCGGGAGCGAACCGAAGGCGGCGAATCGGTGATCGCCGCCAATCTGGCGATCGAAGGCAAGATCGAGGGGGCGGGCAACGTGCGCATCGCCGGCCGCTTCAAGGGCGATGTGCGGATCGACGGCAATTTCAACATCGAGTCCGGGGCGCAGTTGACCGGCCAGGTGCTCGCCGCAATCGTGGTCGTCGGCGGCGAGTTGCAGGGCAACATCGAATCGGCGAAACGGGTTGATGTGCTCGAGGGGGGGGTCATCGTCGGCGATGTGAAGGCCGGATCGATCACCGTCGCCGCCGGTTCGCGGATGCGCGGTCACGTCGAGTTCGGGTGGGAGGAGGAGAAGCCGGTGAAACTCGAGTTCGGCCGCAAGGGTGACGGCAACTAGCGATGAGCGTCGCCCGACAGGGATCGATCGGTGCCACGCGAATCTGTCCCCACTGCAAGGCGACCGTGCTCGCGAGCGCGAGCATCTGCCCGGCCTGTCGGCACCACTTGCGGTTCAATGCGGGCGGCGCCGAGCAACGCGCGGTCGGGCGCAAGGCGATGCGCATCGAGGGCACGATTGCCCACGACAAGGCGGGCGAGAGTTGCGAGTACTGCGTCGTCGTCTCCATTGCGAACCAGGTCGGGGAGAAAATCGCGCGCCAGGTGATCGGCGTCGGCGCGCTGGCGCCGGGCGAGCGTCACAGCTACAGCTTCTCGGTGGAACTGATCCCCGCCGGCGGGTCGGCGCCCGAGCGCAGGCGGACCTGAACGGCTACAGCGCGCCTTTGCGCTCGATGTCGATGAAGCGGAGGAATTCGGCGCGCGTGCTCGCGTCCTTGCGAAAACTGCCGAGCATGCTGCTGGTCACCATCGACACGCCGCGCTTGTGTACGCCACGCGTCGTCATGCATTGATGGACCGCATCGATCACCACGCCGACGCCGCGGGGCTCGAGAACGTCGTTGATGCAGGTCGCGATCTGCGCGGTGAGCTTTTCCTGGACCTGAAATCTGCGGGAAAAGCCGTCGACGAGGCGCGCGAGCTTGCTGATGCCGACCACCCGCTCGGTCGGCAGATAGCCGATGTGCGCGCAGCCGATGATCGGCGCCATGTGGTGCTCGCAAAAGGACTCGAAGGCGATGTCGCGCAGCACGACCATCTCGTCATAGCCTTCGACCTCCTCGAAGGTGCGGCGCAGGTATCCGCCCGGGTCGACCGAGTAGCCGGAGAACCAGTCGCGGTAGGCGTTTACGACCCGCTTCGGCGTGTCGCGCAGCCCTTCGCGGGCCGGGTCTTCCCCGGCCCATCGCAGCAAGGTGCGCACCGCCGCCTCCGCGGCGGTGCGGCTGACGCCGCGTCGGGCCGCGCTCTTGGTTCGTCTGGTCACTTCGAGCCCTCGTGGGTGAGCAAGCCTGCCGGAGCATTACAATAGCATCTGCGGCGGCATCGTCCGCCGAAATGACCGTGTGGAGCGCCCAGGGCGGGCCGGCGCCCGACGAGACGGGGTTTACGGCGCGGCGTGGGCGAGCTCGATCGCGTCGAGGATCTCGTCGATCAGGGCAGCTGCGCGGTAGGCGAAGCCCGTATAGACCTGGATCAGATTCGCTCCGGCGGTGAGCGTCGCGAGCGCGGTGGCGGCATCGCCGATGCCGCCGACCCCGATGATCGGAAATTCCGCGGGCAGCCGCGCGCGCAGCCGGCGGATCACCGCGAGCGACAGTTCGTGCACCGGCCTGCCGCTCAGGCCGCCGGTGATTCCCGGCGGTAGCGCCGAGGCGAAGCGCTCGAGGCGATTCGACGTGTTCGTCGCGATCACGCCGTCGACCGACAGGGTGCGAAGCTGTGCGGCCAGGTTGTCGAGCTGCCCGGCGTCCAGGTCCGGCGCGATCTTGACGAAGATCGGCACGTGCCTGCCCTGGCTCCGCGCGGCAGCGTCGCGCGCCTCCACGAGCGGGGCGACGACTCGCTCGAGCGCCTCGCCCGACTGCAGTTCACGAAGACGCGCGGTATTCGGCGAGGAGAGGTTGACGGCGACGTAATCGGCAAACTGGTGCAGCCGGCGAAAGACCTGTAGGTAGTCCTCTGCGGCCCGCTCGATCGGGGTGTCGAAGTTCTTGCCGATGCTGACGCCGACCACCCCCCGATAGGCGCGCCGCGCGAGCCTCGCGGCGACGTGCTCGGCTCCCTTGTTGTTGAACCCCATGCGGTTTACCAGCGCCTGCGACTCGCGCACGCGGAACATCCGTGGACGCGCGTTGCCCGGCTGCGGTCGCGGCGTCACGGTGCCGATCTCGATGTGACTGAAGCCGAGGGCGCCGAGTGCATCCAGGTGGTCGGCATTCTTGTCGAAGCCCGCCGCGAGGCCCAAGGGGTGGGAAAAATCGATGCCCGCGCAGCGCACGGCCATCCGCGGCGGCACTTCGCGTCGCGGCCAGAGCCCGCGCAGGCATTCGAGGCCCGCGAGCCCGAGCGTGTGCGCCGTTTCGGGCGCAAGACGCGTCAAGATCGGCAGCGCCGCCGAGGCGAGCGCGGAAAATGCCGCCCGCCTCATGCGCCGGGCACGGCCTCGCGCGCTCGAGCCGCAAGTGCGATCTTCGGGGAGGGGTGGTCGGCATACACGAGTGTCTGCAGCAAGTTGGTCGCTCCGTCGTCCGCCGGCGCATTCTCCGGCCACGCTGCGGCGTTGGCAATTCGCCGCGCCGCTCAGGCGAGTTTGCGCCGCGCGTCGGCAGCGCTCGCGGCGCCGGACGGGCGCCTGCCGGCGAGCACCGGGCGCAGGTACCGGCCCGTAATCGACGATGGATTCGCGGCGACCTGTTCCGGCGTGCCGGTCGCGACGATGCGGCCACCGCCGTCGCCACCTTCGGGTCCGAGATCGACGATCCAGTCCGCGGTCTTGATCACGTCCAGATTGTGTTCTATGACGATCACGGTGTTGCCCTCGTCGCGCAGCCGGCGCAGCACGGCGAGCAACAGCGCGATATCGGCAAAGTGCAGCCCCGTCGTCGGTTCATCCAGGATGTACAGAGTGCGGCCGGTGGCGCGCTTGGACAGTTCGCGCGCGAGCTTGACGCGCTGTGCCTCGCCGCCGGAGAGCGTGGTCGCGCTCTGCCCGAGGCGCACGTAGGACAGGCCGACGTCGAGCATGGTCTGCAGCTTGGCATGCACCGCCGGAACCGCGGCGAAGAACGGCAATGCCTCCTCGATCGTCATGTCGAGGACTTCCTGGATGTTCCTGCCCTTGAAGCGTATCTCGAGCGTCTCGCGGTTGTAGCGCTTGCCGCGGCATACGTCGCAGGCGACGTACACGTCGGCCAGGAAGTGCATTTCGACCCTGATCACGCCGTCGCCCTGGCACGCCTCGCAGCGACCGCCCTTGACATTGAAACTGAACCGGCCCGATTCGTAGCCCCGCGACCTCGCCTCGGGCAGGCTGGCGAAAATCTCCCGAATCGGCGCGAACAAGCCCGTGTAGGTCGCCGGATTCGACCGCGGCGTCCGCCCGATCGGACTCTGGTCGATCTCGATCATCCGGTCGATGTGCTCGAGCCCCTCGATTCGGTCGAAATGCGCGCTGCCCGCCGCCGCCCGGTTCAATTGGGTGGCCGCCGCCCGAAACAGGGTGTCGTTGATCAGCGTGGATTTGCCGGAGCCCGAAACACCGGTCACACAGGTAAAGAGGCCCAGCGGGAATTCCGCGGATACGTTGCGCAGGTTGTTCGCGCTGGCACCGACGACGCGCAGGACGTAACCCGGATCCGGCGCGCGCCGGCTGGACGGGATCTCGATGCGCAACGCACCGCTCAGATAGCGGCCGGTGATCGATTCCGGGTTCGCGGCCACTTCATCCGCGCTGCCCTGGGCGACGATGCGTCCGCCGTGAACACCGGCGCCCGGCCCGAGGTCGACGACGTGATCGGCCTGGCGGATCGCGTCTTCGTCGTGTTCCACGACGATGACCGTGTTGCCGAGATCCCGCAGGTCGATCAGCGTGTCGAGCAGCCGCTGATTGTCGCGCTGGTGCAGGCCGATCGACGGCTCATCGAGGATGTACATCACGCCGACGAGTCCCGAACCGATCTGGCTTGCGAGGCGGATTCTCTGTGCCTCGCCGCCGGAAAGCGAGTCCGCGCCGCGATCGAGCGTCAGGTAGCCGAGGCCGACGTTCGCGAGAAAACCCAGGCGATTGCCGATCTCTTTGACGATCTTGACCGCGATCTCGCCGCGCCAGCCGGCGAGTTGCAGGCCGCTGAAGAACCGGCGCGCGCCGTCGACCGACATTGCGGCTATCTGTGGCGCGTTGTGGCCGGCGAGGTGCACGCTGCGCGCCGCCCGATTCAGGCGCGCGCCGCCGCAATCGGGGCAGGCGCGCGTCGAGCGGTATTTCGCCAGTTCCTCGCGCACGGCGACGGACTCGCTCTCCTCGTGACGGCGCTCGAGGTTGTGGACGATGCCCTCGAACGCGTGGCGGCGCTTGACCGTGCCGCCCTTGCCGTCCAGGTACTTGAACTCGAATTCCTCATCGCCGCTGCCGAACAGCACGAGCTTGCGGACCGAATCGGTCAAGGTCTCGAACGGCGCCTCGATGTCGAACATCGCGTGCCGTGCGAGGGACTGGATCAGCTGGAAGTAGTAGGCGTTGCGCCGGTCCCAGCCCCGCACCGCCCCGCCGGCGAGCGAAAGGTGCGGATTCACGACGATCTTGGCCGGATCGAAGAAATCCTGCGTGCCGAGTCCATCGCAGGTCGGGCAGGCGCCGACGGGGCTGTTGAATGAGAACAGGCGCGGTTCGAGTTCGATCAGTGAGTAGTCGCACAGCGGGCAGGCGAACTTGTCGGAGAATACGATCTCCGGACGCGCCGGTTCGCCGGCGAAAGCCACTCTGGCAACCCCCTGGCCGATCCGCAGCGCGGTCTCGAACGATTCGGCGAGACGCTGCGCGAGGTCGGGGCGGACCTTGAAGCGGTCGACGATCGCTTCGACGGTGTGCTTGCGCCGCACGTCCAGTCGCGGCGACTGGTCGAGCTCGACGATCGCCCCGTCGATTCGCGCACGCAGGAATCCCGCTGCGCGCAGCTCCCCGATGAGCCCGGCACGCTCGCCCTTGCGCGACGCGATCGCCGGCGCGAGCAGGATCATCGAGGTTCCTTCCGGATGCGCCAGCACCGCATCGACCATCTGACTCACCGTCTGGGCCTGAAGATCGATCGCGTGATCGGGGCAGCGCGGCGTGCCGGCGCGCGCGAACAGCAGGCGCATGTAGTCGTAGATCTCGGTCACGGTGCCGACGGTCGAGCGCGGGTTGTGCGAGTTCGACTTCTGCTCGATCGAGATCGCGGGGGACAGGCCGTCGATCGCGTCGACGTCGGGTTTCTCCATCATCGAGAGGAACTGTCGGGCGTAGGTCGACAGTGACTCGACGTAGCGGCGCTGGCCCTCCGCGTAGATGGTGTCGAACGCCAGCGAGGACTTGCCAGAACCCGACAAGCCGGTCAGGACGATCAACCGGTCGCGCGGCAGGTCGAGATCGATGTTCTTGAGGTTGTGGGTCCGGGCGCCCCGGATGCGGATGTTTTGCATGGGACCGCATAGCATACCGCGCCCGGGCGCCGGGCGTGTACAATCCCGAGCACACGTCATATCACTGGAGCCTGCCATGGCGCGCGGAGTCAACAAGGTCATTTTGGTCGGCAATCTGGGCGCGGATCCCGAGACTCGGTCGATGCCGAGCGGGATGACGGTGACCAACGTGCGGATTGCCACCAGCGAATCATGGAAGGACAAGGCATCCGGGGCGCAGCAAGAGCGCACCGAGTGGCACCACGTGGCCTTTTTCGGGCGGCTCGGCGAAATCGCCGCCGAGTATCTGCGCAAGGGGTCGCAGGTGTTCGTCGAGGGGCGAATACGCACGCGTAAGTGGCAGGACAAGCAGGGCAACGATCGCTATACGACTGAGATCATCGCCGACAACATGCAGATGCTCGGCAGCCGCGGCGGCGCCGGCGGTGCTGGCGGCGCCGGCGAACGGTCGGGCGGTTCGGCGCCCCCGCGCGACGAATTCGACCAATCCACGGCGCCGGCCCCGGCCGGCGGCAAAGAGGACTTCGACGACGATATACCGTTCTAGCGGCCGCCGTTCCCGCCGTTCCCGCCGATCGCGCTCAGTCGCGGGCGAGATCCTCGCCGGGAAACAGCGCCTCGGTGAAGCCGAATTTGCGCAGGTCGTGAATCCGCTGAGGGTAGAGGATGCCATCGAGGTGGTCGACCTCGTGCTGTACGACGCGGGCGTGGAAGCCGCTCACCGTGCGGTCGATCGGCCCACCTGCCGCGTCGATGCCGGTATAGCGCAGCGTGCGGTAACGGGGCACCAATCCGCGCATGCCCGGCACGGACAGGCAACCCTCCCAGCCATCCTCCCGGTCGGCGCCGATCGGGGTCAGAATGGGGTTGATGAGGACCGTGCGGGGTACTGCTTCGGCGTCGGGATAGCGCGGGTTGTGGTCGACCTCGAAGATCACGACCCGTAAACCGACACCGATTTGCGGTGCGGCGAGGCCGGCGCCGTCGAGGTGGCGCAGCGTGTCCCACAGGTCGCGGACCAGCTCGTCGAGTTGCGCCGTGCCAACAGAGGCAACCGGCTCGGCGAGCGCGAGCAGGCGCGGGTCACCCATCTTCAGAACATCGCGAATTGCCATGGTTGCGAGTATCTTATCGGCCTTTTCGACGTGAGCCCATGCCTGGACTTTTATACATAAAGACCTTCGGCTGCCAGATGAACGAGTACGACTCCGACAAAATGCGGGACGTGCTGCGCACCGCCGACGGCATGACGATCACCGAGGATCCGGCGGCGGCCGACGTGCTGCTGGTCAATACCTGCTCGGTGCGCGAGAAGGCGCAGGAGAAAGTGTTCTCGTTGCTCGGCGAGTGGCGGCTGCTGAAACAGCGGCGGCCGCAGCTCGTCATCGGCGTCGGCGGCTGCGTGGCAAGCCAGGAGGGAGCGGGGATCACCCGGCGGGCGCCGTTCGTCGACCTCGTGTTCGGCCCGCAGACCCTGCACCGCCTGCCGGAAATGATCCGCGGGCTGAAGCGCACCGGCCGCCCGCAAATCGACGTCAGCTTTCCGGAGATCGAGAAATTCGACCGGCTGCCGCCGGCGCGTGCCGAAGGCGCGACCGCTTTCGTGTCGATCATGGAAGGATGCAGCAAGTATTGCAGCTTCTGCGTCGTGCCCTATACCCGCGGCGAGGAGGTGAGCCGGCGCTTCGAGCAGGTGATCGCGGAGATCTGCGGGCTCGCTGACCAGGGCGTGCGCGAGGTCACCTTGCTCGGTCAGAACGTCAATGCCTACGCGGGGCCGATGAGCGACGGGACGGTCGCGGATCTCGCGACGCTGATTCATCATGTCGCGGCGATCGACCCGATCGAGCGCATCCGCTTCACGACCTCGCATCCGCTCCACTTCGACGACAGCCTGATCGAGGCATACGCGAACGTGCCGAAGCTCGGCAATTTCCTGCACCTGCCCGTGCAGAGCGGCTCGGACAGAATTCTCGCGGCAATGAAGCGCGGCCACACCGTGCTGCAGTACAAGCAAAAATTGCGCAAGCTCCGGTCGATCCGGCCGGACATCTGCCTCTCGACCGACCTCATCGTGGGTTTTCCCGGTGAAACGGCTGCGGATTTCGCGGCGACGATGCACCTGGTGCAGGAGTGCGGATTCGACCAGTCCTTCAGCTTCCTCTACAGCCGCCGGCCGGGAACGCCGGCCGCGGCGCTCGCCGACGAAGTGCCCCAGCAGGTCAAGCAACAGCGCTTGCTTGCGCTGCAACAGCGGCTGAATTCCCAGGCGCGGTCGATTTCGCAGCGCATGGTGGGCAGCCGCCAGCGGGTCCTCGTCGAACGGCCCTCGAAGCGCGATCCGCGGCAACTCGCCGGCCGGACCGACAACAACCGCTGGGTGAATTTTGACCCGCCGGTGTCCATCGGCGCGGGCCTCATCGGCCGCCTGGTCGATGTCGTGATCACCGAAGCGATGCCGAATTCCCTGCGCGGCCGGCTGCTCGACGGCCTCTCGCCGTGAGTTCCGCCCCGGCGCCGCGCGACCTCATCGTCGAGCCGGCGGACAATGTCCGTCTCGTCGAGCTTTGCGGCCCGCTGGATGCGCATTTGCGGGCGATCGAGCAACGCCTGGGCGTCGAGATACGCCGACGCGGCAATCGATTCCAGATCGTCGGCGGCGAGGCCGGCGCCGCGCGGGCCGAAGCGGTGCTGCGCGATCTGTACGACCGTGCAACGCGCGAGCCGATCGATCCCGAGCGCGTGCACATGGCCTTGCAGGAACTCGCCATGGAGCCGGGCGCCATGCGCGCCGAGCAGCCGCAGGCGCCCGAGGAACTCAAGGTTCGCACCGCCCGCGGCATGGTGCGCGCGCGCGGGCGCCATCAGCTCGAATATCTGAGCAACGTGCGCACGCACGACCTGACCTTCGGTATCGGTCCGGCCGGGACCGGCAAGACCTATCTCGCGGTCGCCTGCGCGGTCGAGGCGCTGCAAGAGGAGAAGGTGCGTCGCATCATCCTGGTGCGCCCGGCGGTCGAGGCCGGGGAAAGGCTCGGGTTCCTGCCCGGCGATCTGACCCAGAAGGTCGATCCATACCTGCGGCCGATGTACGACGCCTTGTACGAGATGCTGGGCTTCGAGCGCGTCGCGAAGCTGATCGAACGCAACGTGATCGAGGTCGCGCCGCTCGCCTTCATGCGCGGCCGATCGCTCAACGATTCCTTCGTGATTCTCGACGAAGCGCAGAACACGACGAGCGAACAGATGAAGATGTTCTTGACGCGCATCGGCTTCGGGTCGAAGGCGGTCGTGACGGGCGACATCACGCAGACGGATTTGCCGAGCGCGAAACAATCGGGATTGCGCACCGTGATCGACATCCTGCGCGGCGTGGGCGGCATCGCCTTCACGATGTTCAGTTCCCGCGACGTGGTGCGTCATCCGCTGGTTCAACGCATCGTGGAGGCCTATGAGGCGAGCGCGGCGCAACGCACGCCCGCGCAACCTTGAGCCGCGGCTCAGCGTCGAGGTGAGCTACGCGGCGCGCAGGCCCTGGGTTCCCAGGCCGGCGGATTTGCGGCGTTGGGCGACGGCGGCCGCCGCCACGCCGGCCGCGCCGGCGACCCTCGAGGTGCGAGTCGTGGGCACGGCCCGCAGCCGCCGGCTGAACGAGCGCTTTCGGCACAAGGCCACGCCGACCAACGTGCTGTCGTTCGCCGGGCCCGGGCTCACTGCGGACGGCCGGATCCACCTCGGAGAGCTGGTTATTTGCGCGCCCGTGGTCGCGCGCGAGGCGCGCACGGCCGGCATGCCGGTGGCGGCGCACTGGGCGCACATGGTCGTGCACGGCGTCCTGCACCTGCGCGGCTTCGATCATGAACGCGACGCGCAGGCCCGCGTGATGATCGCCAAAGAGGTTCAAATCCTTGATCGGCTTGGATTTTCGAACCCCTACGCGTGATCGCGTATCCTAGGAGCCGATGTCCGAGCTATCACAAGGCGGTACCGGCCGCTGGCTGAAACGAATCACCAAGTCAATGGCCGGGGAGCCGCGCGATCTCGCCGCGTTGATCGACGGATTGCGCGAGGCAAGCGCGCGCGAGCTGTTCGACGCCGATGCCCTGACGATGCTCGAAGGCGTCCTGTCGGTCGCCGACATGCAGGTCAGGGACATCATGGTGCCGCGTTCGCAGATGGTGTTCGTCGAGCACCACGAGTCGCCGCAGCGGATCGTCGCGCACGTGGTCGATTCGGGCCACTCGCGCTTTCCGGTGATCGGCGATGACCGCGACCAGATCGTCGGCATCCTGCTCGCGAAGGATCTGCTGCGATTGCAGATCGCCGACGCCGAGGCGTTCGCGATACGCGAATACATGCGGCCGGCGGTGTTCGTGCCGCAGAGCAAGCGCTTGAACGTGCTGCTGAAGGAATTTCGCCGCAGCCACAATCACATCGCGATCGTCGTCGACGAATACGGCGGTGTCTGCGGCCTGGTGACGATCGAGGACGTGATCGAGCAGATCGTCGGGGAGATCGACGATGAGCACGACGTCGAGGACGATCTGACGATCCGCAAGGAAGGACCGCGCGAGTTCTCGGTACGGGCGTTGACGCCCATCGGGGTTTTCAACCATTACTTCGGCACGCATTTCCCCGATGTGGATTTCGACACGATCAGCGGACTGCTGATGCAGGAATTCGGCCGCCTGCCCCGCCGGGGCGAGACGATTCAGGTGGGCGGACTGGAATTCCGGGTCGTGCGCGCCGACCGCCGCAGGATCGATCTGTTGCGTGTCACGACGCCCACCGAGCACACAGCGCCGGAGGGCGAGGAACCCCGGATCTGAGGCGCGGGCGCGCATCGCGGCCCGGCGCCATCTCGGGTATTCTGCCGACCCATCATGCAAGAACGATACGATCCGGCCGCGATCGAGGCCGAAGCGCAGCGCTACTGGACCGATCGGCGCTGCTTCGTCGTCGCCGAGGATCCGGCCCGGGACAAGTACTACTGCCTGTCGATGTTTCCCTATCCGAGCGGCCGCTGCCACATGGGTCACGTGCGCAATTACACGATCGGCGACGTGCTCGCACGCTTCATGCGCATGCACGGCAAGAACGTCCTGCAGCCGATGGGTTGGGACGCCTTCGGACTGCCGGCGGAGAATGCGGCGATCGCCAACGGCGTGCCGCCCGCGAAGTGGACCTACGACAACATCGCGACCATGCGCACGCAGCTCAAATCGCTCGGGCTCGCGGTCGATTGGCGCCGCGAGATCGCGACCTGCCGCCCGGAGTACTACCGCTGGAACCAGTGGTTGTTCCTGCGCATGCTCGACAAGGGGATTGCCTACCGCAAGACCGGGGTCGTGAACTGGGATCCCGTCGATCAAACGGTGCTCGCGAACGAACAGGTGATCGACGGCCGCGGCTGGCGCACCGGCGCCCTCGTCGAGAAGCGCGAGATCCCGATGTACTACCTCGGGATCACGCGCTACGCGCAGGCTCTGCTCAGCGCGCTCGACGGCATGCTCGGTTGGCCGGAGCGGGTGCGCACGATGCAGGCGAACTGGATCGGCCGCAGCGAGGGGGTCAATCTCGGCTTTCCGTACGCATTCGACGGCGTGCAGGGCGTCTTGCGCGCATTCACGACGCGGCCCGACACGATCATGGGGGTCACCTTTTGCGCGGTCGCGGCGGAACACCCGCTCGCGGCCCATGCCGCGCGCCAGGATCCCGCGCTTGCCGCCTTCGTCGAGGAATGCAAGCGCGGGCCGGCGACCGAGGCCGAGCTCGCGACCCAGGCGAAGAGAGGCATGCCGACGGGCTTGCATGTGCGTCATCCCTTGAGCGGCGAGCCGGTGCCCGTCTGGGTCGGCAATTACGTGTTGATGACCTACGGCACGGGCGCCGTGATGGGCGTGCCGGCGCACGACGAGCGGGATTTCGAGTTCGCCAAGCGCTACTCGCTGCCGATCAAGCGGGTCATCGAGGTCGAGGGCAAACCCTTTGCAAGCGATACCTGGCACCCCTGGTATGCCGAGCACGGGCGCTGTGTCGACTCGGGGGCCTATGACGGCCTCGACTACCCGGCGGCCGTCGCGGCGATCGCGACGGATCTGGCCAAGGCGGGCCTCGGCGAGCTACAGACCACCTGGCGCTTGCGGGACTGGGGTATCTCGCGGCAGCGCTACTGGGGCTGTCCGATCCCGATCATCCATTGCGCGAGTTGCGGCGCGGTGCCCGTGCCGGACTCGGACCTGCCGGTGTTGTTGCCCGAGGATCTCGTGCCGGACGGGAGCGGCAATCCGCTCGCGAAGTGCGCCGAATTTCTCGCCTGCCGCTGTCCGCGCTGCGGCGCCGCCGCCCGTCGCGAGACGGACACGATGGATACGTTCGTCGACTCATCGTGGTATTTCCTGCGCTATGCGTGCAGCGACAATCCGCGTGCGATGGTCGACGGCCGCGTCGGCTACTGGCTGCCCGTCGATCAGTACATCGGCGGGATCGAGCACGCGATCCTGCACCTGCTGTATTCGCGATTCTGGACCCGCGTGATGCGCGATTTGGGACTGGTGTCGTTCGACGAGCCGTTCGCCAAGCTGTTCACGCAGGGCATGGTGCTCAACGAGGTCTTCTATCGCAGGCCCCCGGCGGGGCGCGTCGAATACTTCAATCCGGCGGACGTCGAGGTCAAGATCGATCCGGCCGACGGGCGGCGCAGCGCCACGCTGCGCGCGGACGGCACCGAAGTGCTCTCGGGCGGCGTCGTCACGATGTCCAAGTCGAAGAACAACGGCGTCGATCCGCAGGTGCTGGTCGAGGAATTCGGCGCCGACACGGCGCGACTGTTCACGATGTTCGCCGCGCCGCCGGAACAGACGCTCGAGTGGTCCGACGACGGCGTGCAGGGCGCGCACCGGTTCATCAAGCGCCTGTGGAAGGCGGTTTACGACCACGTGACCACGGGGGGCGCCGCGCCGCTCGACCTGCGCGATCTGGACGAGGCACAGCGCTCGATCCGCCGGCAGACGCATCACACGATCGCCAAGGTCACGGACGACCTCGGCCGGCGACGGACGTTCAACACGGCGATCGCGGCGGTCATGGAACTGTTGAACGCGCTCGGCCGGTTCGCGCCGCGCGGAGCGCGGGATCGGGCGGTGATCCAGGAGGGCCTGGAGGCCGCGGTGCTCTGCCTGTCGCCGATCATTCCGCACGTGACGCACGCGCTCTGGCGCTCGCTCGGACACGCCACGGCGATCATCGACGAGCGCTGGCCGTCGGTCGATGCTTCGGCACTCGAGCAGGCGACGATCGAAATCGTGGTGCAGGTGAACGGCAAGCGGCGCAGCCGAATCTGCGTGGCCGCGGACGCCGGCGGTGAGGCGGTCCGCGCGTCGGCACTCGCCGACCCGAACGTGCGCAAATTCGTCGGCGACGGCGTGGTGCGCAAGGTCATCGTCGTTCCGGGCAAGCTCGTCAATGTCGTCCTCTGAGTCCTTGCGCACCGGCAGGCTCGCGCCCGGGTCATGGCGGCCGGCGCTCGCGCTCGTTGCGCTCGCCGTGCTTGGCGGCTGTGGGTTCCACCTCGCCGGCAGTGCGCCTTTGCCGGCGGTGCTCGCGCGCCCGCATCTGTCGTTCGCCGATCCGTATTCGGACTTCGCGCGCTTCTTCAGTCAGCAGCTGCAGGCGGATGGTGCCGTAGCGCAGCCGAGCGCGGCCGGCGCCACGGCGACGGTCGACGTGTCGCGCGATTCGGTCGAACAGCGGGTGCTTTCCGTTTCGGCCCGCAACATCCCGACCGAATACCTGTTGATCTACACCGTCACCTACTCGGTGCACGATGCGAAGCGGCAACTGCTGGCGCCGCAGACGATCAGTCTGACGCAGGATTACAGCTTCTCCGAACAGGCGGTCCTTGCGAAGGAGCATGAAGCCGATATGCTGCGCCGGCAGATGGCGCGCGATCTGGTGGCGATCGCGATGCGGCGGATCGCGAGCCTGAAGTAGCCGGGCGGCGGCGATCGAAGTGGGCGTTTTGTTGGTCAGTGGCATCGATCGCGTTGCGCTTGCGCAGCTGCTGGCGCGCTACGGTCTTCGCATCTCGCTGGTCGCGCCGGAGGAGGCGATTCCCGGGTCATATTGGGGCGAACGCGAGGCGGGCCTCCTCGGCGGCGGCATCTTCCTGCGCCTGGACACGCCGGTCCATTCGGTCCTGCACGAAGCGGCCCACTTCGCCTGCATGACGGCCGAGCGCAGGACCGGCCTCGATACCGACGCCGGCGGCGATCATGCGGAGGAAAGCGCGGTGTGCTACCTGCAGATCACGCTCGCCGAGCAATTGCCGAATGTCGGCCGGGCACGCATGTTTCGCGACATGGACGACTGGGGATACAGCTTTCGTCTCGGCAGCGCGTCGGCCTGGTTTCTCGAGGATGCGCAAGATGCACGCCGTTGGCTCGCCGAGCGCAGCATTCTCGATCATGAGGGTCGCCCGACTTTCCTCTGCCGCTGACTCGCTCATCCTCTGTGCGAGTGCGCACCGACCGTCGGGCGCCCGGACGGATAGGCTCGGTGGGCATGTTTCGCCAGGAAAAGCCCCCCGGGATTCTGTGCCGCCGCCGACCGGCCAGCGGGCGCAAAACCGGCCGTCATGCGGCGTTTGCGGCCTTGTTGTTGCTGTCGGCGTGCGGCGGCGGCGCGCATTCGCCCTTCGGCGCAGCGACGACACCGCCGCGCGGCAGCTTGCTGCAAACGCCGCCGCAACTTTTGGCCACGGTGACGGCGCCGAATCTGCTGATCGAGCTCAACGTTCTCGCCAATCAGCCGCTGCTGGCACTCAGCGGCACGCCGATCTGCGACATCTTGATCTATCACATCGAGTACGCCACCGTCGGCGGCGCCAACGAAGCGACGACGGCGTCGGCCGCGCTGATGGTGCCGACGGGGTTCGGCGCGAATTGCACCGGCGCCCGCCCGATCGTCCTGTACGCGCACGGCACGACGACCGATCGCTCGTTCGACATGACCAATCAGCAGAATGCCGAGACCCTGTCGCTGGAGGCGCTGTTCGCCTCCCAAGGCGACATCGTCGTCGCGCCGAACTATGCGGGCTATGACACCTCGACGCTGCCGTATCATCCCTATCTGATCGCCGCGCAGGCGGCCGCGGACATGATCGATGCGCTGACCGCGGCTCGCACCGCTCTGCCGTTGGCTTCGGGATTTTTGACCAGCGACAGCGGCAGGCTGTTCATCACCGGATACTCGGAGGGCGGTTACGTGGCGATGGCGACGGATCGCGAAATGCAGGCCGAAGGCATGCAGGTTACGGCGGCGGCGCCGATGTCGGGGCCGTACGCGCTCGCGGCCTTCGTCGACGCGGTGTTCAACGGCGAAGTCAACGGCGGCGCGCCCGTGTCCTCGACCCTGCTGTTCACGTCTTACCAAAAGGCCTATGGCAACATCTACACCGATCCCGGCGAAGTATTCTCGCCGCAGTACGCCGCCGGTATCGACGCCTTGTTGCCGAGCACGACGCCCCGAAGCCAACTGTATGCCGAGGGCAAGTTGCCGGAGTATGCATTGTTCAGCGCGACGCCGCCCGAGCCTTCCATGGCCGATATCACGCCGCCGACGAGCCCGGCGAACCTCGCCGCCGTTTTCGCGCTCGGCTTTGGCAACGGCAACTTGCTGCAGAACTCCTACCGCCTCGCCTACCTGCTCGACGCGCAGCAGAATCCCGACGGCGGCTGGCCCAGCGTGACGACCGGGGTTGCCGCGGCGAATCCCGGCTTGCCGATGCGCCAAGCCCTGCGTGCGAACGATCTGCGCGACTGGTTGCCGACCGCGCCGATCCTGCTCTGCGGCGGCGATCTCGACCCGCTGGTATTCTGGTTCAACACGCAGCTCATGCAGGACTATTGGGCGTCACGCGCCCCGAGCACTGCGGCGATCAGCGTCCTCGACCTCGAAGCGCCGGCGACCGCAAGCGATCCCTACGCCAGCCTCAAAAGCGGCTTCGCATTGGCCAAGGAACTGGTCGCCGCATCGGCGATCGCCGCCGGTGCGACCGATGGGGGAGCGTTTGCGGTCGCGCAGGCCTACCACGCGACGCTGGTGGCGCCGTTCTGTTTCGCGGCCGCCCGATCCTTCTTCGCGGCGCAATAGATGCGCCTCGGACCGCAGCGTGCTGCAGCGTACGGACGAGCGCATGATCCGGCGCTAGGCTCACGGGACTTTACATTCGCAAGGTGCCGGGCACCGCTCTGGAGAAGTTCATGAAACCGCCATATCGCGTTGCCTTTTTGGTGCTGATGGGAAGCCTCGTCGGTCTCTCCGGTTGCGTGTGGCCGGACGGCGGCGGCTACCGGGACCGCGGCGCCGTGCAGGAACAGCGGCGTGGCGGCGATAACAACGGCGGACAGGATCAACGCCGTCGGGATTGTGACCAGCAGCGCCAGGGTGACTGCCATAATCAGGAACATCAATAGAGGGACGGTCTGCTCGGGCGACCGCGAAGCGAGCTTTGCCACGCACGGCCGCATGCGCAGCCGCATGCCTGGACTCGGCGATGAGGATCGACAATTCATAGGAGGGGCGCCCATGTTCCGCAGCCTGTCGGATCTCGAGACGTGCTCGATCGGCGCGACCGATGGCGAGATCGGCCGGGTCAAGGACTGCTACTTCGACGATGAATCCTGGGTGTTGCGCTATTTCGTCGTCGAGACCGGCGTGTGGCTCGCCAACCGGCGCGTATTGATCTCGCCCATTGCGGTCGGCAAGCCGGACTGGTCCGCAAAATCGCTACCGGTCGCCATCACCAAGAAGCAAGTCGCGGACAGTCCGGGTATCGACACCGATCGGCCGGTTTCGCGCCAGCACGAAATGAGCTATCTCGGCTATTACGGCTATCCTTACTATTGGGGCGGGGCGGGGCTCTGGGGCGGCGGCGCCTTTCCGGGAATGCTGTTGAGCGGTGTGGGTTACGGCGGTACGGACGGCGCGTACCGGCAGGATCAGGCGCGAGGCGCGCGCGCGGATGCGGAGGCGGACGCCGAGCGGCATTCGCACGACGATCACCACTTGCGCAGCGGCAAAGCGGTGGTGGGCTATCGAATGCACGCGAGCGATGGCGACCTGGGACACGTGCGCGAGTTGCTGATCGATGAGGATTCCTGGGCGATTCGCTACATGATCGCCGATACGAGCAACTGGTGGATGGGCCACCGGGTACTCATTTCGCCGCAGTGGATCGAGAGCGTCAGCTGGGCGCAGGAACAGGTGGTCGTCAATCTGACCCGCGCTGCGGTCAAGAGCGCGCCGCCGTACCTCGTGGATCGGCCTGTGGATCGGGCTCAGGAGATGGCGGTGTTCGGCCACCACCGGCGCAAGGGCTACTGGAACGACCACGTGTCGTCGCAGCGCCGATCGACGCCGCGGATCTAGGCGGCTCGCGGCCACTCCAACCGGAACTCGCGGCCACGCCAACCGGAAGATGACCCGCGGGGTCCGCCCCGCATGCGCACCATGCGCACCATGCGCACCATGCGCAGGAGTTCAGCCCGGCAATCGGCCCTGGGCCCGCGCAAATATCGACTGTACCGCCTGGTAGCAAACGCAGGCGGCCGCCTCGAGTTTTCGTTCGTTCAAGATCTGGATCTTGCCGCGGCGGTATTCGATCGCTTCCCGGCGCTTGAGCGCGCTTGCGGCCTGCGTCACTCCCTCGCGCCGCAGTCCGAGCATGTGGGCGAGAAACTCGTGTGTCAGGAAGAATTCGCCGGATCCGACGCGATCGCGCGTCATCAGCAACCAGCGGGCGAGCCTCTCTTCGGCCTCATGGAAGCGGTTGCAAGCGGCGGTCTGCGATATCTGGCTCATCAGCGCAAACGTGTATCGGTACAAGGCTTCCTGCAGCGGCGGATTGCGATTGAATTCGCGCAGAAACGGCGCCGACGGCATGCGCAGTGCGGTGCCGCTTCCCTGGACGAGCGCGCGAACGCCGGATATGCCGACCCCGAGGATGAACGGCATTCCCGCCATGCCTTCATTGCCGACCATGCCCACCTCGAGACTGCGGCGCTTGTCGACCGAAGTGAGCAGGGAAATCAAGCAGTCGATCGGAAAATAAATATGGTGGATCGGCCGGCCTGGTTCGTAGAGCACCTGCCGGAAATTCAGGGTGACCGGTTCGAGTAGACCCCGCAGGCGCCGGCTATCCTTCGGGGGAAGACTTGCCAACACACGGTTGGCGACAAAATACTGGTCCATCCAGCGCCTCGCATCGCATCACGCCGCAGCGCGGGAAAATCCTCGCAAGCGAATTCGGCGTCATACTCGTGCGCCCACGGTACACCCTCTGCGCCGGGTATCCCGGCATTTTGCTCCGGGCGGCGGGCCTCATCCGTGCTGCGAGAAGCGATAGGGACCGCCGTTCTGCAGCGCACGCCGGTAAGCCGGCCGCGCCTGCAGCCGGTCGCGGTAGGCCATCAGGGACGGGTATGGCCGCAAGCGCTCGCCGGCCGCTTCGACGACGAAGCTCAGCATGATGTCGGCGCCGCTGAGTCCGGCACCGACAAAATAATCCCTGCCCTGTAGCGCTTGTTCCATGTATGAGAGGTGGTTGGCGATTTCCGCATCGATGCGCGGCCTGAGGGCCGCCGCGCCATCACCGAGACGGGAGGTATACAGAGCAAGCAGCAGGGGCAGCATGGCCGAGCCCTCCGCGAAGTGGATCCACTGCACATAGGGCCAGTATTCCGTCGACTGCGGTGCGGGACGGAATCGGCCACCGCCATAGCGATCGAGCAGATACTCGACGATCGCGCCGGATTCCGCGATGGTCCTGCCGGCATCGGTGATGACCGGCGATTTGCCGAGCGGATGCACCCCCTTCAGTTCCCGCGGCGCGTATGGCACGGGACTCATTCGCTGATACTTCACGATCTCATACGGCACGGCCAGCTCTTCGAGCAACCAGAGAATGCGCTGCGAGCGCGAATCGTTCAGGTGATGGACGGTCAACATGGGTCTGCCTTTGGAACGCTCGGTTCGGCTGGGAACGAACATGGGAACTCATGGCATTGATCGACGCGGCCTGCGCCCGCGCGCGCTTGGAGGCGCGCGAGCAGGTATTCCTGGAGGAAGCCGCGCGAGCGCCAACCGCCGAGAAATGCGCAATGCCCGCCGTGTGGCGCGATGTCGAGCTCCACGCAATCGGGCAGCCGCAAGGCGCGAAAGTCGGCCACCGGAATCAGCGGATCGTCGGCGGCGGCCAGGATCGTGGCCGGAACCCGCAGCCCCGCCAAGCGGTCGCCGGCCACCGAATAACCGTCGAGGTAGGCCTCGAGCGATGCGAAGTCCGTGTGGCGCATGACGAGCGCGCGGGTCAACTCGCGCATCGACAGGCGCAGTTCCTGCGACGCAATCACGGTGCGCGTCGGGAACAGGGACTGCTTGCGCCGCAGGGAAGCGCGCCACTTGTGCATGAAGTAGGCATGGTAGAGGCGGGCGCGCTCGAGCCGGTGCAGCCCGGCGGCCGGATCGATCACCGGGCATACCGCGAGCGCGTAGTCGAGCGCAATTGCGCGCGCCGGAGCGGCGCCGGCGACGCGCAGCGCGAAGTTGCCGCCCAAAGAGAATCCGGCGATTGCGTGCAACCCGGGCCCCGGACGGGCGAAGACGCGCGCCGCTGCGGCCACCACTTCCTCCAGCCGGCAGGAGTGAAACGGCTCGGCGTTGAGGCCGTGGCTGTCGCCATGGTCGCGAAAATTCAAGCGGAACACATCGTATCCGGCGCGCACCAAACACGCGGCGACCGCCACGACATAGCTGGACCGCGCATGACCCTCCCAGCCGTGCAGCAACATCACGAGGCCCAAGCGCTCGGGCAGCGCGCGCTGCGCAGTGTGGAAGCCTTGGAGGCGCACGTCGCCGTCGAGTTCGAGTATTTCGGCGCGCGTCTGCCGCTCGAGCAGCAAAGAATCGCGCACGAGCGTGCGGCCGCCGAGTCCGGCCGAGGCGAGAATGGTTTGCAGGTGCGGGTTGCGCAACCAGCGCGGCGGTGCAAAATCCCGCGCGCCGCGCAGCGGAGCGCGCAATCCCCCGGCCACGACCAAGTCGGAGCCCGCCCGCGCCGCGAATTTCGGCGATGTCACCGCAAAGAACCCCGGCAGGAGCCATCGGCGCCTGCGGCAGCCGGCGCGCTCGTCCTCAGCCGCATTGACCCGGCCCACCAGGTGGCGTCCGTGTGCCAGCGCACGGTGGTGCGACGTCGATGGCCTATATTGGCCGGGCCGGGTTGGAGTTTGCGCGGCGTGGAATCCGAGTTGGAGTCATTCATGAACATGAACTTGCACTTGAGCCTTGGCCCGCTCGTGTCGCTGATTGCCGGTGTGTTGATCTTGCTGGTCCCGCGCCTGCTCAATTATATCGTGGCGATCTACCTCATCGTCATGGGTTTGCTCGGCTTGTTCGGCGGCACGGGCGGCCTGCATTTGCGCTGAGGCGTCGACACGCCGAGTGATGCACAGTTTTTGCGCAGGAGGCGCGGTCCTGCCGATTGCGCCCATCGGCCGTCCCGTGCGGGGCTTTGCCGCGGCCATCCCATGGGGTATCGTCGGTGACCGGTCCCGGTGCGTGAAACTGCCGTCATGAGTGCAAGCTCGGAATTGGACGATGCGATCGTCTCGCGCGGCGCGGCGGCGATCCAGGCGCGCCTCGACCCCTTGACGATCGGCGACTACGATCGGGCCGTGCTGTTGCGCGCGGCGTACGACCTTGCGCGGACGGCGCCGGATGATGTCTGCGAGATTCTGTCGACGGTCGATCAGTATTTTCGACGCGGCAAGATCCGCGCCGAGGACTATCGGCAGCTCAAAGCGCGCCTGGGCGCTTTGTTGGTGAACGGCGAGCGCGATACCCCCCGGACGGCGCCGCCGCCGCGATGGCGCGATCCCGCGGCGCCGTCCGATGTGACCGCGCCGGTCGGGCCGGCACCCGATGCGCCCCCCGCCGGCCCGAGCGCCGGCGGCGTCGCCGCGCCGCCGGCCGGCTCGCCGACCGCGGCGCGCGCCTTGGCGATCGGCGCACGCTGCCTGGCGGTCGGCGACACCCTGCGCGGCCGTTACCGCGTCACCGGGATCGTCGGGCAAGGCGGTATGGGCACGATCTACGAAGTCGTCGACCAAACCTTGAGCGGCATCGGCGCGGGCAGCCGACGATTGGCCGTCAAGATGCTGCACACTGAAGTGACGCAGCGGCCGGAATTGCTGCGCGAATTGCTCACGGAATTCCTGAACTTGCAGTCCCTATCGCACCCGAACATCCTGCGGGTGCACGATTTCGATCGCGATGGCGACGCCGCGTTCTTGACGATGGAATTGCTCGAGGGGTCGACGCTCGGCCATCTGGTCAGCGGGCAGGGCGGCGCCTCATTGGCGAGCGGCCATGCGCGAGCGATCGTTCACGCCGTCGGGATGGCCCTGGCGCACGCGCATTCACGCGGCGTCGTGCACGGTGACGTCAACCCGCAAAACCTCTTCCTCACCGCCAACGGCGAGGTGCGCGTCCTGGACTTCGGCTCATCCCAGCGCGTGAAGATCGATCCCTCGATCGCCGCAGCGTCCGGGCACCAGCCGCTGCTGATGGCGACGTTGCGGTACGCGAGTTGCGAGGTGCTCGAAGGACGTGGCGCCAATGCATCCGATGATCTGTTTGCGCTCGCCTGTGTCGCGTATGTATTGCTGTCGGGCAAACATCCCTTTGCCAATCGCACCGCCGTCGAGGCCCGCGCCGCGGGGCTCAGCCCGAGCCGTCCACGCGGCTTGAGCGCGCGCCATTGGCGGGCGTTGCGGCAAGGACTGGAATTGCGGCGCGACCGCCGCCCGGCGGACATCGGCCGATGGGTACGCCGGCTGAACGCAGGCGTGACCGTGCCGCCCTTGCCGGCGCTGTCCGCCCTCTTGCCGGCGTCGTCGCCGCGCAGCCGCAGCGCGCTCCCCGCCGCCGTTGCGGCGATGCTGATCCTGATGGCCGCGGCCGGTTTATGGCTTGCGCACGCGCATGGGCCGCTGCAGCCGGCCGCCGCGACCGGCACCGCCGACGCAGCTGCGGCGTTCGTGACCGCGCGTACCTCGTTCGTGCGCATCTGGAACCGGGCGCTGCGGTCCGCGGTCATCGGCGACGCGACGGCCGGCGCAACGGGCACCGGGGCGGCGCGGGCGGCGCGGCCGTCGAAGGCGCACCCGCCTCATCCCCCACCTGGCGATTCCTCATCGCCTGGCGGCTCCCCTTGAGCCGCCAAGGTCCCGCTCGCGGTTGCGTGGCCCTTCAAGATCCACTCGAAACCCACCGCGATCGCCGCGCCCAGCAACGGTCCGAGCACGTAGATCCACGTCGTCGTCAGATCGCCGCGGAGCAAATCCGGCGCGAATGAGCGCACGGGATTCATCGACGCGCCGCTGATCGGCGCCGCCCAAAGGCCGGCGAGCGCGATGTATCCGCCCACCGCGAGCGCGCCGTTCGCGCCGATATTGCGAGCCCCGGAGGCCGTGCCGAGAATCGTGCCGACCAGGCCGGTCGTCAGCAGGATTTCCATGACGAGCGCCTGTAGGTCGCTCGTACCCGCCGCCGGCACGGTCGCGCCGAGCAGCGCGACGTTGCCGAACATCGCGCGCAGGAACGCCGCCGCCGCGATGGCGCCTACGCACTGTGCGCCGAGGTAGCCGGGCACCCGGCGCCAGGGAAAATTGCGCCGTGCCGCGAACGCCAAGGTTACCGCAGGATTCAGATGCGCGCCGCCGACGGCGCCCATGAAATAAATGATCGCCATGACCATCAACCCGGGGGCGACGACGCGCATGCCGAGCGTGATCGCGCCGCCGCTCCCGGCGGCGACCACCGTCGCGCCGGCCGCGACGACCACCAGCAAAAACGTCCCCCAGGCTTCTGCGAACAGCCGTCGCCACTCGTGCGCCGAATCGAGGAAATCCGGCGCGGCGTGCGAAGTCAACATGCGCATCCCGACGGGCGTGCGCGGCGGCCGCGGCGCGGCGGATCTCATGGGGGTTCGCGGCGGATGGCCGGACCCATCCGCTCAGACGATCCTGCAGGGAACCATGGCGTCCTCGTCGAATGTGTAGACGGCGCATAGACGATGATAGCCGTCGGCGATGATCAGCCGGCCGTTGCGCCGGTTCCGATGCAGCAAGATCGGCGACAGGGCCTGAGCTTCGATGATTTGCGTCCTCTTCTCCTGGACATGGCTGTCGCTGACACCGAGCAACGACAGGCCCGAGGCGCGAAAGACGTCCTTCGCCGCAAAATGCGTGAGCTTCGCGTGCCGCAGCTTTTCGATCAGCTTCTTCGCCGCCCGCGGCTCCATGCTGAGTTGCAGGTACGACTGCGCCGCCGGGTAATCGTGCTTCTGCGGACAATCGAGCCACTTGATCTTCGTGTGTTTCATGCTGCATCTCGCGGCGCGGCGCGAACACCGGCGATCGGCCGCGGCCGCGGGCCGTTCGAGGCTCAATGCTGCTGTCGGCGGTGCCGCGCGTCTGTGCGGCAACGGACACACACGTCGGCGACCGCCGGCGCCGTCTGCGCGCCAGCACACGGAACGCGGCCGTCGATGTCCCTAGGCTCAGCGATCATGCGCACGATCCCTAGCCGACCGGCGAGAGAGCCTCCCGCCGCGACCGAATGAGCGCCACCGCGCAATTCAGCGGTGATCTTGCCGCCGCGTCGACGGCGATGCCGCACTTTTGGGAGCACACGGTCGGCAGCGGACATGCCACCTTGGCGCTGCGCGAGGACTGGCGCGCCCAAATGCGGCGCACACACGCCGAAACCGGCATGCGGTACGTGCGCTTTCACGGCCTGCTGTCGGATGACGTGGGCACGCTGATATGCCAGAGCGACCAGCTGCTGTACTCCTTCTTCAACGCCGATCAAATATGCGATTTCCTGCTTTCAATCGGTATGAAGCCGTTCGTCGAATTGAGCTTCATGCCCTCGGCCTTAAGTTCCGGCGATCAAACCGTATTTCACTACCGCGCCAACGTCACGGCGCCGGCGAGCTACGCGGACTGGTCCGTGCTGGTGCGTACGCTCACCGCCCACTGGGTGGCGCGGTACGGAGCGGAGGAAGTGCGTCAATGGTTCTTCGAAGTGTGGAACGAACCAAACCTGACGGCGTTCGGCAGCGGCAAACAAGGCGATTATTTCGAACTGTACCGACATACGGCCCGCGCGATCAAGAGCGTCGATGCGGCCTTGCAGGTCGGCGGCCCCGCCACCGCGGCGAATGCCTGGGTGGAGGATTTCATCGCGTTTTGCCGCACGAACCGCCTACCGCTCGATTTCATCAGCACCCATCAATATCCGACCGATGCGTTCGGCAAACCGGGTGACGACACCGAGATGCAATTGGCGGCGAGCACGCGCAGCGTGCTGCGCGAACAGGCGCGCGGCGTGCGCCGGCAGGCGGGTTCCCTGCCCGTGTATTACACGGAGTGGTGTACCTCGTCGAACCCGCGCGACCATCTGCACGACGAGCCGTACGCGGCGGCCTTCATCGTCAAGACCGTGCTGGAGGCATGCGGATTGGTGCAGGGTTACAGCTACTGGACGTTCTCGGACATCTTCGAGGAGAATTATTTTCCGTCCATCCCGTTCCACGGCGGTTTCGGTCTGTTGAACCTGCATGGCATCGCCAAGCCCGCGTACCGCGCCTTCGAATTGCTGCATGCCCTGGGCGGCGAGTCCTTGCCGCTCGCCGGTGCCCATCCGACGGTCGATGCGTGGCTGGTCCGCGGCACCGGGACCGCGACCATCATGCTGAGCAACTTCTCTCTGCCGCGCCATCCGATTGGCGACGAGGACGTGAGCATCACGCTCGCGGGCGCCGGATCGACCCGCCAGGCGACGATTCAGCGGATCGATTCGCAGCACGCGAACGCCAAGAGGCGGTGGCAGGAGATGGGCGAACCGGAGTATTTGTCGGCGGCGGCGGTGGCGGAGCTGAACGCCGCGTCGCGCCTGCGCACGGAGGAGCATGCGCTCACCGTCGACGGCGGCCTGGTGCGCGTGGACGTGCACATGCCGTGCCAATCGGTCGCCGCCGTGCAACTGGCGATCTAGGCGCGCTGCGGCCCACGCCGCCATGCCCGACGCTGCCGCCATGCCCGATGATGTCACGATACTCGACGATGCCGCGATGATCGAACGCCTGCAGCGCGGTGCGTTTGCCTACTTCACGAGCTACGCCAACCCGGAAAACGGCCTCATCGCCGATACCTCGCGCGTCGATTCGCCGTGCAGCATCGCGGTCGTGGGGTTTGCCCTGTCCTGTTACGTGGTCGCGGTGCGCCGGGGTTGGCTGTCGCGCGAAGACGCCGCACTGCGCACGCTGAAGGCCGTCGATTTCTTCTGGCGCAGCGCGAACAGCGACCGGGCCGACGCGACCGGCTATAAGGGCTTTTACTATCACTTCCTGGACATGCATAGCGGGCGACGCGTCTGGCAGTGCGAATTGTCCTTGATCGATACCGCCTTGTTGCTCGCCGGAATGTTGTGTGCCGCGTGCTTTTTCGACGCCGACAGCGAACCAGAGGCGCAAATTCGCCGACTCGTGCACGACCTCTACCGGCGCGCCGATTGGCGCTGGGCGCAAAACGACAGCGGGACGCTCGCGCAGGGTTGGAAGCCGGAAGGCGGGTTCCTGCACTACGGCTGGGAGGGCTACAACGAGGCGACCATCCTCTACGTGCTGGGCGGCGGCTCGCCGACCCATGCGCTGCCGCCGAGCAGCTTTGCGGCATGGACCATCACGTACCAATGGGAGAACCTGCTCGGCCGAAACATCCTGTACTCGGGTCCCTTGTTCACGCATCTGTTCTCGCACGCGTGGCTCGATTTTCGCGGGATACGCGACGAGTTCATGCGCGAAGCGGCGAGCGATTATTTCGAGAACACCAGGAGTGCAATCGCGATTCAGCGCGAGTATGCGGCTCGCAACCCACGCGGTTTCGCCGGCTACGGCGCGGATCTGTGGGGGGTCACCGCCGGCGACGGCCCCGGCCCGGATGAAATGCAGTCGAGCGGCAGGGATCGCCGCTGTTTCGGCTACATGTCGCGCGGCGTGCCCTACGGGCCGGACGACGGCACGATCGCGCCGTGGGTGATGGCGGCGACGCTACCCTTCGACGCCGACTCGGCGCTGCGCGGTACGCGCTCTTTGCTCGCACGCTATCCACAGGTCCTGAGGGACGATCAGTTCACGAGCGGCTTCAATCCAAGCCTGACGGAGCAAGCGACGGGCTGGCTGTCCGAGGGTTGTTACGGGCTCGATCAAGGATTGCTGGTGATGATGATCGAAAATCAGCGTACCGGCCTCATCTGGCAGCTCATGCGCGGTTGCGCACCGATTCGCCGCGGCTTACGCCGCTCCGGCTTCGCCGGCGGCTGGCTCGACGATGTCGCTTGAGCGCGTCAAGACGGGTGCAGCGGCAGGCGATCAAGATAACTATCTGCGCCGCGTGCATCCGGCCGGATGGCATAATCCGACGCCACGGGCGCAATACGACCTGGTGATCGTCGGCGCCGGGCCCGCGGGCCTCGCCGCAGCCGAGGCCGCGGTCCGTCTGGGACTCAGCATCGCGCTCGTCGAACGTGCGTGCATCGGCGGCAACTCGTTGAATCTCGGTTCGGTGCCTTTGAAGGTATTGGTGCGTAGCGGCAACCTGCTTGCGGGGATGCGCGACGCC
Organism: Steroidobacteraceae bacterium; assembly: GCA_035534275.1. GTDB lineage: Bacteria > Pseudomonadota > Gammaproteobacteria > Steroidobacterales > Steroidobacteraceae > Bog-1198. Next base: position 48,517 of record DATLSG010000003.1, read on the forward strand.
GTCCGGTACGGCGTCGCGCACACCGGCACGGCACAGGCCGACCTCGGCGCGGTCATGCTTCGAATGCGGCGAATCCGCTCGCGCATCGCCGAGGTTCAGTCCGTGGAGCGCCTACGGGCGTGCGGCATCGACGTGTTCTTCGGGGAGGCGCGCTTCGCCGGTAAAAATCGCCTGCAGTGCGGCACGCAGCAGCTCAAGTTCCGCAAGGCATTGGTCGCGACCGGCGCGCGGCCGAAAGCGACGACCATCCCGGGTTTCGAGCGCATCGGCTATCTCACCAGTGCGACGATATTCGACGGCGACGCCCTTCCCGGGCGCCTCGCAATCGTCGGCGGCGGCCCGCTCGGCTGCGAACTCGCGCAGACCCTGGCGCGCCTGGGTTCGCAGGTGACCATCGTGCAGAACGAACCGAAATTTCTGCCGCTCGAGGAGCGGGACGCGGCCGAAATCCTGTCCCGGTCCCTCGCCCGCGACGGCGTGGTGACGCGACTGAACACCACCGTGGTCGGCGTGCGCGAATGCGGCGGTCGCAGGTGGCTCGACACCGTCAGCAACGGTGCGAAGAATTCGATCGCCGCCGATGCGATCTTTCTCGGCATCGGCCGCACGCCCAACGTGGAAGAGCTGGGTCTCGAGGCGGCGCTGGTCGATTACGCCGCACACGAGGGCATCAAGGTCGACGAGCATCTTCGAACCACGAACCCCCACATCTATGCGGCGGGCGACGTCTGCCTGCGCCATAAATTCACCAACGTGGCCCAGGCCTCCGCGAGGCTCGCCGTGGCCAACGCGTTCGCCGCCAAGCGCCGCCGCCAGCCGCATTGGTTGATTCCACGGTGCACCCATTGCGACCCGCAGATCGCGCACATCGGCATGCACGTCCGCCAGGCGCGCCAGCGCGCGATTGCCGTGCACAGTTTCACGATCATGATGCAGGACGTGGACGGCGCGATCATCGACGGCACGGACGTCGGCTTCGTGAAAATTCACGTGCGAGCCGGCAGCGACGAGATTCTCGGTGCAACCGTCGTCGCGACCCGCGCGAGCGATATGATCAACGAATTGTCGGTGATCATGCACGGCAACATCGGCATGCGCCGGCTCGCCGACATCCTGCACAGCTACCCGGCGCAGTCGGACGCGATCCGTCTCGCGGCCGTCGCCTGGCGCGCATTGCACGGATCCGCCGTACCGCCCGCGCCGGTACGCCGTGCCGCAAAAGCCGCCGCAGCTGCCCGAACTTAAGCGATTTGTTGCGCGACGCGCTCGCTCATCCGCGGCTCGAAGAAGCGATGCCGCGCGCGGCCGCTCGTCTTGGCGTCGAGCATCGCGATATCCGCATGACGCAGCAGGGTATCGGCGTCCGTGCCGTCGCCGGGGTAGACGCCGATGCCGATGCTCGCCGTGGTATGCAGATCCCGGTTCTCGATGCGATGCGGTGCGCCAAGCGACGCGAGGATCTTGGCGGCAATGGCCGCCGCGTCCTTGATGCGCGCGATCTCCGGCAGCAAAACGACGAACTCATCGCCGCCCTGGCGGCTCACCGTGTCGGACTCGCGCACGCAGACCGTCATGCGCTGCGCGACGGAGCGCAGCAGTTGATCGCCGATTGCGTGACCCAGGGAGTCGTTGATCCGCTTGAAGCGGTCCAGGTCGACGAACAGGACCGCCAGCAGGCTGCGGCGACGTCGCGCCAGAATCATGGCCTGCGTGAGCCGCTCGGCGAGCAGCGAGCGGTTGGGCAGATCGGTGAGCGCGTCGTGCTGGACCCGATGCGCCATTTCCAGCGATCGCGCGCGCGTCGCGCCGACATCGTGGAAGACGATCACCGCGCCGACCACGACGCCCTTGGCGTCGCGAATCGGCGCGCAGGTGTCTTCGATGGCCGTTTCGCCGCCGTCGCGACGGATCAGCACGCTGTTCGCGCTCAGCGTCGCCGGCTTGTCGTGCAAAATCGCCAAGGCGAGCGGATCGAGCACCGGCGCGCGGCTGGCGGCGTCGACGATGCGCAAAACCTCGAGATGAGAGCGGCCGCGCGCAGCACGCGAGGACCAGCCGGTCATGTGTTCGGCGGCGGGATTGAGGTAGGTGATCAGGCCCGCAACATCGATGCTGATCACCCCGTCACCGATGGAATCGAGAGTCATCTGCGCCGCTTTGGTCGCGATCGAATGAATCCCCTGAGTCATCGCACCTACCCACCTGTACGCACGAGGATGGGCCGCAGCCTATGGCGGCGCGTTCTGCGAGTCTGTACGTTACCGTACGAAATCGCCGTGCGGAATGGGCGAATTCGCGGACGCAAGCGGCCGATGCCGCGGTGCAACGCCGTCGCCCGGGTCGCGGTCAGGCCGTCGGGCCGACTGGTTCGCGGTGCATGTCCTGCGTCAAATGAGCGTGGCGGAGAAATTCCGCAAGCTCCGGCGCGGGCAACGGGCGGCTGAAAAGGTAGCCCTGCGCTTCCGGGCAAGACTGCTCCTCGAGGACGGCGAGCTGCGCCCGGTTCTCCACGCCCTCGGCGATGACGCGCATGCGCAGGCCGTCCGCCATGCCGATGACCGCGCCGACGATGCTGGCATCGCCCGAGTCGGCGGTCAGATTCCACAGAAACGATTGATCGATCTTCAATGCGTCGATGGGAAACTTCTGCAGGTGGCTGAGACTCGAAAAGCCCGTGCCGAAATCGTCGAGTGCGATCTGTATGCCCAATGCCTTGAGGTCATGCAGTACCCATGCCGTCGCTTGCAGGTCCCGCAGCAGCATGGTCTCGGTCAGTTCGATCATGAGGCAATTCGGCTCGAGGCCGGCGGCGCGAAGAATCGCCTCGACCCCGGCGGCGAAGTCCTTGCCGCGCAACTCCCGCGCCGAAACGTTCACCGCGATGCGCATCGGCGGCAGGCAGGCATCTTGCCAAGACCTTGCCTGGCGGCACGCATCGCGCAGAACCCAGCGGCCAATCGGCACGATCTGGCCGCTTTCCTCGGCGAGCGGCAAGAACTGTTCGGGCAGCAACAGCCCGTGTTCTGGATGGCGCCAGCGCAGCAGTGCCTCCACGCCGGTGATGGCGCGGGTCGCGAGCTGGATGGTCGGTTGGAAGAACAGCGCAAATTCGTCGTTTTCGATCGCCCGGCTCAGTTCCAGTTCCATGGATCGCCGTGCCATCAGACGCGTATTCATCTCCGAGCGGAAGAACTGATAGTTGTTGCGCCCTTGGTTCTTGGCGTGATACATCGCAAGATCCGCGTTTTTCAGCAGACTTCTCGCATCGAGCCCATCCGCGGGGCTGGTGGCGATGCCGATGCTCACGGTGACGTGCAATTCATGTTCGTCGATGCGATGGGGTTCGCTCAATTGCCGCAGGATCTTGTCGGCGAAAACGGCGGCGTCCCGCGCCTGCGCCACCTGTGCGAGCAGGATCGAGAACTCGTCGCCCCCATGGCGGCTGACGGTGTCCGAACCGCGCACGCACGAGAGCAGGCGCTGCGCCACCGACTGCAGCAGGCGGTCGCCGATGTCATGGCCGAGCGAGTCGTTGATGTACTTGAATCGGTCGATGTCGAGAAACAGCACCGCCATCATGTGATCGTTGCGATGCGCGAGCGCCGCCGCCTTCACGAGTTGCTCGTTCATCAGTGCACGATTCGGCAGATTGGTCAGGTCGTCGTGTCGAGCCTGGTGCGCGATGCGCAGCACCAGCTGGCGCGCGTTGGTGACGTCGCGAAACACCATGACCGCGCCGGTCACTTCCCGCTTGCGGTCGTGGATCGGAGCGGCCGAGTCCTCGATGGGAAATTCCTGGCCGTCGCGCCGGATCAGAACGCAGTTCGGCGCGAGCGAGGCGGGTGCATCGCGCCGAATCGCCAGGGTCATCGGTTGCTGGGCGATCACCCGGGCCGTGCCGTCGACGATGTGGAAAACGTCGTCGAGCGCACGGCCGGCGGCCTCGGCCGCCGACCAACCGGTCAATCTCTGCGCGACCGCGTTGAGAAAGGTCACTCGTCCGGCGACGTCGGTGCTGATGACGCCATCGGCGATGGAATCGAGAGTGATTTGCGCGCGTTCCGTCTGCTCGAAGAGCGCGTCCGCGGTGCTTGCGCGTTCGACCATGACGTGCACGGCTTTTGCCAGGGAATAGCCGTCCACGCGCTCCGTCAGCAGATAGTCCTGAGCCCCCCGCTTGATGGCGATTCTGGCGAGAGCCTCATCCGCGGCGGCGCACAGCACGATGATCGGAATGTGTGGTGCGGCGCGAAACACCCGCTCGAAGGTGTCGATGCCGGCACTGTCGGGCAGCGTGAGATTGACGACCACCGCATCGATCGCCCCGCCGCTCGCCGACGCGAGCGAAGGCTCAGCGGCCAGGCGCGCAATTGCGTCGGCACAGAGCCCTACCCGCTCGACGGCAAACGCATCCGGATCACCGTCGCGCGACATATCTTGCGCGCGTTGCGCGGCCGATTCCTCGGCGTCGATCAACAAGACACGGCGCGTCACAGGCTCGGCCCGCGCGATGTAAATTGTGCAGCGCGATGGAGCGCGGGTACGCGCAGCGACACGTGGCGTCCGACGCTCAAGACGTGGGCGCTCGCGTCGCGTTGGGCGCTTCGGCCTGCGCCTTCGCGGCGGATGGGGTGAATCCGTTCATTTTCCGCCCTTCTTCAAGTACTGCTGCACGTTGCCGTACTTTGATCGAAGCTTGCCGAGGTTCTTCTGCGCGTTGCCGTCGGCCTGCAGCCTGGCGTCGCCCGTAATCTTGCCGGCGGCTTCCTTGAGGCCGCCTGCGGCCTTTGCGAAGCGGCCTTTCACCTGGTCCTTGTTGATGCTCATGCGGTGCTCCTGAAATTTGACCCCGGCTGGCGGCCGGCGCGCTGCCGTCGCCAGGCACGAACCGTCCTGCGACCACGGATCGAATTTAGATTCATGGGCAAGAGGCGGTCTGTACGGGGCACCACAGATGCCCAGTTGGTCGAACAAAGTCCGCGCGCAATCCGCCGGCCGACGAATCGCAGCCCGGTGACCGCCCCGATATCTACGGGGGGGCGACGCACAAAGCGAGGCGATCTTGCTTGCGCTACACTCGGCCGCTCTGGCCAGCCGTGCCGCGCTGAGCCGCTTCGCCATGGAGTGATGGAATGTATTTGACTGCGCTCGGCACCGCGTTACCCGAACATCGCTATACGAAGGAGGACTGCTGGGCCGCGTTCACGGCATCGGAGTGGTTCGGACGGCTGGACACGCGCGCGCACGCGGTGACGAAGGCGGTGCTCGGCCGGGACAACGGCATCGAAGAGCGCTGGCTCGCGGTCGATTCGCTGCAAGAGGTGTTCGCCATCGATCCCGATACCTTGCATCGGCGTTTCGCCGCGCAAGCGCCGCGATTGGCATCCGCGGCGGGTCGATCGGCGCTGGATCGGGCAGGACTGCCGGCGGCGGCCATCGACGCGATCATCGTCACAACCTGCACGGGGTATCTGTGCCCGGGCCTCAGCGGCTACGTGCTCGAGCGGCTCGACTTGCGCCCCGACGTGCTGTGCTTCGATCTGGTCGGTCAGGGTTGCGCCGGCGCGCTGCCGAACTGGCAGCTGGCGCATGCGCTGCTCGGTGCGCGCCAATGCGAACACGTTCTGTCGATCTGCGTCGAGGTGTGCAGCGCAGCCATGTATCTCGACAACGACCCCGGCGTGTTGATCAGCGCTTGTCTGTTCGGCGATGGAGCCGGCGCCGCGGTGCTGTCGCGCGGACGATCGCCCGATCGGCGTGCGATCGAGTGGCGTGTAACGGCCTCACTCACGGCGCCGCAGGCCCGCGAGTCATTGCGCTTCGAACATCGTGCCGGGATGCTGCGCAATGTGCTGACCAGGGCGGTGCCGCGGCTCGCGGCCGAGCACGCCAACGAAGTGCTCGTCGCCGCGCTCGAGCGCGCCGGATTGATACGTGAACAAATCGCCGGCTGGATCATGCACGCGGGTGGACGCGACGTCCTGATCGCCCTCGAGGAGCGTTTGGGCCTGCCGCCCCAGGCGCTGCGCCACAGCCGCGACGCGCTGCGCAGGTTCGGCAACCTGAGCAGTGCATTCGTCTATTTCGTCCTCGACGCGGCCATCGCCGAGGGCGCCCCCGGCGGCTGGTGGTGGATGTCCTCGTTTGGCGCCGGCTTCACCTGTCACGGTGCCTTGCTTGCGGTCGAGTAAGCCGTCCAATGCGCACCAAGCCGCGCCGTGTCCGCGCAGAACTCCTGGATGATCTGCCGCCGGAGAATCCGCAGGCGCAGCGTTCGCGCCGCGACCTGCGCCGTGTTCATCACGCGATGAATTCCGTCTCGATCCTGCGGCGCGCGGTCACGGGACTGCGACTCGCGGTGCCGCCGCGGCGAATCCTCGAACTCGGTGCGGGGGAGGGCATCTGCTTGCTGCGGCTCGCGCGCGTGCTCAATCCACGCTGGACGGGGGTCGAAGTGACGCTGCTCGACCGCCACGACCTCGTGACGGAGGCGACGCGCAGGGCTTACCGGGAGCTCGGCTGGATCGTCACCATGATCTGCGCCGACGCGCTTGCCTGGGCGCAGGAGCCCGTGGCGGAGCGCTATGATTTGTGCATCGCGACGCTGTTCCTGCATCACTTCGACACGGCTCGCTTGAGCATACTGTTGAGCGCCGCCGCGGCGCGCACCGATGCCTTCGTCTGTGGCGAACCGCGACGAGATTTCCTCGGTCGCGTGGCGAGTGCGAGCATCGGCGTGATCGGCGCCAACCGGATCACCCGCGAGGATGCAGTGACCAGCGTTGCCGCAGGCTTTCGCGGACGGGAACTGTCGACACTCTGGGCGCGGGCGGCGGGCGACTGGAACGTCGCCGAATTTCGCGCGCTGCCGTTCATGCATTGCTTTACGGCGGTGCGCGCGACCGCAGCGCGAGGCGGCGGCGATGCTCCTTGACGCCGACGCGCTCGTGATCGGCGCCGGTCCCGCCGGTGCCGCGACGGCGATCTGGCTCGCAGGCGCCGGCTGGCGTGTGGTCTTGGTCGAGCAGCACGCGTATCCGCGGCAAAAGGTCTGCGGCGAGTGCCTGTCCGCGGGCAGCCTATCGCTCCTCGACGCGCTCGGGGTCGGAGCCGCGGTTCGTGAGATCGCGGGGCCGGAACTGCGCCGGGTCGGCTGGATCGGCGCGCGCGCGACGGTCGTCGCGCCGTTCCCGCCGTGCACCGCGGGCGCCGACCGGTATGGGCGCGCCATCGGCCGCGATCGTCTCGATGAACTGTTGCTCGAACGTGCCCGCGGCATGGGGGTCGAGGTGCTGCAGCCGGCCACCGTGCGCGCCGTGGCCGGCGGCCCCGGCCGGTTCGTCTGCACAATCACGGGACCGAGGCAGGGCCGGCACCCGGCGGCGGATGAGCACAGGACGGAAGATACGCGCCGGGCGCGGGTCGTCATCGACGCGCATGGCTCCTGGGAGAGTGCACCGACCCGAACCGACGGCGGCGCAGTGCCGAGGATCGTGCGGGCGGCGAGGCGCGGTGCCGATCTCTTTGCCTTCAAGGCGAGCCTGCGCAACACGGCGCTCCCACCCGGATTGCTCGCCGTGATCTCCTTCGCCGGCGGCTACGGCGGAATCGTCATCGCCGATGGCGGGCGTACGACGCTTGCCTGCTGTATTCGCCGCGACCGCCTGGCGATGTGCCGTGCCCGGCTGCCGGGTGCCACGGCCGGGACCGCGGTCGGCGAGCATCTGGGCCGCTCATGCTCCGCACTTCACGGCCTGCTCGATGCCGCACAGCACGAGGGGCAGTGGCTTTCGGTCGGGCCGATCCAGCCCGGGATCCGCGTCGGCGTCGATGGCGATATCTTCCGCGTCGGCAACGCGGCGGGCGAGGCGCACCCGCTGATCGGCGAGGGCATCAGCATGGCGCTGCAGTCGGCGGGCCTGCTGGCCGATCATCTGTTGAGCGAGCCGGCTGCGCGACTCGATCGGCGCCGCACCCACGCCCTCAATCGCCGCTATGCAGCCGCGTGGCGCGACGCCTTCACCACGCGGCTGCGGTTCGCAGCCTGGTACGCGCATACGGCAATGCATCCGGTCCATGCCGCTGCGGCGCAGTTGCTGCTGCGCCGCTGGCCGCCGTTACTGACCGGTGCAGCGCGATGGGCGGGAAAGGCCCGCCGGCCGATCGTTCGAATCACAGCGATTGAGAGGCGAGCATGAACACCATCGAGACGCTGCAGGACATATTGGTTCGCGATTACCAGGTGGCGCGCACCGGTCTGACGCCGGACGCCTCGCTCGGCGCCCTCGGCATCGACTCGCTCGGCTTCCTGGAATTGATGTTCAAGATCGAGGACCGCTTTCACGTCAAGATTCCCGGCGATACGCCGACCGATTTGCACACGCTGCAGGACGTCGTCGGCTACATCGACGCACTGATCGCGAATCGGCCGCCCGCCGACGCGCCTGCGGTCGGCGTGCGGGCCCGCGAACCATGACGGCGCGCCGCGTCGCCATCACGGGACTCGGCGTCGTCGCACCGATCGGCAACTCGGTCGACGAACTGTTGACGAACATGGCGGACGGCCGGTCCGGCGTGCGGCGCTTGCCGCCCGAACTCGCCTGCCGCTTGCGTTCGCCCATCGCTGCGACCGTCGATTTCGAGGACTGCGCACATTTCGACGCACCCCGCCTGCGAATGCTGGACCGGGTCAGCCGGCTGGCGCTGGCGGCGGCCGAACGCGCCATTGCCGATGCGCGCCTCGACTTCGCCAAGGAGCGACGCGATCGCTGCGGCGTCTTTGTCGGCAGCAGTCTCGGCGGCGCGGAGACGACCGACGACGGTTATCTGCGACTCTATGCGCAAGCCTCGGAGCGGGTGAATCCGTACAGCGTGCTCGCCGCAATGACCAACGCGGCCGCATCCTGGATCGCCATCGAGCACGCCTTGTCGGGGCCGAACCTCACGTTCTCCACGGCCTGTTCGTCATCGGCGGTCGCGCTCGGCGAAGCTGCGCGGCGGATCCAGCACGGCGACGTGGATGTGATGCTCGCCGGCGGCGCCGAAGCGCCGCTGACCTTCGGCGTGCTGCGCGCGTGGGAGGCATTGCGCACGCTCGCGACGGAGGACGCGGGTGATCCGGGCGCCTCCTGCCGGCCCTTTTCGCTCGACCGCAACGGCCTCGTCATCGGCGAGGGAGCCGCATTCCTCGTGCTCGAGGAGTGGCAGCGGGCCGTCGGGCGCGGCGCGGCGATCCACGCCGAGCTGTCCGGCTACGGGCTGGTCTGCGACGCCGGCCACATCGCGCGGCCGAGCGTGCAAGGGCAGGCGAGCGCGATGCGCGCCGCATTGGATTCGGCGGCCTTGACGCCCGACGCGATCGGCTACATCAACGCCCATGGCTCGGCCACGCTGCAAAACGACGCCACCGAGACCGCCGCGATCAAAGAGGTCTTCGGCGAGCAGGCGTATGTCATCCCGGTCAGCTCGACGAAATCCATGCACGGGCACTTGTTGGGCGCCGCCGGTGCGCTGGAATTCGCGATTGCAGTCATCAGCCTCGAAAGCGGGCTGTTGCCGCCGACCATGCATCTGCGTGTCGCGGATCCGGCCTGCGACCTCGATTATGTGCCCGGGCGCGCGCGCACCGGCGTCGAGCTGCGCGCCGTGATGTCCAATTCCTTCGCCTTCGGCGGCACCAACGCGGTGCTGATCGCCGAAGCGGCGCCGGATGGATGCCGGCAGACGACAAATTCCTATGTACGCTGACAGACAGACCTCGACCGCTGTTGGTTGCATGCTGCAGCCCGTTCATCATCAAGGACAGCACATGAAAAGGAAATTGCTAACGACGCTCCTCGTCGTCGGCGCGCTGGTCGGCCCGATCGTGGCCGTGGCGGCCGGAGATTCGGACATGGATCGATCGCAGCCGAAGGCCTTCGTCAAGGATTCGGTCATCACCACCAAGGTCAAGGCCCGCCTCGCCGCCGAGCACATCACGAGCCTCGGCCGAATCCACGTCGATACCGACAAGCACGGCGTGGTTTGGCTGCATGGCACCGCTCGCACGCAGGCCGCGGCCGACCGGGCGGTGGAGATCGCCCGCACGACGGACGGCGTCCGGTATGTGCATAGCCGAATCAAGGTCAGAAAGGACGATTGATACGCCCGGGACGACTCCCATCCCCCTCTCGGGCCCTCTCCCGCCGCATGTCGGCGCGACGTGCGGCGGGCTTTTCTCGCGGTTCCCGTCGAACCGGAACGTGGAGCAAGGTGGAGCAAGCGTGCATCGAGCAAGCGTGCATCAGTCGAGCCGTCCGGACACGCCGGGATCCGCACCGGGTCACGCGTGGCGGGGAGGGTTCTCGTGATCGGCGGTGCGGCGACGGGGCCGCTGAATCCCGCGTTCGACGATTTTCTCTACGCGCCGATCGGCGAGGAGCGTAACGGCACGACCCTGACGGTCGTGTCCGCTCTGGCGCGCCAGGACATCGATCCTTGGGACCACGCCTTGCATTTGAGCCGATTGCCAGGCCACGCGGCCGTTCGCGAACTGACCTCGCTGATCGCGGCACTGCCCGCCGCAGCCGTCGTGCGACCGGCACCCGAGGCCATCGCGGCGCGCTTGATCGCACTGCTGCCGCTGCCTGATGCGGTGCCAAGCGCCGGCAAATCGCCGAAGTCGGTGGACGCCGACATCCGGCTTGGCGCCCGCCGCTGGTTGCCGGTGTTTCTCGGCTACCTATTCATATTGCTCGCGAGCCAATGGCTGCTCGCCGGCACACACCAAGGTGCGCCGCGCGAGCAGCCGGCGCCGGCTCGCCAAGAGGTGCCATGCGGCAGCGGGGCGGCGGTCCACTGCGGCGTCGCCGGCCACGGCGTGCGGCGGTGAGCTTGCGTTGACGGCACGGCGCTGCGGCCGTTCGAGCCGACCGCCGTCCTGAATCGATCGGTCGAAACCGCGGCGCCTGGGCGGGGTGGAGCGCCGGCGGTCCGCGGTGCTATCGTCTAGGCCAATGACCCCTCCCACCATGGCCTGCCCATTGCACGAGTATGTCGCGGCGCGAATGCGCCGGTGTGAGGTCGCGCCACGGGATCCAGCGATCCACGCGATCGCGCGAAACCTCGATCGTCGATTCGTGGTCAAATGGCGCATCGCACAACCGGTATGACGGATCTATGCGGCTCAGTAAACTCAGCTACTACTCGGACTTCGTCGTTTATCCAGTCGTCATCGGCGCGCTGGCGGCGGCGGCGCTTGCGCATGCCGACGGGCTACGGGACGCGCATTGGGCCGGCGCGTTTCTCGCGGGCATCGGCGCCTGGACCTTGCTCGAGTACCTGTTGCACAGGATTGCGCTGCATGCAGTCGGTTATTTCGTGCCGATGCATGCGCTGCATCATCGCGCGCCGCGCGCCTACGTGGGTACGCCGACCTGGCTGAGTCTCGCGGTGCTCTGCGGCGTCATTCTGCTGCCGATCTGGCGTTTTGCCGGGTTCACGCTCGCGAGCGGGCTCACCGGCGGAATGATGCTCGGTTACCTGTGGTATGGCCTGGTCCACCACTTGATCCATCATTGCCGCGGCGAGTCGGTGCCGTTTTTCCTCAAGGGTCTGCGCACTCGCCACCTGCGGCATCACTATTCACCGAGGAAGGGTAACTTCGGTGTCACCTGTGCCTTTTGGGACCATGCGTTCGGCACGCTGATCAAGTCCTGAGGCGACGGCCGCATCGTCGATCACGACCTCGACGCGCCGGTCCGATCGGCGGCCGGTGGCTGGTTCATGGCTCGCGATCCGCTGCGCGGATGCCTCGCCCGCGACGGCAAATCGCGCCGCCAGAATCCCTCGCCGCCGCAAATACGCGAGCACCGCATGCGCCCGCAGGGCCGATAAGTTGTGCTCGATCGCCCGCGATCCGCGACGGCCCGAGTAACCCTCGATCAAGACCGTGTGGCAGGGATATCGCTGCAGAAAAGCGACGAGCCAATCGAGTCCGTCGGTGGCGCCGCGTTGCAGGGCCGCCGTGCCGCCGATGAAGCGCACGTCGCGCAAATGCAGGATGAGACCACGATCGGTAACCGTGGCGTGCAACTCATCGATTCGCTGCGAGGTCTCGGCACCTCTTCTAGCGGCGAACACCGTCATTGGCGCGGCGGCCGCGGCAGCCGTCAACGGCGCCGCCACGGCCGCCGCAAGCAGCGCCCACGCACGAATCGCCGACCGGCCATCCGGTCCCGCGCCGCGACGCTCGCGATCGTGCGCGATCGCGGCGGCCCGCAAAATGGGGAATTCATGCATCGAAGCGAGGCTACGCCGGCGCGAGGATTCCATCGGTGCGTTGCCGTACGGGTCACCCGGACTCATGCGGGCAACCACGGTTCGGTGGCGAACAGACGCAGCGTCCGGCCAGAACCTAAATTATCAGCGCTGTCGATCAACGCCGGCGGAAGGACGAACATGATTTACTCGGACGTCGATCGGACCGGACAGGCCGCCGAGCGGGCAAGCGCCGCCGAGGAGCCTCGCAAGGCGCTCCTCGACGATTGCACGGCGAACTTCGCCGGTGACATCTTCGACCGGGTGTTCGATCTGCTGAAGAGGCACCTGCGGGTGTTGACGCTCGAGTGGCGCGGCGGTTCCCAGCCGTCGTCGGACCACGCGGATCTACAGGCAATGAGCGCGCGAATTCACGAATGCGCGGCCGCGCTCGATCACATGCACGCGGCGCTCGGGCCGGATATCGCCCGTCTGCGTCAAACCGAGCGCGAGCTGCATCTGACGCGCAACGCCTACGGCCGGGCGCAGGCGGAACTCGCGGCGAGCAGAAGCGCTGGCGATCGGCGTATCGGTCTCGGCGATCCCGGTCCGTAGGCCGTGGGCCGCGTGGCGGATTGCAGGCGCTTCTCGAGCGTGAGCCCCGCGTGAGGATTGCAATGTCGCGCGTCGCGCCCTGGGACAGCGAAGACATCCTGCGCGAGGAACTGTTCAGCGTCGAGCGGCTCGAGCAATACGCCGAGAAGCTCGCCGTCGACCAGCGCGTCGACCGGCGCAGGGCGAGGCGGCCGTCGCTGCGCGCGCGGCTGCGGCAGAACGCCGCCGTGCTGCTCGCCGACTACCGGACGATCGCGCTCGCCGTGCGCGGCGGTTACAAGGTCACACCCGCCGCCGAGTGGCTGCTCGACAATTACCACGTCATCGACGCCCAGATCCGCAGGATCAACGAGGATCTGCCGTCCGGCTTCTACCGGCAATTGCCCAAGCTCGCCGAGGGGCCTCTCGCCGGATACCCTCGCGTCTTCGGTATCGCGTGGGCGTTCGTGGTCCACACCGACAGTCATTTCGATGTCGACGCCCTGCGCCGGTTCGTGGCCGCCTATCAGCGCGTACAGGCCCTGTCGATCGGTGAGCTTTGGGCGGTGGCGATCACCTTGCGCATCGTGCTCGTCGAGAATTTGCGGCGCGCGGCCACGGACATCGCGAACGGCCAGGAGGCGCGCCAGCATGCGGATCTGGTCGCCGACCGCCTGCTCGGCGTCGACGGATCGACCGATCCGGACGCCCTGAGCGACGCTTACGCCGCCGAGCAAACTCCCTCGGCCGCGTTCGTCGTGCAGGTCGTGAAGCGGCTGCGCGATCAGGACCCGGACGTCACCCCGGCACTTGCGCTGCTGGAGCGGCGACTCGCCGCTCAGGGGCTCGATTCCACCTCGATCGTGCACCTGGAGCACCTGCGGCAGGGCGGCTCGAACGTGACCATCCGCAACATCATCACCAGCATGCGCCTGATCTCCGATATCGACTGGTCGGAGTTCTTCGAGAGCGTCAGTCTCGTCGACGTCGTGCTGCGCAGCGATGGCGGGTTCGCCGCGATGGACTTCGCCACGCGCAATCTGTATCGCAGTGCCATCGAGGGTTTCGCCAGAGGTTCGGCGCTCGACGAGATCCAGATCGCCGCCGCGGCGGTCGCGGCGGCCGCATCCGGCGCGAGCATATCCGAGCGCGAGGGCGAGTCCGGATACCACCTGATCGCGGCCGGCCGTCTGGCATTCGAGGCCAAGATCGGTTATCGCGCGCCGTTGTCCTGGCGTCCCCGCCGCCTCGTGATGCGCTTCGGCGCGGGCGGCTATATCGGCGCGGTCACGGCGCTCGCCCTGATTGCGCTGGGCTTTGCGCTGCACACCGTCGGCCCGAGCGGCGGCGGCTGGCGACTGCTGTTGCTCGGCCTCGCCGGCGCCATTCCGGCAGTGGACATCGCCGTCGCCCTGGTGAATCGCGCCGTTGCGCGCGGCATCCACGCGGCGATATTGCCGGGGCTCGCGCTGCGCGAGGACATCCCCCCTGAACTGCGTACGCTCGTGGTGGTGCCGACGCTGCTGACGAGCATCGCGGCCGTCGAAGCCCAGGTCGATCGTCTCGAGATTCACTACCTGGCCTCGCCGCACGCGCAATTGTACTTTGCCTTGCTCACGGATTGGAGCGATGCCGCGCAGGAACGGCTGCCGGCCGATGAACCGCTGTTGCGATCGGCGATCCTCGGCATCGGCCGATTGAATGCGCGGTACCGGTCGGCGGCCGGCGGCGATCGATTCATCCTCCTGCATCGTCGGCGTGTCTGGTCGAAGGTGCAACGCCGATGGATGGGGTGGGAGCGCAAGCGCGGCAAGTTGCACGAGTTGAACCGCCTGCTGCGCGGCGCAACCAACACGACGTTCATGGAGATCGACGGGGGCCCGCCGAATGCTCCCCCGGGCGTGCGCTTCGTGATCACGCTCGACGCCGACACGCGCTTGCCGAGGGAGACGGTCCGGCGACTGATCGGCAAGCTCGCGCACCCGCTCAACCGACCTCGATTCGACCCCGCCGTGGGGCGGGTGGTCGAGGGCTATGCCGTGCTCCAGCCGCGGGTATCGCCGTCGTTGCCGTATGCAAGCGAAGGCTCCCTCTTTCAGCGCCTCGTCTCCAGCGCTTCGGGGATCGACCCGTACGCGGGCGCAGTCTCCGATGTCTACCAGGATCTGTTCGGCGAAGGATCGTACACCGGCAAGGGAATCTACGACGTCGACGCCTTCGAGGCGGCGCTGCGCGGCCGGGCGGCGGACGGCACGCTGCTCAGCCATGACCTGTTCGAAGGAATCTTCGCCCGAGCGGGGCTCGCCTCGGACGTCGAGGTCATCGATGAGTTCCCCGCGCGCTACGACGTCGCCGCTGCGCGCCAGCATCGCTGGGCGCGCGGCGACTGGCAGTTGCTGCCATGGCTCTTCGGCAGGCGGCACGCGAACCGCGGCGAGTCCGGTCGGGCGGCGTTACCGCTGATCGGCCGCTGGAAGATCGCGGACAACCTGCGCCGGACACTCTCCGCGCCGGCGGTCTTTTTCGCGTTGCTGATCGGCTGGACGCTGCCTGCCCATGCCGCATGGCGGTGGACCTTGCTCATCTTCGCGACCATCGCCGTGCCGATTCTGTTACCGGTCATCGCGGAAATACTGCCGCGGCGGGCCAACGTGATGCCCCGCAGTCACTTTTTGGCGCTGGGCGTGGACCTCTGGCGAGGCGCCAGACAGATCGGCTTGCAGTTCGTCATGCTGCCGTATCAAGCCGCGCTGATGAGCGATGCGATCGCCCGCACCCTGTTTCGCGTCTTCGTCAGTCACCGGCGATTGCTCGAATGGGTCACCGCCGCCCAGGCATCCCTGTACGAGCGGCCGGGTCTCGCGAGAGCCTATCGCCGGATGAGCGGCGGCATCCTGCTGATGATCGCCTCGGTCGTGCTGCTGGGATTTTTCATGCATGGGTCATGGTGGCTGGTTGCGCCGTTTCTCGCGATCTGGCTGATGGGTCCGGCCGCTGCCGTGTGGATCAGCCGGTCCCCGGCGGTGCCGGATCGGCTGTCGCTGACGGCGGCGCAAGCGCGCGAACTGCGGCACGTCGCGCGTCACACCTGGCGCTTCTTCGAGACCTTCGTCACCGCCGAGGATCAGATGCTGCCGCCGGATAATTTCCAGGAGGAGCCGCGGCCCGCGCTCGCGCACCGGACCTCGCCGACGAATCTCGGTCTGTATCTGCTCGCGACCACGAGCGCCCGGGACTTCGGCTGGATCGGCACCGAGGAGGCCGTCGAGCGCCTGGAAGCGACCATCGCCACCATGGGGCGGCTGCAGCGCTGCCGCGGACACTTCTACAATTGGTACGACACGCAGGATCTGCGGCCGCTGCCGCCGCATTACGTTTCCTCGGTCGACAGCGGCAACCTCGCCGCGCATCTGGTGACGCTTGCCAATGCGTTGCGCGACTGGCAGGCGAACCCGCGTTCGCGGCGGGTGACGACGGCGGGCATCGAGGATGCCTTGGGCCTCGCGCAGAACTCCTGGGAGGCGCTCGCGAATCCAAACATCGTCCAGGCGGGGGCGCTTGACAAGCTGCTCGGGCAATTGCGTACGCACTTGCGCGGCGCGGAGCGCGGCGGCGATGGCGATGGCGTTGCCTCGTCGGTGGACGCGGCGGCCGCGCAGGCGGCGGCGTTGACGCAGGCCGCAAACCGGCTGGTCGGCGAGCATCCCGCGGGCGCGTGCGAGGAGATGTTGTTCTGGCTGCAAGCCGCCGAGCGCAGCATCGCCGCCGTCCGCCGCGAACTCGACCGTTCGCCCGAGGCCATCGCGGCGCTCGAACACAGATTGAGCGCCTTGGTTTCGATCGTGCTGGCGATGGCCGACGGGATGGACTTCGCCTTTCTGCTCGATCCGCAGCGACGGCTGCTGTCGATCGGCTACCGGGTTGCGGAAGACACGCTCGATCCGAGCTGTTACGACCTGCTCGCATCCGAGGCACGCCTGGCGAGCTTTTTCGCCATCGCCAAGGGCGAGGTGCCGAGCCGACATTGGTTCAAGCTCGGGCGACCGGTGACCAGTGTCGGCTGCGGCGCGGCACTGCTGTCGTGGTCGGGATCGATGTTCGAGTATCTGATGCCGTCGCTGGTCATGCGCGCGCCACGCGGCAGTCTGCTGGACGAGACGAGCAGGCTGATCGTCGGCCGGCAAATCAGCTATGCGTCCGCACTCGACGTGCCGTGGGGAATATCGGAGTCCGCGTACAATGCGCGCGACCTGGATTTCACCTACCAATACTCGAACTTCGGAGTACCGGGTCTCGGTTTGAAGCGCGGGCTGAGCGCCAATCTGGTCATCGCCCCGTATGCCACCGCCCTCGCCGCGATGGTGCGGTCCACGGATGCGGTCGACAACCTGGCGCGACTCGCAGCGCTCGGCGCGCTCGGCCGCTACGGCTTCTATGAGGCTCTCGACTACACCCCGGCGCGTGTGCCCAAGGGCCAGTCGGTGGCGATCGTGCGGGCATACATGGCGCATCACCAGGGTATGACGATCCTGGCGATCGCCAACGTCATCGACGACGGCATCATGCGACGACGCTTTCACGCCGAACCGTGCATCCAAGCCACGGAACTTCTCCTGCAGGAGCGCACGCCGCGCGATGTGTCGGTCGTTCGCCCCGGATTCGAGGAGAACAATGTCGCACCGCCGGCGGATGGCGCGTGGTTGCCGGCGGGACGGCGCCTGAAGATGGCCGACAGCGCGACTCCGCAGGTGAATCTGCTGTCGAACGGACGCTACAGCGTGATGCTGACTGCGGCCGGGTCGGGATACAGCCGCTGGCGCGACGTCGCCGTGAATCGCTGGCACGAGGACGGCACCCGCGACGATCTGGGCAGCTATATTTTTCTGCGGGACCTGGAGAACTCGTTCGTCTGGTCGGCGGGCCATCAGCCCACCGCAGTCGAAGCCGATTC
Source organism: Steroidobacteraceae bacterium (assembly GCA_035534275.1). GTDB lineage: Bacteria > Pseudomonadota > Gammaproteobacteria > Steroidobacterales > Steroidobacteraceae > Bog-1198. The sequence goes on from DATLSG010000003.1 coordinate 66,299, forward strand.
GTCCGAAGTGACGTTCACCGAGGATCGCGCCCAATTCACCCGCCGGGACGGCAAGATCACGACGGCGCTCTCGGTCTTGGTTTCCACGGAGGACGACGCCGAGGTGCGTCATTTATCGATCACCAACGGCGGAATCTGGCCACGCACCATCGAGGTCACGTCCTACTGCGAGCTCGCGCTCGCGCCGCCGGCGACCGACCGGGCACACCCTGCGTTCTCCAAGCTGTTCGTGAACACCGAATATTTGCCGGCGTTCGGCGCGCTGATCGCGACCCGGCGCCGGCGCCAGGCCGAGGAGGCCGACATCTGGGTCGCGCACCAGTCGGTCATCGATGGCGCCCTCGGCAGTGCGCCGGAATACGAGACCGACCGTGGCCGATTCATCGGCCGCGACCGGGAAATATGCCCGTCGCCAGCGGCGATGGACACGGGACGACTGTCCGGCACCGTGGGCACGGTGTTGGACCCGATTTTCGCGCTGCGCCACCGGCTGCGCGTGGCGGCCGGGGCGACCGCGCAAATCGCTTTCTGGACCTCGGCCGCGCCGACCCGGCAGGGCATTCTCGATCTCATCGACCGGCACCGCGATGCGAACGCGTTCGTCCGCGCCGGAATGCTCGCCTGGACCCAGGCCCAGGTGCAACTGCTGCATCTCGGCATCACCGCCGAGGAGGCGAGCCTGTTTCAACGGCTCGCCGGTCATCTGCTGTTCGCGGATTCCTCGATGCGCGCGTCCTCGGATGCCATTCGCCGCGCCAACGCCGCTCCTGCCGCCCTCTGGAGTCAGGGCATCTCCGGCGATCTGCCGATCCTGTTGCTGCGGATCGACGACGTCGACCACGTCGGTCTCGCGCATCAGCTGCTGCAGGCGCATGAATACTGGCGGATGAAACGGCTCGCCGTCGATCTGGTGATTCTCAACGAACGCGATAGCACGTACGTGCAAGACCTGCAGACCGCTCTGGAAACGGTCGTGCGGGTGAGCCAGTCGCGGCGCCGGATCGCGGCGGATGCGATCCCCGGCGGCGTGTTCGTGCTGCGTGCCGACATCATCCCCGCCCAGGCGCGCGCGGCTTTGGCGGCGGTGGCCCGGGTGATTCTGGCGGGACGGCGCGGCGATCTGGCCGAGCAGCTCGACCGGCCGCGCATGCCGGTGGTGTCCCTCGAGCGACTTGCGCCACGCGTGCCGCCGTCCATGGATCAGCGGATCGGCGGACCGGCTCCCGGCGAACTCGAATTCTTCAATGGCACCGGCGGTTTTGCGGCGAACGGCCGTGAGTACGTGACCCTGCTCGGGCCCGGTTGCTCGACACCCGCGCCCTGGATCAACGTCGTCGCCAATGCCGATTTCGGCTTTCAGGTCGCGGCCGGAGGCAGCGGTTTCACGTGGTCGGTGAACAGCCGGGAGCGCACGCTGACGCCCTGGTCGAACGATCCCGTGGCGGATCGGCCGGGCGAAGCCTGGTACCTCAAGGACGAGGACACCGAGGAGCTTTGGGGACCGACGCTCCTGCCGATCCGCGATCCGCACGCGTATCATTGCGCGCGGCACGGCCAGGGATACAGCCGCTTCGAACACGAGTCGCACGGCATCGCCACCGATCTGCTGCAGTTCGTGCCGCTGCACGATCCGATCAAGATCTCGCGCTTGCGAATCCGCAACGCCTCCACGCGACATCGCCGAATCTGCGTCACGGCCTACGTCGAGTGGGTGCTCGGTGTGGCGCGGGAGCACAGTGCGCCGTTCATCGTCACCGACTGGGATGGGCCTTCGGGCGCCCTGTTCGCGCGCAATACCTGGGATGAGGTGTTCGGCTCGCGCGTGGCGTTTGCCGATCTCGGTGGACGGCAAACGGACTGGACCGCGGATCGCCGCGAGTTCCTCGGGCGGCACGGAACCCTCGCGAGGCCGGCGGCGCTGCTGCGCAACGTGGCGCTGTCGCGGCGCACGGGTGCGGCGCTCGATCCTTGCGCCGCCCTGCGAGCCTACATAGAACTTGCGCCCGGAGCCGTGGTCGACGTCCTCTTCCTGCTCGGCGACTGCGTGGATGTCGAAAGCGCGCGCGCGCTGATCCAGCGCTATCGCGCCGCGAACATCGATGCGCTGCTCGGCGCCGTCACGGCATTCTGGGACGAGGTGCTCGGGGTGGTCCAGGTCAAGACGCCGGATCGCGCGATGGACATCGTGCTCAACCGTTGGTTCCTCTATCAAACCATCGCCTGCCGCATGTGGGCGCGGTCGGCGTTCTACCAGGCGAGCGGGGCGTACGGATTTCGCGACCAGCTGCAGGATTCGATGGCCCTGTGCATCGCGCGCCCCGGATTGGCCCGGCAACATCTGCTGCGCGCGGCCGGCCGCCAATTCGTCGAAGGCGACGTGCAGCACTGGTGGCTGCCGACGACCGGCCAGGGGGTTCGAACGCGCATCACGGACGATCCGCTCTGGCTCGCGTACACGACCGATCACTACGTGCGCACGACGGGCGACGCCGCGGTGCTCGAGGAGATCGTGCCGTACATCGACGGCCAGGCGCTGCGGCCGGAGGAAGCCGATGCCTTTTTCCGGCCGTTGATCGCCGACCAGTCGGCGACGCTGTTCGAACACTGTGCGTGTGCGCTCGATCGCAGTCTGGCAGTCGGCGTACACGGAGTGCCGTTGATCGGCACCGGCGACTGGAACGACGGCATGAACCGGGTCGGGCACCTCGGCCGCGGCGAGAGCGTCTGGCTCGGCTGGTTCCTGTATGCGACGCTCCTGGCATTCGCGCCGCGCGCCGAGGAACGCGGCGAGCGCGAGCGCAGCGTACGCTGGCTCGCGCACGCGAGCGCGCTGCGCAAGGCGATCGACGAGAATGCGTGGGATGGCGCCTGGTATTGCCGGGGGTACTACGACGACGGTACCGCGCTCGGTTCCTCGGCGAGCGAGGAATGCCGCATCGACTCGATCGCGCAGTCCTGGAGCGTGATATCCGGCGCCGGCTGCCCGCCGCGACCGGCGTTCGCGATGGCCGCGGTGGAGCGGGAGTTGATCCGCACGAACGATCACCTGGCACTGCTGTTCACACCGCCGTTCGATCTGACGGCACTCGATCCGGGCTACGTCAAGGCGTATCCGCCCGGTATCCGCGAGAACGGCGGCCAGTACACGCATGCCGCGGCATGGTCGGTGATCGCCTTCGCGACGCTCGGCCAGGCCGATCGGGCGACCGAGCTGTTCGCCATGCTCAATCCGATCAATCGTTCGGCGACGGCACGGGACGTGGAGCGCTACAAGGTCGAACCCTACGTGGTGGCTGCAGACGTCTACTCGGTCGCGCCGCACGTCGGCCAGGGTGGCTGGACGTGGTATACCGGGTCCGCCGCGTGGATGTACCGCGCCGGAATCGGCTCGATCCTGGGTTTGCAATTGCAGGGCGATCGCCTGTGCCTGTCCCCGGCCATTCCGGCGCGTTGGCCGGGCTTCGAGATCGTGTTTCGCCATCGCTCCGCGCGTTACGACATCCGCGTCGATCAGCGTGCACGCGCCGGCGGCGGTTCGGGCCGCCCGGGCCACGTGCAGTCCATCGACGTCGACGGCGTGGCGCTCGCGCCCGGCGAGACGCAGATCGCACTCCTCGACGACGGCCAGGTGCACGTCGTGCGGGTCGCACTCGCCACCTGATGGGCGGTCGTTTGCAATCAGGCAATGCCGCGATCCCGGTGACGCGCGGCCCGCGTGTACGCCAGCGCACGGACGGCGGATCTTCGGCGCCGCGATAATCGCTCACCGGTACGCGATTGGCTCGGCGCGCCGGACTGGAGCTTCTCGAGTCGGCTTGCCAAAGGAAGGTCAAGAATGGGCTTGATACTGATCATCGTCGTTCTGGTGCTGCTGTTCGGCGGCGGCGGCGGCTATTACGGTTACCGGCGCTACGGCGGTGCGGGACTCGGCGGCGCCCTCGGATTGGTCCTGATCATCCTGTTGGTGGTCTGGTTGCTGGGCGGTCTGCATTTCGGCCGGCCCTGACTGACGCGAATGCATGAACCCGCAAGCCCCGCGCTCAACCGCCGGGCGCGTCGGCGGGAGTCCTTGGCGCGGCGCAACCTGCGCGACCGTCGTGTTGCTGATGACGGCGTGTTCCAGCGTGATGCCGGGCGCCGACTATCCGCGGACGGTCTCGGTGGCGCTCGCCCATCCGCGAACGACCCATCTCGGTGAGCAGTTCGCGCGCGAAGCCGCCGATCACGGCGGCCGATCGGGATTTCGCATCATCAGCGACGGCGTCGCTGCCTTCCTGATCCGCGCCCAGATGATCGATGCGGCCCAGCGCACGCTCGATCTACAGTACTTCATCTTTCGCGGCGATCAGACGGGGCGCTTGCTGACCGATGCCTTGCGACGTGCCGCCGATCGCGGCGTGCGCGTGCGCGTGCTGGTCGACGACGGCCAGACCGTCGCGGGCGACGGGCAGATCCTCGCCCTCGATGGACAGCGCAATCTGCAGGTGCGCGTCTTCAATCCGTTCGCGTACCGCGGGCACAGCATGACCTTGCGCGCGCTGGAGTTTATGTTCGATTCCTCCAGACTCGACTATCGCATGCACAACAAGTTGATGGTTGCGGACGGCGCGATCGCGCTGGTCGGCGGGCGCAACATCGGCAATCAATATTTCCAGATGGACCCGCAGGCGCAGCTCGCCGATGACGATATCTTCGCGGCCGGACCGGTCGTCAAGCGGCTTTCGGCGACCTTCGACGAGTTCTGGAACAGCCGCTTCGCGATTCCAGCGCGGGCGCTCGGCCAGGCGAAGCATCGAGCGCACCGGCGTACGGCGCATCGATGGCGGTGGCGGCAGCGCCGCCAGATGCAGCCCCTCGCATCTCCAGGGGTCGACTATGTCGCGAAAATCGCGAGCGGCGAACCCTACGCCGACCTCATCTCCGGCCGCTTGCCGCTCGTCTGGGCGCGCTCCGCGGTGGTGTGCGACAGCCCGGACAAGAAGCAGGTGCGCGGCGGGGAACGGGTCGGCCAATTGATGCAGCCCGAGGTCGCGGTCGCCGCGGCGCTGGTGAAGACCGAGCTGCTGATGATCACGCCCTACGTCGTGCCCGCGCCGGAGGAGATGAAGCTGCTCGCGACGTTGCGCCGGCACGGCGTGACCATCCGCATCCTGACGAACTCGCTCGAGTCGACGCACAGTCTGTTGGCGCAGTCGGGGTACATGCATTATCGCGTGCCGCTGCTGCGCGAGGGGGTGCATCTTTACGAGATTCGCTCGCGCCTCGGCAATACCAAGGGCAGCGGCCAGACCGAGCGCATTTCGCGCTTCGGCACCTACTCGCTGCATGCCAAGCAGTACGTCTTCGACCGGCGCGCCGTGTTCTTTGGCTCCATGAATTTCGACCGCCGGTCGCGGGACCTGAATACCGAGGTCGGTTTGATCATCTACAGTCCGACGCTCGCCGCCGACGCCGCAGCGCGCTTCGCCGCGATGGCGGCACCGCAAAACGCCTACACGGTCCGCCTGCGCCGAACCCCGGCCGCAGCGGACGGCAAGGCGCATCTGGTGTGGGATACCGTCGAGGGCGGTGCCCCCGTCGAATACGACCGCGAGCCCGTGCGCACGCCTGGACGGCGCCTGGAAGTCAAATTGCTGTCCCTATTGCACGTCGACGGCGAGCTGTGATCTAAGGACCGTTCGACTTCGGCGGCGTCTTCCAACGTGGCTTCCAAGGCAGCAAGCGGTCGGTTTCCTTCTTCACGACCGCATAGCACTCGCAGCAAAGCCGCTCGAGTTCGGCGCGATTCAGCACCGTGATGTGGCCGCGGTTATAGGTGATGACGCCGAGTTTCTGCAGCTTGCCGGCCGCCTCGGTGACCCCCTCCCGGCGCACGCCGAGCATGTTCGCGATCAGTTCCTGCGTCATCGACAGATTGTTCGTCGGCAGCCGGTCGAGCGACAGCAGCAACCAACGGCACAATTGCTGCTCCACCGCGTGATGACGATTGCATACGGCGGTCTGCGCCATCTGGGTGATCAGCGCCTGGGTGTAGCGCAGCAGCAGCAGTTGCAAGGAACCGCTGAGGTGGAACTCGTCCTTCAGCAGTTGTCCGGGCATGCGGTAGCCGCTGCCCGCACTCTGGACGATCGCCCGGCTCGGCGTCGTATCGCCGCCCATGAACAGCGCGATGCCGATGACGCCCTCGTTGCCGACGATGGATATTTCGGCCGAAGCGCCGTTCTCGAGCACGTAGAGCAGCGAGACGATCGAGTCGGTCGGAAAGTACACATGGCTCAGCTGATCGCCGGATTCGTACAAGACCTTGCCGAGCGGCAAGGGCACGAGACGAAGGTGCGGCAGCAGACGGCCGCGCTCCTCGGCCGAGAGTGAGGCGAGCAGATGATTATCCTCCGGCAAATGGCCGGGGGACATCATGCACGCCGCCCTTCGGCGATGGAGGCCGCCTCGGGTCCGACAGCCGCGCCTGCCGGCGCCATTGCCGGCGCTTCGTCGAGTCTGCACGCTTCGCCCAACACCCACCCCTTCAGGCCGCCCGCGCGGCTCGCTCGAACGCCGGTTGAGCCGCAACCGGTTCAGATCCTACGCACCAAATAGACGATCAACGCCACGATGAGAATGGTTCCGAGTATGCCACCGATGTACATGAGATTCTCCTTGAATGCAACGCGTCCGCGAATGATTGAATCATCCGGGCGGCCGCTCGCTCGGTGCGCCACCACACCGATTAACCCAGGCGATGGCGAATGCGTCGGCGGCTGCGCCCGTGCGGGCAAAGCCTGCCGGGGGTGCGCCGCCGCACCGATGAAGGCCGCGCGATCGACTAGGCTCGATCCCGCACATTCGCCCACCACATGCCGAGAATCCTCATGAACCGGACACTTTCGCTGCACCGCGCACCCGGCGCGCTCCTGCCGCCACTCATCGCCGGCGTGCTGCTGCTCGCGGGCTGCGCATCGACACCACCGGCGCCGACCGAGCAGATCGCCGCCGCACACCAGGCGATCGCCAATGCGGCGCAGGCCGATGCCGGACGGTATGCGGCCGGCGAGATCGGCGAAGCGCGCTCGAAACTCGTGCAGGCGGACGCCGAGGTCGCAAACCAGCACATGGTCGCCGCACGGCGCCTGGCGGTGGAATCGCACACGGAGGCGGATCTCGCCACGGCGATCACGACCGAGCGCAAAGCCAAAGCCGTGAACGCGGAACTGCAGCGCGGCAACGACGCGCTGGCCCAGGAAATGCAACGCAATTCAGGAACCAACCCATGAGCCATTTCAACAGCCGACCCCAGTTTAACCGCGGCCTCGTCGCTGCGGCGGTGGCGAGTGCACTGCTTGCCGGTTGCGCGACGGCGCCGATGCGACCCTCCGGCGCCGAATCGGCGCGGGAGAAGCTGATCGCGCTGCAGACCGACCCGAACCTCGGCAATCTCGCGCCTGCCGCGATGCAAAACGCCGAGGCGGCCGTGCGCACCGCGCAGATCCCCGAGCACGATCGGGCCCTGGCCGATTACCGCGTGTATCTCGCCGACCGCAAGATCGACATCGCTCGAGCCGTGGCCGAGGCACGCTTTGCGGCGCGGCAGCGCGAATTTATCGTCGCGCAACGGACGAAAATCCGTCTCGCGGGCAGGACGCAGGAGGTCGATCGCGCCAACGCGCGCGCGGCGATGGCGCGCAGCGACGAGCGCGCACAGGCGCTCGCCACGGACAATGCCGATGTCCGGGCGAATGCGGCCACCGCGGCAGCCGCGCAATCCGCGCAACAAGCGCAAGATACCGCTGACGTTGCGGATGCGCAGAACGCGGCGGCCACGCAGCAGACGGCGGACATGCAACGGCGGATCGATGCCCTGCAGGCCAAGGTCACCGATCGCGGTCTCGTGTTGACGCTCGGGGACGTGCTGTTCGCGACCGGCCGGGCGAACCTGAAGTCAGGGGCCACCGGACATCTCGATCGCCTGGTCGCCTTCCTAAATCGGTATCCGAGTCGCACCGCGGTGATCGAGGGTTATACCGACAACGTCGGCAGCGAGGACTTCAATCAAGGCCTGTCCGAGCGGCGGGCCGAGGCGGTCCGCTCGTATCTGACGCAGCATGGTGTCGATGGCGCGAGGCTGCGCGCGACCGGCGGCGGTGCATCCGACCCGGTCGCCGCCAACGACACCGTCGAGGGGCGACAGCAAAACCGCCGCGTCGAAGTCACCATCAGCGACCCGCCGGTCGCCGCCGCCGGTTGAAGGCGCGGCGGGGCATCTGCGGGCGGCAGCGGATTGCGCGCGCAGCGGCGCCCGCCTCAGCGCGCGCTCGCGGTTTCCTGGGCGGTGCCCGCCGCGTACACACGGCCGAATCGGTTGGCGAGGAATTTTGCCAGCGCGATTTCCTCCTGGCGGATCAGCCCCGCCTGGGGCAGTGCACCGGCCGCAAGCAAGTCGAGCACGGCGCAAATGCCGCCCGCGGTCGTGATCTGGATGGCACTGCGCACCCGCCCGCCGATCGGCGCCGCGTAGATCTTGTTGGCATACGTTTCCTGTAACAACTGGCCGCCGCGCAGGCCGGTCACGGTGACGAACACGATCACGACGTCCTGCAAGGTGATCGGTACGGCGTTCTCGAGGATGGCCTTGAGCAGATCCCGACGATCACGCAGGCGCAGGTCGTCGAGCAGCACCTTCATGATCGCGGCATGGCCCGGATAGCGGATGGAGCGGTAGTTCAGGTTGCGGACCTTGCCGGCAAGCGTCTCGCACAGCGTGCCGAGGCCCCCGGAGGTGTTGAACGCCTCGTAACGGACGCCGTCCAGGGAGAACTCCTCGCGTTCCTCGAGCGGCTGCGTCTCGCGCAGCCGACCGTTGACGATCGCCTCGCAGGGCTCGCAATACTCGTTGATCACGCCGTCGGTGCTCCACGTCAGGTTGTAGTTCAATGCGTTCGACGGGAATTTTGGCAGCGCACCGACGCGCATCCGCACGTCGTGCAGCTCATCGAAGCGAGCCGCGAGATCGGCGGCGACGATCGTGATGAAACCGGGGGCGAGGCCGCATTGCGGAATGAACGCGGTGCGGGCGCCCGCCGCGAGCTGTTTGACGGCGCGCGTGCTCGCGACGTCCTCGGTCAGATCGAGGTAATGGGCGCCGGCGGCCTTCGCCGCCTCGGCGATCGTGCGCGTCGCGTGATAGGGCGCGGCGCTCAACACGGCGAACTGGCCGCCGATCGCGCGCCGCAGCCCGGCGGCGTCGGCGATGTCTACCGTGAGCTTGGTGACCGGCCCGGTGGTTTCGAGCCGCTCGAGCTGCGCGCCGGAGCGGTCGATGACCGTGACCGCATAGTCGCCGCAGGCGGCGAGGAATTCGGCGAGCATCGAGCCGATCTTGCCCGCGCCGACGATGACGACGTTGTGCATGTTGCCTCCCGGCGGTGTGCCGCCGATTCCAAGGGCTATTTTTCGCCAGGAGCCTGGCGAATGGTATCGCCAAACTAGCCGATTTGACGCAATATATTAGTCATATGGACTAGTTGGGTATGCGAAATGCCGGATCCGATCGACGAGGAGCTCCTCGCGGCGCTGCGTGAGGACGGGCGGGCGACGATCGCCGACCTCGCCCGAGCGGTCGGCCGATCGCGCACCAGCGTGCAGAGCCGCCTCGATCGGCTCGAACGGCAGGGCGTCATTCAGGGGTACACGGTGCGCATCGCCCCGGAGCATGCGCAGGGCGCCGTGCGCGCCCACGTGTCGGTCAAGATCGGCGCGAAGGAATCGCGGGCGGTGATCGCGGAGCTGCGCAAGATCAAGGCCGTGCAGACGCTGCATTCGGTGAGCGGCGATGTCGACCTGATCGCCGTCGCCGCGACCGCGACCGTCGCCGAAATGGATGAGGTCATCGACCGGATCGGTGCGATCGGCGGCGTCGAGCGCACGACCTCGTCGATCATCCTGTCGACGAAGTTCGAGCGCTGATCCTGCGGGCGCAGTGCGCGCGGTCCGCGCCCGCGGGCCGGGAGGATCGGGCGATCGCGAAGTCGTCACGAAGCTTTGCTACCCTAGAGACCTGCCGATCAAACCAGGAACCCACCGATGAAGCCACTGCGACGCTTGGCCGCCTTGTCCTGCCTGTGGGCTTGTTGCGCGCTGCTCGCGACCGCCGCCGGCGCGACCGCCGCCGGCGACGCTGCGCCGGCGCGCCGGGAGGCCCTGCCGCGCATCCGCCACGTGTTCTTGATCGTTCTCGAGAACGAGCCCTTTCAAGCGAGCTTCGGCGCGCAATCGCCGGCGCCCTATCTGGCGCGCCGGCTGCCGCGCGAGGGGGCGCTGCTGACCCAGTACTACGCCATTGGCCACTTCAGTCTGGATAATTACATCGCGATCCTCAGCGGCCAGGCGCCAAACCCGGACACGCAGCAAGACTGTCCCGTGTACAGCAATTTCGTCGCCGACGGACCGACCGGCGCCTACGGCCAGCTGCCGGGGCACGGCTGCATCTATCCGCGCAGCGTCAGGACCGTCGCCGATCAACTCGAGGCGAAGGGTCTGCGCTGGATGGGGTACATGGAGGACATGGGCAACGACCCGGCGCGCGAGGCGAGGACCTGTGGCCACTCAGCACTCGGCGCGGCCGACGCGACCGAGCGGGCGACGCCCACGGATCAATACGCGGCCAAGCACGACCCGTTCGTCTATTTTCACGCGATCATCGACGATCCGGCACGCTGCGACGCGCACGTCGTCAAACTAAAGCGCCTGAGCCGCGACCTCGATGATCCGGCGAAGACGCCAAACTTCGCCTTCATCACGCCGAACCTTTGTCATGACGGGCACAATCCGGTTTGCTCCAACGGTGCGCCGGGCGGACTCACCGCGGTCGATGGGTTCCTGAAGACCTGGGTGCCGCGGATCATGCGGTCGGCCGCATTCCGCAAGGACGGCTTGCTCGTGATCACGTTCGACGAGGGCGTCACCGGCGACGCTTGCTGCGGCGAGCAGGGACTGCCCGGCGGGCCGGTCGCCGGTCAGTTCGGGCCGGGGGGCGGCCGCATCGGCGCGGTGCTGCTGTCACCGTTCATCCGGCCGGGCACGGTCTCCGCGCGGCCGTACAATCACTATTCACTGCTGCGCAGCATCGAGAACTATTTCGGGCTGGCGCACCTGGGGTACGCGGCGGGTCACGGCGTGCATGCGTTCGGCGTGGACGTTTTCGCGCCGCGTTAGCGGCGCTGCGCGACCAGACCGCCGCGCCACGATTTGCCGACGGATGTCTTCGTCGATGAAAATGTTCGCCGAACGCATCGTCTGCCTGACCGAGGAGACCACCGAGACGCTCTATCTGCTCGGCGAGGAGCGGCGCATCGTCGGCATTTCCGGGTTCACCGTGCGCCCGGCCCGGGCGCGCCGGGAGAAACCAAAGATCGCCGCGTTCACGACTGCGAAGATCGACCAGATCCTGGCCCTGCAGCCCGATCTCGTACTCGGCTTCTCCGACCTGCAGGCGGATATCGCCGCGGCGCTGATCCGTCGCGGGGTGGCCGTCCACGTGTTCAATCAACGCAGCATCGCCGGAATCTTCGGCATGATTCACACCCTCGGCGCGCTCGTCGGCGCGTCCGCGGCGGCCGAGGAACTCGCCGGCCGGATTCAGGCTGACCTCGCTTCGATCCGGCGCCGTGCGGCCGCGTTCGCGGTGCGGCCGCGCGTCTATTTCGAGGAGTGGGACGAGCCGCTGATTGCCGGCATTCGCTGGGTGTCGGAACTCGTCGAACTCGCGGGCGGCAGCGACTGCTTTGCCGATCGCGCGTGTGCGCCCCTCGCGAAGGATCGGATCATTGCCGACCCGCTCGAGGTCGTGCGCAGGGCCCCGCAGATCATCTTTGGCTCCTGGTGCGGCAAGCGGTTCCGCCCGCAACGGCTGCAGGCGCGCCCCCACTGGAGCGAGATCCCGGCGGTCCGCGACGGCGAATTGCACGAGATCAAGGCGCCCATCATCCTGCAGCCCGGGCCGGCGGCGTTGACCGACGGCGTGCGCTGCCTGCACGCGCACATCGCTCGCTGGGCCGGCGCGCAGGCCTGAGCGCGGTTGCCCGGATCGAGCGGCACCGCGCTCCCCGCGGCCTCATTTGCCCGCGGCGCAGCCGCCGGTGCGCACGCCGGTCGTGTGCACGGTCATCACCGCGCCCGGCAGTGCGACCGGCCCGCCGCTGAACGTCTGCCGCACGGTGCCGTCCATCACGATCCGGCGCTTGTCCGCCTGGTAACTCCATTGCCCCGGTGCGATGATGGGATCATCGGCGCGCGCGACGCCGAACGCCGCCAGAATGCACAACGCGAACGCCCATGACAACGGCCGGTGGATTCTTCCGGATGTGTTCATCGATCGTCTACTCTGGCGGGCGGCCGTGGATCCGTCCTCGGCGGCGGCGCGTTCCGCGGGGAGTCTCGATGGTGGATCTGAATCACTTGCACTGGCCATTCTTCGACGAGCCGCACCGGGGCTACGCACTCGCGCTCGCCGCGTGGGCCCGCGACAATGTCGACTCATTGCTCGTTGCGGGCAGCGTCGACGACTCCTGCCGCCGCCTGGTTCGCGGTCTCGGCGAGGCCGGGTGGCTGCGTGCGGTCGTGCCGCGCGCGCAGGGCGGATTGTCGGAGTCGCTCGACGTGCGAACCTTGTGCCTCGCGCGCGAGATCCTCGCGTGGCACGACGGACTCGCCGACTTTGCCTTCGCCATGCAGGGGCTCGGCACCGGTGCGATCTCGCTGTTCGGCTCCGAGGCCTTGAAGACACAGTATCTGCCGCCGGTATGCGCCGGACTGCGGCTCGCCGCCTTTGCACTCTCGGAGCAGGAAGCCGGTTCGGACGTCGCAGCGATGCAAACGACCGCGGTGCCCGACGGCACCGCCCACGTGCGCATCGATGGGGCGAAGACCTGGATCTCGAACGGCGGCATCGCCGACCATTATGTCGTGTTCGCGCGCACCGGCGAGGCGCCGGGTGCGCGCGGCCTGTCCGCCTACGTCGTCGACGCCGACAATCCGGGCCTCTCGGTCACAGAGCGCATCGAGGTGATCGCGCCGCATCCGCTCGCGAGCCTGCGATTCGACGGCTGCCGGGTGCCGCTGAGCCATCGTCTTGGCGCATCCGGCGAGGGCTTCAAGGTCGCGATGGCGACGCTCGACATCTTCCGCTCGACGGTCGGCGCCGCGGCGCTCGGGCTCGGCCGGCGCGCCGCCGACGAGGCCCTCGATCGCGCAGCGACGCGCCGCCTGTTCGGTGCGCCGCTCGGTGATCTGCAGATGACGCAGTCGGCCCTTGCCGAAAGCGCGACGGAGCTCGACGCCGCGGCGCTGCTCGTGTATCGCGCCGCCTGGGCGAAGGACGGCGGCGCGGCGCGGATCAGCCGCGAAGCGGCGATGGCCAAGATGTACGCGACCGAGGCCGCGCAGCGCGTGATCGATCGATCGCTGCAGCTGTTCGGCGGCAACGGCGTGCGGGTCGGGGTGAAAATCGAGGCGTTGTACCGGGAAATTCGCGCCCTGCGCATCTATGAGGGTGCAACCGAGGTACAGAAGATCGTCATCGCCCGCGATCTTCTCAAGACGCGCGCGGCGCGCACGCACTGAGATGCGCGAACCTAAGTGCGCTGCGCCCGGGCGCGCGAATCACCGCTGCGGGGAGATGCCATGACCGACGTCGATGCACGCTTCGCACCTGCCGGAGCCGACTTCGCGCAGTTCGAGCCGAAGCACTTCGTGTGGCAACTCGATGGCGCCGTCGCAACCATCACGCTCAACCGGCCGGACCGGAAGAACCCGCTGACGTTTGCGTCGTATGCGGAGCTGCGCGATACGTTCCGCCATCTCGCCCATGCGAAATCGGTCAAAGCCGTGGTCGTCGCCGGCGCCGGCGGTAATTTCTGTTCCGGCGGCGACGTCCACGAGATCATCCGGCCGCTGGTCGAGATGCAACGCAGCGACGACATGCCGGGGCTGCTCGCATTCACGCGGATGACCGGCGATCTCGTCAAGGCCATGCGGGCATGTCCGCAGCCGATCGTCGCCGCGATCGACGGCGTCTGCGCCGGTGCCGGTGCGATCCTCGCGATGGCCGCCGATCTGCGCTGCGGGACCGCACGCAGCAAGGTCGCGTTCCTGTTCGTGCGCGTCGGGCTCGCGGGCGCCGACATGGGCGCCTGCAACCTGCTGCCGCGCATCGTCGGTGCTGGACGTGCGGCGGAACTGCTCTACACCGGCCGTTCGATGGATGGCGTGGAGGCGTTGCAATGGGGCTTCTACAACCGGCTCGCGACGCCCGATGCCGTGCTCGCGGACGCCCAAGCGCTCGCCGAGTCGCTCGCCGCGGGGCCGACGTTCGCCAATGCCATGACGAAGAAATGCCTGCATCAGGAGTGGAGCATGGGCATCGACGAGGCGATCGAAGCGGAGGCGCAGGCGCAGGCGATCTGCATGCAGACGAAGGATTTTGCGCGCGCCTGCGCGGCATTCGCCGCCAAGCAGAAGCCGGTTTTCGGCGGCGACTGAGCGCGCGGGCGCGTCGTCTGACCGAGCCGTCAGCGGGCCTTGCCGCGGCTCTCGGCGACCAATCTCTGCAGGTCGTCCGCGCCGACGACGCCCGGGACGAGAGTCCTGCCGACCAGGATGCCCGGCGTGCCCCGCAGTTCGAGCGCGCGCGCCTCGGCGTCGTTGCGCTCGAGAAGCGCGGCGATATCGGCGGCATGCGCGCGCAGATCCGCCCGCAGCCGCACGACGTCGATGCCGGCACGCTGCAGCAGCAACTCGATCTGGGCATCGCCCGTCAGGCGCGGGCCGTCGAGCAGCGCAGCGTGCGCCGCCAGATATTTGCCCTGGTAGGCGGCGGCCAGTGCGCAAACGGCCGCAAATACGGAGGCTTTGCCGAGCACGGGCCAGTCCTTGTACACCACGGCCACCGTGCGGTCCTCGGCGAGGACCTTGGCGAGCGTCGGCACCATGCGCCGGCAGAACGGGCAGTTATAGTCGAAGTATTCGACGATCGTGACACGCGGATGCCGCGCGCCGGTCATCTGCAGTCCGGGGGGTCGTAAAATCGCCCGCTCCCCGGCGGCGCTGATCCGCTCGAGTTGCTGCGCGTGGGCATCCGTCGCGAACACGATCAGCGCGCCGATCGCGAGCAACAGCAGCGGCCAGCCGTGTAGGCGCCTCGGCGCGACGGGCGCGCGGGCAATTTCACCCATGGGACACTTCCTCGATGAGGCGAGGGCCTCGGCGTGCCGACAGGGGGCTCGCGACCACCGGTCGGATCCGTCGCAGCCCCTGGGGGAAAATTATCCCAGAAACCTCGTCGTGCGTCGCCGAACCGGTCAACCGGGTGCTGTCCTGCGCGTTGATCCGACGGTTGGCAAGCGCCGAACGGAGGAGACGACCCCATGCACAGCGACCGGCAGCGCGCCGCGGCGAGCGCCGTCAATCGGTTCGGCTTGGGTGCGCGGCCCGGCGATCTCGAGCGCATCGGCGATCCGCAAACCTGGCTGCTCGCCCAAATTGACCATCCGGCGGACGGCGCCGTGTGGCTCGCCGGCCTGCCGAGCAGCGTCGACTATCTGCGCCGGGAAGCCCAACTGCGGCGGCAACTGCAGGAGTTGCGTCGCGAGGGCACGGCCGTGAAGCCGGCGGCCGCAACCGGTCCCGGCGCCAAGCCGGTCAACCCGTTCGTGCGGCTTTACCGGCGGGCGTTCGGCGAAGACCTGCGGCAGGAGGCGGTGGCCCGCTGGCGGATCGCCGCCGGGACCGGGACACCGTTCGCCGAGCGGCTGGTGCGCTTCTGGTCGAACCATTTCGCGGTCTCCGTGGACAAGGGGCCGGCGCGTCTGTACGCCGCGCCGCTCGAGCGCGAGGCGATCCGTCCGCATTTCGCGGGCCGGTTCCTCGACATGCTGCTCGCGGTTGAAACCCACCCGGCGATGCTGCGCTACCTCGATCAGGCACAGTCCGTCGGCCCCGACTCGATGCTGGCGATGCGCGCGGACCGGCGCCTCGCGCGCATCGCCAGAGGCAAGGATCAACCGGCGCGGCGCCTCGGCATCAACGAGAACCTGGCGCGCGAAATCATGGAACTGCACACCCTCGGCGCCGGTTCCGGCTACACCCAGGCCGACGTGACCGAGTTCGCGCGCGCGCTGGCCGGCTGGAGTCTGCCCTTTCCCCGGCAGATCGAGCGCGACGGGATCACGTCGGCCTTTGTGTATCGCCCGGCCGCGCACGAACCCGGCACGCGCCTGGTGCTCGGCAAACGCTACCCGAACACCGGGTTCGATCAGGCACGGGCGATTCTCGCCGATCTCGCCGCGCATCCCGCGACGGCACGGCATTTGTCGTTCGAGCTCGCCCGCCATTTCGTCGCCGACGACCCGCCGCCGCCGCTCGTCGAACGGCTGGCGGCGGTCTATCGGCGCGCCGGCGGCCAGCTGTCGGCGGTGTACGCCGAGTTGATCCGCGCGCCCGAATCCTGGACGCAGGCCGCGGTGAAGTTTCGTACGCCGCAGGACTACGTCGTCGCGGGTTTGCGCGCCGGATCGATGCGCATCGGCCACCGTCCGCAACCCTACGAGGGCCTGCTCGCGCGGCTCGGTCAACCGACCTTCATGCCGCGCTCGCCGGCCGGATTCAGCGATGTCGCCGGCGATTGGATCGCCCCGGATGCGCTGTGGAAGCGCGTGCAAACCGCCGAAGCGCTCGCCGAGCGTGTGCCGCGCGCAGGCCTCGATCCGGCCAGCTTCGCACGCGCGCTGCTCGGCCCGCAGCTGCGCGCGGCGACGACCGCGGCGATCGCGCGGGCCGAGGCGCGCCAGCAGGCAATCGCGATCGTGTTCGCGAGTCCCGAATTCCAATGGAGGGCCTGATGGCGAATCGACGCGAGTTTCTCACGCTCCTGGGCCTCGGTGTCGGCGCCTCGACGCTGACCCTTTGGCCGTCCTTGACGAGTGCCGCCACCGGCGGCAACACGCGCTTGCTGGTGCTCATGCTGCGCGGCGGGCTCGATGGAGTGCACGCGGTGCCGCCGTACGGCGATCCGGGGTATACGGCGCTGCGCGGGCCGCTCGCACTCTCGCCCGCCGGCCCGACCGCGGCGGGCGCCGCGGCGCTCAAGCTCGACGCAACGTTCGCGCTGCATCCATCGCTCGGCTTTCTGGCGGGCCAGTACGCCCTTGGTCGGTGCCTGCCGATCGTCGCGGCCGCGCCGCCTTATTGGGGCAGGTCGCATTTCGAGGCGCAGGAGTGCGTCGAGAACGGCACCGACACACCGAACGGCGCCGAAACCGGCTGGTTGAACCGCGCGGCGGGCGCGCTCCACGAACACGGCCTGTCGGTGACGAGTGTGACCCCTTTGATGATGCGCGGACCGAGCAAAATCGACAGTTGGTCACCGCCGTTGCCGATGCACGTGAACCCGATCCTGTTGCAGCGACTCGAGTCGCTCTACGCCGAGGATCCGCGGCTCGCCACCGCGTTCGCCGACGCGATTGCCCAGCAACACGTCGATGCGAGCATCGATCGGCAGATGGCCGCGCAAGCTCCCGGCGCCGCCGCACCCAAGGTCATCGGCATGCGGCTCGGCGTCATGCTGCGGGCCGCCGGCACGTTCATGGCGCGCCCCGGCGGTCCGAGGATCTGCTTCGTCGAGGACTATGGTTGGGATACGCACGCCAACCAGGCGCCGATCCTGTCGCGCAAGCTCGCCGAGCTCGATCAGGCGCTCGCGGCATTGCACGACGCGGCGGCGCCGGTCTGGGATCGCACCGCGGCCGTCGTCGTCACCGAATTCGGCAGAACCGCCCGGATCAACGGCACGAACGGCACCGACCATGGCACGGGCGGCGCGATGTTCGTGCTCGGCGGCGCCGTGAACGGCGGACGAATCGGCGGCGAATGGCCGGGAATGCAGCCGGACCGCCTGTATGAGAATCGGGACATTCATGCGACGACCGACCAGCGGCAGGTGTTCAAGGGGCTGCTCGGCGAGCATCTGGGCCTTTCGCCGGCGGTGCTCGCGACCAGGATCTTTCCGAACAGCACCCGGGTGCCGCCGCTCGCGGGCCTGATCGGCACCCCGGCGGTGCGTGCCCTGGGCTGACGGCAAGAAAAATCGGCGCGGTGCGTGTTGCGACCGCGCCGCCGGATTTTCGCGCCGACGGGGGAGTTGGCTGGTTTGCCGGGCGAATTGATCCTAAACCGAACTGCATGATGCCAAAGCACACGAGGGGGGAAGCGGATTCTTTCTCAATGTCAATGAAATATTTGTCAACTCCACGGGAGCCCGCGCACTTCACCACGGCCGGTGCACCGCCTCAGGAACGAGGACCGCGCCGCGCCCGCACGACGAGGTAGGCGAGCACGGCGATGGCGGTGGTGACGCAGCTGGTGTAGAAGTCCTGGCGCATGCCGGGCGTGAACGCCATCGCCACGAGCACCGCGGCCATCGCGCCGAGCGCGAACAGGCTGAGCCATGGAAACAGCCACATGCGGATCGCCGGCGCGGGCTCGCCGCGCCGCTCGCGCCGCACGCGCAGCGCGATCTGCGCGAGCACGATCAGCATGTACACATAGACGATCAGTGCGCCCGAGGAACTGACCAGGAAGTCGAAGACACGCTGCGGCGTCTCGGTCGCGGCGACGATGCCGAGAAAGCCGGCGGCGGCGCCGATCAGCACCGACCAGGTCGGGACGCGCCGTTCGTTCAGCCGCACCAGCGCCTTCGGCGCATCGCCACGGCCGGCGAGCACGAACAGGACGCGCGAACTGACGTAGAACGCGGAGTTCAAGCAGGACAACACCGCCGTCAGGATGATCGCGCTCATCACCGTGCCGGCGAGCGGCACGCGCATCGCATTCAGCGCGAGCGTGAACGGCGAGTTGCCCGAGCGGACCTCGGTCCACGGCACGACGCTCACGATGAGCAACATGGAGATCACGTAGAAGATCAGGATCCGCCAAACCACCGTCGTGCTCATCCTCGCGACCGCCTTGCCGGGCTCGGACGACTCGGCAGCGGCGATCGTCGTGATCTCGGCGCCGGTCATCGCGAAGAACACCGTCGGCACCGTGGCGATCACGGCGATCCAGCCGTGCGGCGTGAATCCGCCGTAGGCCGAGAGATTGGCGAACGTCGGTCCGTGCGGCGCGGTCCAGCCGAAGGCGTAGCAGGCCGCCACGACGATGAAGACGATGATGGCCGCGACCTTGATCGAGGCGAACCAGAACTCGAACTCGGCGTAGGAGCGGGCCGACATGAGATTCACGCCGGTCATGACCGTCATCAGAGCGACGCCGATCTCGAGCGGACCGAAGGGCAGCCAGCGCTGCAGGATCTTGGCGCCGGCGATCGCCTCGACCGGGACCACCAGGACCCAAAAATACCAGTACAGCCAGCCGACGACGAAGCCGGCACCGTCGCCGAGACCCGCACGGGCAAATTCCGTGAAGCTGCGCACCTGTGGCAGCGCCGTCGCCATCTCGCCGAGCATGCGCATGATGAGCAGGATCAGCATGCCCGTGATCGCATAGCTGATGAACGTCGCCGGACCGCCGGCGATGATCGCGGTGCTGCTGCCGACGAACAATCCCGCGCCGATGATGCCACCGATCGAGATCATCGTCAGGTGGCGGCCCGAGAGCGAGCGGCTAAGGCCGGTGGGCGCCGCGCCGGCCGCCGTCCCGCCCTCGTCGGTGCGCACCGCCGGGTCGTGGTTCGTCATCGGCCTGCCTCGGCGTTCAGCAAATGCGCATCGCCGGCGGGCGCCGCGCCGCGCTCGTACGGGCGCGCGAGGACCATGTACAACGCGCCCAAGGCGAGCACCCCGGCCGTCGTCACGATCATCGCGTCGTCCACGTACCAGGGCCGGCCCGGGCTGCGCGGCCAGAGGATGTTGACGATCGCGCCGATGCCGTAGGCGAGCGCCAGCACGTTGACCAGCCAGCCCGCCCGGCCGAGCGTGTAGGGGCCGGCGGGCCGCCAGCCTCTCGCCCGCGCGATCGCCGCCCCGAGGACGACCATCTGGAAGGCGATGTAAATGCCGATTGCCGCGAAGCTGATGATCGTCGCGACCGCATTCTGCAGCCACAATCCGCTGAGTGCGATCGCCGCCGGGATCGCGCCCATCACGAGGAGTGCGTTCGACGGCACGTGCCGCGCGGGCGAGAAGCGGCTGAGAAAGCCGCTGCCGACGATCATCTGATCGCGGGCGTAGGCATACACGAGGCGGCTAGCGGCCGCCTGCAGACTGAGCAGGCAGGAGACGAACGAGATCAGCACGACGCCGATCACCGCGCGAAATCCGGCATCGCCCATCGCGAAGCGCAGCAGGGTGGCAATGGGATCCGGGTCGGCGCCGGAGATCGCCGCCGGTATGTCGCGTATCGACAGCACGAACGCGAGGCACACCCAGCAGGCGGCGGCGCCGCCGATATAGATCGTCATGCGCATCGCCTTCGGGATCATGCGGCTCGCGTCGGGGGTCTCCTCGGCGACGTCGCCGCAAGCCTCGAACCCGTAGTAGCAGAACATCGCGGCGAGCGAGGAGGCGAGGAACGCCGGCCAGTAGCTGCCGTGCGGGCGCACGAACGAGGTGTCCACGAGGATCGCGAGCGGCTGATGCCGGGCGAACAGCAGCAGATAGCCGCCGACGAGCAGCGCGCCGATCAGTTCGCAGATGAAGCCGATCATCGCGACCCGCACGAGCAGTCGCGTGCCGCTCAAATTCAGCGCGGTCGTCGCCGCGATCAACGCGAGCGCGATCAACGTCGCGGCGAGCGGCGTGCTGCTCAATCCGGCCGCCTGCGCGACGAACGGCGCCGCGCCGGTCGCGACTCCCGCCATCGTGCAGCACAGGGCCCAACCGTAGACCCAGCCGGCCATCCAGGCCCAGCGCTTGCCGACGAGGCGCCGCGCCCACGGGTACAGGCCGCCGGAGATCGGAAACTGCGAGACGATTTCGCCGAAGACGAGGCAGACGAGCAGCTGGCCGAGGCCGACGAGAATGTAGGTCCACCACATCGGCGGACCTCCGGTGGCAAAGGCGCTGGCGAAGATCGTGTACACGCCCACGACCGGCGACAGGTAGGTGAATCCGAGCGAAAAGTTCTCCCATTTCGACATCGTCCGGTCGAAGTGCGACTCATAGCCGAGCGCACGCAACTGCGCCGCGTCACGTTCGGACGATTCGGCGGATTGATCCCTTCCCAGAGCCACTCTCCCCGCAAGCCTTCGCAATACCTCGGCGCGATCATACGAGATTTCCGGCGGCCGTGCGGCGTCTCAGGAGCGCAGCGCAAGATCCCGCGACATGTTCACCGCTGCCTCCCGGCCGCGGTAATAGCCGGGCGCGCTGCCGGTCTGCGCGAAGCCCGACCGCGAGTAGAACGCGCGTGCTTCCAGGTTGCTCGCGCGCAATTCGAGATCGATCCGCAACACGGCTGCCTCGGTCGCGGTCGCGACGAGCCAGTCGATCAGCCGGCTGCCGAGTCCCTTGCGCCGATCGGGCGGCGCGACCGCGAAGAGGTTCAGGTGCGCGGAGCGGTCGCCGACCGCCATGATCGCGAAGGCGGCGAGGCGGGCGTGGCGACGCGCGACGATGACCGTGGAATCCCGGTCGCCGATGAACCGGAGTACGCGCTGCGGCGTCCACGACCAGCCGAGTCCGCATTCGATCGTGTCCCGGGACATCTCGGCGATGGGGAGCGCGTCGTCCGGGCGGGCGAGGCCGAGCGTCGCGGTCACGGGCAGCACGCTCAGCGGCTCCGGTAACGATCCGTCGCGAGCACCAGCTCGTGCAGGTTGCCCGGCTCGAAGGCCGAATGCCCGGCATCCGGCACCAGCCGCAGGTCGGCCTCGGGCCAGGCCCGGTGCAAATCCCAGGCGCTCGTCGCCGGGCAGACGACGTCGTACCGTCCCTGGACGATGGTCGCCGGAATCCCGCGGATCCGCGCGACGTCATCGAGCAGCTGCGTCTCGCTGCGCAGAAAGCCGCGATTGACGAAGTAGTGGCATTCGATGCGGGCGATCGCCAGCGCGAACTCGGCCTGTCCCCAGCGGGCGATGGTCTCGCGGTGGCTGTGCAGAAAGCTGATCGACGCTTCCCAGACCGACCAGGCACGGGCGGCCGCGAGCGCGGCCCGCTGATCGCCCCCGGTCAGGCGCTTGTGGTAGGCACCGAGCAAGTCGTCGCGCTCATTGGCCGCAATGGCGTCGCGGTATCCCTCCCAGCGATCGGGGAATATCGCCGACGCGCCCTGCTGGTACATCCAGCGTATCTCCGCGTGGCGCAGCAAGAAGATGCCGCGCAGCACGAGCTCCGTGACCCGTTCGGGGTGCGTTTCGGCGTAGGCGAGCGCGAGGGTGCTGCCCCAGGAACCGCCGAAAACCAGCCAGCGATCGATTGCCAGATGCTTGCGCAAGCGCTCGATGTCGGCGACCAGATGCCAAGTGGTGTTCTCGATCAGATTGGCGCTCGGGCGGCTGCGGCCACAGCCGCGCTGATCGAAGACGACGATGCGGTAATGGCGGGGATCGAAGAATTGACGGGCGCGCACGTCGGATCCGGCGCCGGGGCCGCCGTGCAGGAAGACCGCGGGCTTGCCGGCCGGATTGCCGCATTCCTCGAAATAGATCTCGTGAACATCCGAAACGCGCAGATGGCCGCGTCGATAAGGCTCGATCGCCGGATACAGCGTGCGGCGGGCGGCGGGCTCCGGCGCGCTCTTGCGCGAGCTCTTGGCGGCGCGCGCCGCCGGGCGGGGCGCTGCCTTCTTTTTCTTCATCGACTGTTCCTCGTCGTCTGGGCGCAGCGTCGCGGCGCCGTTTCAGGCGCGTACGAGCATCGGACCGAGCGGCCGGCCGCCGAGCAGATGCACGTGCAGGTGGTAGACCTCCTGCCCGCCGTGGGTATTGCAATTGACGATCAAGCGATAGCCGTCCTCGGCGATGCCATGCTGCCGGGCGAGGTCGCGCGCGACGATGACCATGTGGCCGATCAGAGCCTCGTCGTCGTCGGCGATGTCGTCGACCGTCGCGATCCGCTTGTTCGGCACGATCAGGATGTGCACCGGCGCAGCGGGCTTGATGTCGAGGAAGGCGGTCACGCGCGAATCGCGAAAGACGATCGTCGCCGGCAGCTCGCCGGCGATGATTTTCTCGAAAACGGTGGGCATGCCGAGGCCTCGTCGTCGCTGGATCTGTTGCGCAAGATTAGCAGGAACCGCGCGCGGTTCGAGAGCGGATCACCGGCGTTGTTGCGTCGCATCATCGGCGCAAGCTGGGCAGCCGAAGCCAGGCGCCCCCGGTCGATCGAAGCGCTCGAGCGGCAGGGCTGCGACCGGCGCTGCGTCCGACTGCGCGATACTGGGGGTCCTCGAACCGTCGGAGCCTTGCCACATGCCGATACCTGCGATCCTGCGAAATCGCCTGCGTCTGCCGTTGATCGGCGCGCCGATGTTCATCGTCTCGACGCCGCGGCTGGTCATCGCGCAATGCAAGGCCGGGATCGTCGGATCCTTTCCGGCATTGAACGCACGGCCCGCCTCGCTCCTCGACGACTGGCTCGCCGAGATCGGCGAGGCACTCGCCGACCACCAACGGAGGACTCCGGGCGCCCGCGTCGCGCCGTTCGCGGTCAATCAGATCGTCCACGCGAGCAACGATCGTTTGCAGCGGGACGTCGAGGCCTGCGTCAAGCACCGCGTGCCGATCGTGATCACGAGCCTGCGACCGCCGGCCGAGGTCGTCGCCGCGGTTCACGGCTACGGCGGCATCGTCCTGCACGACGTGATCAACATCCGGCATGCGCAGAAGGCCGTCTCACAGGGGGTCGACGGCATCATCGCCGTGTGCGCCGGCGCCGGCGGCCACGCCGGCGTGCTGAGCCCGTTCGCGCTGGTCAAGGAGATCAGGGCGATCTTCGACGGCGCGATCGTGCTTGCGGGCGCGATGAGCAGCGGCGCCGATCTGCTCGCGGCGCGCGCGCTCGGCGCGGATCTCGCCTACATGGGCACGCGCTTCATCGCAACCGCCGAGGCGAACGCGAGCGAGGCGTACCAGCGGATGCTCATCGACAGCCGCGCCGAGGACATCGTCTACACGCCGCTGTTCAGCGGCGTGGCCGGCAACTATCTGCGGGCGAGCGTCGCCCAAACCGGCCTCGATCCGGATAAACTCGCGGGCGTGGACCACAGCGCGATGAACTTCGGATCCGGCGGCAGTTCCCGGTTGAAGGCCTGGAAGGACATCTGGAGCGCCGGCCAGAGCGTCAGCGGCATCCACGATGTGGCGAGCGTCGAGACCGTCGTCGCGCGGCTCGCCGCGCAGTACGAGGCCGCGCGTGCGCGGCTGCCGGAGGCGGGCGATTGCGGCTGAACTTCGCGCAATTGCCGGCGGCGCTGCAGCGCGGACTCGCCGGCGCCTACCTGATTTGCGGCGAGGAAGCGCTGCTCGTCGATGAAGCGGCCGGCTTGGTGCGCGCTGCGGCTCGTGCGCGCGGCTACACCGAGCGACGCGTATTCGACGTCGATCGCACGTTTGCGTGGGATGACTTGCGCAACGAATTGCAGTCCCTGACGCTGTTCGCCGAGCGGCGGATCATCGAACTGCGGATGCCGGGCGGCAAGGCCGACAAGGGTGCCGCGCTGCTCGCGCAGGTCACCGCCCGTCCGCCGCCGGACGTGCTGCTGCTCATCGTCACGGGGAAGCTCGACCGCAAGACCGCGGATACGGCTTGGGTGCAGGCCGTCGCCGAACACGGCGCATGGGTGACACTGCGGCCGGTCGGTGCGCAGGAGCTTCCCGCATGGCTGTGCGCACGCGCGACGCAGGCGGGGTTCGCGCTCGAACCCGCGGCCGCGCAACTGATCGCCGACCGCGTCGAGGGCAATCTGCTCGCGGCGAAGCAGGAGCTGGCGCACCTGACGCTGCTCGCCGAGACGCGCCGGATCGGGCCCGAGCTCGTGATCGAGGCGGTCGCCGACAGCGCGCGCTACGACGTGTATCAACTCGCCGAGTCGGCCGCGGCCGGCGACGCGGCGCGTGCGCTGCACATCCTCGAAGGGTTGAGGAGCGAGGGCCGTGAACCCACGCTCGTGCTCTGGGCCCTGGTGCGGGAGGTGCGCGGGTTGTGGCAGGAGCGCGAGCGCCGTCGCCTGCGCAACTCGGAGCGCGGTGGCTGGAGCCAGGCGAGCACGCCGTCGGCCCGCGCGATCGAACGGCTCGACGCACTGCCGCTGCCTTACCTGCTCGTGATGGCGGCGCGCACCGATCGGATCGTCAAGGGTCTCGCGCCAGGGGACGCGTGGACGGCGCTCGCCGGCCTCGCCGCGACGCTCGCCGGCGCTTTGCAACCACCGCCGGTTTCAGGCAGGGTAGCCGGATGAATGCGATGGGCATTTTCGGCGGCACGTTCGATCCGATCCACTTTGCGCATCTACGCACCGCGTTCGAATTGCAGCAGGCGCTGCGCCTGAAGGAGATCCGTTTCCTGCCGGCCGGCAACCCGCCGCATCGCGACAAGCCGCTCGCCGACGCGCAGCTGCGCTTGCAGATGGTCGAAGCGGCGACGGCGGGCCAGCCGGGATTCGTCGTCGACGATCGCGAAGTGCGCAAGACCGGGCCAGCTTATTCGGTCGAAACCCTGGCCGAGTTGCGCCACGAATACCCGGACCGGAGCCTGTGCATGATCGTCGGCATGGACGCCTTCCTCAGCCTGCCGAAATGGTACCAGTGGCGGGACCTGCTGCAGCATGCGCATCTGGTGGTCGCCCACCGACCCGGCTGGCGGGCGCCTGGCATGGGACCGCTCGGCGAACTGCTCGTCGACCGCGGGACCGGCCGGATCGGCGACCTGCACGAAGCGCGCGCGGGCTGCATCTTCATCCACGCCGTGACCCAGCTCGAGATCTCCTCGACCGACGTACGGCAGTCGATCGCGATGGGGCGCGATCCGCGCTTTCTGATGCCCGATACGGTGCGCAGGCTGATCCTCGAGGCGAACTGCTACAGCAAAGCACGAGTGATCCAGTGACGCACGCAAAAAAGAAGGCCGCGAGCCGGACCAAACGGCCGCCCGCGAAACGGGGTGCCGGCGCCGCGCGCCCGCGCAAGAAGGCCCCCGCCAAGCCCTCGCTCGGGGCGGTGGTGCTCGACGCCCTGGCGGACCTCAAGGCAACGGACATCAAGGTCCTCGACGTGCGCGGCATGACGGACATCGCCGATACCATGATCATCGCGAGCGGCACGTCGGATCGGCACGTGCGTTCGGTCGCGCAGCGAGTGGTCGACAAATCCAAGGAGGCCGGTTTCCGGCCGCACGGCGTCGAGGGTTTGCAGGACGGGGACTGGGTGCTGATCGACCTCAGCGACGTGATCGTGCACGTCATGCTGCCGCGGGTGCGCGAGTTCTACGGTCTGGAAAAGCTCTGGGGCATCAAGGCCGTCAAGCGCCCGCCCGGGCGCGCCTGAACGGTGGCACGGTGGCCGCGTGAAATGCCGGCTGATCGCGGCGGGCACACGCCCGCCGGAGTGGATCGACGCGGGCTTTCGCGATTACCAACGGCGCCTGCGCAAGCCCCTGACGCTCGAACTGCGGGAGATTCCGATCGCCGTGCGGCACGCCGGCGAACCGGCGCGGGTCGCGATCGCCCGTGAGGGCGAAGCGATGCTCGCGGCGCTCGATCCGCAGGATTACGTCGTCGCCCTCGAGATCGAGGCGCCGACGATGACGACCGCGAAGTTCAGCGGCTGGCTCGCGCGGCGCCTGCAGGAGGGGCGGCCGCTCGCACTGCTGATCGGCGGCCCGGACGGTCTCGCGCCGCGCTGCCTGGAACGCGCCGATCTGCGCTGGTCGCTGTCGCCGCTCACCCTGCCGCACACACTCGTGCGCATCCTGGTTGCCGAGCAGATCTACCGGGCGATGAGTCTGCTGGCGGGCCATCCGTACCACCGGGCCTGAAGGACTCGCGGGCGCGGGTTGGGCTATCCTGTCCGGATGTCGACCGCATTCGTCTACCTCGCCTCGGCCTCGCCCCGGCGCCGTGCGCTGCTCGCGCAGATCGGCGTGCCGCGCTCACGTACCGCATGAGCGTCGAAATCCTGATCAACGCCAATGCGCACGAGGCGCGCGCCGCGGTGGTCGAGAACGGGGTGCTGCAGGAGCTGTTTCTCGAACGGGCGAGCCGGCGCGGCTTGATCAGCAATATCTACAAGGGACGCGTCTCGCGGGTCCTGCCGGGGATGCAGGCCGCATTCATCGAGATCGGGCTGGAGCGCACCGCGTTCCTGCATGCCTCGGACATCTGCGCTCCGCGGCACGCGGACATCGGCATCGAACCGCCGCAAACGGCGGAAATCCGCTCGCTCGTTGCGGAGGGCGACGAGATCCTCGTCCAGGTGGTCAAGGATCCGCTCGGCACGAAAGGCGCGAGGCTCACCACGTTCATCACCCTGCCGTCCCGCTACCTCGTGTACATGCCGCAGGGCCGGGGCGTAGGCGTTTCCGCGCGAATCGAGAACGAAGCGGAGCGCGAGCGGCTGCGCGGCACGGTGCAGGGATTCGTGCAGCCGGACGAGAACGCCGGGTACATCGTGCGCACGGCCGCGGAGGACGCGTCCCGCGATGCCTTGCGCAGCGACATGATCTACCTGCGCAAGCTGTGGGAGGTCGTCCGCCAGCAAGGGCTGCGCACGGCGCCGGGACGCCTGGTGCACGCCGACCTGCCGCTGCACCTGCGCATCCTGCGCGATCTGCTGCGCCCGGATGTCGATCGCGTGCTGATCGATCAGGCCGCCGCGCACGGCGAAATGCACGACTTCGCCGGGACGTTCATGCCGGAGGCGCTGCCGCGGATCGAGCTGTACGCCGAACCGCGGCCGGTGTTCGAACTGCACCACGTCGAGGAGGAAATTCAGCGGGCCCTGGAGCGCAAGGCACCGCTGAAATCGGGCGGATACCTGATCGTCGACCAAACGGAGGCCATGACCACGATCGACGTCAACACCGGCGCGTTCGTCGGTCACCGGAATCTCGAGGAGACGATTTTTCGGACGAATCTCGAGGCGGCGGTCGCCATTGCGCGACAGGTGCGCCTGCGCAACCTGGGCGGCATCATCATCATCGACTTCATCGACATGGAAGAATCGGAGCACCGCCGCCAGGTCATCCAGGCACTCGAGCGCGCGCTGGCGGGCGATCACGTCAAGACCAGCATCTCCTCGGTGTCGCCGCTCGGACTGGTCGAGATGACGCGCAAGCGGACCCGCGAAAGTCTGGAACACCTCCTGTGCCGGCAGTGTCCAAGCTGTGAGGGCCGGGGATTCGTCAAGACCGCCGAGACCGTTTGCTACGAGGTGTTTCGTGAGCTTTTGCGCCAGTCGCGACAATTCGAGTGCCAGCGGTTGATGGTCCTCGCGCACCAGGACGTCATCGAACGGCTGCTCGATGAGGAATCGGCGGGCCTCGGCGAGCTCGAACTCGCCATCGGCAAGCCGATCCGGCTGCAGACCGAGGCGCTATACGCCGTCGATCAGTACGACGTCGTGCTGATGTAAATGAACCTGCGCCGGCTCGGCAAGATCCTGGGGATTTGCGCTGGGGGGGTGCTGGCGGTCATCCTTCTCGCGACGCTCGCGTTGCAGCTCGCGCTCGACCGGGTGCCGCGCTACCAGGCCGAGATCAAGGCCTGGGTGCATCGGGAAACCGGTCTTTACGTGCGTTTCGCCCATGTGTCGGCGGGGTGGCGCTGGTATGGGCCGGAGTTGTCGTTCCGGCAACTGCAACTGCGCTCGAGCGACGACCGCCGGGTCCTTGCCACGGCGGCGCGCGGGCGCATCGGCTCGGATCTTTGGCGGCTGTTGACGAGCGGTCGATTGTTCGCGGCCCGAATCGAGCTCGATTCCCCGGACATCGTGATTGCGCGCACCGGCCCGACCCGCTTCGCGCTCGCCGCCGAAATCCCCCTGCAAGGCAGCGAGGCGCCCGTGACCGCGCTCGAGCTCGACGACCTGCCGCCGGGCATCCTGTCGATCCGCCACGGTCGCGTGACCGTGACCGGTTGGAACCGCAAGCTGCCGCGCCTGGTGCTGAGCGATGTGAATCTGCGAGCCCGGCGCGATGCGGGCGCCATTCACATCCGCGCCGATGCGCGCTTGCCGGCGGCTCTCGGCGGCGAGTTCGGCATCACGGCCAAGCTCGGCAAGCTCGCGCACCTCGCCGCGCTCGAGTGGAGCGCGGACCTGCGGGCGCGCGACGTTTCCTTTCCCGGATGGCGCCGGCTGCTGCCCGCGTATCTCGCTCACCTCGAGGGCGGCGGCGGCGCGTTCGAATTCGCGGCGAGCGGCACCGGCCGCTATCTCGCGCGCGCGAGCTTCGACTTCGCGGCGACGAACGTGGTCGCGCGCGCGAGCGACGGCTCGATCGCGCGATTCGAGCGGATCAGCGGCGATCTGCAGCTGACGCACCAGGGCGAGCGCTGGACCTTGCTCGGCCGGCGGGTGCGTGCGCTGCGGGCCGGGCGCAAGGATCCGCCGTCGCAGTTCGACGTCACCTGGCGCAGCCGCGGCGGCGGCGCGCTCGAACTCGACGCCCACGCGAGCTATCTGCGCGCCGATAATCTGTTGCCGCTCGCCGCCCTGCTGCCGCGCGAATCGACCCGCGAGCGCTTCATCGCGATCGCACCGACCGGCGTGTGGACCGATGCCGGTCTGCGGCTCAGACGCACCGGCGCCGGCGCGCCGTGGCGCTTCACGGTGCACGCGCGATTCCGCGACGCCGGCTTCGGCGCGTTCGGCCGGACTCCTGGACTGCGCGGCATGTCGGGCGCCTTGGAAGGCGACCAGGACGCCGGCCACGTCGAATTCGCCACCCGCGCCGCCACCGTCGAGTGGCCCGGGCAGTGGCCGCGGGCGATCCGGCTCGACACGCTCGACGGCACCGTGTATTGGAGCCGCACGCCGGCCGGCCTGCTGATCGCGACTCCGCAGGTCGCGCTCGGCAACCGCGACGCCCGGATCTCGCTGCTCGCTTCGCTGCTCGTGCCCGCGACGGGGGGCTCGCCGGTCGTGAATCTGTTCGCCCGCCTCGCGCACGGCAGGATCGCGGCCGTGCACCGCTACCTGCCGCGCGCGATGCTGGGGCCGAAGCCGCTCGCCTGGCTCGACCGGGCGTTCCTCGCCGGTCGTGTCCCGGACGCCGAGATCGTGCTGCGCGGACCGGTGCGAGATTTTCCGTTCCGCGACGGCAGCGGCTTGTTTCTCGCGCGGCTGAATCTTCAGGGCGTGACGCTCGACTACGCTCCGGGCTGGCCCGCGATCGAGAACGCCGCGGGGCGCGCCGAATTTCGCGATCAGAGCCTCACCGTACACACGCCCGGCGCGACGCTCGGCGACTTGCACGTCGGCAGCGCCGATGCGCGTTTCGCCGATTTCAAGGACGCGACCTTGACGGTGCGCGCCGAGATCACGGGCAAAGCGTCCGCGGCGCTGCGATTCCTGCGCGACACCCCGATCGGCCGCCATGCGCACGGCGGATTTTCCGCCGTGCGCGCCACGGGGCCCGTGCGCGCCGGTGTGCATCTGCGCTTGCCGTTCGAGGATTTGGCGGATCGGCGTGTCATCGTGCACGGCGTGCTCAAGGGTGTGCGCTTGAGCCGCGTCGGTCTGCCGGCGGCCGCGAGCGCGCTCGCCGGCGATTTCACCGTCGATGGATCGGCGATCGTCCAGGCCGACCTTAACGGCCGGCTGCTTGGCGGCCCGCTGCGGGTCTTCGCGAAAGCGCCGGCCGGCGCTCGGCCCAGGCGCACGCGCTTGCGCTTTCGCGGCGTCGCGACCGGTGCCGCCCTCGGCGCGGCAATCGGTGCGCCCGCGGCCGGCAGAATCGGCGGCAAGACGCCATGGCGGGCGCTGCTGACGATTGCGCCGGGCCCGGCTTGGCGGCGCCGGCTGCGCGTCACGAGCCGGCTCGAGGGACTCACGCTCGATCTGCCACAGCCGCTCGCCAAGCGTCGTGACCAGCCGCTGCCTTCCTGGATGCAGGTGCAATGGTCCGCGGTGTCCGCTCCGGTCGCGAATTTCGCCCTGGGCTCCATCGTCCGCGGCACGGTCGCGCTGCGGCCGGCCAATGGCGGCGAGCGCCTCGCGCGCGCCGCGATCGCCTTCGGCGGCGCCATGCCGCAGTTCAGCGATACGCAGCCGATCGACGTGCGCGGCCGGATTGCGCGGCTCGACCTGGCCGGCTGGCACAGGTTGGTGCCGCACGGCGGCGGCGGCGCCCTGTCACAGTACCTGCGCAGCGCGCAGATGCACGTCGCCGAGAGCGATTTCGGCGGCCTGTCGGTGCGCGACATCGACCTTAAGTTGCAGGACGTCGGCGACCGTTGGCGCATCACTCTACGCGGCCCCAACGCCGACGGCACGGTCAGCTTGCCCGTAGCCGCAACGCGGACCGGTCGCTGGGAAGTCGCTCTGCGGCGACTCACGGTCGCCGCCGCGTCGCCCGATCCGGCGGTCGGCGGCGAGCATGGCCCGGGGCGTTCGCCGGCAATCGAACCGGCGAAGCTGCCGGCGCTGCGCCTGCACGTCGAACGGCTGATCTGGATCGGACAGCGCTTCGGCGACGTGCGCGCCGACCTGTCGACGCTCGCCGACGGCGTCTCGACCAACGATCTGACCATCACCGGCAAGACCTTCAAGGCCGGGATGCACGGCGATTGGCGCGGTCCGGGTCGCGGCGTCGGCCACGTGGTCGGCTCATTGTCGAGCAGCGACGTCGAGGCGACGATGGCCGATCTCGGCTATGCCCGCAGCATCGCGGCGAAGAAGGGCCGCGTGGATTTCGATCTGCGCTGGGCCGGGGCGCCGACGGCGGCTGCGTTTCACGAGGCAAGCGGCCGGGTGAAGATCGCGCTCGACAACGGCCAGGTGTTCGGCATCAAACCGGGTGCGGGACGCGTGCTCGGGCTCGCCAGCATCGCCGCCCTGCCACGCCGCCTCGCGCTCGATTTCAGCGATCTGACCGACAAGGGCCTCGCCTTCGACACGATCGCCGGCACTTTCGAGCTGCGCGGCGGTAATGCCTACACCAACGACGTGCTGCTCAAGGGCCCTGCCGCGCAAATCACCCTCGTCGGCAGGATCGGCTTGAGCAAGCGGGATTACGACCAAACGGCGGTCGTTACGGGCACCTTCGGCAACAGTTTGCCGCTCGCGGGCGTCCTCGCCGGAGGACCGGTCGTGGGCGCCGCGGTGCTGTTATTGACGCAAGTGTTCAAAGTGCCGCTGCGCGGGCTGGCGCGGGGCTATTATCACATCACGGGAAGCTGGGACAATCCGCAGGTCGAGCGCATCACGAGTGCGGCGGCCGCAGCGGCCATCGCGGAGGGCAAGCAGTAAATGGGCAGAGTAGCCGCCATTCAAATGACCTCGGGTCATCGTGTCGAGGAGAACCTGTCGGTAGCCGGCGAGTGGCTGCGTGCGGCCAAGGACGCCGGCGCGGACATCGCGTGCCTGCCGGAGAACTTCGCGTTCATCGGCCTGCGTGACGCGGACAAGCTGGTGGCCGCCGAGGCGGACGGTGCCGGTCCGGTGCAATCATTCCTCGCGGACACGGCGCGCGAACTCGGACTGTGGATCCTCGCAGGCAGCGTGAATCTGCGCGGCGATGCGGGCGAGCGGGTCGCCAACGCCTCGCTCCTGATCGACTCGAGGGGCAAGCGCGTCGCGCGCTACGACAAGATTCATCTGTTCGACGTCGCGATTCCCGGTCGCGACGAGCAATACCGCGAATCCCGCCACGTCGCGCCGGGGCGGCGGATCGTGCTCGCCGACACGCCCGCCGGCCGCCTCGGCCTGTCGGTCTGTTACGACATGCGTTTTCCGGAGCTGTACCGCGAGCTGGTCGCGCAGGGCGCCGAATGGCTGGCGATGCCCGCCGCTTTCACCGTGCCGACGGGCCGCGCGCATTGGGAGACCCTGTTGCGCGCGCGCGCGATCGAGAATCTGTGCTATGTCGTCGCGCCGGCACAGGTCGGAACCCACAGCAACGGTCGTGAGACCTACGGCGACAGCCTGATCGTCGATTACTGGGGGCAGGTGCTCGCCCGTCTCGACAAAGGCGGTGGCATGATCACCGCGGATTTCGACCTCGCGAAGCAGGCGGAGACGCGGGCGCGATTTCCCGCGCTGCAGAATCGCCGGCTCGAGCCTGCGCGGCTCGACGCGGAGACCGCGTGAGCGCCGGGTCGCTGGAAATCGCGCAACGCGCGATCCTCGCGCCGGCGGATCTCGACGAGGGCAGACTAAGCGGTGTCCTCGACGCGCTGATGAGCCGCGGCATCGACTATGCCGACCTTTATTTCCAGTCCTCCCGCGAGGAATCCTGGTCGCTCGAGGACGGCATCGTCAAGGAAGGAGCGCACAGCATCGAACAGGGCGTCGGGGTGCGCGCGATCAGCGGTGAGAAGACCGGCTTCGCCTATACCGACGAGCTGCTGCTGCCCGCGCTCGAGCAGGCCGCACACGCCGCCCGCGCGATCACGCGCAGTGGCGGGCGCAATGCCGTCCAGGCCTGGTCGCGGGCGCCGAGCCGGCGCCTGTACCTGCCGACCGACCCGCTCGAAACGGTTGCCGACGAGGAAAAGGTCGCGTGGCTCATGCGCATCGATGCCGAGACGCGTCGCATGGATCCGCGCATCAAGCAAGTCATGGCATCGCTCGCCGCGGTCCACGAGATCGTGCTGCTCGCCGCGAGCGACGGCACGCTCGCCGCCGACGTGCGGCCGCTGGTGCGCGTCAACGTCTCCGTCATCGCGGAGCACGGCGGGCGCCGCGAACAGGGTTACAGCGGCGGCGGCGGCCGTTTCGGGCTCGACGAGCTGCTGCGCGGCGACGGGCCGCTCGCCCACGGGCGCGAGGCGGTGCGCCAGGCGCTCGTGAATCTCGAAGCGGTCCCGGCGCCCGCCGGCACGATGCCGGTGGTGCTCGGCCCGGGCTGGCCCGGGATCCTGCTGCACGAGGCGATCGGTCACGGCCTCGAGGGGGATTTCAACCGCAAGGGAACCTCTGCGTTCAGCAACCGGATCGGCGAGAAGGTCGCCGCCGATGGGATCACCGTCGTCGACGATGGCACGCTCGACCGGCGCCGGGGCTCGTTGAACGTCGACGACGAGGGCACGCCGACCCAGTGCACGGTGCTGATCGAAAACGGGATCCTGCGCGGCTACATCCAGGATAAGCTGAACGCACGCCTGATGAAGCAGGCGCCGACCGGCAACGGGCGGCGCGAATCGTTCGCGCACATGACCCTGCCGCGCATGACCAACACCTACATGCGCGCCGGCCGCCACGCCCCGCAGGAGATCATCGCCTCGGTCGATCGGGGCTTGTACGCGGTGAACTTCGGCGGCGGCCAGGTCGACATCACGTCGGGCAAATTCGTGTTCACGGCGAGCGAAGCGTACCTGATCGAGCACGGCCGGATCGGCGCCCCGGTCAAGGGCGCGACTTTGATCGGCAATGGGCCGGACGTGCTGACGCGGGTCAGCATGGTCGGCAACGACCTGCAGCTCGACGGCGGCGTCGGTACCTGCGGCAAGGAAGGCCAGTCGGTGCCGGTCGGCGTCGGCCAGCCGACGCTGCGCATCGATGCGCTCACCGTCGGCGGCACCGGCTGAGCGACCCGTCTGCGCCGTGACGGCGACGCGTCGCGTCGCGATTATTTCCCGCCGGATTCGCCGCTGTTGCGCTCGATGAAGGCGGCGACGTTCGCGTGCAGCGCCTTCAGCTCGGGCTCGGCCACGTATACCATGTGTCCCGAAGGATAGAAGTGCATTTCGATGTTCTTCTCGAGGGATGCCTGCATCGGCAGATGCTGCATCTCGAACATCGCGGCGAAGAACGGCGTCGCCAAGTCGAAATAGCCGCCGTTCAGCTGCACCTTGAGGTTCGGGTTCTGCTGCATCGCCGCGGCGAGATCGGGCATCACGTTGGTCGGCCCGGGGAGCTTCATGGGCGCGCCCGGCGGTTGGTGACCGTAATCCCAGGTCTTCCAGAGATCGAACTCCGGCTTGTAGCTCATGTTCCAGCCGAATTTCAGTTTGCGGCGCACGTAGTCGTTGAATGCCGAGACGTACGCGGAGCCAATCGCCGAGGACTGCGGATCGTACCCGGCCTCCTCGCTCAGCGGATCGAGCGAGGGACCGGAGAAGCGGGTGTCGAGCCGCCCCGTCGTCGTCTCGCCGCCCAACAAATTCTTTGCGAATTCTCCGCCGTTGATCCGCAGGTTCGCCCGTTCGATGTAATCGACCGGCAGCCCGGTGTCGTTGTGCAGTATGCGGGCGATTGCCGCCCGGCGCGCGGCGCTCAGCGCGTTGCCGGCATCGAGAGCCTGCGCGTACTCGCCGAGTGCGAATTGCTCGACCCCCGGCAGCAGTTCGGCGAGCGTCGCCGGCGGGTTCGGCAGCTTGTGGTGGTACCAGGCGGTTGCCGCGTAGGTCGGCAGCGCGAGCTCGTACGGCAGGTCGATTCCCGGATTGAACTGCGGTGCATCGATGCTGTCGTCGAAATTGAGGATTTGCGACAGCAGGATCACACCGTTGAAATCCACCGACTTCTCGTTCTCCAGCACGTTGATGAGCGCCGCCGAGCGGGTCGTGCCGTAGCTTTCGCCGAAGAGGAACTTCGGCGAATTCCAGCGATCGTTGCGCGACAGGAACGCGACGATGAAGTTGGCGAATGCATGCGCATCCTGGTCGACCCCCCAGAAGGCTTTCTCCTTGTCCTTGCCGCGCAGATGGCCGAAGCCGGTGCCGGGAGCATCGACGAACACCAGATCGCTCGCATCGAGCAGGCTGTACTGGTTGTTGACGAGCTCGTACGGTGCCGCGGGGACGTGCCGGTCGCCGGCGACGACGACGCGCACCGGGCCGAATGCGCCCATGTGCAGCCAGATCGTCGACGAACCGGGGCCGCCGTTGTACAGGAAGGTGATCGGGCGCCGCGGGTCCGGCTTGCTGCCCTTGAAATACGCGACATAGGACATGCTCGCCGCGGGCGGCTGCGGCGGCCGCGCGCCGCCATTGGCCGGCGCAGGCACATCCTCGTCCATCGGGTCGCGCAGGTGCACGACCATGACCCCGGCCTGCGCCTCATAGGGGATCGAGTGTCCGTCGATCGTCACCGAGCCGTGCGTGATGCTCTGCGCATCGCGCAAGTACCGATGCATGCCCGGGGGCACGGCGGGCGCCGCGCCGGGCGGCGGCGGCGCGGCGGCGGGCGGCGGGCGCGCCGCGCCGAACGCGAGCGAGGCGCCGAGCGCGGCCCCGAACAGTGACCAGCCGATGGTACGCAGTAGCTGCAGTGTCATGGTGGATTTCCCTTGGAGTCGAGGCGGCCACGGCGCCGGGCGTTGCAGGATCCGCCGCCGATCGCCGCGGGCGAACCTCGAGCATATGTTCAATCCGCTTCCCGGTCCATTTCGCGGCCGCAGTCGAGAATCCGTGCGGCGCCTCACGCCATGGCCGGCGCGAGCGGCCGTAGGCTGCGCATTGACGGCCCTGCAACCGGAGGAGGCGGCGATGAGCGAGGATTCACCGACGGGTACCTTCCAGCTGGAGGTACCGGCCGAATTGCTGACCGAGGCGGGGCGGGTCGCGAGCGCTGCGGCCCAGCAGTTGCGGGTCGAGAGCTGGCGGCCCTCCTGGCTGTCGCGCATTGGCGAGCTGCTCGCCGGCGAGGATTGAACTTCCTGCGCCACGGTCGATAAGTCAAATCGGTCGCCGATGGGGCAGCCGAACGCGTTAGGATCGGCGGTATCCGCCTGGCTCCTTGGGGTCTCCTTGCGTGCGATTGTCCCGTCCCTTGTACGAATCCTTGCCGTTCGTCTATGCGGCCATCGGCGCGTTTGCGATCGGCGTCTCCTACGTCGATCCGCAGAGCCTGCGTGCCGCGGCGACGTTCATCGTCGGCTTCCTCGCGGAAATCGCCGCGCTGACGCTGTACCTGCGCAGGCGCGGCTATCGCGAAATGCGGCGGGAGTACTCGGGCGGCGAGATCGCCCCGCCCGACTGCGGGGTCGTGCCGCCGCTCGCGCGACCGCAGCAGGGCGATGCCGCGCGCGCCGGGCGCCATTGATCACTTGTTCTCGATCACCTCGGTTTGCGCGCCCACGGGGTCCTGGCGTGAGCGCGCCGCGCGCTCGTCGATGTACTTGATCTCGTGCCGGCCGACGACGACGACGTCGCCGTCATGCAGATTGTGGCGGCGTACCCGCTTCGATTGCACGTAGATGCCGTTCGTGCTGTTCAGGTCCTCGATCAGGCTAGATTCTGCGTTGGTGAGGATCTGGCAGTGATGCCGGCTGATGAACTTGCTGTCGATCTGTATATCGTTGTCGGCGGTGCGGCCGATGACCAGGCGTCCCGGCCGCAATTCGCGTTCCGCCGTCGTCTTGCCCTCGAGGGCGAGCAGTATGCGCCCGACCGGGGGCACGGCCGGGGCGACGGGAGGCACGGTCTGGTCGAAGTTCGGCCCCTGCAGGCGGTTCGTCCACGCCGTGTGCACGCCCCATTGCAGTTCCTGGATCGCAGCCTCCAGATCCTCGGCGAGGACCGCGTCCGACTCCCGGCCGAAGGCCGCCATCATCGCCGTGTCGCACAGCGTGTTGATCAGCCGGGGTACGCCGCCGGTGAGCCGGTAGATCGTCGGATAGGTTTCCTCGGCGAATATGCGCCTGCCCTGTGAGCCGGCGACTTCGAGGCGATGGTCGATGTACAGGCTCGTCTCCTCGCGGCTCAAGGCCGTCAGGTGAAAGCGCAGGCGCACGCGTTGCGCGAGCTGCACGAGCTCCTTCGAATTGAGCTTGTCGTTCAGCTCCGGCTGTCCGGCGAGAATGATGCGCAGCACCTTGTCCTTGGTCGTCTCGATGCCGGAGAGCATGCGCACCTCTTCGAGCACCTTGCTGTTGAGGTTCTGTGCTTCGTCGACGATCAACAGCACCTTGCGGCCGCTCGCGTGCTGTTCGATCAGGAAGTCGTTCAGTGTCGCCAGAACCTCCGGCTTCTTCATGTTGAACGGCGAGAAGCCGAACTGCACCAGCACGGTCTGCAGGAACCCGGTCGGCGAGAGCTGGGTCTGGTTGAGCTGGGCGACGATCACGTCCGGCTGCAGTTCGCGCAGGAACGTCTCGATCAAAGTGGTCTTGCCGGAGCCGATCTCGCCGGTGATGATGACGAAACCGTCGGTGAACCAGATCGTCGACTCCATGTACGCCTTGGCGCGCGCATGCTGCTTGCTCAGGTACAAAAACTGCGGATCCGGGCTCAGCCGGAACGGCAGTTCATGGAGTCCGAAGAGTTCTATATACATGTCGCAAACCGCCTTCTTTGCGCTGCGACCGGCCGCGGGCGATGGCGCGCGCGACTCAAGTCCAGCGGATCGATTTTAGGGCATTTTTCAAGGCCGCATCGCGCTCCTTCGCCCGCGCGGCGACAATCGTGCAATGTCCGAGCTTGCGGCCCGGACGTGGGGCCTTGCCGTAATCGTGGTAGGCGAGGCCCTCGATCCGCAGGAGCCGCCGCCGATCCGGCATGCAGCCGAGAAAATTGATCATCGCCGCATGCCCTAGGGAGCGCGTGCTGCCGAGCGGCAGGCCGCAGATCGCGCGTAGGTGGTTCTCGAACTGGCTCGTCACGCAACCCTCGATCGTCCAGTGCCCGGAGTTGTGGACCCGCGGGGCCATTTCGTTGGCGAGCAGCCGGCCGCCGACGACGAAGAACTCGATCGCCAGCACGCCGACGTAGTCCAAGGCATGCAGCACCCGCCGCAGATGGCGCCGCGCCTGCCGCTCGAGCGTCGCATGGCGGTAGGGGGCGACACCGTAGCGCAGGATGCCGCCGGCGTGCGTGTTGGCGGACAGCGGATAATGGACGCATTCGCCGTTCGCGGCGCGTGCGCCGATGATCGACAGCTCGAGCGAGAAGGGTTGAAATTTCTCGTAGATCAGTTCGCCGGCGCCGCAGGCGATCCAGGCACGATCGACTTCGGCCGCCTTGCGGATCACGCACTGACCCTTGCCGTCGTAACCCATGCGCCGGGTTTTGAGCACGCCGGGCAGTCCGAGGCGGCGCACCGCCCGATCCAGGCCGGCGCGACTGTCGAGGGCCGCATGCGGCGTGACCGGTATCTGCAAGCGGCTGAAAAGCTCCTTCTCGCGCAAGCGATCCTGGGACGCCTCGAGCGCCGCGGCGGGCGGGCGGATCAGCACGCGCTGCACGAGCGGCGCGAGCGCCGCCGCCGGCACGTTCTCCCAGTCGAAGGTCAACACGTCGCTGCGCGCCGCGAGCTTGCGCAGCAGGCGCGAATCCTGCAGATCGCCGAGCAGAATCGGCGCGATCTGCGCTCCCGGCGCATCGGCGCTGCGGTCGAGAAAGACGCAGCGCAGGCCGAGCGGAATGCCGGCGAGGGCCAGCATGCGTCCGAGTTGACCGGCGCCGACGATGCCGACGCGCGCAAGATCGCCGGATTTCACGGCGTACGCGGATCCGGCTTCGAGAGCACCGCGGCGCTCTGGGCCGCGCGGAACGCGTCGAGCGCGGCGCGCACTGGCGCCGATTCGTTGGCGATGATCGCGGCGGCGAACAAGGCCGCATTCTTCGCTCCGGCAATGCCGATGGCGAACGTCGCAACCGGGATGCCGGCGGGCATCTGCGCGATCGACAGGAGCGAGTCCAGGCCGTTCAGCGCCTTCGACTGCACCGGCACGCCGAGCACGGGGACCGGGGTTTTGGCCGCGGTCATGCCCGGCAGGTGGGCGGCGCCGCCGGCGCCGGCGATGATCGCCTTCAGGCCGCGCGGGCGCGCGGCGGCCGCATAGTCGAAGAGCAGATCGGGCGTGCGGTGCGCCGAGACGACGCGCACCTCGTGGGGGATGCCCAGCGAGGCGAGTATTTCCGCCGCTCCCTGCATGGTCTCCCAGTCGGAGGAGGATCCCATGATGATGCCCACCAACGCGTCCATAGGCTCGCAGTGTACCAAAGGCCTATCCCAGCCATCGCTTCAGGGCGGCGAACAGGGCGCGCGCCCCGGCGGGCGCCCGACCCGCGTCGCGTTCCCGGCGCGCCTGCGCGAGCAGTCCCTGCAGCGCCGTCCGGTCGGCCGCAGGGCATGCGGCCAGGAACTCGTTCACCGCGCCGGGTTGCGCCGCGAGCAAGCGTTGGCGCCAGTGTTCAATCCGCTGGAATGCGCGCACCTCGCGATCGTGCGTGCGCTTGCGCTCGGCCAAACGGGCGATCAGCGGCTGCGGATCGATCCGGCGCATCAGTTTGCCGATGTACTGACGCTGGCGAAACTGCGCGCCGTGCGACGTGAGACGGCGCAATTCCCGCAACGCCGCCAGCAGGCTGTCCGGCAGATCGAGCGTGGCGATCTCGGCGTCCGACAGCGACGCGAGCTCGACGCCGAGACCCTGCAAACCGTCCGCGGCGCGCTTGCGGGCGCTCTTGCTCGCCGGCCCGTCGTGCGCGTCGCCGGTGTCGTCCGTCCCCTTGGCGCTTGGCATGCCGCCCATGCTAACACCCGGGCCGGTGCACTCCCGGCCCGGTACAATGCCCGCAAACTTCCAGGACCCGACGAGGAGAACCCGATGGCGATCGTGCCCGGCAAGCCGGTGACCCCGAGCGAAAAGCACCTCGAATCGATCGTCGAACTCGCATTGGCCGAGGCGGCCGCGCGCGGTGCCTCTCAGGCCGAGGCGGCGGTCAGCCAAAACAGCGGCTTGTCGGTCGGCGTCAGGCTCGGCGAGGTCGAGACGCTCGAGCACCAGAGTGACCGAAGCCTCGGCGTCACGGTCTACGTCGGCGGCCGCAAGGGCTCGGCGAGCACGGCGGATTTCTCGCCGGCCGCGGTGCGCGGGACCGTGGCGAAGGCCTGCAGCATCGCGCGATTCACCGCCGAGGACGCCTTTGCCGGCCTCGCCGATGCCGCCGCGATGGCCGGTTCGATCCCGGATCTGGACCTCTCGCACCCGTGGAACCTGTCCGCCGAGCGGGCGATCGACATCGCGAAAGCCTGCGAGGCAGCGGCGCTCGCGTACGACCCGCGCATCAACAACTCCGAGGGTGCCTCGCTCGGCACCCATCACGCCATGCATGTATACGGCAATTCCCACGGTTTCGTCGGCGGCTATCCGACGACCGCGCACACGCTCAGTTGCGCCGTGTTGGCCGGCAAGGGCGACGCGATGCAGCGCGACTACTGGTACACGTCGGTGCGCGACTGGCGCGATCTGCAGGACGGCGAGACGGTCGGCCGCGAGAGCGCGCGCCGCACGGTCGCGCGGCTGAATCCGCGCAAACTCGGCACCCGCCGCGCGCCGGTCCTGTTCGCGCCGGAGGTCGCGCGCGGACTGATCGGGCATTTTGCGGCGGCGATCCGCGGCACGAGCCAATACCGCCGAGCATCGTTCCTGCTGAATGCCGCCGGCACGCAGGTATTTCCGCGCGGCTTCTCGATCCACGAGCGGCCGCACATCCCGAAGGCGATGGCGAGCGCGCCGTTCGACGGCGAGGGGGTCGCGACGCGCGAGCGGGCGCTGATCGACGACGGCGTCTTGACCGGATACATCCTGTCGAGCTACTCGGCCCGCAAGCTCGGCCTGCAGTCGACCGGCAATGCCGGAGGGGCGCACAACCTGGTCGTCGCGCCGACGACGGACGGCGGCGAGGCGGCCCTGCTCGCATCCCTCGGTACGGGGCTGCAAGTCACGGAACTGATGGGCCAGGGCGTGAACACCGTGACCGGCGATTACTCGCGCGGCGCGGCCGGCTTCTGGGTCGAGAACGGCGAAGTGCGCCACCCGGTCGCCGAGATCACGATCGCCGGCAATCTCGCGGCGATGCTTCTGGGGATCGTGGCCGCCGGCGCCGACGTCGACAGCCGCGGCGGCGTGCGCGTCGGCTCGATCATGATCGAGGAGATGACGATCGCCGGCGAGTGATCCGCGGCCGGCCGGGCGCGCGATCACGAGGTCGCGATCAGATCGTGCAAGCTGCGCCCGGCGAGCGGTGCGTGCAGCGCCGATTCCATCCGGCGCAGGAGTTCCTCGGCGGGTGGCGGCGCGGGCGCGCCGATCGAGAGCCGGCCGGGCGCGGGTTCGCGGATCGCGTCGAGCACCTCGCTGAGCGCGATCTCGCGGGTTTCCCGGCCCGGCGCCAGGGCTGCGCGATCGGTCGTGATCAGCAGGCCGGCGCGCTGCAGGGCGTCGAGCACCGGGTCGAGCGCGGCCCCCGGCACGTCGAGCGTATCGGCGAGAAGACTCGTGGTCCACGGGTTCTCGCCGCGGGCATGGTCACGGCCGATCAGGTACATGATCGTGAACGCCGCCCGCTCGCGCGCGCTCCCCGGCAGGTCGATGAGCGTGCGGCCAAGGCGCAGATACCGCGGATTTTGCACGTAGAACGCGAGTTGCGCGCCGATCAGCAGGATCAACCAGCTCAGATACACCCAGATGAGTGTCGTCAACACGACCGCGAAGCTCGTGTAGATCGCGATCAGCTGCGACGAGTAGGCGATGAACTGCGCGAAGATCCTGCCGACCAGCACCCAGAGCATGCCGGCGCCGACGCCGCCGACGATCGCCGCCGTTGGCTTGACGCGTGTGTTCGGGATCAGCACGTACATGCTCGTGAATGCGACGGTCACGAGCAGATACGGCAGCAGCTTGCCGAGCAGCGAGAACGTCCATCGCAGCGGCAGCGCATCGCCGAGCCAGAGGGCGACCGGGCTGTCGTGCGCCGAGGCGAGCACGCCGAAGGCCGCCGCGAGCAACACCGGGCCGACGATCGCGACGCTCGAATACTCGGCGAAACGGCGCGCGATGCTGCGTGGCCGGGCGATCCGCCAGACGAAGTTGAAGCTCGCCTCCACTTTGTGGATCGTGGTGACGACGGCGTAGACGAGGAAGACGAGTCCGATCGTGCCAAGCACGTCGGCGCGCATGTTCCTGGCGAACTGCATCACGCTCTTGGTCAGTGCGGGCGCCGCCCGGCCGATCGGCTCGAAGTATCCGTCGAGCAGCGCGGCAAGATTCGCGTGCGCGCCCAAGAGCTTCAGGACCGAAATGCTGAATGCGATCAAGGGGACGAGCGAGAGGAGCGTCGTGTACGCGAGGCTCATCGCGCGTACGTTCAACTCCCCGCCAAACCAGTCGCGCAGCAGCGCTGCCGGATAGCGCAGCGCCCGCCACAGCGGCCCCCACGGGGCGGGCGCATCGCGGGATCGCACGAACAGGCCGTATTCGACGCGCTGCAGCCACGGGAGCATGTCCCGAGCCTGCCACGGTCGATTCTCGATTGGCAAGATCGCCG
Source organism: Steroidobacteraceae bacterium (assembly GCA_035534275.1). Lineage (GTDB taxonomy): Bacteria > Pseudomonadota > Gammaproteobacteria > Steroidobacterales > Steroidobacteraceae > Bog-1198. The sequence continues at coordinate 109,676 of DATLSG010000003.1, forward strand.
GCGGTGGCGCGCGGCGCCGCATCCGGCTCAGGCGGTGAGCGCAGCGAGCGCCTGTCGATAGTTCGCGCTCGTACGCGCGATCACCTCGGCGGGCAGGCGCGGTGCCGGCGGCCGCTTGTCCCAGCGCAGCGATTCGAGGTAATCGCGGACGAACTGCTTGTCGAAGCTTGGTGGGCTGATGCCGGCGCGGTAGGAGGCGGTCGGCCAGAAACGCGACGAATCGGGCGTCAACACCTCGTCGATCAGCGTCAGACGGCCGCCGCGGTCGACGCCGAATTCGAACTTGGTGTCGGCGACGATGATGTTGCGCGGCTCGGCATGCGCCGCGGCGAAGCGGTAGATCGCGAGCGAAATCCGCCGGACCTGCGCGGCCTGGTCACGGCCGAGCAGGGCCACGATCGCCTCGAAATCGAGGTTTTCGTCGTGCCGGCCGGCCGGCGCCTTCGACGCCGGGGTGAATATCGGTTCGGGCAGCCGATCGGCGAGGCGCAGTCCGGCGGGCAGTTCGATGCCGCACACCGCACCGTGCGCCAGATAGTCGCGAAAGGCGGAGCCGATCAGGTAGCCGCGGACGACCGCTTCGACGGGCAGCGCCTGCAGTCGCTTCACGACCATCGAGCGACCGGCGAGCAGGGCCCGCTCGTCGGCGTCGGCGACGACGTCCTCCACGCGCAAATCCGCCAGGTGATTCGCCACGATGTGCGAGGTCCGGCCGAACCAGAACGCGGAGATTTGATTGAGCACGCCGCCCTTGTCCGGTATCGGGTCCGGCAGCACGACGTCGAACGCCGACAGGCGATCGGTGGTGACGATCAGCAGGTGCTCGGCGTCGATCTCGTAGATGTCGCGCACCTTGCCCTGGTGGATCTTCTTCAGCCCGCGCAGGTGCGACTCGAACAGCGGTGGCAATGGCAAAGGTGTTTCCAAGGGCTTGGTGTCCGGCTGCTGATAAAATTGGCCGTTCGGCGGCTGGACATTCTGGCGGCGAGGCAGGGGTAGGTCAACGCGGATGGCGTGGAAGGGCAAATTTTTCGGCGCGCTGATCGGCTTTCTGGTCACGCGTAGCGCCTGGGGCCTGCTGCTCGGCGCCATCATCGGCCAGATGTTCGATCAGGACCGGGGCGGCGGGGCTTCGGCGCCGCGGACGGTCGCGTCCGTGTTCTTCCGCACGACCTTCGAGGTGATGGGCCACGTCGCCAAGTCCGACGGGCGCGTGTCGGAGGCCGAGATCGACGCCGCGCGACGCCTGATGCGCGAACTCGGCCTCGGCAGCGGCGAGGTGGCGGCCGCGATCGCGAGTTTTGGCGTCGGCAAGTCGCCGGGCTACGACGCCGTCGCCGCCGTTGCGCGTCTGCGGGCGGTCTGCGCGAGCCGGCGCGATCTGCCCGCGGCATTCATGGAACTGCAATTGCGCGCGGCGCTCGCCGGCAACGACCTCTCGCCGCCGGCCCGCGTGATTCTGACGCGTGTCGCCGAGGGTCTGGGCATGTCGGGTCTCGAGTTCGTGCGCATCGAGGCCGCACTGCGCGCGCGCGAGGCCGGTTCCCGGTGGGCGGGGCCGAAGCGCGCAAGAGCACTCTCGGCGAGCTACGCCGAACTCGAGGTCGAGGAGAGCGTCAGCGATCGCGAATTGACCAGGGCGTACCGGCGGCAAATGAGCCGTCACCATCCGGACAAGCTCGTCGCCAACGGCCTGCCGGAATCGATGGCGCAAATGGCCAAGGAAAAGACGCAGCGGATCCAGGAGGCGTACGAGGCGATCCGCGCGGCGCGCGCAATGCGGTGATAGACTGAAAATCATGGACCCGGTCATCGCTCCGTCGATCCTGTCGGCCGACTTCGCGCGCCTCGGGGAGGAGGCGCAGGCGGTGCTGCGCGACGGCGCGGATTGGATTCACTTCGACGTGATGGACAATCATTACGTGCCGAATCTCACGATCGGGCCGCTGGTCTGCGAGGCCCTGCGCAAGGCCGGCATCGTGGCGCCGATCGACGTGCATCTGATGGTCTCGCCGGTCGACCGCCTCGTGCCGGAATTCGCCAAGGCCGGCGCGACGTACATCAGCTTCCATCCGGAAGCGACGGGCCATCCCGACCGGACGATTCGTTTGATTCGCGATTCGGGCTGCAAGCCGGGCCTCGCCCTCAATCCGGCGACAGCGCTCGAGTGGCTCGACTACGTGATCGACGAGCTCGATTTGATCCTGATCATGTCGGTCAACCCCGGTTTCGCCGGCCAAACGTTCATCGCCACCGCACTCGCGAAACTCACGGCGGCGCGCCGGCGGATCGTGCAGAGCGGCCGGCCGATCCGGCTGGAGATCGACGGCGGCGTGAAGCTCGGGAATGCCGCCGAGATCGCCCGCGCCGGCGCCGACACCTTCGTCGCGGGCTCGGCGATCTTCGGCAGCGGCGATTATGCGGCGACGATCGCCGCTCTGCGCCGGGAGATCGAGGCGGGCAGGCGCTCGGGTGGCTAGGGCGAGGGCTCGCTAGTCTTCGTCGTCCTCATCGTCCTCATCGTCGTCATCGTCGTCGTGCTGGATCCGGTGGTCGGCGCGAGTGCTCTTCGCGGCGGCCGCCACTGCCTTGACCGGAACGACCAGCGGGCGGGTCTTGACCTTCGGTCGCGCGTTGAACACGACGATCGTCTTGCCGGTCGCGCGCAGCAGGCCTTGTTCCTCCAGCACCTTGAGCACGCGGCCCGCCATTTCGCGCGAGCAGCCGACCAGGCGCGAGAGCTCCTGGCGGCTCACCTTGATCTGCATCCCTTCGGGATGGGTCATGGCGTCCGGCTCGCCGCAAAGGTCCATGATCGCGTGGGCGACGCGTCCGGTCACGTCGACGAACGCGAGATCGCCGAGCTTGCGATTGGTCCTGTCGAGTCGCGTCGCGAGCTGGGTCGCGAGCTCGAAGATCAGGCCGGGGCTCTCCGCCGCGATCTGCCGGAAGCGCGGATAGGTCATCTCGGCGAGCTCCGACTGCTGGCGCGTGCGCACCCAGGCGCTGCGGGTCGGCTGTTCGTAGAACAGGCCCATTTCGCCGAAGAACTGGCCCTTGTTGAGGTAGGCGAGCACCATTTCGTTGCCGTCCTCGTCCTCGATCATCACTTCGACCGAGCCGCTGATGATGTAGTAGAGGATGTCGGGGAGGTCGCCGGCGTGAATGATCACGGTCTTGGAGGGGACCGTGCGGATCCGGCAGTAGCTGAGGAAACGATTGATCGCCGGGATATCGCTCAAGGCCTTTGCGCCTTCTTCCATGTTGTCTCCCTAGAATTGACCTAGAACGGGCCGCGGACACGACGATGCTCGCGGACGTTTTATTACATAAGTCCCGGAATCGCAAGCAGTCTTGGCCATCTCACCACCAGTACGCGGCGTGCGTCATCAGGCGCGAAGCGTGGCGCATCGCCGCCCGGATCGGCGGCGGGACCACCCCGCCGCCCATCGATTCGGCGTTCCGGCCGTGCACGATCTCCTCGTGCTGCATGCGTTCGAGGATGGCGCGACTGCGCCGATCGGCGGTGGGAAGTCGCTCGAGGTGGTCGCGCAGATGCGACTCGACCTGCCTCTCGGTTTCGCGGATGAAGCCGAGACTTGCGGGCTTCTCCAAGGATCCGGCGAGCGCACCGATCGCCCAGGAACCGAGATACCACAAGGCGTTCAGGCGGCTTGGGGTGGCGCCGAGCTGCACCATTCGTTGCTCGCACCACGCCAGGTGATCGCCCTCCTCGGCGGCGGCGGCTCGCAGCGCCGCCACGACCGCCGGATCCCGGGCCGTCAGCGCCTGCCCTTGATACAGGGCCTGAGCGGCGACCTCGCCGGCGTGATTGACCCGCATCAGCCGGCCGGCTTCGCGGCGCTCGGCAGTGCTCAACGCGGGTTCCTCCACGGCGGCGTCCGGAGCCGCTCGCCGCGTCCGCGCCGGCACAGACAACACCTTGATTGCCTTGTCAATTTCACCAATGACCCGATCGAGCGGGCGGTAGCGCCGTGCGTCCATCCGGACAGTATATATAATGTATGTCCGCCTGCGGGCCGCGGGACTGGCAAGCGCGCGCCGGCTTCTGTACACTTCGGCGCCTTTCGGCAAGGTCGTCGATCCTCTAGAGTGACCCCATGTACACGGTATTCTCGAAACCTGAAGAAACTCGCGGCGACTGGTTCGTGGTCGACGCGGCCGGCAAGACGCTCGGCCGGCTGGCGTCCCAGCTTGCCCATCGCTTGAAGGGCAAGCACAAGCCGACTTATGCACCGCACCAGGATCTTGGCGACCACATCGTCGTCATCAATGCGGGCGCGGTTCGGGTCACCGGCGCGAAGCTTTCGGACAAGTTCTATCATCGGCACACCGGCTATGTCGGCAATCTGAAGAGCACTTCGCTCGGCAAGCTGCTGAAGGAGCACCCGGAGCGCGCCATCGAGTTCGCGGTCAAGGGCATGCTGCCGAAGGGACCGCTCGGGCGGCGCATGTACCGCAAACTGCACGTGTTCGGCGGCGGCGAACATCCGCACCTCGCCCAGCAGCCAAAGACGCTCGAATTGAACTAACAGTCCCCAGGAACGCAAGACATGGCACAGAACGCAGCCGCCGGCTCCACCTATTACGGCACCGGACGGCGCAAGACTTCCAGCGCGCGGGTCTACCTCACGCCCGGCACGGGTCGCGTGTCGATCAACGGGCGCACGCTCGAGGAGTTCTTCGGCCGGGAGACCGGCCGCATGATCGTCCGCCAGCCGTTTCAGGCGATCGACATGGACGGCAAGTTCGACATCGCCGTGCAGGTCGAGGGTGGCGGCATCACCGGCCAAGCCGGCGCGATCCGGCACGGCATCACGCGCGCGCTGATGGCGTACGACGAGGCGCTGCGGCCGGGATTGCGCAAGGCCGGCTTCGTGACCCGCGATGCGCGCGAGGTCGAACGCAAGAAGGTCGGCCGGCGCAAGGCGCGGCGCGGCACCCAGTTCTCGAAGCGTTGAGCGCACGAACAGCCGCCATATGCGATTCTTCTTGGGGGATCGTCTAGCGGTAGGACAACGGTCTCTGACACCGTTTACCTAGGTTCGAATCCTAGTCCCCCAGCCATATCGGGGGCCCGCGGCCGCGGGCCCCCTCCCCGGTCGGAGCGCGAGTCGGCATGTCGGTTGAACGCAACTCGGGTGGACCCATGCGGTTGCTGGCGCTCGGTGCGCTGGGCGTCGTTTTCGGCGACATCGGTACGAGCCCTCTGTACGCGGTATCCGCCTGCTTCACCGGCGCGCGCCTGACGGTTGCGCCGCATGAGGTTCTCGGCGTCCTGTCGCTGATCTTCTGGTCGCTCGTGCTGGTGGTCCTGCTGAAATACGTGTCGGTCGTGCTGAACGCCGACAACAAGGGTGAGGGCGGGGTGCTCGCGCTCACCGCGCTGGTGGTCAACACCGCCCGCGCAAGTCCACGCAAGAAGCTCTACGCCCTGCTCGGCATCCTCGGCGCGGCGCTGTTCTTCGCCGATGGCGCCATCACGCCCGCGATCTCGGTGCTGAGCGCCGTCGAGGGTCTGAAGATCGCGGCGCCGAGCTCGCAGATTCCGGTGCTGCCGATCACCGCGCTCGTGCTGGCCGGACTGTTCATGATCCAGCGGCAGGGCACCGGTTCGGTCGGCCGCGTCTTCGGACCGGTCATGCTCGGCTGGTTCGCGGTGCTTGCGAGTCTCGGCATCTACTGGATCGCGCGCGAGCCGCGCGTGTTGCTCGCGGTCAACCCGATCAACGGGCTGCGCATGCTGACGCAACACAAGGTGGGCGCGCTCGCCGTGCTCGCCGGCGTGTTCCTGACCGTCACCGGCGGCGAGGCCCTGTATGCCGACATGGGACACTTCGGCAAAACGCCGATCCGTTACGCCTGGGTCGGCGTCGTGATGCCGGCCCTGGTGCTGAACTATTTCGGTCAAGGCGCGCTGTTGATCGAGTATCCGCGCGCGATCAGCAACCCCTTCTACCTGATGGCGCCCGCCTGGGCCTTGGTGCCGTTGGTCATCCTGTCGACCGCGGCCACCGTGATCGCCTCGCAGGCGGTGATCTCGGGGGTGTTCTCCGTCACCCGGACCGCGGTGAGCCTCGGCTTGCTGCCGCGCTTGCGCGTCGAGCACTCCTCGGCGCAGCACGCCGGTCAGATCTACGTGCCGTCGATGAACTGGGTGCTGATGACCGCGGCGCTCGCGCTGGTCGTCGGATTCGGCAGTTCGGCGGCTCTCGCCGGCGCCTACGGTCTGGCCGTTTCCGGCGCGATGACGATCGTCACGCCGCTCACCTTGAGTCTGATCAAGTCGCGGCGGGGACGCGACAGCCTGCCGTTGCGCGCGGGTCTGTCGCTGCTGTTCGTCGTCGACATCGCGTTTCTCCTCGCCAACATGACCAAGCTCGGCCAGGGCGGCTGGCTGCCGCTCTGCTCGGCGCTCGTGATCTATTGGCTGATGCAGACCTGGCAACGGGGACGGGCATTTCTGCTGACCCGGCTGCTGCGCGAGCAGAAGCCGGTGCGCGATTTTCTCGACGATCTGAAGCGCGATCCTCCGGTGCGCGTGGCCGGGACCGCGATCTTCCTCGATGCCAAGGCATCGGGCATTCCGCGTGCGCTGCTCAACAACATCAAGTTCAACCGCGTCATGCACGAGCGAGTCGTGCTGCTCACGATCGTGACGCGCGAGGAGCCGCGGTTGCAGGCCTCGAAGCGTCTGTCGGTGAGCGACGTCGGCGCGGGAATCGTCAGGATCGTCGCGCAGTTCGGCTTCATGGAAAGACCGGACATCGTCGAGATCCTGCGGCTCGCCGAGGCCCACGGGGTGCCCTACGAGCCGGAACGAACGACTTTCTTCCTCAGTCGCGAGGAGCTGGTCGCGGGACGACGCTCGGAATTGCCGCCGCTGCGCCGACGGGCCTTCCTGCAGATGGCGCGCAACGCGCAGGTGGCCGCGGATTTCTACGGACTGCCGCCCGGACGGGTGGTCGAAATCGGCACGCGCGTCGAGATCTAGCCGGCCGCAGAGACCATCGAGGGCGCAATTCGCCGCACGCCGCCGTCGCCGGCAACGATCAGTTCGTCGGCGCTGCGGCGCGCGAACAAGCCGACCGTGACCACCCCGGCGATCTGATCGATCCTCGTCTCCAGGGCGACCGGGTCGAGGATTTTCAGGTGGTGCACGTCCAGGATCGCGTTGCCGTTGTCGGTCACGACACCCTCGCGCCATACCGGCCGGCCGCCGAGCGCGACCAGCTGGCGCGCGACGTACGAGCGGGCCATCGGGATCACCTCGACCGGAAGGGCGAATCCGCCGAGTACGTCGACGAGCTTGCTGTCGTCGATGAGGCAGATGAAACGCGCGGAGGCGGCGGCGATGATCTTCTCGCGGGTCAGCGCCGCGCCGCCACCCTTGATCAATGCACCATGGATGGTGGCCTCGTCGGCGCCGTCGACGTACAGCGGCAGGTCGCCGGCGCTGTTCAGGTCGAGTTCGGCGATTCCGGCGGCGCGAAGCCGCTCGGAGGTCGCGCGCGAACTCGATACCGCACCGCGAAGCCGGATCCGCCGCTCTTGCAGCGCGCCGATGAACTCCTCGACCGTCGATCCGGTGCCGATGCCGACGATCATGTCCTCTTCCAGGTAGCGCAGCGCCGCCTCGCCCGCCAGCCGTTTCTTTGCCTGCGTCAGCATGAATTCCCGACCCCCAGAAACGACTGTGCCCGCTTGCGCGGGCACAGTCGATTACTTTCGAAGGCTTACTTTTTCTTAGCAGCCTTCTTCTTGGCCACTTTCTTCTTCGCCTTCTTCGCTTTCGCTGCCATGTTTAAAACTCCGTTGTCGGGTTAGTCCGGGGACCGAGTATATACACGAAAAAGCAAATTACAAGCAATACGTCATGCTTCTCGCTCGCCGATGTGCTAGCGACGTGCGCGAGTTCACACGAGCGAGAGGATGAAGTTCCAATCCTTCTTCGACACCGGCGTCACCGACAAGCGATTGCCGCGCCTCAGGATCACGAGGTCACGCAGCGCGGCGGACTCGTCGGCGCGCAGTCGCGCGAGCGTCACGAGGCGCTCGAACTTGCGAACGAGTCTGACGTCGACGGCGAACCAGCGCGGCTCGCCGGCCGTGCCGACCGCGTCGTAGTGTGGGTGCCGCGGATCGAACGCGGTCGCGTCCGGATAGGCCTCGCGCACGACCTCGACGATGCCGGCGATTCCCGGCGACGGGCCGCCCGAATGATAGAAGAAGGCCCGGTCGCCTTTGCGCAACTCGTCGCGCAGCAGGTTGCGCGCCTGGAAATTGCGCACTCCGTCCCATGCGCTGATTCGTCCTGGACATGCCGCCAGGTCGTCGATACCGAACGTGCCGGGTTCGGACTTCAGCAGCCAGTATTTCATCGCCGCCGCCGGCAACGGCCGATCAATCCGCTCTCCGTCGCGAGCGCATCGAGCCGCAGATCCCAGTGTTCGGCGCCGATCGAGTCGACGCGCTGACAGTCGAACGCGAGGCCGATCATCAGCGGTCCGCGCCATGCGCTGCGTCGCCAGCGAAAGGCGAAGGCGCGGTCGTAGAAGCCGCCACCCATGCCCAATCGATGGCCCGCGCCGTCGACGCCGACCAAGGGCACCACGACCAGGTCCAGCCAGCGCGCGCCGACCGGGCGGGAGGGCGCGGCCGGCACCGCAATGCCGTAGGCGCCGCGGCGCAGGCGGCGGGAGAGGGGATGGAACTTGATCACGCGGTGCCGACGGTCGGCCACGACGGGAACGAAGATCCGCAGGCGACGCCGGCGAGCCGCCGCGATCAGCAGCGCGGTATCCGCCTCCCGATCCACCGGCAGATAGACCGCGATCCGGGATCCTGCTGCGAAGCGGTGCAAGCGCGCGATCGCCCTCTGGGCCTTGCGCGAGCGGGCCGCGTGTTCGGCGCCGGACAGGGCGCGGCGCTGCCTGCGAAGGACGCCGCGCAGGGCCGCTTTGCCGGTCTTCATGGACTCCCGATCGGTGATTCGATGGCGCCACCCGCAGGTGCCGTCTTGGACCGTTGCTCCCGACCTGAGCAACAGGTGGGGCTCACTGCGGCAATTAAGGCTTTCCGCTCGAGGCGGACTTGCACAATGTTGCCAGCAAGCAAAGGCCCCTGGGGTTTACAAATTAGGGTCGAGAGGAAACCCGATCCGCATCGAACACCGCAGGCGGCGCCAAACCAGAATCTGCGAGAAGGGCCGCTCAAAGTTCGAGCTGTCGGCCTTTCTCCAATGCCGACTCTACGCGCTCGCGCAGGATACGCAAGCGTCCGCCGACCTCGGATTCGAGGCTGCCGTCGCTCTTGCGATTGCGCAGCAGCTCATGGGCCATGTTCAATGCCGCAATCACGGCGATGCGATCGAGACCCACGACCTTGCCGCTGTCGCGAATCTCGCGCATCCGCGCGTTCAGGAACTCGGCGGAATCGAGCAGGGCCGATCGCTCGTCGGCCGGACAGCTGATCTGATATTCCTTTTCCAGGATGCGTACGCTGACGCGCGCCGGAGTGTCGGTCATTGCTGTTCCATCGATTTCAGCCGTCCGATCATCGCCTCGACGCGCGCGCGCACCTGCTCGTTCTTCTGCAGCAAGTTGGCGCGTTCGCTGGTCAGCGTCTCCTGGCGCTGGCGCAGGGCCCGGTTCTCCTCCTTGATCTGCCCGACCGTGACGATCAGATCGTCCAAGCGTTTCTCGAGCCGCTTCAGCTCGAGTTCGACGGCGGATTTCGCTGCGGCATCGCCCATGGCGCGCCAATATAGAGCGCGGCAAACCGCATTGCAAAGGGCGTCGGCGGGGGACGGTGCGCTATCATGCGGCGATGATGATGTCCGACATCCGATTCACGGACTTCGAGGACGTGCTGGCGGCGGCGGGCAGCCACGCCGATGCGGCCGAAGCGCACGGTTCCCTGTGCGGCGCGCTGTGCTCAACCGCGCCCTATCGGCTGCAGGACTGGGTCAACGAGATCCTGCCCGACCGGGGCGCGCTCTCCGAGGAGTCGGCGGCGGTTCTCGAGCGGGTCTTCACCGCGACCGCGACGTCGTTCGGCGAGCAGGGCATGGCGTTCGAGCCTTTGCTCCCCGACGACGAACAGCCCTTGACCGGGCGCGCGAACGCCCTGGCGCTGTGGTGCACCGGCTTTCTGTATGGCCTCGGCGCGGGGCAAATCGCCGATCTCGACGCGCTCGGCGGCGACGTCGGTGAGATCGTCCGCGATTTCAGCGAGATATCGCGCGCGACGGGCGACGATGCCGACGCCGACGAATCCAACGAGCAAGCCTACGCCGAACTCGTCGAGTTCATACGCGTCGCGGCCCAGGTGGTCTTCGAGGAACTCCTGCCGCTGCGCACCCAGGCGTTGCCGCAGGCACGGCGTTTGCACTGAGCCGCGCGAGTCCCAAAGTGCAGCGCAGGGAGTTCGGCCGCCGACGCGGGCAACTGATGCGCTTGCTCGGCCGGGATGCAATCGCGATATTGCCGGCGGCCGCGGTTTGCAAGCGCAACGGCGACATCGCGTACGCCTACCGACAGGACAGCTATTTCCAGTATCTGACCGGCTTCCCGGAGCCCGAGGCGGTCGCCGTCTTGCTGCCGGGGCGCCCCCAGGGCGAGTACCTGCTGTTCGTGCGCGATCGCGACCGGCTGCGGGAGGATTGGGACGGTCCGCGCGCGGGTCCGCAAGGCGCCGTGGAGAGGTTCGGCGCCGACGACGCCTTTCCGATCGCCGACATCGACGAGATCCTGCCGGGCCTGATCGAAGGACGTGCGCGGATCTGCTACTCGATGGGTGCGCACGAGGAGTTCGACCCGCGGGTCCTGTCCTGGGTGAACGCATTGCGGACACAGGCGAGTGACGGCGGCCGGGCCCCGCAGCAGATCGCCGCACTCGCCCACACGATCGACGATCTGCGCCTGTACAAGAGCCGCGCCGAACAGGCCGTACTGCGCAGAGCCGCGCAGATCACGGTCGGCGCGCACCGGCGCGCGATGCGCTTCGCGCGGCCCGGTGCGATGGAATACGAGGTCATGGCCGAGGTGATCCATGAGTTCAAGCGCTACAACGCGGACCTCGCCTATCACCCGATCGTCGGCGGCGGCGCCAACTCCTGCATCATGCATTATGCCGCCAACGATCAGGCGCTCGACGACGGCGACCTGCTGTTGCTCGACGCCGGCTGCGAACTCGACTGCTACGCCGCGGACGTCACCCGGACCTTTCCGGTCGGCGGCCGCTTCTCGCCCGCGCAGAGGGCGGTGTACGAGATCGTGCTGCGCGCGCAGCTCGCGGCGATCGACAAGGTGCGCCCCGGCAACCACTGGAACGAGCCGCATGAGGCCGCGGTGCGCACAGTAACGCATGGCCTCCTCGAGATCGGCCTGCTGCAAGGCCGGCCCGCGCGCCTGATCAAGGACGGGGCCTACCGCGAGTTCTTCGGTCACCGCACCGGCCACTGGCTGGGCCTCGACGTGCACGACGTCGGCGACTACAAGGTCGGCGGCGAATGGCGCGTATTGGAACCCGGCATGGCCTTGACGGTCGAACCCGGCATCTACATCCGGCCGTCGCGCAATGTGCCGAAGGAATTCTGGAACATCGGCGTGCGCATCGAAGACGACCTGCTGGTCGGCCGGGACGGTGCCGAGGTGTTGACGGACGGCCTGGAGAAGGAACCGGACGCGGTCGAGCGCTTGGTGCAGACGGCATGATGGTGCAACGTTGCGACGTCGCGATCGTCGGCGGCGGCATGGTCGGGGCGAGCCTCGCGGTCGCGTTGCTGCCGCTTGGTTTACGCATTGCGCTCATCGAGGCCGTGCCGCACGACTCGGCCGCACAGCCGAGTTTCGATGAACGTACCACGGCGCTGTCGAACGCCAGCCGGCGCATCCTCGATACCATCGGCGTCTGGAGCGCGGTGGCGGATGCGGCGACGCCCATCCGCAGGATCCACGTTTCCGACCGCGGCCGCTTTGGGTTCGCCCGCATCGATGCCGCCGAGCTCGGCTTGCCCGCGATGGGCTACGTCGTGCCGAACCGCGCGCTCGGCGCGGCGCTCTGGGCCCGCATCGGCCGGGACCCGGCGGCGCCGCGCGTGTATTGCCCGGCGACGCTGCAATCAGTGATCCCGGGCCCGCAGGCGGTCGCGCTGCAAATCGCCGCCGGCGACGGCGCCGAGAGTCGCATCGAGGCGGATCTGGTGGTCGCGGCGGATGGCGTGCATTCGGCCGTCCGCCGCGCGGCGGGCGTCGCCGCCGAGACGCGCGATTACGGGCAAAGCGCGATCATCACGACCGTGCTGCCGCAGCGATTCCACGATCACGTCGCGTTCGAGCGGTTCGGCGAATCCGGCCCGCTCGCTTTGCTGCCGCTCGCCGACGGCCGTTGCACGCTCGTGCTGACGGTGCGCCGGCGCGAAGCGGAGGCGATGGTTGCGGCGCCGGACGGTGAGTTCCTCGCCGAAGTGCAGGATCGCTTCGGATTCAGGCTCGGCCGATTCCTCAAGGTCGGCCGCCGGGTCGCCTATCCGCTCGCCTTGACGCAGGCACGCGGCACGAGCGGCATGCGCTGCGTCATCGTCGGCAATGCCGCGCAGAGCCTGCATCCGGTTGCGGGCATGGGTTTCAACCTCGGGCTGCGCGACGTCGCGAGCCTCGCCGAACTGATCGCCGAACGAGCCGCCGAAGACGGCGGCGAACTCGGCGAGGCGCCGCTGCTCGCGGCCTACGACGGCTGGCGGCGTGCCGACCGGCGCGCGATCGCCGGTTTCACCGACGGGCTGGTGCGGCTGTTCGCCAATCCGCTGTCGGTCGTGCGCCGTGCACGCAATCTCGGGTTGCTCGCATTCGATCTGCTGCCGCCGGCGAAGCGTGCGCTCGCCACGCTGAGCACGGGCGCGGTCGGGCGCGTGCCGAAGCTCGCGCGCGGGGTGGCGCTGCGATGAAGCCGGAGTTCGACGTGGCGATCGTCGGCGCCGGACCGGTCGGCACGGCCCTTGCCTGCTTGCTGGCCGCGCGAGGCGTCAGCCCGCCGGCACGCATCGCCGTCATCGACGCGAAATTTCCGTCGGACGGCGAGGGCTGCGACTGGGATCTGCGCGTCTTCGCGATCAGCCGCGCCGCCGAGCGCCTGCTCGAGGCGGGCGGCGCCTGGCAGCGCCTGCCGAGCGCACGTGTCCACGGCTATGAGCGCATGTGCGTCTGGGACGCCGCCGGCGCGCCGGGCGGCCGCGGGTCCCTGACGTTCGATTGCGCCGATATTGGCGAGCCGAATCTCGGCAGCATCGTCGACGGCCGTGCGCTCAAGTGGCATTGCCTGCAGGCCGCGCGGCAGGCCGGCGTCGTTTGCATCGAGGCCGGACTGCGCGAGGCCGTCGTCGAGGATGCCGCGGTGCGCATCCGCCTGACCGACGGGCGCGAAGTCGCCGCACGGCTGCTCGCCGCGGCCGACGGGGCCGACTCGCCGAGCCGCCGCCTGCTCGGCATCGGCACGAGCGGGCATCCGTACGGTGCGGATGCCCTGGTCATGCACGTGCACACGGAACGGCCGCACCGAAACACGGCATGGCAGCGCTTTGTGTCGAGCGGGCCGCTCGCGTTCCTGCCGCTGCCCGACGGCCGTTCGTCGATCGTCTGGAGCGTGCGCCGCGACGAGGCCGACCGGCTGCGCGCGCTCGATGCGGCGTCGTTCTCGCTCGCGCTCGATGCGGCGAGCGCCGGGGTTCTCGGCCGTACCCGACTCGCGACGCCGATCGCGAGCCATGCCTTGCGCCTGCAGAACGCGAACCGGTACGTGCGCGAGCGTGTCGCACTGCTCGGCGATGCGGCGCACGTCGTGCATCCGCTCGCCGGGCAGGGGCTCAACCTCGGGCTCCTCGACTGCGCCGCGCTCGTCGCCGTGCTCGAGGAGGCCGGCCAGAGCGCGGCCTTCGGCGATCTGCGCGTGTTGCGCCGCTACGAGCGCTGGCGCCGGAGCGAGATCCTGCCGGCTGCAGCCGGATTCGACGCGCTCGAGCGCCTGTTCTCGAACGCCAATCCGGCGCTCGCGGCGCTGCGGGTCGGCGGGCTCGAGGCGGTGTCGCGGTTGCCGTTCGCCCGGCGCTGGTTCGCGCAGCGCGCGCTCGGCTGCCGCGGCGACGTGCCGCCGTTTCTCGCCGGCCCCGGCGATTTCACAGTCGGTCGATCTTCGCCGCGCAGATGAAATCGTTGAGCGACAGGCCGCCGATCGCGTGGGTGCGGTACCTGATTCGGCAGTAGTCGTAGCCGATTTCCAGGTCCGGATGATGGTCTTCGACGTTGGCGACGTGGGCGAGCGCATTGACGAAGCTCATGGTGCGGAAGAAATCGCGGAACTTGAGCGATCGGTTCAGGCTCTTGGCGTCCTCGGCGAGGCTCCAGTCGGCGTGCAATTGTTGGCACAGCGCCTGCGCTTGCGCCCGGTCGAGCGGCGGCACGCCGCCCTCGCAGGGCACGCACTTCTCGCCGGCGAGAGCGCTCACGGGTTCCTCCGCGCATAGCTTCGCTCGATATAACGTTCGACGAGATCCTGGAATTCTTCGGCGATTCTCTGGCCCTTCAGCGTGACGGTCTTCTCGCCGTCCTCATACACCGGCGCGACCGGCACCTCCCCCGTCCCGGGCAGGCTGATGCCGACGTTCGCATGCTTGCTCTCGCCGGGGCCGTTGACGACGCAGCCCATCACGGCGACGGTCATCTCCTCGACGCCGATCCGCTGCTTGCGCCACTCCGGCATGCGATGGCGGATGTGCGACTGGATTTTCTGGGCGAGTTCCTGGAAATACGTGCTCGTCGTGCGGCCGCAGCCCGGGCAGGCAATGACCATCGGCGTGAATGCACGCAGGCCCATCGTCTGCAGGATCTCCTGGGCGACGATGACTTCCTGGGTGCGGTCGCCCCCGGGTTCCGGCGTCAAGGACACGCGGATCGTGTCGCCGATGCCGTCCTGCAACAACACGCCGATCCCGGCGGTCGAGGCGACGATGCCCTTGCTGCCCATGCCCGCCTCCGTCAGGCCGAGGTGCAGCGGATAGTCGCAGCGTTGCGCGAGGTCGCGGTACACGGCGATCAGATCCTGCACGCCGCTCACCTTCGCGCTGATCACGATCCGCTCGCCGGGCAGCCCGAGCGATTCGGCGCGCTGCGCGCTCTGCAGAGCCGAGACGACGATCGCCTCGCGCATGACCTCGAGCGCCGTCCGCGGCTCGGGCAATTTCGAGTTCTCGTCCATCATCCGGGTCAGCAGATCCTGATCGAGGCTGCCCCAGTTCACGCCGATGCGCACCGGTTTGTCGTAGCGGCAGGCGACCGCGATCATCTCGGCGAACTGCGGATCGCGCTTGCTGCCGCGACCGACGTTGCCCGGATTGATGCGCAGCTTCGCGAGCGATTGCGCGCAATCGGGGTGCGCCTTCAGCAGCTTGTGGCCGTTGAAGTGGAAATCGCCGACCAGCGGCGTGCGTACGCCGTTCGCGTCGAGGCGTTCGCGGATCCGCGGCACCGCCGCGGCGGCAGCCTCGTTGTTGACGGTAATGCGCACCAGTTCGGATCCGGCGCGGGCGAGCGAGGCGACTTGGGCGACGGTCGCCTCGATGTCGGCCGTGTCGGTGTTGGTCATCGACTGAACGACGATTGGCGCGCCGCCGCCGACGGTCACGGAGCCGATTTGCACGGCGCGGGTGGTTCTTCGGGAAATCATAAATAGCGCTTGCCAGGGCGAGCTAGCCCCGGCGACATTCTACCGCGACTGGCGGCGATATCACGCCGGGACGTTAACCGGCATAATGCGGCGCATGCCAGACAGACTCGTCTATGCCACCGGGGCCCGCCGGCAAAGCGGCCCGGGGGCCGGGGTCATCGCGTGTCTCGCCGCCTCGTTCTGCGTCGTCGTGTTGGCCGCGGGCCAGGTCCGCGCCGCGAGCGCGCGACCGCGCGCCTGCGCGTGCGGCGACTCCGAGCAACAGTGGGCGCGCACCCTGGAGAGGATCTCCTCCGGCGTCGTGTCGATTCAAATCGACGTGCCGCGCGCGTTCGACACCGAGTGGAACGAGTCGGCGCAGGCGACCGGGTTCGTGATCGACGCGAGGCGCGGCCTGATTCTGACGAACCGCCACGTCGTCACCCCGGGTCCGGTGATCGCGCAGGCCACCTTCCAGAACCGCGAGGAAGTGCCGCTCTACCCGGTCTACCGCGATCCGGTGCACGACTTCGGGATCTACCGCTACGACCCGAAGAAGCTGCGCTTCATCAAGCCGGCCCAGCTGCCGCTCTATCCGGCCGGAGCGGTGGTCGGCCGCGAGATCCGCGTCATCGGCAACGACGATGGCGAGCAGCTGTCGATCCTCGCCGGGACCCTGGCGCGGCTCGATCGCGCCGCACCGGACTACGGTTATGGCAAGTACAACGACTTCAACACGTTCTACTACCAGGCCGCGTCCGGCACGACGGGCGGCTCGTCCGGGTCGCCGGTCATCGACATCCACGGCCGCGTCGTCGCGTTGAACGCCGGCGGCGCGACCGGCGCCGCCTCGAGCTTCTATTTTCCACTGCCGGCAGTGGTGCGGGCGCTGAAGTACATCGATGCGGGCAAACCGGTGCCGCGCGGCACGCTCGAGACCGTGTTCACCTACACGCCGTACGATGAGTTGCGGCGCCTGGGGCTCGATCGGACGACCGAGGCGCGCATGCGCCGGGAATTTCCCGCACTGACCGGCATGCTCGTCGTCAACGACGTTCAACCGGGATCCGGCGCCGCCGGCTTCCTGCAGCCGGGCGACATCCTGATTTCGATCGATGGCAAGCCGATACCAGAGTTCTTTGCGCTCGAGGCGGTGCTCGACGGGCACGTCGGCCGACGGATCCGGGTCGAGGTGCAGCGGGGCGGAACGCGGCTGCGGGGCACGCTCACCGTCCTCGACCTGGATTCGATCACTCCGCACGAATACATCGAGTTCGGCTCGGCGGTCGTGAACACGCTCTCCTATGAGGAGGCGCGCAGCTACCATCTGCCGATCAAGGGCATATTCGTCGCCGATCCGGGCTATGTGTTCGACACCGCCGACATACCCCGCGGAGCACTGATCGACCAATTCAACGGCAAACCGGTCGCGAAGCTCGCCGATTTTCGCAAGGTGCTCGCGACGCTCGCCGACGGCGAGCGGGCGACGTTGCGTTTCGTGACGCTGCAGAATCCACGCGCGGTCGAGCTCAAGGTGATCCGCATGGATCGGCGCTGGTTTCCGGCGCGCGACTGCGTGCGCGACGACCGCCTCGGCACCTGGCCGTGCAAACGCCTGGCGCCTGGGCCGGCCTCCAAGCCCTTGCTGCCCGCATCGACCGGATTCGCACATACCGGCGATCCGCGCATCGATCGGCTCGCACCATCGCTCGTGTCGATAAACTTCGACATGCCGTACTCCGTGTCCGGGGTCACGGAGCGGCACTATCACGGCACCGGGGTCATCGTCGACGTCAAACGAGGCCTGGTCGTCACCGATCGCAACACGGTGCCGGTCGCGCTCGGCGACGTGCGCATCACCTTCGCCAATACGATCGAGGTGCCCGGCAAGGTGGTCTTCATCCATCCCCTGCACAACCTCGCCGTGATCTCCTACGATCCGCGGCTGATCGGCTCGACGCCGGTGCGCGCCGCGAGCTTCGACACCCGGGCGCTGAAGGCCGGCGACGATGTCTGGGTCGTCGGCCAGCGCAGCGATTCGCGGGTCATGTCCCAGAGGACCCAGGTCGCCGGCATGGACGTGCTGTCCCTGCCGCTGTCGCGCACCCTGCGGTTCCGCGACAGCAATCTCGAGGTCGTCGATCTGGTCAATCCGCCGGCGGATTACGACGGCGTGATCGCGGACCGCCGGGGCGACGTGCGCGCGCTGTGGTCGAGCTTCGCCTACGACACGCCGCAGGGCATCGCCCAGGCCAATCACGGAATTCCGGCCGGCATCGTCACGGAAATGGTCAAGGACGTCGTCGCCGGCCGCCCGATCTATTCGCTGCAGGCGGAGTTCGGCGTCGATTCTCTCGCCGACGCGCGCAGGCTCGGCCTGACCGACGCATGGGTACACCGCTTCGAGGCGCATGCCGAACGCCGCCGTCAGGTGCTCAGCATCGATCGCCTCGCCGCCGGTTCCGACGAAGCACGGCTCCTCGAGCCCGGCGACCTGCTGCTCGCGATCGACGGCCGGGTCGTGAATCGCTTCCGTGAGGTCGAGCTCGCCGTGCAGCGGCCGCAGGTCACGGTCACCGTCTGGCGCGGCGGTGCCGCCAAAACCATACGCCTCGCGACGGTGCCGCTCTGGGGACGGGGGATCGACCGCGTCCTGCTGTGGGCCGGCGCGACGCTGCAGGCGCCCTATAGGGCGCTCGCGATCCAGCGCGCGATCCCGCGCACCGGGGTGTTCGTGTCGTTCTTCGATTTCGGCTCACCGGCGACGCATTACGGGCTGTTTGCCGGCCGGCGGATCACCGAGGTGGACGGGCGGCGGATCGCGAACCTAGACGCGTTCATCCGCGCGGTGGCGGGCAAACCGGACCGGGCGTCGCTGCGGCTGAAGACCGTCACCTGGAACGGCCAGGTGAACATGATCACGCTGAAGCTCGACAAGCACTACTGGCCGGCCTACGAACTCGAGCGGCAGGCGGACGGCGAGTGGCGGCGGATCGATCTCGATGGGCTCGACGCCGGCGCGGCGCCCGGCGCTTTGAGCGCAGTCGCGCCGCCGCGCTCTTGATATCATGCCGCTGTGGTAAGAGCGACACAGACTGAAATCGAGGCGGCCGTCGCGGCCCTGCGCGGGGGCGGCCTCGTCGCGTTTCCGACGGAAACCGTGTATGGCCTCGGCGCGAATGCCGCCGATGCCGGCGCGGTGGCGAAGATCTTCGAACTGAAGGGGCGTCCCGCCGATCATCCCGTCATCGTGCATCTCGACCATCCGCGCTATCTGCACCGTTGGGTGCGGGACATGCCGGAGGTCGCCCAGCGCCTCGCGGCCCGCTTCTGGCCCGGTCCGCTGACCCTGATCCTGCCGAAGGCCGAGGAGGTCAACGCGGTCGTGACGGGAGGGCAGGAGAGCATCGGCATCCGTGTGCCATCGCATCCGATCGCGCAGCAACTGCTGACCGCCTTCGGCGGTGGAATCGCGGCACCCTCGGCCAATCGCTACGGCCACCTGAGTCCGACGCGGGCGGAGCATGTACGCGAGGAGTTCGGCGACGCGGTCTCCATCGTGCTCGACGGCGGTGCGTCGCAAATCGGCCTCGAATCGACGATCGTTTCCTGCCTCGGCAACGAGGCGCGGTTGCTGCGGCCGGGCCACGTCACGCGTTCGCAACTGGTCGCGGCGATCGGCGAACTCATCGAGGCCGGCGACGCCCCGCGGGCGCCCGGCGACCGCAGCCTGCACTATGCGCCGCTGACGCCGCTCGAAATCGTCGTCGCCGAGGAACTCGAGGCGCGCGTCGCCGAGTACGTCGATCGCGGCGCGAAGGTTTCGGTGCTCGCGATGCGACCGCCGCTGCAGACCCGCCCGCAGATGACCTGGATCAACGCCGGCAAGAGGCCGGAGTCCTACGGGCGGCACCTGTACAACCACCTGCGCGTGCTCGACCGCGCCGCGGGCGCGAAGATCCTCGTCCAGGCGCCGCCGCTCGACGAGCGCTGGGCCGCCGTCAACGACCGTCTGCGGCGCGCGAGCGGCCTCGGCGGCCGTGCGAACGAATCCGGCGCAGGCTGAGGGGCGGGCGATTGCTGCATCCCGGTCCGCACGCGGGCGCAGCGCGAGTGCTCGACCCCGCGGTGGATCCGTTCTGCGCGCAGGCGCTGCAAATTCTGGTCGCGCGCTACGGCTCGCCGCTGCTCGTCATCGACGCAGAGCGCGTGCGCGCCCAATACAGGCGCCTCGCCGCGGCCCTGCCGGGCGTCGACCTGCATTTCGCGCTGAAGCCGCTGCCGCACCGATCGGTGGTCGAGGCGCTGCGGGACGAGGGTGCGTATTTCGACCTCGCGAGCGACGGCGAGATCGATCTCGCGCGCCGTTGCGGCGTGAGCGCCGGCCGGTGCGTGCACACCCACCCGATCAAGCGCGAATCGGCCATCCGCACGGCCATCGCTTACGGCATCGACACGTTCGTCGCCGACAATCCCGATGAGATTCGCAAGTTCGCCAAGTTCCGGCGGCGCGCGGGATTGTTGATCCGCGTGGCGTTTCGCAGTCCCGACGCCGTCTGCGACCTGTCGCGCAAATTCGGCTGCGACCCGCTCGCCGTGCCCGAACTGAGCGCGCTCGCGGCCACGCTCGGCATCGCGGTGCGGGGGCTCTCCTTTCACGTCGGTTCCCAGGCGCGCGGCCCGGCCATGCATGTCGCCGCGATCGAGGCCTGCACGCCACTGCTGCGGCGCGCGGCGGCGCGCGGCGAGCACCTCGAGGTGCTCGACATCGGCGGCGGCTTCCCGGTCGATTATCAGCGTCCGGCGATGCCGATCGAGGAGTTCTGCGCGCCGATCCGGGCGGCGCTCGCCGCCCTGCCGGGCGGGGTGCGAGTCATCGCCGAGCCGGGCCGTTTCATCGCGGCGCCGGCCGCCGTCGGCGTCGCCACGGTGATCGGCCGCGCCAAGCGCGGCGAGCACTGGTGGTATTACCTCGACGACGGCCTGTACGGCTGCTACAGCGGCCGGCTGTTCGATCATGCGCACTACGAGATCGACGCTCTGAAGCCCGGCGCGCAGCGCCATCCCTCGGTGCTCGCCGGCCCGACTTGCGACAGCATCGACGTGATCGAAGAGAGCATTGCGTTGCCGCAGCTGTCGATCGGCGACTTGATCGTCGGCCGGTCCATGGGGGCCTACACCTGGGCATCGGCCTCGGAATTCAATTTCCTGCCGAAGGCGACCGTGCTCGCGCTCGACCGAGGTCGGGTCGTCGCGGGAGAGGATGGAACATGACGAGCGCGATACACCGGATCGTCGATCGTTGCCGGGCGCGGCGCTCGCGCGGCGCGAGTCGCTGCGCCGCGTCTGAGGAGCGCTCGATCCGCACCGGCGCGGGTTAGAATGCGCAGCACCGTCACCGCAGCGATCGAGATGACAGACCCCGGCAACGCCGCGCATTTGCCCGCATTGCGCCTGCAACGCAACGAGGATCGGCGCCTGGCGGCCGGCCATCTCTGGGTGTTCAGCAACGAGGTGGACACCGCGCAGACGCCCCTCGGCCGCTTCGCGCCCGGCGACCTGGCGCGCGTGGTCGCGCACAACGACCGGGCGCTCGGTCTCGCCTACGTCAACCCGCACTCGCTGATCTGCGCGCGCCTGCTCGAGACCTGGAGCGCGCCGGACGCGGGGTGGTTCGCGGCGCGCATCCGCCGTGCACTCGGGTGGCGCGAGCGCCTGTACGATGCGCCCTACTATCGGCTGGTGCACGGCGAGGCCGACGGCCTGCCGGGGCTCGTCGTCGACCGCTTCGGCGCGGTGTGCGTCGTCCAGATCGGCACCGCCGGCATGGAACGGTTGCGCCAGCCGATCCAGGCGGCGCTGTTCGATGTGCTGCCGATCGACTCGCTGATCTTCAAGAACGACGGCGCCGGGCGCGAACTCGAGGGCCTGCCGAGTTACGTCGAAACGGTCGGCGCGCCGGTGGCGGAACCCGCGACCGTCGTCGAGGACGGACTGGTGTTCCGGGCGCCGCTCGGCGCAGGACAGAAGACCGGCTGGTACTTCGATCAAGCCGGCAACCGCCGCGCGTTGTGCAGGTACGTGCGCCCCGGCGCGCGCGTGCTCGACGTCTTCAGCTACGTCGGCGCGTGGGGCGTGCGGGCGGCGCGCGCGGGCGCCGGCGACGTGTTATGCGTCGACGGCTCGGCGCCGGCGCTCGAACTCGCCGCGGACAACGCGAAGCGCAACGGTCACTCGCTGCGAACGCGCAAGGGCGATGCGTTCGAGGTGCTCGGCGCGCTGTCGGCCGAGGGGGAGAAGTTCGACCTCGTCGTCGTCGATCCGCCGGCGTTCGCCAAGCGCAAGAAGGACCTGCCGAAGGCGCAGGCCGCATACCGGCGGCTGAATCAGGCCGCGATCCGCCTGCTGAATCACGGCGGCGTACTGGTTTCCTGCTCGTGCTCGTATCACCTCGGCGCCGATCAGTTGCAGGAGGCGATCGCCAAGGCGGCGCGTGCGTCGGGCCGGCACCTGCAGATACTCGAGACCGGGGGTCAGGGGCCGGACCATCCGGTGCATCCGGCGATACCGGAGACACGCTACCTCAAGGCCCATTTCTGCCGCGTGGACGCGGCGCTCGCCTGACGACGAGGTTCTCCGAACCCGACCCGGTGGGGTAAACTGCGCATCCATGCTCGTTTATCCGCACTTCAACCCGATCGCCGTGTCGATCGGCCCGTACTTGGGGCTCGGGCCGCTGCAGGTGCACTGGTACGGCATCATGTACCTGGTGGGCTTCGTCGCGGCGTGGAGTCTCGCGCGGTATCGCGCGAGCCGCCCGCAATCGACGTGGAACGGACTCGAGATCGACGACCTGATCTTCTACTGCGCGATCGGCGTGATCGTCGGCGGGCGGCTCGGCTGGTGCATCTTCTACGGCAACGAAGTGATCTACGGGCACGGGACGACGCCGCGGGACTGGCTGAACGTCTTTCGCATCTGGGACGGCGGCATGTCCTTCCACGGCGGCTTGACGGGCGTCGTGATCGCCGCGATGCTGTTCGCGCACGCCAAGGGCAAGCGGGCCGTCGACGTCTTCGATTTTCTGGCGCCGCTGCCGGGCATCGGCCTGATGGCCGGTAGGCTCGGAAATTTCATCAACGGCGAGCTGTGGGGCAAGCCGACGAACCTGCCCTGGGCATTCGGCGTGCCGAACGCCCAGGGCGTGTTGATCGGCCGGCATCCCTCGCAGCTGTACGAAGCGACGCTCGAGGGGCTGGTGCTGTTCCTCGTCCTGTGGTGGTTCACGAGCAAGCCGCGGCCGCGGCTCGCACCGAGCGCGCTGTTCATGATCGTCTACGGACTCGCGCGATTCTCGGTCGAATGGGTGCGGCTGCCCGATGCGAACATCGGCTACCTGTACGGCGGCTGGCTGACGATGGGCATGCTGCTGACGATGCCGATGATCGTGATCGGCGCGATCATGATGCGGTACGCCTACCGGCGCAACTCGGTCAGCGGCAACTTGCAGCCGGTCGCCGGCCGGTAGCCCGGCCCGGCCGATGCGCGAGTACCTCGACTTCCTGCGCCACATATTGCACACCGGCGTGCGCAAGTCCGACCGCACGGGAACCGGCACGCTGAGCGTCTTCGGCCGGCAGATGCGCTTCGATCTCGCCGCGGGCTTCCCGCTCGTGACGAGCAAGAAACTGCACCTGCGCTCGATCGTTCACGAACTCCTGTGGTTCCTGAGCGGCGATACGAACGTCGATTATCTGCACCGGCACGGAGTGACGATCTGGGACGAGTGGGCGGATGCCGCCGGCGACCTCGGGCCCATATACGGACGGCAATGGCGCAGCTGGCCGACCGCGGACGGGGGCCACATCGACCAGATCTCGCGGGTGCTCGAGCAGCTGCGGACGGATCCGCAGTCGCGCCGGATCGTCGTCAGCGCGTGGAACGTCGGCGAATTGGCGCAGATGGCGCTCGCGCCCTGCCACGCCCTGTTCCAGTTCCACGTTGCCGGCGGCAGGCTCTCGTGCCAGCTGTATCAACGCAGCGCGGACGCGTTCCTCGGGGTGCCGTTCAACATCGCCTCCTACGCGCTGCTGACACACCTGATCGCCGAGCAATGCGGCCTTCTTCCCGGCGAGTTCGTCTGGACGGGCGGGGACTGCCACATCTATCTCAGTCATGTCGCCGCCGTCGAGCTGCAGCTCGCGCGCGAACCGTTCGCGCCACCGCGCCTGCGCTTGAACCGCAAGCCGCCGAGCCTGTTCGATTACACCTTCGAGGATATATCCTTTTTGGACTACCGATGCCATCCCGCAATCAAAGCGCCAATCGCCGTGTGATCGGGCGCGCGCGGCGCGCACCGATGATCGAAGTGCGTCACTCGCGGATTCACGGATTCGGCGTGTTCGCGCTGCGGCGGATCCGCAAGGGCACGAGCATCATCGAATATCTCGGCGAGCGCGTGTCGCATGCGCAGGCGGACGCGCGCTATCAAGACAAGGCCGAGGACGACAACCACACGTTCCTGTTCACGGTCGATTCGCGGACCGTGATCGACGGCGGCGTCGGCGGCAACGAGGCGCGCTACATCAATCACGGCTGCAGGCCGAATTGCGAGAGCGCGCTGCTGCGCGGGCGCATCTTCATCGAGGCGATTCGCACCATACGGCGGGGCGAGGAGCTCTCCTATGACTACCAGATCGAGCGGGATCCCGAGGACGCGACGAACGTCGACGAAGTGTTCGCGTGTCGTTGCGGGGCCGCCGGCTGCCGCGGCAGCATGCTTGCGCCGCCGCCGAAACCGGCGGCGCGCAAGCGGCCGGCGGCGCGCAAGCGGCGGCCTGAGCCCCGCAAGCGCCGGCTGCGCAAAGCCGCCGCGTCGCAACGGCGCTGACGTCGCCCCATGGCAGCAATCCTGAGGGCCGCCCGATGCGTCTGCCGTCGCTCAAGTTCCTGAAGACCTTCCAGATCGCCGCCAAGCTCAAGAGCTTCAAGGCCGCGGCGCAGGAGCTGTTCGTGACGCCGTCGGCCGTCAGCCATCAGATCAAGGCCCTCGAGGAGCAGCTCGGCGTCACGCTGTTCGAGCGCGGTGCGCGCGGCGTGCGCACGCTCGACCTCACCGACGCCGGTGCGCATTATCTCGAGCACATCAACGACATCTTCGCCAAGCTCGAATCGGTCACCGAACAGCTGCAGATACGCTATGGACGCACGATCATCCGGCTGAACGTGCCGCCCTACTTCGCCAACGAGATGCTGCTGCCGCGTCTGGCGTCGTTCTCGCAGGCGCGCGAGGAAACGGACATCCGCATCGAAACCACGTTCTCGACGCCGAAGACCCATCCGCCGGAGGCGGACCTGTCGATCGTCGTCGGTTCGGGCCCCTGGGAGGGACTCACCGTGCACGAACTGTTCGCGCAGAGATTCATGGTCGCCTGCTCGCCGACGTTCCTGATCGACAATCCGATCGGCCGCTACACGGACCTGAACGGCAAGACCCTGCTGGTGCACGAGGAACGGCGCGAAGCCTGGGAGCGTTGGGCGCACGGCCTCGGCATCGAGCCCGTCAAGCCCAACCGGCTGGTGCGCCTCGACACGATGTCCGCCGTCGTGCTCGCCGCCGAACAGGGCGTGGGTGTTGCGCTCGTGCCGTCGCGGCTCAGCGCCGATCGCTTCACCTCGGGCAGCCTGATCAAATTGTTCGACGCGGAGCTCGAAACGAACGAGAGCTACGTGATCCTGCACCGTCCCGAGGACCTCGAGCGCGACGACCTGCAGGAGCTGACGCAGTGGATCATCGAACAGTGCCGGGTCGCCTGAGCCCGGGGAGCGGCGCCGTGGAGTTCGTCGTCGCAGTCGCCGAGAACGACGTGATCGGCCGCAACGACGCACTGCCCTGGCGGCTGCCGGATGACCTACGCCGCTTCAAGGCGATCACTCTCGGCAATACGGTGCTGATGGGCCGCAAGACTCACGAATCCATCGGCCGCGCGTTGCCGGGGCGGCGCAATCTCGTGCTGACGCGCCGCGCGCAATATGCCGCCGAGGGCTGCATCGCGGTGGGCGGCCTCGAGGAGGCCGAGCGCGCGGCCCTGCCGGATCGGCCGATCATGGTCATCGGCGGCGGCGAAATATTCCGGCTATGCCTGCCGTTCGCGAGCCGCATCCACCTCACGCTCGTGCACGCGCACTTCGAGGATGGCGATGCGTATTTCGCGGGTTGGCGCGGTCCGCAATGGCGTGAGAGCGCCCGCGAGCCGCATCTCGCCGACGATCGGCATACGCATGCCTACAGCTTCGTGACGCTGCTGCGCTCCTGAGCGAGGGGCGAGAGCCGCGTCTCGATCTCGCGGCGCGCCGCGGCGAAATCGACGTCCTCGATGCGCGAGGCGTTCGCGGCGAGATCCGCGAGCAGCTGTCCCTGGACCCGGCCGCGGCGCTCGGCGAGGCGGTAGGGAATATCGGCGTGGAACATCACCATCGAATACCGCGGTATGAACCGCTCCGGGTGGCGTCGCTCGAGCTCGCGCGCCAGCGCGCTCTGCAGGCGAAATGCGGGATCGGCCACCCTCGCGCGCATCTCCAGGTAGTTCTGCAGCGCCATCCTCGCGATCGCTTCGGTGTCTTGCTTGCGGGCGGCATAGAACGCGGCGAATCGGTGCTCCCAATCCGCGTGGCGCGCAACGCAGGCGTCGAAGACGAGGCAGTCCTCGAAGCAGCAGTTCATGCCCTGCCCATGAAACGGCACGATCGCATGGGCGCTGTCGCCGACCAGCGCCACCATGCCCCGATGCTGCCACGGCGCCGCGTGCACGGTGCCGAGGAGGCCGGTCGGATGGTCGCGCAATTCCTCGAGGCGCGCGGGCATGAGCGCCGCTGCGTCGGGGAAATCGGCGTCGAAGAACTGCGCCACCGCCGCGTTCGCGGCCAGGCTGGCGAAACTCGCGGCGCCGCGCAGCGGCAGGAACAGCGTCGCGGTGAAGCTGCCGTCGAGGTTCGGCAGGGCGATCAGCATGTGTCCGCCGCGCGGCCAGATGTGCAGCGCCTCGCGTTCGAGCGCGTAATCGCCGGTGGCCTGCGCCGGCAGCGACAGCTCCTTGTAGCCGTGCTCGAGATCGTCCTCCCGCACCTCGATCAGCCGCGCCTCGCGCAGCGCGCGCCGCATCTGCGAGCCGGCGCCGTCGCAGGCGATCAGCGGCTGCATCGGCACGCGCTCGAGGATGTTGCGCCGTAGATCGCGGATCGAGGCGGTCCCGGCGGCGAAGTCCGCGCCTTCCAGCCGGTGCTCGAATCGCAGTTCGACGCCGCACTCGGCTGCGGCGATCGCGACGAGACGGCGGCTCAGGTCGCCGCGGCCGATCGCGTGGATCACTTCGTCGGGCCGGCTGCCGTAGGGCTGCCAGGAACTGCCTCCCGCGCGCTCGTGGATCAGTCGGCCGCGCATCGGCACCATCGCGTCCCGCAGCGCCTCGAGGACGCCCGCCCGCCGCAGGGCGTTGATGCCCCGCGCGGCGAGCGCGAGATTGATCGATCGACCGGATTCGGCCGCTTGGAACCGTGGATCCGGGCGCGCATCGTAGACGGTCACGCGATGGCCGCGGCGCCGCAACAGGATCGCCAGCAGAACTCCCGTGGGTCCGGCGCCGACGATCGCCACGGCGGGTGCGCCGGCGTTCATGGGCCGATCGCCGCCGCGAGCGCCCGCGCCGCGTGCCAGGCATCGGCAAAGGAGTTGTAGACAGGCACCGGCGCGAGCCGCAGCACGTCCGGCTCGCGCCAGTCGGCGATGACGCCGGCCGCGTCGAGTCGCTCGAAGCAGCGGCCGCCCGCGGCCGGAATACGCAGGCTGAGCTGGCAACCGTGATCGGCGGCCGTTCGCGGCGTGATGATCTCGACGCGCCCGGGCAGCAAGCTCTCGATCGACTCCCGCAGATAAGCCGTCAGCGCCAGCGATTTCGCCCGCAAGCGCCGCGGATCGGCGCGGCCGAAGATCTCCAGGGACGCGAGCAGCGGGGCGGTCGACAGAATCGGCGGGTTGCTGAGCTGCCAGCCCTGCGCGCCGGGAACGGGTCGGAAGTCCGGGCCCATCGCGAAGCGCGTGGCCGCGTCGTGGCCCCACCAGCCGGCGAAGCGCGGTCCGCCGACGCCTCGCGCGTGGCGCTCGTGGACGAAGCAGCCGCCGATCGCCCCGGGCCCTGCGTTCAGATACTTGTAACTGCACCAGACCGCGAAATCGACGTCCTCGTCGTGCAGCGCGAGCGGCGTGTTGCCGATCGCGTGCGCGAGGTCGAGACCGAAGGCGGCGCCCGCCCGGTGTGCGGCGGCTGCGAGCGGTGCGACGTCGAGGCATTGGCCGGTCAAGTACTGCACCCCGGGCAGCAAGACGAGCGCGAGGCGCCTGCCGGCACGTTCGATCGCGGCGATGAGATCTGCGGTGCGCAAGCACCGCTCGCCGGGCCGTGGCTCGATCTCGAGCAGATGGCCGGCGGGATCGAGTCCGTGAAACTCGAGCTGTGAGCAGACCGCGTAGCGATCGGAGGAAAACGCGCTCTTCTCGAGCAAGATGCAGTTTCTGCCGGCTGCGGGCCGGAAAAAGCTCACCAGCATCAGGTGCAGGTTCACGGTGAGCGAGTTCATCGCGACGACCTCGGACGGAGCCGCGCCGACCAGATCGGCGAGCGGGGCGGCGAGCCGCTCGTGATACGCGATCCAGGGCCGCATTCCCTGATGGTGCCCGCGGACCGCCAGAGCGCGCCACGCGGCGAGTTCCTGTTCGACGTAGTCCGCCGCCGCCTTCGGTTGCAGACCGAGGGAATGGCCACACAGATAGACGGCCTTGCGGCCGGCGGCGTCCTGCGGATGATGGAACTCGTCGGCGAGCGCCGCCAGGGGATCCTGCGCGTCCAAGGCCGCCGCGTCCCGCGTCATCCGGCGGGCGCCTGCATCACCGTGCCGCACGCGCGGCAGCTGCGTTGCTCGATGTTCGAATAGAATCGGCGGAATATTTCCGGGAGCTCGTCGCCGATGTCGCCGATCGCGACCCGCTCCATATGCAAGCAGTTGCCGCAATTCTCGCAGTACCAGGAAAACCCGTCCCGCTCGTCCGCCCGCCGCCGCCGTTCGACGACGATGCCGATCGAGCCCGCGGGGCGCTGCGGCGAATGCGGCACTTCGGCCGGCAACCGGAAGATCTCGCCTCGCCGGATCGGCACGTCGATGAATCGGCCCTCCTGCAGCGTGCGCAGCACGATGTCCCCCTGGACCTGGTAGAAGATCTCCTCACCCGGATCGTGATGGAAATCCTTGCGCCGGTTCGGTCCGCCGACCGCCATGACGATGAATTCGCCGTTCTGGAACAATAGCTTGTTGCCTACCGGGGGCCGCAGCAGCGCGCGGTTGCGCTCGAGCCATTGGCCGACGTCGAAGGGCGGGGCGAGAGACATCGGCAGATTATACCGGCGGCGGGAAACTTCGATGCTCGCCGAGCGGTCAGATTCCGGTGACAGGGATGCGTCGGGCCATCGAGCGGGGTTCCTATGCGGTTCAGGAAGGCAAGTGCGGGTTTGTGTCTGGCGGCGACGTTCGCCGCCGGCAACGGCTTTGCCGCGACCGGCGTGCCGTTGCCCGCCGTATGGAAGGAACACCGGGTGAATTTCGTCTACCTGGGGCGCACTTCACGGTATTCCTGCGGCGGCCTGAGCGACAAGGTCCGAGCGATGCTGGTCGACCTCGGCGCGCGGCGTAATCTGCACATCACCGCGATCGGCTGTCCGGAGTTTGGCCGGCCTCCGGGGCCGAATTCCCTCAATCCCAGTCTCAGCATCGTGTTTTCCGCCCCGGCGCTGCCCGCTGCCGCCGAGAAACCCCGGGGCCCGGGCGACCTTGCGCCGGTCGACGCGCGCTTCGAACCCTTCACGATCGTGCCCGACGCGTTTCGCGACATGAGCGTCGGCGACTGCGAGCTCGTGGAGGAGTTCGCCCAACAGATCCTGCCACTGCTCACGACCCGCGACATGAAGAAGGACATCACCTGCGTGCCGTACGAATTGAGCGGCAGCAATTATTTTTTGCGTGGGCAGATTCTGCGCGCGCTGCCGCGGGCCGAAGAATCCGCGCTGCGCCGGGCGCCGATGCCGCGATAGGCGCGCGGCGCACACGCGGTCAGGCGCGGTCCGGTGGGCGCGCACAGCCGACCGAGACGGGCGCCGCCTCGTCGACGTCGAGCCGCAAGGCGGTCAAGCGGCCACCCCAGACGCAGCCGGTGTCGAGACCGATCACCCTGGCATTGCGGAAGAATCCGAGCGTCGACCAGTGGCCGAAGATGATCCTCGGTCCGTGCCAGGCGGCGTCCTGCGCCTCGAACCAAGGGATATGCGCCGCCGATCGCGGGATCCCGGGTGCGCCCTTGTCGCGCAGGGCCAGCCGGCCGCGCGCGTCGACGTAGCGCAGGCGCGTCAGGCAATTGACCGTGAACCGCCATCGCGCCGCGCCCTCGAGCTCGGGCGCCCAGCGGTCCGGACCATCGCCGTACAGATCTGCGAATACCCGCTCCGGCGCACTCTGCAGGGCCCGTTCGAATTCGCGCGCGCAACTCGTCGCGACTGCGATCGTCCACTGCGGCGCGAGTCCGGCGTGCAGCAGCAGGAGATCGCGCTCTGCGTCCCGATGCAACAGCGGGCGGCAGAGCAGCCAGTCGACGAGGCTCGCGCAATCACGGGCTCCGAGCAAGGCCTGCAGCGTGTCGCCGCCGCGCTCGCGGGCCCGGCCGAGTGCGATCGCCAGAAAGTGCAGATCGTGATTGCCGAGCACCGTGATTGCCGCGTCGCCGAGCTCGCGAATTCGGCGCAGGACGCCCGCCGAATCCGGGCCGCGATTGACCAGGTCGCCGACGAACCACAGGCGGTCGCGCTCAGGCGAAAATTCCAGCCGGTCGAGCAGCGCGGCAAGCTCGCGGTCGCAGCCCTGGACGTCGCCGATCGCGAACAGCGCCATTGCCTAGGGTCGGTTCACGCTAATGCAGCACCCCGGGCATCGCCAGCCTGAACGGCGCGATCGGGGCGTCGAACCGGCGGCCGTCGTCGCCGAGCATTTGATAGCTGCCCTGCATCGTGCCGACGGGCGTCTCGATGACCGCGCCGCTGGAATAGCGAAACCCCTGGCCCGGCTTCAAATACGGCTGTTCGCCGACGACGCCGTCGCCGCGCGTCTCCTTGATGTTGCCGTCGGCGTCGGTGATGATCCAGTGGCGCGTCAACAGGCGCGCGGGCACCGGGCCGTCGTTGCGAATCGTGATCGTATAGGAGAACACGAACCGCTTGTCGCGCGGGTCGGACTGTTCCTCGAGATACGCCGTCTCGACCTCGACGCGGATGCGCGGGTTCGCGGGATCGGCGGTCATCGGGCGAGCCGCTTCATTTCAGACGCACCGCGAGCAAATCGCAATGCGCCGCGTGCAACACGGTGTCCTCGGTGAAATTGACGAGGATCGCGAGGCCGTGACGTTCCCGGCTGCCGAGCACGATCAAGTCGGCCCGCTCCTGCTCGGCGACCCGGAGGATCTGCGCCTTGGTGTTGCCGGCCTCGACCCGGCAAATCGTCCGTTCGAGACCCGTGTGCAGCACCAGTTCCTCGAGCTTCTCGCGCGAGCGCTTGACCAGTTCCTCCTCGATCTGCACCGAGGGGATCAGGGACTCGCCCATCGATTCGACCGGCACGTACTCGACGACGTGCAGCGCCACCACCGACGCGCCGCTCAACGCGGCCATCCGGCGGCCGGCGGCCACGACCTGCTCGCTGCGTTCGGACAGGTCCAGCAGCAGAAGAATCTTCCGATATTCACCCATTGCCGCAGTATAGCGGAGCCGCGCCGCGGCTACTCCGTTCGGCTCGCTGCCGCGCCGTTTGCCTGCCGCCAGCGCACCGCGAGGCGCCCGAACTGCGCCGGCTCGAGGAGCGCGGGCCGGATCGCCGGGTCGATCCCGCAGGACTCGATGGCGGCCGGATCCAGCAATCCGTGCAGGGCGTTTCGCAGTGTCTTGCGGCGGTGGGAGAAGGCTGCCGTGACCACCGTGCGCAGCGCCGCGGCGTCGCCGATCTCGAATAGCGGAGTGACGCTCGTGCGCAGGCGCGCCACCGACGACCAGACCCGCGGTGGCGGCTGAAACGCCCCCGGGCCGACGTCGAACAGGCGCTCGACGCGGGCGTACGCGGCGAGCATCACACCCAGGCGCCCATAGTCCTTGCCGCCGGGGCGGGCCGTCATGCGCTCGACGACCTCCTTCTGCAGCATCACGTGCACGTCCTCGATCGCAACGCGCTGGTCGATCAGCCGGAACAGCAGCGGCGTCGAGATGTTGTAGGGCAGATTGCCGACGACGCGAAGCCTGGCGCCGCCACCCCGCAGCTCGACGAAGTCCGCCTGCAGGGCGTCCGCGACGTGCAGACGCAGTTTGCCCGCCGCGCGCAGATCGCGCTCGAGCCCGGCCGCGAGGTCGCGGTCGATCTCGAGCGCCTCGAGTTCCGGCAGGACCTTCAGCAGCGCGAAGGTGAGCGCTCCACGCCCGGGTCCGATCTCGAGCAGGCGCTGTCCCGCCTGCGGTGCGATCGCCTCGACGATGCGGCCGATGACCCCGGGGTCGTGCAGGAAATGCTGGCCGAAGCGTTTACGAACCGGCATCCGGGATTCCGCCGCCGGCGAGCTTCGCCGCCAGCGCGATTGCGGCGCCCAGGCTGCTCGCGTCCGCCCTGCCGGAACGCGCGAGCGAGAGCGCGGTACCGTGGTCGACGCTCGTGCGCAGAATCGGCAACCCGAGGGTGACGTTGACGGCACTGCCGAAGCTCGCGTGCTTGATGACCGGCAATCCCTGATCGTGGTACATCGCGAGCACGACGTCCGCGTCGGCGAGCGCGCGCGGCGTGAACGCGGTGTCCGCCGGCAGCGGGCCCCGCGCGTCGATGCCTTCACCCCGGGCGATGCGCAGGGCCGGTTCGATCACCTCGATCTCCTCGCGCCCGAGATGCCCCGACTCTCCGGCGTGCGGATTGAGGCCGAGGACCACGATGCGCGGCGCGCTCACGCCGAAGCGGCGGATCAAATCCGCGTGCACTATCCGCAGGGTCGCGATCAGCCGCTGCGCCGTGATCGCAGCGGGCACCGCGGCGAGCGGCAGATGGGTCGTGACCAGCGCGACGCGCAAGCGCTCGTCGGCCAGCATCATCACCGGCAGCGGCGCGCCGGTCCGGGCCGCCAGATATTCGGTGTGGCCGGTGAACGCGAAGCCGGCGTCGAGCAGCGTGCTCTTCTGCACGGGCGCGGTCACCATCGCGGCGAACTCTGCGCTCATGCAACCGTCGCAGGCGCGATCCACCATCCGCAGCACGTAGCCGGCGTTGCGCGGGTCGGGTCGGCCGGGGGACACGGGCAGTGGACAGGCGACCTCGAGGATGCGCATCCGGCCGGCGCGCGTCGGCGCGGGCGGCCTGGAGGACCGATGCAGCTCGATCGCGAGCGGCAGCCCGAGGCACTGCGCGGTCGCCGCGATCAGCGCCGGGTCGGCTGCGAAGATGAGTTCCGCGTCCCAGTCCGCCTGCGCGAGCATGACGCAGGTGTCCGGCCCGATGCCGGCCGGCTCGCCGGAAGTGATGACGATCCGGGGCAGGCGCACTACATCCGTTTTTCGACGAAGGCGTCGTCGCGCAGGCGCTGCAGCCAGAGTTCGGTGTCCTCGTCGGCCTTGCTCTCCCTGATCGCCTCGAACGCCTGTTGCCGGCGGATGTCCGCCGAACTGTCGTAGGTGCGCTTGCCGAGCAGCTCGACGATGTGCCAGCCGTAGCGTGACTTGAACGGCATGCTGATCTGCCCCACCTTCAGGTTCGCGATCGCCTTGCGGAATTCCGGCACGAAGACCTTGGGGTCGACCCAGCCGAGATCGCCGCCGTCGGGCGCAGAGCCCGGATCCTCCGAGGTCGTCGAGGCGATCCCGGCGAAGCTTTCGCCGTGGAGGATTCGCTGGCGGATCTTCAACAGCCTCTGGCGGATCGTCTGGTCATCGTCGAGTTGATTGGGCTTCAGCAGGATGTGGCGCAGGTGCAGCTGCTGGACGTAGACCGGCTTCGCGCCGCCGCGCTTCGCGTTCAGGCGGATGATGTGAAAGCCGCTCGGCGTGCGCACCGGACCGCCGATCCCGCCGGGCTTCATTTTGGTGACGAGCTGCAGGATGTAATCCGGCAGCTGGCTGCCCTTGCGCCAGCCGAGGTCTCCACCCTCGAGGGCCTTCGCGCTGTCGGAATTGGCAATGGCGAGCTGTGCGAAATTCTCGCCGGTGCGCGCGCGCGCGGCGATGCTGTCGGCCTTGCGCGTGATCTTGTCGATCTGCGCGGGCGAGGCGCCCGCGGGCACCGAGATCAGGATGTGGGAGATGTCGAATTCGTCGTTCGACGCGGCGCTGTTCTCGCGCGCCAGGTACTGGTCGATTTCCCGCGGCGTCACGACGATGCGCGCAATGACGTCCCGCTCGCGCAGTGCCTCCAGCGTCAGCTCCTTGCGCAGCGATTCGCGGTATTGCTTGTAATCGATCCCCTGCGCGGCGAGCGCGGTCGGCAGCTGATCGAAGGGGATCTTGTTGCGCGCCGCGATGTCCTGCATGGCGGCGTTCAATTGTTCGTCGGTGATCACCAAGCCGATCCGCTTCGCGCGCTGTTCCTCGATCTCCTGCAGGATCAGCCGGTCCAGAATCTGCTTCTCGAGCACGCTGCGCGGCGGCAGCGAGACCTTTTGCGCCTCCAGGCGCTTGGTCACAGCGGCCATTTGCGCGTCGACCTGGCTCTTCATGACGACCCCGTCGTTGACGACCGCCGCAATGCGGTCGAGCAGCACGCCCCGGGTACCGATGGCGCGCGTCTGGGCATGGGCCGCGGAGGCGAGCAACAAGGCCGCGAGCGGGATCAAAAGACATCGGGAAATCATGCGCATGGTCGGATCGATACTCGCGGCTAGGGATCTACGGTGCGGGGCCGACCGCGGAGTATCCGCCAATCGCCCGCCGCAGGAAAGAGTCCGCCGATTTTCCGACCGAGCTCATGCCCAGGAGTTCCAATTGCATGGCGACCGAGGTGTCCAGGGCGCCGGTGCGGTTGACGACGTAGCGACGTTGCACGATCTGCAAGCTCCAGCAGCAGCTACGGTATTCGATGCCGGCGACCTGCTCGATCGTCTGCCGGTCGAGCGTCGAGTAGACCAGACGCCCGACCGCGTTCCAGTGCCCGGCAATCGGCCAGGCGAACGAACCGTCCCACTGGTCGAGCACGCCGTGCTGGAACCGGTAGCCGAGATTGACCATCCGCGAGGAATCGGGACGGTATTGCACCGACACCTCCGACTTCTCCGTGGTGCTCGTGTACGGATTCCATTGATACCCGAGTTTCACGCTGACGTCCCGGTAGGCGGTGACCTCGACGTCGCCGACGACGTTCGAGGCGCCATACGCGATCGGCGTCTGCCCGGGTAGCGTCACGCGTGGCGTCGTGAAATAGCGTGTCTGGCCGAGCGTCGCCGACAGAAATTGGCGACCCGTCGCGCTGTCGAACCAGCGGGTGGTCACGCCGAGGCTGAGCTGGTTCGCATCGCCGATGCGATCGGCGCCGACGAACCGATTCGTCTGATACAACTCGGTCAGGTTCAGATCCGGCAGCGCCGTGTCGAACACCGGCAGATCGTTCTGGTTGCGATACGGTACGTAGCTGTAGACCATCCGCGGTTCGAGCGTCTGCGCGGGCCGCCCGTTCGCCGCGTCGTCGCGTTCGAAGATCAGGCCGGTGTCGAGCCGGGCATAGGGCAGCGCGCGGGTCGGCGTCGCGGGGTCGCCGGAAGCCGCATGCTGCAGATCGTACTGGGTGAAATTCCAGCCGATCGCCGGGACGAAGAAGTATCCGGCCGTGCGGCGCGACCAGCGCAGCTCCGGGGTGACGTCCAGGCGCAGGCCCGTGGGTCCGACCTCGCGCAGGAAATCCACCGCCTCGCTGTGCAGGGCGAACTCGAACCCCGTATCGCCGACCCGCCAGAGCGCCCGCGCGTTGAGGTCGGGCACGCGCGAGTACGGACGCAGCGAGGGGTCGACCGAGATGTCGATCGTCTGGAAATTCTGCAACATCGCGGCGACGCGCCACACGGAGTCCCGGTACTGGTAGGCGATGCGCCGTTCGAGGTAGGTCATGCTGGTTTCGGCCGAGCCGACCGCGAAGTCCTGGAAATAATTGCTGTCGCTCACGCTCGCGACGTCGATGCCGATCCGGTTGTGCGAGTTCAGGTCGGTGAGATCGGCGAAGTGCAGGTAGTCGCGCTCGCCGTGGGTTTGCGAGTCATCGGGCAGGTAGGTGGCGTCGATCTGGCCGTGCGAGGTCTCGGTCAAGTAGCGGTACTGGCCGGCGAGATCGACGCCGCGGGCGCTCATGTAGCCCGGCGTCAGGGTCAAATCGTAGTTCGGCGCGAGGTTGAAATAGTAGGGTGAGGCCAGCGAATAGCCGTTGTTGCCGGTGTGCGCGAAGCTCGGATAAAGAAATCCGCTCTGCCGCTGCGAGCCGAGCGGGAAGGACAGGTACGGCGTGTAGAAAAGCGGCACGCCCTTGAACACGAGGTAGGCGTTGTGGGCCGCGCCCTGCTGCCGGGCGGTGTCGAGGGCGATCGACGAGGCGTGCAGCATCCAGTCCGCGGCGCCCGGCGGACAGGTCGTGTAGCGCACCTTGTCGAGCAGCACCTTGCCGCCGGGCCGCACGTCGATGCGCTGGGCGAAGCCGCGCCCCCTGCGGTCCAGCAGCTGGAAGGAGGCATCGGCGAAGTTCGCCCGGCCCGTCTGGTCGTAGCTGCCCGCGTCGCTGCGGATGCGCAGGCGCGGGTCCGAGAAATGGACCGACCCCTTGACGCGGATGCGGCCCGTGCGCCGATCGTAGGTCACGGAATCGGCCGATACCCGCCGCGCGTCCTGCAGTACGAGCACCTTGCCGGCGACCACGGCGTCGCCGTCGGCGCCGAGCGTCGCCGAGTCGCTCTCGATGTGGATCCGGTGGTCGCCGGCGGCGAGGCTCGGCGGCGGGCGCGGCGCCCGCGGCGGGGCGGGACACAGATCCGCCGCCCGCGCCGAGGCGAGCGCGCAGATGGCGAGCACGGCGGCGGCGCGGACGTGGAGTGCTGTTGGCAAGGATCGACCCGGATTGATGAAACGCTCCGACGCCTGCCGGGCGCGCGCGAAATCCGGATTATAGTCGGTATAATCGCCATCCCGCATTTGCGAATGCCCAGACGACGCCGCGAAATGTCCGACGCCCGCGCGCACAAGGAGCGTTTCCGGGAACTCGAACGCTGGGTATCCGAGGATCTCGGATTCGCCGACAACGCGCTCGCCCCGGCCTCATCCGATGCGAGTTTCCGCCGGTATTTTCGCGTCGTGCGCGACGGCGACAGCTGCATTGCGATGGATGCTCCGCCGGAAAAAGAGGCCTTGGGTCCGTTCCTGCAAGTGGCCGCGCTGCTCGCGGGAATCGGCCTGAACGTGCCGCGGGTTCTGGCGTGCGACATCGAGCGCGGATTCGTCCTGCTCACCGATCTGGGCACCCGCCAGTACCTGACGGAACTCGCCGCTGCCGACCGCGCGCGCGAACTGTACGCCGACGCGCTGGACGCGTTGCTGCGGATGCAGACCGCGGGCCGCGCGCTCGCGGCCGAATCCCTGCCGCGCTACGACCGGGCGCTGCTCACCCGGGAGATGGAGCTGTTTGCCGAATGGTTCCTGGTCGGCCACCTGCAAATCGAGATCGACGCGCCGGCGCGCGCGATGCTCGACCGGCTGTTCGCGTGGCTCGCGCACAGCGCGGCCGAGCAGCCGCTCACCTTCGTCCACCGGGATTATCATTCGCGCAATCTGCTGGTCACGACCGAGGACAATCCGGGCATCCTCGATTTCCAGGATGCCGTGCTTGGGCCGCTGACCTACGACCTCGTCTCCTTGCTGAAGGACTGTTACGTCGCCTGGCCGCCCGATCAGGTGCGCGCCTGGGCGCTCGCCTACCGTGACCGCCTGCGCATCCATGGCTGCACGGTCCCGGCCGACGACGCGGGTTTCCTTCGATGGTTCGATCTGATGGGGTTGCAACGGCACATCAAGGTGCTCGGCATCTTCTGCCGCTTGTTCCATCGCGACGGCAAGGCGCAATACCTCGCGGATCTGCCTCGCGTCCTCGCCTATGTGCGCGAGGCCGCGCAGGCCTATCCGGAGGGTGCCGAATTCACGGCGTTCATCGCGTCGCGGATCGACGGCCGCTTCGCTGCGGTCCAAGCGCGCGTGCCGGTGTGAGCGCGGCGGCGCAGGGGGAACGGCCGCGGGCGGCGATGATTCTCGCGGCGGGGCGCGGCGAGCGGATGCGCCCGCTCTCCGACCTGACGCCGAAGCCGCTGCTCGCGGTGCGCGGTGCACCGCTGATCGAGCATCAGGTGCGCGCGCTCGCGCGCGCCGGC
Source organism: Steroidobacteraceae bacterium (assembly GCA_035534275.1). GTDB lineage: Bacteria > Pseudomonadota > Gammaproteobacteria > Steroidobacterales > Steroidobacteraceae > Bog-1198. Next base: position 147,897 of record DATLSG010000003.1, read on the forward strand.
ATCGGCGACATCACGATCAACCTGTGCTGGCTCGGCGAGCGCATTCGCGCGTATCTCGGCGACGGCAGGCGCTTCGGCGTCGCGATCCGCTACAGCGACGAGGCGCCCCGCGCGCTCGGCACGGCGGGCGGTATCGTGCGGGCGCTCGCGGGCCTCGGCGCCGGCCCATTTGCGGTCGTCAATGCCGACATCTTCAGCGACTACCCGTTCGCGGCACTGCGGATCGGCGCGGACGCGGATGCCCACCTGGTGATGGTGCCCAATCCGGCGCAGCACCCGGGCGGCGATTTCGGCCTGGAGGGCGGGCGCGCGTTGGCGTCGGCGCCGCACCGGTTCACGTTCGCGGGCATCGCGGTTTACCGCGTGGCGCTGTTCGCCGGGCTCGCCGACGGCGTGCGGCCGCTGCGCCCGCTGCTCATCGAGGCGATGGCGGCGAACCGTTGCTCGGCGCAGTTGTACGAGGGTCTGTGGGAGGATGTCGGCACGCCCGAGCGCCTGCGGACGCTGAACGCGGGCGACGGCACGACGATGGGATAGAATGCGCCGATGGCCGAGTTCAAAGGCATCCCGATCCATTCGGCCGGGCCGGCGGCGGCGCAGGAGGCGCGCGCGGTGCCGAGCGGCGGCAAGTACACGACGCCGCAGGGATTCACGGCGGTCAAGGACGGCATCAAAGCCGCCGCGAGCGTGGCGGCCGCGACGGCGCGCAAACCCGCCTGGCTGCGCGCCCGGATGCCCTCCGGCGAGGGCTTCGCCGCGGTCCGCAAGATCGTCCACGAGCACCGGCTCAGCACGGTCTGCGAAGAGGCGAAATGCCCGAACATCGGCGAGTGCTGGAACGCCGGCACCGCGACGATCATGCTGATGGGGTCGGTCTGCACCCGGGCGTGCCGCTTCTGCTCGGTCGATACCGGCAACCCTCGCGGCTGGCTCGATCCGCAGGAGCCGGCGAACGCGGCGCATTCGGTCGCACTGATGAATCTGCGCTATGTCGTGCTGACCTCGGTGGATCGCGACGATTTGCCCGACGGCGGCGCCGCGCACTACGCGGCCACGGTGCGGGCGATCAAGCGCTTGAACCCCGGGACCGCCGTCGAGGCGTTGACGCCGGATTTCCGCGGATCCCTTGAGGACGTGCGCACGGTGCTGGATTCGCAGCCCGAGGTGTTCGCGCAGAACGTGGAGACCGTCGCGCGCCTGACGCACCCGGTCCGCGATCCGCGTGCCGGCTACGCCCAGACCCTGAGGGTGCTCGCGCAGGCGAAGGCCCATCGGCCCGCCGTGTTGACCAAGACGAGCCTGATGCTGGGCCTCGGCGAGACCGACGCCGAGATCGACGCGACGATGCGCGATCTGCGCGCCGCGCAGGTCGACCTCTTGACGCTCGGCCAGTACCTGCGGCCGACGGTCAACCACCTTGCCGTGGAGCGCTTCGTCACGCCGGCGCAATTCGACGATTACCGCGCGCGCGCGCTCGAACTCGGGTTTCTCGAGTGTGTCTCTGGCCCGCTCGTGCGCTCGAGCTACCGCGCCGAGCGTGCGCTCGAGCGCAACAACGCCGGTCTCGACAACCGCAGCCTCGGGCAATGAGCGAGGTGCCGTTGATCCGGCGGCTGGGGCTCGTCGAGTACGAGCCTACCTGGCGGGCGATGCAGCGCTTCACCGATCGCCGCGACGCAGCCACGCGCGACGAGATCTGGCTGCTCGAACATCCGCCGGTGTTCACGCTCGGGATGAATGCGCGGCGCGAGCACGTGCTCGATCCCGGCGAGATCGCGGTGGTGCAGACCGACCGCGGTGGCCAGGTCACCTATCACGGACCGGGCCAGCTCGTGCTGTATCCGCTGCTCGACCTGCGGCGCCACAAGCTCGGGATACGCGAGCTGGTCGTCGCGCTCGAGCAGGCGGTCGTCGATCATGCGGCCGGGATCGGCATCGCCGCGGCGGGGCGCCGCGACGCGCCCGGGGTCTACGTCGGCGGCGCGAAGCTCGCGAGCGTCGGCCTACGCGTGCGCCGCGGCGCGAGCTATCATGGCCTGAGCGTCAACGTCGCCGTCGATCTCGAGCCGTTCCGGCGCATCGACGTCTGCGGCCATCGCGGCCTCGCGGTCACCCGATTGCTGGATCTCGGCGGCGCCGACGATGTCGCGGCGGTGGGTGAGGCGATCGCGCGCAACCTGTTGCGCACGCTGGGCTTCGAGCGGGCCTGCTACAGCGCCATCAGCACGGCTTCGCAGGCGGTGAGCTCGCGGTAGACCGCGTCGAGCTGCGTGCGGCTGTGGGCGAGAACCGTATACGTCAGTGCGACGAAGTTGCCGTCGCGGCTCGCGCGCGCGCTCAGCCGCCCCGGCGCAAGCGGGCCCATGTGGCGCTCGATGATCGCGCTCGCCGCGGCCTGCAGCTCGTCGCGGCCGCGGCCAATGACCTTGAGCGGAAATTCGCAGGGAAAGGATTCGCCCGGCGGCTCGCTCACAGCGGCGGGCTCCCCGCGAGTTCGCGGACGTACGCCGCGAACGCAGCATTCAGCCGCCGGAACATCGGTCCGGGTACGCCGGCGCCGACCGCGACGCCGTCGAGCGTCGTGACCGGCAGAACGCCGCGCGTCGAGAACGCGAGCCATATCTCGTCGGCGGCACGCAGACTCGCCTCGGTGACCGGCGCCGCCTCGGTCGGCATGCCGAGGCGGGCGGCGAGCAGCGTGACGACGTCGCGTGTGGTGCCGGGAAGAATGCTCCAGCCGTTGGGCGGCGTGCGGATCACGCCCCGCTCGACGATGTGCACCGTCGTCGACGAGCCTTCGGTGAGGTGGCCGCGCTCGAGCAGAATTGCCTCGTACGCGCCCGCGTCGGCCGCGGCCTTCTTCAGCAGGACGTTGGCGAGCAGGGCGGTGGATTTGACGTCGCGGCGCGCCCAGCGGGTGTCCGCGGCCGTCACCGCCGCGACGCCCTGCTCCAGCAATCCGGGCGGTACGGGCTCGAGCGCCGATGCGAAGGCGAAGATCGTCGGCGTGAGGCCGTCCGGCCAGGCGTGATTGCGACCGAACTCGCTGCCGCGGCTCACTTGCAGGTACAGGTACAGGTCGCCGCCGCCGTTGCGTCGCGACAGCTCGAGGCACACCTCGGCCCATTGCGCGTGGGTCAGCGGCGGGGGCAGGCGAATCGCGTCGAGGCTGCGGGCGAGGCGGTCGAAATGCTCGCGCAGGCGGAATGGCCGGCCCGCGTACACCGGCAGCACTTCATACACCGCATCGGCGAACAGGAACGCCCGGTCGAGCGGCGAGATCCGCGCTGCGGCGAGCGGCAGGTAGGTACCGTTCAGGTAGCAGATCGGCAGCGGCATGCGCGCCGGGCCTCAGGGGAACGAGAGCTTGACGGTATCGACGAGGTTCTGCCACCAGCCGCCCGCGGCATCGGCGGTAAGCGGGTACAGTGGCACCGTCGCCACCTCCTTGCCCTGGTCGGTCACGACCAGCCGGCCGACGGTCGAATTCGGCGACAGCGGTGCCATCAGTCGCGGTTGCAGCGTGACCGAGGTTTCCAGCGAGGCGATGCCACTGCGCGGCACGGTCACGTACAGATCGCGGGCGATGCCGACGCCGACCGAGGGGCTTTGCGCCTTCCAGACCGTCGCCGTTGCGAGCGGGGTATCGGCTCTTGCGAGGAGTCTGGTGGCGTAGAACGTGAAGCCGTAGTTCAGCAGCGCGGCGCTCGAGGTCACCCGACCGCTGAATGTCTCGCCGCCGAGCACCACGGACACGAGGCGCATGCCGTTGCGCTTCGCCGAGGCGACGACACAATAGCCGGCGGCGTCCGTGTGACCGGTCTTCAGGCCGTCGACGCCCGGGTCATTCACCAGCAAGCCGTTGCTGTTGCGCTGCATGATCCGGTTGTATTCGAATTGCTTGACCGAGAACCAATGGTAGTACTGCGGAAAATCGCGGATCAGGGCGATGGTGAGCAAGGACAGGTCGCGCGCCGTCGTGAAGTGACCGGGAACGGGCAGTCCGGTGCTATCCATGTAGTGCGTGTCGGCGAGCCCGAGGCGTTTCGCGGTCGCGTTCATCAACCGCACGAACGCCTTCTCGGTGCCGGCGACGCGTTCGGCGAGCGCGACGGTCGCGTCGTTGCCGGACTGCACGATCATGCCGAGGAGCAGCGATCTGACCGGCACCCGCGAGCCCACCTGGACGAAGGTGCGCGATCCACCCTGGCGCCACGCGTGCTCGCTGATCGTCACCGGTTCGTCGAGCTTCAGCTTGCCGGCGGCGAGTTCCTCGAAGACGACGTAGGCGGTCATCAGTTGCGTCAGGCTCGCCATCGGCAGTTCCTGCACCGAGTTCTTCGCGGCGAGCACCTTGCCGGTGTCGAAATCGACGAGGCTGTAGGCCGTCGCGTCGATGTTCGGCAGGCTTTTGATCGGCATGTCGGCGAAGCTTGGGCCGGCGGCGAGGCCGAAGAGGACGAAGCACGGGAGCAGGGAGCGGAGCATGGCCTTCGAGCACCTCGGTGAGCGATGCATTTTAATTCGAACAGTGTAGCGACGGCCGCAACCGGCCAATAGTTCATTAATT
>DATLSG010000004.1:0-56148 GCA_035534275.1 Steroidobacteraceae bacterium
CTGTACCATGACCTCGCTTGGGGCTGCGAGTGCATAACCGATGGCGCGGATTTGCAGATGGTAGCGGCCCGGGCCGACCTCTGAGACCGGGAAGCTGTAATGTCCGGCCCGGTTGCTGACCACGCTGATGGTGATCGTCGAACCCGTGCGGGTGGCGTTGACGATCACGCCCTCCATCGGACCCGCGCTTGTGGAGGTGACCTCCCCCGAGAGCGCCGCCCGAACGGGAGCGGCCTGAGCGACCTGCAGCATTCCAGCCAATAGGAGCAGCGCGCCACCGGCGACCGGGATCCGCAACCATGAATTTTTCATCTCCCCGTACCTCCATCTCTCGACTTGAGTCCCGCCCGTCGGCAAGGGGCCGTGGCGAACGGCCGCTTGCAGGTGAATGTGCCTAGCGTCCTGAGCCGTGAATGCGTTGAATGTCGCTCCCTCGATGTCCAGCCGTCGGGTGAGTTTCGAGAGGCGTGCGATGTGACCGCAATATCATGAAATCGTGCGCTCCCGGCCCCTGCTTCATGTTCTTGTATATGGAACGCCATTCCTACATTAGGAAAAAAGACTGTAGCGATGTTGGCTCTGCAGGTCAAGTGTGCCACGCGGCAATCCCGCCGGCATCGCCCGCTTGCCGCCGGTCGCGGTATGGCTGAGAATCCCGCCGTACGATCCACCGCGTCCGGCACTCGCAGCGCTTCGGCGCACTGCGGTCCGCCGGACCTTCCGGGAGAGAGCTGGCCCAGGTTTTTCGGACAGTTCGTTCGCTGCCTCGAGCATCGTTTTGTCGGTGAGCGGATGGCACGCTTCGTGCTCCGTCCATGGGCGGGCAATCTTCGCCGGCGTCAGCGCCAAGTCTAGGCAAGATGCCGATGAATTCTCGATGGGTTCGCCGGTCCGCGATACCGGCGACGCCCGACTGCCGCAACACAGCCGATGCCGCATTCGAACGGGAGCGAACTATGCGAGAAACGCTTAACCCAGGGTTGCAACCCCCCTCGGCGCGCCGAAGGGGCCTCTGCGGATCATGGCGGACCGCGGTGGTCGCAACTGCAATGGTGCTTGCGCAGGGCGCGATCGCTCGGACCGCTCCAGTGCCTCCGGCTGCAACTGCGCTCACCGGCACGGTGTCCTCGGCCGAAGAGGGAGCGATGCAAGGCGTCGTGGTCAGCGCCCGCAAGGACGGGGCGACGATCACGGTCAGTGTGGTGAGCGACGCGGCGGGGCGTTTCGCTTTCCCCGCCGGCAAGCTCCAGCCGGGCCATTACACGTTCCGGGTGCGCGCGGTCGGTTACGACCTGGAAGGCGTTCCGAGCGCGCAGGTTACGGCAGCCCATACCGCGAAGGTCGCCCTCGTGCTCAGAAGGACGAAGGACTTGTCGGCCCAGTTGAGCAACGCCGAATGGCTGCTCAGCATGCCCGGGACCAAGCAACAGAAACAGTTCCTGCTCAACTGCATCACCTGCCATACGCTCCACCGGATCGTGACATCGACCTACAACGCCGCCGAATTCGCCCAGGTCATCCAGCGGATGAGCGGCTATTACCCCGGCAGCATGCCGATCCACCCCCAGCGGCTTCATGGCGGCTTCACGCGTAATATCTTGCACGGCGCGGACCTGCGAAAGATAACGGCGTGGCTCGCCAGCATCAATCTGAGCGGGCGGCCGACCTGGCGGTGGCCGTTGCGGACGCTGCCGCGCCTGACCGGCAAATCCACCCATGTGGTGATCACCGAATACGCCCTGCCGGACCCGCTGATCGAGCCGCACGATGTCGTGCTCGATCACCGGGGGAACGTCTGGTTCTCCGATTTCGGTCAGATGTTCTTGGGCAAGCTCGATCCGACCACTGGCAAGGTGACGCTGTATCGGGTACCGAAGAACAAGAGCAAGAATGGATTCCCGGTCGGCTCGCTCGACCTCGAAGTCGATAGTCACGACAATCTGTGGATCGCCATGATGTATCAGGCCGAGATCGCCAGGTTCGATCAGAAAACCAAGCAATTTCGCACGTGGCAAATTCCCAAGGCATGGGACAGCGATGGCGCTCAGTTCGGGTTCCTCACGGTCGCCGGCACCGATGTCGACGGTAAAGTGTGGGTCAAGAATTCCCACGGCAGCAAGATCTATCGCCTCGATCCTGCCTCCGGCAAGTGGGCGAATCTCGGCGCGCAAAACGACCCTGCGACCGGCAAGAAGATGGGCATCTATGGCCTGAGTGCCGACGCGCAGAACGATGTCTATTTGCTCAACTTCTCGGCCGGCGATATCGGCAGGATCGATGCCAGGACCAAGGTCTTGACAGTCTACCCGACCCCCACGCCCAATTCCCATCCGCGGCGCGGGTCCGTCGATGCGGTAGGGCGGCTGTGGTTCGGTGAATTTCTCGGCAATGCGATCGGTATGCTCGATCCGAAAACCGGAGCCATAAAAGAGTGGAGGGTGCCGACGCCGTGGAGCGCGCCCTATGACGCCGCCGCCGACCGCTATGGGTATGCATGGACCGGCGGCATGACGACCGATCGAGTGTCGCGGCTCGACATCGCCACGGGCCAATACACGGAATACCAGCTGCCTCGCGCGACCAATATCCGGCGGGTCTTCGTCGACGACACCCGCAAGCCGTCAACCCTGTGGATCGGTAGCAATCACGGCGCTTCGATCATCGAAGTCGAGCCGCTCGATTAGCAGTACGAAATTCGCGACCGGCGCGCTCAGCGCTTCAGGTATGCGTCGGTCCCGGCGAGCCAGTCCGCTCGCGGCGGACAAAACACATCGACATCGAGCGTGTCCTCGAGTGCGAGCGCACGATGCGCAAGGCCCGACGGAATCACGAGCACCTCGCCGGCGCGAACGTCCAATTGCCGGGTCCCTTCGGCTCCGAGCCAAAAGCGCAGGGCTCCTTCCAGGATGTACGTGAGCTGTTCGTTCTCGTGAGAGTGCTGCGGCACGTCGTCGCCCTTCTTGAGGTAGACGTGCGCGATCATCATGCGCTCACCGGTGATCAAGCGGCGCGAAATCGTTCCTTTCAGCGCCTCGAGTGGTACGTCGTTCCAGCGGTGATGGCGCGCGGACAAGGCATCGTCGGAGGAAGCCATGGTGATTCTCCTGGTGCGCGACCTAGCGCGTGTGCGCCGACGCCGGCACGATGGCGATGACCCTCGCGGGAAAGCCGGTGCCGTGCGCCGGCTTCGGGAAGCTCACCATCACCAGCGCGCCGGCGTCCGGCACGCGATCGAGGTGCGCGAGCATCTCGATCTGATAGTGGTCGGTGCTCAGCACGTACGATTCGAGGGAGTAATCGTTCTTGTCGACCGACAGTCCCCTGTCGGTGTCGGTGGTCTCGTGGCCGATCGCGGCGACGTGGCGCTGATCGAACAGGAATTTCAATACCGGCATGCTCCAGCCCGGGTAATGCGCGGCGCCGTGCGCGTCACTGTTCTGCATGGCCGCCTGGTTGGGCCAGCGCTTTGACCAGTCGGTGCGCATCGCGACGAAGGCATGTTGCGGAATGCGCCCGTAGCGTTGCTCCCACGCGTGCACGTCTGCGAGCGAAAGCATGTAATCGGGATCCCGCGCCACCTTCTCGTGCACGTCGAGAACGACCAGGGGCATCAGCATGTCGCGCGGGGAGATCTGGTCGATGCTCTTCAAGCCCCGGTGAAAATGCGAGGGCGCATCGACATGCGTGCCCCACTGACCGACGTGGCAGTAACGATCGACGTGGAAGCCGTTCTTGGCGATCGTGTACAGAGGGGTCACCGTCATGTCGCCGAAACCCTTCCAGTGCGGCGTATCGGTTCCAAAGGTGTGGGTCAGGTCGACATAGCGCGCCCGAGCGAGCACGCGCTCGTAGATCGACCACAGTCCGACCGGCCGCAGCGGCGGCGCCGCCGCCATCCGGGCCGCGGCGGGACTCGCGGGTCCCGCGTCGGCCAGCCCTGTTCCGGCTATCAGCCCGAAGGCGCTTGCAAGAGCGCAAACGATCGTGGCTTTTCTGGTTCGCATGTCGGTTCTCCTCAAAAGTGGTAACTCCACTGCGTGCCGATGGTCATCGGCTGCATCGTCGAGATGCGGGTGAGCGGACCGATGTTGAAGCTGAAGCTCGTATTATTCGCCGAAACCCACGGCACCTTGTTCGTCAGATTCGTGACGAACAGTGCGCCGGTCCAGCGCTCGGTGGCAAGCCCTATGCGGAAGTTTGCAATGGCATAACCGGGCAGCTGGATCACCGAGTAGGCCTCATCCCAGGACGACCCGGTGTAGGTGCCGTCGAGCCGGGCGGTGAGCGTCATATTTCCGAGCGGTCTGCGATATTCGACTGCGGCGCTCCCCGTCTCCTTGGGCACGTTGAGGATGGGCACGCTGCTGCAGGTTCCGCCGATCGGGCACGAGGGGAAGCTGTAGCCCGAGTTGGCGAGCGAGGCGACGTAGTTCGCATTGGGGCTGGTGATGTCGGCCTGCGTCCACGCGCCGGACAGCGAGACGGTCCAGTTCTTGGCGATCCGCGCCGCGAGGTCGATCTCCGGCCCGTAACTGCGGCCATCGCCCGCGTTGGTGACGTACTGCGTGCCACAGGAGAGCAGCGCCGTCTGCTGCACCTTGCTCCACTTGATGTAGTACATGTCGGCGTTGATTCTCACGCGGTCTTCGGCGAGCAGCGCCTTCTCACCGGCCTCGTAGTCCCACACCGTGTCCGGATTGAAGGACGCCGGGCCGCCGCTCGGGCAGGCGGTGAGGGGTATCGTCATGTTCGCCCCGCCGGGACGGAAGCCCTTGCTTGCCGAGAGGTAGGTCGTGAGGTTCGAATTCGGCATCCAGGCGAAATCGACACGCGGTATCACGCCGCTCGCCGAGGAGAAGTTTCCCGGAGGATTCGCGAGCGGAGCGGCCTGCGGAGTGAAGAAGTAGCCCCATTCGTTGTTGTAGGCTGAGGTGTCGTAGCGGAACCAGCGCAGACCGCCCTCGAGCTTGAACTGGGGCACGATCCGCCACGAGGCGTCGGCGAAGGCTGCTTTCTGCGTGATCTGGTAGAGGTTGTTGAGACCGAAGGTGAGTCCCGTGGGATTGTTCATCGGCGGCGTGAGCAATTGCGACAGCTGCGCGACGTATGGCGCGTTCTGCGACTCGACGAAGGCGGAGTTCAGCTTGCTGTAGAAGAGCCCCGTCACCCAGTGCAGGTTGCGGCTCCCCGCGGAGTTCAACCGCAACTCCTCGCTCAGCTGGTGCTCGGGCTCCATCTCGAAGATGGGCGCGTTGATGTAGGTCGGCATGCCGATGGCGGCCATCTGCGCCGGCGACACCAGAAAGGACTCCAGCGTCCACGAGGTCGCCTCGGAGGCGTCCTGGACCTGCCAGGGGCGACGGTCGAAGTAGCCCGTGGCGCTCGTCAGATCGGCGAAGCCGAGGTCCGCCTTGATGGTCGCGGAGAACACGCTCGTGCGGTCGTGCACCTTCTCGCCGATCGGGTAGGGCTCATAGTGCGTCAGGTGGCTGGGGCCGGGCGGCAGATCGAATTCGTCGTAGCCGTCGAGATTCATCAACTGGCCGAGCGCGAGCAGATTGATGCTCAACTTGCTGGTCGGCTGGATCAGCACCTCGAGGCGCCCGGAGAGCTGTCGGTCCAGGTTCGCGTTCGGGTTGACGCTCTGCACCGGTGCCGCAGTGACGTTGCCGCGGGTCCACGGAGGACCGTTGAGCGCGAGCACGTCCGCCGGGAACGGGCTCACCACCGTGCGACTGATCCAACCGCTGCGGTAGGCGTCGGATACGACCGCACGCACCGCCCAATAGTCGCTGGTGGAGTAATTGAGCATCAGGTCCCCGCCGCCATTGGCGAGTCCGCCGTCGGTGTGCGAGAGCGTTGCGTCGGCCGATCCCGTGATGCGATTGAGCTGCGGGGGTTGGGGAATCAGCTTGATGGTGCCGCCCATGGAACTCGCGCCGTAGAGGGTGCCCTGCGGTCCGCGCAGCACCTCGATCCGCTCGAGATCGTACAGATTCGGATCGATGACGACCTTGCCGATCTGTCCCATCGCGGCGGGTGACAGCGGAATATCCCCGAGATAGAAGCCGACGGTCGGTGAGTTCCCGCCGTTCGAGGCGATGCCGCGGGCCTCGTACTCGCTCTGGCCCGGGCCGGCGCTGCGCATGGAAAGACCGGGAATGTCGCGCGCGGCGTCTTCAAGCGAGGTGATGCCCTGACTCTCGAGCTGACTGCCGGTTAGTGCCGAGATGCTGATGGGCGTACTTTGTGCGGTGGACGAATAAGTCTCCGCCGTGACCACGATCTCCTGCAAAGCCGTGGAGCTGTTCGCAGCCGAGTCGGCCGCGCCCGCGGCCGCTGCCCAGCTCATCCCGAACACCGCGCAGAGCGGCAAAAGCAGGCTTCTTTTCGTCATACGGATCGGTCTCTTGTTGGACATCGTCGTCTCCCTCGATTGCCTCAATTCACGGTGGCCCGACGGGCCGCACGGCTGTGGTATCGGCTTCTTGACCCGGTCCGGCGTTCGCCCGCGCTCGGGGCGACAGCAAGGCGCCGATCGCCGATTCCGTCAGGCCGGCGTGCACATCCCACCGACAGAATACCGCCGCGAGTAGTGCCAGGACAATCATGTCCCAGCCGTAAGGCATGCGACCGATAGCACCGACCTGCGTACCCCGGCCCGGGAGCAGCCCGAGCGCATGGCGCCGCTCGGCCGAAAGGAGCGACCACCGCGAACGGCACAGCGCGATCGGCACTGCGGGCCTCGCCCGCGAGATTGAGCGGCCTGCGAAAGCCGCCACTATACGGAACGCGCATGCCCGTGACGTTGCAAAAGCGATCACCGAAGCCGGGCTTCGCGCAATGGGCATTACGCAATTACCGAATATATTTCATCAGGTTGCGGCCGGCCGCCTCAGCGGGTCAGAGATGCCTGGCGTGGGGCGATTCCTAGCGGCAGCAGTCGAGTCGACTTGATGGTCGACAGAACGATCGCAGAATCGGTGTTCTGGAGTCCTGGAAGCCGCGACATCACATCGACGAAGAAGGCGTCATACGCCGCCGTGTCCTTCGCGACCACTCGCAGCAAGAAGTTGGCGTCGCCCGTAATGGTGACGCACTCGACCACTTCGGGAATCTTCTCGATTGCCCGCGCGAACGCCGTCAGGTACTCGCGAGTGCCGTTGACCAGTTTGACTCTCACGTACGCGACGAGACCGAGTCCCACCGTGGCGGGGTCGATCGACGCATGGTGTCCGGTGATCACCCCGGACTTCTCCAGGCGCGTAATTCGGCGCCATGCGGTCGGCGCCGTCACGCCCACCTTCTCGCCGACCTGCGCGGCGGACAGCGCAGCGTCCCTCTGCAGCACATCGAGAATGCGCAGATCGGTCCGGTCGAGATTGTCGATGCCGGTCGCTTGGTTGGCGCGCATACAATCCTCGGTCGGGCGGCGCGCCCGTCGCAGCGATCGGCAAAACGCTCGGGCGCCCGGCCTCTCCTGCAATTCAATGGGTTGGGGTCGCCGAGAGTTCGCCATGAGCACGTCACCAGCCTTCGCCCGGCGAATGGAGCGCGTGAAGCCCTCCGCGATCCGCGAGCTGCTCCGGTTGGGCGCCGCGCGTGACATTACTTCATTCGGGGGCGGGTATCCGGATCCCGCGGCAGGGCGTCTCGTGCACGGCGCAGAACGTGCTGATCGTCCAGGGTGCGCAGCAGGGACTCGACCTCGCCGCCAAGCTCTTCATCGACCCGGGTGACCTCATCGTGACCGAGGTTCCGACCTTCCTCGGAGCGCTGATCGCGTTCAACCCGTATCAGCCGCGTTATGCCGCCGTCGGCATAGACGAGGAAGGAATGCAGGTGGAACACCTCGAGGCGCAGCTCTCGCGCCAACGAAACGCGAAACTGATCTATGTGATCCCCGATGCCGACGAGCGCGTCATCCACGTCGGCAGCTGCTCGAAGATCCTCGCCCCCGGGCTCAGGACGGGCTGGATGGTCGCCTCCCCGCCGGTGATCGAAAAGCTCGCGTTGCTGAAAATGGCCGCCGACACCCGATGTAGCACGCTCAACGTGGCCGCAATTTCCCTTCTCCTCGAGACCTTCGATCTCGAAAAGCACGTCACCCGGATCGCCGCTCATTACCGCCGCAAGAAATCTCTGATGATCGACACGATCCGCCGGACCTTCCCGCCGGGTTCGACACGGAGCACTTCCTCTACGAGCGGGCGCTGCCGGAAGCCAAGGTGGCCTACGTACCGGGCGGCACCTTCTTTCCGGGGGAGCCGCGGCCGAACTACGCGCGCCTGAGCTTTGCGACTCAATCGGATGAGGCGACCGAGCGGGGGATCACCGCACTCGCTCGCGCGCTCGCGGATGAGTGCTCGCGCCGCTGACCGCAGGATTGCATCGCCTCCCATGGCGTCGCGGCGCGCCGCCTGGTGCGACCGCCGATGATCAATTGAACCGACACGAGCGGCAATTCGCCCCGGTTCGGCGATCGGTCGGGTACTCGCGCCAATCTCGCAGCCGACCGGCTCGATTCCGTCCCGCATCAGTTCGGCAGCACACGGACAACGCGGCGCCGGAGGCCTATTGTCGCGACTACACATAAGGATGCGCGCGCAACCCTCGGTGCAACGCATTCATCCGTTCATTGGAGATTCATCGGAGTAAATGGCTCATGGAAGCAACATTTAACGACAACGGCCAAGCCATTCGCGGCGAGGTCAAGCCGCATGAAGCGAATCCGGCCGATGCGGCGCGAAAGCGTCGTGAAACCGGCAGCAAAGAGGTGGCGAATCTGATGGCCGACGTTCAGGATCTGTTGAGCCGGTTGGCGCACGTCGCCGATCCGGAAATCGCCCGACTTCGGACCAAGGTCGAGCGTGGCTTGGCGGGCGCGAAAACGGCCCTCGCGGACGGAGCGGGTCACCTCAAACGACAGGCGAACAGCGCGATGCAGGCGGGGGACAGCTACGTTCGAACCCAGCCGTGGCAAGCAGTGGGAATAGCCGCCGCTGCCGGCTTGGTGGTCGGTGTTCTGGTCGCGCGGCGTTAGCGCGAAATCGACGTGTTCGAGCGTGCGACCGCCGCCGCCTCTCTGATCGTAAGGCACGCGAGTGCCTACGCGGATTTGATTGCCGAAGACGTCGGGCTCGCGCATGCCGCGTTCTTGCGGCGTCTCTTGGTCGGCGTGGTTCTAATGACTGCCGGGGTATTCTCCATCGCCATGGCGTGCGTCTGGGCGATCGCGTTGACCTGGGACACGCCGGGTCGTATCTGGTTGATCGTCGGTCTGTTCGCCTTGTTCATGGTCATCGCACTGGTGTCCCTCGTCGTTTTGAAATCGCTGCAGAACAGCCCGCACGGCTTGCTCACGAGGACCCGGCGGGAATGGCAGAAGGACCGCGTGTTGCTCGATGATCTTTTGGCGCGACCCGCCGCTGACGGCAATCGGAGCAGCTGATGCGCGACCATGGCAATGTCACGCGCGCGCAGGCCGCGGCGCGGACTCTGCAGGAGACACGCGCCGAGGCGCGTGATCTATTCATGCCGCGCCGCATCGAGGATTTCGGCGGCCGATCGACTGCGTTTCCGCGCAGCAAGACATTTCGTTGGCTGCTGACTCACCCGATCGGTCGCTCGCTCGGCTCCGCGTTACTCATGGGTGCGCTATCGCGGCTACCGATGCGTCTGCTGATTGGCAGGGCACTCTTTGGGTGAGACGTCTGCCGCTGACAAGCCCGCCCGTATCCCGTCACGGGCCCTTCGCCCACGCAAGGACATCCTATGAAAAACGAGCAGCAGAGTAAGCCTTCGGACTTGAGCGACGTGCAGACCTTGCGCAGGCGGGCCCGGCAGCACGTGGAGAACGGGGCCGTTACGCCGAGTTACGCCGCTGACCGTGTCACGGTCCTACGGCTGCTGAATGAAGCGCTGGCGACCGAGTTGGTCTGTACGCTGCGATACCGACGACACTACTACATGGCCGACGGGGTGCAGGCTGAGTCTGTCAAACAAGAGTTCCTCGAGCATGCCGAAGAAGAGCAACGCCACGCACACGCACTCGCCCAAAGGATCGTCCAGTTGGATGGCATGCCAAACTTTGATCCGCATGGACTCGCCGAGCGCAGCCACGCGGAGTACGTCGAGTGCAATTCCTTGGACGAGATGATTCGCGAGAATCTCGTCGCCGAACGGGTTGCCATCGAGTCATACAAGGAGATGATCACGTATCTTGGGCATGATGATCCAACCACCAGGCGTCTGCTCGAATCGATCCTGGCGGCCGAAGAAGAGCACGCCGAGGATCTGTCGAGCCTGCTGCGCGATGTCGCCCCGAGGCTCGGCGCAACGTCGTCTTTGCAAAAAACGCGCGGCGCCGTCATCCCTGAGATGTCCGGGGAGACAGAAATTTCGGGCGCCAACCATGGCGAAGGAGATCCGGAATCTGCCAGCCGCTTCAACGACGCGCAGAGGCGGTTCGTTGACTCCACGCGCGGTAAGAAGAAGATCCTCGGTGGTACCAATGTCCATTCCGACGACGCGGCGGAACTCAAGGAAGCGGAACGCCTGGGCAAGCAGCGGGCGAAAGGGGATCCTTGCACGCCACCGACGGCGCCACCCCTCAACCGGTGAATTCAATTCTCATTCACCAGCCGATCGCTGCAGATCCGACCGGTCACGGGCGCGGAAGGCCCGTGGCGAGACACCCATCTGCCGCGTGAAGAAGCGGCTGAAGTAGGCTGGATCGTCGAACCCGAGATAGTAAGCGATCTGTGCCACGGGCATCGAGGTGTAGCGAAGCTGCCGCTCGGCCTCCACGAGCCGCCGTAAGTGCAGCAGCTCGATCGGCGTCTGACCGAGTTCGGCGAGACAAGCGCGGCGCAGCGTCGCTTCGGACACCGCCAGGCCGACCGCATAGCAGCTGAGGGTATCGCGCGTGCGAAAGCGCTCTTCGATCAATGCCCGAAAGCGGGCGACGAGTTCCCGTGCCGGCCTGCCGGCCGCCGTGCTCTCCGGCGCCGTATCGACGAGCAGACGTAGGAGGTTCGCGAGCAGGGCGCCGAGCAAGCCACGCAGTGCCGCATGTCGGCCCGGGGCGGAACGGCCGAACTCACGCAGGAGCATTTGCCCGAGCCTGCCGAGGTCGGTCGCTGCGAGCGAGCGCCGATGTAGCGCGGTTGCGCCCGGCCGACCGAGGACCTCGATCAGTCCGCCGCTCGGCGCGGCGAGATCGCGTGCAAGACGCGGCGCAAACGAAATCACGAGTCCGACGGAGTCGATCTGGAACGCGAACGAATGGACGATGCCGGGCGGCACGACGATCGCGATCGGCGAGTTCAGCTTGTTTGTGCTGCCGTCGAGGCGGACCTCGGCCCGGCCGCGTGTCAACAGCAGAATCTGGTGCAAGTCCCTGTGCCGGTGCGGTTGGATCGTCCAATCGTGCAGCTTGCTGCGCGCGGCGATCGTCTCGACGTGGATCAAGCGCTCGTTTGGCGCCTGCAGCCGTTCGCCATAGAGAAAGAAGGCCGGAATCGGCGATACCGCCGGCCCGGACCGCAGAAAGTGCTTCGATCGGCTGCGACCCATTGCACGAAAAGTACAAGTTCCTGGCGCAGCCGTCCATTCCCCGCGCGGCCGCATCCGGCGGACGCTCCGTTACCCATGTACGGGGACGGACGGCAGGTCGAGCGTGAAAAGGATTCAGGTCGCGATCATCGGGGCGGGCCCGTCCGGATTGATGCTGTCGCAGCTGCTGCATCATCACGGGATAGACTCGATCGTGCTCGAGCGGCAGACCCGCGAATACGTTGAGGCCCGGATCCGCGCGGGTCTGCTCGAATGGAGCACGGTCGATCTGTTGAACGAGGGGGGTGTCGGGGCCCGGATGATGAAGGAGGGCCTCGTGCATGACGGGTTCGAACTGGCGTTCGGCGGCCGGGTGCACCGGATCGACCTGCAAGGGCTCGCGGGGCGGTCGATGCTTGTCTATGGTCAGACCGAGATCGAGAAGGATCTCGCGGATGCCGCCGGCGCACGCGTCGTGTGGGATGTGGGGGATGTCACGATCCACGACTTCGACGGGCCGCGAGCGCGGGTCGCCTATGTCAAGGACGGCGAACCGCATGAATTGCATTGCGACTTCATCGCCGGATGCGATGGCTACCATGGTGTGACCCGCGCGAGCGTGTCCGGCCGCCGCATGGCACATTATGAACGCATCTATCCGTTCGGCTGGCTCGGCATTCTCGCCGACGTGCCGCCGGTCAACGACGAACTGATCTATGCGAATCACGCGAACGGATTCGCGCTCTGCAGCATGCGATCCAAAACCCGCAGTCGATACTACCTGCAGTGCCCGCTCGACGATCGGGTCGAGAACTGGCCGGACGAGCGCTTTTGGGCGGAACTGAAGCGCCGCCTGCCGCCCGAATATGCCGATCGCGTCGTGGAGGGGCCGTCGATCGAGAAGAGCATCGCCCCTCTGCGCAGCTTCGTGGTAGAGCCGATGCGCTTCGGGCGCCTGTTTCTCGTCGGCGATGCCGCGCACATCGTGCCGCCGACGGGCGCCAAGGGGCTGAATCTCGCCGCGGCCGATGTGCGCGTGCTGCACCAGGGCCTGGTCGAGTATTACCGCGCCGCCGGCGCCGCGCTGATCGACGAATATTCCACGCGGGCGCTGTCACGGGTGTGGCAGGCGACGCGCTTCTCCTGGTGGTTCACGACCCTGATGCACCGGTTTTCGGACGACCCCTTCGCCGCCAAATTGCAGCACGCCGAACTGGAATACCTGGCGGAGTCGCGGTCCGCATCGCAAGTCCTCGCGCAGAACTACGCCGGGTTGCCGTTTGACTGCAGCTGACCCCGTTCCGTGGCGCGGGGCGGATCGTTCTCGAGCACGAAGCGGTAATCGAGCTGAGCAATGATCGGCGGCCTGCGCGGCATCGGTGCCTGCGGTACCATACCAGGCTTCGCCAAGGCGCAGCACGCGTGGCACCGGGAGCGCGACGCGCCGCCGGTGGATGATCACGCAAGGAGATCGAAAATGCAGCTCGGCATGATCGGATTGGGCCGCATGGGAGCCAACCTGGTGCGTCGCCTGACGAAGGACGGCCACAAGTGCATCGTCTACGACGTGAACCCCGCCGCCGTGAAGAAAATCGCCGGCCGGGGCGTTCGCGGCGCCCGCTCGATCGCCGAGTTGCTGGCGAAGCTGGCTGCGCCTCGCGCGGTCTGGGTGATGGTTCCCGCCGGGGTGACCGGTGCGACCGTCGAGGAGCTGGCCGCGCACATGGAGGCCGGTGACATCATCATCGACGGCGGCAACAGCTACTACCGGGACGACATCCTGCGAGCGAAGTCGCTCAAGAGCCGCGGCATCCACTACGTCGATTGCGGTACCAGCGGCGGGGTGTTCGGCCTGGAGCGCGGTTATTGCCTGATGATCGGCGGTGATGATCGGGTGGTCAGGCACCTCGACTCGATTTTCAAGAGCATCGCACCCGGGGTCGGGGCGGCTTCGCGCACTCCCGGCAGGAAGGGGACCCCCGGTTCCGCCGAGCACGGATATCTGCATTGTGGCCCGGCCGGCGCCGGTCACTTCGTCAAGATGGTTCACAACGGTATCGAGTATGGCCTCATGGCGGCCTATGCCGAGGGATTGAACATCCTGCATAACGCCGGCGTCGGCAAGCGTTCGCGCGCCGCGGACGCCGAAACGGCGCCGTTGCGCGACGCGGCGTTTTACCAATACGACCTTGATGTGTCCGCGATTGCCGAAGTGTGGCGGCGGGGCAGCGTGATCGGCTCTTGGCTGCTGGATCTTACCGCGGCTTCGCTCCAGGAGAGTCCCGATCTGCAGGGCTACGCCGGCCGCGTATCGGACTCCGGCGAGGGACGATGGACGATCGCCGCTGCCATCGATGAATCCGTGCCGGCCCCCGTGCTCAGCGCGGCGCTGTATGAGCGATTCAGTTCGCGTGGTGATTCGGATTTTGCCAATCGGTTGTTGTCCGCGATGCGCAAGCAGTTCGGCGGTCACGACGAAAAGAAGAATGGGAAGAAGCCGCGATGAACGAGATCCGCGGCGGTGCGGCACGGTCCGACGCGTTGGTGGTGTTCGGCGTGACCGGCGATCTTGCGCACAAGAAGATCTTCCCGGCGCTTTATGCGATGGCGAAGCGTGGCGCCCTGGCGGTTCCCGTGGTCGGTGTCGCATCCTCCGAGTGCAGTCTGGCGCAACTGCGCAAGCGCGCCGAGGACGCCGTCAGACAATCCGGCGGGATCGATGATCGCCCGGCGTTGCGCCATCTGTTCTCTTTGCTGCGCTACGTCGCCGGCGACTATAACGATCCGCAGACCTTTACCTCGCTCAAGCAAGCGTTGGGCGATGCCCGGCGGCCGGCCTATTACCTCGCCATTCCGCCCGCGCTATTCGCGACGGTCATCAATGGACTCGGCACCGCGGGGTTGACCGAGCGCGCGCGCGTCGTCGTCGAGAAGCCGTTCGGGCGCGATCTGGCCTCGGCGCGCAAACTCAACCGTGTCGCACTTTCGGCGTTCCCGGAGGATTCGATCTTCCGCATCGATCACTTCCTCGCAAAGGAGGCGATCATGAACATCCTGTATTTCCGTTTTGCCAATTCGTTCCTGGAGCCGATCTGGAACCGCAATTTCGTGGCGAGCGTGCAGATCACCCTGTCCGAGGAATTCGGCATCGGCAGCCGGGGCGCGTTCTACGAAACCGCCGGCTGTCTGCGCGATGTCATCCAGAACCACCTGTTCCAGATCGTCGCGTTGCTGGCCATGGAGCCGCCGACCTATCGCGGATTTGGCGCCGTCCATGGCGAGACTGCGGATGTCTTTCGCGCCATGCGTCCCCTTCGAGCCCGCGACGTCGTGCGCGGACAATATGCCGGCTACCGCAAGGAGCCGGGCGTCGCCAAGCATTCCGATATCGAGACGTTCTGCGTCGTGCGGCTCTTCATCGACTCCTGGCGCTGGCAAGGAGTGCCCTGGTATCTGCGCTCCGGCAAATATCTGGCCGCGACGGCAACCGAAGCGATCGTGCAACTCAAACCGCCGCCGCAGCGACTCTTCGCCGATTCGGCGCCCACGGACGGCCGCGCGAACTATCTGCGCTTCCATCTGTCGCCGAAGCCGGCGGTGGCTCTTGCCGCCCGCGTCAAGTGCGCGGGAAAGGAATTCGTCGGCGATCAGCGTGAGCTGTATCTCGTCGATGAGCAGCCCGGAGAGGAAGAATCCTACGAGCGACTCTTGGGCGATGCGATGGCCGGAAATGGCGCATTGTTCACGCGCGAGGACGCGGTGGAAGCGGCTTGGGCGGTGGTCGATCCGGTCCTGAAAAGACATCACCGGACGCTTCCCTACAGGCGCGGTGGCTGGGGCCCAAAGGCCGCGGACGCACTCATTGCAGCCGATGGCGGCTGGCACAACCCCGGATCTGCCGACGCCGCCGATGATTGAAGGCTTCGCCGTCGGGGTCGTCGACCTTGGCGTTGGGCGAATCACGCCCACTGGGGCGGGGAATGTGCGGCGCGCGATATTGACCGGGCTCCGGGTTGGCGCGATCATCGGATTTCGCTGCAGCTGCGACCGGGTCGCCGTTGGGCGCGTTGCGTACGCGGATCACCTGGGAGTTCATCATGATAAAAACGGCGACTGCTCCATACGCCGCCTTGATTCTGCGAGTCAGCCTCGGGATCTTGTTTCTCGCTCACGTCGGATTGAAGATCTTCGTCTTTACGATCCCGGGATTCGTCGGCTTTTTTGCCTCGCTCGGTTTGCCGTCGATCCTGGCGTACCTCGTGATCGTGCTCGAACTCGTCGGCGGCGTGGCGCTGATTCTCGGGATCTACGCGCCGTGGGTCGCGCTGCCGCTGGCCGCGGAAATGCTCGGCACGATCTTTCTCGTGCACGGTGCCAACGGCTGGCTGTTCACGAACAAGGGCGGCGGCTGGGAGTACCCCGCCTTCTGGACAGTGTGCTTGATCGTCCTGTATTTGCTCGGCGACGGCGCGATGGCGCTCAAACCGGCCGCGCGCGGGATTTGAAGATGCGATCGTAGCCCGGCGCGTGAGGGCGCGGACCCTCGTCACTCGTGCGACAATTTGCATGGGCGCATTGGTCGTCGACCCGGGCGGCCTATGGCGCCAACCGGGAGTGCAAGAATGTTCAAGCGCGTGTTGCTTTGCTACGACGGATCGCAGGCCGGACGCCGGGCGCTGAAGCGGGGCGCGGAACTTGCGATCATGCTCGGCGCCGAGGTGCACGTGCTGTCGATCATTCCGCGCGGCAAGTCCGATCCGGCCGTGATCGCCGGCGCCGTCGGCTATCCCTGCCTCGTCAATGAGCGCGCCGACTATCGACAGTTGCTGGACCAGTCAACGGCCTGGCTCAAGGAGCGGGGAGTCGTCGCCGAGGGAATATTGGCGGCGGGTGAACCGCTGGAACAAATCGCCGAATACGCGAAACGGCTCGCGATCGACCTCATCGTGCTCGGCCATTATCCCCAACCGTCCGGCGGGCTCTGGTGGTCCGGCCCGCAACGGCGGGCGACTTTGTCGGAGCGTGTCAACTGTTGCATTTTCGTCGCGGTCAGTGCGGACGACGACCCGGTACCTGCCCGATCGGCCACAGGATGATGGCGGCGCAAGCGGCGGCCGATGCACGCCAGAATCGAAAGGGTGTACGATCACCCGGCTACTCGGCGCCGACCGGCAAAGTTCGGCGCGGCTCGGGGCGGTCCGCCTGAGCCTTGGCGCTTGATGTGCTGCAATTAATAACCATAAGGGATACGAACATGCACATTCTTTGGTGGATCATCGTTGGGCTCATCGCGGGCTGGGCGACGGGCAAGATCATGAAGGGCGCCGGCTATGGCGTGCTCATGGACATCGTCGTCGGCATCGCCGGCGCACTCATCGGCGGCTTCATCATGCGGTCGCTCGGCTACATCGGCCGCGGCGGCTTGATCTACACCGTCTTGGTGGCGATTGGCGGCGCGATCATCCTGACAGCCATCGTGCGATTGTTCTCGAAGAAGCAGGCCTGAGGCCGGCCGGACTGCGCCCGCGCTCAGTGCGCGCGCAAGCCGGCCGCATCGCGCGCCAGGGCCTCGATGCCGGTCCAATCGCCGGCGGCGAGCAACTCAGGCGGTGCGAGCCACGATCCACCGACACAGAGCACGTTCGGCTGGGCGAGGTAATCCGTGGCCGTCGCGCGGGTGATTCCACCGGTCGGGCAGAACGCCATGTCGGGGAACGGCCCGGCGAGGGCGCGCAGCATGCCGATGCCGCCTGCCTCGCGCGCGGGGAAAAGCTTCAGGATCTCGAATCCGGCGCTGCGCGCGGCGATAAGTTCGGTCGGCGTCATCACGCCGGGCAGCAGCGGGAAGCGCGCGCCGCGTGCCGCCGCCGCGAGTTCCGGCGTCAGGCCCGGGGTGACGCCGAACTGCGCACCGGCGCGGCCGGCGGCGGCGAAATCCGCGGGCCGCGTGAGCGTGCCCGCGCCGATGACCGCCTCCGGGACGGCCGCACGCATCGCAGCGATCGCCTCGAGCGCGACCGGAGTTCGCAGCGTGATCTCGAGTACGCGTAGCCCGCCCGCGGCGAGCGCGCGCGCGAGCGGTGCCGCGTGCTCAATATCGCGCACGGTCAGTACGGGGATCACGGGTGCGAGCCCGAGGATTTCGCGAATGTTCAACGGCCGACTCCTTCGGTGCGCCGAGCGCACATCCTGCCCGGAACGTGGTTCACATCAGGCTCATTGCGCCGGCTTCCGCATCGCCCACCGCACGCCGCAGCGTGCGGAACATCTCCCGCCCCATACCGGTTTCGTTGCGCAAATGTTCGAGTACGACCGGCGCGCGCAGTGCCCATTCGCGCTCTGCGACCAGAATCTCGAGCCGGCCGCCGCGGCAATCCACGCGTATCGGGTCGCCATCGCGCACACGCGCGAGCGGACCTTGGCTCGCGCACTCCGGCGTCACGTGAATCGCCGCCGGCACACTGCCTGATGCGCCGGACATCCGGCCGTCGGTCACGAGCGCGACCCGAAAACCGCGCCGCTGCAGCGAGGTGAGCGCCGGCGTGAGTTGATGCAGTTCCGGCATGCCGTTCGCGCGCGGTCCCTGGAAACGGACGACCGCAACGAAGTTGCGCTCCAGTTGGCCGGCCTGGAAGGCGGCGATCACGTCCTCCTGGCGGTCGAAAACCACGGCGGGTGCCTCGACGAGCTGGTGCGCGTCGGCGACCGCGGCGGTCTTGATCACGGCGCGGCCCAGATTGCCGCGCAGCACCGCAATACCCCCGTGCGTCGAGAACGGATTCGCCGCCGGCCGCAGCACGTCGAGGTCGCCGCTCGCGGCTGGCGGCGCTTGCCATTCGAGCCGCTCGTCGACCAGTTGCGGCTGCATGACGTGCGTGCGCAGCCCGGCACCCATCACCGTCTGCACATCCTCGTGCAGCAGGCCTGCGTCGAGCAGTTCGCGGATCAGAAAGCCGCTGCCGCCGGCTTCGTGGAACCGGTTCACGTCGGCGTCGCCGTTCGGGTAGATCCGCGCGAGCAGGGGCACGAACGCGGACAGGTCGCCGAAATCGTCCCAATTCAGGAGGATGCCCGCGCAGCGGGCGATGGCGACGAGGTGCAGCGTGTGATTCGTCGAACCGCCGGTTGCGAGCAAGCCGACGATCGCGTTGACGATCGCCCGTTCGTCGACGACGTTCGCGAGCGGCCGATAGTCGCCGCCGAGCGCCGTGATGCCGGCGGCACGGCGCGTGGCGGCCATGGTCAGTGCGTCGCGCAGCGGCGTGTTCGGCGGCACGAAGGCCGCGCCTGGCATATGCAGGCCCATGACTTCCATCAGCAACTGATTGCTGTTGGCGGTGCCGTAGAACGTGCAGGTTCCGGGCGCGTGGTAGCTCGCCGCCTCGGATTGCAACAGCTCATCGCGCCCCACCTGGCCCTCGGCGTGGAGGCGGCGGATCCTCGCCTTCTCCTTGTTCGGCATACCCGAGGGCATCGGTCCGCCGGGGACGAACACGACCGGTAGGTGGCCGAAGGACAAGGCACCCATCAGCAATCCCGGCACGATCTTGTCGCAGATGCCGAGGCACAGCGCCGCGTCGAACATGTTGTGCGCGAGCGCAATTCCGGTCGCCATCGCGATCACGTCGCGGCTGAACAGGGAAAGCTCCATGCCCGCCTGCCCCTGCGTCACGCCATCGCACATCGCCGGCACGCCGCCGGCGAATTGCGCGACCGCGCCCGCTTCGCGCGCCGCTCGTTTGATCAAGGCCGGATAACGCTCGAATGGCTGATGGGCCGATAGCATGTCGTTGTAGGCGGAGACGATGCCGATGTTGGGCCAGCCTCCGGCGCGCAACGCCTCCTTGTCACTGGTCGCCGACGCCGCGAAACCATGCGCGAGATTGGTGCAGGACAGGCGCGTGCGCGCGCTGCCGGCGGCGCGAGCGGTTTGCATCCGCTCGAGATAGTCCGCACGGGTCGGTCGGCTGCGTTCGCGAATCCGTTCGGTAACCTCGCGCAGCCGCGGATCGATGGCGGTTGTTCTCATGATCACGCTCCATTCTGCCACGACCGTGGCACCTACCAGAAGGTCCCGACGGATGCTACGCTGCGGCCGAAGACGACGGAGGACCACGCGTTTGACGACCATGCTGGCGGCGTTCGACATGCTGCTGTTCGGCGGGACCGGAGATCTGGTGACGCGCAAGCTCCTGCCGGCGCTGTATCGCCGGCATGCGGCCGGTCAGATCGCCGCCGACTCGAGGATCTACGCAATCGCGCGTTCGGACCTGTCGCGCGAGCAATACCTCGCGCTGTCCGAGCAAGCCTGCCGGGAGTTCCTCGGGGCGCAGTTCGATGCCGCACACTGGGGTGCGTTCGCACCGCTCCTGTCGTACGCGAAAGTCGACGCGGGCACCGCCGGCGACTTTGCGGCGGTGGCCGCCTTGCTCGCGGGGCGCGACGCCGTGGTGCGCGTCTTCTTCTATTCGACCGCGTCCAATCTGTTCGCGACGATCAGCGAAAACCTCGCCGCGGCGGGGATCGTGACGCCGCTGTCGCGCGTCGTGCTCGAGAAGCCGCTCGGCCACGATGTCGCCTCCGCGGAGGCGATCAACCGAAGGGTCGGGGCAATTTTCGGCGAGGGTCAGATCTATCGGATCGACCACTATCTCGGCAAGGAGGCGGTGCAGAACCTGATGGCGCTGCGCTTCGGCAACGCCCTGTTCGAACCGCTGTGGCGCCGCGGTTACATCAAGCACGTGCAGATCACGGTCGCCGAGGAACTCGGTGTCGAGCGGCGCGGTCACTTCTACGATTCGACCGGCGCGCTGCGCGACATGGTGCAGAACCATCTGCTGCAACTGCTCTGCATCATGGCGATGGAGCCGCCGGCGAGCAGCGACCCCGACGCGGTGCGCGACGAGAAGCTCAAGGTCCTGCGGGCATTGCGGCCGCTGCGCGATCAGGACGTGCTCACCAAGACGGTGCACGGCCAGTACAAATCCGGCGTTGTGGGCGGTGCGCCCGTCGCGGGCTACCTCGAGGAGGCGGATATCGCGCCGGACAGCACCACCGAGACCTTCGTCGCGCTGAAGACCGAGATCGACACCTGGCGCTGGGCCGGCGTGCCGTTCTACCTGCGCACCGGCAAGCGCCTGCAGAAGCGCTTGACCGAACTGGTCGTGACCTTCGAGGACGTGCCGCATCCGATCTTCGAAAGACCGCCGGCGCCGGCGGGCGCGAATTCCCTGGTCATCCGCCTGCAGCCGGACGAATGCATCACGCTGACGATCCTCGCCAAGAACCCCGGCGAGGGCATGCGCCTGACGCCCGTCGATCTTGCACTCGATCTCGGCGAGACGTTCAAGATGCGTGCCCTCGACGCCTACGAGCGTCTGTTGATGGATACGATCAAGGGCAACCTCACCTTGTTCATGCGTCGCGACGAGCTCGACGCGGCGTGGCGCTGGATCGATCCGATCATCGCCGGCTGGCGCCGGTACGACGAGCGGCCAAGGAGCTACCTCGCCGGCAGCTGGGGCCCCGCAGCCTCGAGTGCCTTGATCGGCCGCGACGGATTCGAATGGCACGATGAGTCCTGAATCGGGATGATCGAATTGCACAGCCCCACGGCGAGCAGCATCCGTCAACGTGCCCGCCGGGCCGTGGCGAGCGCCGGACAAGCCAGCGCGCGCGGCGCCCGGGCAAAGCTGGCCTGGATCAAGGTGAACGACAGCCGACCGGCGGTCGACAGCGAGAACGGCGCGACCACGCGAGCGAGCGTTGCGCCCGCACGGGCGAAGCAGCGCAACGGCACCCGCAGCACGCCTTCGGCGCCGATCCGCATAGCGTCGAAGGCGCGCGTGACGTCGAGCATCGGCGGCCGCGCCGCGCCGCAGTGCCTGCCGCGGCCGCCCTGTGCGGCAGTTGCGTAGGGCCTCTCGCAGACCGGGCCGAACTCGACCGCCGCGCTCGGCCGCCGTTCGATGCGATAGCGAATCTCGAGCACCGTGCCGCGCTCGGTCCACCCGGTCAGATCGACGGCGCGGCCGCCGATCCGCAGTGCGCCCCAGCCGCCGCCGGTCCAAATCGCATGCGCGCCGTGTCGGTCTAGCCGCACGCGCAAGTCCCCTGCGGGGCTGATTTGTGTCGGCAGGGTCATGCGCACCGATGCGATCTGGTCGTTCAGGTAGATCGACCAGGGCGCGGTTACCCGGCCCGCCGCATACAGCACATTCGGCCCATGCACGCCTGGCGCCGGGCGCCGCGTCTGCGATAGCGGTCCGATTTGCGCGTGGCTGGCATAAGTCAAGCCGTAGCCGCGTGCGAACAGCGCCCCGTGCACCTTGCCGCGAGTGCCGAAGTGCACGGGCATGACCGTCGCCGGCCAGGAGAATGCCAATCGCCCGGTGAAATCGTGGCGGATCTTGCCATCGGCGCGACGCAGGAGCACGTCGGCGATGCCGGCGCCCTCGCTACCGGGCAGCCAGGCCGCGACGAACGCGTCGGCGGCGTTGATCTGCGGGTTCACCCACATGGGTCTGCCGGAGAGGAACACCGCGACGACCGGTATACCGGCGCCACGCAGGCGGCGCATGATATGGACGATGCGATGATCGCCAGGCGCGTATTCCAAGGTCTCGCGATCGCCCTCGAATTCTGCGTATGGGTGTTCGCCGAATACGACGATCGCCGCATCGGGTTTGCGCCTGAAACGGCCATCGGCGCTGTATTCGGCGCTTCCGCCGGCCGCCTCGACCCGTTGCCGGATGCCTGCGTAGATCGACGTCGCGCCCGGAAAGTCCGCATTGCTGTTGTGATCGCCCTGCCAGTCGATCGTCCAGCCGCCGCATTGCTCACCGATGTCGACCGCGGCGCGCCCGACGACGAGAATCCGCCGTCGCGGGTCGAGCGGCAGCACGCCATCGTTGTTCTTCAGCAGCACCAGAGACTCGCGCACCGCGCGCCGGGCGAGCGCGCGATGCGCCGCGGCGCCGAGAATGTCGAGGCCGGCCACGGCCGGCGGGTGTGTCGCCGGGGCGTGCCGAAACAGTCCAGCGAGAACCTTGACGCGCAGGATGCGGCGGACCGCGTCATCGATGCGCATGCGCGGGATCGTCCCCTCACGGACCTCGGCGACGGTGTTGCGGTAGATCTGCCGCCACCCGTCCGGCGCCATGAACATGTCGAGGCCGGCGTTGATCGCGGCCGCACAATGGTATTTCGTGCAGCCCGGGATCTCCTCCTGGGCGTTCCAGTCGCCGACGATGAAGCCGTTGAAACCGAGGCGGCCCTTGAGCACTCCAGTCAGCAGTGCCGCGTTGGCGTGCATCTTGACGCCGTCCCAGGAATTGTACGAAGCCATCACCGTAAGGACGCCGGCGGCAATCGCCGGCGGATAGCCCGCCGCGTGCACGCGTATCAAGGTCTGCTCGGAGACGAGGTCATCGCCCTGATCGCGGCCGTCGTGCGTGCCGCCGTCGCCGAGGAAATGCTTGACCGTGGCGACCGTATGGCCGGCGGCCAGGAAATCGGGCGTGCCGAGCCTGCCCTGCAACCCCTCGACCATCGCCGCGGACAGGCGCGCGACCAGCCGTGGATCCTCCGAGAAGCTCTCGTAGGTACGACCCCAGCGGGCGTCGCGCGCGACGGCGATCGTCGGCGCGAACGTCCAGTTGAATCCGGTCGCCGTCACCTCGGCCGCGGTGGCCTGGCCGATCTTGCGGACGAGGTCCGGGTCGTGGGTCGCACCGAGCCCGATGTTCTGCGGGAAGATCGTCGCGCCGCGCACCCGAGCGTCGCCGTGCACGGCGTCGATGCCGAGGAGCAGCGGAATCGCGATGTGCCCGCCGCCGGCCCCGACCGTCGCACGCTGGTAGGCGTCGGCGAGTTCGAGCCACAGCGCCGGCGCGGCGCGCAACTGTCCATAGGGCCCCGAGTTGCCGCCGGCGAGCACCGCACCGAGGTGGTATTGCGCGGCCTCCCTGGGCGTGATCGAGTCGATGTCGGCTTCGATCATCTGTCCGACTTTGTCCCGCAGCGTCATTTTCGCGAGCAGTCCATCGACGAAGCGCTCGACCTTCGGCTCGATCAGTACGTTCTTCGGCCCGGCCGGCCAGCGTTCCAGGTGCACGATCGCCGGCCCCGCCGTCGCAGCGCAGGGGCGCCCGATCGCGGCGACGAGCAGCCAGAGCGCGCCGAGCGCGACGCGTCCGCCGCGGGCGCCGTCGCTCGTGCGCCAGCGCGCGCGCGGCATCATCGCTCCCTCGCCGCGGCGATCGTCGCGCGCCGATCCTGCACGTCCCAGCCGCGCAATGTGATGCGCGCGCAGCGTTCTGCCGTCCCCGGGCACTCGACCTGTATGCGGCGGGTCTCGCCGGGCAAAAGGGTCACGTAGTTGTCTGCATAGTAGACCGGCAGCACGCGGCGGCCCCGCGCATCCTGCATGGTGATCTTCGCCGCAAGCGCCGTGTCGTCGCCGCGATTGGTCAGGGTGACCTCGACGAGCTGTCCCGAGGGCGTGTCGTGTGCGCGTGCGCTCAATTGGACCGGTTGTGGTGCGAGCCGGTCGAGGCGGCGCTGGCCGCCGGGTGTGGCGCTCGGCCAATACACGTTATCGGACCGGACCACGCCGTGCGGGTCGGTCAAGGTGAGCGTGACTATGACGAGAGGCCGGCGCGCGAAGTAGGCGGCGAGATCGAGCGGCGCGAAGGTCGCGATCGAGTTCGCGCCGAGATCGGCGCGGTCGATACGCTGCGCGAGCAGACGGCCGCCGAGGGTGAAAATGCGGCTCTCGAGCGCGAGGCCCGGCTGCGCATGGCGCGAGATGTTGATGATGGCCGGCCGGTCGTCCGGCAGATTGAGCTGGGCGTGCAGCGGTTCGCAGGCCTTCTTGACGCCGTAGTAGGCGGCGGCCGTGTCGTAGTCGGAACTGTAGATTTGCCAGGTATTGCTCGGCCATGCCGGATGCGTCATCCACAGCAAGCGGCCGCTATTGCGCGTCCACAAATGGGCGTTGAATCCCTCGAAGATGGCGCGGTACGAAACGTAGTCCATCAACTGCGCCTTGCGCTCGAAATCGACGAGTCCGCGCGGCGCGCCGTATTGCCGGTCGAGGGCGGCCATGAACGTCTTGCTGTCGCCGTTGCCGCCGAAGTGCCAGTCATGGTACGCGTAGGTGTCCCCGATCGGCCAGCGGTCCGCCGGCGGGATCATCGCGCGCACCGCTTCGAGCGTGGCGAGCGATGGCGTGCCGACCTCGACCGCGAAGCCGCGGGCAAGGGTGGTGAAGTAATCGGACGGCGGACGGTAATCGTACGGGCCGCTCACCTGGAGATTCACGGAGTTCGAACTCGGCGTGTAAAAGCGCGTGCCGTCGAGTTTCGCGACCAGGGTTGCCATGCCGTCGTTCAGCAGCGGCGGCGGCACGCCTTCGTTTCGGCCGATCCACAGTGCAATCGACGGATGATTGCGGTAGCGGCTGATCACGTCGCGCACGTTCGCGAGGAACAGCGCGGGGTCGTCGGGCTCGAGCTGGAAGTTTTGCGTCGAGATCCAGAAGTCATTCAGGACGAGAAAACCGTACTTGTCGGCGAGGTCATAGAACGCCTCCTCGGTGTTTTGGCCGAGCCAGTTGCGGATGACGTCGAGGTGCGCGGCGCGCTCGAGACGAAAATACGGCTCGAGGCGGCGCCGTCCAATGCGCTTCAAATCATCGTCCATGCCCCAGTTGCCGCCGCGCGCTGCGATGCGTACGCCGTTGACGCGGATCACGAGATACGGTGCGAGCGTATCCGCCGGCAAGTTGCGCACCGCCGGCGAAGTTTCGCCGGCCGGGGTGAGCGATGCGGCCCAGCCGTTGCGCGTGCGTTTGATCGCCCGATGCCGCACATCGACGATCCGCTCGCCCAGGGCGCTTGCCTTGGTTGGATCGATCTCGACGCGCCGCAGACGGCCCTGACGGTCGAACAGCGAAAGCTCGTAGGTCAATTCACGCATGCCGAAACGCAGGGTTTTGCGGTCCGAGAGCCGCGCTCCCTCGCGGACGGCGAGGCGCAGGCGATGCAGCGTCGCCGCCCCGTAGCCGTTCGGCCACCAAAGGCGTGGGTGAACGATGCGCAGCTGTGGGAAATCGGCGCTGACGAAACGCACCGCCGTCACGCCGGAAGGCACCGTCAGCGAGCGCTGCACCCTGACGTTGTCGAAGCGGGCGCTGACCATCGCCCGCAGCGCCCGCTTGGACTCGTTCTCGATGGGTACGGTGATCGATATGTCGGCAACGTCGCGGCGGGGCAGCGGCAGGCGGGTCGTCACCTGCGGATCGAGGATGCGCAGCGCGCCGCTCGCGGACAAGGTGACCGGCTGCCAGATGCCGATGTCGCGGTCGCGAATCGCCGGGATCCAGTCCCAGCCCCCGCTTGCGATGAACGTCGGTCCGTCGAGCGCGAGTGCACCGCCGTTCTCGCCGGGGCCCGCGGCGATCGACTCCTCGTGGGCGATGCCGGGGTGCGGCGGCGGGTCGATGCGCACCGCGAGCGCGTTGCGGCGGCCCGGACGCACCAGGTGCGTCACGTCGAAGGTGCCGCGGATGAAAGCACCGGCGATCGTGCCGAGCCGCCTGCCGTTGAGCCAGATCTCGGCGCGATAATTGATGCCGAGAAAGCTCAGCGTCAGGTGACGTCCGCGCAGTGCCGGCGGCGCGCGGAACACGCTGCGGTACCAGTAGCTGCGGTGCGACAGGCTCTCCGGGATCGCGAGATTGTCGAGCCCGTGATTCGGGTCTGGGTAGATGCCGCGCGCCATCAGGGTTGTGAGCACGGTGCCGGGGACGACTGCTGCGTACCACGCGGCCGCATCGCTCGCGTAGCCGAGCGACGATAGACGTGCGCCGTCCACATGCGCGCTGCCCTTCGCGACGAATCGCAGGCGCCAGTTCGACACCCGCCAGGCGTTCGGTCCGCAGCGGCGCAACGCGAGCGACGGCGGCGGCGGCGGCGTCGCGACCGGCGGCGCCGGCCGGCTGCGGGCGTGCGGCAGAGTCCATGGATCTTGCGGCTGATCGAGGCCGATCCACTCGCGTCGCTGCAGCGGCCAACCGACGCCGACACGCGTGAACTCGATCAAGCGCAAATTCGGCGGCGCCGCGGCGAGCGCCGCGATGCGCGCCGCGCCGAGGGCGCGACCGCGCAGCGTCCATGCCGCGAGGGATCCGCCGAAGTGGCCTCGCCTTGCGGCGCCGCCGGCGCTCGCGGTGACGACGGGCGCGAGCTCGATGTTTGCCGCGACCGCCTGCGTCGCGGCCGCGCGCGAGGCGAGCTCGCGCCCGCCGACATACAAGCGCGCGATGCGCCCGTTGTAGGTCGCCATGACCGCAGTCCAGCGCCGCGCCTCGATGCGCGCGCCGTCGTCGATGCGCACGCCGGGTGCGAGTCGTAGCGCGAGCCGGCCGTCGACGAGCATGAGGCCACGCCAGGCGCCGTGGCCGGGCTCGCCGATGGCTGTGAGGATCTCACGGCCCGCTTGTCGATGCGCCCAGTAGAGCCAGCCGCCGATCGACCAGGGCATACGGGCCCCGCGCGGCGGTGCGCGCGGCGAGAGCGCGCGATGCAGGCCGATGCCGCCCTCGAGGAAGGTCGCATCGTACGGGCCGAAATTGGCGTCGCCGTCCGCGGCGGCCGCCCTGGCGGCGGTCGTGGCCGTGGCCGGCCGCGTGCTGCGAGGCATGCCGATCTGTGCCGGTATGGATCGGTCGGCAGCGCGAGCGCTCAGCGATGACATTCCTGACAGCGCAATCAATTCAAGCAATCCGAGCAAAGCAAAGTTTGTCGCTTTTGCCGCGTAAATCAGCCGTAGATCGCGATCCAACATCGCCTCTGCGCTCCCCTACCGGATCATTGTTATGACATCGCTGTCATTTCATCCTAGCGCGATTCACCGTTCGGGGACAGTCCGGGAGACTTGCGGATCTCGCGTCGCGTGACGGCGAGGCACGCGCTCAGGGTTGCCGCCGGGGTTGAATCCGCGGTCCACAATGCGCCGCTCAACGAGCCAGCAAGTCGGCGACGGAGGCCGTGCGGCGGCCGTCGAAGCGCTTGTGGCGCCCGCACATCGCGCGCGTGTGGGCGCGGTGGCGGCGAACCGTCCACCGCTCGAGTTCGCCCGTCGAGGAGCGACCGACGGCGTGAGTTCGATCGTAAGACGGCGGCCATTGCGCGCCGTTGGTGCGTGTCGACGAGGGATTCCGCGGCGTGGCCCCGAGATCGGCCGCTTGCCCCGCAGATCACGCATAACTAGCTGTAAATACCCAAAAATAATTGTTTCTCCTGGTTTATAACCGCAGGGCGCCGGAGCGCTCGTCGAAAGCCGTCGTAGAGCCTCCGGCGAGATCGCGCCACCCTGGCGAGACCACAGTCGATAAAGCCAAACAAAAGTATTTAATCGTTGACTTTCTGCGCCGAGCGGCGTTAGCCTCCCCACAACATCCCTCGGAACGTGACGTCCGAGTCGGTGCGGGATACCAGAGCGCGGACGACACCGGCAAGCGATCCAGCAGTGACCGCAGGGCGGTGTCGCCGAAGACTCGGTGACGAATTCGAACAAGGTCATAGATCGGGGAGTTAGCTACCATGTCGCATCGTAAAGAAAAGCGCGCCCGGAAGTTTTTGCGTTTCGCGTTGATGACAGCGGTGTCATTCGACGCCGGCTTCGCGGGCCATGCACTGTTGGCGGCCACGCCCGCGAGCAACACCGCCTCGAGCACGAAAAGCGCCGCCGGCGTCGATCAATTGACGGAGATCGTGGTCACCGGGTATCGCGAGTCGCTGCAGAATGCCCTCAACATCAAACGCGACTCGAATTTGCCGGTGGAGGTGATCTCGGCCGAGGACATCGGCAAGATGCCCGACCAGAACGTTGCCGAATCTCTGCAGAGACTCGCCGGGGTGCAGATCGACCGCGGCGCGCAGGGCGAGGGCACACAGGTGCTGATCGACGGCCTGCGGCAGAACCTGACCACCTTGAACGGCGATCTGTTCCTGACGGGCAAGGAGTTCTACGTCTCGGGCGAGGGCTCCGGCGGAGGCGCGGGCAGCAACTCGCAGTACGGCTCGCTCGAAGGAGTGCCGAGCGAGCTCGTGACCGGAATCGAAGTGTTCAAGAATCCCGATGCGTCGATGACCGAGGGCGGTCTCGGCGGTACGATCGATCTGAAGACGGCCGATCCGCTCGCCGGCCCGGACGGACTCTCGCTCGGCGGCAATTTCCGCGAGTCGACGGCGGACGGCACGTCCAGCAAATTGCCGGCGGGGGTGCTCGTCGGCTCGTACAAGATCGGCGACCGCCTGGGGTTCACCGCGAGCGTGTCTTTCGACAACGAGAAGACTCATACCAAGGAATTTCAGGACCAGAATCGCGCCGCGTGGTTGACGACGAATTCCGCGACCGGGCCCTACACCGGCGCGCTCACCTCGGCGGGACTCACCGCGTTGCCGAACGGCCAGTACTACATCGATCCGCAACTCGCGTATTTCACCGACATCATCGATTATCGCAACGACAAGGGTGCTTCCCTCGGCGTCAAGGCGCGCCTCACCGACAGCATCACCTCGCGGCTGAACTGGTTCCATTCGGAGGAGGACGACCGCAACTACAGCTACACCGACAAGGTCTGGTTCAACGGCTCCGGCCAGTCGTCGGGCAACCTGATCCCGGGCATCGATCCCACGCAACCGTATTCGATCGACAGCAACGGGGTCGTACAGAACGCGACGTTCAACGCGAACGGTGCGGAGACCGCGACCCTCTATCAACAGAACACCGCGAAGGCGGACAACTTCCAATGGGTGACGAGGTTCGACAACGGAGGCCCGGTGCGCGGCGTGTTCGATGCGGCCTATTCCAACGCGACGTCGAATTACCAGGCGGCGCAGGCCGACGTCGAGCACGGACTGTACCTCACCAGCGCCGGCGTCGCGACCTCGCCGGCCGCGCCCGGGTGCAACAATGGCTCCTCGACCTGCGCGCCGCCGGCACCCGGCAGCCACGGCTATGAATTCACCTACGCGAACGGCGGGACCTCGGGGCTGCCGTCGGTGAGCTACCTCGCCCCGTATGCCGACGTGCTCAACAACCCGAATTACACGACGTTCAAGTCGAACTGGGCATGGGCGAACCTCACCCACAACAAGCAGTTCGCGGTGCGGGGTGCGCTGAAGTGGAACCCTGCGTTCATCAAGGACGTGCCCTCCACGATCACGGTCGGATTGCGCTATGCCGGGCGCGACCTCGACCAGACCTTCGGCCGCTACCTGATCAACGGCACTCTGTCGAACGGCTCGATCGCCGGTGGCCAGACCGGCTGCAACACCGTCAGTGCGCCGAACACCTGCGGACCGTGGCTGTACTACCAGGATCCGGGTTACGGCACGCCGAACATTCCCTACTCGACGGCGCTGTCGAATCCGGGACTCGCGGCGACGTTTCCGAACTTCGCGGTCGGCAACATCATCGTCAAGAATCCGGCGAGCGGCGGGATGACCAATCCCGCGACCTACCTGCAACAGGTCTGGGGCGGCGCCGGTGTGACCAACATGACCGAGCAGTTCTTCGTCGACCAGCTGAGTTCATTCCGGGTCGCGGAGCGCACCACCGCACCCTATTTCATGGTCGATCTCGGCGGCCCGGCGAGCCAATTTCACGCGAATTTCGGCGCGCGCGTCGTCACGACGAGCCTGACGATCGACAACGGCCAGTCGGCGCTGTCGCCGACCTATTACGGCACGGCCTCATGGAACGGCGTCGACTCCAACGTCGTGGCGGTGCGTACCACGCGCAGCTACACCGACGTGCTGCCGTCGTTCAACTTCGTTCTCGACCTGTCGGACACGCAGAAGGTCCGCTTCAGCGCCGCCCGCGTGGTTGCACCGCAGGATCTGTACCAGCTCGGCATCGGAAATTCCTACAACTTCACGCGCAACAGCAATCGTCTGAATCCGACGACCGGCCAGCTCGGCGGGTTCGAGTTCATCAACGGCAACTCCGGCAACACCCAGCTCGATCCGTACCGCGCCTCGCAGTTCTATCTGTCGTACGAGGACTACTTTGCGCCCGGGTCGATCGCGAGCGTCGCCGGCTTCTACAAACAGGTCGACAATTTCATCGAGATCAAGCAGGTCCCGACCTTCGTCAAGGACGACTTCGGGGGCGACACCGGTTCCATCACGGAACCGGTCAATGCCGGCCAGGGCAAGATCTACGGTCTCGAGCTCACCGGCGATTACGCCTTCGGATCGAGGATCGCGTCGTGGCTGCGGGGGGTCGGCGTCGCCGCCAACTACACCTATTCGAAGTCCGAGGCGAACAATTCGACGACTGCGTTCTCGTACGACTCGGCGATCCCCGGCGTGTCCCTCAACGCCTTCAACGGCACGCTGTATTACGAGCGCTTCGGGTTCTCGGCGCGCATGTCATACACCTGGCGCGATCGGGCGGTGAACGATTCGCTCGTCGGCGCGACTTTCCCGGTCCCGGACAAGAACGGCGTCGACCAGACCTATCAGGTGTTCTCCGCGCCGTACGGGCAGCTCGACGGACAGATCGGCTACGACCTCAACAAGTACGTCGGCGTGTTCGTCTCGTTCCAGAACCTCACGAACTCGGTCCAGCACACCTACTTGCAGTTCCCGGACCTGCCGTTCACCTACGACGCCAGCGGCCGGCGGTTCTTCTTCGGCATCCGGGGCAAGCTGTAGGAGTCCGTACCGGTCCACCGGCGCCGCCGCGCCGCGGTGACGGCGGCGCGGCGGGCCCTGCGGCGGTCACGATGATGGATGAGCTGCGAATCCAGCGCATTGCGATCGTCGGCGGCGGCACCGCCGGTTGGATGGCGGCCGCGGTGCTCGCGCGCTCCCTGCCGGCGAGCGGCTGCCGGATCACGGTGGTCGAATCCCCCGACATTGGCACCGTTGGCGTCGGCGAGGCGACCATACCGCCGATCCTCGACCTGTTGCGCCTGCTCGGCATCAGCCAGGACGATTTCGTCCGTCACACCCAGGCGACCTACAAGCTCGGCATCAAGTTCACTGACTGGCGGGTGCAAGGTTCGAGCTACTGGCATCCGTTCGGCACCTTCGGCAGCGCGATCAATCTGCGCCCGTTCCACCACGCCTGGCATCGCGCGAAGAAGCAAGCTGCGGACCGGGACTTTCTCGACTTCAGTCTCGGCGCGGCGCTCGCCGAGGCGGGGCGGTTCCGTTTCCCGGATCCGGCGGCACCCGGCCCGGTGGCGGGTCTGCGCTACGCCCTGCATTTCGACGCCGGTTTGGTGGCGGACTATCTCGGCGCCTACGCACGCGCGCTCGGCGTCGTGCATCTCGAGCGCCGCGTCGCCGACGCCGCCTTGCGCGAGGATGGAATGATCGAGGCCCTGCTGTTCGACGACGGCTCGCGCCTCGAGGCGGATTTGTTCGTCGATTGCAGCGGCTTTCGCGGCATTCTGATCGAGCAGGTGCTGCGCACCGGCTATCTGTCGTGGAGGGAGTTTCTTCCCTGTGACCGGGCGGTCGCGGCACCCAGCGCGGCGCTGCGCGGCCGCCCGCCATTCACCGAGGCCTGTGCACGCGAGGCCGGTTGGCGCTGGCGGATTCCCCTGCAACATCGTGTCGGCAACGGCTACGTCTATTCGAGCGAGCACCTCAGCGACGAGGCTGCGCAGGCGGATTTCCTCGCCTCGATGGACGCCGCGCCGATCGCCGAACCGCGGCTGCTGCGCTTCGTCGCCGGCCGCCGGGCGCGCTTCTGGAACCGCAATTGCGTCGCGCTCGGGCTCGCCTCCGGGTTTCTCGAACCGCTCGAGTCGACCAGCATTCACCTCGTGATGAGCGGGCTCTACAAGCTGCTCGAACATTTTCCGGACAAGTCCTTTGCCACGGCCAACATCGACTCCTACAACGCCGAGCTGACCGACGAAATGGAGACCATCCGCGATTTTCTGATCCTGCACTATGCGGCCACCCGGCGCGAGGACACGCCGTTCTGGCGGTACTGCGCGAATATGCCGCTGCCGCCGAGCCTTGCGCAGCGAATCGAGCTGTACCGGGCCACGGGGCGCGTACGCGTCAAGTCTGGTGAGCTATTCACCGAGCTCAGCTGGTTCTACGTGCTCGACGGACTAGGCGTCGAACCGCGCGCCTACGATCCCTTGATCGACGTCGTGCCGGCAGCCGCATTCGATGAAATTCTCGCATCGCTCGCGCGCGACACGCGTGCCGCGCTCAGCGGGGCGCCGACTCACGACGCGGCGCTTGCGGCGCGCCTGCGCACGCGACCCCCGGGCGCCGCGGCCACGGCCGTTCGATGACCGCGGCACGCGCTTTGTACGGCGGTGTGGAGCTGGGCGGAACGAAATGCGTATGCATTCTCGGCAGCGGACCCGATGATGTCCGCGAGCAGGCGAGCGTGGCCACGGGGCGCGATCCTGAGGTCGCGCTGCGGGGCATCGAGACGATCCTCGATGGCTGGCGTGCGGCGCACGGTCCGATGGAGGCGGTCGGCATCGCATCTTTCGGACCGATCGATCTTGCGCGCGACTCGCCGAACTATGGGGTCATCGGCGCGACGGCGAAGCCCGGCTGGCGTGGCACCGCGATCGCGGGACGGTTCGCCCGCAGCTGCGGCGTACCGGTCGGCTGCGACACCGACGTGAATGCTGCGGCGCTTGCGGAGGGGCGCTGGGGAGCGGCACGTGGGCTCGCGGATTTCGCCTACGTCACCGTCGGCACCGGGGTCGGCGTCGGTCTCGTCGTCAATGGCCGGCCGGTGCGCGGATTCGCCCATGCCGAATGCGGCCACATCCGGATCGCGCGCGCGCCGGGCGACGCATGGTCCGGATCCTGTGCGTTTCATGGCGATTGCGTCGAGGGGCTCGCCTCCGGGCCGGCGATCGCGGCGCGCACCGGCCGGCCGCCCGACCAGTTGCGCGGTGACGATCCGGTTTGGGAGTACGTCGCCGATGCGCTCGCGCAGCTGCTGCACACATTGATGTTGACCACGGCGCCGCGGCGAATCCTGATCGGCGGCGGCGTCGCCACGGCGCGCGCGGGCTTGCTGCCGATGATTCGCCACCGGGTGGCGCAGAGCCTCGGCCGTTACCTCGATCTCGGCGCACTGATCGGCTCGATCGATGACTACGTATCGCCGCCGGGCCTCGGCGAACGTGCCGGACCGTTCGGCGCACTCGCGCTGGCCGCCGACGCGGTGGCCGGCAACTAGCGCGGGCGGCCGAAAATGCGCAGCCCGATGCCGCATCAGGTTCCACGACGGCGCGACGCGCAATCCGGACCTGATCTGGCCGGTACGAACCTCGCGCGCGCCGGCGATCACAATCAGCGGGTCACGCTGCACGCGATACGCGTGAACGGGCCGGTAACGCGCCACGAACTGTCCGAGCGAACCGGTCTGACGCCGGCCGCGATCGTCAACATCACCGACCGGTTGCTGCAGAACCGGCTGATCCTGCACGCCGGCCGCCGGCGTGGACAGCGCGGTCAACCGGCTCGCCGGTTCGTCGTCAATCCGGACGGCGGCTTCTCAGTCGGACTGAACGTCGATCGCGATCACGTGACCTTGGTCGTCGTGGATTTCGCCGGCCGGGTGCGCGCGCGCTCCTCGCGCGAGATCGCCTTCGCGCAGCCGGCGACCTTGCACAGGTTTTTCCGCCGCTCGATCGGCCAACTGCTCGCGAAGGCGGCTATCGAGCGGCATCGGCTGATCGGCGTCGGCGTCGCGTTTCCGGACGACATCGCGCGTGCGCACCTGCCCGACCAGCCGACCGAGTATGCGGCGTGGAGCACGGTCCGGGTCGATGACCTGATCCGCCACGTCTTGCAGGTCCCGGTGTTCATCGAAAACGATGCCGCGGCCGCGGCGATCGGCGAGATGCAGTTCGGCGCCGGCCACAAGTACCGCAGCTTTTTCTATCTGCTCATCACGGCCGCACTCGGCGGTGGGCTGGTCGTCGACGGCCACTATTTCCGTGGTGCGACCGGGCGCAGTGGCGAGATCGGCTGGCTGCGCGCGCACGGTGCCGACGCCGGCGACCAGCAGCTGCAGAACATCGTATCACTGTCCAACCTGTGCCGCATGCTCGCGACCGGCGGCCACCGGATCGCCTCGCCGGCCGGTCTCGTCCGGCTCGATGCGGGCGCACACGCCATCGTCGCGCGCTGGGTCGAGGAGTCGAGCGCGGCGTTGGTCGCCCCCCTGGTTGCGATCAATTGCTTGATCAATCCGGAGGCGATCCTGATCGGTGGGCGCCTGCCCGCGGCACTGATCGATCGGCTCGCAATGGCGACGAATCGGCGCCTCGCGGGGCATGTCGGCCGCATCCCCGCCGTGGCGCCGATCGAACGGGCGCAGCTCGCCGATGACGCCCCGGCGGTCGGTGCCGCGATCCTTGCCTTCAATGCGCGCCTGCTGCCGCTGCGCGATGCGCTGCTCAAGCCCGGATGAGCGACGCCGGCGAAGCCGCCGGCCGCCGCCGGTTGGCGGCGATGCACGCCCGTCTCGTCGACTGGCTGGTCGGTTCGGCATTGCCGCTTTGGGCGCGCCGCGGCGTCGATGCCGTCACCGGAGGGTTCGTCGAGTGTCTCGCGCAGGACGGCACGGTGCCCGGCGTGGCGCGCCGCGCGCGCGTTCCAGCGCGGCAGATATTCGTCTTCGCGCAGGCGCCGCGCTTCGGTTGGAAGGGCGATGCCGCCGGCATCGTCGCCCGCGGACTCGAGGAGTTCGTCTTGCGCCATCGGCGGCCGGACGGCCTGTTCCGCACGCTCGTCGCGTGCGACGGCAGCGTGCTCAGTGACGACGCCTTGCTCTACGATCAGGCATTCGCGCTGCTCGCGTTCGCTGCGGCGGCGACGCTCGGCGATCCCCAGGGCTGTGAGGCCGCCGCGCTGGCGCTGCGCAAGCGGATCGAGGTTTGTTTTGGCACCGCGGAAGGCGCGTTTCGGGCGAGCGAGCAAGCGGATGCTGCCGACGATTCGCGCGAGGCAAATCCGCACATGCATCTGCTCGAGGCCTGCCAGGCATGGGCGCGGATCGGCGCCGATCCGGGATGGTCGATGTGGTCGCACCGTCTGACCGACCTGGCGTTGTGCCGATTTGCCAGATTGCCGAGCGGCGCCTTCGGCGAGATTTTCACGCACGACTGGCGGCCCGCGCCGGGACCGGCCGGTTCGCGGATCGAACCGGGCCACCAGTTCGAGTGGGCCTGGTTGTTGCTGCGCCAAACGCCGGCCGCCGCCGTTGCGCACCAGACGGCGTTGCGTCTGCAGGCGATCGGCGAGGGGTACGGCATCGTCCGCGGCGCCGTCGTCGATGCCTGGGATGCGGACCTCGCGGTCGCACGGGCCAGCGCGCGTCTTTGGCCGCAAACGGAGCGCTTGAAAGCCGCGCTCGCGATCGCCGCGGGGGCCGACCAGGATCGCGCCTGGTCGATCGCGGCCGATGCCGCCGAGAGCCTGTTGCCCTATCTTGCGACGCCGATGGCGGGCTTGTGGTTCGACCGCCGCACCGCCGAGGGCGCCTACCCGGCAACGCCGGCGCCGGCGAGCAGTTTGTACCACCTGGTCGGCGCGATCGCCGAGCTCGACGCGGCGGCAGGCTCGCGGCGCTTTAGCGAAATGCGATGACGATGGCGCCGGTGATCGCGAGCAGTGCGGCCGCCTGCCACCGATAGTCTCGCCAGGCGGCCGGCGCGCCGGGACGCCGGCCGCGTTCGTGCCTCGGCGTGCGCCGCCAGACGAGTGCATCGACCCGCGGCGTCGCCGCAACCGGTCGCGCGAGGCTCACGCCGACGAGCAATGCCGTATCGATCGCGAGCAAGACCGGAGCGGCGTAGAGAAAGTGCCAATGCGACCAGCGAAATACCACATTCGACAGAAACAGCGTGATGCCGCAGGCCGACCCGATCCACATGGTCGCAGCCGCGGCACCGGCCGTGGCGCCCCGCCAGAACCGGCCGACCAGGAACAGGGCGACAACCGGCGGTACCACATAAGCGAGCACGGCCTGCAGGTACTGCCATAAGGACGGGAAGTGCCGCAGCTGCGGCGCCCAGAGCACCGCGATGATCAACAGCGCGGCGGTGCTGGCGCGACCGGTCGCCACCAGCTGCCGGTCGGAGAGGCGCGGCGCGAACGACTTGACGACGTCCATCGTGATCAGTGTCGAAGCGGAATTCAGCGTCGAGCCGATCGAGACCATCGTCGCCGCGACGAATCCCGCGGCCACGACACCCAGCAGGCTGCGAGGCAGGGCTCGCATGATCAATCTCGGGTAGACGAGGTCCGCCCGCGGCAGATGCGGAAACAGTACGAGTGCGCAGATCCCGGGCAGCACGATCAGGAACAGCGCGGGCAATTTCAGCAGGCCGGCAAAAAGGGTACCCCAGCGTGCCTGGTCGAGATTCCGTGCCGACAGTACGCGCTGCACGATCGTTTGATTGGTGCACCAATAATAGAATCCGAGCACCGGGATGCCGAGTAGCAATCCCGGCCAGGGTACGCCCGGGTCGCCGGCGGGGCGGATCAGAGACAATGCGGCTGGTGCGACCCGGCTCATGACGGCGTGCCAACCTCCCGCATCGCGCAGGGCATTGTAGGCGATCAGCGGCGAGCCGATCATCAGCACGAGCGCCTGCACCACCTCGGTGTAGAGCACCGCCCGCAAGCCGCCCAGAGTCGTATAGAGCGCCGCCGCGCCGGCGAGAATGGCGACGATCCACGCGAGCGACCAGCCGGGGAAAAGCGTCTGGCAAACCAGCGCGCCGCTGTACAGAACGCCGGCCGAATCGACGAACACGTTCAGGAACAGCGTCAATGCGGCGAACAGCAGGCGCACGCGCCGATCGTAGCGGCGCTCGAGAAACTCGGGCATCGTGAAGACACCGCTGCTGATCACCGCGGGCAGCAGGAAGACGCAATAGAAGACCAGCACCAAGACCGCCGTCCACTCATAGTCGTACACGCAGATGCCGATGGAATAGGCGCCTCCAGCGAGACCGACGAGCGCGGTCGACGACAGGTTCGAGGCGAGCAGGGCCAGGCCGATGACCGGCCAGGTCGAACCGCGCGATGCGAGGAAGTAATCGACCGTGTCGGGCCGGCGGCGCGCCAGCAACACGCCGAGCAGCACGAGGCCCGCGGTGTAGCCGGCAACGATCAGCCAGTTGCCGTTCGCGGACGTCACGGCCGGCAACCGGTGAGGACTGGTTCAGTACCCGACATTTCCCTGCCTGACGGCATCACCCGCGGCCCATCCCCGCACTTTTCCGGTATCATGCCCAAATCGGATGGGTACCGTCGCGCAATTCGTCACGATCCAGCAGGTCGCGGATCTCGCCAAAGTGTCGCCGAAGACGGTATCGCGCGTCATCAACAACGAACCCCGGGTGCGCGTCGAGACCCGCGAGCGAATCCTCCTTGCGATCCGCGAGCTCAATTACCAGCCGAACCTGAACGCCCGCGGCCTGGCCGGAAATCGCTCGTTTCTCGTCGGGCTTTTTTGCGACAAGCCCGGCGACTACCTGAGCGAATTTCAAACCGGCGCGGTGGAGCGTTGCCGCGAATCGAACCTGCACTTGATCGTCGAACCCCTGGATGCGCTGAACCCGACGATCGACCGGGAGTTGGACACCCTGCTCGGTCAGTTGCGCCTGGAGGGGGTCATTTGCCTGCCGCCGCTCAGCGACCACCCGATCGTTCTCGACAAACTGTACGGCGCCGGGGTCTGCGTCGTGCGCATCGCTCCGCGACACAACATCGGCGCGTCGCCGTCCATCAGCATCGACGATTACGCTGCGGCCCGGCAAATGACGGCCCATCTGCTCGGCCTCGGTCATCGCCGCATCGGCTTCATCCTCGGCCGCGCGCAGCACGGTGCGACGGAGCAGCGCTACCAAGGCTTCCTCGATGAGATGCGCGTGCGCGATCGGTCCGTCGACTTCGATCTGGTGCAAACGGGCAATTTCCAATTCGGCGACGCGCTGCTGTGCGCGGAGCGCATGTTGCGGCACAAGCAGCCGCCCACGGCGATCTTCGCCAGCAACGACGACATGGCGGCGGCCGTGATCTGCGTAGCGCGCAAGTTCAAGCTGGATCTGCCGGGGGATTTGTCGGTCACCGGCTTCGATGATGCGCCGGTCGCGCGGATGATCTGGCCGGAACTGACGACGATTCGCCAACCCGTCGCGACGATGGCGAAGATGGCCGCCGATCTCATCATCCAACACGGCAGGCGGCGGCGCGGATGGTCCGAGCCCGTGCCGCGACGCCTGCTCGATCACGAACTGGTCGTGCGCCATTCGACGGCGCGGCCCAATCGGCCGTGATATCGCGCCGGCGGCGCTCGCGCCGTGCGGATCGGCGAGCGGGACTAGGCGGTGCGCTCCATCCGGCCTCGTGCGCGACCGGCGTCGGCCGGCGTGCTCATCCACAGCCTTACAGGGTGACCCGTGAGGCGCACGACTGACTCTCCCCTCGAGCCGGATTTACTGCGGGTTTACGCAGCATGCGGCCGCACTTCACACTATTTCGGCATGACCAGAGTAACATTGCGTGGTTGACGCCGCGGGGCGCGATGTTCGAGGATTGGACATGCCAGATACGAGGGTCGACCTGAGCGCCGCCACGCCGGCGGCGATGCCCGCGACCGACACGAGTCAGCCGGATTACTACCATCGCGTGGTCGATTGCCAGTGGGCCTGCCCCGCCCACACCGACGTGCCGGAGTATATCCGCATGATCGCCCAGGGCCGGTTCGCCGACGCCTATTTGTTGAACCGCGAGTCGAACGTCTTTCCGGGAATACTCGGCAGGGTCTGCGACCGGCCGTGCGAGCCGGCCTGCCGGCGCGGCCGTGTCGAGGACAAGCCGGTCGCGATCTGCCGCCTCAAGCGCGTCGCGGCGGA
This sequence comes from Steroidobacteraceae bacterium, assembly GCA_035534275.1. Lineage (GTDB taxonomy): Bacteria > Pseudomonadota > Gammaproteobacteria > Steroidobacterales > Steroidobacteraceae > Bog-1198. The sequence continues at coordinate 39,500 of DATLSG010000004.1, forward strand.
TCTGAAGGGCGAAGGAATCACCGCCCGACTGCCGAAGGCGCCGGCGGTCAAGAACGGCAAGCGGATCGCGTGTATCGGCGCGGGCCCCGCGTCCCTGACCGTGGCCAACGATCTGGCGCCGCTCGGCTATGACGTGACGATCTTCGAGCAGCACAGCGCACCCGGCGGCCTGATGAGAAGCAACATCCCCTCGTTCCGGCTGCCGCAGCCGGTGCTCGACGAGGAGATCGGCATGATTCTCGATCTAGGCGTGTCGTTGAAACTCGGTTCGCCGATCGACAGCCTCGGGGGCCTGCTGGCGCAAGGCGGGTTCGATGCGATTTTCGTCGGCTCCGGCGCGCCCAAGGGCAAGGATCTGCCGCTGCCGGGCCGGCAGGCCGACAACGTTTACATCGGCATCGACTGGCTCGAATCGGTCGCGTTCGGCCATGTCGGCTCGATCGGCGAGCGGGTCCTGATCATCGGCGTCGGCAACACCGCGATGGATTGCTGCCGCACCTCGATGCGTCTCGGCGCGACGAGCGTGAAGGTCATGGCGCGCAAACCGCGCAGTTTCTTCAAGGCCTCCGCATGGGAGTTGGAGGACGCGGAGGAGGAGCGCGTCGAGATCATCGTCAACCACGCGCCGACGGCCTTCGTCCTCGACGCGGGCCGCGTCGTCGGCATGCGTTTCAATCGCATGGAATACGAACTCGACGGCGCGCGGATCGTCGCCGAGCGCGTCGTCGACGAAGTGACGATCCCCTGCGACGCGGTGATCCTCGCGATCGGCCAAGAGAACGCGTTCCCGTGGATCGAGCGGGATGTGGGCGTGCAATTCGACCGCCAGGGCCAGCCGCTCGTCGATGCGGTCACGTTCCAGTCGACGCGGCCCGAGGTGTTCTTCGGCGGCGATGCGGCGCAGGGGCCGAAGAACATCATCTGGGCGGTCGAGCACGGCCATCAAGCCGCGCTCTCGATCCATGGCTATTTGCACGGACTATCGCCCGCGATCCGCCCACCGGCGACGATCGGGCTCTCCAGCCGGAAGATGGGCCTGCACGAATGGGCCTACAAGAACGACTACGCGCCGCTCGAGCGGCGCTTGATGCCGCACGTGTCGCTCAAGGAGCGGTTCAAGAAGATCAGCATCGAGGTCGAGCTCGGCTTCACGCCGGAGCAGGCCGCGCAGGAAGCGCAGCGCTGCCTCAACTGCGACGTCCAGACCGTGTTCGAGGCCCGGCTGTGCATCGAATGCGACGCCTGCATCGACATCTGCCCGGTGGACTGTCTGACGATCGCCGCGAACGGCTCCGAGACCGAGGTGCACACCCGGCTGCGAGCCCCCGCGCTCGACCCGGCGCAAGCGCTGTATGCATCCGCGCCCCTGCCGCAGACGGGCCGGATCATGCTCAAGGATGAGAACCTGTGCCTGCATTGCGGCCTGTGCGCGGAGCGCTGTCCGACGGCCGCCTGGGACATGCAGAAATCCACCCTTCATTGGCCGCTCGCCGATAATGGAAATTCAAGATGCCAGCCACTCGCGCGAAAGACCGCGTAAACGATTTCGTCATCAAGATCGCCACCGTCAACGGCACGGGATCGGCGAGCGCCAACGGGCTGCTGCTCAAATCGATTTTTCGCAGCGGCGTGCCCGTCGTCGGCAAGAATTACTTTCCCTCCAACATCCAGGGCCTGCCGACCTGGTACGAGATCCGCGTCACGCGCGAGGCGCACCGCGCGCGCTCCGGCCGGGTCGACCTGATGGTGGCGCTGAATCCGGAGACCTACGCGCGCGACCTGCAGGAGGTCGCTTCGGGCGGCTACTTCCTCTACGACTCCACCTGGCCGCGGCCGGCACTCGAGAAGCGCGACGATCTTGGCGTGTTGGGCGTGCCGCTCGCGCGGCTCTGCAACGAGAATTTCGACGGCGTGCGCACCCGCATTCTGATGAAGAACATCTGCTACGCGGGCGTGCTCGCGGCGCTCTGCTCGATCGACCTGGAGATCATGCGCAGCCTGCTCGGCGAAATCTATGCGAAGAAGCCCAAGCTCGTCGAATCCAACATGCGGGCAATCCAGCTCGGCCATGACTACGCGCAGGCGAATTTCGACTGCCCGCTCGGACTGCATGTCGAGAAGATGGACGCGACGCGCGGCCACATCATGATCGACGGCAACACGGCGGCCGCGCTCGGCTGCGTGTACGCGGGTGCGACCGTCGGCGCCTGGTATCCGATCACGCCGTCGACCTCGCTGATGGACGCCTACAAGGGCTTTTGCGAGAAGCTGCGCGTCGATCCGGCCACGGGCCGCAAGAACTACCTGATGATCCAGGCCGAGGACGAACTCGCCTCGATCGGCATGGTCATCGGCGCCTCGTGGAACGGCGCCCGGGCCTTCACGGCGACCTCTGGGCCCGGCATCTCGCTGATGCAGGAGTTTCTAGGTCTCGCCTACTACGCGGAGGTGCCGGCCGTGGTGTTCGATGTGCAGCGGGTCGGGCCGTCGACGGGGATGCCCACCCGCACGCAGCAGGGCGACATTCATTGCGCGGCCTACGCCTCGCACGGCGACACGCGCCAGGTATGCCTGTATCCGTCGAGCCCCGAGGAGTGCTTCGAATTCGCCGCTACCGCGTTCGATCTGGCCGAGCGGCTGCAGACGCCGGTACTCGTGCTGTCGGATCTGGACATCGGCATGAACGACTGGATGTGCCCGCAGTTCCCCTGGGACGACTCGTACCGGCCGGACCGCGGCAAGGTGCTGGACGAAGAGCAGCTGGCAAAGATCGACCGGTTCTGGCGCTACTACGATCACGACGCGGACGGCATCCCGTACCGCACGCTCCCCGGTGTCGCCGCCAAGGGGGCGTACTTCGCGCGCGGCTCGGGCCACAACCAGTACGGCGGCTATACCGAGGATTCCGGCGAATACCAGGTCGTCGTCGATCGGCTGCGCAAGAAATGGATGACGGCCGCGCATCTCGTACCGAAGGCCGTGATCGAGCCGGCCGGGCAGGCGACCGACGTCGCGATCGTCACCCTGGGCAGCGGCGATGCCGCGGTGCGCGAGGCCCTCTGCCGCCTGCGGGCGAGCGGCGTCCACATCGATTACCTGCGTGTGCGCGCCTTTCCGTTCGGCGAGGAGGTGCAGCGCTTTCTCGCCGAGCACCGCTTGAATTTTGTGGTGGAGCAGAATCGCGATGCCCAGCTGCGCACGCTGTTGATGATGGAGACGGCGGTCGAGAGGACGCGACTGCGCTCCATATTGCATTACAACGGCATGCCGATGCCGGCGAGCTGCGTGATCGATGGGATCCTCGCGGTGATCGCATCGGACCGGGCCGCGGCCAGGCTCGTCGGCTGAACACGCGGGAGTCTGCGATGACCTTCATGAGCAAGCCCAAGATCGCCCACCCGGAATTGCCGAGGAATGCGCTCGGCCTTACCCGCCGCGACTACGAAGGCGCGAATTCGACGCTGTGCGCCGGGTGCGGGCACGATTCGATCACCGCCGCCCTCGTCGAGGCGTGCTGGGCGAACGCGGTCGAACCGCAGACCGTCGTGAAGCTCTCGGGCATCGGCTGCTCGTCGAAAACCACCGCCTACTTCCTGAGCGGCGCGCACGGCTTCAATTCGGTGCACGGCCGGATGCCGTCGATCGCGACCGGGGCCAATGCGGCGAACCGCAGGCTGCAGTACATCGGGGTCTCGGGCGACGGCGACACGCTGTCGATCGGGCTCGGCCAGTTCTGCCATGCAATCCGGCGCAACCTCAACATGGTCTACATCATCGAGAACAACGGCGTATACGGCCTGACCAAGGGCCAGTTCTCGGCCTCCGCCGACATCGGCTCCAAGGCGAAGCGCGGCGAGGTCAACCGGCAACCGCCGATCGACCCGGTGCAGCTTGCGATCACGCTCGGCGCATCGTTCGTTGCGCGCAGCTTCTCCGGCGATAAGGCGCAGCTCGTGCCCTTGCTGCGGGCGGCGATGCATCACGACGGCTTCTGCCTGATCGACGTGATCTCGCCGTGCGTGACGTTCAACGATCACGAGGGCTCGACGCGCAGCTACGCCTACGCCCGGGAGCACTACGAGGAGGTGGTGCACGCGGACTTCGTGCCGCCCGCCGCCGAGATCGCGGTGAGCTATGCCGAGGGCGAAACGCAGACGGTGACGCTGCACGATGGCAGCCGGCTCGTGCTGCGCAAGGTGGGCGCGAACTTCGACGCATCCGACCCCGGGGTCGCGCTCGATGCCATCCAGCAGGGGATGCGCCGTGGCGAGTATCTGACCGGCTTGCTGCACATCGCCAAGGACGCCGAGGATATCCATGCCCTCGGCGCGACGCCGGATGCGCCATTGAACGCGATCCCATACGATGTGCTGAACCCGGGAGCGGAGGCGCTGCGGCGCGTTCTGGCGGGCTTTCGCTGAGGCGCCGCGGCGGGGGGGGGCCGGACGGCGTTGCAACGGCCCGGCCGGCCCGTTTGCTAGCGCTTCAATTGTTTCTTTTCGCGCTTGGCTGCGCGCTTCTCTTCCATCGTCTTGGCCGGCTTCTTCTTCTCTTCCTTCTTTCGATCCATGCCTTTGCCCATGACCCGACTCCTCGGTGTTGCTGATTCAAGGCCCGCTGCTGCCGGCAGATTACACCGTTCGGTGATGGGTGTCCCGGTCGCGATCGAATGGCGTCGGTGCCGCGGGAGATGCCGCGATCTAGGCCGATTTGGCGGGCGGCGAACGCCGGCGCGCGTAGCCGACGAAGCTGTCGAGGAATCTGCGCAGCGCGTCCTCGACGGCACCGTCGACGATGCGTCCATCCGCGCCGATTACCTTGGCCGCGTGCGGCACGAGCAGGCGTCCACCGGTCCAAAGGTCTGCACCGAGCGCGCGCAGGATCGGCCACCAGGCATTTTGTGCGAGGACCGTGCCGAAGCCGCCGGGCGAGGCGCCGATGATGGCCACGGGCTTGGCGGCGAACACCCGCGCAATGTCGCCGGGCGGTCGGCACGCACTATACCGCGCACCCATCCCGCCGCGGCGCGGCCAGATCCGCCAATTGCCCGGCGACGGGGCGGGCGCAGCGCGCAAGGGGGCGCGTCGTCTCATTGCAGCCGCAGCTTGCGCAAGCGCAGCGCGTTGCTCACGACCGAAACCGAACTGACGCTCATCGCCGCCGCGGCGAGCGCCGGCGAGAGCAACACGCCGAACAATGGATACAGCAGGCCGGCGGCGATGGGGATGCCGAGGCTGTTGTAGAGGAATGCAAACAGCAGATTTTGCCGGATGTTGCGCACCGTGGCGCGCGATAACGCGCGGGCGCGCAAGATCGCGGTCAGTTCGCCCTTGACGAGAGTGACTTGCGCGCTCTGCATCGCGATGTCGGTGCCGTTGCCCATCGCGATGCCGACATCGGCGGCGGCAAGCGCCGGTGCGTCGTTGATGCCGTCGCCCGCCATGGCCACGCGGCGGCCCTCGGCCTGCAGTTGCGCGATCACGGCCGATTTCCCGGCCGGCGACACCTGCGCGTGCACCTCGTCGATGCCGAGCGTCGTCGCCACCGCTTGCGCCGTGACGGCGTGATCCCCGGTCAGCATGACGATGCGCAAGCCCTCGGCGTGCAAACGGCGAATCGCGTCGGCCGCGTCCGGCTTGATGCGATCGGCGACGGCGAGCAGCGCCGCGAGGGTGCCATCGGCGGCGAGGAACATGACGGTCGCCCCCGTGCTGCGCAACTCGTCGGCCCGGGCGCGCGCCGTGGCATCGACGACGATCCCGAGATCCGCCATCAACGCCTGGTTGCCCACCGCGGCATCGCGACCACCGACCCGTGCGCGCACGCCGAGCCCCGTCAGCGCGGCGAACTCGTGCGCGTCCGCGACGGCGAGGCTTTCCTGCGCGGCGGCGGCGACGATCGCCCGCGCGAGCGGATGTTCGCTCGCGCGCTCGAGCGCCGCGCCGAGCGCGAGCGCCGACGCACGGTCGGCGGCGCCGAAAGTCACCACCTCACGCAGGCTCGGTTTGCCTTCGGTGAGCGTGCCGGTTTTGTCCACGACCAGCGTATCGACGTCGCGCAGCGCCTCGATCGCCGCGGCATCGCGAAACAGCACGCCCGCCTGGGCACCGCGACCGGTCGCGACCATGATCGAGATCGGCGTCGCGAGTCCGAGTGCGCAGGGACAGGCGATGATCAATACCGACACCGCCGCGACCAGGGCGTGGCTGAAGCGCGGATCCGGTCCAAACACCGCCCAGAACAGCGCGGCGGCCACCGCGACCGCCAGCACGGCCGGCACGAACCACGCGGCGACCCGGTCGGCGACGCGCTGCAGCGGCGCCTTGCTGCGCTGTGCCTGCGCGACGAGTTGCACGATCTGTGCGAGCAGGGTGTCCGCACCGACCTTGTCCGCGCGCATGCGCAGCGTGCCGGTCTGATTGAGCGTTGCGCCGGTGACCTGCTCGCCCGCCTGCTTCTCGACGGGCAGCGGCTCGCCGGTCAACATCGATTCGTCGACACTGCTCGCGCCGTCGAGCACCGTGCCGTCGACCGGAATCTTTTCTCCGGGCCGCACGCGCAGCAGATCGCCGGCGCGAATCTGCTCGAGCGGCACGTCGGCTTCGCCGCCGGCCGCATCCAGCCGATGCGCGACCTTCGGGGCGAGGCCAAGCAGCGCCTCGAGCGCCGCGCCGGTTCGGCGCCGCGCGCGCAGTTCGAGGAAATCCCCGAGCAATACCAGGGTGACGATCACGGCCGCCGCCTCGAAGTAAACCGCGACACGGCCGTCGGCGGCACGCATCGTCGCCGGAAACGCCCCCGGCGCCACGAGTGCAACGACGCTGTAACTCCATGCGACGCCGGTCCCCAAGGCGATCAAGGTGTACATGTTGGGCGACCAGGGCGCGAGCGAACGCCAGCCGCGCACGAAGAAATTGCCTCCACCCCATAACACGACGACGCTCCCGAGCAGCGCTTCTGTCCACGCCGCGAGCCCGTCCCACGGCGCCGGCAAATGCAGACCCAGCAGTTGTGGACCCATCGCCAGCAGCAGAACCGGCGCGCTCAGGCCGGCGCAGACCCAGAATCGGCGCGCGAGCCGCGCCAGTTCTCCGTGATCGTCCGCGTCCAAGCTCGGCAACAGCGGCTCGAGCGCCATGCCGCACTTCGGGCAGTGGCCGGGATGATCCTGGCGGATCTGCGGGTGCATCGGGCAGGTCCAGATCGCGCCCGCCGGCGCGGCCGGCGGCGGCGCTTGGCTCAGGGGCTGCAGATACGTCGGCGGATCGGCGTCGAATTTGTCCTTGCAGCGGCGCCCGCAAAAAAAGTACGCCTTGCCCGCATGGTCGCTGCGATGTGGTGTGGTCTGCGGATCGACTTGCATGCCGCAGACCGGATCGGTCGCGGCGGCTGCGCTCGGCGCAGCCGCGGCGCCGCCGGCGATCCCCGGGGTCGCGTGTTCGGGACCGCTACGGTGATGTTCGCGTTCGTCAGGATGTTCATGTCCGTTCATGGTTCCCCCTCCCTCAAGCGCCGTACCGCGCACATCACGCCGGGTCGGCATCGAGCGCGAGCAGCGCGAAACTCGCCAGCCAGTGCTCACCCATGTAGTCGCCGGCGACATGCTCGAGGGCGCTCGACAGATGCGCGGCGATGGCCTGTTCGGCGCGCTGGCGCAGCGGGTCGGCGGCGCCATTGTCGGCGATGATCGCCCTCCAGCACCAGGCACGCGACAGGTTGAGTCCGTCCAGATGGGCGATTTTACCGTCGCTGCGGTCGCTCACCGTTGCCGGCGCGAACAGCGTGGCCGGTGCGCCGTGCACCGCATCGGGCAGAAAGCGGTGGAACCAGGCGCGGAATTCGTCCTCTGGCAGGATCTCGCGCATCAGCGCGGCCTCGATCAGCGTCGGCGAGAGGAATTCGTCCTGCGACGGTTCGAGGCTGCGGTAATCGGTATCGCCGCCGTACCAGCGGCGCGCCGTCGCCGCGCACAGCGCGGCGAATTCCGTCCGACCGGCGGCGGCCGCATAAGCGCGCGCGAGCAGCAGCGCGAATGCCGTGTTCGAATGCACGCCGGCGCGGACAGGATACGTGCACAGCGGCAGGAAGGATGTCAGTCGGCGCACGAACTCGTCGGCGAGCGGCCGCAGGCTCTGCGCCCAGCGCCGCCCCTCCGGGGTGGCATGGCGCTCGAGTTCGCCCTGGAGCATCAGCGCCCATGCCCAGCCGTAAGGCCGCTCGAAGCCGCGCGCGCCCGCGGAACGCAGATAGGCGAGTTCGCCTGCGACCTTGTCGGCCGTGAATTGGCCGTCCAGCAGCGCCCGAATGGCCGGTGCCTCCGGGGCGTGCGTAAAGCGACGGTAGAGCCGGGCGAGCAGCCAGTGCCCGTGCACGCAGGAATGCCAGTCGAAGCTGCCGCAGAAAATCGGATGCAGGGCGCGCGGTGCCTGCACGTCTTCAGGTCCGCGCAGCACGTGATCGAGCTTGTTGGGGTATTCCCGGACGACATGGCCCAGGGCGATACGGCTGAAGCGCGCGGCAAGGCCTTGATCCAGCATGTGAATGATGATCTCCCTAGCCAGAACCGTTCATGGGTAGGTCACGCTAGTAGCGAAATACGAGCAGGTACATGAGCAAGATATTGCCGATCAGCATCGGCACGGCGGTGGGTATCTGCACGCGGATCACGCCGTTGCGGTCGGGCAGTTCGAGCAGGGCGGCCGGCACGATGTTGAAATTCGCCGCCATCGGCGTCGTCAGCGTACCGCAGAAGCCCGAGAGCATGCCGATCGAACCCATGATCGCCGGGTCGCCGCCAAAGCGATGCACGATCAGCGGCACGCCGATAGCGGCGGTCATCACCGGAAAGGCCGCAAAGGCGTTGCCCATCACCGCCGTGAACAGCGCCATGCCGATGCAATAGGTGGCGACCGCCGTGAAGGGGTGGCCGAGCGGCAGCCAGGTGGTGGCGATCCTGCCGACCGCGCCGCCGACCCCGGCGAGCGCGAACACGGCACCGAGCGCCGCGAGCATCTGCGGCAGGATCGTCGCCCAGCCGATGCTGTCGGCGAGCCGCCGACCCTCCTCGAGCGCCGTCGCGGCGGCCGGCCTCAGCCAGAGCATCGCGGCGAGCAGCGCGACGGCGATGCCGAGCGCGAGCGAGACCAAGGTCACCGCCTGTGGGTCGGCGAGCGGTACGCCGTGCAGCGAGAGCCGCGCCAAGGTGAATGTTCCGCAAATCGCCACGCCGGGAATGATGAGCGCGGGAGCGAAGATCCAGTTGCCGTGGCGTCCGGCGCGCAGCTCGCGTTGCCGCGGCGAGGTGGTGCGCGGCGCGCCGTGGCCCAGCGCGCCCGTGCCGCCCAGCAGCACCAGCGCGAGCACGAGCACGCCGTTGGCCAGATCGCCGATGATCGAGCCGAACAGGAAGCTGACTGCGAGCAGACCCCAGAATCCGGCATTGCCGGCGCGCTTGGGATTGGCCGTGTCACGCCAGGAATAGAACGCGATGCCGGCGAACATCGCGCCAACGAGCCAATAGACCTGTTCCAGGCCGATCATGGCGCATGCTCGTCGTCGAGCCGGCGCAGCTTCGCATCGAGCCGCCACAGGCGAAACCCGTGGATCGCAAAGGCGAGCAGCGCCGTCGGCGCGGCCCACAACGACAGCGCCAGCGGCGCCACGCGCAAGCCACTCTGCTGCAAAAAGCCCTTGATCAGCAGCACCGATCCGACCGCAAGGAAGACGTCTTCACCGAAAAAAGCGCCGACATTGTCGGCACTCGCCGCGTAGGCGCGTATCAGCATGCGCGCGGGTGTACCGAGCCGGCCGTACCTGGCTTCTGCCGCACCCTCCGCCATCGGCGCGATCAGCGGCCGCACGGTCTGCGCCTGGCCGAACAGCGACAGCAGGCCCAGCGCCGCGGAGACCTGCCGCAGGGCGAGATAGACGATGAGCAGGCGTCCCGCGGTCACGGCGCGCAGGCGCGCAACGAGCATTCGCGCGCGCTCCTGCAGGCCCTCGCGCTCGAGCAGGCCGATGACCGGCAGCACCAGCCAAACGATCGACACATAGCGGCTCTGGTTGAAGGCCTTGCCGAACGCGGCAATGAGGTGCAGCGGGTCGATGCCGGCGGCCGTCCCGGTCACCAGGGCGGCCGCCGCGATGACCATCAGCGGATTGAGCCTCGCGGCGAATCCGACGGTGATCACGCCGATTCCGAGCAGCGGCCACATGCGCGCTAGCGACCGTGTCCCATGTTGTTCCAGCGTCGTGCAAGTGTGCAGCGCAATTTCGCATGCCGGGCCATCGGGCGTCCAGCGGCGCATTCCTGGCCGCCGGCGCGCCGCGGTCGCATCGGCGCACGAGTAGTCGGTGCGGTGGCCCACAGAGCAGCGCGCCGTCGCGCTGTAGTCTCCATCGCCAGGACGCGGCACACGCCGCGAATGCTTGGATTCATGCACTGTCGCTTGCGCGAGCGTCGCGCTAACGATCGCGCGCCCGCGAGCGTCGACCAAGGGCTGATAAATGTCAATCGCGCGAGTTAACGCCGGCCGCAACGGGGCCGGCAAGGACGGCACGAATCCGGCGCCCGAGGCGGCGTTGCTGCGCGCGAGCGCGCTGCAGAACGCCATCCTCAACAGCGCGAACTTCTCCATCATCGCCACCGATCCGCGCGGCGTCATCCAATTATTCAATGTCGGCGCGGAGCGCATGCTCGGCTATCCGGCGGCGGACGTAATCAACAAGCTCGATCCGAGCGACCTGCACGATGCCGATCAGGTCGTGGTGCGGGCGCAGACGCTGAGCCTCGAGTTCGGCGTGAACATTGCGCCCGGGTTCGAAGCGCTTGCGTTCAAGGCATCGCGCGGTATCGAGGATATCTACGAACTCACCTACGTCTGCGCGGACGGCAGCCGCTTCCCGGCAATCGTCTCGATCACCGCGCTGCGGGATGAGCGCGGGCAGATCATCGGCTACCTGCTCATCGGCAGCCGTAATTCGGTGCGTTCGGCCGTGCAACGCGAGATGAACGACGTCATGCACGTCGCGGAACAGGCGAATCTCGCCAAGTCCGAGTTCCTGTCGAGCATGAGCCATGAATTGCGCACGCCGTTGAACGCCATTCTCGGCTTCGCACAATTGCTCGAGTCCGGCGCGCCGGCGCCGACGGTATCGCAGCAGCGCAGCATTGCGCAGATACTCAAAGCCGGCTGGTACCTGCTCGATTTGATCAACGAAATTCTCGACCTCGCACTGATCGAGTCGGGCAAGCTGACGCTTTCGATCGAGCCGATCCTGCTCGCCGAGGTCCTGCGGGAGAGCCGCGCGATGATCGAGCCGCAGGCGAACAAGCGCGGCATCGGCCTGACTTTCCCGCCGCTCGACCTGCCGTTCCTGATCGCCGCCGACCGCACCAGGGTCAAGCAGGTATTGATCAATCTGCTGTCCAACGCTATCAAGTACAACCGCGCCGACGGTCGCGTGGTCGTGGCCTGTGCGGCAACGGCTCCGGGACGCCTGCGCATCTCGATCAGCGATACCGGCGAGGGATTGAGCGCCGATCAACTGCGGCAGCTGTTCCAGCCGTTCAATCGGCTCGGCCAGGAGGCGCACGCCGGTGAAGGCACCGGTATCGGACTGGTGGTGAGCAAACGCCTGGTGGAGATGATGGGAGGGGCCATCGGTGCCGACAGCGCGAGCGGGGTGGGCAGCGTCTTCTGGATCGAGTTGAATCTGGCGGTGGCGGCAGATCTTCGGGTGAGCCATCGGCAGGCCGGATCTGCGCGCCAGGCTGCGCCGCCACCGGTGCGGGTGGCGCGCACGCTCTTGTACGTCGAGGACAATCCCGCAAATCTGCTGCTGGTCGAGGAAATCATGGGTCGGCGTCCGGACATCACCCTGCGAAGTGCCATGGACGGCAATGACGGCATCGCCGCGGCGCGCGCTTCGCAACCGGACGTGATCCTGATGGATATCAATCTACCCGGTATCAGCGGCATCGATGCGCTGCGGATCCTCGCGCTGGATCCGTCGACGGCGCACATTCCGGTCATTGCGCTCAGCGCGAATGCGGGTTCTCGGGACATCGCCAGGGGAATCGAGGCGGGGTTCTTCCGCTACCTGACCAAACCCATCAAGGTGGTCGAACTGCTCGATGCCTTGGACTCGGCCCTTGCGCGCAGCTGCGCGGTCACCGAGCGCCCGGCGGCGGTGCGGGTGCTGCCGTGAGTGCCAATGCGGCCGTGATTGCCGATGCTGCCGTGATTTCCGAGGCGGACATCCACGACGCGAGCATCCTGATCGTCGACGATCAGGAGGCCAACGTCTTACTGCTCGAGGGGCTGCTGCACGAAGCGCACTTTCGTCGAGTGACCTCGACGCAGCATCCGCACGAAGTGTGTGCCCTGCATCGACGCAACGCCTACGACGCGATCCTGCTCGATCTGCAGATGCCGGGAATGGACGGGTTCGAGGTGATCGAGGGTCTAAAGGCCAACTTGACCGATGGCTACCTGCCGGTCCTCGTGCTGACCGCGCAACCGGGCCACAAACTGCGCGCGCTGCAAGCCGGGGTGCGGGATTTCATCAGCAAGCCGTTCGATCTGCTGGAGGTCAAGACGCGGATCCGCAACATGCTGGAGGTGCGTCTCCTCTACAAGCGACTCGACCGGCACAAAGGACAGCTCGAGACGGCCGTGCAGGAGCGCACCGCCGAGTTGCGCGAAAGCGAAGCGCGCTATCGGAGCCTCACGGAGTTGGCATCCGATTGGTATTGGGAGCAGGACGCGGCCGGCGCCTTCACCCGGGTGTCGGGGCCTGTGCTCGAAATGCTCGGCATCCGAGTTGCCGCCTTGGTGGGCGGATCCACCGAGGATCAGAACGCCGGTTGGGACGAGGCGCAGAGGGAGGAGCTGCGCGCGAAGATCGTGGCGCGCGAACCGTTCCTGGACTTCGTCTTCAGCCGGGTCGATCGCCATGGCGTGCAGCGGCGATTTCAGGTGAGCGGCCAGCCGATGTTCGATGCGGCATGCCGTTTCGTCGGCTACCGCGGCATTGGCGTCGAGTTGACGGGACCCCTGTAGCCCATGCCGGTGCCCGCCACGCCCGCGCAGCAGCCAGGCGGCCGAAATGCGCTGCTCCGTGCCTTGCCGCCGGAGGTGTTCGCGCGCTTGGCGCCGCACCTGCTGCGCGTCGCCATGCCGCTCGGCGAGATGCTCTATGAGCCGGGCAGTGCGCTGCGGCGCGTCTACTTTCCAACCACTGCGGTCGTGTCCTTGTATTACGTCCTCGAATCCGGTGCATCCGCCGAAAGCGCCGCCGTCGGCTACGACGGCGTCGTCGGCATTTCGATGTTCATGGGCGGCGATACCACGCCGAGTTCGGCGGCGGTGCAGATCGCGGGGCATGGTTACAGTCTCGATGTCGCGTTGCTGAAGAAGGAGTTTGCCCGGGCCGGCGCGGTGCAGCGGCTGCTGCTGCGCTACACTCAGGTCTTGATCGGCCAGATGACGCAGACCGCCGTGTGCAACCGCCATCACAGCGTCGAGCAGCAGGTTTGCCGCTGGCTGCTCATGACGCTCGATCGCATCCCATCGCGCGAAATCGTCGTCACGCAGGAGATGATCGCCGGTGCCATCGGCGTGCGCCGCGAGAGCATCACCGCGGTTGCGGGCGACCTGCAGCGCAGCGGCGTCATCAGCTATCGGCGCGGGCACGTTTCGGTGCTGGATCGGCGCGGTCTGCACGATCGCGTCTGCGAGTGTTACGCCGTCGTCAAGAGCCAGATGAACGGATTTCTCGACGACGATGCGCAGCCGCAGGGCAGGCACGCCGAGATCGGCTGAGCAGCCCTCGTCCGGCGCGGATTCGCCGCGCGACTTCCCCGCCGCGAACGCAGCGCCCGGATCGGTGCGCTTGCGAACAGACCGCCGGCCGTACCCGCGCGCAGCATGGCGGCTCTCGATCCCTGGTGGTCGGCGATTTTTCAAAAGGACACGGTCAATGAACAAGTTGCTGCGCATGGGCGCGTTACTCGCGATAGTCGGGGTCCCGTTCGGCGTCGCGCACGCGAGTGCCGACAGCGCTACGGTGAGACTCTTCCGCAATTCCGACCAGAGCGGCGGATACTTCGCCAAGAGCTATGGATATGCGGTGTTCCCGACGATCGGCAAGGGCGGGCTCGGGATCGGCGCCGCGCACGGCAGCGGCAACGTGTACGAACGCGGGCGGCGTATCGGTCATGTCACGATGAATCAACTGAGCGTCGGGCTGCAGGCGGGTGGCGAAGCCTACAGCGAGATCATTTTTTTCCGCGACAGGCGAGCATTGGACGCATTCACGTCCGGCAAATTCGAATTCAGCGCCGATGTGGGCGCGATCGCCATCACCGCCTCCGCCAACGTCAGCGTCGCTACGACCGGCACCGGTGCCGGAGCCAGTATCGGCAAGAAGGACGCCGCCACGGCCGGTCAATACACGCATGGCATGGCCGTTTTCACGATCGCGAAAGGCGGCCTGATGTACAACGCGTCCGTCGCGGGCCAGAAGTTCTCCTATCGTAGGGCGCGCTCCTAACCTCGCTGGATGGAGCCGGCCAGGAACCGGTAGGCTTCGATGCGGGCCGGCGGCAGGTTGCGCCACACCACGTGCATCTGGTCGCGCTCGAAGCCGGCCGCGGTGTCCTGAAACCGGCCGCGCAGCGCGTAGGTGAACTGAATGAACATCGTGCCCGGGGCCGAGATCGCCGAGATCTGCTCCAGGACCTGACGCACCACCGATCGCCGGAGGCTGCGCAGCGGCAGGCTGGAGACGATCGCCCGAATCGGCTGTTGGCGCAGGACCTCGAAGCGGCTCAGATGCACCGCGTCGCCATGGATGAGTTCCACGCCCGGAAAGCGGCGAGACAGATGCGCCGCCAGAGCCGCAGAGCGCTCCACCAAGATCAGATCGTGCGGCGCAACTCCGCCGTTCAGCAGCGCGGCGGTCACGGCGCCGCCGCCGGCGCCCAGTTCGAGCACGACACCTTCGCCGCTCGGAACGAGACTCGCCATGCGCCGTGCGAGGTAGGGGGAGCTCGGGCACATGGCCCCGATCTCGCGCGGATGGCGGATCAGCTCGCGGATGAAGTGCCAATAGCCGGCCGCTGCGTGGCCTGCCGACAGTTCGTTCACCTCGAGCATGCCCCGGCTCGACGCTCTTCGATCCGCGGATCCGCAGCCTTCGACGGGTGATGCAGGCAAGACCTGTTCATAAAGCGGTATCCTTTGGCGGCGGCCAGCAGCAAGGCCCGTACAGCCTGGGCAATCCTGAATATTGACCCGGTTGCCCGGCTACTGCAATGGCGCTTGACGAACACGCGGTTCGGACGTTGACTGGCGGCTTTTGCCGGTGCGCATCGACCGGCAGGGGGCGCGCGTTGCGATTGCGGTACGGATGAACACGCGGCGTATCGAGTGGGACCCGTTCGCAACGCACGAGGCGGACCTCGGGCGTCTGGCGGCGCTTGGGCGCCGGCGCGCGCTCGCCGGCCGCAGCGGGCTCGACTTCACGTCGAACGACTACCTCGCATTCGCCGGTTCGGCTGCGCTGCACGCGGCGGCCGGGGAGGCGCTTGCCCGCGGTGTGCCAATCGGCGCCGGCGGGTCGCGTCTGCTGCGCGGAAATCATCCGGAGCACGAGTCGCTGGAGGAAGCCGCCGCTGCGTTTTTCGGCGCGGAGGCCGCACTTTATTTCGCGAGCGGCTATGCCGCCAACCTGGCCCTGTTCGCGACGCTGCCGCAACGCGGCGATCTGGTCGTGCATGACGAGTGGATACACGCGAGCGTGCGCGACGGGCTGCGATGGGGCCGCGCCGAGTCGGCGAGTGCGCGGCACAACGACGCGCAGTCCGTCGATGATGCGATTCGAAAGTGGCGTGCGGCCGGCGGAGCGGGGCGCGTCTGGATCGCCGTCGAGAGCCTGTACAGCATGGAGGGCGACGCGCCCGATCTCGGGGAGTTGCACGCCTTGGCAACGCGGCGGCAGGCGGTGCTCATCATCGACGAAGCCCATGCCACCGGGGTCGCGGGACCCTGCGGACGCGGTCGTGCGTCATTCCTCGAAGGCTGCGAAGACGTCGTGACGATCCATACCTGCGGCAAGGCACTGGGTACGGCGGGTGGGCTCATCTGCGCGGCCGGCGTGGTGCGCGATTTCCTGGTCAATCGCGGGCGGCCGTTCATCTACTCGACGGCGCCGTCGCCACTCATCGCCGCCGTCACGCGCGCAGCGATCGCGCTTTGCGCGCGCAGCGACGCGCCTCGCGAGAAGCTGCAGCGCCTCGTCGCGTGCGCCGCCCGCGAGCTCGAGCGATGCTGCGGCCGGCGCGGTTCGGGATCGCACATCCTGCCGATCATCGTCGGCGAGGATCGCGCGGCGGTGGACCTCGCCGCGAGATTGCGCGCGCAGGGCTACGATGTGCGGGCGGTCCGCCCGCCGACCGTTCCTCCGGGAACGGCGCGACTGCGCATCGCCTTGACGTTGAACGTCGACGAGTCCGCGGTCGAAGGCCTCATGCAGGCGCTGGCGAAAGACCTCGCGCGATTCACGCCGCGACCGACGACGTGAGTTCGTATTTCGGCTGGGCGCTCGCGGTGCCTCGAGATTCGCCCGGCCGAGATAATCCTTGA
>DATLSG010000005.1:0-48113 GCA_035534275.1 Steroidobacteraceae bacterium
CGCTGCGCGTGCAGCACGTCGATCAGTCGGTCGAGCGCGGCGGCGGACCAGTAGCTGCCGCCGCCCGCTGCAGCGAGCCGGCGCAGCAGATCGAGCTGCAACTTGGAAATCACGATCCCGCCCGCCGCATTGCGCGCGAACCCGCCGCTGCCATCGGGTTCCGGTGCGCCGCTCAGCGTGCCGACGCCGACCACGTCGACCTGCGCGCCGAGCCGCCGCAAGCCTTGCGCGGCGGCGAAGGCGCGCGCCGGATCGTCACAGCCGTCGGTCAGCACGATGATGCGGCCGTCGCGGCTGCCCGCCTGGCGAAGGAGCGAGGCGGCCTGCCCGAGCGCCGGCGCCAGCCGGTGGCCGGACTCGGGCATGATGCTCGGCACGAGCGGCTGGAGCAGCGACTGGATCGTTGCCACGTCGGTGGTGAGCGGCACGACCGTGTGCGCCTCGCCGGCGAATACGACCAGGCCGACGCGCGCGTCCTCGGCCGCGCGCAGCAAATCCTCGACCATGTAATGCGCCCGCGTGATCCGGTTCGGCGGCAGATCTGCCGCGTTCATCGACGGCGACAGATCGAGCACGATGACCCAGTCGGCCGGCTCGCGATATGCCGCGCGCTCGACCCGCTTCCAGGCGGGTCCGGCGAGCGCGACCGCCGCGAGGATCCAGGCGAGAGCGAGCACCAGCCACGGCGAACCCTTGCCGGCACCCTCCTCGAGGCGCAAGGCCGGCAACAGATCGGCATCGACCAGCGACGCCCAGTTGCCGCTGCGTCGCGCGCGCCACAGGATCCACGCGGCAGCGAACAGCAGCGGTGGGATCGCGAGCAACCAGCGCGGATACAGGAAATGGAACGTCGCGAGCGCCGTCAGATCCATGCGCGCGCTCCGAGCGCCGCCGCGGGCACGCTCAGCAGGAGCGCGGCCGCGAGCGGATAGAGAAACCATTCGTCGGTCGGCCGCAGCCACTGCGCGCGTCCGGCGACGGGCTCCAACTTGTCGATCTGCCGGTAGACCGCCTGCAGAGTTCGCGTGTCGGCCGCGCGGAAGTAGCGGCCGCCGGTGATGCGCGCGATCCGCCGCAGCGCGTGCTGGTCGAGGTCGTTGTTGCCGCCGAGACCGAACAAGCCGCTGCCGGCTGCCGCGCCGACTCCGATCGTGTAGATCCGCAGCCCGACCCGCTTGGCGAAGTGCGCAGCCTGGATCGGGTCGAGCACGCCGGCGTTGCTTTGGCCGTCGGTCAACAGGATCAGCACGGTGTGCTTCGCGCCGCGGCCGTTAATCCGCCGGCCCGGCGATGCGCGCAGAATTTTGATCGCGAGACCGATCGCGTCGCCGATCGCGGTCTGCGGGCCGGCGACGCCGACCATCGCCTCGTCGAGGAAGCGGTGCACAGTCCTGAGGTCAGCGGTCACCGGCGCCTGCAGGTAGGCGTGCGTGCCGAACAGGATCAGGCCAACCTGGTCACCGCGGCGGCCGTCGATGAATCGGCCGGCGACCTGCTGCACCACCTGCAAGCGGCTCGCATCGTTCGCCATGTCCTCGGTCGCCATCGAGCCGGACACGTCGACCGCGAGCAGGATGCGCCGTCCCGCGGTCGGCGCCGGCAGCGGCGCGCCGAGCCACTGCGGACGCATCGCCGCGAGCACGAGCAGCAGCCAGACCGCCGCAAACAGCGCACGCGTCCCGCGCCGTGCCCCGCCGAGCCTCGCGCCGCCCGCCTCGATCGCCGCGGCGAACGGCAGAAAGATCGCCGCGCCGCCGGACTGGGCCACGCCGCGCAGGCGGCGGTGAATCCATGGCAAGGGCGCGAGCGCCGCCATCCACGGCCAGGCCAGGTGGATCATCCCGACCTCTCCCGCACGCCCCGGCGTGCGGCGCGGCGCACGAACTGCTCGGCGGCGGCGAACCAGGTGTCGCAATCCTGATCGCGATCCTCGCCGAGCGAGCCGGCGAAGTTCGCGCGCAGCAAGGCCTGCCCGGGGGCACCACGCAGCGCCTGCGCGCCGCCGTTCGCGAGGAAGCGCAGCCAGGCGTCGCCTTGCAGACGCGCGACCCGCTCGCTGCCGAAGACCGCGAGCGCGTAGCGTCGCAGCAAATTCTGGATCGCCCGCGCCACGACGATCATGTCGCCCTCGTTCGCACGGATCCGGCGCAGTTCGCCGAGCGCCGCCCGGCGCAGTCGCCGCCGCGGGCTGCGCCACCACGACACACCGGCGGCGCACAGCAGGACGAGGCACGCGAGCAACGCCCACCAACCCGCCGCGGGCGGCCACCAACCGGGGGGGGCCGGCGCGCGCTCGGGCGCGAGCTGCGCGAGCCAGTCGGTGTTCATGCCGCGGACTGCGGCGCCCGCAGCAACGGCGGCAGGACCTCGTCGACCGCGTCGCCGGTGTCGAGACGGGTTGTTCGGCTGCGCAGGCGCTCGGCGATCCCCTGCACCCCCGACGCGCGCTCGCGCCAGCCCGCGAGCCAGCGGGCGCGCGCGGCGGCGCCGTCGAAGGGGCGCAATCTGCCGGGGATTCCGCCCCGATAGCGGCCGTCGGGCAAACCCCGCTCCTCGAGCGCATCGGTGATCCAGTACAGCCGGCATTCGGCGTGGGCGGCGAGAGTCAGCCAGCCGGCGTCCGGCGGGGTGCCCGCGCCGGCGAAATCGCTGACCGCCAGCACCAGGCTCCCCGGATGCGCGAGCGGGGTCAGGGTGCGCAGCGCCTCGCACAGCGTGTCGGCACGCGGCGGCGCCGGCGCTCGAGGCTGCAGGTCGAGCAGCGAGCGCAGGATCGGCAGCACGCCGCTCTCGCGCGCGCGCGGCGCGTGGCAGCGAATCTCGGCGCCGTTGGCGACGACCGCGCCGATACGGTCGCCGCCGCCGACGGCGGCCCAGGCGAGCATCGCGGCGGCGCGTACCGCGAGCGCGGATTTCAGCTGCCTCCGACTGCCGAAGAACATGCCGGGCTGCAAATCGACGAGCAGCCAGACGGGACGCTCGCGCTCTTCGCGGAACAGCTTGGTGTGCAGGCGCCCGCGGCGCGCGGTCACCCGCCAATCGATGCTGCGTGAATCGTCCCCGGCCGCGTACGGTCTGACCTCTTCGAACTCGAGGCCGCGGCCGCGATGTGCGCCGCGATGGCTGCCGAGCAGCTGCGCGCGCGCATTGCCCCGGATCCGCAAGCCGAGCGTGCGCGCCGCGCCGCGCAAGCCGAGCAGTTCGTCGAGATCCGGCAGCATCACGGCGCGGGCACCCGCGCGAGCAGTTCGTCGATGCAGGCCTGTGCGTTCACTCCGCGCGCCTGCGCGCCGTAATCGAGCAGCAGGCGGTGGCGCAGGGCGTCCGGCGCAATCATTTGCACGTCCTCGGGACCGACGAAGTCGCGGCCGTCGAGCCAGGCGAGCGAGCGAGCGCCACGCTCCATCGAGATCGCCGCGCGCGGGCTCACGCCCCAGCGCAGCCACTCGCCGAGTTTGGCGCTGTAAGGTTGCGGCCGGCGCGTCGCATCGACGATGGCGGCGATGTACTGCGCGACGGGCTCGGCGAGCGTCAGCGCCAGCACCTCACGGCGCGCCGCGAAGATCGTCTCCTGCGCGAGGCGCTGCGCCGGCGGCGGCAGTTCGCGCTGCGCGATCGCTTCGGCGCGCGCGAGAGCCATGATCCGCAGGGTCGTCGAGCGGTCCGGATAGTCGATCGCGACGTGCAGCATGAAGCGGTCGACCTGCGCCTCCGGCAGCGGGTAGGTGCCCTCCTGTTCGATCGGGTTCTGCGTCGCCATGACCGTGAACAGCCGCGGCAGGGGATAAGTCGACTGGCCGACGCTGATCTGCCGCTCGGCCATCGCCTCGAGCAGCGCCGATTGCACCTTCGCCGGAGCGCGGTTGATCTCGTCGGCCAAGATCAGGTTGTGGAACAGCGGTCCGCGTTGGAAGCGGAACCCGCCCTCCTCGGGGCGGTAGATCTCCGAACCGGTAAGATCCGCAGGCAGCATGTCGGGCGTGAATTGCACGCGCTGCACGTCCCCCTCGACCGCATGCGCGAGCGCCTTGATCGCCCGCGTCTTGGCGAGGCCCGGGGGTCCCTCGACGAGCAGGTGGCCGTCGGCGAGCAGCGCGACCAGCAAACGTTCAACGAGCGTTTCCTGGCCGATGATCTGACCCGAGAGATACTCGTGCAAACCTTCAAAGGCGGCGCGCGAATCAGCCTTGGAGCGGCCGGCGGCGGGCACGGCCGCCGGCTTGGTCACGCGCGGGTCCGAACTGGAATCCGTCATCCGATCCTCCCGGTCCAATAATGTAGCGGCGTCGATCGAGTTCCGTCGTGCGACAGCCCGAAGGGGCGGCAGGCGCCACTCGCGGCCCGGCGATTTCGACCGGCGGATCGGCCGCGAAGTTCCGCCGCGTAGGCCGCGGCCGGCCGCGCGGCGCTGCGCTACACTTGTGCGCATGAGACACCCTGGACGAGCGGAACCGGGTTCACCGGTCGCGGGCGGCGAGCCCGCGTATGCCGCAATGGCCGACATTCGCCGGCACGCGACCGATGCCGCCGGACTGCTGAAGGCGCTCGCCAATGAGCAGCGCTTGGCGGTGCTGTGCACGCTGCTCGACGGCCCGAAATCGGTCGGCGCGATCAATGCCCGCGTGCCGCTCAGCCAATCGGCGCTGTCGCAGCACCTCGCGGTGCTGCGCGCGCGCGGCCTCGTGAACACCCGCCGCGAGTCACAAACCATTCACTACGGGCTCGCGCCCGGGCCGGCCCTCGATATTCTCGACGTCCTCTATCGGGCCTTTTGCGCAAGGGGCCAAGCCACGCCCGGACTCATTGCGCCGCGAGCCGCGCCGCGGCGCCGTGCGCCGCGCGCACGCCTGCGATCACCGCCAGTCCGCTGACCGGAGGGCGGCGCGGGCGGCGCAGGTTCAGGCCTTCTGCAGCTTGGCCGCTGCGTTCTCGTAATTCGCGAGCTTGTTGAGGAAGTTGTCGGTGAAGTCGGGGCGCCGATTGCGGAAGTCGACGTAGTAGGCATGTTCCCACACGTCGAGCACCAGCAACACCTTGCCGTCGCCGGTGGCGAGCGGCGTCACGGCGTTCGATGTCTTGACGATCTTCAGTTTGGCCGTAGGCGCGAGCACGAGCCATACCCAGCCAGAACCGAACTGGCCGAGCGCAGCCGCCTTGAACTGTTCCTTGAACTTGTCGACGCCGCCGAAATCTTCGATGAGCTTCTTCTCGAGGACACCCGGTACCGCACCGCCGCCGGCCGACAGGGATTCCCAGAACACGCAGTGATTCCAGTGCTGGCCGGCGTTGTTGAACACTGCCTGCAGGTCGTCCTTGCCGTACGACAGCCGCACCAGTTCGTCGAGCGATTTGCCCTTCAGAGCGTCGTTCTTCTCGACCAGGCCGTTCAATGCCGTCACGTAGGCGTTGTGATGCTTGCCGTAATGCAGTTCCAGCGTTTCTTGGCACATGCCGCGGGCGCTCAAGGCGCCGATCGCGAATGGTAATGCGGGCAGTGTAAAACTCATTTCCTTCTACCTCCGGTGGTGTGTTTGTCCATAGCCTAGCATGCTCACCGCGCAGCGTTGGCGCGCTGGCGCACCGAGGGCCGGCGAGCGCCGCCTCAGCGCAGCAGCCAGTGCATCACCCCCTGTTCCTCGAGGAAGGCCTCCGCGCGCGCGCCCTGCAGCATGGCAAGCGTCGACAGCAAACCCGCCTCCGTACAGGTCGCGGCCGCGACCGTGATCGATCGCGGCGCATCGCGCACCGGCCAGCCGGAACGCGGGTCGAGGATGTGACCGTAGCGAATGCCGTCCTTCAGCAAGAATCGACGCGCGTCGCCGCTCGTCGTCAGGGCGCCGCGTTCGAGCTCCAGGATCATCGCCGCGCGGCCCTCGGTGTCCGGTCGCTCGATCCCGACCTGCCACGGCCCGCCTCGCCGCGGCCGATTGGCGCGCAGATCGCCGCCGAAGTTCACGAGGAAGGGTGCCTGCCGGACGGCCGCCAGCAGATGGAAAGCGCGGTCGACGGCGTATTCCTTGCCGATGCCGCCCAGATCGAGTTCCATGCCCACAGGCAGCACGAGGTGCGGCGGGCGCCAGCGAAGCTTGCCGAAGCCGACCAGAGGCAGCAGGCGTTGCACGGCGTCCGCATGTGGAACCCGGTCAGAACCGTCGAATGTCCACGCCCGCCGCAGCACGCCCGAGGTGATGTCGAACAAACCGTCGCTGAGCTCGAAGCACTCGCGCGCGAACTCGAGAAGCGACGCGGTCTCCTCGTCGACCTCGATGCCGGCGTCGCTGCCGCGGCTGCGGTGAATTGCCGCGACGACGCTGTCGTCGCGATAGCGGCTGAACTTCGCCTCGATGCGTAACGCCTCGCGCGCGGCGATCGTGCCGAGTTCGAGTGCTTCGCCGCGCTTCGCCGTGCAGAGCAGCAGCTCGCACGGACTCGCCATCGCGCCGAAACCGACCGCGAGCAGGTCGGCCCCGCGAGGCTCGATCTTGAGCGCCGGATCCGGCGCGAAATTGCTTGCCGGCACAGCCTCACGCCGTCGCTGGTCCGCTAGAACTTATATCCGACTTGGAGCAGGAGCGCCTCGAGTCCGGGATACAGATCGAGTCCCTGCAGCGCTCCCGGACCGGCCAGCCGGTGATCGGGAGTCTGGCGGTAGTATAGCACCCGGATGCTGAACTCCGAGGACATGTGATCCGTCGAATCGCGGATCTTGGCGCCGTACTTCAGGCCGTAGGTAAACGCGTGGAATGCGCCGAGGCGGGCATCGGACGAGGCGTAGCCGATCGATCTCGAGCCGGTGCTGTCGAGCCACGGGGTGTAGAAGTCGGCGGCCGATTGCCGGTACCAGCGCACGTAGGGCTCGAGAAACCGGTCGCGGTCCGGGTTCCACCAGCGCACGCTCAGTGTGGCGGTGTCGGAGTGCACGCGCCAGGTGTCGAACATGTAGCGCATGGAGAGGTCCGTCGACAGTCGGCCCCAGGCGGCGCGGTTGTCCCAATAGACGCTCTTGCGGGTGCGCGAGCTTGGCCGTTTCTCGTACAGATAACCCGTGGTGTCGCCCGCCGGATCGATGATGGAGATGATCTTGTAGGGATCGTTCAGGTAGCCGTGAAAGCGGTCCACCGAGACATTGAGCTCCGACAGCCAGCGGCGATTCATCACCTGAGTCAGGCCGAGCATCATGCCGACGCCGTCCTTGGTCTTGCCGCCGGTCTTCTTGAACAGCGCGTAGTCGCTCGCCGCCAACGGCGCGCCGCCGATCGGATTGAGCTTGTCGAATTCGTTGTTCAGCTGGAACGACAGCGTCGTGTTCTTCTCGTTGAACGCGCGGGCAATCCCCGCGCTCACCGACGCCGACAGGAAATCGTGCTCATAGGAGAGCTTGCCGCCGTAGGTCGCCGTGGTCAGGCGCCCGAGCGGCATACCCCAGTTGCCGGAGATGGCGAGCCGCTGATCATGATAGTGCGGGTCCATCGGCTGCTGCCCTGGATTGATCGTATAGATCCGCGCGCCCTCGACGGACAGCTGCCCCGAGGAGGTGGTGTACGTGATCGGCGCCGAGCTCAAGGACGAGCCGGACGGCGAGGCGAAGGTCTGCGGCTTGGTGCTCGGCAGGGCGCCGTTCGGCGTGCTGCCGGACAGGCTGTCGAACACCAACTCGCCGCTGAAGGTCCTGCCGTCGTCGAAGGTCTTCGAGAAATTCACGATCGGTTCGACCGCGCTGACCCGTCCGCCGCTCTCGTGGTAGTAAGCGAGCGCCGAGTCGACGCTCCAGTCGCCGGAAATCGCATCCGACGCGGCGCCGGTCGCGTCCTGACTGCGCGCGGCCGTCGCGCCGAGCAACGCGCAACTCGCGGCGATCAGGCGGCGCCGCACGATGCGCATATCCGCCGGGGTAGCTCGGCTCGCGCCGGCCCCCCGCGCCTTCAATTGCATCCGCAACCGCCGCCGGCGAATCCACGGCCGCCCGAGGAGGCCTCCTTGCTGAAGTACATGTGATCGTCGATCTGGTGCGTGAGCGGTTCGGCGTTCAACTGCATGTCCTCGCGCGCGAGCAAGTCGCGCTGCCACGGCTTGACGCCGAGCGAGACGCAGCCGTTCAGCAGCAGCGCGCCGCCCGCAATCAGCAGAAGATTCGTGAGCTTGATGTGCATGATGTCCCCTATTTCTCCGCCAGCAGACGCTTGACTTGACTTTCGTACCGGTCCGCGTCCGCCGGCACGAAGCCGATGTGCCGGTAGCGCAGCTTGCCGTCGCGGTCGATCACGAGGCTGGTCGGCATCCCCTCGACCTTGAAGCGTTCGGCGAGGGAGCCGCGCGGATCGTAGAGAATCTGGAAATCCGGGTGGAACTCGCCGAGAAAGCGCGCCGCGGCACCCTTGTGGCGGTCGAGGTCGACGGCAACGATCACCAGGCCGCGGTGCGCGTAGGTATCGCTCATCGATTCCATCCACGGGAACGACTGCTTGCAGGGGCCACACCACGACGCCCAGAAATCCAGATAGACCACCCGCCCCCGGTAGGCGGCCAAATGCAGGGGCGTGGCGGCGACGGGCGGCGACGCCAGGGCGAGGCCCGCGAGGCCCGCGAGCAGCAGTATCGGCGATCTTGACATTTCTTTGCCTTTCATGACACTTCTTGACGCTCGCGGCACGCCCGAAGCGCTACGAGAGGGATGCGACCAGCGACCACTTGCGCACTCGGCCCGCCGCGGTTACTTTGTCGCGCAAAGTGAGACCGTGTCAAGCATGAGAAAGTTCGCCGACGCCTTGGCCGACATCCGCACGATCCGCGGCCAGATCGCCAGAGGCACGCAGTTTCGCGGTTACGGGCCGGCCTCGATCGCAGCATCCGGCCTGCTCGCCCTCGCGGTCGCGGCGTGCGAGGGACGCTGGATGCACGACCGTGCGCGCGGCGTGTGGGCCTTCCTCGCCACCTGGGTCGCGACCGCGATCGTCTCCGCGGCGTTCACCGGCATCGAGACGATCCGCCGCACGCAGCGCGTGCACAGCGAGTTCGCCAAGGAAATGATGCAGTCGGCGGCCGAGCAGTTCATTCCCGCGCTGGTCGCCGGCTTGCTGCTGACCACGGTTTTGGTGCGCTTCGCGCCGCGCGACCTATGGATGCTGCCCGGTCTGTGGCAGCTGCTGTTCAGTCTCGGCATATTCGCCTCCTGCCGTTTCCTGCCGCGCCAGATGTTCATCGTCGGCGCCTGGTATCTGAGCGCCGGCCTGATTTGCCTCGCGCTCGGCGACGGCGCGGGGGCCCTGTCGCCCTGGGAGATGGGCATCCCGTTCGGCGTCGGCCAGTTGCTGGTTGCGGCGGTGCTGCAATTCGGCTACCGCAAGTTCGATGCCTGACCGCCAGCGCAAGACCTCTGCCGACCAACCCTTCGCCTACCGGGGGATCGATCGCGTGATCCACGAGCACGCGCGGCTGTCCTTGCTCACCTCGCTGGTGGCCCATCCGCGGGGACTTTCGTTCGGCGCGCTCAAAAGGCTGTGCGCGCTCACCGACGGCAATCTCAGCCGCCACTTGCAGGTGCTGGAGGCGGAGCGGATCGTCGCGCTCTCCAAGGAGATCGAGCACAACCGACCGCTGACGGTTTGCCGGCTCACCGCGCGCGGACGCAGGCGGTACTTCGACTATCTCGCCGTGCTCGAGCAGGTGATTCTCGACGCCGCCCGCGCGGCGAAGGCTGTTAAGAACGCGCGCGGCAAGTCGCTGCGCGATGCGCCAGGTGCGTGACGATCGCCCCTGGATCGATGAGGAGACGACGCGATGCCCAAAGGATCGATCTGCAGCGCACGGCCCGCGCGCGCCTGCCTGCTCGCCTGTGCACTGTTCTGCGCCTGCGCCCATGCCGGCGGCGGCCCGATCGGCATCGACCACGAGTGGTCGCTCGACCAAAGCGGCATCTGGGCACGCAGCAACCAGACGGCGCTCGAATTCGGCGTCGTCGCCGTCGAGGCTGCAGGCAGCCTTTGGTTCGGCAACGACAACCGGATCGGCCACACGTTCTGGCAGAGCGCTGATGCGTCGATCATCGCCGGTCTCGGCGCGACGGCGCTCAAGTACACGTTCAGCCGCGCACGGCCATACCAGGGCCGCGGCCCGAACGCGTGGTTTCAGGGCAGCTGTTGCCAGAGCTTTCCGAGCGGTGAAGTCACGCTGCAGGCGAGCTTCGTCACGCCGTTCATCGTCAACTACCGCAAGGATCACCCCTGGGTCTGGGCGCTCGAGGCGCTGCCGGTGTACGACGCGATCGCGCGCATGAAGAGCCAGGCGCACTGGCAGACGGACGTGCTCGCGGGCTACGTGCTGGGAAGCGCGGTCGGTTACTGGTCGACGACGCGGCACGTGCCGATCATGGTCGAGATCCTGCCGCGCGGTCTGTCGGTCGGCTTCTACAAAAGGTTCTAGCGCCGCCGGGAACACGCATCGATCGTCAAAGATCGGTGTACTTCTTGCTCGTGCCATGCGCGAGCGCCGCGGGATACTTCAGCGCATTCAGCTCGAGCTTGCGTCGTGCCGCGGCGATCAGATCGACATCCAGCTTGTCGGCGAGCCGGATCAGGTACAAGAGCACGTCGGCCATCTCGAGTGCGACCAGGTCCCGCTGGCGAGCGGACAGATCCTCGCGGCTGCCGCGGTCCATCCACTGGAAGTGCTCGAGCAACTCTGCGGCCTCGACGATCAGGGCCGTCGCCAGGTTCTTCGGCGTGTGGAACTGGTCCCAGTCCCGGTCCTGCGCGAATTTGCGCAGTGCGAGACTCAAACTCTCGATTCCTGCGTCGCTCATCGTCGCCCACCCCGAGTCACTCGCCGCCCCGTCCGACTTGCCCACCCTCAGGCGAGCGCCGTCCTGTACAGCTCGATGAGGCGGCCCCAGGCACGCTCGGCGTCCGGCGCGTTGTAGATCGGCTTGCCGTCGTGCAGCGGCATGTCCGGCACGCACCAGCCGTGAATCGTGCCCGGATAGACCTCGATCTCGGCTGCGACGCCAGCCGCGGCGAACGCCTCGCGCAGCTTGACCTTGGCGTCGGGCTGGCGCTCGTCATCGCTCGCGGCGATCGCAAAATACATGCGCGCCCTGATCTTCGGCGCCAGCAGATGCGGGCTGTCCGGCTTGTCGGTGACGAGACCGCCGCCATGAAACGAGGCGCCCGCGCCGATGCGGTCGGGGAGCAGCGCGGCGGTCCGCAGGACCAGAGGGCCGCCCATGCAATAGCCCTGCGTACCGAGCTCCTTCGCCGGATCGACCTGCGGTTCGCGATCGAGGAACCCGACGTAGGCCGCGGCATCGCGCTCGACCGCGCCGGGCGCGAACAGCCCGCTCGTCCAGCGCTGCAGGGCACGCATGTCGGCGGCATTCTTGAAATCGAAGGTCGAGACCCCCGTGATCACCGGCGCCGGCGAATGCCGGTAGAACGGATTCGGCACCAGCACCGCGTAGCCGAGAGCGGCAAGCCGGCGGCCGAACGCGCGGAACGTCGGGCGCAGGCCGAACACGTCGGTCCAGATCAACGCACCCGGATGCCGGCCGTGTGGCGGATGAAAGTATGCCGCATCGCACACGCCGTCCTTGGTCTCGATCCGCACGTCGCGTTCGACGACCTGGCCGGGAATCGCCGCGACCGCGCCGGAAGCCGCGACGAGGCCTGCGGCCGCTGTCGCCGCGACGAATGCCCGCCGCGTCAACTCGGCCGGATCGGCGCCGGGGTTGCGCTTCTCGTCGCCCTTTTCATCCGTCTCGCCAGCCATCGCAGTCCCTCATGCGTGCGCGTGATGCGCCGATCGTACCGCGTTTGGCGCCGCGGCGAACAGCCGCGCGGTCGCGAGTCGATTCGACGGCAGGTACAGGTGCATGTAGGAAGCATGCAAGCGTCCGTCCCGAAAGACCGGTTCGCCGCGCGCACCGGCGAGCGCGCCCTCGGTCCAGGCAAACGGCACGAGCGGACTGTCCATGCGCGAGTAATGGAACGAGTGGCCGCGCAGCCGGCCCTCGGGCAGATTCAAGGTGTACGGTCCGATGTTCGCGAGCCGTGGCTGCATGGTCGCGCGACCCGCGATCACGCCGGCCATCGACGCGCTTCGGCCGGCCGCATCGGTCAGCGTCTCGGCGAGGTACAGCATACCGCCGCACTCGGCGACGATTGGCTTGCCTAGCGCGTGGTGGGCGCGGACCGCGCGCATCATGGTCCGGTTCGCGGCCAGCCGCTCGAGGTATAGCTCCGGATAGCCGCCGGGAAGGTAGAGTGCGTCCGCCGGCGGCAAGGCCGCATCGTCGAGCGGCGAGAAGAACGCGAGCTCGGCGCCGAGCGCCGACAGCAGATCGAGATTGGCGCGATACAGGAACGCAAATGCCGCATCGCGCGCGACCGCGATCCGAGTCGCCCGCAGCCAGGGGGGCGAAGCCTCGCCGGCGACGGGGGCAAATCGGACCGGCGCGGGCAAGGCCTCGCCGACGCCCTGCAAGACGTCGGCGGCGCGCTCGATCCGCGCCTCCAGGTCGCCGATTTCGCCGGCCTGCAGCAGACCGAGATGCCGCTCCGGCAACGCGATCTCGGCATCGCGCGGCAGCCAGCCGCAGGCTGCGAGTCCCGGCGGCAGGCTGCCCACGAGCATCTGATAATGCCGCTCCCCGGCGACTCGGTTGGCGAAAATGCCCGCGAAAGGCAAACCGGCGCGGTAGCTCGCCAGCCCGTGAGCGAGCGCGCCGAACGTCTGCGCCATCGCGCCGCCGTCGATGACGGCGAGCAGGGGGATGCCGAGGATCGCCGCCAGATCCGCGCTCGACGGATCGCCGTCGAACAGGCCCATCGCGCCCTCGACCAGAACCAGATCGGACTCGCGCGCCGCGCGGTACAAGAGCGCGCGGCAATGCGCCTCGCCGCCCATCCATGGGTCGAGCTGATACACCGGGCCGCCCGACGCTCGTTCGAGGATCATCGGATCGAGAAAATCCGCACCCGCCTTGAACACGCACACCCGGCGGCCGCGGCGGCGGTGGTGCCGTGCAAGCGCCGCGGTGACCGTCGTCTTACCCTGGCCCGAGGCCGGCGCGCAGATGAAAAGCGCCGGTCGCGCGATGTCTCGAGCGGCGCCGGCGGCAGCGTTCATTGATCGGCTCCATCGCCGGCGCATCCTCGCTCCGGCCGTCCAAGGATCGGGCGCCGAGAGTGTACACGCCCCGGGAACCATCGCCGCGGACCTCGGCCGGCGGCGTTTGCTATCATCGCTTCAGCGGACGCGCCGGTGCGTCGCAAGCGACCAGAATCGAGAGCACAGCATGCGCAGCCGCATTCCCGGGTTCCTCTGCACAGCCGCCCTCGCCACCGCAATCGCCCTCCTGCCCCGCGCCGGCATGGCAGGCACGAATTTTCTCGCCGTCGCCGACACGTCCGCCTGCACGAACGATCCGGCGGCATCGACGACGGTGCCCGGGTGGATCACCATCGGCGGCAGTCCGCAGCTGCTCTGCGCCGACGTCGCCGACGTCGCGGCGGCGGGCGCCGCGTCGATCCTGCCCGGCCGCATCGGGAGCGGCCCTTACGGCTCCGCGACGCTCGAGCGCATGATCGATCTGCGCGCGGACGGCGCGGCGATCGACCGCGGCACGGTCCGGTACACGATCTCCGGCTGGCTCGGATCCACCGGCTCCGGGCACGCACGGACGATTCTGACGCTGATCTTCCACAACGCGGCCGGGCGGCCGCTGCGCGGCTCGGTGCAACTCGAGGGCCCTGTCGCCTCGGTCGCCGGTGTCGGCGGGCGGGCCGCGGCGTTCACGGCGCGCAGCGCGAGCGGCAGGATCCCGCACGGCACGCGCAGCTTGCGCGTCGTCTTGCAGCTGACGAATACCGACCCCGCGCACGACGCCGCGTACGCCGAGCGGCTGCGCCTCGAACTGCAGCCGGCGCCGGATCTGCCGCCGCCCTCGCCGCCGCCGTCGCGCGTGCCACGCTTCGATCACGTGTTCCTGATCATGATGGAGAACACACGCTACCGTCAGGTGATCGGCGACACCAAGGATGCGCCGTACATCAACGGCCTCGCCGCGCGTGGCACCCTGCTCGCGCGCTATCACGCCGTGTATCACCCGAGCGACGAGAATTATCTGGCGATCGCCGACGGCGCCACGACGGTGCGCGGCGCGATCTACTTCCCGAACATGCGCCTCGCCGTGCGCCACATCGGCGACACGATCGAAGCGGCGGGCAAGACCTGGAAGGCCTACGAGCAGGGCATGGGAACGCCCTGCAATACGACCAAGCAATTCGACAAATATTACGAACCGGACGACGCGCCGTTCATCAATTACGCCGATGTGATCGACGATCCGGCGCGCTGCCGCGCGCACTTGTTCGACACCTCGCAAATGGCGACCGATCTCGCGTCGGCGGCGGCGACTCCGGATTTCGCATGGATCGCCGCGGACGATTACGACGACGGCGAGGACGCCGGCAACGGCTCGCCGCAGAGCCTGCGAGTCCAGGATGCGTGGCTCGAGCGCACGCTCGCGCCGCTGTTCGTCTCGCCGGCGTGGCGCGGGCAGCGCTCGCTGTTGATCCTCACCTGGGACGAGTCCTCGACGATGCGGACCAACCACGTGGCGACGATTCTGGTCGGTTCACGGCACAGCGTGCGCCGCGACTTCGTCAGCCGCGTGCGTTACGATCACTACAGCACGGGGCGCACGATCGAGGAGGCGCTCGGCCTGCCGACGCTGACCGCGAACGACCGCTACGCCCGGACAATCGACGATGCCTTCGTCAAATGACGCGGATTGTGGCCGTTCGGCCCCGCTTTGAGTGACGGCGGTACGGGGGGCCCATGGGACGACGGACTGCTCTTTACGATCTGCACCGGTCGCTCGGCGCACGCATGGTCGATTTCGGCGGTTGGGACATGCCGCTGCAATACGGCTCACAGCTCGCGGAGCATCATGCCGTGCGGGGCGCGGCCGGCGTGTTCGACGTCTCGCACATGGGGGTCGTCGATCTTCACGGCCCGCGCGTACGGCCGTTCCTAGAACGGCTCCTGGCAAACGACGTCGGCCGATTGCGCGCTCCCGGCAAGCTGCTCTACACCTGCATGCTGAACGAGGGCGGCGGTGTCGTCGACGATCTGCTCGTCGGCTTCGAAACCGATGCTTCGTTTCGCCTGATCGTCAATGCGGGCACCCGGGACAAGGACCTCGCCTGGATCCGCGCCCGGGCTGGCGACTTCGAGGTCGCGGTCGCCGAGCGCGCCGATCTGGCGATCCTCGCGGTCCAGGGGCCGGAGGCGCGTGCCCGGACCGCGGCGCTGCTCACGCCGGCCGACGCGACCGGCGCGCTCGAACTGTCGCCGTTCTGCGGGCGCCAGTTCGGCGACTGGTTCGTCTCGCGCACCGGCTACACCGGCGAAGACGGCTTCGAGTTGGTTCTTCCCGCGGCCGAGGCCGAACGCGTCTTTCAGGCCTTGATCGCGGCCCGCGTCGTTCCCTGCGGCCTCGGTGCGCGCGACACGCTGCGCCTCGAGGCCGGCATGAATCTCTATGGCAACGACATGGACGAGACGACGCATCCGTTCGAGTCCGGGCTCGGCTGGACGGTGACGATGCAGCCGCAATCGAGGCGCTTCATCGGCCGCGATGCGCTCGAGGCAATTGAGCGGCGCGGCGCCGTGCGTGAACTCGTCGGCCTGCTGCTCGAGGACCGCGGCGTGCTGCGCCGGCACCAGAGCGTGATCGCACCCGGCGCGGGCGCAGGCGAGATCACGAGCGGCGGTTTCTCGCCGACGCTCGAGCGATCGATCGCGTTCGCCCGGCTGCCGGCCGGTGCCGGTGCGCAGGTGCAGGTCGACGTGCGCGGCCGGCTGCTTCGCGCCCGCGTCGTACCGACGAAGTTCGTGCGGCACGGCCAATCGCTGCTTTCCCAACCTCAACCCGGAGACTCCAAGCCATGAGCACCGTTCCCGCCGAACTCGAGTACACCGATGCGCACGAGTGGCTGCGGCGGCTGCCGGACGGCACCGTCGAGGTTGGGATCACCGATCATGCACAGCACTCGCTCGGTGACCTCGTGTACGTCGAACTACCCGAGGTCGGACGCGCGGTCAAGGCCGGTGAAGCCTGCGCCGTCGTCGAGTCGGTGAAATCCGCATCCGACGTCTACTCGCCCGTGACCGGCGAGGTGATCGCCTGCAATCCGGTGCTCGAGAAGGCGCCGGAGACGATCAACCAGGATCCATATCGGGCGGGCTGGATGATGCGCGTGCGCGTCGCGCCGGACGCGGTTGCGGGCGCGGTCTTGTCGGCCGCGCAGTACACGGAGTTCCTCGACGGGAAGGACGATTGATGGCCTTCATCCCGCATACGCCGGCCGACGTGCGCGAGATGCTCGCCGCGATCGGCGCTGCCGACGTCGAGGCCTTGTTCGACGAGATACCGGCCGGCCTGCGCTCCGAACCGCTCGCGGGCGTGCCGGAGGCGCTCAACGAAATGCGCATCGGCCGCCTGCTGCGCGAACGTGCGGCCGCCGACGGGATGGTGCTCAGTTTCATCGGCGCCGGCGCGTACGAGCACCACATTCCGGCGGCCGTGTGGGCGATCGCCTCGCGCGGCGAGTTCTACACCTCGTACACGCCGTATCAGGCGGAGGCGAGCCAGGGCACGCTGCAACTGATCTACGAATACCAGACGATGATCGCCTCGCTGACCGGCATGGAGGTTGCGAACGCGTCGCTCTACGACGGCGCCTCGAGCCTGGCCGAGGCGGCGCTGATGGCGGTACGCGCGAACCGCAAGGCCCCGTCCCGCCGGATTCTCGTGCCGGCGACCACGCATCCGCACTATCGGCAGGTCGCCCGCGCGATCACCGGTCGCCAGGGTCTGAGCTTCGACGTGCTGCCATACGACGCCGATGAAGGCATTCTCGCGACCTCCGACATCGTCGCCGCCGCCGGCGCCGTTGCGCTGGTCGTGCAACAACCGAACTTCTTCGGCCGGCTGGAGGAGGTGGACGCATTGACCGACTGGGCGCACGCCCAGGGCATGCTCGTGATCGCAGTGGTGAACCCGATCTCGCTCGGCCTGCTCGAGCCGCCCGGCGCCTGGGGCGGGCGCGGCGCCGACATCGTCGTTGGCGAGGGTCAGCCGCTGGGCGTGCCGCTCTCCTCGGGAGGGCCGTATTTCGGCTTCATGGCGACTCGCAAGGAATTCGTCCGGCACATGCCCGGGCGCATCGTCGGCCGCACGCTCGATACGAGCGGCCGCGAGGGCTATACGCTCACGCTGCAGGCACGCGAACAGCATATCCGCCGCGCCAAGGCGACATCGAACATCTGCACGAATCAGGGACTGCTGGTGACGGCGGCGACGATCTACCTGTCGCTGATGGGTGCGCAGGGCATCGAACGCACCGCCGCCGCCTCGCATGCGCGCACCCGCGAACTGCTGGCCGCCCTTGTACGCCTGCCCGGCGTGCGTACGGCATTCCGCGGCCCTTGCTTTCACGAAGCGGTGCTGCGCTTCGATCGCCCCGTCGCACCGCTCCTCGAAGGACTCGCGCGCGACGGGATCCTCGGCGGATTCGACCTCGCCGGGCACTATCCGGAGCTCGGCCCCGCGCTGCTCGTCTGCGCGACGGAAACTAAGACGAGCGCCGACGTCGAACGCTATGCCGCCGCACTCGGACGTCTTCTCGGCGCGCCGCCGGTACCGGCCGGGATCTGCTGAGGGAACGCGATGCAAAGCCGTGAACCGACGATTTTCGAGTATGGCGCGCCCGGCCGCGGCGCAACCGACCAGTGGCCGCAGATCGAGGCCGACGCCGTTGCGGATCTGCCGCAGCGGTTGCGGCGCAAACGTCGGGCGA
The DNA here is from genome assembly GCA_035534275.1 of Steroidobacteraceae bacterium. Lineage (GTDB taxonomy): Bacteria > Pseudomonadota > Gammaproteobacteria > Steroidobacterales > Steroidobacteraceae > Bog-1198. The sequence goes on from DATLSG010000005.1 coordinate 17,859, forward strand.
TGCTGCCGGAGGTGAGCGAGCTCGATGCAGTGCGCCACTTCACTCGTCTCTCGCAGCGCAACTTCAGCATCGACACGCACTTCTATCCGCTCGGCTCGTGCACCATGAAGTACAATCCGAAGGCCTGCAACCAGTATGCGACGCTGCCGGAATTTCTCGGCCGGCACCCGCTCGCCCCGGTGTCCCAAGGCCAGGGATTGCTCGCTTGTTTGCACGAGCTGCAGGAGATCCTGCAGCTCGTGACCGGAATGCGCGCAGTCTCGCTGACACCGATGGCCGGAGCCCAGGGTGAGTTCGCCGGCGTGTCGATGATCCGCGCCTACCACGAGGCGCGCGGCGATCACGAGCGGCTCGAGATCGTCGTGCCGGAGGCTGCGCACGGCACCAACCCCGCGACCGCGACGATGTGCGGCTGCACGGTTCGCGAGATTCCCGTGGACGCCGACGGCGACGTCGACCTCGCCGCCTTGCAGTCGGCGGTCGGCCCCCGAACCGCCGGCATCATGCTCACCAACCCGTCGACACTCGGCGTGTTCGAGCGCCATATCGCCGACATCGAACGCATCGTCCACGGCGCCGGCGGCCTCTTGTATTACGACGGCGCGAATCTGAACGCGATCCTCGGCAAGGTGCGCCCCGGCGACATGGGCTTCGACGTGATCCATATGAATCTGCACAAGACCTTTTCGACGCCGCACGGCGGCGGCGGGCCCGGCGCCGGCGCGGTCGGCGTCAACGACCGTCTCGCGCCGTTCTTGCCCGTCCCCATCGTCGGCAAGGATGACGGGCGTTACCGCTGGCTCGAGGAGAAGGACCGGCCGCAGACGATCGGCCGCCTGTCCGCATTTATGGGCAATGTGGGCGTGCTGCTGCGCGCCTACGTCTACATCCGCATGCTCGGCCGCGATGGGTTGCGCCAGGTCGCCGACCACGCGACGCTGAACGCGAATTACCTGTGCGCACGACTCAAGGCGCTCGGCCTCGATGCCGCCTACCCGAATCGCCGCGCGAGCCACGAATTCCTGATCACGCTGAAGCGCCAGGCTCGCGAGTCCGAGGTCACCGCGATGGACGTCGCGAAGCGCCTGCTGGATTTCGGCTACCACGCGCCCACCACCTACTTTCCGCTGCTCGTTCCGGAGTGCCTGCTGATCGAGCCGACCGAGACGGAGAGCAAGGCGACGCTGGATGGCTTCGTCGCCGCGTTCGCGGCGATTCTCCGCGAAATCGTCGAGGACCGGGAGCGGGTGAAATCCGCACCGCACACCCTGCCGGTGCAGAGGCTGGACGACGTGCGCGCGGCGAAGCAGCTGGATCTGACGTGGACCGGAGCGCCGGCGGCGGATTCAGCGCGCGGCTGAGCGCTGGCGCCGCCGCAGGTCGCGCAACAAGTCGCGCCGTACCGCCGCCATCCGCAGGCGTAACGGCCGAACGCGCAGCGCGCCGATCTGCGCCGCCGTGTACGGCGTGAAATGCGCCGGCAAGTCCTGCCGGTCGAAGCGCCAAAGCATCCAGTTCACGACCTCGCTCAAGCGGGCGTTCGACAGCGGTGAGGACGCGATCCCGGGTATGCGCGCGAGGTATTCGCGCCCGCCTGGCACGCGCAGGAATTTCGCGACGCGACCGGCGAGTTGCGGCGCCGTGGTCGGCGAACCGTCGCCGTCCTGACGATGGCAACCCTGACAGTTCAAAGCCCAATCCCGCCAGGCGCGGCGCGCATCGGCGACGCCGGGCAACACCGCCGTCGGCCCATGCTGCGCAGGCCGAGGATACCCCGCAACCGTCGCGGCAACGGCACCCGCCGCGCACACCGCCGCAGCGGCCGACACGATCACCGCGAGCCGCACGCGCCGCGGGCTATTTTTGCTTCGGCGCGACACCGAGAATGATCGCCACCGTGCAGGTATAGGACTGGCTCTTCACGCCGAAACACCAGGTGATCTCGTTGTTATTCTGCGGGCGCACGACGGGCCGATCGCCGTCGTTGCGCTGACAATTGCAGCGGCCCCAAAGGATGCCGCCGCAGCAGTCGTTGTAGGAGACGATGTAGTTGCGCCCGTCGGCCGGATTGCGGCAGGTGCCGATCCAGCAGATCGGCGACATCTCCGTCCCCGGCGGACAGGCGTGGGCGCTGCCGCCGTAGCACGCGCAGATCGAGCCGTCGATCGCACAATACCGCCAGTAATCGCAGCTCGATTGGTTCCCCGGGTCCTGCGGATTGCCGCTGTACACCGGTGCCCGCTCGCCGGAATTCGGATCGGCGGCCGACGTTGCACCGTCGGCGCGCGCGAGCGGCAACAGCGGCAAGGAGGCGGCGCCGGCTAGCATGCCGCCGAGTACGCTGAACAGGCTGCGGCGCGAGGTCCGATGGGCGAAGCCGCGCAACATTCTCTCGGTGAAACGATCCAGGTCAGCCACGCCACTCTCCCGTCGACGCCGTGATCCGTCCCCGCTCTTGCAGATACTGCTGCAGGTTGCCCACCCGGTACTCCTTGGCCACGAACAGGCTCTCGAGGTGCTCGCGCGAATTGACGAGGCCGGCGGCGGCGAACCGGCCCGCCTCGTCGATCAGCACTGCATAGGGCAATTTCGCGACGCCGAACGCGCGGCCGAGCTGTTCCGAGAGCACGTAGTGAAACTTCGCCAGCCCTTTTTCGCGCGCAAACATCCTGTGCCGCTCGCTCTCACCGTCGCTCGCCAAAATCACATCCAGCCATTTGCGCTCGGCCCCCTGCGCCGAGCGGATCGCCGGCAGCAAAGACTCGCAAACAGGGCAGTCCGGGGAGATGAACAGCAGCAATTGTCCGCGCCCCTCCCGGGCGCCGCCAATCTGCACCGGATCGCCGTCCAGATCGGTGAGCGCGAACAGCGGCGCCGGATCGCCGATCTGCAACGCTTGCTTGAGCGCCAACGCACCCGCCGGCGCGAGCCGTTCGTGCAGCACTCCGATCTGGCGCGCGAGCGCGAGGCACAGCAGTGCGAGTGCGAGGACCGCGATCCAGAGCGCAATTTGCGAGGCGATCACGAAATTCATCGCGCCGACCCGATCGGCAGCCGGCGCAGGTCCATCAGCTGATCGGACGCGAGGTACAGCGCGAATAGCGCGATCGAGCCGCAGGCGAGCGAAGCGGCGCGCCCGAGCGACATCTCGGCGAGGCCCGCATCGGGCACCCGCGGCGCCGCGGTGCCGAGCGCCACGAGCAGCGCGCCGAGCGCGAGAGCGCCGGTACGCAGCAATTGACGGGCACCGAGCATCGCCGGACTCACGGCGCCGAAACTGCAGCCGCAGTCGACATCGCGCCGGCCGGCCGCGATCGCCCGGGCGAGCGCCAGGAAGTATCCGCCCCAGACGGCGGCCGCGAGCACGGCCCCTGCGGCGCGCAGCGGCGGAATCAGCAAGGCCGCGCCGGCGATCCCCTCGGCCAGGGCGAGGCCGGCGAGCGCCGCTGTCGCCGCCCGCGCCGCGAGACCGGTGAGCGACTGGATCGCGCGCCTCGTCCGCGATCGTTGCACGACCTTGTGCGCAGCGGCGGCGAGCAGCAAAAGCGCCAGGAAGTCCGCGAACTGCGCGGCAAGCGAGGCGGCGACGCCGGATCCCGCACTGTAGCCCACGATCGATGCGCCGTGCATCGGTCACCGAACCGGCTGGATCAACATCCGGGTATGGAATCCCGGCAGGTTCAAACTGCGAATCAGGGCGCCGGTTGCAGGATCGTAGACGTCGAGCCGGTCGCCCGCCTGCACGACGAGCAGCGGCTTCTTGGCGTGCGTCAGCGCGATCGAGCCGCCCGGCCGCACCAGGCGCAGGCGGCGAATGCGTGTCCTGGTCGCCACGTCGTAGACCCAGATCTCGTTCGCAGCGTCCTTCTGTGTGCCTTCGTGGGCGTGCGACTGCATCAGAACGTACAGATCGCGGATGCCGTCGCTCGCGAGCAGTTGCCAGCCGCTCGGGCGCCAGTGCGCCGCCTTCTCGGCGGCCGAGACCAGTGGCCAGCCGGGCAACACCTTGGCGTAGGCAGAACGCATGTCGATCGGCTGGACGTCACCGCGCATCGTCACGAAATAGCGCACCCCGCCGATCAGCGTCGAGGCGGTGAACAGCGGGTTGTGACCGAGGTGATTGAAGGGCTTGGTTTCGGCGTGGCCGATCGCGCGGCCGTGCGCGTCGAGCTTCACCGACAGCATCGTGCCACTCGAACACAAGGTCGAGAATCCGCGTTCACCCGAAGGGAAGATCAGCATGCAGCCGGGTATGTCGACCGAACTCAGCACCTTGCGGGCGAGGAGATCCACCACCGTCACCGAGGAGGCGGGCGTGAAGTTGAACACCAGCCCCATGTGCTGATGGTCCGTGAATTCGAACATGCCCTGCATCGCCGTGATCAGCGCCCGCTTGGCGCCCGGCAGCACGATCTCGCCGATCGGGTCGAGAGTCCTGTTGTCGTACACGGTGATGTAGTCGGTGCGTGTCCCACGCGTATAGCGCGACCAGACCGTATCGGCCGTGTAGAACTCCGGCCGATCGTCGGGCACCAGCAAGGTCGTCGAGTCGCGCGCCTGCACGTCGCCCTTCACGGTACGCGCGTCGCTGCCGACGTTGCGGATCTCGATCCGTTCGGATGCATAGTCGAGGAACACCCAGCCGGTCGGATACTTCGCCGGCAGGGTCGCGACGTCGGGAATCGTCTCCGGCGGCAGCGGATCGGCAAAGCGTTGCGCCGCGCCTAGCGGCCGGCAGATGAGTGCGCCGAGGATCGCCGACGCCGCCGTCGTTGCGCTGAAAGCCCGCATGGAACGATTGGCTCCCTTCGATTCGCGCCCCTGCCGCGGCAGCTGCCGGAGGCGGGGCACCGTATCCGGTCTTGTGCCGTGACGATACTGCAAATCCCCGGGCGCGCAAATCCCCCGCGAGGGCGGCGCGTCAGGCAGCCACGGCCGGCGTGGGCCCGGTCCCGCCTCAGTGCGTGCGGACACCGCCGCAGTGCGCGCCGACACGACCCAGACCTTCGGTGAGACCGCACCCGTCCGCGCTTATGGCATCTCGGGATCCGTGATATACGCGGGTTCGAAGACCGATCTCGTCGACGTCGGGGCCCTATTTTTTTGTCGCCGCGGTTGCGCCGCGCCGCGCTGCCCGGTCAAGTCCGCGTCCCTTGCACTTGCGCCGCTTCGCGAGGTCCGGGCTTCGAGATGCCGTCCGTCGAACCGTCGAGCGGGGCGTGCTCGCCCTTCTGCAGACCGAGCGCCTCTGCATACACGGAGCGGTGACGCAGCAGACTGCCGACCACGGAGGCGATCACGCAGGCGGGCATCGCGGCCATCACGACGTTGTAGTTGCGCGTGATCTCGAACACCATGATCGCCGCCATCGCCGGCGCGTGCGTGGTCGCAGCGAGCAGACTCCCCATGCCCACCAAGGTCCACAGGGCCTGCGAGTGGCTCGCGTGCGGCGCGAGAAACAGGTGCGAGACCATCAAGCCCATCGCCCCGCCGAGCGCCAGAGTCGGCGTCAGCACGCCGCCGGGAATGCCGGCGGCGCTCGCCGCCGTCACCGCGAGCAGGCGCAGCACGAAGACGCCGAGCAGGGTCGACAGCGCCCAGTGAGAGACGAGCAGCGATTGCACGACGCTGAAGCCGTTGCCCCAGACGTCGGGCATCATCAGAGACAGAAGTCCGATCGCGAGCCCGGCGAGTCCCATGCGCAGCGGCAGGAAGCTGATCAGCGCCTGATACTTGCGGCGCGAAGTATCGAGCAGCATCAAGAACAGTGGCCCGGCCAGGCCGGCCATCAGGCCGAGCATCGAGGCATTGAGCAAGTCGACGAACGTGACCGGCGGCACCATGTGCGCCAGATACAGCGGGCCGGTCGCGAACAGGCTCTGAGTCGTGAGTTCGCCGATCACCGCCGCCACCAACACCGCGGCGATTTCCCGCAACTGCAGGCCGCCGAGGATGATCTCGGCGACGAACAGGGTTCCCGCGATCGGCGCGTGGTAGGCGCCGGCAAATCCCGCAGCCGCACCACAGGCGACGATGAGGCGCTGGTGCGCCGGATCGGCACGGCCGAGGCGGCCGATGATCGAGGAGATCACCGACGCGAACTGGATCATCGTCCCCTCGCGGCCGATCGTGATTCCGCCGCTGACCGCGAGGAGCGATGAAGCGGTGCGCACCAGGTTCGGCCCCACGGGCAGCAGACCGTCGCCGACCCGCACGGCCTCCATGTACTCGGGGCCGCGTGGTCGCTTGATCCAGTAATGCCCGGCCCACATCACCAAGCCACCGCAAATCGCGGCGAGCGGCGGAATCAAGGCGCGATGCCACAGGGGCAGCGCCGCCGCGGCGGCCACCAAATGCTTGTGCGTGCTATATAGGCCGATGATCGCATACATCGCCTCGCGGAACGCCTGCACCGCAATCGAGCTGACGAGGCCGACGACGGCGGCGATCAGCAACATCGGCACCATCGGATCGAGGTCGAAACGCAGGTGGTTCAGCAGCGCGCGTGTGCGGCGCACGATCTTCCGGTCGGCAGCCTCCGTGAGAGGCGGGGAATCAAGCGGCGGTCCGGTGTTGACTGGCGAGGCGGACGGATCGTTCGTGGAGGCTGAGCTCGGCATGGCGCATGGCGACCAAACCGCGAGTTTAGCGTAGCAGCCGGATCGTTTCAAACCGGCGCTGACGGACATGGCCGCGTTCGGCGTCATCTGCGGTTGCGATCCTTTCCTCCTGAAGATCCATGAACGCTTCTTCGACGTCGTGGCACAGATCGGCGGCACCAACGAGCGCTCCTCTGCCTGGGAGACGCTCGCCTATCCGTTCCAATGCTCAAAATGCGCCGGCCGATTGTGCGCGACCGCCCGGCGTGGGACCATTTCGCCCTCACGACCAGGGGGAGCTGAAGAATGAACGGACGTGTGGCGCTCGTCACGGGCGGCGGCCGCGGGATCGGCCGCGAGGCGGCGCTGCTGCTGTCGGCGGCGGGCACGCGCGTAATGGTCGTGGCGCGCAGCGCGAAAGAGCTGGCCGACGTCGGCCTCGAGTACGTGGCGGCCGACCTCGGCAGCGCAGAGGGCTGCGCACTGGCCGTTGCCGAGACCGAGCGGCGACTTGGACCGATCGACGTGCTGGTGGTGAACCATGGCATCGGCTCGGCCCACGAGCGGCTCGTCTGGGAGCAGGACCCCGCGGTCTGGCGCGAGACGATGCGCATCAACCTCGACGGCCCGTTCGAGCTCGCGCGACTGACGGTCGGCGGCATGTGCAGACGCGGCTACGGCCGGCTCGTATTCACCAGTTCGACCGCCGGTGAGAAGGCGGAACGCTCTGGCAGCGCGTACACGGCTTCCAAGCATGGACTGATCGGCCTCGCACGTGCCGTCGCCCAGGATGCCGGGCCATTCGGCGTGACGTCGAACGCCGTGTTGCCGGGCTGGGTGCGAACGGCGATGGCCGAGCGCTCGGCGGAGACGCAAGCCGAACGGCGCGGCATCAGCGTCGGACAGGTGTGGAGCGAGCGGGCGGCCATCTACCCGCAGAACCGGGTGCTTGAGCCACGCGAGGTCGCGCAGGTGATCGCTTTTTTGTGCAGCGACGCCGCCGGCGGCGTGAACGGCGAAGCGATTACAGTCGCTCTCGGTGGCATGTGGTAGGCCCAATGAAGGGTCTCGGTCGTGGTAGAGCACGGCGTCCGCCACGACGGACGCGCGGCGATTTATCGCCCAGACGGGCCACAGCGCAGACGCCTGGCACACCCGAGGGGACCCTTCCGGGTGACTGCGCTATCGATCGGCGAGCCCGAGCCAAACCAACCGCGGGGTCGCCGCCGCATCGACCGCGACGACGGCCGCCTGGCCGAACCGTCGCCCCAGTTCACAGGTTTCTTCGAGCGACAACCCCAGTACGAGGAGACTGTGCTCAGGCGGCCAGACTCCGGTCGGGTCGCGCCCGTAGCCGCTGTAGTAGGGGCAGGCGCGCGACTCGATCTCGTGGAGCAATCGACGGTGCGCATTCGCGTTACGCTCGGCGCTCTGCGGGACGCTGCCCGGATTCCATGCGGTGAGGTAGCCGGCGCAATCCACAGCCGCGCGTTCGAGGAGACCCGCGAGCGCCGCATTGGTCGCGCCGATCCGCAGTACGATCATTCCGTTCGGCGTTTCGGCTTCGAAGCGCGTCGCCGTGTACGCGGCGATCAATTCCTGCCGGTTCGTCATCAGCCTTCGCCCGAGTGTGGCCGGTGCTTCATGCAAGAACTCCTGAGGCGTACCGTGACTGGTTGGTGCATGAGGATACGACCTGCCCAGACCATTCGATAAGCGGCATTGTCAGGGATAGGCCATTCGCCAAATCGTCCAATGGCCTCAAAGGACCCCGATTTGCGTCACCTCGCCGTCTTTGCGACGGCGGGGCTCTGAAGCTCGAGGGCTTCATTCCAGTCTGAACCGCCGAGCGCTCGCCGATCGGCCGAGTCCGACCCGAAGCCGCTTCGACGTCATCATCCGGGCGTCTGTGTCTCGATGACTGGTGGAAGGATGCGCGTAAAACCCGCAGGATTTCGGCGGCCACGCACTTATACTCACCCGGACCCGTATCCTGGAATGACCTACTGCGCATGAGAATCCTCGAATACAGCGACTTGGACACTGCAGCCCTGACGGCGCAGTATCGCAAGGTCGCCGAAGCGATCGCCGGCGAAGATTTCCGCGCGGCAGACGTCAAGAAGCTGGACCACGTCACCCACGGCAAGTTCTACCGCGCCAAGCTCAACGCCGCCGACCGTCTGCTGTTCGCACTCGTACGGCACAGCGGGGAGACCTGCGCGCTGATGCTCGAGGTGATCCGTAATCACGATTACCGTAGCTCGCGGTTTCTGCGCGGAGCGCACATCGACGACGCGAAGATCCCCGATGCCGATTTGCCGATCGCGCGCTCGGACGCCCAGCCCGTGCGATATTTGCACCCGCAGCGCTGTCGCGTCCATTTCCTGGACAAACCGCTCTCATTCGACGACGCCCAGGAGGAGGTCTATCGCCTTCCGCCACCCTTGATCGTGGTGGGCGGCGCCGGCAGCGGCAAGACCGCCCTCGCGCTGGAGAAACTCAAACACGCTCCCGGCGACGTTCTGTACGTGACCCAATCCGCCTATCTTGCGCGAAGCGCGCGTGATCTTTATTTCGCCCACGGCTTCGAGCGCGAAGAGCAGGACGCCACGTTTCTTTCCTATCGAGAATTCGTCGAGTCCATCCGCCTCCCGCCGGGACGCGAGGCGGGCTGGCGCGAATATGCCGGCTGGTTCGCGCGCATCCGCCAGGGGCAGGCGTTCAAGGGTATCGACGCGCACCAGGCCTTGGAGGAGATTCGCGGCGTGCTCGCCGCGCGGGCGGGCGGAGTGCTGTCCCGCGAGGAGTACCGTGCTACGGGCGTACGCCAGTCCCTCTACCCGGCCGAGGAGCGCGACCGGGTCTACGACCTGTTCGAGAAATACCGCACATGGCTCGCCGAAGCGGGGCTCTACGACTCGAGCCTGATCGCGCACGAATGGCTGGCGCTTGCCGAGGCGCGCTACGACTTCGCAGTTCTCGACGAAGTACAGGACCTCACGACGGCGCAGCTCGCCTTGGTGCTGAAGACCTTGAAGTCCGCCGACCGTTTCGTGCTGTGCGGCGATTCGAACCAGATCGTCCATCCCAACTTCTTTTCCTGGAGTCGGGTCAAGTCCCTGTTCTGGGGCGACCCGGAACTCGCGCAACACCAGGAGCTGCGCCTGCTCACCGCCAACTTCCGCAACGGCACGGCAATCACCCGGCTCGCCAATACGCTGCTGAAGATCAAACACCACCGCTTCGGATCGATCGACAGGGAGAGCAACTTCCTGGTCGAATCGGTGGGCGGCGAGCCGGGGACGGCGACTCTGCTGGCCGATCAGGATGCTGCCAAGCGCGACCTGGATCGCAAGACGCGCGAGTCGGCCGAGTTCGCGGTCCTGGTCATGCGCGATGAGGACAAGGCGGCTGCGCGCGAATTCTTCTCCACGCCGCTTTTGTTCTCGATTCACGAAGCGAAGGGGCTTGAGTACGAGAACGTCGTACTCTACCGCTTCGTCTCCGATCACCGCCGCGAATTCGCGGAGATCACCGCGGGTGTGGGCCGACAGGATCTGGCGAGCGACACGCTCGACTATCGCCGCGCACGCGACAAGAGCGACAAGGCACTCGAGGTTTACAAGTTTTTCGTGAATGCATTGTACGTCGCGATGACACGCGCCGTGAGGAACCTGTACCTCGTCGAGTCCGACACCTCGCATGCTTTGTTCGGCTTGCTGTTCCTCACCGTCGGCGGCGAAGCACAGGTGGACGCCAGGAGATCCAGCCTCGAGGAGTGGCAGAAGGAAGCGCACAAGCTGGAAATGCAGGGCAAGCTGGAGCAGGCCGACGCCATCCGCCGCACGATTCTCAAGCCGACGCCTCCTCCCTGGCCAGTCTACGACGAGACCGTCGTGCGCGATTTGCTGATCAAGGTGTTCCGCGAAAACGTGGTGGGCGACCGGCAAAGGCGGCGCCTGCATGAATACGCGATTTTCCACGACGAACCGGAGCTCATCGCCTATCTTGCCCAGGAGGCACACTTCGGCGCCGCTCACACCGGCGGTGCACAGGCCTTCGAACAACAACGCAATGCACTCAATCGCAAATATCTCGCGACCTACGCTGCGAGAAATTTCAAGGACGTGCTTCGCCAGTGCGATGCCCATGGAATCGACCATCGCTCGGCGATGAATCAGACGCCGCTGATGGCGGCCGCGGCGGTCGGCAACATTCCTCTGGTCGAGGCATTGCTCGCGCGCGGCGCTGACCGGGACGCCACCGATGACTACGGGTGCAATGCGCTGCACTTATCACTGCGTGAGGCCTTTCGTGGCCCTGGATTCGCTGGCGGCCCCTGCGCAACGTTGTACGAACTGCTCGCGCCACCACATGTGGACCTGAAGGCCGGCGAGCGCCTGGTGCGTGTCGACAAGCATCTGTCTGAATATCTTCTGTTTCAGACATTCTGGACTCTGTTCAAGTCCCGCTTTGCGCGGATCGATCGCACGCTCGACTGCGCGCTCGACACTCAGGTGATACTTAGGGCCTGGCAATGCCTGCCGGTGAACGTCCTGCGCACGGCCCGCAACAAGCGGCAGTATCTGTCGCACCTGCTCTCGCGCAACGAAGTGGAACGCGACTACGCTTACAATCGCGCGCTCTTCAAGCGCATTTCACACGGGTGGTACCAGTTCAATCCTGCATTGCAGGTGCGTTCCCGGTCGAGCGATGGCGAAGAGTCCTGGCACCCCATATTCAGCGCGCTGAACCTGCCGCTGATCAGTGAATTCGCGACCCGGTACTCGAGAGATGCCGTCCGCCGGTACCTGCAAGCGGCCGGCATGGCGCCCTGCCACGTGCCGATCATGGCGGAACGTGAAGCAATACGCCTGGAGGAGGAAGCTCGCCGGGAACAAGAGGACCGGCGGCGTCGGGAGGCGTTGCGACTTGAACGGGACAAGGAGCGCGCCGCGTCGCACATCAAGCGTGAACAGGCGCACACGCGGTCGGTCACGCCCGGGAAAGATGCGAGACCGCGTTGGGGCACGCCCGAAGCGCGGCGGGAGGCCATGCTGGAACTCCAGCACCGGAGCGACATCGTGCCCAAGCCGGACAAGAGTTGAGGGGCCCGAGTTTGATTCGGTGCGCCAACACGTTCGATTCGGACGTGCATTGCCCACGGCGCAAATGGCTAATGTCGCCCAAGGAGATATGACGACGGCATCTCAGCGGCGTTTGCGGCATAGGGAGCGCTCGTGACCGTCAACAACGGGTCATGATCGTTTGTTGCTGGCCTGCGCGCAGCTTCGACGTGTTAAATTCCACATGATGAACGGCGGCTCAGTCCGCCAGGGTCCGGCCGTTCTGCGACGCGACCGGTCAACTACGGACGGCCAACTACGGACGGCCAGCGGCTCATCAGTCCGAATCCGGCGCTCCCTGAGGGAATAACTTGCGAAATGGACGCGCCTCATCAACGACACGGGCGACAGAGGGCCTAGCAAGAACCCGGCCGCGGTAGGCAAGAACTCCCGGAAATCGATCGCCGACTGGATGCACCCAATCTGCGTAGAAAAGCGCCGGGGCAGCGGAACAATCCGCCAGGGAAAAGGTACTGCCGGACGCCCAGGCTTGAGGCGTGAGCCGTTCTTCGAGCCATCCATACGCAACGTCCAGCATCTTCCTCGCATCGGCGACGCCTTTGGCGTCGCGCTCGGTCTGCGTTCGCAGTCGATCCGAAACCAGCGTTTGCATCGGACTCATGACGTAGTTGTCAAAGAACCGATCCATGAAGCGCACCGTTAGGGCTGCGTCGTCGCTCACCGGTATCATTCGCGTCGTTCCGGGATAACGACGCATCAAGTATTCCACGATGATGCTGGATTCGACAATCGTCGCGTCGCCGTCCCGAAGAAGAGGAAACTTCTTGATTGGCCAAAGTGACTCCAGTTCGGCCCATCCCGCTGCATCGTCAACCATTCGATAGGTAAACGGTGTCGCATTCTCGTACAAGGCGATCAATGGCTTCCAACAATAGGCGGCGAACGGGTGAGCGTAGAGAGTCAACGACATGCAGAATCCCCTTGGAAACTACTTGGGATTAACCAACGATTGTGGATTATCAAAGCAGCGACCGGCCAAGCTCAGTGCCCTGGGGTCGATACTACAGTGATTTGAATCTTTTGAACGTGTTCAAACCGCCGGCAAGCTGCCATTCGGGGTCGGCTGCTTGGGGTCAGCTCCGCAATTACGGGCGGCCATGCGTCGGCCGGTGGACGATCATCAATCTGGGGTCGCCTCACAAAATCCGATCCAGCGGCACACCGGTGAATGCATTGGCCGCAATCTCAAAGGAGTGCAGACGCGCGGCGTGATCGAAGATTTGCGAGGTGATCATCAGCTCATCCGCGCCGGTTTGCTCGACGAAATTACGCAGATCCTTGCGTACCATCTCGGGAGTACCGATCGAGGCACACGACAGCACCTGATCGAGGATCGCCCGCTCCTGCGGCCCCAGGCGCTCGGTGTACCCCTCTACGGGGGGCGGCAGCTGCGAAGGACGGCCGCTGCGCAAATTCACGAACGCTTGCTGCATCGAGGTTGCGTGGAATTTCGCCTCCGTCAGAGAATCCGCGCCGAACACATTAAAGCCGAGCATGACATAGGGTTTGGCGAGAGTTTGCGAGGGCCGAAACTCGCTCCGGTACAACTGGATCGCGGCCATCATCTGCGCGGGCGCAAAATGCGATGCAAACGCATACGGTAAGCCAAACGCGGCCGCAACCTGCGCGCCATACAGACTTGATCCCAAGATCCACAGCGGCACGTTTAGCCCAGTCCCCGGCACCGCGCGCACCGGTTGGCGGGGTGAATCTGAGAAATAATCAGCGAGTTCCTGTACATCGCGCGGAAACTCATCCGGGTCCGACGCCAAGTTCCGGCGCAGTGCCTGTGCCGTTCGCTGGTCGGACCCAGGTGCCCGACCAAGGCCCAGATCGATGCGGCCCGGGTACAGCGATTCAAGCGTGCCGAACTGTTCGGCGATATTGAGCGGGGAATGATTGGGCAGCATGATACCGCCGGCGCCGACGCGAATCGTGGAGGTGCCACCCGCCACATAACCGATCAGCACGGAGGTCGCTGCGCTCGCGATTCCCGGCATCCCGTGATGCTCGGCCAACCAAAAACGCCTATAGCCCCAACGTTCGGCATGGCGTGCCAAGTCGAGCGTGTTGCGGAACGAGTGGGCCGCATCGCTTCCCTGCGTTATGGGCGAGAGATCAAGGACGGATAAAGGGGTCACGACGGCGAGATGGGGGCGCCGCCGGCCAATCTCAACCTGGCGTTGATCACCCGAGACCGGACGGTCGCGACCGTCAGCAACGGGTCGACGGACTAAACCGCTCGGTAGGGGTGGCTTCGATCTGGGGTGGGCGGGCAGCTGACGTTCGAGATTCTGTTTCGTAACTTGCGAAGTGAGACATTGCGCCTCGTACGAGAAGATCTCACCGCTGCGTCGTCGCATGATCGAGAGCGCCCGCACCCTCAAGCATCGAACCGCTCTGTCGGTTGCATATGGCGCGGGGCTGCGCGTGAGCGAAGTCACCGCCCTGAAGGTCGGCGCCACCATCGTCTCTACGACGCCCCTTGAGGATTGTCCAACCCCTGCACATCCGGCTCTGCGGGCCTGGAAACTTGCGCGCACGCGGCCAGGCGTCGGACAATCCTCAACAAATTTCCGGTCGGACACCGATTTTGCGAATACTCAAGCCGCCGGAGGAGGCTGTCGGTCAACTTTCGGTAGTTTGTCGTTGATGCAGGCCCAGCTCGGTGCTTGCGATGTCCAGATGGTGACGGCTGGCTTCGCGATCTCGGGGTCATCAAGCGTTCCAGCTCGCACGAAAATGAGATGAGGTCGAATTGCCGCCTCGCTGAATAGCGGCGTGCCACAGGTCGCACAGAACCGCCGGTGCATGGTGTTGCCGCTGTCCGCGACACCACGATATTCTCGTGTCACCCCTTGAATACTAAAGGACTCAGTGGCGAAGCAGACGTTGACTGTACTGCTACCAGCTCCGAGATACTGGCATACGCGGCACCAGCATACGCGCGTGATGATTGGATCCGAAGCAGATTCATAGCGGATTTCCTTGCACAAACATCCGCCCGTAATTTTCACACTTTCACCCCTCCATCCGTGCCACTAAAACGTTCGTGGCAGCCGATTAAGCGCTTTATAAGTTATCACGAACAGGAGATCAAAATACATCGCGGAAAAGCCGCCGCTCGCCAATGCGGGCGCCGGGCCAAATTGGTACATTGCCGGTCGGCGCCGGTCTAAAGCGCAATAATCTTTCTACTCTCATAGGAGCTCGACAATGGTCAACAAGAACACCATCTGTTTGTGGTATGAGGGGACTGCGATGGATGCTGCTCGCTTTTATGCCGAGACCTTCCCCGACAGCACCGTGGGTGCTGTCCTGCGCGCGCCGGGCGACTACCCCGACGGCAAGCGGGGCGATGTACTGACGGTCGAGTTCACTGTGATCGGCATTCCGTGCGTCGGACTTAATGGCGGCCCGCAGTTCAAGCACAACGAGGCGTTCTCGTTTCAGATCGCGACCGACGATCAGGCTGAAACCGACCGCTTGTGGAACGCGATCGTGCGAAATGGCGGCCAGGAAATCCAGTGCGGCTGGTGCAAGGATAGGTGGGGCGTGTGTTGGCAAATCACCCCGCGGACCCTTTTGGCCGCGCTCTCCGATCGCGATCCCGAAGCGGCCAAGCGCGCGTTCGAAGCGATGATGACAATGAAAAAGATAGACATTGCCGCGATCGAGGCGGCGCGGCGAGGCCGCTGACGCGTGGACCGTTGCTCTCGCTCGGCTTGGCTATCGACTGGAAGTCGAAGAGCCACCGTAGCGTGCGCCTGCGAATACCACGTATGCGGCAAAATTGAGCCGCCCGATACCGGCCGGGCGCCGCTGACGGCAAAAGGTCAAGCCGAGTAGCCCTGGTCAGTAGCCTATGGGAGGCGCATTAGCCATCAAGCCGCGACAAAAGTTTCGAATGGTCCGTTGCAATGCTGTTCCCAGGCATAGTAAGCCAGGTTCGCCCTCGATGATGAGGCGTTTGCGGCGCGATTCGCGGGCGTGGTGCCGTTGAGGGAGCGGTAGACATGAATGCCGTGGTAATAGGCAGCGGATTTGTCGAGCTTGCGGCGAAGATCGATCGCATTCACGAACAAGGTGTGGTCCAGATGTTCGCGCCGGTGGTGCAAGACCGGCAATAGCCTGGTCGAACAGGCGGCAAAGGTGCGGACCGTCGAACTATTCGCCGCCAATACCTCCCTCGCGACGACCGGTACGCGACACAGTGCCTCATCATTTGCCCCCGCCTCCACGCGGCGCGATGATTCGACCGTACCCCAAGCGGAGACCGACCAATGACAACACTAGCCCCCACGATCGACGACAAGCGGCGCGCCTTTCGGCGCCTGCACGAACACGGCTGCTTCGTGATTCCGAATCCCTGGGACTTAGGATCCGCCCTCGCGCTGCAGTCCTTGGGGTTTCCCGCGCTCGCGTCGACGAGTTCGGGATTCGCGTGGTCGCAAGGACATGCGGACGGCGCGATGCCCCGGGAGAGAGTCCTCGAGCATCTGCGGGCGCTGGTCGCCGCGACGCGCATCCCCGTCAACGCGGACTTCGAGAGCGGCTACGCAACGACCGCAGCGGGCGTCGCCGAGAGCGTGCGGCTCGCCATCGACGCCGGCGTCGCGGGTCTGTCGATCGAGGATGCGAGCGGCCTGGCTGCCGACCCGCTCTTTGCGCTGGACGTCGCCGTCGAGCGGCTGCGTGCAGCGCGCCAGGCAATCGATCTCGCCGGCGCCGATATTCTCTTGGTCGGTCGCTCGGAAGGATTCATTCGCGACCGGCCAGATTTCGAGGAGACGATCAAAAGGCTTCGCGCCTACGCGAATGCCGGCGCCGACTGCCTGTATGCGCCCGGGATCCGCACGCGCGAGCAGATCGCGGCCGTGGTCGAGGCGGTTGCCCCGAAGCCGGTGAACGTGCTGATCAGCGGGGCGAGCGAGTTCACGGTGTCGGATCTCGCGGCGCTCGGCGTGCGGCGCATCAGCGTCGGCGGTTCGCTCGCGCGCGCGGCCTGGACGGGTTTCCTCGACGCGGCGCGCCGGATCGCCGGGGAGGGTCGTTTCGACGGATTCGGCCGGGCGATGCCGCACGCCGAACTCGACGCGCTGTTTCGCGATAAGCCGTGACAGGGGAATCGACGAGATTGACGAACGCGCCGATCGCGATCGACGAGGCCGACTTTCCACGGGATCTCGCCGCGGTGCAGGCGCTCTTTCGCGAGTACGCCGCCGGCGTCGGTGTCGATCTGTGCTTTCAGGACTTCGATGCCGAGGTTGCGACTTTGCCGGGGCGCTACGCACCGCCCACCGGCCGACTGCTGCTCGCGCGTCGCGGCGTGGAAGCGGTGGGCTGCGTCGCCTTGCGCGCGCTCGGCGACGGCGCCTGCGAGATGAAGCGGCTCTACGTGCGGCCGGAAGTGCGCGGACAGCACCTGGGGCGGCAACTCGTCGAGCGGATCTGCGATCACGCCCGCGCGATCGGATACACGCGCCTCTGCCTCGACACGCTGCCGAGCATGAGCGCCGCGCAGGCGCTATATCGTGCGCTCGGATTCAAGCTCATCGCCCCCTACGTATTCAACCCGATCGCCGGGGCGGAGTATCTTGCGCTCGATCTGTAAACGGGAACTGGCGCCGGCCGGCGCACACCGACCGCGGGTGCGCCAACCGGGCAGATCGCGGACCCCGCATTCAGCGGCGCTTGCGCCGGTGGCTCGACCAGTCGCGATTGATGCGCTTGAGAGCGAACTGGTGATGGCCGAACGCGCCGCCGATCCGGCGCAGGATGTCGATTTGCTCGTCGTCACCTCGGTCGCCGATCGCCCACCTGGAACTCGTGCGCGTGCGAGTCCCACCAGCCCATGTCCCATTACAGATGGTAATGCAGGCTCGCGAACGCCTATTGATTCGCGACGACGATCCGCCGCCACACGAGCGGCTGAACCTCCAATAGCTCGATCCGCAGCGCGACGGCTTTCGGCTTCGTCGGCACGGCCTTCACGGGTGTGGTGCCTCGGCTTCCTTCATACCGTTACATCGCCGCCTCGCGGCGAGGTCGCAAGACCCCGATCGCGTGTAGGATATGGCGAACGGGACGATCGATGGGCCAGTCACCAAAAACCGCAAGCTCAAGGGGAGAACTCGCCTCGGCGCTGACCGGGCGCTGCCTGTGCGCGGCCGTGAGGTATCGCTGCGGACCACTGCTGTATCCGGCGACATGGTGCCATTGCGAATTCTGTCGCCGCGCAAGCGGCACGTCCCCGGTCGGATGGTTCACGGTCACACTGGCGTCGGTCGAGTTTCACGGCGCCGCGCTGCGCACTCACCGCTCCTCGCCAGGGGTCGAGCGGGCTTTTTGCGGCGTCTGCGGCACGCCGCTCACTTATTGGAGTGAGCGACGCCCCGCCGAGATCGACTTTACGTTCGGCAGCCTCGATGAGCCCGATCGCGTGACGCCGGTCGATCACATCTGGATGGCCGATGCACCCGGCTGGGACCAGCCGGCCGACGGCTTGCCGCAGCATTCGGGACAGCGCCCGGCGTCGTGACCTTCGCCAGCGCGACGTCAGGCCGAGCATCTCGATCCACCCGAATGAGTCGCGTCCGCGAGCCACACCTATTCAGCTTGAGGAAATCTAATTGCCGTGAAGAGCAACGCCTCGCACCACACTTCGAAATCTGACCTGGTGCCGGTGGACTCACATGCTATCCGGCCGGGAGGCTTTTGGGGCTAGCTACACAAACCTCGAGAGATGCTCGCGCGTGCCGCATTGAAAAAGGCCGGCAGCGCAATTATCCCAAGCGTTGGACGCCGGCCAACTTGGCAATGTTGCGGTCAAAGGTGGCAACCGGCAAGCGCCCCGCTTTTCTCGCGATCTGCGCGCGTGAAAGATCATCGACGGAGTCGAGGATCCAAAGCGTCTCCGCCAGGACTAACTGCGATACCCAGGCTCCCCTGCGGATGAAGGCTTGCGCAGCTTGAACGTAGCCGGCATCATCACGCACGAGGAGCCGAACAAGGACGTTCGCATCAACCGCGAGCAGGGAGCCAAGTGCGATGGCGAGTTTCTTGCGCACCGCCGCCGGGACAGAGATCTGGTCCTGCGCTGTGACCTTGGATTGCGCTAACGACAGGCGCGCCAATTACCCCGGTAATGGATTATTGCCGACCGGCCTTCGAACACCAATCGGAATGGCAAACAACCGTCGCGCGCGAAGATCCGTTCCCGGTCAATCAGCCATCGTCTGTCAGATCGGACCCAAGCCAATGCACATTAACCGCTCTCCTCCAGGCATTCCGGCCTAGGCCGCGTCGACCTCCAAGCGCCGCCGCTCTCGAAGTTCGGCTTCCTGGCGCTCCTCTTCTATGTGATTTAGCACCGCGTCGACGTCCGCCGCGGTTGTGTCCGGAGCGCAGTATCCGGACAGCGCCGCGTTCGGCGTCAACTCGCCCGTTTCGAAGAGTTTCCAGATTTCGCGCGCGTACTCCGTATCCAGCAGCTCCGGTGCGCTTCGGCCAAAGGCTGTGCGCATGTTATTCACATCGCGTTCCAGCATCGCGAATGCATTGTTGTTGCTCGCTGCGTGCACTGCCTGCGGCAGATCGATAATGACCGGTCCGCCCTTGCTCAGTAGTACGTTGAAGTCCGATAGATCGCCATGAATCAGCCCAGCACACAGCATACGGACGATCTGCGAGATCATGAACGCATGCCATTCGCGTGCCTGAGCAGCCGAAATCTCGACGTCATTGAGCCGCGGCGCCGGGTGCCCCTCTGCGTCGCACACCAACTCCATGAGCAGTACGCCTTCGTGGACCAGATACGGCATCGGGACCCGCACGCCAACTCCGGCGAGGAGATACAACGCATCCACCTCGGCATTCTTCCACTCCACTTCCTGCACCCGTCGCCCGTGGCGGCCACGCTTACTCATCGCGCGCTGATCGCGGCTATTGCGCATTTTGCGGCCCTCGGTGTATTGCGCGAGCCTGTGAAAACCGCGGTGCTGCGCTTCCTTGTAGACTTTAGCGCAGCGGACTTGATCACCGCAGGCGACGATATAAACGGACGCCTCCTTGCCGCTCTTCAAGCGGCGCACGACGGTATCGACCATACCGTCGTCGATCAGCGGCTGCAGACCCGTGGGCGTCTTCATAGTGCTTTGAAACTCATCGAAGGTTGCGGGCACCGTGAGTGCCCAAAAGTGCAACTTACGCGGCGACCTATTTGCATGCGACGCCGACCGTCGATACAAGTGCCAGCGCATGGAAGCACGGCTCTTGACGATTGGCAGCATTGTAGGGGCAAACGAGGCCCAGGATCGGGAATTTCGCCGCAAATCGAACTATCGGACCAAGACAGCCTCGATTTGCGCCAGGGGCAGCCGAATCAAACCGCAGGTGGCGCCGTCGGCGGTCGCCGCTGCCGAGACGTGCCCGGACTAGTTCACGCACCCCCCGCTTGTCGGCTCATCGACCGCACGACCGCGTCGAATTGCTGCGGCTACTGAGGTTTGACGGCGTAAATGCCGTAGGACTTCACGACTCCGTCATTGAGACCGGCGAAAACGCCATTCGCAAAGTAGATGTAGAAGAGATCGTGGTTAACTGGCTTCACAATATGAGTGCCGCTGAATTGGCGCAGCAACTGCGCTTGCGACAATCCGTCGAGAAAGGCGATGTGGCGGGGAGCGGACGCCCGATCGCCGACGTATTCAATTGCGTCCACGCGTCTTTCTTGACCGGCCGATGCCGCAGTGAAGTATGCGCTCAAAACGCCATTGTGACTCGCGTCGATCGAGTTGTAGGTCCAGGACTTGTGATCCTTTGCCACCGGCGTTCCGGCCGCCCCGAGCAACTGCTGGGCCGTCATTCCGATGGTAATCGGTCCGAGCGAATGCTGTCCGGTCATTGCGAGCCATTTGCTATACCGGTCGTGGGCCGCCGCCAGCGCCGGCGACCAGGCCGCCCACGTCTTGGATCCAGCATCGCATTTTGCCAAGCTATGAGTCACTGTCCATACGTCGGGCAGCACGCGAGTCGCAATCATCGACCGCAGATGTCGATAGGTGTTTCCGTCCTCGGCGCGACAAGCGAAATTTGCAAAGCGATTGAGAAGATAGTCGCTATGTGGATAGCGTGCGAGCAATTCCTCGTATCCGGTCTTCATTGTTTGCCAATCCGCCGGGACGGCGGTGAACGGATCGAAGTCTCGACCTTCGAGATCGGAGTACATTGTGTAGAGGCGCGCGTATCGAGCCGCATCGAGCGGACGACCGTCGCTGTGACTCATGGCCAGAATGAACCCGTCGACCTGGCCGTATGAGCCGCCCCAGCGCGGCATCAGCGCCCGCAAGATGGCCTGATACAGTGGCCAGTAAGTCGGGAATTTCTTCCAACCACGGTCGAATAGCTCGCGCCGGCGGTCAGCCGGGTCGGAGTCGTCGAGGCCGTTGGCCAAGGACAGTTGGTACCAGATCGGATCCGACTGCGCGCGCTTCGCGAGATCCGCGAGGTCGGCAGCGGCCATATCGACACGCAAACTGAAGACCGCCATGTACTGGGGCGTCACGGCGTTCGCATAGCCGTGTCCCCGTGCCGCCCAGGCCCAGTTCTCGAGAGCCACGACCTCGACCAGGCCGGCATTGATTGATCCAGGCACGTCGCGCCTCCAGTCGGCAGTACGCTGCAGGACATCCTGGATCGACAGCCCGCCGAAACCGAACAAAGTGTCGATTCCCGCGGCAATTCCCGACAATCGAGACGTGCCGTCCGGCAATGAATCTCGCGCAGCGGCGAACCGGCGCATCAGGGCCTCGAGTCCCCGATAATCGCCGAGGAGAAAGAGGCGCTGCGCTCCACAACCGATGGTATGACGGACGGCAGGTCCGTCAGCCGAGTCGTCCTTTGGATCGAAATCGCTCTGGTAACCCGGAGGTGCGGAGACGCAGTGGGCGTCGGTGAGGTTAAAAAGCGATCGCAGTGCGACGAACGGCGCCGCTTGCGATAGCGGACGGGATCGCTGAGCCATAGCCGCGTGCATCGCCATGAGATCGATCCGCGCCGCGACGCGCATCGTCTCAGCCATCAACTTCTGTGCGGTCATCGCCGCACTCGGGTCCCCGCGCAACGTTCCTGCAATCACGGCCTGCGCCCAATCCAAGCGCAGCCGGACGAATTGTCCGACCAAGAGCGCAAACGGTCGTTCGGCTCCCGCCAGCGTACGGTTTTCGCGGCTGATCCTCGCGTCCGCCATTTGCCAGAATGGCAAGATGTCGCGCTGAAGGGCTTGGCCCAGCTGAACGTCACTGATCTCGCCCGCGCCCGACGCGGCTGCGAGCGCCTGCCACTCGCTCAGATTTCGCGATCCTCCGCGCACATACCAGGAGTGCGCTCGCATGTATCGCGTCGGCGGGGGCAACACCGTGCTATTTCCATGAATCCACCAATAGGCGCAGCTTGCGGCGACCGCGAATAGGGACACGGCCACGGTGATTTTTCGGTAGGAGAAATTGCGTCGCCACTCACGCCCTAGTGGCCGTGCCAAGCACCAGCCGAGAGCGAGCCCGCTGACTAGACCGCCGACATGGGCCGCGTTATCGATGGTCGATTGCGTCGCGCCCGAATACAGGTTGAACAATGCGAATATGGCCGTGCTCACCCAGTGGCGCCGCGCAATCGAACGGGGCACGCCGCACCCGGGATGCAGCAGGAATGCAAGGTAAGCGCCGACCAGGCCGAATATCGCGCCTGACGCGCCGACACTGCTGAGCGTCGGTGCCCAAGCGATGCTCGTCAGGCTGGCAATGATACCGGTGCCGAAATATATGGCGGCGCCCGCGGCATTTCCGAACAGCTGCTCGGTCCGGCGACCGATGTTCCAGAGTACCCAGAGATTGACGAGCAGATGAATCGCCGAGAAGTGAACGAACAGGGACGTCACGAGGCGCCACCACTGGCCGCCGATCGTAAGCGGCCCGTAATTCGCGCCCCAGGCCCATAACGTCGGTAGATCGAACCCAAATATCTGCTTCGTGGACACCGCCATCGCAACGAACACCGTGATGTTCGCAATCACGAGCAGCGGAGTTATCCAAACGCGCGCACCCGATTCGCGCAGACGTCGCTGAAAGTCGCGAACCTCGCTCCACCGTTGCTCGAATCCCGGGTCCCTGGATCTGGGCAGCAAATCGCCGATTCGCGCGGCGCGCTCCGCCGAGTTTGCGACGAATTCGATGCGCCGCCGCAGCACGCGCCGGATACCGACGTCGAAACGAATAAATGCGCCATCGCACGCGACGTTGCTGATGCGATTCGTCGGGATCGTCGCTTCGGATCGCTGCGCCAAGCCGAGCCATGTCCGCTGCCAACCGAGCAAGGCGACCGTCTCCGGGCGCACCTCGATCGCACCTTCGCCGTACACCAAACTTCGACGCCGCTTCGCCGCCAACCAGCCAAACCATCCGTCGCGTCGCGTGAATCGTCCCTCGGCGACGTAGTTCGCCGGCACCTTTTGCAGGCTGCGCGCTTCCCGCGCCGCAATTTCGCTACGCAGATTTTGAGCGTTTTGCGGATACCTCACGGCATCGAGTTGCTCCCGGTATGCGTGCAGTTGCGCGCGCGAATACTGCGTGTAGTCGACGCTACCATCGGCGGCGTCCGTTGGCGCTGCGGGGTCGTCGTTCGCGCTGGTCGGTTCGCTCATTCTCACTCCCTACGCACATCGTACCGCGGCGCTTAGCCGCGAGGGTAACCGCGCGCGAATCGGCCGCCGAGAGCCGTCGGATCGCCGGCTGTGCACCCCGCGGCTTGACGCCCCGGCTGGAACCAACCGGCCGACGGGCTGCCGCAGCATGCAGGACTGCGTCCCGCGACATTTCGGTAGGCCTCGGAGACAAGCGCCGATGGGGCGGCGGTCGGGACGCGTTGCGCCCGGTGATTGACGCTGGAGGTCAGCGAACTTCCATATCATCGTACGGTAATATCGCCATACGTCTGCTCTGCTTTTGATTCTGAACCCAAGCTTCGAGTGGGAGACGGGCGATGGCGCGCTCACGGTACGCTTCACCTACCGTGGTGATGTGATTCGCGTTATTGGTGCCGGATTCTGGCGCCGAGGTAAAAGGATCTATGAGCAGCAAGCGAAAGTACCGAGACGAACCTCTCGGGCGAATTAAGGTGGTCGGCGACTTCTTGCCCCCTCCGGATCAACTCGTGTTGCGCGATGATGGAGTGAAGGTCACCCTTTCTCTAAGCAGGCGAAGCGTTGAGTTTTTCAAGCGTCACGCTGCACGCTCCAAAGTTCCGTATCAAAAGATGATTCGCAGTTTGCTCGACAGCTATGCGAGACACCATGGGGCTGACCACTAACGGCACGATGCACAAATGACCCTCTCACTGAAAGACGTCAATTATCTCGATCAGATGACGCCGCGACGGATTTGGTCCAGCTCGATGGATTCAAACAGAGCCTGAAAGTTACCCTCACCGAAGCCCTCGTTGCCTTTGCGTTGAATGATCTCGAAAAAAATCGGTCCAAGCACATCGGCGGTAAAGATCTGCAAAAGAATGCCATCCTGCGCAGAACCATCGATCAGAATGCGCCGGCGCTGCAGCTGCGACAAATCCTCCTCATGACCGGCGACACGGCCCGGGACGCCTTCGTAATAGGTGTCCGGCGTATCTTGGAAGACGACGCCACGGGCTCTCAGAAGATCGACAGTTTGATAAATGTCGTTTGTGGCGAGCGCCAGATGCTGGATGCCCTCGCCCTTGTAACGGCGCAGATACTCTTCAATCTGCGACTTATCGTCTTGCGACTCGTTAATCGGGATGCGAATCTTCCCGCAAGGACTCGTCATGGCCTTCGAAAAGAGCCCGGTCGCCTTACCCTCAATGTCGAAATAGCGAATTTCCCGGAAATTGAATAGCTTCTCGTAGAAGCCCGCCCACACCTGCATATTCCCGCGCTTGACGTTGTGGGTCAGATGATCCAGGAGCGTGAGGCCGGTTCCCCCGGTACCGGCCTCATTCTGCACCGGAACAAAGTCAACGTCATAGATGCTTCGGTCGCCATAGCGGTCGACAAGATAAATGAGGCTGCCGCCGATCCCCTCGATCGAAGGGATGTTCAGTTCCATGGGACCCGCCGATTGCGGTCCGGGCTTGGCGCCGAGTTCGAGCGCCCGCTTGTAAGCAAATGCGGCATCCTTGACCCGGAAGCCCATGGCGCAGATCGAACCGCCGTGTTCTCGGGCAAATCGCTGCGCGAAACTCCCCGGCTCGGCGTTGATCACAAAATTGATGTCGCCTTGACGATGTAGCGTCACATTGCGCGATCGGTGCCGGGCCACGACGGGAAAGCCCATCCGATTAAACAGCATGCGCAGTTCGGTTGCATCGGGAGCGGTATATTCGACGAACTCAAAGCCGTCCGTCCCCATCGGATTATTCAGCGTCACCATGATCCTCTCCCGAGCGGCGGTCCATAGAAGCTCATCGGATCGCCTGTTGTCCACAGTCCATAAATGCTTCGGTTGCACACGGACCCGCCGCGTAGGCGCGGTGGCTCTTGTCGACGAGCGCCGGCTTGCGAGGCTGGAAGCGCTCGACGATGAGCGCTTCCAGGTCTGCGGCCGGAAACGCCAGGAAAGTTGCCATCACTTCCAACATGACAGTATAAGCAAGCCTGACCGCTTGGGTGGCGGACGCTCGAGGGAGCCTCCGGCTCGGCGATCACTCTGTTCTCGATCTGGCCAAGCCCCTCGATGGCGATGCGAACGGTCTGTCCCACAGTGAGGAAGGATGGTGGATCCCGGTACTGCCCAACTCCGGCCGGCGTGCCGGTGGCGAGAATGTCTCCGGGCTCAAGAGTGAATACGGTCGAGAGCTCCTCGATCATCTCGCCAAAGTTGAACAGCAACTCCGCCGTGTTGCCGTTCTGGCGCAGCTCGCCGTCGACCCAGGTGCGGATGCCGAGCCGCCCGGCGTCGACGATCTCGTCGACCGTCGTAAGCCAGGGTCCGGTGGGGCCGTGGGTATCGAAGGACTTCCCGAGAGTCGCCGTTGGCGCCCGGCGCTGCCGATCGCGCACGCTGACGTCGTTACAGATCATGAACCCGGCAATTGCCTCGTGAATATCGTCCCGGCGAATGTGCCGACCGCCTTTGCCGATTACGATCGCGAGCTCTCCTGCATAGTCGAGCCGCGATGAGACCCGCGGCAGGTGGATCGGGTCGTAGGGACCGCTTACCGCCGTTACCTGCTTGTTGAACCAATGCTGGTGCGCCGGCACCTGGCCGCCGCGCCGGCGGATCTCCGCGGCGTGTGAGCGATAGCTCATGCCGAGGCCGAGGAACTTGCGCGGACTACGCACAGGCGCCTCGAGGCGTATGCTCGAGAGCGCCAGGCGGGGCGCTCGCGCGCTAGCGCGCAAGATGCGTTCGTGCAGCTCGCCGGCGGATGCGAGCAGCAGGCGTAGGTCGGTCGCGAAGCCCGCATCGCATCGGGCGAGATCGGTGACCTCATCTGCGAGTACGAGGCCGACTCGCGCGACCGAATCTTGGGTGAAGCTGCAGAGCCTCAACGTCACTCCGCTCCGGTGTCCGCGGTGAGGCCCGTTTGCTCGATGCCGTGGACGGCACAGGCTTCGTCATTGTCCGGAAGGTCACCGCTCACGCCGACGGCACCGATCACCTCGTTGGAAGCGTTGCGGATCAGCACGCCGCCGGGCACGGGGATCATGCGCCCGAGCGAGGTGCTGGCGAGCGCCGCGTAGAAGCCGGGTGCGTGCTCGGCGCGTTTTGCGAGCGCGCGGCTGCCGGCTCCCATGCCGAGGGCGCTCCAAGCCTTGGCCTGTGCGATCTCTGGTCGCAGGATCCCGGAGTTGTCCTCACGCTTCATCGCCACGAGATGGCCGCCCACATCGAGTACCGCAATGGTGAGGGGCTTGAATCGAAGCTCGCGCGCACGCTCGAGTCCCGAGTCAATGATGCGTGAAGCATCATTCAGTGATATGGACGACATGCTTGCTCCTACTTCGGTTCGTTGGTCGTGGGCGCATCGGCAAGCTGCAATCTGACGGCGAAGATTCGATCGTAGAGGTGCTCGAGAAAGCGCCAGGTGCCATCGGCATCCCTGAGGCAGGCTGCCGTGACTTTGCCGATGCGTTGCTGCAGCTCCGTACGAGACACGGCCGGATCGTAAACATAGTTCGTCAGGACTGCCATGACCGTTGCAGCGCTCGTCCCGGAGCGCGAAACGCGCACATTGGCCCAAACGTGGCAGGTCCTGCGAAGCGGCGAGCTCAAGCGCTCAATGTAGAACTTCTCGATGGCCGGCTGCCCGCGGACAGCCTTCTCGCCCGGCTGAAAGAGCTCATCGTGTGCGAAGAGCCGCGCCACCTCATTGGGTCGCCTGCCATCGACAGCGTCGCTGAAGCGTGCAAGCAGCAGGCCAATGCCGGCTGTGACGCAATCCTGGCCCGGCGATCCGTCCACCGATTCGCTTCTCGTCTCGAGATCCGGCATTGTTTCTCCTTCGGCTCAGCGTGGCCAGTCGATCTCGTAGGCGTACGAGTATCGCGACATCAACTCCGCGATGCGCGCCTCGACCGCGATCGTATCGACGCCCGGAGTACCTGCAATCGAGATCGTGACGATGGTGCCGTGGACCGGATGCCCCTGTACGTCGAGGTCCCACGCGTCGGCGGCCAGGAAGCCATCGAGCGCCTGCGTCAGCGCGGTACGGAACGCCCGCTTTGCCGCGTCGTGGCGCAATGCGACCTTCGAAGGTTTGCCTGCGTCGGTCATCGCGATCCGATCGACGATGTAGATCTCCTTCGGGGTCGCCGGCCGCTCGCTGATATTTTGGCTCGCGAGCGCGATGAGCTCGGCATCGGTGATGCTGGAGCCGGGAACGAGCTGTACATAGGCGACCGGAAGCTCACCGGCGTAGCTGTCGGGCTTGCCCACCGCGGCCGCGTAGAGCACCTCGGGCGAGCGGAGAAGCGCATCCTCGATGCCTCCCGGATCGATGTTGTGTCCGCCCCGAATTATGATGTCCTTGGCCCGTCCAGTCACGAAGAGCACGCCATCGGAATCAATACGCCCGAGGTCGCCGGTGATCAGCCACCCGTCAGCGGTGCGGGCGGACGGCAATTGGCCGACGTAGCCTAACGAGACGCCCGGCCCCTTGACCTGGAGCATGCCGATCTGCCCCGGCGCGCACTCGCGCCAGTCGGCATCCGCGGTGACGAAGCTTGCCGCGCGAACCTGCGTATAGGGCACGGGCACACCGGAGCTTTGTGGCTTCGACGCTCCGTCCCGCAGTTCGATGGCAACGCTCGCGGTGTTTTCCGTCAGGCCGTAGGAGTTGAGGATCCGGACTCCGGAGATCCGCTCGAAATCCAGACGCACCGAGATCGGCAGGGCGGTCGAGCCGGTGACGAAGTTGCACCGGAGCGAGGAGAGACCTTCGCCCTGGGGCGGCATCCTGGCGAGCGCAGACAGGGTGGTGGGTACTCCGGAAAGGCGGGTCACGGCGAACCGTTCGACGAATTTCCAGTAGTTTGCGACATAGCGTTTGTCGCGTGCGCCCATGATGCTCGGAATCACGAGAGGCGCTCTCAACCGATCGAAGCAACATCCCACAATTCGACCAGATAGGGGGTTGGTAACCGACATCGAGGGTTGACCAGTATCCGGCGTCCAATATTGACCATGGGAGGATGCAGCAACCCCCAGATTCTCGTCGAGAAATGCCGATGAGGTCCTGGTCAGCCTTCGGCGCCGGTCAGGCCGAAACCCTGGTCAAACTTTGACGCCTGTTTACAGGGCACCGTCTATGTGCTCCATAGTCATGCGCGGTGAACGGCACTTACCAAAAGGCGCTCAGAAAAAACGCGACGACAGCAAATAGACCAGCCCATCGGGTGCGATCGGAAGTGTCGCGTACCATTGCCTTCGGGCGCATCGTTGCCGAGCCGCCCGATCTTCAACGACGTTCAGATCTTATCGTTCGTGCCGTTCGCCTCGGCGGCGTTCCCGCCGTGGGTCATAGTCATGACGGTGCCAATCCCCGTGGCGATGGTCGAAGTCGTCTCGATCGACGTTCCACCGCCAATAGGGAATTGCGTACCCATAGCGGTACGATCGGTAGTAAACCGGTGCGCGCACGAGCGGCGCGACGACGACCAGCCCGGGCACTCGAATACCGACGCGCACATACGGATCCGCCTGAACGGGCCGCGCGTGTGCGACGGCGGCGATCCCGAATGCAGCACTCAAGGCAACGGCGGCAGTCTTGATCATGGCAGTATTCCTTCGATGATGCTGATCCTACAAGGGAGTCAACGCATCGCAAGGTCGTCGGTTGACCGATCACCCCTCTTGGCGACCACCGAGCCGCGGCGCGGCGTCCGACACTCAATCGCCCCGCAACTTGTGGGGTTTTTCGGATGTCAGGCGACGTCCTCTAGCAGAATGATGGCGACATCGTCCTGCAATGCGCCGTTAGGTAGTCGTACCCCAGCGATCAATTGATCGACTGCGTCGTTCAACGATAACGCCGTTGCCCGTTGCGCGATATCGCTGTCCGTCGCGTAGCTAAATAGGCCATCGGTGGCGATCAACAGCCGCCCAGACAATTCAACCGGCCCGAAGCCCATCGGCAAGGCTTCATCCGAGCCCGGCAGAGGCTTACGATGTTGGTTCTCGGTGAGATCGACAATCGCCTTTCCCGTGAGCAGCCACGCGCCGGAGTCTCCGACGCTGGCCCCAACGACACGGCCCTGCGAGATCTCTACGATTACGGCCGTGCACTGCCCACCTGTCCGAACCACCGCCTGATCCACTTCGTACAAGCATTTCACCCAATCCTCCGCAGTTCCCGTGCCCCGAGTTCGCAATCTTTGTGCCGCGATCGAGCACGCCATCGCCGCGGCGGCTGCGCCGCCACCCGTGCCCCCAGCACCGTCTGCTACGACCGCAAGGGTTCGTGACCCAGAATGCTCAACGAGGACGCGGTCCTCACCTCGCCCGCCGTTCTCAACCCTGTGTGCAATGGTCAGCATGGCCGGGCATATTATCGAAAGGGCCACTCCTGCCGGCAAAAACAAAGCCGACATTTCACGAATTTCGTCAGCGGTCGGCCTATCTCCGGTGGCCGCAGGTAACACCGATTGTCGGCAATTCGCCATCGCGGCCGCCGTCGAAGGCCACAGTGGTCAGAATCACTCTAAAGTCAGGGGCTACACGCCAGCGACCAGAAGAACCGGGGTCAGCGTTCACCGATCGCAAGCGTGGGATTCCGGTTGGCACCGCGGCTGCACGGCTGCACGATTACTGAAAGCAAACAACCGAGGGCGGGTCCTTACTAACGCACTTTCCGCACATCTCAGACGGCAATACACGGTAATTTCCACGGCGACTTTTCAAGCAAGATCCCCGGGTTGTTCGGCGGACAGCAGGTACTGCTTTTGCGGCAATTGCAGCAGGCGCAGGACCGTGCGCTGGGTT
>DATLSG010000006.1:0-53138 GCA_035534275.1 Steroidobacteraceae bacterium
ATGCCCAAGGCGCGCGACAAAAAAAAGAGCCCCTCGTGGGAGGGGCTCCGGTTGGACCACACCGCTCGAAGCCGGTATGGGCCACGTCCAAGTCAAAGGCACTTAGGCATGGCAGGAGGTCGGCAGGTACTGCGCGGCGACGTTGGTCGCCGGAGCAGTCACGCCAGATCCGATCGTCGCGCTCGGAGGCACAGCCGAAGTGCCGCAGACCCAAATGATGTCGTTATTGGGGCTGGTGTAAGGCGTCATACCAAGCGTCATGCCGCTAATGACCGCATTCACTTGATTGCCGTAGGTAATCAAGATGCCGCCGCCGGAAATAGCCACCGAAGATACATACTTACCGGTCGTCGCGCCGGCTGCCGCGATGCAACCCGAACCACCCGTCACCGACGCACAGGTCGGGAACGTGCCGTTCTGCGCGTAGTACTCGGCAATCGAGGTCTTCCAGCCGTCAGCCAAACTCAGACCTTCCGTGACCTGCGCGCGTATCGTGTAGTTCTGATACGCCGGAATCGCAATCGCCGCCAAGATGCCGATGATCGCGACAACGATCATCAACTCGATCAGCGTGAAACCCTTTTGAACTTGCTTCTGCATGTGAACTCCTGTAATCGGACCAGTTAAGAATCCCGTGGGACGAACAACGGCTTGCGCCAGTGCACTGTATCTAGCAAGGGCCGTGCCAGCTGCCGAGATCCGTGTATAACGTATTGAATTGTAAGTATTTGATATAGGCGTGCGTGCTAGCATTTGACATAGTCGCGTCGCCGTCCGGCGTCCGAGCTGCCGCGCGTTGGCAGAACCTGACAATTCTCGTCAGCCGATGCGCTCGTGGCAGCGCTGCCGTTCTTAGTGTTCCGACTCCTCGTGGTAATCGTCCTCGGCGTTGATTTGCCAAATCGCCGATTTATCGGCGGTGCCAAGCATTGCCTCGACCGCCGCGTTCGCCGCGAGCATCGAGTGGTCCTGATTGTTGTATCGGTGCATTCCATTGCGGCCGACCGGATAGAGGTTCGGGATTGCATCGAGAAACGAGCGCACGCGCGCGAACTGCCGGTATTCGCCAAAATAGGCGGGGTATGCCTTTGGCACCCGGACGACCGTGCCGTCGAGCACGTCGGCGCGGTCGATCATGCCGATCTTCTCGAGCTCCGCGGCTGCGAAGTCGAGGAAGCGGCCGTCCGGCATCGACCAGAGCGCATCTCCCTCGCGGCAAAAGTACTCGAGGCCGAGCCAGATCGTCGAGGGATCGGCGACCATCGCCGGACTCCAGTTGTTGAACACCTGCAGCCGGCCGATCTTGACGTCGGGCTCCTGAATGTAGATCCAGTTGTCCGGCGGCATGCCGTTCGCGCTCCTGCGGTCGGCGCGGCGGCCAGTCGAGCGCATGCGGCGCAGCAAGAGCCCCGCGGCCATGAAGTCCCGATAAGGCAAGTGCTCGGCGATCCGCCGCAGCTCGCGGTCCTCCGGTTGCAGCATCGCGACCAGATCCCGCACCGGCATCGTCGAGACCAGATGTGCGCACGGGAAGCGGTGCACGGAGCCGTCGGTCTCGTCGCGCGCGTCGATCGCGGTGATCGCCGCCCGATCGCGTACCAGGGCGACGACGCGGTGTCGGAGCAGCACCCTCCCGCCCCGCGCCGCGACCTGCCGCGCCACTTCCTCCCACATTTGACCGGGACCGAACTTCGGGTACAGAAAGCGCTCGATGAGGCTCGTCTCGGTGCCCTTCTGCGCGGTGTCGGCGAAGTGGCGCAGCGGCCGCCGCAACGCGTGCGCGACCGCCTTGCCGACCGACAGGCCTTTGACGCGCTGCGCGCCCCATTCGGCGGAGATATCGCGGCAGGAGACGCCCCAGACCTTTTCGGTGTAATCCTTGAAGAACGTGCGATAGAGCCGCTTGCCGAAGCGATTGACGAAAAAATCCTCGAGCGATTCCTCCGCCGAACGTGGTAGCGCCTGCGAGCGCGCGTAACTCAGGCCGACGCGCAGGGTCTCTGCGAGCCCAAGATTGCGCACGGTGTCCAGGTTCAGCTTCAGCGGATAATCGAAGAACCGCCGTCGGTAGAAGATCCGCGACAGGCGCTGCCGAAGGAGCATCACCGCGTCTTCGGATCGTGGCGCGTACGCGGCAGGCCGGAACTCGCGCGATTGCCCCTGATAGGCGATGTGCACCGCGGCGGCGGACGGCGCGTCGGAGTCGGCCACGGGCAGGATTTCCTGCCACCAGCGCATGACCCAGTCGGATTTAGAGAAGAAGCGATGCCCGCCGAGGTCCATCCGGTTGCCGCGGTAATTGATTGTCTTGGAGATGCCGCCAACCTGCACTTCGGCCTCCAATACGATCGGCTTGATATCGGAGCGGCGCAGCAATTCGAGCGCGGCGGTGAGCCCGGCGGGGCCGGCGCCCGCGATCACGACGGTCTTTTCGCGTCCAGTCGAAGACATCGTTGGGCGCAACGCGGTTCAGGCGGTCGCAGGCCGCACGAACAGGAGTTGCCGGCGAGCCAGAAAATTGCCCGCGAACGTAAAGCCCGCCGCGACCGCCTTCGCCGCCATGTAATGCAGGCCCGCATACCGGACGCCGGCGTAGATCACCACGGCATTCACCACGAGTCCCAGCAAGCCGATCGCCGCAAACGTGGCGAATTCGAGGCGGCGGTCGGCGACCCGGCGTCTCTTGAAAACGACCGTCACGGAAAGACCGTAGGCGACAAAAAGACCGACCGTGAACGACACGGTGGCGGCCGCCAGGTACCACCAGGCGAAGAAGTGCACGAGAATGAATAGAATGCCCGCGTCGACCGCGAGTGCGGCCGCCGACGCCAGTGTGTAACCGAGGGTTTCCTTGAGAAGCACTTTCATGCGCCGCGCATCGTAGCGCGAACGCGCCGGCAGTCGTAGAGGTACCAGTTCTTCCACGCATCCACGGCGGTATGTGGGATGGCGCCAAACCCGACGTATTGGTGGGCGATCAGAAAGCCAAGCGCGGGATCCCGGCAAACCTTGACCAGCAGCGACCTGGTCAGCGGCTTCGGCCATGGCGCCTTCTTTGCCCCGCGCTTGCGGATTCGGGCTGCACGGCGTTTGGTCAATATTTGATAGTCGGGCGGCATCAACGGCCGCAGCACGTTCGCGCGTCGACGAATCTCGAGGGCCGTCTTGCGGGAGAACACGACGCCGGCGGATTGGTCGACCGACAGGTAGCTCGGTCGTCGCAGGGTGAGCCAGGCGAAGATTGGCGAATCGCCGCCGTCATCCACGTAGACGCTCGCGGACGGCGCAATTGCGCGCCGCCAATTCGTGAAGACATCGCGGCGCGCAGTTAAACCGGGGATCGGCGGGGTGCTAAACGCGAAAGGGGTCGTGACGATCAGCACGGCGAGGAGAGCCGTCGACAAACTCAAGGGAAGCCAAAACCCGCTGAATCGCCGCAAGGCCCGCCAGACCAGCAACACGAGCAAAAGCGAGAAGGGCTTCAGCCCGAAGATGTTGCGCAAGCGCTGCAGAAGCAGCGCCCCGTCATGCAGGTCGAGTTTCGACGACAGGTAGGTCCACGAATTGCCGATCGCCCAAACGACGGCCAGAGCCGCAAGACCAATGGCCGCCCAGCGCAAATAACGGCCGAGAGGCGGTCCGATCCGCGTGCGTACCGCCCACAACGCGATTGCGGCGCCGACCGCCGCGGTGCCGTCCACCGACGGCAACGTCCACGCGAGCACCAGAAGAATCGCGCAAAACGGTCCCACCGTTGCATCTCGCCAAAGGCGCACGAAGGACGCCGGGATCAAAATCACGCCGGTTACACTCGTGACCCAATCCCACCGCCAGGCCTGGCCCTGCAACAATAGCGCGACCGGCCCGATCGCCCCCGCGATCCCGGCGACGGCAAGCCCCGAGCCGCCGACCAGCAGCGCACCGATGCAAAGTTTGCGCAGCCGCGGATCATCGCGCGACACGAGCGCGGCGAAGGCCACAGTCAAGAACGGCCTCGCGTTCAGATCCCAGTCCCGCCAATGCCACAGTTGCAGAAACAGGAATTGCGATCGCTCGCGAACGACCTCGAGCCATGCCGGATCCATCACGGCGAGCGGGCCCGAGGAGACTCGCCCGAGGACCGCGGCGCTCGAGATGACCAGGGCTGCGGCAATACCACCGGCGGTGCCGATCGCGTTCCAGCGTAGGCTCGTCCACGCACAAAGCAGCATCAAGAGTCCCGGAAAAGCCATCAATGGATGCAGCATCAATGCGAGTGTGACGGCCAAGAGCGCCAGCAAGCGCTTGCCGCCGAACTGACAAGCAAATGCCGTGACCACGAGTGCCTCGGCCGGCGAACGTGCGGTCAGGTAATCCTCGGAATAATGAAATATGCCGTATGCGCCGTAGACGCCGACGGTCAGTATCAGCATTGCCACGGAAAACCAGGCGAGGTCGCGGTTCGTGACCTCGTTGGCGAAGAACCACGCCGCCGTCAAAAACCAGGCGGCGCAAAAGCCGAGTAGCAGTGCGCCGGCCATGTGCAGACCCAGCGTACGGATGCACGCCGCATAAATCGGTGAGAATAGGGTGAACCGGTCCTGCGACGTGTTGCGCAGATAAATATCGGTTTGCAGCGCCGGGCGAATTCTCGCGAAGGCCTGGAATGCGTAGATGTGGGCGTCGCGCGTCAGGCCGCCGTATTGATGCGTCAGAGTCCAGAGGACGGCGAGCAGCAACACGAGCGACAACTGGATTGCAGCGAGATACAGCCGGGGCTGCGCCAGGCGCGCACGAGGATGTCTCGCCGCCGAACCGAAACCTTCCGCGAGTTTCATGCGAGATCGGGTAAACAATGTAACTTCGTTAGGCAATGCGCAACGGCGACATTATGTCCGGCCGTGCGGGCAGGTTGTGTGACCCAGTGCCCACGCGGCCCGAGATAGCGGGTCGGGCGGCGGCCGCATATGCCGGTCGCGATTGGGCCGCGTCGTGGCATCGGGCATCTATGGGAGCGATCCGCCGGCCGCCTTCGGCGTGCCGCTGCATGTCTGCACCAAGACTTCGTAGTACGAATCGACGCATCGCTCCCAAGACCAGATCGCGCGTGCTCTGTGTTTGCGCGCCTGGCGCTCGGTGACGCGTGGCCAATTCACGAGCAGTCGCCGAAGTGCCGCAATCCATGGTTCGGAATTATCGCGGCGCGGCACCGGGCAATGCGTGATCAGATCGGCGACCGGCGGGCACGCGCCGGCGACCTCGTCGGTGCTGAGTATCATCGCGCCACATCCCAGCGCCTCCTGCACGACCAGCGGGAAGCCCTCGCTGTAACTCGGCAACAGCAGGACGTCGGCCAGCTCGTAGATCTGCGCCATACCGTCCGAATCGACGTAGCCCAATACCCGCACGTTGGGCAGCGCCCACTTCCGTGGATCGCAGGGGCCGCGACCCGCGACGAGAAACTGCACGTCGGGAAGCGCAACCGCGACGCCGCGGACGATGTTGATGCCCTTCTTGCGGACGCGCCGTCCCGCGAACAGCACGATCGGGCGATTGGGGTCAAGGCCATGGGCGCCGCGCAGTTGCGCTCGCGTGCGGGTCCGTGGAGACCGCAACTTCTCGAAGTCCAATCCGTTCCAAATCGTCACGAGCTTTGCCTCATCCCGTGCCCGCGGCCGCCAATGGGCGTGCGTCGTCTGCGCGACGCAAGCAACGCGGGACGCGATTGCGAACATCCATCGCCCAATCGTCTGCTCCGCGATCCAGAAGAGCGCGGAGAACACCCGGTTGCCGGTGCGCACCGCGCCGGTATGCTGGGTCAGGAGCAGAGGCACTCCGTGCCACCGTGCGAAGATCGACGCGAAGATGCTGCTTGGGTAAGAGAAGTCGTGGACGTGCACGGCATCCGATCTGGCAACGGCGCGCGACAGTTCGAGCAAGGCCCGCGGACTCCACAGGGGGTATGGCAGACCGGTGAGGCGCTCGATACCGTTCCAGGAGCCGACCGGCACCATCGTGATCGATGGGTTGTGATTCTCGCCCACCGCATCCGTGCGGCTGGCGAACCACTCCACGGTGACGCCGTGGCGAATCGCCAGACCAGCACATATATGGCCCGCGACCCGTTCGATACCGCCGCCATGGGCTGGAAAGTAGTGCGTCACGACCGTGATGTGCAACCGATCGTCCTCTACGTCGCGCCGGGCTCGCGCACGCCGATGCGGTAGGTCAGGCGTCGATGCAGCAGGAAATTGATCGGCGCGTTGACAATCGAAAGCAGCACCGCGGCGACGAGATAGTTCAAGCCAAACCGCCCGACCAAGGCCGCGAGGGCAATTCCGTTGCAGACGAGACTGGCTAAGTTGATGAGATAGTATCGAAGAAGCCCGCGGCGGTTGCCTCTGTCGCCGGCTCGGAACGCGTAAGTACCCGCTGTCACGTAGGACAGCGCGTTGATGGCCAGGAAAGAAATCGTGTAGGCGACGAGATAGTTCCATCCTGCGACGCTTACGAGAGCGTACAGCAGTACCCAGCCGAGAACCGCGGAAAGCAGGCCGATTCCCGAGAATCGTAAAAATTCGCGCACTTGGGCGCTGCCGGAGGAATTCACCGAACGACCTCCCGGTGCCGTGCTCGCGCGATCAACTGAAACCCTCGCCGGGTGCGCCATAGATCGTCGATGCGCAGAGCGCGAGTCAACCAACGCGCCACAAGCCGACCCGAACGTGATTCTCCGGAGCGCGCCGCACGGGCGGGGCCGAGGTGATTGATCGCGCGGTTGTAGATCCAACTCACTGGGCCGCCCCAGGTATACAACTTGTCGATATGCAGCCCCGCATTCGCGAGCAGAGTCCGGAATTCATCGACCTCGAAGCGCCGCAAGTGGCCTGCCGCCTCGTCCTGCGTCGACCAGTGGCGCATGCCGGCAGGCACCGAGAACAGCAAGATCGCGCCCGGCTTCGCGAGTCGCCCCAGCACATTGACGACGGCGCCGGGATCCGGGACGTGCTCGAGAACTTCGCTGCAGACGATCAAGTCGAACGATTGCGCCGTAAACTGTTGTGCCACGTTCAGTATGTCACCGCAGACGATTCGCGGACGCAGATTCACCGGCGCGTGCTGCAATGCCGTCGCTGAGAATTCGACGCCGAAGACTTCAATGTCCGGGTGCCGCCCTGCGATCAGTCCGAGCAGCACGCCGGGCCCGCAGCCGACGTCCAGGACGCGCGCCGCCGTCGGCAGTGCGTGCGGCAGTTCGGCCAGCAACAGTCGGTACCGGGTGTATGTCAGCGGACCGACCGCCTGGACGGGTAGCCAGTATGCGGCCCACTGCGCGTCGAATTCGCAACGCCCGGTCCCCGGGGGGGGAGGTATTATCGGAGGGTTAGCCACGCCGCCTCGGAATCAATTGAAATCCCCGAATTGCGGATTCGATCGCGCATTATACGCATCCGCTTGGTGAGCATCGTTTGCTTGATGCGCGGGCCACATCGGGATTGCGAAGTCTCATCGATTGTTGCGGTAGCATGGACAGTCCACACGGTGAATGTGACGCAATGACACGGAACCGACCTTTATTGGCAGAGGCGGTTTGCGCCACGGCGAGCTTCGGGCACGCACGCAGGTTGAACGAGGTGGCCGGCAGGTGAGCGCCGCGCAACTGCGTGCCGGACGGGTTGGTCGGCATGACGCCGACTCCCAGCCGGGATTGTGGCCGCTCGTCGGTGTGCTGCTTTCGT
The DNA here is from genome assembly GCA_035534275.1 of Steroidobacteraceae bacterium. Taxonomy (GTDB): domain Bacteria; phylum Pseudomonadota; class Gammaproteobacteria; order Steroidobacterales; family Steroidobacteraceae; genus Bog-1198. The sequence goes on from DATLSG010000006.1 coordinate 7,719, forward strand.
GCCTGTTCCTAGGTTATTTTGTTGAGCTTGACCACGGCGTCTTATCGAGTGCGGGCTTCTCGCCGATATTTGCCCTGTTGCTGGCGGTCTACGATGCCCATGCGGCCGTACTGTCCACGTTGATCTGTTGCGCGGCGGCTTTTTGGACGAACTGCGCGCCGATCGACGGCGTTGCCGCGCGCTTTGGGCGTAAGCCGATGATCGTGATCGCGGCATTCGTGCTCGCCGCGGCGGCATTGACGATATTCGTCTACCACGATGCCCCGTTGGCGATGGACGAATATGCGGCGGTCTTTCAATCGAAGGTGTTTGCGCATGGGCGGATCGCCGCCCAACTGCCGCCCTATCTGGTCAAATGGCTGATCGCGCCGGGATTCAACGGGGTGTTTTTGTTCGCCTCGCCGATCACCGGCAACGCCGTCGAGGCATACTGGCCGGGGTTTGCACTGCTGCTCGCGCCCTTCCAGCGGCTCGGTTTGCCGTGGCTATGCAATCCTCTGCTCGCGGGCGGTGCGTTGTATTTGACGCATCAGATAACGCTCGAGATCACCGCCGATCGCCGGACCGCCGGATTTGCCGTGTTGTTTGCGATTGCGTCCGGTGCCTTCGTCGCCAATGCCATTTCGTTCTATTCGATGCAAGCGCACCTTACGGCGAATTTGCTGTACGCATGGCTGCTGATGTCGCCAAGCCGGCGCCGCGCATTCCTCGCAGGGCTGGTCGGATCGCTCGCGCTGATTCTGCACAACCCCGTTCCGCATGCGCTTTTCGCCATACCGTGGCTCGCTTCGATGGCTATCGACAGGGGCCGGCGCAAATTTCTCTTGCCCCTGGTATTCGGTTATCTGCCGGTGACCATCGTCGGCGGTTTCGGCTGGTTTCTGTATCGCAACGGCATCGGTGACGATCTTCACCGTGCGGCCTCGTCGCTCAGCGGGTTCGCTTCCATCTATCGTTGGCCCGATGCCGTCATGATGAATGCGCGCGCCGCCGGGCTCGTGAAAATGTGGGTCTGGGCCGCTCCGTGCTTGCTCCTGTTCGCATCGATTGGATTTTTCCGGCGACGCCGGGATCGGAATGTGCGACTGCTGGGCTGGTCGGCGATTTGCACGCTCGCGGGGTATATGTTCGTGGTCTTCGACCAAGGCCACGGTTGGGGATACCGCTATTTCCATTCGGCCTGGGGAAGCGTGCCTATCCTGGCGGCTTGCGCAATGACGGGCAATTCAGCGGCCTCGGTGCGTCTGAGATCTTTCGCCGGCGCCAACGCGATTCTCGGCCTCGCACTGCTGGTGCCGTTTCAGTTGACCCAGATGCAAGGATTTATTGAGTGGCACCAGGCCCAAGTGCCGGCGCCAATCCGACCGGGGAACGATGTCTACTTCGTACGCCCCGCGGGCGGATTTTACATTGGCGACCTAATTCAGAACGACCCGAACTTGCGCTCCAAGGATCTCATCTTGTTCAGCCACGGCTCGCAACGCGATGCGGCGCTCGTGCACCGTTACTGGCCGCCGGCGACCCGGGTTGCCTGGGGGCCATTCGGTGAGGAATGGAACTTGGGTCCGATCGATCAAAGACGTCGCACCCGCGCGGACCCGCACCTGCATTTCGTGTTCCCGGCGGCGCCGGTCACTCGCTCTCGATGAACCCGAGCAGAAACGCGCCGAAGACGACCTGGGTGCCGATCGCGAGCGTCGTCACCGAGGGGATCGTGACGCGCATCATCTCGTTCGGCACGAGCGGCCCGAAGGACTGTTCGCCCCATTGCACGACCGCATAGGCGGCGCCGGCGAGGCCGGCCAGCACCAGCGCGGCGCCGATCGCGATCGAGCCCTCGAGCGAGGCGAGGCGCAGGAGCCGTTCCGGGAAGCCGTTATCGACGCGCAAATGGAGCTTGCGGGCAAGCGCCTGGGCGAACAGACCGAAGAACGAGACCTGGACGCCGAGCACCGCGGCGATCGAAAAGTACAACAGCGCGTTGATGTCGAGCGTGAAGAAGCCCGGGATCGGGATCGACCGGAATGTGAGTACCGAGGCGCCGGCGAGGCCGGCCGTCGTCAGCGCAAGCCCGGGGTAGAGAAACAGCCAGCGCGGGCTGCGCAGCAGCATGAAGCGCAGATGTCGCCAGCCGTCCCGCCAGGGCCGCAGGTGCGGTGGGCGCCCGCGGCCGTCGGGGCTCAAGGTGGTCGGTACCTCGGCGATGCGCAGGTTTGCGAGCGAGGCCTTGACGACCATCTCGCTCGCAAACTCCATGCCGGCGGCGCGCAGGTCGAGGTCGAGGATCGCGCGCCGGTCGAAGCCGCGGATCCCGCAATGAAAATCGCCGACGGGGACCTTGAACAACCGGCGGCCGATGAACGAAAGCGCTGGGTTGCCGAGGTAGCGGTTCAGCCTCGGCATGGCCCCGCGCCGTATGCCGCCCGTGAACCGATTGCCCATCACGAGTTGATCGCCTGCGCGCAGACGCGCGATGAACGCATCGAGTTTGGTGAAATCGTAGGAATCGTCGGCGTCGCCCATGATCACGAAGCGGCCGAGGGCCCCCTGGATGCCGCCGGTCAGTGCCGCGCCGTAGCCCTTGCGCACGACCGACAGGACCCTGGCACCGGCCGCCGCGGCGAGGTCCTGCGAGCCGTCGGTCGAGCCGTTGTCGGCGATCAGCACCTCGCCGGCGATCCCCGCCTTTTCGAGATAAGCGCGCGCTTTCGCGACGCAGCCCCCCACCGTCAGCGCCTCGTTGAGGCAAGGCATCAGGATCGTCAGTTCCAGGTCCCGGCTCATTCGATCCCGAGTTTCTTGATCCGGTAGCGCAGCGCGCGAAAGGACATGCCGAGCATCTTCGCGGCGGCCGTCTTGTTGAAGCGGGTCCGTTCGAGGGCCTTCACGATCGCGTCGCGCTCGATGTCCTCGAGGTGATCGCCGAGAGGCGCGGCACCCGGCGCGCCGCCCGCGCCCGGGCCCGGGACCGCGCCCAGGACGTTGCCGCCGGCCGCTGCGGACGCCTTCGGCCGCAGCTGGATGTCCTCGATGCGGATCTCGCCCGTCGTCGACAGCGTGATCGCGCGCTCGAGAATGTTCTCGAGCTCGCGCACGTTGCCGGGAAACTCGTAGGTCTCGAGCGCGCGGAGCGCGTCGGGCGCGAGCGCGGGCGGCGTCATCTTCATGCGCCGGCCGAGCCGGCGCAGGATCGATTTGGCAAGCTCGGGGACGTCCTCGGGGCGCTCGCGCAGCGAGGGGACACGCAACTCGATCACGTTCACGCGGTAGAACAGATCTTCGCGGAAGCGCCCCGCCGCGACCGCCTGCGCGAGGTTCTTATGGGTCGCGGACAGCACGCGTACGTCCACGGCGACTTCCTGCTGTTCGCCGACCGGGCGAACGGCCTTTTCCTGGATCACGCGCAGGAGCTTGACCTGCATGTGCAAGGGCAGGTCGGCGATCTCGTCGAGGAACAGCGTCCCGCCCTCGGCCGAGGGGATCAGCCCCTTCTTGTCGGCGACCGCGCCGGTGAAGCTGCCGCGCTTGTGGCCGAACAGCTCACTTTCCATCAGTTCCGTCGGGATCGCACCGCAGTTGACCGGCACGAACGGTGCGTCGCGGCGCGGTCCCGACTCGTGGATCAGCTTCGCGACCAGCTCCTTGCCCGTCCCGGACTCGCCGAAGATGTGCACCGGCGCCTGGCTGCGCGCAACCCTGGCGATCATCTCGCGCAGGTCCTGAATGGTGCGCGACGCACCGAGCAGGCGCGGCCCGTAAACGCCGGTGTCGCCCTCGGCGGCACCCGCCAGCTTCAGCGCGCTGCCGACCAGCTTGCGCAGCACCGCGAGGTCCACGGGCTTGGAGACGAAGTCGAACGCGCCGAGTTTGAGCGCGCGCACCGCGGTCTCCATGTTGCCGTGTGCGGTGATCACCGCGACCGGGACGCTCGGCGCGTGGCTCTGCATCCACTCGACGAGGCCGAGTCCATCACCGTCCGGCAGCCGCATGTCGGTGAGGCAGAGGTCGAAGCGCTCGGCCTTCAGAAGCCGCTGCGCGGCGGCGATGTTGCCGACGCTGCGCGAATCCAGGTTCATCCGCCGCAGCGTCATCGTCAGCAGCTCGCATAGATCCGGTTCATCGTCGACGATCAGGATGACGGCCTTGGGCATCGGTCTATTGTAGCCGCGGACGGGATGCCGCTACTCCTCCCAGCGCTGGGGATCGGCGAAAACGATGCGGAACACGCTGCCGCCGCCGGCCCGCGCCTCATACAGGAGCACGGCGCGGTTCAGTTGGCACAGTTCGCGCGCGATGAACAGGCCCAGGCCGGTGCCGCCCTTGCGGCCGGTGAAGAACGGCTCGAAGATCCGATCGACGGCCTGCGGTTCGATGCCGGGTCCGCGGTCGGCGACTTCGAGAAACGGGCGGTTGTTCGGTGCGAGGCGACCCACGCGCACGTCGATCCCGTCGGCGGCGTATTTCAGCGCATTGTCGCAGAGATTCCAGGCGACCTGGCGCAGGTGGCTCGGGTCGAAGCGCACCTCGATCGCGGCCCCGGCGTCCCAATGCACGGCGGGGTTGGCGCCGGCTCGCGCTGCGGCGACGCGCAGCGACTGCGCGGGGACTTGCATCGTCTCGGCGAACTCGGCGAGAAAGTCCTCGAGCCAGCCGCCGAGTGGCAACCGCTCGGGCTTCGTCGCCTCGCGGCGCGAGAGCTGCAGCACGTTGTTGATGATCGTGCTCACCCGCTCGGCGTTGTTCCGGATGATCGTCGTCAGCCGGCGCTCGTCGGCGCCGAGTCCCGGACTCTCGCCGAGCAGCTGGCCGGCATGGCTCATCGCGCCGACCGGGTTGCGTATTTCATGCGCGATGCTCGCGGACAGGCGGCCGAGGGCAGCGAGCTTGCTCTGCTGTACGCGCTCGGCCATCGCGGTCGTGTCCTCGAGGAATACCAGCGTCGGTCCGCCCGGCTTGCTGCCGAGCGGCGCGAAATGCGGCTGAATCAGCCGTGCGCCGTCCGCGGCGACGAAGGTGGCGGGCGCCTCGTCGTGGCGTTCACGCCGGCGCCAGGTGCTCAAGCCGTACAGCAAACGCGGTGCGACCTCGCCGAGCAGCGCATTCGGTATCGCCCGGTCGTCGCCCAGGATCTGCGCGGCGGATTCATTGATCAGGCGGATCTTGTCGTCGGCGTCGACGACCAGCAGGCTCTCGCGCAGGTGCTGCACGATGTATTGCGACAGCTGCGCGAGGTTCGCAAGATCGATGTCCTTCTGCCGGACCAGGTCCTCGCTCTCGCGCATCCGGCTCTCGACGAAACTCGCCGCGGCGGCGACGATGAACAGCACGGCGCCGAGCACGCCGGCGGTCGCGTAGGCCGAGATGTCGACGCTGCCGTTCAGCTGCTGCCAGATCGTGAGCGCGAGCATCGAGAGCGCGGCGAGCGCGGCGAGGAACAGGGCGCTGCGGGTCGGCAGCAGGAACGCAAGGCCGCCGACCGGCACGAGGAACAGCGATCCCAAGCCGCTCATGACGCCGCCGCAGGCGTAGACGATCAGCATCAGCACGGCGAGATCGACGGCGGCCTGCAGGATGAGCTGGGTATACGCCGTCGCCAGGCGCCGGCGCACGGCGAACGTGCTCAGCAAGCCGAACGCGAGGTAGAACAGCGTCGCGCCGTAGAAGATCTGCGGCGAATCGATCGCGAGCGCCCGGTGCCGGCTCAGGGAGTCCACGGCGAGCAGCGCCGCGGGCACCAGCACCCGATAGAGGTTCAGCAGTCCGAGCACGCGCCAATTGAGTGCGTGGCGAGGTCCGGGCAGGCGGTCGGTGGGGGTGACCAAGCGTTCGATCCTGGGTTTCGGCTTTGCGCAGTTGCTGAGCTTAATTCAGAATAACGCGCCTTACGCGGTCCGATCGCATGGGAAGGACGATTCATGAACTTGCACGAGTACCAGTCGAAGAAGCTGTTTGCCGAGCACGGCATCCCGGTGCCGAAGGGCATCGTCGCCGATTCGCGGCAGGGCGCAGTTGCCGCGGCGCGCGAACTCGGGGGCTCCGTCTGGGTGGTCAAGGCGCAGGTCCATGCCGGCGGCCGCGGCAAGGCGGGCGGGGTGCGCGTGGTGAAGGACCTGGACGCGGTCGGCGCGGCCGCCGCAGGAATGCTCGGAACGCGGCTCGCGACGCACCAGACGGGCCCGGAAGGCCTGCCGGTGGATCGGGTGTACGTCGAACAGGGCTCGGACATCGCGCGCGAGATCTACCTGAGCCTCGTGCTGAACCGCGAGGCGGGGCGCATCGCGTTCGTCGCCTCGGCCGCGGGCGGCATGGACATCGAGGAGGTCGCCCTGCACAGCCCCGAGAAGATCCTGCGCATCACCGTGCAGCCGGCGGCGGGTCTGCAGGATTACCAGTGCCGGCAGCTCGCGTTCGGGCTCGGTCTTGGGGCGCAGATCGCCCAGTTCGGCCGAATCGCCCGGGGGCTGTATGAGCTGTATCTTGCGCAGGATGCGAGCCTCGTGGAGGTGAATCCGCTGATCGTCACCGGCGGCGGCGATCTGATCGCGCTCGACGCGAAGATCAACATCGAAGACAACGCCCTGTTTCGCCAGAAGGCGCTCGCCGCGATGCGCGATCCGTCGCAGGAGGACCCAATGGAGCGGCGCGCGGCGGAGCACGAACTGAATTACGTCTCGCTCGATGGCAACATCGCCTGCATGGTCAACGGCGCGGGCCTCGCGATGGCGACGATGGACCTCATCCAGCTGCACGGCGGCGCGCCGGCGAATTTCCTCGACGTCGGCGGCGGCGCGACCAAGGAGCGGGTCAGCGCGGCGTTCAAGCTGATCCTGTCGAATCCGAAGGTCTCGGCGATCCTCATCAACATCTTCGGCGGAATCGTCCGCTGCGACATGATCGCCGAGGGCATCATCGCCGCCGTCAAGGAGGTCGGTGTGAGGATCCCCGTGATCGTGCGCCTGGAGGGGACGAACGCGCTGCGCGCGCGCGAATTGCTCGCCGGCAGCGGGCTCGGCGTGACTGCGGCGAGCGATTTGACCGACGCGGCCAGCAAGGCTGTCCGACTTGCGGGAGTGCATTCATGAGCATTCTGATCGACAAGAAGACGAAGGTGATCTGCCAGGGATTTACCGGCAAGCAGGGCACGTTCCACTCCGAGCAATGCCTCGCCTACGGCACCAGGCTCGTCGGCGGCGTGACCCCCGGGCGCGGCGGCTCGCGCCATCTGGGCCTGCCGGTGTTCGACACCGCGAGGGATGCGGTGGCGAAGACCGGCGCCACGGTGAGCATGATCTATGTGCCGGCACCCTACGCCGCCGACGCGATCCTCGAGGCCGCGGACGCCGGCATCGAACTGATCGTCTGCATCACCGAGGGCATTCCGGTCAACGACATGGTGCGGGTCAAGGCGACGCTCGCGAGCTACGCGACGCGGCTGATCGGACCGAACTGCCCCGGCATCATCACGCCGGGTGAATGCAAGATCGGCATCATGCCGGGCTTCATTCACCAGAAGGGCCGGGTCGGCATCGTCTCGCGTTCCGGCACCTTGACCTATGAGGCGGTGTTCCAGACGACGAACAACGGCCTCGGGCAGAGCACCTGCGTCGGCATCGGCGGCGATCCGGTGCGCGGCATGAATTTCATCGACGTGCTGGAGCTGTTCGAGCAGGACCCGCAGACCGAGGGGATCGTGATGGTCGGCGAGATCGGCGGTAGTGACGAGGAGGCGGCGGCGGCCTTCATCGCGCAGCGGGTGACGAAGCCGGTGGTGGCCTACATCGCCGGCGTCGCGGCGCCCGCCGGCAAGCGCATGGGCCACGCGGGCGCGATCGTCGCCGGCGGCAAGGGCACCGCGGCCGCGAAATACGCGGCACTGGAGGCGGCGGGCATCACCACGGTGCGCTCCCCGGCCGAGCTCGGTTCGAGGATCGCGGCGCGGCTGAAGCTTAAGCGCCGGACGGCCCCCGCGCGCGGCAAGACGCCGCCGAACGCGTCCAAGCGCGCCGCCACCAAGCGCGCCGCCGCCAAGGCCGCCCCGGCCAAGCCGGCCAAGCGGCGACCCGTCAAGCCGCCGGCACGCACGGCCGCCGCGCGCTCGAGGGCGCCGCGGGTCGCGCGCCGGCCCAAGTAGAGATACCGCCTTGACCGGCCAGTGGCGGCTGCGTGGCGTGATGGCGCAGCTGAATCTCGTCGTCGGCGACGTCGACGGCAACACGTCGCGGATCATCACGGCGGCGCTCGAGGCTCGCGACCGCGAGCACGCGGACCTGGTCCTGTTTCCGGAACTCGCCGTCTGCGGTTATCCGCCGGAGGATTTACTGTTCCATGCGGGCATGCGCCAGCAGGTCGCGGGTTCGCTCGAGCGCCTGCGGCGGGAGATCGCCGGGATCACGCTGATCGTCGGTTATCCGGAATACGACGGTGGCTGCATCTTCAACGCAGCGGCGGTGATGCGCGACGGGCACATGCTCGCGAATCATCGCAAGGCGCGCCTGCCGAATTACCGGGTGTTCGACGAGAAGCGCTATTTCACCCCCGGCACCGAGCCGACCGTGGTCGGTCTCGGCGGCGTGCAGGCCGGGGTGCTGGTCTGTGAGGACATCTGGGAGGAGGGGCCGGCGCGCCGCGCACGTCAGGCCGGGGCGCAATGGCTCCTGGTGATCAACGCCTCGCCGTACGAGGTGCACAAGCAGGCTCAGCGCGAGGAGTCGGTCGCCGCCCTGCGTGCACGCGAGACCGGCTTGCCGATCGTGTTCCTCAACCTGATCGGCGGCCAGGACGAGCTGATCTTCGACGGCCATTCCTTCGTGATGGACGCCGCCGGCCGGGTGACGCAGCGCGCACCGGCCTTCACCGAGGGCCTCTACGCCTTTGAGGTGGACCTCGACGGCAGCGGGGCGGTCGCGCCGGTTCCGGGCGCGACCGCGCCCTTGATGAGCGTGGAGGAAAGCGTCTACGGCGCGCTCGTGCTCGGCACGCGCGACTATGTCGACAAGCACCGCTTTCCCGGTGTCGTGATGGGCCTTTCCGGCGGAGTCGATTCGGCCTTGACGCTGTGCGTCGCGGTCGATGCGCTCGGCGCCTCCCGGGTGCACTCGGTGTCGATGCCCTCGCGCTACACCTCGGCGATGAGCCGGGAGGACGCGGCGCTGCAGGCGGCCTGGCTCGGCGTCGAGCACAGCGAGATCTCGATCGAAGGGATGTTCGAGGCGACGCTCGCGGCGCTCACCGGAGAATTCACCGGCCTCGCGCCCGACACGACCGAGGAGAACATCCAGTCGCGCTGCCGCGGCGTGCTGTTGATGGCGATCTCGAACAAGACCGGCAAGATGCTGCTCACCACCGGCAACAAGAGCGAGATGTCGGTCGGCTATGCGACGCTGTACGGCGACATGGCCGGCGGCTTCGCACCGATCAAGGATTGCAGCAAGCTGCTCGTGTACCGGCTCGCGCACTGGCGCAACGCGCGTTCGCGGGCCATTCCTCGGCGCGTGATCGAGCGCGCGCCGTCGGCGGAACTGCGCCCGGAGCAGCAGGACACCGACAGCCTGCCGCCGTACGAGATCCTGGATCCGATCCTCGAGGCGTTTATCGAGGAGGATCTGTCGGTCGATCAGATCGCGGCGCGCGGCTTCGACCGGGCGACGGTCGGGCGCATCCTCGACATGGTCAAGCGCAACGAGTACAAGCGCCGCCAGGCGCCGCCCGGCGTGCGCGTGAGCGGCCGGGCGTTCGGCCGCGACTGGCGCTATCCGATCACGAGCGGTTACCAGACGCGCTAGCGGCGCTGCGCGCGCAGCGCCGGCGCCCGGTGCTACCAGATCTTCCAGAAATGCCAGTGCTTCTTCACCTTGCGCTGCGGCTTCGGCGCGTAGGCGCCGGTGTAGTTCGCGTCGTAGACGCGCTGCGCGCTCGCCGCCAGGTCGGGCATGTTCAGCTTCTTGTAGCCCGCGATCAGCACCTGCAGGGCGTGCTGCTCGACCGGCGCGCCGTCGTAGTGGGCGATGCAGTATTTCGCGCGATCGATCGCGCCGACGTAGGCGCCGCGCTTCATGTAGTAATCGGCGACGTGCATCTCGAAGTTGGCCAGCCGGTTGCGCAGGAAGATCATGCGCTTGCGGGCGTCGACGGAGTACGGGCTGTGCGGGAATTTTTGCACCAGCAGGGCGAAAGCCTCGAAGGACTTCAGCGAATTCTCCGGTGGGCGCGCCGACAGGTCGACCTTGAAGTCGCGCTCGAGGAAATTGCGCTGGCGCGAGAAGTACACCAGACCCTTCATGTAATAGGCGTAGTCGACGCTCGGATTCGTCGGGTTCTCGCGGATGAAGGTGTCCGCGGCGTCGATCGCCGGCTTCGTCTCGCGGTTCTTATAGTACGCGTAGATCAGGTCGATCTGACCCTGGTGGGCCTGCTCGCTGAACGGGAAGCGCGCCTCGATGGCTTCGAGTTGTTTGATCGCATTGACGAAATCCCCGTCATGCATGTTCTTTTGGGCGTGCTGGTAGAGGATTTGCGGGCCGGCCTTGAAGTTCGGCCCGCGATGCGTGCGGCAGCCGGTGCCGAGCGCGGCGACCAGCACGGCGACGGCGAGCGGCCGAACGGAAGATTTCCAATCGCGCGGTCTCACATGCGATTCCTTACAATGGTCACGAGCCGACGGAGCGCGGCAGTATACCCGAAGCCCGGAATGACACTTCGAGCATCCCGATGAACGCGGAGTTCCAGCCAATCGATCTCGAGATTCCGCCCGACCTCGCCGGCGAGCGGCTCGACCGGGCTCTTGCCCGGCTGCTGCCCGAACATTCGCGCAGCCGGATCCGCGGCTGGATCGATGCGGGCGAGGTCGAGTGCGGCGGCCGGCGCTGCCGGCCGAGCGACACGGTCGACGTCGGCGACCGTATTCGGCTGCGCGCCGCGCAGGCGCCGGCGGCCGGCGCCGCGGTCGAGGCGGAGGCGATCGCCCTGGACCTCGTGCATCGGGATCGGGAGTTCTTCGTGATCGACAAGCCGGCGGGTCTGGTCGTGCACCCGGGCGCCGGCAATCCGCGGCACACCCTGCAGAACGCCTTGCTCGCGCTCGATCCGCGGCTCGCGCAGGTGCCGCGGGCGGGCATCGTGCACCGTCTCGACAAGGACACGAGCGGCTTGCTGGTCGTCGCGCGCACGCTCGCCGCGCACACCTCGCTGACGCGCCAGCTGGCCGCCCGCAGCGTCAAGCGCGAATACCTCGCGCTGTGCCGCGGAATCCCGACCGGCGGTGGCACGATCGATCGGCCGATCGGCCGCGATCGCGTCGACCGGCTGCGCATGGCCGTGCGGGCCGATGGCCGGCCCGCGGTGACCCATTACCGCGTGCTGCAGCGGTATCGCGCGCACGCGCTGCTGCGGGTCACGCTCGAGACCGGACGCACCCACCAGATCCGGCTGCATCTTGCGCATGCGCGGCACCCGATCGTCGGCGATCCGCTCTATGGCGGCCGTTGGCAGCGCCCGCGCGCGGCGGGTGAGGCGCTGGTGACGGCGTTGCGCGCGTTTCAGCGCCAGGCTTTGCACGCGCAGCGGCTGACGTTCGAGCATCCGCGAACCGGCGAGCGCCGGACCTTCGAGCGCCCGGTACCTGCGGATTTCGGCGGATTGCTCGCCGCGCTGCGCCGCGACACGGCGGCGGTTGAAGGCGCGGGGCCGGCGCGCCGGAAGGGCTCGTGACGATCGAATGGATCGCGCCGGACTGGCGCGCGCCGGCGAACGTACGGGCGCTGTCGACCTGGCGCACGGGTGGCGTCAGCGCCGGCGCCTATGCGAGCCTGAACCTCGGCGATCACGTCGGCGACTCGCCGGCGGCGGTTGCGCAGAATCGCCGGCTGTTGCGCGAGGCCGCCCGCCTGCCAGCCGACCCGCCGTGGCTGCGCCAAGTGCACGGATCCCGGGTCGCCGACCTCGACAGCGGCGAGCTGCCGCGCGAGGCCGATGCGGCGGTCGCCCGCCGCCCGGGTCGGATCTGCGCGATCTTGAGCGCCGACTGCCTGCCGGTGCTGTTTGCCGAGGAGCGCGGCGGCGCGGTCGGCGCGGCGCATGCCGGTTGGCGCGGGCTTGCGGCGGGCGTGCTCGAGGCGGCGGTGCGGGCGTTGGCGGTGCCGCCGTCGCGGCTGCTTGCCTGGATCGGTCCGGGGATCGGCGCCGAGCATTACGAGGTGGGCGCGCAAGTCCGCGACGCGTTCCTCGCCGCCGACCCGGCGGCCGCGGCGGCCTTCCGGCCGAACGGGCGCGGCCGCTACCTCGCGGATCTCGCGTGGGCCGCTCGACGGCGCCTCGCGGCCTTGGGCGTGGAGCGGATTCACCGCACCGCCGATTGCACCTACGCAGATGCGAATCGTTATTTTTCGTATCGGCGCGAGGGATGCTGCGGCCGACAGGCGACGCTGATCTGGCTGGCTTGAGCGCGCCTCGCGGGGCGCAAATCACGGCGGCGGAGCCCGTGGGCGGTTGAATTGGCGCCGGCACGGCCCCACCTCGGGATGCATCCGGGCTCACGCCATCATGGTGCCGCATGCGAATGGACAAACTGACGACCAAGTTTCAATCGGCGCTCGCCGACGCGCAGTCGCTCGCGGTCGGCCGCGACAATCAATACATCGGGCCGTTGCACCTGATGGCGGCTCTGCTCGACCAGCAGGGCGGAACGGCCAGACCGCTGTTGCAAAAGGCCGGCGCGAACGTCGCGAAGCTGCGCTCCGAACTCGCGGGTGCGCTCGACCGGTTGCCGAAGGTCGAGGGCGCGGGCGGCGAGGTGCTGCTCGGCAATGACGTCAACAAGCTGCTCAACGTCACCGACAAGCTCGCGCAGCAACGCGGGGACCAGTTCATCTCGAGCGAGCTCTTCGTGCTCGCCGCGTGCGAGGACCGCGGCGAGCTCGGCCGCATCATGCAGGCCTGCGGCGCCTCGCGCCAGGCGCTCGACAAGGCGATCGAGGAGGTGCGCGGCGGCTCGACGGTCGAGGATGCGAACTCCGAGGAGAACCGCCAGGCGCTCGCGAAGTACAGCATCGACCTCACCGAACGCGCGGCCCAGGGCAAGCTCGACCCGGTGATCGGCCGCGACGACGAGATCCGGCGCACGATCCAGGTGCTGCAGCGGCGCACGAAGAACAACCCGGTGTTGATCGGCGAGCCCGGCGTCGGCAAGACCGCGATCGTCGAGGGCCTGGCGCAGCGCATCGTCAACGGCGAGGTCCCGGAGGGCCTGCGCCACAAGCGCATTCTGGCGCTCGACATGGGTGCACTGATCGCGGGCGCGAAGTTTCGCGGCGAGTTCGAGGAGCGGTTGAAGGCCGTGCTCACCGATCTGGCCAAGCAGGAAGGCCAGGTGATCCTGTTCATCGACGAGTTGCACACGATGGTCGGCGCCGGCAAGGCCGAGGGCGCGATGGATGCCGGCAACATGTTGAAGCCGGCGCTCGCGCGCGGCGAGCTGCATTGCGTCGGTGCGACGACTCTCGACGAGTACCGCAAGTACATCGAGAAGGACGCGGCTCTCGAGCGGCGCTTTCAGAAGGTGCTGGTCGACGAACCCTCCGTCGAGGATACGATCGCGATCCTGCGCGGCCTCAAAGAACGCTACGAGGTGCATCACGGCGTCGAGATCACGGACCCGGCGATCGTCGCCGCCGCGACCCTGTCGCATCGCTACATCGCCGACCGGCAGCTGCCGGACAAGGCGATCGACCTGATCGACGAGGCGGGCGCGCTGATCCGCATGGAGATCGATTCGAAGCCCGAGGCGCTCGACAAGCTCGACCGCCGGATCATCCAGCTGAAGATCGAGCGCGAGGCGCTGAAGAAGGCGGATGACGAGGCTTCGCGCAAGCGTCGCGCCGCGATCGAGGAGGGCCTCGCGGGTCTGGAAAAGGAATACTCGGATCTCGAGGAGGTGTGGAAGGCGGAGAAGGCGTCGGTGCAGGGAGCCGCGCACATCAAGGAAGAGCTCGAGCGGGCGCGCACCGATCTCGACACCGCGCGGCGCGCGCAGGACCTCGGGCGCATGTCGGAGCTGCAGTACGGGCGCATTCCGGATCTTGAGCAGCGGCTCGCCAAGGCGCTGGAAGTCGAGCAGAAGCCGACCCAGCTGCTGCGCAACGAGGTGACCGAGACCGAGATCGCGCAGATCGTCTCGACGTGGACCGGCATCCCGGTGTCGCGCATGCTCGAAGGCGAGCGCGACAAGCTGCTGCGCATGGAAGATGTACTCGGCGCGCGCGTCGTCGGCCAGCAGGAGGCGGTCAAGGCGGTCGCGGATGCGATCCGCCGCTCGCGCGCGGGACTCGCCGATCCGCACCGGCCGACCGGCTCGTTCATGTTCCTCGGGCCGACCGGCGTCGGCAAGACCGAGCTGTGCAAGGCGCTCGCCGAGTTCCTGTTCGACACCGAAGAGGCGATGGTGCGCATCGACATGTCCGAGTTCATGGAGAAGCACTCGGTCGCGCGCCTGATCGGCGCGCCGCCGGGTTACGTCGGCTATGAGGAGGGCGGCTACCTCACCGAGGCCGTGCGCCGCAGGCCCTACTCGGTGATCCTGCTCGATGAGATCGAGAAGGCGCATCCGGACGTGTTCAACGTGCTGCTGCAGGTGCTCGACGACGGCCGGCTGACCGACGGCCAGGGCCGCACGGTCGATTTTCGCAACTGCGTCGTGATCATGACCTCGAACTTGGGCAGCCAGGTGATCCAGGAACTCGCCGGCGAGGCGAACTACGCGAAGATGAAGGCCGCGGTCCTGCAGGTCGTCGGCCAGCACTTCCGCCCGGAATTCATCAACCGGGTCGACGAGATCGTCGTCTTCCATCCGCTCGGCCGGGCGGAGATTCGCGCGATCGTCGACATCCAGCTCGGCCGCCTGCGCGAGCGGCTCGCCGAGCGCGACATCCAGTTGCGCCTCGAGGACGACGCGCGCGACAAGATCGGCGAGGCGGGTTACGACACGGTCTACGGCGCGCGGCCGTTGAAGCGGGCGATCCAGGCGCAGATCGAGAACCCGCTCGCACAAGCCCTCCTGCGCGGGGATTTCGCGGCGGGCGACTTGATCGTCGGCAAGCTCAAACGCTCCGGGCTCGCGTTCGAGAAGGAGCGCCTGCACTGAGAACGGCGCGGATCCTTGCGGTGGGCGCCGGCAGCTTCGCTATACTGGAAAAAACGGCCCGACGGCGGCCCGCGGTTCGTCGCTCCCAAGCAGAGAGAATTCCATGCCTTTCTACGAATACCAATGCAAGCGCTGCGGCCATCACCTCGAGGCGATGCAGAAAGTCCACGATGCGCCGATGAAAAAATGCCCCGCGTGCGGCAAGACGGCACTCGAGCGGTTGATGTCGGCGCCGGTGTTCCGTCTGAAGGGCGGCGGTTGGTACGAGACGGACTTCAAGTCGGACGGGGAGAACAAGCGCAATCTCGCCGACCGGCCGGAGGCGCAGGCACCGCAGGCCGACGCGGCGAAGGCGGGGGAGGCGCCGGCGGGGGAGGCGAAGGCTGAGGCGCCGAAGGCCGAGAAGAGCGACGCGAAGGACGGCGCGGCGGCGGCCGCCGCGAAGGACAAGCCGGCGGAGAAGCCGGCGGCGAAGTCCGCCGAGGCGAGCGCGTCGAAGCGCCGGACGATCGCGAAGCCGGCGCGCCGCGCGCTCGCCGCGGCGCCGAAGCGCGCGGCGAAAAAACCGGTGCGCAAGGCGCCGGCGCGTCGCTGAGGTCCGTTGGCCGGCGTGGTCGACGCGGCCGGGACGGGCACGGTTGCCCGGGGGTTGCCGCGGCGTCCGGCAAGCCTTAGCATCGCGCGCTTCCCTCCGGCAACTCGTGCACTCTACTGATGCGTACCCACTATTGCGGCGACGTCGGCGAACCCCTGATCGGCGAAGTCATCACGGTGGCGGGCTGGGCCCATCGGCGGCGTGACCACGGCGGCGTGATCTTCGTCGACCTACGCGACCGCGCGGGGCTCCTGCAGCTGGTGTTCGATCCGGATGCCGCCGCGGTGTTCGCCCAGGCCGAGCGCGTGCGCAACGAGTTCGTGCTCGCGGTCACGGGAGTCGTGCGCGCACGTCCTGCGGGCACCGAGAACGCTCACCTGAAGTCCGGCCGCGTCGAATTGCTCGCTCAGCGGATCGAGATCCTGAACCGCTCGGAGCCGCTGCCGTTCCAGCTCGACGAGACGGTCAACGAGGAGCTGCGGCTACGCTATCGCTACATCGATCTGCGGCGCGAGGAGATGCGCGAGCGCTTGCTGCTGCGCCATCGCATCACGCGGGCGATGCGCGGTTATCTCGACGAGGCAGGATTCGTCGACATCGAGACGCCGATGCTGACGAAAGCGACGCCGGAAGGGGCGCGCGACTATCTCGTGCCGAGTCGCACGCATTCCGGCAAGTTCTTCGCGCTGCCGCAGTCGCCGCAGATCTTCAAGCAGCTGCTGATGGTGGCGGGGTTCGACCGCTACTATCAGATCGTGCGCTGCTTCCGCGACGAAGACCTGCGCGCGGACCGCCAGCCCGAGTTCACCCAGCTGGACATCGAGACCTCGTTCCTCGACCGGGAGCAGATCCTGGACTCGATGGAGGGGTTGTTCGTCCACCTGTTCAGATCCGTGCTCGGCGTCGAACTGCCGCGGCCGCTGCCGCGGATGAGCTTCGCCGAGGCGATGCGGCGTTTCGGCTCGGACAAACCGGACCTGCGGATCGCGCTCGAGCTGGTCGACGTCGCGGATCTCGTCAAGGGCGCGGATTTCAAGGTGTTCGCGGGACCCGCCGCAGATCCGCGCGGGCGCGTCGCCGCACTCGCCGTGCCCGGCGGCGGCAAGCTCACGCGCAAGGAGATCGACGACTACACGGCGTTCGTCGCGCGCCACGGCGCCAAGGGACTTGCCTACGTCAAGGTCAACGAGGCCGCAAAGGGGCGCGATGGCTTGCAATCGCCGATCCTGAAGTTCTTGAGCGACGCGGCGATCCGCGGGATCCTCGAGCGCACCGCGGCGCACGACGGCGACCTGATCTTCTTCGGCGCCGACACCGCCAAGGTCGTCGGCGACGCGCTCGGCGCGCTGCGCGTAAAAGTCGCCCAGGACCTGCACCTGGTCACGCCGGGCTGGCGGCCCTTGTGGATCGTCGACTTCCCGATGTTCGAGTGGGACGCCGAGGGGCGGCGCTGGGCGGCGATGCATCACCCGTTCACGAGCCCGGTCGACCTGGATTACGCGGCGCTCGCGGCGAACCCCGGCGAGGCGATCGCGAAGGCCTACGACCTCGTCCTGAACGGCTCGGAAGTCGGCGGCGGTTCGGTGCGCATCCACCTGCAGGAGCTGCAGGCGACCGTGTTCGATCTGCTCGGAATCTCGCCTGAGGAGGCGCGGCGGAAATTCGGCTTCCTGCTTGATGCGCTGAAGTTCGGCGCGCCGCCGCACGGCGGCATCGCGTTCGGCTTGGACCGGTTGTGCATGTTGATGGCCGGTGCCGAGAGCATTCGCGACGTGATCGCCTTCCCGAAGACCCAAACCGCCGCCTGTCCGCTCACCGATGCGCCGACCGAGGTCGGCGAGGCGCAGCTGCGTGAGCTGCACATCCGAGTGCGCACGCCGGGCAAGGTCGAGTAGCTCCCGCGTGGATCGCGAGCCGCCGCCGCCGGATGTCTCGTCCGCCGGCGCCGCGCGGCCGCGCCGGCCGGAGTCGGTGTTGATCGTGATCCACACCGCGCCGGATGAGTTCCTGCTGCTCGAACGCTGCCGGCCGGCCAGGTTCTGGCAATCGGTGACCGGCGGCCTCGAGTGGCAGGAATCGCCGGACGACGCGGCGCGGCGCGAGGTCGCCGAAGAAACCGGCATCGCGGGCGGGCTGCTGACCAACCTGCATTGGATCCAGGTGTACGAAATCCTCGCCGCATTCGGCCAT
Source organism: Steroidobacteraceae bacterium (assembly GCA_035534275.1). Lineage (GTDB taxonomy): Bacteria > Pseudomonadota > Gammaproteobacteria > Steroidobacterales > Steroidobacteraceae > Bog-1198. The sequence continues at coordinate 25,637 of DATLSG010000006.1, forward strand.
GTCTACCCGCCCGGCGTCACCCACAACCGCGAGCACGCCTTTGCGCTGCTCTTGGCCGACCGGGTGCCGGTTCTCTTGAACCCCCGGGAACACCGCCGGTATGAATGGCTCGCGGGCCCCGAGGCCGCCGCGCGGGTCTCCTCGTCGACCAACCGGGCGGTCATTTTGCATCTGCGGCGGTGAGCCGCCGCGACGCCGTGACCGACCGTACGCGCATCGTCGTCTTCGTCCATGGTCTGTGGCTCAGCGGCCATGAGGGCTTTTGGCTCGGGCACCGGCTCGACCGGCAGCTCGGGGCGACGCACCGCCGCTTCACGTATCGATCGGTCGCCGCCTCGATCAGCGAGAGCGCGGCTGCGCTCGGCGAGTATCTGGCCGCACTGCGGGCGGACACCGTCGACCTGGTCGGCCATAGCATGGGCGGACTCGTGATCCTCAAGCTATTCGAGCGCCCGCCGGCGTTGCCCGCCGGACGCATCGTGCTGCTCGGGCCGCCTCTGCACGGTAGTCGCGCCGCGGCCGGCTTCGCGAGGCTGCCGTTCGGCAAGGCGCTGCTGGGCCGCGGGATCGCCGAGGCCGTGCTGCCCGCTGCGGCATGGCCGCGCGCGTGGTCGGGTGCGCGCGAGGTCGGCGTCATCGCCGGCCGGGCGGCGTTCGGCCTCGGCCGCCTGGTCGCGCGGCTCGACACGCCGAACGACGGCGTCGTCGCGGTCGAGGAGACCCGTCTTGCCGGCGCGCGCGATGAGATCGTGCTCGAAGTGCAGCACGCCGGCATGTTGTTCTCGCGGGCCGTCGCCGCGCAGACCGCGGCGTTCCTCGAGCACGGGCGATTCCTGCGCCCCGCGAGATCCGCAGATTCGCCTCACGCTGCGCCGTCGAGCCGCCGCAGCCGATAGAGGAGCTCGAGCGCCTCGCGCGGACTCAAACTGTCGGGATCCACGGCGCGCAGGGCTTCGAGCGCGGCGGGCACCGGCGGCGCGGCCGTGGCGGCGGGCGGTGTGCGTGCCGCGGGCGCGGGCGCGCCGGTCCGGGGCGCCGCGAGATCGAGCTCGCCTTGCGGCGAGGTCTGCCGGCGCAGCGCGTCGCGCTCGCGCTCGAGTTCGCCGAGATAGCGCCGCGCCGCGAGGGTGACCGCCTGCGGGATGCCGGCGAGCGCGGCGACCTGCAGCCCGTAGCTCTGGTTCGCCGGCCCCTCGCGCACGCTGTGCAGGAACACCAGCCGCTCGCCGTGCTCGACGGCCTCGACGTGCGCATTGAACACACCTTCGGCCTCGCTCGCAAGGCTCGTCAGCTCGAAGTAATGCGTCGCGAACAACGTGAACGCGCGGATCTCGGCGGCGATGTAGGCCGCGCAGGCCCAAGCGAGCGACAGGCCGTCGAAGGTGCTGGTGCCACGGCCGATCTCGTCCATCAGCACGAGGCTGCGGTCGGTCGCGTGGTGCAGGATGTTCGCGGTTTCGGTCATCTCGAGCATGAACGTCGAGCGGCCGCCGGCAAGATCGTCGGAGGCGCCGATGCGCGTGAAAATGCGGTCGAGCGGGCCGATCACCGCGCGCGTCGCCGGGACGAATGCGCCGGCGTGGGCGAGAATCGCGATCAAGGCGGTCTGGCGCATGTAGGTGCTCTTGCCGCCCATGTTCGGGCCGGTGATGATCAGCATCCGCCGCGCATCGTCGAGGCGCAGATCGTTCGGCACGAACGGCTCCTCACTCGCGCGTTCGACCACGGGGTGGCGGCCGCCGTCGATGCGCAACGCCGGCTCGTCGATCAATTCCGGCCGCACGCACTGCAGGGTCTGCGCCCGTTCGGCGAACGCGGCGAGCACGTCGATTTCGGCGATCGCCGCGGCGCTGCGCTGCAGGACGCAGAGCTGCGCAATCAGCGTGTCGAGCAAGGCGTCGTACAGTTCGCGTTCGCGCACGAGCGCGTGCTCGCGCGCGCCGAGCACCTTGTCCTCGAAGGACTTGAGCTGCGGTGTGATGAACCGTTCCGCCGACTTGACGGTCTGCCGGCGCAGGTAGTCGGCCGGTACACGCTCGGCCTGGCTGCGGTTCACCTCGATGAAGAAGCCCTGCACGCGGTTGTAGCCGAGCCGCAGGCTGCTCAGGCCGCTGCGCTCGCGTTCCTGCGCCTCGAGCTCGAGCAGGAATTTCTCGGTGTTGCCGCCGAGCAGGCGCAACTCGTCGAGCGTCGCATCGTAGCCGGCGGCGATCACGCCGCCGTCGCGCAGCTGATGCGGCGGCGCCTCGACGAGCGCCTGGGCGAGCAGCGCGCGCAGTTCGGCGTGCGCGCCGAGGTCCGCGGCAAGCCGGGCGAGCAGCGCCGCGCCGGGCTCGACGAGCGCGGCCTTCAAGGCGGGCAGCGCGCCGAGCGCGTTGCGCAGGGCGGCCAGGTCGCGGGGTCGCGCCGAGCGCAGGGCGATGCGCGCGAGGATGCGTTCCAGATCGCCGATCGTGGCGAGCGGCACGGCGAGCCGCGCATGCGTTGCGTCGTGCTGCAAGTGCTCGACCGCGTCGTGGCGTTCGCGCAAGCGGCTGTGGTCGCGCAACGGCCGGTGCAACCAGCGGCGCAGCAGCCGCCCGCCCATCGCAGTCGCGGTGCGATCGAATACGCCGGCGAGCGTGAGTTGCGGATGCCCCGCGAGACTCTCGTCGAGTTCGAGATTGCGCCGCGTCGCCGGATCCATCAGCAGCGCGTCGTCGCGCTCCTCGGTCGTGATGCCGCGCAGATGCGGCAGCGCCGCCTTCTGCGTAGCGCGCACATAGGCGAGCAGAGCGCCGGCAGCGGCGACGCCGAGCGGCTTGTGCGCGCAGCCGAAGCCGGCAAGGTCGAGGGTCTGGAACTGCTCGCAGAGCGCGCGCGCGGCCGTGTCGGCGTCGAACTGCCACGGCGGGCGGGCGCGCACCGGCTTGTCGAGCTGTGCGAGCAGGGCGGCGAGCGCCGGCGGCGCATCCTCCGGCATCAGGCATTCGGCGGGGCGGATCCGCTCGATCTCCGCCTCGAGGGCCGCGAGATCGCTCAACTCCATGAGCGAGAAGCGCCCCGCCGACAGGTCGATCCAGGCGAGGCCGAAGCGGCCGGCGGTGGTGCTGACGCTCGCGAGGCACTGATCCCGGCGCTCCTCGAGCAGCGCCTCGTCGGTGATCGTCCCCGGCGTGACGATGCGCACGACCTCGCGCTCCATGGGGCCGCGGGTCTTGCCGGGTTCGCCGCGCTGCTCACAGATCGCGACCGACTCACCGCGGCGCACCAGGCGTGCGAGGTAGGTATCGAGCGTCGCGACCGGCACGCCGGCCATCGGAATCGGCGCGCCGGCCGAGGCGCCGCGCTGCGTCAGCGCAATGTCCAGACACTTGGCGGCGCGCCGCGCGTCGTCGTAGAACATTTCGTAGAAATCGCCCATCCGGTAAAAGAGGAGCACGTCGGGGTATTGCGCCTTGATGCGCAGGTACTGCTGCATCATCGGCGTATGGGCCGAGAGGGCTTCGGTGTCGGTTGCGGTCGAGACCGACCGCTGGTTGGCGTCTGGCATGAATCTGATCGATCGGTGAGTTCGGGGCGTGCGCGGTCCGGAGGCGTCGAAATGATACGCCAACGGGGGCCGGGCCCGTCTCGCGGCGGTGCGAGGTGCCATGGGGACGGCCATGCCGACGGCGGCCGATGGCCGCCGCCAAAAAATGTGGATCTCCGAAGAAGTCCTGTGAGGCGACGAAGCTTTCCGTGGACGGCACACCCCGGGTGTCACATATTACAAACCACGGTGCGTACGCCGTTGCGGAGCGCGCGAAGGGGGGAATGGTTCGCCGTCGGCGCGGTCGACGCCCGACCCGTAGCAAGGGAGATCAGCATGCGGCATCGTTTCATTCGACCTCGAGTAGCGGGACAGCCCTTACCGCGGACGCGCCAGGCGACCCTGCCGGTGCGCACTGCCGTGTGCATCGCGCTGTACGGCATATCCCAGTTCGGGCAGGCGCAGGAGCCCGCCGCCGCGCTCGCCGATCAAGCCGCCGGAACGCAGCCCGTGGTCGGCAAGCAGGCCGCAGGTGCGTCCGACCCTGCGAAGAGCGCCGCGGATGTCAGCTACAAGGCGACCGGAAGGCCCACCTCCGTGCTACAGGAAGTCACCGTGACCGCGACCCGCCGCCGCGAGACGCTGGAGTCGGTCCCATACAGCATATCGGTCGTCAGTGCCTCGCAGCTCGCGCAGGCGGGTGTCACCGACCTATCCTCGCTGGCGACCGCGGTTCCTGGACTCAGCATGTACGATTACGGCGCGCGGCTCGCCGCGGCCACGGTGCCGATCATCCGCGGCATCAACGCGACCGGCGAGCCGACGCGCGGATTTCGCAGCTTCGAGCAGGCGCCGGTCGGCATCTACATCGACAACTCGCCGATCGACGGCTACTTTCAGCTCGTCGATCTGCAGCGGGTCGAAGTGCTGCGTGGACCCCAGGGCACCCTGTACGGTGCGGGAGCGCTGGGCGGTGCGGTGCGGTTCATTCCGAACGAGCCGGAGTTGAACAAGTATTCGGGCATGGTCGAGGTGAGCGGCGGACGGCTTGCGCATTCGAGCGGCACGCCATATGCGCTGACCGGCATGGTCAACCTCCCCGTCGGTCCGGTGTTGGCTTTCCGGGCCGCGGCGAAGTACGACTACGAGCCCGGTTTCATCGATACTTACGGCCTGTTCGCCCGCACCAACAACGGCCTGTCGGGGGTTCCGCTGCTCGCGAACCCCGCGGATCCCGTCAATAGTCCGGCGGTCTATAGCGACAAGAAGGACTGGAATTACCAGAAAACGTTCACCGGACGCGCGAGCCTGCTGTGGCAACCGACCGACTCGTTCCGCGCGGTGGTGGCGATCATGCATTCGAACGCGGCGGGCGACGGCGGCCCGCAGGTCAACCCGGATTTCCCCGGCGGTGCTTCGCCACTAGATCCCGCGACGCAGCTGCCGGGTGGCGGCCACTACCGGGAGTTCTCGCAGATCGATCAACCGTGGTCCCGCTACACGAACCTGCTCAGTCTCGATGCGAGCTACGACGCGGGATTCGCGACGGTCTCGTCGACCAGCTCCTATTACACGACGAGCGGCGCGACGCTGCAGGACAACACCTACAGCCTGGCGGGCCTCGCGAACGGCGGATACTTGCCATATTACGCCGGCGTGCCGACCAATCCGCGTTTCATCTACGACCAGATATTCGCCGACTCTGAACATACGTTCACGCAGGAGCTGCGCCTGGTGTCAAAGGCGGGCCCCGATCACAAGCTCGACTACACGGTCGGCGTGTTCTACGAGAATCAACGGCGCCAAGGCGCCTGGACGATCGCGGTGCCGGGCACGCCGGAGCGGCAGGTCGCGCAGGGCTGTCTGCCGAGCTGCTACTGGGACGTCGGCACCGCCCCGGGCGACGTCACGTTCCAGCAGATCGACACGCAGAATTTCACCGACAAATCGGTATTCGGCGAACTCACTTGGCACTTCACGGCGCGCGCGCAGATCACGGTCGGCACGCGGCATTTCAGCCAGCAATTCACCGATGCGCAGTCCTACGACGATTACAACTTTCCGACCTTCCTGCCCGCGACCCCGCACGAGTCGCCCGCCTCGAAGACGGTCTGGAAGATCAATCCGTCCTATGAATATGCCCAGGATCAGTATGTGTACGCTCTCTGGTCGCAGGGATTCCGGCGGGGCGGCGCGAACTCGGTGCCCTTGGTGGGGCCGTTCCGGGAGAGCCCGTTGCTCGCGTCCTATGCACCCGACAGCACGAACAATTACGAGGCTGGCCTCAAAGGGCGATTCGACAACGGCCTCTCGTACACGTTCGCGCTGTTCGACATCAAGTGGGACCGACCGCAGATCTCTTCGAGCTTGCCGTCGGGGAATCTTGCGGTGTTCAACGCCAATACGGCCGAGTCGAAGGGATTTGAGTTCGAGTCGAGCGGCCCGTTGTTCCTGCCGCGCCTCACCTATTCGGTGAGCTTCGCCTACGCCGACGCGCACCTGACCAGCGATTTTTCGCTGCCGGCGAACGACGGTACGCAGACGGGAACGATCGTCCCCGGCCTGATCCACGGCAGCTCCGGCGAACAGATGCCGGGAAGCCCGAAGGAGAGTGCGAGCGCCGCCTTGATGTACGACATGCCGCTAAATCCGGGCTACGATCTCGACTTGTCGGTGAACGGCGTTTATCGAAGTACCGTGCCGATGCAGCTCACGCCGACGCTCGGCACGACCACCGTGCAGCGATCGGGTTCCTTCGAGATCGCGAATCTCTCCGCGGCCTTGAACCACCGGCCGTGGCAGGCGACCATCTACGTGACCAACCTGTTCGACCGACAGAATATCCTGGTGCCGCCGACCCAAATGAACGAGCTCGGCAAGCTGACCAACGACTACATCGTCAATCCGCCGCGCGAGATCGGCTTGCGGCTTGCATATCGGTTTTAGGCGGCGTCCTTTGGTCATTCCGAACCCGCGGCTCGCCCGTTCGATCGCGGTCGCGGCGGCTGTCGTCTTGCTGGGCGCGGCGACGCCGTCGCCGCCATCGCACGGCTCGACCGCGCTCCCCAAGGCGGTCGGGGCGGAGCGACGCGTCGCACCGGCCACTTGCGATGCGCCGCCGTTCCACGAGTTCGATTTTTGGATCGGCGACTGGCGGGTATTCGATGCCGCGAGCCACCGCTTGGTCGCCTTCGACCACGTCGTGAAGCGTGCCGCCGGCTGCATCGTCGTCGAGCACCTCGATTTCCTCACCGACATGTATCGTCGCCCGGGCGTCGTGCGCCGGCTCGCAGGCATCAGCATCAGCCGCTTCGACGGCGAACACTGGCTGCAGATGTGGGCGGACAATCAATGGGGCGCGATCATGATGCGCGGCAAAGCGGACGGCGACGGCCGGCTGGTGTTCGAAACGGTGATCCCCTCGCGTGGCCGCGAGGTGCGCCTGGTCTACGAGGAGCGTCCCGGCGGCGACGTGCGCATCCGGCAGTACGTGGCGCCCGCCGGCAGCGGTGCGTGGTCCGAGTACGGCGATCTGCTCTACCGGCCGAACCGGTGATCGACCACATGTGCGTGCGCGTCGAAGAACACGTCTGGATCCCAATGAGCGACGGCTGTCGCCTGGGTGCGCGGCTCTGGCTGCCGGAGGGTGCGAATCGCACGCCGGTCCCGGCCGTGCTCGAGTACATTCCCTACCGTAAGCGCGACGGTACGCGTGCCCGCGACGAGCCGATGCACGGCTACTTCGCCCAGCAGGGCTACGCCGCGGTGCGCGTCGACATGCGCGGCTCGGGCGAGTCCGACGGACTCTTGGCAGACGAATACCTCGAACAAGAGCAGGACGATGCGCTCGAAGTGATCGCCTGGATCGCGAAGCAGGCATGGTGCAGCGGTGCCGTGGGACTGCAGGGCAAGTCCTGGGGCGGTTTCAACGCGCTGCAGATCGCGGCTCGCCGGCCGGCGGCGCTCAAGGCGATCATCACGACGTTCTCGACGGACAACCGCTACACGGATGACGTCCATTACATGGGTGGCTGCCTGCTCAACGACAATCTGTGGTGGGGCAGCATCATGCTCGCGTATCAGAGTCGACCGCTCGATCCGCAGATCGTCGGATCGGCCTGGCGCGAGCGCTGGCTCGAGCGCATCAAGGAGCTGCCGTTCTTTCCGGCGCTGTGGCTCACGCATCAGCGCTACGACGACTACTGGAAGCATGGCTCCATCTGCGAGGACTTCGCCGCGATCGACTGCCCGGTGCTCGCGGTCGGCGGTTGGGCCGACAGCTACACCAACGCCGTTCTGCGCCTGCTCGAGCGCCTCAAGGTCCCGCGGCTCGGCATCATCGGCCCCTGGGGGCACCTGTATCCGCACGACGGCGTGCCCGGCCCGGCGATCGGCTACCTGCAGGAAGCGGTGCGCTGGTGGGACCACTGGCTCAAGGGCCGCGACACCGGCATCATGCAGGAGCCGATGCTACGCGCCTATCTGCAGGACCCGGTGGCGCCGGACGGCACCCGCACGTTCACCCCCGGCCGCTGGGTCGGCGAGGTGCGCTACCCGTCGCCGAACATCCAGCCGCTGCGGTTTCACTTGCGCGCGGACCGCGGTCTCGGCGAGCCGTCCGGGGGCGACACGGTGTTCTCCATCCGTTCTCCGCAGAGTCACGGCAAGGCGGCGGGCGAGTGGATGGCGGCCGGTTGCCCCGGGGAGCATCCGACCGATCAGCGCCTCGACGACGGCGGCGCGCTGGTGTTCGACTCCGCGGTGCTGGACCAAGAGCTCGAAGTGCTGGGGACGCCGGTGCTGCGTCTGCGGCTCGCCGCCGACGCTCCGGTCGCGCAGCTCGCGGTTCGCCTTGCGGACGTGGCGCCGGATGATCGGGTCACGCGCGTGAGCTATCAGGTGCTGAACCTCACCCATCGGGAAGGTCACGAACGCCCCGAAGCGCTCGAGCCCGGGCGCCACTACGACGTGACGGTGACGCTCAACGTCTGCGGCCACCGATTCCGCCCGGGACACCGCATTCGGGTCGCGCTCGCCTCGGCCTACTGGCCGATCGTGTGGCCCGCGCCGTATCCCGCGCGCCTCTCGATCCGCACCGCCGAGAGTGCGATCGACCTGCCGGTGCGCCAGGCGGATCCCGGGCCGACAGTCTCGTTCGAGCCCCCGGTGCACGGTCCACGGACGCCGATCACCAGGATCGCGCCGGGATCGCTGCGCCGCTACAGCTCGCAGGATCACGTGAGCGGCGAGACGAGCTACGTGACCGACGCCGTCGGCGGCGTCTTCGGGGAAGGCATTCTGCGTCTCGATGCGGTCGACGTCGAGATCGGGCACGGACTGAAGCGCGAACTCACAATAAAGGACGACGATCCTCTGTCGGCGCGCTACGTGGTGACGCAGTCCTTCGAACTGGGTCGCGCGGGCTGGCGCAGTCGCATCGACACCCGGGCCGAGATGCACAGCGACGGCGAGACTTTCTACCTCCGCGGGACCTTGGCCGCCCGGCACAACGGCGAAATGCTCGCCGAGCGCGAGTGGAACTTCGCGATTCGGCGCGATCTCATGTGACCACGGCGGTGCAAACGACCACGGACGGGGCGAAAATCTTCGGGCAGCCGCGCGGTCTCGCGACACTCTTTCTGACGGAGATGTGGGAGCGATTCTCGTACTACGGGATGCGCTCCGTGTTGATCCTGTACGCGGTCGCGGCGGTGAGCCGCGGCGGCTTCGGGATGGACGACCGCGTGGCGAGCGCCATCTACGGTCTGTACATCGCCGGCACCTATGTGTTCGCACCGATCGGCGGCTGGATGGCGGACCGCCTGCTCGGCGCCCAGCGCGCCGTGATCGCCGGCGGCATCCTGATCCTCCTCGGCAACGCCCTGCTGGTCCTCGGTCGCTCACCGGCGTTCTTCATCGGACTCGTGGTCATCGTGCTCGGCGTCGGACTGCTCAAGCCGAACATCAGCGTGATGGTCGCCGAGCTCTATCCGGAAGGCGACGGGCGCCGCGACGCCGGTTTCTCGGTCTTCTACGTCGGCATCAGCGTCGGTGCGCTGCTCGGCTCCCTGCTGGTGCCACTGTGCGCCGCCCGCTTCGGCTGGCGCTGGGGCTTCTGCCTGCCGGTCATCGGCATGCTGTTCGGCCTGAGCCAGTTCGTCCTGACGCGCAAATGGCTCGGCCACCGCGGTCGCGCGGTGCACGGACGCGGCGGAGCCCGCGCCTGGCTCGCGGTCGCGTCGCTGGTGGGCGCCATCGCGACGATCATCGCGCTCGCGGCCACGGGTGCGCTCGCGCTCGACCCGGTCAGGCTCGCGGCCGCGGCCTCCTGGTTCATCGTGCTGTTCGTGATCGCATATTTCGTCTACCTGCTGCTGTTCGCCGGCCTGACGCGGGCGGAGCGGCGGCGGGTGTACGTGATGGGCGCGCTGTTCGCCGCCTACGCGGCCTTCTTCGCGGGCTTCGAGCAGGCCGGGGCATCCTTGAACCTGTTCGCGCAGCGCTACACCGAACGCACCTTCCTCGGCTGGACGCTGCCGGCCGGGATCCTGCAGGGCACGACCGCCTTTTACACGATCCTGTTCGCGCCGGTGTTCGCCGCGCTGTGGATCGCTCTGGGCCGTCGCGGCAAGGATCCGTCCGCCTCCGCCAAATTCTCGGCCGGGCTCGCGCTGCTCGCGCTCGGCTACCTCGTGATGTACTTCGCATCCCGGTACGTCGTGCTCGGAGAGAAGGTGCTGCCGACCTGGTTGTTGGCGAGCTACTTCCTGCAAGAATGCGGGGATCTATGTCTCTCGCCGGTCGGCCTGTCGTCGATGACCAAGCTCGCCCCGCCGCGCTTCGTCGGTCAGGTCATGGGTCTGTGGTTCCTTGCGCTCGCGCTCGGCGACAACCTCGCCGGACAGCTGTCGGGCGAATACGACGCGCGCAATCTGCACACCCTGCCGCAGCTCTTCCTGCAGATATTCTGGTGGGCGCTCATCGCCGCCGCGATCATGCTGCTGTTCGTGCCGCTCGCGAAGCGCCTGACCGCCGCGCCGAAATGAGACCGCCCGTGCCGCCGTCAGTCGATGCGCTGCACTAGGCGGGCGCTGCCGTCGGCGGCTCGCCGCCGCGGCTCGGCGAGGCCGCGGGCGACCCAGCCGTGAAAGTGGTGGGTGGCAGCGTCCATCGCCGGCGAGAACACGCCGCCGTCGTAGCCCGGCGAGGCGCGGCCGATCTGCAGCCGCTCGACCGCCGGAACGTCCTGCTGAAAGACGATGCGCCACGCGGACAGCGTCGCGGCCCGGCAGGCGCGATAGGTCTCGTCGTTGCCGCCTGCGCCGACGTAGAAGATTCGCAGCTCCTCCCGGGTGCGGTCGAACGCTTCCGGGGTCAGCAGAATCGCGAAGGCGTGGTCCGCATGGAAGCCGATGAGCACGTTCGGATACAGCGTCGGGTACTCGGCGACGTGCATGCGCTCGGCCGGCCACGCTTCGAGGTGCGGCAGGTGCGTGCCGGCGACCTCGCTGCCGCGATAGGTGTGCGATCCCTGGCCGGCGAACTCCTCGCCGAGGAAGCAGTAGTGGTCGGCGAGCGTCGAGTAGGCGTTCAGTTCGGGATGCACCCAGGGAAGGTGGTAGGCCTCGCAGTAATTCTCGACCGCGAGCTTCCAGTTGCAGCGCACGGTGAGCGTCAAGCGCGAGTCGCCGATGCCGGGACGCAGCCGCGCCCAGCCGTCGGCGCCGATCAGCCCTTCGGCGCGCCGCTTGAGTTCGGCCACGTGTCGATCGAAATCCGGCGCATCGCCGCTCAAATTGACGAACAGGATGCCCATGAAGAGCGCACTGCGCACCGCCTTCAAGCCGTGTTTGGATCGGTCGAACCCGTCGCAATGGTGTTGATCGACGCCGCCGATGTGCGGCGTCGCCTTGAGATCGCCGTTGGTCGCATAGCTCCAGGAATGGTAGCGGCAGACGATCAGGCCGCCGATCTCGGCCGTTTCGCCGACCAATTGCATGCCGCGGTGGCTGCACACGTTGTGAAAGACGCGCAGTTCCCCATGCCGATCGCGGACGACGAGCAGCGGCCAGCCCATGAATTCGATCGGCTGCGCGACGGTGTGCTCCGGAATCGCGTCCGTGAACGCGATCCCGACCCAGGTGTGGGCGAGCAAGGTGTCGCGCTCGTGGCGGTGGTACGCCTCGCTCGTATAGGCGACGTTCGGCAGGCCGGTCGCCTCGCCGATCGGCCGCATGATTCGTCGCAGGCGCTCAGCGCCGATGGGAGCGGAATCGTCCGATGTCGACATTCGCACCTCTCTCGAACGGCAGCGACCGAGCGTACACCCTTTCCGGCCGCGACGGCCGACGCCGGCGCGCCGTCCGCGGCGATCGCCGAATTAAATCCGACGGACGACGAAGAAACGGCGGCCCGGTTGCCGGCGCGCCAAGGGACTATGGCGGCGCATCCGCGCTCGGCGCGGCGTTGGCATCGAAGCGGCAGGCGAGCGAGGCGGACTCGATGAAGCGGCACGTCCATGCGCTCGTGATCGGCGGCGGGATCGTCGGCTGCAGCGTGCTTTACCACCTGACCAAGCTCGGCTGGCGCGACGTCGCGCTGTGCGAGCGCAAGGAGTTGACCGCGGGCTCGAGCTGGCACGCGGCGGGCGCCATTCATTCGTTGAACAGCGATCCGGCGATGTCGCGACTGCAGGCCTATACGGTCGCGCTCTACCCGGAGCTGCAGAAGATCTCCGGTCAGGATATCGGCCTGCACTATCCCGGGGGCCTGAACGTGGCCGCGACCCAGGAGCGTTGGGATCAGCTGCGCGCGGATGTTGCGCGGCACCAAACGATGAACCTGCAGACGCGGCTCGTCGGCCCGGCGGAGATCCGCGCGCTTTGCCCGATCATGGATACCCGCGGCGTTTTCGGCGCGATCTACGATCCGCTCGAGGGCCATCTCGACCCGTCCGGCGCGACGCATGCCTTCGCGAAGGCGGCGCGGCTGAATGGCGCCGAAATCTACCGGCACACACGCGTGCTCGCGCTGACGCCGACCGGTCGCGGCGGCTGGGAGGCGTCGACCGACCAGGGAATGATCGAGGCGGAGCACGTCGTGAATGCGGCGGGTCTGTGGGCGCGCGAAGTCGGCCGCATGGTCGGCGTCGAGCTGCCCCTCCTGCCGATGGAACATCATTACTTGATCACCGAGGATCTCGCCGAGCTCGCGGGCGCAGCGAGGGAACTGCCCGTCGTCGTCGATCTCGACGGCGAGATGTACATGCGCCAGGAGCGGCAAGGGGTCCTGCTCGGCGTCTACGAGACGCCGGCGACGCCTTGGGCCGTCGGCGGCACGCCGTGGGATTATGGCGATACAGAGCTGCTGCCACCGGACCTCGATCGGCTGATGAGCGCGCTGGCGAAGGGCTTTACGCGCTTTCCGACGCTGCAGGCGGCCGGCATCCGCCGGATCGTGAATGGTCCGTTCACGTTCACTCCGGACGGCAACCCGCTCGTCGGGCCCGTACCGGGCGTGCCGAACTATTGGTCCGCCTGCGGCGTGATGGCGGGCTTTTGCCAGGGCGGCGGCGTCGGCCTCGCGCTCGCGACCTGGATGGCGACCGGCGAGCCGGACGGCGACGTGTACGCGCTCGACGTGGCGAGATTCGGCGACTACGCGACGAAGGCGTACGTGCGCGAGAAGGCGGGCGAGTTCTACTCCCGCCGCTTTCGCATCGCCTACCCTAACGAACACTGGCCCGCCGGGCGCCCGTGCAAGACCTCCGCTCTGTACGATCGCCTGGTCGCCCGCAACGCCGTGCACGGCGCGAGTTTCGGTCTCGAGTACCCGTTGTACTTTGCGCCGCGCGGCGAGGCGGCCGAGGAGACGCCGACGCTGCGGCGTTCGAACGCGTTCGGTCCGGTCGGCGAGGAGTGCCGCCTCGCGCGTAGTCACGGCGGCATCATGGACGCGAGTTCATTCAGCAAGTTCGAATTCACCGGACCGGCCGCGGCCGGCCATCTCGACTGGCTGCTCGCTGCGAACCTGCCGGAAGTCGGGCGCATGAAACTCACGCCCATGCTGGCGGCGGGCGGCCGGCTGATGGGCGATCTGACGACGATTCGCGTGTCTGCCGATCGGTTTCTGGTCATCGGCTCCGGTTATCTTCAGGCCTGGCACATGCGCTGGTTCCACGATCATCTGCCGACGCGCGGCGTGACGGTGCGGAACCTGTCGAACGAGTGGGGAGGAATCGCCATCTTCGGACCGCGCTCGCGCGAGCTCCTCGCCGGCGTCGCGGGCGAGGACGTCGGCCGTGACGCGTTGCCGTTGATGAGCGCGCGGTTCATGGACGTGGGGCTCGCCCCGGCACTCGTCGCGCGCCTGTCCTTCACGGGCGAACTCGGCTACGAGATTCATGCGCCGCAAGTCTACCTGCCATCGCTCTACGATCGGCTGAGGACTGCCGCAACGGCGCTTGGCATCGGCGATGCCGGGATCTATGCGCTGCTTTCGCTGCGGATCGAGAAGGGGTTCGGGATCTGGAGCCGCGAGTTCTCGCGCGACTACACTGCGGCCGAAAGCGGCCTGGCGCGCTTCGTCGCCTACGACAAGCGCGACTTCATCGGCCGCGACGGGGCGTTGCGCGATCGCGAGAAAGAGCCGAGCCGCCGGCTGGTACTGCTGGAAGTCGATGCGCGCGACGCCGAGGCGAACTACCTAGAGCCCGTCTGGTCCGGCGACGATCGCGTCGGCTTTGTAACGTCGGCCGCCTATGGGCATACCTGCGGCAAGAGTCTGGCGATGGCGTACGTCGCGGTGCGCGCGGCGGCGCCGGCGACTTCGCTGCAGCTGACGGTTCTGGGCGAGCGGCGCGCCTGCCGGGTGCTCGTCGAGCCGCCGGTCGATCCGACCGGCGCGCGGATGCGGACCTGATGTCCGCGGCGCCGACCATGTGGCGTCCTCGATGACGGCCGACGATGCGCAGCGGCCGGGCGGAAGACGCCCGCGACGCGGACCCCGCCTGCGCAGCGCGCATCCGGCCAGCGCGCCGTTCATCACTCGCGTGATCCCGCCGTACGAAATCCTGAGCGAGGAGATGCTCGCGAGCGTCGAGGATCATGCCGACCGAATCCTCGAGGAGATCGGGCTCGAGATCCGCGGCGACGATGCGGCGATCCGCTTGTGGCGCGATGCCGGCGCCGAGATCGCCGACGGCTGCCGCGTGCGGGTACCGCGGGGACTCGCGCGCGCGCTCGTGCGCGGCTCCGCGCCGCCGTCGTTCACGCAGCACGCGCGCAACAGCGCCCGCAACGTCACGATCGGCGGCCGCTGCACGGTGTTCGCGCCGGCCTACGGCTCGCCGTTCGTGAGCGACACGGAGCGCGGACGGCGCTACGGCACGTTCGCCGACTTCGAGAGTTTCGTGAAGCTCGCCTACTTGTCGCCGTGGCTCCACCATTCCGGCGGCACGGTCTGCGAGCCGACCGATCTGCCGGTCAACAAGCGCCATCTCGACATGCTGTACGCCCACATGCGCTTGTCCGACAAGCCGTTCATGGGCTCCGTAACGAGCGCCGCGCGCGCGGCGGACTCGATCGAGATGTGCCGCATTCTCTTCGGTCGCGACTTCGTCGACCGGCACTGCGTGATCCTCGGCAACGTCAACGTGAACTCGCCGCTGGTGCTCGACGGGGAAGCGAGCCGCGTGATCCGCACCTACGCGGCGGCGAATCAGGCACCGGTCTGCGTGCCGTTCATTCTTGGCGGTGCGATGGGGCCGGTGACGACCGCCGGCGGTCTCGCACAGTGTTACGCGGAGGCGCTCTTTTGCGTCGCGCTCGGCCAGCTGGAGCGACGCGGATCGCCGGCGATCCTCGGTAACTTCCTGTCGTCGATGTCGCTGCGAAGCGGCGCGCCCACGTTCGGCACGCCGGAACCGGCGCTCGCGTACCTCGCGATCGGCCAGCTCGCCCGGCGCCTCGGCGTCCCGCTGCGCTGCGGCGGGAATCTGTGCGGCTCGAAGCTGCCTGACGCGCAGGCGGCCACGGAGAGCGCCAATTCACTCTGGCCCGCTTTCCTCGCCGGCGCGAACTTCGTGCTGCATTCGGCGGGCTGGCTAGAGGCGGGTCTCGTGATGTCTTACGAGAAATTCGTGATGGATCTCGATCAGTGCGGTCTTTTCCACGTGATCGGCGCGGGAATCGCTCTCGACGACAACGGCTTCGCGATGGACGCGTTTCGGGAGGCGGGCCCGGGGCGGCACTTTCTCGACTCCGCCCACACGCTGCGCAATTACGAGACGGCCTTCTACGATGCCGCTCTCGCCGACAACAACTCGTTCGAACAATGGAGCCAGGAGGGGGCGCGCGATGCACCGTGGCGGGCCGCCCGCCGCTGGCAACAGATGCTCGCGAGCTACGAAGCCCCGCCGCTCGACGTTGCGATCGACGAGGCGCTGCGCGAGTTCGTCGTACGGCGCAAGAATTCCATGCCGGACATGGCGTACTAGGCGGCACCCGCCGGGCGTCGATCGCCCGGCGGACGTTGACAAACGTCCGTTGGCTCGTCATCGTCGTCGAGACCGAACAGCACGAGGAGCGCGTATGTCGTCCGCGGCCGCAGACGGCGCCGGCAACCGGTTCGAGATCGGCGAGAAGCGGGTGGTGATGCCGCCCGAGATTCAGTGCCTGCAGAGCGCGGAGGCGGCGGTGTCGCGGTTTGCGTCGCGCTATCTCGCGTACCGCCATCCGCTGCGGTTCTTCTCGGATGATCCGACGAATCGCTGCGACGTCTATTATCTGTCGCCATGGATGGTCATGGCCGTCGTCGATGTGGCCGCAGATGAGCGCTTCGAGAGCCCGCTCAAGGGACAGGGCATCGTCGAATTTCACTACCGCATCTCCGGTTCGATCGAGATCGGAGGCTCATGGGGCGAGTGCCGGATCACCGAGCCGAGCTGCCTGCTATGGTTCCAGCCGGATGGCTGCGACGATGCGAGCGAGCGACTCGGCATCGCGCCGCTCGGCCGTGAAACCTGGATCAGTCTCTACTGTGACCGATCGTGGCTCGACCAGGTGAACGAAGGGGCGACGGCCGCGCTCGAACCCGCACTCGCGCCGGACGGCGATGGCGCACCGATGCCGAGTTTTCGCATCGGCCCGCACATCGGCGCGACGATTCCGCTGCTCCGGGAATTGGTGCGCGCGAACCGCGAGGACCCGCTGCACTGGCTGTACGCGAGCGCGAAAGCCAACGAATTGCTTTACGTCACGCTGAGCAACCCCGGCGTCCTGGCGCCGCAGGACGACTGTCGCCTCAAGCTGACGCAGCGCGATCGCAAGGAGCTGCACTCGATCCGCGATACTCTGGCGGCGGGCTTCGTCGCACCACCGCGCTTGCCGGTGCTCGCGCGCCACGCCGGCATGAATTACTCGAAGCTGTGCGCCGGGTTCCGGCAGCTTTTCGGCGAGTCGATCGCCGCGTTCGTGCGTCGCCGGAGGCTGGAGTTTGCGCACGAGCTGTTGCAGAAGTCGGACCTGCAAGTGCGGCAGATCGCGCGGCAAGCCGGATACGCTCATCACGGCAGCTTCACGACCGCGTTCTCGCGGCAGTTCGGCGTCGCGCCGAAGCAACTGCGCCGGGCCACGGCGGCGGATGGCGCGGACGGCGCAGACGAGGCGCGGTGAGCGCGAGGGGCGTAGGGCCCTCAATCCGGCAAGGGGATCGACTGGCGCCGCAGTTCCGTGATCAGCGGCTCGAGATGCGCGCCGTAGCGTCGCCAGCGGCCCGAGGAGCTGCCGTAGATCGGGCGGCGCACCTGGGCGGCGCTCGCGGTCCATGACGCGGCCGTGTTCCGTTCGATGTCGATGGCCGCATCGTCCCAGGCGATGCCACAGTGGGCCGCGATCCTCGCGCCAACCGCCTGCGGATCGCGCACGAGTTCCTCGTACGCGACTTGTTGCACACGCGAGCCGAGCAGCCCGCGCCAGTGACCGATGAGCCGATCGTAGGCCGCGTAGTAGCGGCCGAGGTCCTTTAAATCGTAGCTGAACGGGTAACCCGCCGCGAACAGCGTGCGGAACATCGCGAAGCAGCTATCGAGAGGGGATCGTCGAACGAGCAGTATCGCGGCATCGGACAGCGCCCGATGAATTGCACCGACATAGAGGTAGTTGAGCGGCAGCTTCTCGACGATCCGTGCGACCGACGGGTCGGATAGCGCGAGGCGGGAATATTCCCGCGCCACGGCCGCGGGATCCCCGCGCGCGGCGCGTGCGAATACGTCGCCGTCACCGGTCGCGGCGCCGAGCAGCGCGCGCGAGAAGTTGTCGGTCTCCCCGTTGGAGCGCACACCGGGGAGTCCCGTGAGTATGCGCTCGAGGAGGGTCGTGCCGGATCGGGGCAGGCCGATGATGAATACGTAGCGCGCCGAGGCGCGCGCCGCGTCCTGCGGCGCAGGCGCCTCGAGCAGGCGTCGATCGTAGACCTCGGCGATCCGCGAGAGCTTGCGCTCGTCGGCCGCGACGTCGTAATTCAGGCGCTCGCGCCGCGTCCGGGCCGCGGTCGCAAACCAGTGGAACGCCTCGTCGAAGCGCTCGACGTCGTCCAGCTCCTTCGCAAGCGCGTAGCCCAAGAACAGGCGCGCGCGGTAATCATCCGGACGGCGCGCCAGCAAGTCCTGGAGCGAGTCGATGTGATTGGCATCCGGCGCTTGCACGCGCAATTCCGATCGAAGCAGGTAGCTCGGGTAGTGAGCGGCGTCGAGCGCGATCGCGCGATCGCAGGCCGCTTCGGCTTCCGCGAGACGGCCGAGACTGCGCTCGCTACAGGCGAGGTTGTACCAGAATCGCGAATCGCCCGGCGCGATCGCGATCGCGCGCCGATAGAGGAGGTTAGCCCGATCGTTCGCGCCGAGCATCATCGACACGAAGGCGAGGCCGTCATAGGCATCGGCGGCGCCGGTCTCGAGTTCCATGGCGTTCGCCAGGACGCCCTCGGCGTCCGCCTGTCGCCCAAGCTTCAGGAGCACCGAGGCGAGCAGCGCATGTTCCGGGCAGCAAACCCGGGCTTGCGCCACCGCGCGCTCGGCATATGCCAGGGCATCTGCTAGCTGCCGGGCGTTCAGCTGCTGGACCGCGTCGTTCGACGTGGAGACGGCAAAATCGATCATGCGGCGACCGCTCGCTCCTTCATCATTGCTATTGTACGGTCTGGCGAGGCGGGTGGATTGGTGCATCGCATGATCGACGATGATGCAGCTCTTTTCCGATTGTCGGCGCGCGTGGGGCGCTGGGCGCTCACGCGGCGCTGGATGCTCGCGACGGTCGAGTCCTGCACAGGCGGCTGGGTCGGCAAGGCCTTGACCGACGTGCCGGGAAGCTCAGCATGGTTCGGCGAGGGGTTCGTCACCTACAGCGACGAGGCGAAACGGCGGCTCGGCGTGCCCGGGGGCTTGCTCGCACGGCACGGCGCCGTCAGCGAACCGGTCGTCCGGGCGATGGCGCGGGCGGCGCTCGAGCGGACCGGGGCGGACCTCGCGACCGCGGTCAGCGGGATCGCCGGACCGACCGGCGCGGTGCCTGGCAAGCCGGTCGGCACCGTATGGATTTGCTGGGGTATGCGTCGCGCAGGGCGATCGCGGCTCGTCGCCCGACGCTACCGGTTTCGCGGTGACCGCGAGGCGGTGCGGCGCAAGAGCGTCGCCGCGGCGCTGCGCGGGCTGCTCGTTCGATGAGCGAGGCGGCCCGGGAGCGGCTGTTCTTTGCGATTTGGCCGAGCGCAGCGGAGCGCGCGGCGATGACCGCGGCGGCCGCGCGGCTCGCGCTTGACGAGCGATCACAGTGCGTCGGCGCGGAGGACTACCACATGACGGTCGCCTTCGTCGGCGAGGTCGCGGCCCCGCGGCTCGAGGCGGTGCGGCGCATCGGCGCGTCGGCAGCCGGCAGCCGTTGCCGCCTGCACTTCGATGCCTACGAGTACTGGCCGAAGCCGCAGGTCGTCGTCGCCGCCGCGCGGACGATACCGCCGAGTCTCGAGCGGCTGTGGCGCGAACTGCATGCGCGGCTCGCCGTCCTTGGCTTGGCGCTCGAGCCGAAGCCTCTGCGACCGCACGTGACGCTCGTGCGCAAGATGCACGACGCGCCGTCATTGCCCGAGATGGCGGTTTGCACCTGGGAGGCGCTCGCACTGTGTCTCGTTCGTTCCGCACGCAGCCGGACGATGCCCGCTTATACAGTGGTCGAGCACTGGCGACTACTGGATGAGATGCCGCCCGACTGAAAAAACTGGTCGAATCGACACGAATCGGCGCGTAATCACCCGAGCGTGCGCTGCCGGATATGAAATAATGGCGGCAAGTTATTTGAGGAATCCCCATGGATGAGAATCGTAAGAAAGCCCTCGCCGCCGCGCTCAGCCAAATCGAGAAGCAGTTCGGCAAAGGCTCGGTGATGCGCCTCGGCGATGCCGGCGCGATCTACGAGGTAGACACGATCCCGACCGGCTCGCTAGGGCTGGACATCGCCCTCGGCGTCGGCGGCATTCCGCGCGGCCGGGTCATCGAGATCTTCGGACCTGAAGCCTCCGGCAAGACGACGCTGACCCTCGCGATCATCGCCTCCTCGCAGCGCAACGGCGGCACGGCGGCATTCGTCGACGCCGAGCACGCACTGGATCCGGTCTACGCCGAGAAGCTCGGTGTCAAGGTGAACGACCTGCTGGTCTCGCAGCCGGACACCGGCGAACAGGCGCTCGAGATCACCGACATGCTGGTGCGCTCCGGCGCGATCGACGTGGTGGTGGTCGACTCGGTCGCCGCCTTGACGCCGAAGGCCGAGATCGAGGGCGAGATGGGCGATCAGCACATGGGCCTGCAGGCGCGCCTGATGTCGCAGGCGCTGCGCAAGCTGACCGGTAACATCAAGCGTTCGAACACCATCGTGATCTTCATCAACCAGATCCGCATGAAGATCGGCGTGATGTTCGGCAACCCGGAGACGACGACCGGCGGCAATGCGCTGAAGTTCTATTCCTCGGTGCGCATGGACATCCGGCGCATCGGCGCGATCAAGAACGGCGAGGAGGTCGTCGGCTCGATGACCCGGGTCAAGGTTGTGAAAAACAAGGTCGCACCGCCGTTCCGCGAGACCGAGTTCGAGATCATGTACGGCACGGGGATCTCGAAGGAGGGCGAACTGATCGAGCTCGGCGTGGTGCACAATATGATCGAGAAATCCGGCTCCTGGTACAGCTACAAGGGCGAGCGGATCGGCCAGGGCAAGGAGAACGCCCGCGCCTTCCTGCAACAGCACCAGGAGATCGCCGACGACCTCGAGCGCCAGATCCGTGCGAAGCTGATTCCGGAGAAGGCGACGATGAATCGCGGCGGCGAGGCGAAAGAGGCTTAAGAGCCTGCGGCGCGCGGCGCTCGATCCCGGCGACAGGCGCGCGGCACGCAAGGCCGCGCTCGATGCGCTCGCGCGTCGCGATCACGCGAGCGCGGAGCTGCGGCAAGTGCTCCGTGACCGCGGCTACGACGCGCAGGTCGCCGACCGGATCGTCGCGGCCCTGCTCACCGAGAGGCTGCTCGACGATCGACGCTTCGTCGCGGATTTCATCGCCTATCACGCCGCACGCGGCCATGGCCCGTTGCGCGTGCGCGCCGACCTGCGCCGCAAGGGGGTCGAGGGCGAACTGGTCGAGGGCGGTCTCGACGCATTTCCCGGCTGGCTCGAGGAACTCGAGGGCGCGCGGCGCAAGAAATTCGGCGCCCGGCGCCCGGATGCGTACCCGGAGCGGATGCGCCAGGCCCAATTCTTAAGTTACCGCGGTTTCACGAGCGCCCAAATCCGATCCGCCTTAGGATCGGCCGTGGACCTGGAAGATTGAACGACATGAAACGAGAATCGCCGAAGCCGAAGCAGAAAACGATGACGAGCGCGGAAATTCGCGCGAGCTTCCTCGAATTCTTCCGCAAGAACGGCCACGCGGTCGTGCCTTCGAGTTCCCTCGTCCCCGGCAACGATCCGACTCTGTTGTTCACGAATGCGGGCATGGTCCAGTTCAAGGACGTCTTTCTCGGCAAGGAGACGCGGGACTACTCGCGCGCGGCGAGCGCACAACGCTGCGTGCGCGCCGGCGGCAAGCACAACGATCTCGAGAACGTGGGCTACACCGCGCGGCATCACACCTTTTTCGAGATGCTCGGCAATTTCAGCTTCGGCGACTATTTCAAGCGCGAGGCGATCCACTTCGCCTGGAATTTCGTCACCGGTACGCTCGGCATCCCGAAGGAGCGCCTCTGGGTCACGGTGTTCCGCGAGGATGAGGAGGCCGCGCGCGTCTGGGTCGAGGAGATCGGCATCGATCCGACGCGCTGCACGCGTCTCGGCGAGCAATCGAACTTCTGGCAGATGGGCGAGACCGGCCCCTGCGGACCGTGCACCGAGATCTTCTACGATCACGGCGCCGAAATCCCGGGCGGTCCGCCGGGCTCGCCGGACGAGGACGGCGACCGCTATGTCGAGATCTGGAATCTCGTGTTCATGCAGTACGATCGCTCGAGCGACGGCGGCCTGACGCCGCTGCCGAAGCCGTCGGTCGACACCGGCATGGGCCTCGAGCGCGTCGCGGCGGTGATGCAGGGGGTCCACAGCAATTACGACATCGACCTGTTCAAATCGTTGATCCAGTCCGCCGCGGCGATCACCGGCGCCCGCGATCTCGAATCGGCGAGCTTGCGGGTGATCGCCGATCACATCCGCGCGAGCACGTTCCTGATCGTCGACGGCGTCGTGCCCGCGAACGAGGGGCGCGGCTACGTCCTGCGCCGCATCATCCGCCGCGCGATCCGCCACGGCTACAAGCTCGGCGTGACGCGGCCGTTCCTGCATCGACTGGTCGGCGCCGTGGTGCGCGAGATGGGCGGGTGTTATACGGATCTCGTCGCCGGCGAGGCGCGGGCCGTGCAGGTGCTGACGGTCGAGGAGGAGCGTTTCGCCGAGACACTCGCGACCGGCATGGCGCTGCTCGATGCGCAGACCGCGAAGCTTGAAGGGAAAGGGACGGTGATCCCGGGCGAGACGGTGTTCAAGCTGTACGACACCCATGGGTTTCCCGTGGATCTGACCGCCGACGTTGCCCGCGAGCGCGGACTCACGATCGACCAGGCGGGCTTCGACGCCGCGATGGACGCACAGCGCGAACGCGCGCGTGCCGCGAGCAAGTTCGGCGCCGATCTCGGCGACTCGCTGAAGCTCGAAGCGAAGACCCGGTTCACCGGCTACGAGGCGCTCGCCGGCCGCGGCCTGGTGACCGCGCTGATCGCCGCTGGCGCACTGGTCGACAGCCTGTCGGCCGGCGAAGAAGGTCAGGTCATCCTCGACAGCTCGCCGTTCTACGCGCAGAGCGGCGGCCAAGTCGGCGATGCCGGCGTGCTCGCGGGCGAGGGCGTGCACTTCACGGTGAGCGACACGCAGAAGGCCGGTTCGGCGCACGCGCACATCGGCCGCGTCGACACTGGTGTGATCCACGTCGGCGACTCGCTCGACGCACAGGTAGACGCCGCGCGGCGCCGCGCGGTCGCGCTGAACCATTCTGCGACCCACCTGTTGCACGCGGCCTTGCGCGAGGTGCTCGGCAAGCACGTGCAGCAGAAGGGCTCCCTGGTCGCGGCCGACCGCCTGCGCTTCGATTTCTCCCACGCGCAGGCGATGACGCCCGAACAGATCCGGCGCGTCGAGCAGTGCGTCAACCGGGCAATCCGCGAGAATGCCGCCGCAGAGACACGGGTCATGAGTTTCGATGCCGCGGTCGCCGCCGGCGCGATGGCGCTGTTCGGCGAAAAGTACGCGCACGACGTGCGGGTGCTGTCGATCGGTGATTTCTCGATGGAACTGTGCGGCGGAACCCACGTGTCGCGGGCGGGGGACATCGGCCTGTTCAAGATCACCGGCGAGACCGGAGTCGCCGCCGGCGTGCGCCGGATCGAGGCCCTGACCGGGGAGACCGCCCTTCGATGGGTCGTCAATGG
Organism: Steroidobacteraceae bacterium; assembly: GCA_035534275.1. Lineage (GTDB taxonomy): Bacteria > Pseudomonadota > Gammaproteobacteria > Steroidobacterales > Steroidobacteraceae > Bog-1198. The sequence goes on from DATLSG010000006.1 coordinate 49,165, forward strand.
CGATCGCCGGCTTGCCGAAGTCGCGGCGCTGGTGCGCGGGGGTCGCGACGACGTGGAACAAAAGGTGCGCGAACTGATCGAACATGAGCGCAAGCTGGAGAAGGAAATTCAGCAATTGAAGGCCACACTCGCGAGCGGCGGCAGCGGCGATCTCGCCTCGCAGGCGAAGGATCTAAACGGAATCAAGGTTCTGGCGGCGCGCGTCGACGGCGCCGATGCGCAGAGCCTGCGGGCCGCCGTCGACCGCTTGAAGGACGCGCTGGGCGAGGCCGTGATCGTGCTCGCGACCGTGCATGAGGGGAAAGTTCTACTGGTGGCCGGGGTTTCCCCTAATCTGACCGGTCGCATCAAGGCCGGGGAGATCGCCGGCGCCGTCGCCGCCGAGGTCGGCGGGCGCGGCGGCGGCCGAGCGGATTTCGCCCAGGCCGGCGGCACTCAGCCGGAAAAACTCGGCGCGGCGCTCGAGCGCGTCGTGGAACTCGTGCGCGACCGCATCGGTGGCTGACGACGCACGGCCGACTCGTCGGCCGCGAGGCGAGGCCGCGTATTGCGCGTTCCGCGCGGAGCATGGACCGTTCCGGTATTTTTTAATCCGGTGCAACAGTTCGCGGATCGAACGAATCGCGATCCGAGTTGCCATATCGCTCAGAGGGCGCCGCTTTCGGGGCCGCAACCGCGCCAGGAACGCCAGGAGCTCGCCAATGCTGATCTTGACAAGACGGGTCGGTGAAACCTTGATGATCGGTGACGAAGTTACCGTCACCGTATTGGGGGTCAAAGGCAATCAAGTGCGCGTCGGCGTCAATGCGCCGAAGGACGTTGCCGTGCACCGGGAAGAGATCTTCGAGCGCATCAAGCGCGAGGATGAGGGCGGGAGGCGCGATGGCGCCGGCGTCGAGGACAGTGACCACGATCCGCTGAAGGCCAGCGGCGGCGCCTGATGGCCAGCCGCCCCCTCCGCCGATCCGGCAGCAGCAGTTTTGCCTTGCCCGGCGCCGGCGGGTATCATCGCGCGCGCTGAATCAGGGATACGACGCCCTGCTGGAGAGGTGGCCGAGTGGTCGAAGGCGCGCCCCTGCTAAGGGCGTATGGGTCAAAAGCCCTTACAGCTCTCGCTAAATTTCTCCTATCATTCAATCGCTTACGACGCGCCCGGCTATCATATGACCCCTCTACTGCCAGCCTACTGCCAGCTCCTGGGGATTTGGGGGGAGCGAAGGGGAGCACCACGGCCCCAACTCTGCTGCGATTGAGCTGGGTCACCAAGGCTACTGGCGTCCCTTCCATGGCCGCTTTAATGGCTGCAATCTCCGCGTCTCCGGCACCCTCCATCCACGCCGCATAGGCTGTCAACATCACTTGCACGCTGTGACCGTTCTGCTTTGACGCCCAAAGCAGATTCTTTCCGATCATCAATATCCAACTCACCCACGAGTGTCGGGCGCAGTAAGGTTCGCGATACTTTCCCTTAACGGTCTTGGTCAGCGTTGACTTCCAGCGCTCATAACCGAACTGGAGATTGACGATCTCCTCGCCGTTTTCCTTGAAAAACACCTTCTGATGTTGGATCAACCCTGCGGCCTTCAGGCGCTCTCGAAGCGCGATCTGTCGTTTCAATACCTGGAGCGCACGAGGACACAGCTCCAAAGTCCGATCTACGCTGGTCTTAGTCCGATCCTTGTCTCGGCTCATGACCCGCGCCTTGTTGATTTTCACTTTTCCGGTGGTCAGGTTGCAGTCTTCGACTTCGACCGCGATCTCCTCCGATGGCCGAAGTCCGGTGAAAAACCGAAACTCATCATAATTGCCCTGCGCCTCACCCCAATCGCGGTGCATGGCGGCAATCAAAACTTCCGCCTCAGCGATCGGAAACGGATCAACCTCCGCCCGATCCTTTTTGGTGATGCGCAGCGCCTTCAAGCGTTCGGCCGGATTTCTCTTTTCTGGCAAGTCTCGGTAACCATATTCAAACGCACAGCGAATTACGCTGATCGCGTTGTTGTATGTCTTCTTTGCCCAGACGAAATCATTCGCGACTTCTGACAGATCCGAATAGCGGATTGACTCGAAGTCCTTCTTGCCGATCCGCGGGCGCCAGACGCTATCCAGATTATTCCGGTAACCATACACCGTCACGAAAGCCAGGTCTTTCTTCGCCATTCTCGATTCGCAATGCTTAATGAACTGGTCGAAGACCTGGTCGCAGAGCCTGGGTCCACAGGCAACCGCCTTCGCCACCTCCTTCATGAATCGATACTTTGGAAACTCTTCCGCGAACGAAAAAGTCCTGCGGGCGATGCGCTCTTTGATACCGTCGAGCTGCTTGAGCGCGCGGTTCAGATTCCCCTCGCTCGGTGCCCGCTCGATCGTCGGACGATAGCGCTTGCCCTCGAACTCGAAATCGAACTGAATCCGATCCTTCCCCAAGGATCTCACGCCACTACGCTCTGCTTTTCTGCCCATTGACTATCCTTCTTCCAACGGCGAACCCAACTTCACCTTAATTCCCTTCGTCAGCGCGCGGGCTCGCTTGACCAGGGCCGGACTCAACGCACGAATGCGCTCGGGGTGACTCGCCATTTCCTCGGCCAAGAACTGGAGAAATTCGGTGATGAGCGGATCGTCCTCTTCGGCGGGCGATGCGCGATTCAAAGTGACCGTTCCGTCCGATTTCAAAGCGAATCGAATCTTGTCGCGCTTCTTAAGCTTCAACGCTTGCCGAATCGCGTCCGGAATCGTCGTCTGATACTTATCCGTCAACGTCGATTCGACTTCTAGATTCGAGGACATGGGGACCTGCCTGACACGCAATAGCGACATGGTAATGCGAACTCATTACCATGCGCAAGGAGGCAAGAGACATTCGGATTTGATGGCGGAGAGGGAGGGATTCGAACCCTCGAGGGACTTTTGATCCCTACGCCCTTAGCAGGGGCGCGCCTTCGACCACTCGGCCACCTCTCCCAAAAACGGCGCGCTGGATAGATCGCGGCCAGATTGGTCAGTTTACGCGACGACGCGCGCCTACGCCAACAAAAGACGAGGCAGATCGGTTTGCCGATTAGTCTTAAAAAACTCATGAGTTCTCTACCCATTTCTGGTAGCCGATGAGATCGACCAGAATCCGACCGTCCGGAGCGCGACGCCAGACCTTTCCCTCGACCCAATCGCCGCGTTCGATCTTGCGCTCCATCGCCTTCACCGAATATCCCGTGATTAAATTCGCTAGCGGCAACAAGACGTAGCGCGCCGGTGCCAAGACGAAGGGGCGCTCAGTGTCCACATCCATCATGGATCAGCGTTCCTTGCGGCGCGTGGCCTGCGGGAGTTGAGTTTCCGGCGCAGCGGTCTCGGAGCGAGCCCGCTCAATCCGCGTGGTGAGCCACGCCTGCACTTCATTCTTCCACCCAGGCGCCCGAATGTGCCGTGATTTTCACGCGCATCGGAAAGTCACCTTCCGCCTGCAGCGCGTAAATCGTCGTCTTGCCGAGCCCCGTGGCGTCGATGACCTGGGGAAGTCGCAGCAAACGAATGGGGCGGCTACTCATGGGCGTGAGATCTTTGTCAGCATGCGGCGCCTGCTCCGGTTTCGGCGCGTCACGCAGGCGTTCGTGCATTCAAAGGGAAGCGATGTTTGGCGAGCAACTCTCGGGCGAAGGGTTTGCGCGGGCGCCAAATGACAGGTGGTCGCCCGAAGATCCTTGGACAACCAGTGAATGACGTCCGATCGCAGCCAGCCCACGCCGCGCCCGTGGTATCGCCGCTTTCGCGGAAATCTGCGCAGCAATACCAAGCTCGCCAGTACCCACCGATGCCGGCGCGTCAATCGCGCCACATCATGCGCGGTGAGGATCTCGGCCCAGGACGGATAGGGCTCGTTGATCCACTTCGATAGGCGAACAATCTCAGTGCTCGATCGAACTCCAGGCGCACTTGCCCGGCCAGCCAGTACTCGGTTCATGGTGTCGTTGACT
>DATLSG010000007.1:0-153421 GCA_035534275.1 Steroidobacteraceae bacterium
TTCGCGATCTGCGCGCTCGGCGGCGTGCTCGGCGTGATGTACTCGATTCCGCTGCGCCGCGCGCTCGTGACCGGCTCGGATCTACCCTACCCCGAGGGAGTCGCCTGTGCGCAGGTGCTCAAAGTCGGCGGGGGCGGGGCGCGCGTGGCCGCAGACACGGCGGCCGCCGGCGATGCCGCCACGGGGACCGATGCCCGTGACGGCCTGCGCGCGGTCGTCTGGGGTGCGCTCGCCTCGGCGGCGTTCGCGCTGATTGTCGGCACCCGACTGTTCGCGGGCGACGTCGCGCGGTACTTTCGCCTCGGCGCGCGCGGCGCGACGGGCTACGACCTCAGCCTATCCTTCGCGCTGTTCGCGGTCGGGCACCTGGTCGGGCTGTGGGTGGGCCTCGCGATGCTCGCCGGGGCGTTGATCGCCTGGGGCGGCATCGTTCCCTGGTTCACCTCGCTGCATCCCATGGCCGGCGCGGCGGCGCACGTCGCCCAGGCGGTGTGGAGCGCCAAGGTGAGATTCGTCGGCGCCGGCGCGATCGGCGTCGCCGCGATCTGGACCCTGTTCACGCTGGCGCAGCCGGTCGCCGCCGGCTTGCGCTCGGCGATCGCCGCGTCGCGTCTGCGCCGTGCCGGGCGCGCGGCGAGCCTCGCGCGCGTCGAGTGCGACATCCCGATCGGCATCGTCGGACTCGTGGCGCTCGCTTGTCTCGTGCCGGTCGCCGGTCTGCTCGGCGCATTTGGCGAGGGCGCCGGCCTGGGCGCGCACCTCGGCGGCCTGGTGATCGGCGGTGTGCTCTACGTCGTGCTGATGAGCTTCTTCGTCTCGGCGGTCTGCGGCTACATGGCGGGCCTCATCGGCGCTTCCAACAGTCCGCTCTCCGGGGTCGGCATCCTGGTGGTGATCGGCGCCGCGGTGCTGCTCGCCGTCGGCGTCCAAAAGCAGCTGCCGCCCGGCATGGGCAAACCGCTGGTGGCGTTTGCGCTGCTCGTCACCGCGGTGATCTTCGCGGTCGCGACCATCGCGAACAACAACCTGCAGGATTTGAAGACCGGCCAGCTGGTCGATGCGACGCCGTGGCGACAGCAGGTGGCGCTCGTGATCGGCGTCGTGATGGGCGCCGCCGTGATCCCGCCGGTATTGAATTTGCTCAACGGCGCCTATGGCTTCGCCGGCACGCCCGGCGCCAACCCGGCGCGCGCGTTGCCGGCGCCGCAGGCGGGCTTGATCTCGGCGCTGGCGGTCGGGGTTCTGCAGGGAAACATCGACTGGCGCCTGATTGCCGACGGCGCGGCGATCGGCACGGCCGCGATCGCACTCGATGCCGCCCTGACCCGGCGCTGGAAGAGCGTCAGCCTGCCGCCGCTCGCCGTCGGCCTCGGGATCTACCTGCCGACCTCGACGACCCTGATGATCGCGCTCGGCGCCCTCGCCGGGCATTTTTTCGACCGGCGCGCCGATCGCGGCCAGAAGCCAGCGGCGACCAAGCAGCTCGGGGTGCTGCTCGCCTCGGGCATGATCGTCGGTGAGAGTCTCATCGGCGTGCTGCTCGCCGCGCTGGTCGTCTTCTCCGGGCGCGCGGCGCCGCTTGCGATCGTCGGGCGCGATTTTGCGCCGGCATCGACGTGGATCGGCGCGGGTGTCTTCCTCGCGACGATCGCCGGGCTTTATCGCTGGGTCGCAGGTCTCGCAGTTCGGCGCTGATGCCGCGCTCGCCCGGCCGCGCCGAATCCGTGAGGCAGATCGGATTCCCGGCCATTCACCTGTCGGTCGGCTCGATACCATCGATCAAGTCGCGCAGGATGCCCGCCGCGGGCCGCGCGTCAATGCACGAGCGGCGCCTCGCCGCGCGCAGACGTCCTCTTCTTCATCAGGAACACGATCGGCAGCATCAGCAGAAAGACGCCGCCAAAGACCGCGAAGGTGTCGAGGTAGGCGAGCAGCCGGGATTGTTGATCGACCCAATAGCCGATCAGCGCGAGCGCGTGCGCGGGCGCGTCCGGGCCGAACCGGCCGGTGAAATACGCCGTCAGCGCGTGCAGCGTGTGTCGGTATGCGGGATTACCCGCGCTGACGTTCGCCGCGAGGACGCTGTGGTGAACCTGGCTGCGGCGTGTGAGCAGCGTCGAGCCGATCGAGATGCCGATGCTGCCGCCCAGATTGCGCGCGACATTGATCAGCGCGGATGCGTTGTTGGTTTTCTGCTGCGGGATCCCGGAAAAAGCCTCGGTGTTGATCGGAATGAACAGAAACGCAAGACCCACGGACTGGTAGAGGCGCGCGAGCATCACCGTGCCGTAGTTGGTCGCGAGATCGAATCGCGACATCCATAGGAGCGAGGCGCCGCAGATCGAGAGGCCGAAGGCGATCAACCAGCGCGCGTCGATCCGGCCGATGGCCCGACCGACGAACGGCATCAACACGACCATCGTCAAGGCGCCGGGCGTGATCACGAGCCCGGCGTCGGTCGCGCTGAAACCGAGCATTTCCTGGACGAACGCGGGCACCAGGAAGGTGCTGCCGAGGAGCACGAAGCCGAGCATGAACATCAGCACGAAACTGACCGCGAACGTGCGGTCACGCAGCAGACGCAAATCGATGATGGGTTCGCGAGCGGACAACTCGCGGATCACCAGGGCGACGAGCGCGGCACCCGAGGCGATCGCGAGCGCCGTGATCAGCGGCGAGGCAAACCAGTCGTCTTCCTGGCCGCGGTCCAGTACGATCTGCAGGGCGCCGAGTCCGAGGGCGACGAAGCCGAACCCGAGGTAGTCGAAGTGGATCCCGAACGAGCGCGCCTTGCGGCGCGCCGCGATCAGGTGTGGCGGGTCCTCGAGGAAAAGGAATGTCAGGAACACCAGCATCGCGCCGACCGGCACGTTCAGCAGGAACACCCAGCGCCAGGAAATGTTGTCGGTGATCCACCCGCCGAGCGTCGGCCCGAGCGCCGGCGCGAATACCACGGAGATGCCATAGATGGCGAATGCCATGCCGCGCTGCTTCGGCGGGAACGTGTCGGTGAGAATCGCCTGCGCCGTGGGCTGCAGGCCTCCTCCGGCGGCGCCCTGCAGCGCGCGCGTGAAAACGAGGAAGCCGAGGCTCGGCGCGAGGCCGCAGAGCAGCGAGGCGAGCGTGAACCCGACGATGCAGATCAAGAAGAACCGCTGGCGGCCGATCATCGTCGACAACCAGCCGGATATCGGCATCGAAATCGCGTTCGTGACCAGATAAGAGGTGAGCACCCAGGCCGATTCGTTCTGGCTCGCCCCGAGGTTGCCGGCGATGTGCGGCAGCGAGACGTTCGCGATCGAGATGTCGAGCACTTCCATGAACGCCGCGATCGCGACGATCGGCGCGATGAACCAGGGGTTGATCCGCGGTCGCGCTGCGATGGCGGCTGGCGCCGCGGTGCCCGCGCTCGGGTCAGTCGGTGATTGCATGCCCGCAGGTTAACCAGCCGGACCCGTTTTGTGAACGCGGATCAACGGCGGTCCCGCGGTTGTCGCGGCGATTCCTCGGCCTCGAGGCGCCGCCAGCGCCGTCGCCGCAGCATCTCGCGCGAGCGCCGGATGGCCAGATTCAACGCGAACCAGGCGGCGATCGCGGCGATCGGCCACGCGACCGATCGGGGCCAGAGCGCGGCGACGGCGGCGAAGGCGGCGAGCAGCAAGCTGCCGGTCAGCACGGGTGCGCGAGCCGTGTCGCCGAGCACGCGATGGGCGTGCAAAGCGACGCCGACGCTGGTCGCGATCCGCAGCGCGCCGACCGCGGCGCGGCTCGAGCCGCCGGTGCGGCGCGCGCGCGGGCGGCCGGCGCCGGGCGCCTCGCTCGTCTCGACCCGCTCGCCGCGGCGGAATCGGCGCGGCGCGAGCACGATCTCGGTCGCGTTGCCGAGGTCGGACTCGTATTGGGCGGCGAGCAGCGCGGCGAATCCAGTGTCCTCGATTGCGACGTCGGTCTCGCGGTTGCCGAGCCAGCTGGACAGATTGAGGTTCGACGAGCCGACGCGTGACCATAGACCATCGACCACCGCCGTCTTCGCATGCAGCATCGAGCCGTTCCATTCGTAGATGCGTATGCCGGCGCTCAGCAGCGGCCGGTACCCGGAGCGCGACATCGCGGCGACGACCGGCACGTCGCTCGCACCCGGCACCAACAGCCGCACGTCAACGCCGTCGTGCGCCGCGCCGACCAGGGCCTGGACGTACGGTGCGATGCCGACGTAATAGGCGTCGGTGAGCCACAGCGTCCGGCGCGCCATCGCCGCGATCAATTGATCGAGCCGGTACAGCTTCGCGCTCGCCGGTTCAGTGGCGATCACCCGCACGGCGACGGCTCCCGCCGCCGCGATCGACTGAGGCTGCGCGAGAGTTTCGCCGAACGGCGGGCCGAGACTGTTCCAGCTCTGGACGAAGGCATGCTCGAGTTCGGCGACCGCCGGACCGCGCAGTGCGACGCCGGTGTCGCGCCATGGCGGCTCGCCGCGCGCCGGATTGCCGAGCCATTTCGCACTGAGGCACACGCCGGAGAGGTAGCCTTGTACGCCGTCGACGACCAGGAGTTTGCGGTGATCGCGGCTGATCCAACCGAAGGAGTCCCCGAGCCGGGGTGGGTTGTACACACGCACCTCGCCGCCGGCCGCGCGCAGCGGTGCCCAGAAGCGGCGTCCGGACTGCCCGAGACAGCCGAGCCAGTCGACGATTACTGCGACCCGCGCACCGGCACTCGCCCGTTCGGCGAGTGCATCGCGGAACTCGCCACCGATCGCATCGTCGCGGACGATGTAATTCTCCAGCAACACGCGCCGCGTCGCGCCGCGAATCGCCCGCAACCAGGCGGCGAAATTCGCCTCGCCGTCGATCAGCAACTCGACCGCGTTGCCGGGGACGAGTGGTGCGCCGGCCGCGCGGCTCAACAAGCGCTCGGCGAATTCCCGGTACACTATGTCGCGAGGTCGCGGCGTGGCGGACATGCCCCGCAGTCTATCCTGCGGCGCATAGACTTGGTGCGCCGGACCGAATATCACCGCTGGAGGATCTCATGGGAGGCGAAGCGAAGTACGCGGGGCGATATTCTTGCGGCCGCGTGCGGTTCGTGGTGTCCGGCGAACCGGCCGCGCATGTGCAGCTTCGGGAGACCATGCTGCCGATTCACGACGGGCAGCCGAGGATGCGGGACCTGCCGGCGCAGAGGGGCGGCTCGGGCATCACTTCGCCCGAATCCCCGGCATGATCGATCGCGCAGGCGCGGCGCATGAGCTGACGGCGCCGCCGGCACGTTCGCTGCGGGTACTGCTGCCGACGCTCGGCAGCGCCGGCGACGTGCATCCCTTCGTCGCGCTCGCGCTCGCGCTGCGCGCGCGCGGTCATCGGCCGATGATCGTCACGAATCCGCTGTTCGCGCCGCTGATCGAGCGGCTCGGGCTCGAGTTCCTGCCGGTCGGCACGGTGGAGAATGCGCGACGGCTGATCGGCGATCCCGATCTTTGGCACCCGCGCAGGGGCCTTGGCCTGGTCGTGCGAGATGTGATCCTGCCGTCCGTCGAACCGGTTTACCGGCTGATCGAGGCGCAGGCGGACGCTGCGACCGTGGTCGCCGCGTCGAGCATCGCGCTCGGTGCGCGCGTCGCACAGGAGCGGCTCGGAATCCCGACCGCGAGCGTGCATCTGCAGCCGGCCGTGCTGCGCAGCGTCGTCGATCAAGGAACGCTCGGCCCCTTGCGGATCTCGGCACGCCAGCCGATGTGGCTGAAGAGAGCGGCCTTTCACCTGCTCGATCGGCTGGTCATCGACCGTTTGCTGACCGGCCCACTGAACGAGTTCCGCGGCGGCCTCGGTTTAGCCTGCGTTGACCGGCCGTTCGCGCAATGGATGCATTCGCCACAGCGGGTGATCGGGTTCTTTCCCGCGTGGTATGCGCCGCCTCAGCCGGACTGGCCGCCGCAGACGCGCCTCGTCGGCTTTCCCCTCTGGGACGGCGCTGACGGAGCAGCGCCAATGCCGTCGGCCGCCCAGCGATTCCTCGACGATGGCGCGCCGCCACTCGTGTTCACCGCAGGCTCTGCGGCGGCGACGATGACCGGCTTTTTTGCCGCCTCCGCGCAGGCCGCCGAGCGTCTCGGCAGACGTGCCATGTTGATCACCAATCACGCCGGACAGCTGCCACGGCAGCTGCCGGCCGGCGTGCAGGCGTTCGACTACCTGCCGTTCAGCGCAGTCCTGCCTCGCGCCGCGCTCGTCGTGCACCACGGCGGCATCGGCACGGTCGCGCAGGCGCTGCATGCCGCAGTCCCGCAGCTCGTCGTCGCAAATGCGCACGACCAGTTCGACAACGCGTTTCGCGTCGAGCGGCTCGGGGTCGGCCGATCGCTCGCGAGGCGCCGCTACAGCGCCGCTCGTGCGGCGCGCGCAATCGGCAGCCTGCTCGACGACCCGGCGACGCGGCGGCACAGTCAAGAATGCCGCGGCTGGATCGACTCCGCGGCCGCTCTCGATCGAGCCTGCGATTTGATCGAGCGGCTACCGCTCGCATAGGTGGGCCTGATCCGTCCAATGGACAAGGCGAGGTAACGACGGCGACAGGTGGAGCGTGGCGCGGTGACGCTGCTCAGGTCCGGTTCAGGCCGTGAGCCGGCCGGCCTGGTAGTCGCGGATCGCCGTCTCGATCTCCTCGCGCGTGTTCATCACGAACGGTCCCTGTTGCACGATCGGCTCGCCGATCGGCTTCGCCGCGAGCAGGATCAGCCGGGCGCCGGCCGGCCCCGCGGCGAGCCGCACGGCATCGCCCTGTGTGTCTAGGACGCCGACGGTTTGCAACGGCAAGGCCTGTCCGCCGCCGGCCGACCGGACCGTGACCGCCCCCTCATAGACGTAGAGGAACGCGTTGTGGCCGCGGGTGATCGTCTGGGTGAATTCACCGGCCGCCGGCAGCGCGAAGTCGAGGAACAGCGGGTCCGTCGAGCGCTTCGCCGCGGCGCCGTTGATCGGTCCGTCGATCGGCTGGTTGCCGATCGTGACCGAACCCGCGATCAGTTTCAGCCGGCCGCCGCCGGGCAGCGAGACCTCGGGGATCTGCTCGGGCGGGATGTCGCGGTAACCGGCCGGGGTCATCTTTTCGGCGGCCGGGAGGTTGATCCACAATTGAAAGCCGCGCATGCGGCCGTGATCCTGCTGCGGCATCTCCGAATGAATCACGCCGCGCGCGGCGCGCATCCACTGCACGCCGCCGGGGCCGAGATCACCGACGTTGCCGAGGTGGTCGCGGTGCTGCATGCGCCCGTCGATCATGTAGGTCACGGTCTCGAAGCCGCGATGCGGGTGCGGCGGGAAGCCGGCGATGTAATCATCGGGATTCTCGGTGCCGAACTCGTCGAGCATCAAAAACGGATCCAGGCGCAGATTCTGTGTGCTGCCGAGACTGCGGCGCAGCTTGACGCCGGCGCCGTCGGAGGCCGCGATCGAGGGGACCAGGCGCGCGAGGCCGCGCGACGGGGAGTTTTCCGGGTTCGTGTTCATGCCATCGTCTCCATCAGGGTTTGCGCCGCGCGACCAGCAAGCGGAATGCGCCCGCGATCGCCGTTACCGTCTTCCAAGGACAGCATTAAACGATAGATTTATTATATAAAAAAGTCCAAATAATCGGCTAAATCAATCAACATTTTAGATTAGTTAGCGCTTGCGGTAACGCTCACTTGCGGCGCGGACTCAGCTCTGCGCGAACAGGAGTTTGCTGACCGTATCCTTGTCGATCGGCTCGTCGAACAGGGTCCGGGCGAGCAGGTCGCTGCCGAGCAATTGCGGCGCGAACAGCATGTCGGGCTGCACGCGGCGGATCTTCGCCAGATGCCGCACGTCGTTGACCGCGGCGATGGTCTTCACGCCCGGCGCGAATTCCTTGACCGCGAGCACCACGAAGGCGTTCTCCGCATCGTCGTCACGCAAGGTGAGCACCGCGCGCGCCTGTTGCACGCCGGCTGCCGCCAGCACCTCGTTGCGGCTCGCGTCGCCGGTGATCACGTCGGCCTCCGGCGGGTAGGGTGACGGCTTGTCCGCCGGCGCGATCACCGTGACCCCAACGCCGCGCTTGTGCAGCTCCTGCCACAGCGTGAAGGCGAGGCTCGACGAGCCGATGATGACGAAATGCCCCTGGCGATGTTTCTTCTGCATGCGTCCCTCGAGAGCGCGTTTGATGCTGCCGCCGACGAGCGGCCCCATGACGACGGACAGCGTCGTCGCGAACACCGTGATGCCGAGAACGATCATCGAGACGGTGAACATCCGCGCTTCGAAGGTTCGCGGCACGATGTCGCCGTAGCCGACCGTCGACATGGTCTCGATCGTGTAGTAGAAGGCCGTCGGCAGAGCGTGAATCTGCGGCGCATAGCCCGTGCCGAACCACAGGGTGCCGAGCACACCATAGAGCAGCAGGCTGCCGATCCCAAGGAGCGCGAACAGCGAACTCGCCGCGAGGTTGCTGCGGTCGAATCGGCCGGCGTAGGCGACCAGCAGGACGATGAGCGCGAGCGCGCACCAAAAGAGCGGCTCCGAGCCGCGCGTGAACCACCAGGACAAACCGGCGATCAGGGCGGCGAGCAGCAGCGCGATCACCCAGGCCACCCGCGCGCGCAGCACCAGGCCGAACGCCATCAACACCAGGCCGATGCCGGCGAGGACGCGCGGCAAGGCCGCCAGATCGGTCAAGCGCAGGATCGATGCGGCGTCGTACGGCGCAAGTCCATGCAGCGCCGCGAACAGCGACGGGAATTTCGGCCGCATCTCCAGCGCCCCGCAGAGCGCGGCGAGCAGGGCGGCGAGTGCCGGCGGCCCCGGCTCCGCCCAGTCGCGGCGCAGGCGCCGGCAGATGCCGGCGAGGGATGCTTGCAGTGTCATCGGCTGGCCGCGGATTCGCGCACTCGGTCGCTTTCGCCAGCCTCTACAATAGCAAACGGCGGCCTGCGCGAGCGGCGCCGGACGGGAACCATGGGATGCGGGCGGCCGCGACGCAGAGGATCGATGAATCGCTGGCAGTTCTGGATCGACCGTGGCGGGACGTTCACCGACGTGATCGGGCGCCGTCCCGACGGCGCTCTCGCGCAGCTGAAGCTGCTGTCGGAGTCGCCGGCGCAGTACGCGGACGCGGCGGTCGAGGGCATTCGCCGGCTCCTCGGCTTGCCGCGCGGCGCGCCGATCACGCCGCAACAGGTCTCCTGCGTGCGGATGGGCACGACGGTGGCGACGAACGCGCTGCTCGAACGCAAGGGCGAGCGCACACTGCTCGTGACCACCCGGGGCTTTCGCGATGCGCTGCGCATCGGCAACCAGGCGCGCCCGGAGCTGTTCGCCCGGCGGATCCGCCGCCCGGAGCTGCTGTACGAGCGGGTCGTCGAGGCCGACGAGCGCCTCGGCGCCCGCGGCGAGATCGTCGCGCCGCTCGACGAGACGGCGCTCGTGCAGGAATTGCGCGCGGCGCACGCGGGCGGACTGCGCGCCTGCGCGATCGTCTTCATGCACGCCTACCGCCAGCCGGTGCACGAACTCGCCGCCGAGGCCCTGGCGCACGCGGCCGGCTTTACCCAGATCTCGGTCTCGCATCGCGTCAGCGGTCTGGCGAAGTTCGTGCCGCGCGGCGATACGACCCTCGTCGATGCCTACCTGTCGCCGATCCTCGCCCGCTACGTCGAGCGGCTCGCCGCGCAGATGCCCGGCGTACGCCTGCTGTTCATGCAAAGTTCCGGGGGCCTCACGGACGCGCGGCGCTTCGCCGGCAAGGACGCGATCCTCTCGGGACCTGCCGGCGGGATTCTCGGCATGGTGCGCACCGCGCAGGCGGCCGGACACGAGCGCCTGATCGGCTTTGACATGGGCGGCACGTCGACCGACGTCAGTCATTTCGCCGGCGAGTTCGAGCGCGTCTTCGACACCGAGGTGGCGGGAGTGCGCGTCACGGCGCCGATGATGAGCATCCACACCATTGCCGCCGGCGGCGGCTCGGCGATTCGCTTCGATGGCGCGCGCCTGCGCGTCGGGCCGCAGTCCGCGGGGGCGGATCCGGGGCCCGCCTGCTACCGGCGCGGCGGCCCGCTGACCGTCACCGACGCGAACCTGCTGCTCGGGCGCATCCAGCCGGATTTCTTTCCGCAGGTCTTCGGCGCGGCGGCCGACCAGGCGCTCGATGCCGAGGTCGTCACCCGCGGCTTCGCCGAGCTTGCGTCGCGAATGACCGGCGCGGCGGCGGAGCCGATCGGCGCCGAACAGGCGGCGGCGGGCGCGCTGCAGGTTGCCGTCGGCGCGATGGCGAACGCCGTCAAGCGCATCTCGGTCGCTCGCGGCCACGACGTGACCCGCTGCACCTTGCAATGCTTCGGCGGCGCGGGCGGGCAGCATGCCTGCCTGGTGGCCGACGCGCTCGGCATGACGCGCGTGTTCTGCCATCCGCTCGCCGGGGTGCTGAGTGCCTATGGTATGGGCCTCGCCGACCAGACCGCGATGCGCGAGGCCGCGCTCGACGTCGCGCTCGACGCAGCGGCGCTCGATGCGGCGCGCGCGCTCGCCGGGCGCTTGGCCGCGCAGGCCGTCGAGGAACTCGAGCGCCAGGGGGTGGCGGCCCATCGCGTGCGCACCGTCGCGCGGATGCTTCTGCGCTACGAGGGTACCGACACGACGCTCGCCTGCGCGCTCGAGGGCGCGGTCACGGACGCCGCATCCGTGCGCGCATGCTTCGAGGCAGGCTACCGCGCGCGCTTCTCGTTCCTGATGCCGGAGCGGTCGCTGGTCATCGAGGCGGTCGCGGTCGAATGCATCGCCGGCGAGCCGGCCGAGCCGCGCCGGCCGCGGTCGGCGGCGCCGCCCCACGCGCCCCGGCCGTACGCGCAGCGGCCGCTTTACTGCCTCGCCGACGGCGCTGCCGCCGGCTGGCGCCCGGCGCACTGGCACCGCGCGCCGGACCTGCGGGCGGGGGCGAGGATCGACGGACCGGCGGTGATCGCCGGCGCCCATTCGACGACCGTGATCGATCCCGGCTGGCAGGCCGTCGTGACCGCGGCCGGCAGCATCGAGATCGAGCGCTTCCGGCCGCGCGCCGCCGCTGCCGCCGGCGGCGCGGGCGCGGACCCGGTCCTGCTCGAGGTGTTCAACAACCTCTTCATGAACGTCGCCGAGCAGATGGGTCTGAGGCTGCAGAACACCGCGTACTCGGTCAACATCAAGGAGCGGCTCGATTTCAGCTGTGCGCTGTTCGATGCGTCCGGCTCCCTGGTCGCGAACGCACCGCACATGCCGGTGCACCTCGGTTCGATGAGCGAGTCGATCCGCTCGGTGATCGAGCGCAACCCGGCGATGCGGCCGGGCGACGTCTACGTGCTGAACGACCCATATCGCGGGGGCACGCACCTGCCCGACATCACCGTCGTGACCCCCGTCTACATGGACGAGGCGGCGCCGAGCTTCTTCGTCGCCTCCCGCGGGCACCATGCGGACGTCGGCGGTACGAGCCCCGGATCGATGCCACCGTTTTCTGCGAGCATCGTCGACGAGGGCGTGCTGATCGACAATTTCAAGCTCGTCGACGGCGGCGAGTTTCGCGGCCGCGAGATGCGCGAATTGCTGTGCGCCGGTCCGTACCCGGCGCGAAACCCCCAGCAGAACCTCGCCGATCTGCGGGCGCAGGTCGCGGCGAACGAGCAGGGGGTCCGGGAACTGCGCGCGCTGGTCGAAGCGTACGATCTCGACACCGTGCTGCGCTACATGCGCCGTGTCCAGGACAATGCCGAGGAGTGCGTGCGCCGCGTGATCGGCGCACTCGGTGGCGGCAAATTCGCGCTGTCGCTCGACAACGGCGCGCGGATCTGCGTCACCGTCACGGTGGATGCGCGAACGCGACGTGCGCGGATCGATTTCACCGGCACGAGCGCGCAGTTGCCGGACAATTTCAACGCACCGCGCGCGATCACCGTCGCCGCGGTGCTGTACGTGTTCCGCACGCTCATCGACGACGAGATTCCACTGAACGCCGGCTGCCTGAAGCCGCTCGACATCCTCGTGCCGGAGGGTTCGATGCTGAGCCCGCAGCATCCGGCCGCCGTCGTCGCCGGCAACGTCGAGACCTCGACTTGCGTGACCAACGCGCTGTACGGCGCGCTCGGCCTGATGGCCGCGAGCCAATGCACGATGAACAATTTCACGTTCGGCGACGCCGGCCACCAGTACTACGAGACCATCGCCGGCGGCTCCGGCGCCGGACCCGGCTTCGACGGCGCGAGCGTCGTGCAGACGCACATGACCAATTCGCGGCTGACCGATCCGGAAATCCTCGAACTGCGTTTTCCGGTCCGGCTGCGGTCGTTCGCGATCCGCGCGGGCTCGGGCGGCGCGGGGCGATGGCGCGGCGGCGACGGCGGCGTGCGCAGGATCGAATTTCTCGCGCCCCTCGGCGCGGCGATCTTGAGCAACGGCCGCAGCGCCGGTGCGTTCGGCGTCGCGGGCGGTGCGCCCGGCGCAGTCGGTGCGAATCACATCGAGCGCGCCGACGGGCGCATTGAGAGGCTCGGGTACATCGGTCAGGCCGAGATGCGGCCCGGCGACGTGTTCGTGATCGCGACCCCGGGCGGCGGCGGCTACGGGCGTCCCTGAGACGGGGCGCCGGCTCAGGGCGGGGAGACGCCGGTGCGCGCGTCGAGGACCCGGCGCGCGAGCGCGTCGCCGGCGGCAATGCGCTCGAGCCAGCGCATGCCGCCGCGGATCTGCGCGCGCTGGTCGACGTCGGCGGCCATCAACACTTCGCGGCGCAGCGCGGCATCGTAGGCGTATTGCGGCGCCTTCGAGTACTGCCGCATCAGCGGACCGTCGACGATCGCAGCCACCTCCGCCGCGCCGGCGTCTGCGCCGAACGCGTGCAGGATCCGCGCGAGGCCCCGACGAGGCTCGGCGAGGAAGTGGTCGAAGTGCATCCAGAGCACGGGCGTGCCGGCCAGCTCGGCCGCCAGATGCAGGGTCGTCGTCTCGCACAGCCAGTTCATCGCCGCGCGTTCGCCGAGCGCGACCGGCTCGAGCGCGAGGGTCCCGCCGAGGCGCCGCTCGAGACGCCGCCGGCGTCCGGGCGCGAGCAGCTCGGTCTCGCGGCACGAATTGGCGCCGCCGAGGATGGCGCGCAGATAGGTCAGGGGATCGGTGTACATGAAGACCGCGGCGGGCCGGTCCGGTGCCGCGAGGATCGACGCCGCGCACTCGTTGGCGACGCTGGTCGGCTTGACGACCGAGTGCTGGGTTGCGCGCCAGGTCCGCGCGAGCAGGCCGCGGACGGTCGCGAGCGGCAGCGGCTGCTCGCCGGTGGCGGCCGGGCCCGCGAATGCGCGCAGCAGCATCGGTTCGCGCAGGCTGAAGAACGCGGGATGCTCGCCGACGAGCCGCGATATCAGGGTCGAGCCGACATGGCCGATGTGGAAGAGGAAGTGCGGCCGCCGCGCGAGCCCGACGGCCGCGTCGACGACGGTCGCCGCGCTGCACTCGGCACGCTCGACGGGCGCGGCGAGCAAGCGCTCGTCGAGGAAGCTCGCCGCCCGGTATGCCGCCTCGTCGAGTCGCACGAGCGTGAACGCGTCCCCGGCGCCGGTCGGGTGCATCGGCAGCCAGGTGGGCGATGTCTGCAATTCCTCGACGCCGATCACGCCCGCGGCGACGCGTTCAAGTGCCGGAGGTCAGCGCATCGCTCAGCACGGCATCGCCGACGCCGATCCCAAGCCGATCGCAGATCCCGCCCCGCAGTTCGACGACCGCGCGGGTGCCGGCGGGCGCATCGATCAGGTCGAGCGACAGCGGCTTGGTGCGCTTAGCGACGGCGCTGATCCGCCCGCGGCGGTCGACGAACAGCATGTCGAGCGACAGGTAGGTGTTCTTCATCCACATCGCGATCGGCTGGCGGCCGGAGAACGGGAACAGCATGCCGTCGTGCGCGTCGAGTTGGCGGACGAACATCAGCCCCTGCTCGGCGCGGCCCGCAGTGTCGGCGATCCAGATGCGAAAGTCGATCACGCGCCCGCCCGCGGTACGCACCGCGAGCAGGCTGCGCGGAAACGCGGACAGCGGTTCGCGGCGGGCATCCCCGGCGTGCGCCTTCGTCGCGACCCCGCCGGCCACGACCATGAGGGCCGCCGCGACCAACCACCCGGCCACGAGGGCCGAGGTGCGGGCGGGGCGGTGTACCCGGGTCGGGAGTTCAACGATCCGCATAGTTCACCGGCCCGGCGAAATCGAAGCGGCTGACCAGGATGTCGCCCGTGCCGTGCACCGCGCGGGCCGGCTCGGTGCAGAAGCCGTGCACCTCGACCCGGTAGCTGTGTGCGGCGGGCAGGCGCCGCTGGGACAGAGAATCGACCGTGCAACGACGGTCGCCGAGCGTGCCGAAGATGCGGCCGTCACTCTCGTCGATGACCGTCAGGTTCGCGCGTCCCTCACGCAGCGGCCGCCCCTCGCGCACACCGGTCAGGCCGAACAGGAACAGCAACTGGTGACCGTCGTGGATCGCGCCGCGGAAGCTCACGCGCACTCCCGCCGGGTCGCTCTTGCGCTCGCCCGCACACCATGTGCCCTTGTTCGGCCAGCGGATGTCGGCGTCGATCGCCCCGGCGATCCGTGCGTGCAGATAGCCGCCGCCCGTCGGCAGGCAGACGGTCGCGATGCGCCGCGGTGGCAGCATCCATGGCACGGGCTTGGCGGGCACCGCGCGCGACAGAGTCGCGCCGATCAGCAGCGGCGCCGCCGACGCGCCGAGCCGTAGCCAGCCGGCGACAACTGCGCGGTCGTGAATTGTCGGTATCATCCGGGTCAGTGAACCTCGATGTCACCACGGGAGCGGGATCGATTGTGCCATGGCGCCGCCGCTGCGTGTACGCCGCCGCCTGCGCCGCGGGCGCGCTGCTGTCCTGCGCCTGCAGCGTGCTCACCCCGCGATTCGCGACGCCGGATCTGTCCGTCGCCGGCATCGAGATGCAGAGCGGCAATTTGCTGCAGCAGAGCTTTCGTCTGAGCTTGCAGATCCACAACCCGAACGATCGGCCGTTGCCGGTCGAGCGCGTTCGGGCGCGCCTGCTGCTCGGCGGCGAGGAGCTCGCGAGCGGCGTCACGGCCCGTCCGTTCGTCGTGCCCGCGAGGGGCGATGCCGCCTTCGATATGTTGATCTCGGCGAATCTCGCTGCCGGGTTCGCGCAGCTCGCGAGTCGCCTGGATGCGCGCCGCGGCTCGGTCGGTTATGAGCTCGACGGGGTCGTGCGCCTCGACCTGCCGCTGCTCCATTCCCTGCCTTTTCACCTCCAGGGCGAGTTGCCGTTGCGCGACCTGCGTTGATCGCACTGCAGCAGGCGTGGCCGGCGGGACATCGGCCGCCCCGGGGACCGTACACGCGGCCCCCGCATCGATGTAAGTTGCTGAATATGAAATAAATTGCTCCGTGGCGGGGATCTGCCGCAGCGCTCCTCTGGTAAGATGCCGCAGACAACACCGCGCTCCGCGTTCGCCCCAGGTCGCGTTTCGCAATCCGACTCGCGGCGGCTCGCATCAGACAGTCATGGCACTCACCCCGTACCAACAACTGGAACAAGAGTTTCGCCGCCTGCACGCGTTTCACGGCGCGCTGTCGCTGCTGCGCTGGGACGCGGCCGTGATGATGCCGCGCGGTAGTGCCGACGTGCGCGGCGAGCAGCTGGCCGCCCTGGAGACCGAACACCACGCATTGTTGACGACGCCGAAGGTGGCGCGGCTGCTGGAGCGCGCCGAAGCCGGCGCGTCGCAGCTCGACGACTGGCCGCTCGCCAACCTGCGTGAAATGCGCCGCCAGCGCGACCATGCGATCGCGACGCCGCCGTCGTTGATCGCGCGCCTGGCGAGGGCGACCGCGCGTGCGGAAGTGTGCTGGGTCGAGGCGCGCAAGGCCGACGATTTCAAACTCTTCGCGCCGCATCTCGCGGAGGTCGTGCACCTCGTGCGCGACAAGGCGGCGTTGCTCGGCCAGGCGCGCGGTCTCGCGCCCTACGACGCGCTGGTCGACGTGTATACGCCGGGCATCTCGACCGCGGACATCGACACGATCTTCAAGGCTCTGTCGCGCAAGCTCCCCGGTTTGATCCACGCGGTGATCGAACGGCAGGGGCAACGGCCGTCGCTGCCGATCAGCGGCAAATTTACCGTCGCGCGCCAGCGACAGGTCGTCGTCGATGTGCTGAAGGCGATGGGGTTCCCGTTCGATCGCGGCCGCCTCGATGAGAGCGAGCATCCGTTCACGGAAGGGGTGCCGGGCGACATACGCGTGACGACGCGATTCGACGTCGGCGATCCGTTCAGCGGCCTGCTCGGAGCGGTGCACGAGACCGGTCACGCGCTGTACGACCTCGGGTTGCCGCAGCAGTGGCGCGATCAGCCGGTCGGGCGCGACCGCGGGCTCGCGCTCGAGGAGAGCCAGTCGCTGCTGTTCGAGATGAACCTGTGCCGCAGCCGGCCGTTCGTCAAATACCTGCGGCCTCTGCTCGAGAAGCATCTGCAGGTCAGCGGGCCGCAGTGGCAGGAGGAGAATCTGTACCGGCACCTGATCCGCGTCCGGCGCAGCCTGATCCGCATGGATGCGGACGAATTGACCTATCCGGTGCACATCCTCGTGCGCTACGAACTCGAGAAGCGGATCCTCGACGGCGCGCTCGCGGTCGCCGATCTGCCGGAGGCGTGGAACGAGGCGCTCGAGCAGCGGCTCGGCCTGCGCCCCGCCAGCGCCGTCGAGGGCTGTCTGCAGGACATCCACTGGGCCGTCGGCCATTTCGGCTACTTCCCGTCGTACGCGCTCGGCGCGGTCATCGCCGGACAGATGTACGAGGCGCTGCGCGCCGCGCGCCCCGCGCTCGACGAGGAAATCGCCGCGGGCTCCTCCGCCGGGGTCCTGGAATGGCTGCGCGACAACGTGCACGGCGTGGGCGCGCGCCTGCCCGTCAAGGATCTCATCGAGCATGCGACCGCCAAGCCGCTGACGGCCTCGGCCTACCTGCGCTACTTGGAAACGAAGTATCTCGAGGCGGATTAGGCGCGTGGCTTCCGCGACGTTCAACAAGTTGCAGGCACGCCTGCGCGGACTCGCCGGCAAGGCGATCGAGGACTACGGCATGATCGCGGCCGGGGACCGGGTCATGGTCTGCCTGTCGGGCGGCAAGGACTCGTACACGCTGCTCGATCTGCTGTGCAACCTGCGGCGCAGTGCGCCGCTGCATTTCGAGCTCATCGCGGTCAACCTCGACCAGCAGCAACCGGGCTTTCCGGCCGATGTGCTGCCGCGCTACCTCGAGGGGCTCGGAGTGCCGTATCACGTCATCTCGCAGAACACCTACGCGGTCGTCAAGCGCGTCATCCCCGAGGGCAAGACGATGTGCGGCCTGTGCTCGCGCTTGCGCCGCGGCGCGCTGTACCGATTCGCGGCCGAGAACGGCATCAGCAAGATCGCGCTCGGCCACCATCGCGACGACATCGTCGAGACGCTGTTCCTGAACATGTTCTTCGGCGGGCGGCTGAAGGCGATGCCCCCGAAGCTGCTCAGCGAGGATCGGCGGCACATCGTGATCCGGCCGTTGTGTTATGTGCCGGAACGCCTGATCGTGCGCTACGCGGCCGCGCGCGATTTTCCGATCATCCCGTGCACGCTCTGCGGATCGCAGCCGAACCTGCAGCGTCTCGCCGTCAAGCGACTGCTACAGGACTGGGAGCGCGCCGATCCCGGCAGGATCGAGGCGATCTTCTCCAGTCTGCGCAACGTCGCCGTCTCGCAACTCGCCGATCCTGCCGCGTTCGACTTCGCCGGGCTCGAAGGATTGCGGCGCGCGGCGCAGACCGCTTGCGCAGACGATGCGCCGGTGGCGGCGGAGCTGCTCTTCTGAGCCGCCCCGACTCCGGACCCTCGGCTCAGGCGACCGTGGAACAGAAGCAGTACGTGCCGACCTGGCGCGAGCCGTCCGCCGACGCGGACCCGCCGATCGATCCGGCGGCGCTGCGGCGGCTGCGCGGCCGCTACCAGGGCAGTATCTTCGGCCTCGCCTGCGGCGACGCGATGGGCGCGACGACCCAGTTTCGCAAGGCCGGCCATTTCGCGCCGGTCACCGGCCTCGGCGGCGGCGGCCAGTGGCAACTGCCGCCGGGCGCCTGGACGGACGACACGGCGATGAGTCTTTGCCTCGCCGAGAGCCTGCTCGCCATCGAAGTGCTCGACCCGGCCGACCAACGACGCCGTTACCGAAATTGGCAACAACAGGGGCACTTGACCAGCACCGGCGAGTGCCTCGGCATCACCGCCGGCGTGGCGGCGTCCCTGGGGCGGGAGCATCCCGCGGACGGCGGCTGTGGTTCGGAGGCGGTGACCCGGGCCGGTGTCGTCGCGCTATTCGCGGCGTCGCACCCGCAAAGGGCGCTCGCCTGGGCTGCCGCGGCGGCCGCGGCGACCGACGGATCGGCCGCGGTGCGCAACGCTGCAATCGTCTACGCGGCGCTGATGCTCGCCGCGCTCGGCGGCGGGCGGCGCGATGCGCTCGTGGCGCGTGCGCGCGCGCTGTGGCGCGAACACGCCGCAGCGCCGGTCGGCATATTCGACGTGGCGCTCGGCGGGGGTGCCTGGCGGGTGCCGCTCACGGGCGGCGCGCCCGCCGATCCATTCGCCGTCCTGCGGCTGGTCGTTGCCGCGCTGCTCGGCAGCGAGGGCTTTCGCGACGGTCTGTTGGCGATCGTCAACGGCGGCGGCGACGCCGATCTGCACGGTGCCTTGTTCGGCCAGCTCGCGGGCGCCGTGTACGGCCTCGAGGCGATTCCGCCCGCGTGGCAGGCCGCGATCCTCGGCCGAGCGCGGCTGCAGGAGGTCGCCGATCGCCTGTTGGCGGCGGCGCTCGCGCCGCGGGACTGAGCCCGTGATCGGCGACGATGGCGCGGGCGAGGCCGGCTGCCTATAATTTTCCGGGTGTCGAATCCTCCGCCCCGCCGTGCCGCCCGCGCGCCGCGCCCGCCAAGGCACGCCTGGGAGCGGCTCGACGACGCGCAGCTGTTGAGCCTGCGCTTCTGCGATCTCGGGCTGTCGCTCGCGGCAACGGCGCTGCAGACGGCGATCGAACGCCTGTACCGCGAGCTCGGGCTGCGCGGGATCCGCTTTCGCCCGCACTGCTGGCTCGCCGAGGAGTGGTTCTCGCCGGACGGTGTGCCCGGCATCGCGATTCCGTTCTACCTCGCTCATCCGCGGCTCATCCGCCTCGAGCGTCATTTCATGCGCGAGGTCGAGGGCGGCAACCGCCGCTGGCTGCTGCGCATCCTGCGGCACGAGGCCGGCCATGCGCTCGACACGGCGTACCGGCTGCGCCGCCGCCGACGCTGGCGCGAGGTGTTCGGGCCCGCGTCGCTCCCATATCCCGAGAGCTACCGGCCGCGGCCGGGCAGCCGGCGCTTCGTGCAGCACCTCGGCGAATGGTACGCGCAGGCCCACCCGACCGAGGACTTCGCCGAGACCTTCGCGGTCTGGCTGAAGCCGCACTCGGCGTGGCGGCGCGAGTACCGCGGCTGGCCGGCGTTGCGCAAGCTCGAGTTCATCGATGCCTTGGTCGGCGAGATCGGCGCCGTGGAACCGGCGGTCACCGACCGGCGGCGGATCGAGGAGATCGCCGAGGATACCCGGACGCTGCGCGAGCACTACGATCGCAAGTTCGCGCGCTACCGCCGGCCGCGCCGTTCGGCGGCGGACGAACTGCTGCTCGAGGTGTTCACGGCCGAGCCCGCGCGGCGAACCGCGCCGAAGGCGGCGAGCGTCGTGCGCGACCTCGCCAAGCCGCTGCGCCGGCAGTTCGCGAGATCCGGCGCGGTCGGTGAATATCTCGTCCACCAGGTGCTGCGCCTGGTCGTGGCGCGTTGCGAGTCGCGCGCTCTGTACCTGCGCGGATCGCGCCGGGATCTGCCGGAGCGGCTGAAATGGCTGATCGCGCGCCTCGCCGAATCCTACGAGGAGCGGCAATTGCCGCGCGTCCCGCTGTGAGACGCCAGCGCGTGCTGGTTCTCGTGCACTCGACGCTGGTGCCGCCAAATTCATTGGAGGGGTCGACCAGCAAGGAGATCGAGGAGTGGCGCACCGAGTACGACGTCATTTCGCATCTGCGCGCCGCGGGCCACGACGTGCGTCCGCTCGGCATCAGCGACAGCCTGTCGGAACTGCGCGCGGCGATCCTCGAGTGGCAGCCGGACATTGCGTTCAACCTGCTCGAGGAGTTCGACGGCATCGTCACCTACGACCAGCACGTGGTGGCGTTCCTCGAGCTGATGCGCCAGCCGTACACCGGCTGCAACCCACGCGGCATGCTGCTCTCGCGCGACAAGGTCCTCTCGAAGCAGCTGCTCTCCTATCATCGCATCCCGACGCCGCAGTTCATCGTGTTCCCGCGCGGCAAGCACCCGCGCGTGCCCCGGCGATTGCGCTTTCCGCTGTTCGTCAAATCCTCGACCGAGGATGCCTCGCTCGGCATCGCGCACGCCTCGGTCGTCGCCGACGTCCGGCAACTCGTCGAGCGCATCGCATTCATCCACGAGCAGACGCACTCGGATGCGCTCGTCGAGGAGTACATCGAGGGCCGGGAGCTGTACGTCGGGGTTCTCGGCAACGATCGCCTGAAGGTGCTGCCGGTCTGGGAAATGACCTTCGGCTCGCTGCCGGAGAATCTACCGGCGATCGCGACCCGCAAGGTGAAGTGGGACCGCAGCTACCAGCAGAAGTACGGCATCAGCACCGCCGCCGCCGTGGATCTGGCCGAAGGCACCGTGCAGAGGCTCGAGCGACTGTCGAAGCGCATCTTCCGCGCGCTGCACCTGACGGGCTACGCACGCATGGACATCCGGCTGCGCGGCGACGGCCAGCTGTACTTCCTCGAGGCGAATGCGAACCCCAACCTGTCCGCGAACGAGGACTTCGCGCAGTCGGCCGTGACCGCCGGCATGGATTACGACGAGCTGCTGCGGCGGATCGTGCAGCTCGGTGCGAGTTATCCGGCGGCCTGGCGGACGGACCAGGCCTGAGCGGCGCCCGCCGGCCCGATCGCCGCGGGTCGCGGCACACGCTCAGGGCGGGGAGCCGAGGCGGTCCGTGTCGGCCAGAGGATGGCCCTCGCGCATCGCCGCGCTGCGCCACTCGGCCATCTGCGGATCGCCGAGCGCGTGCGCGAGATAGGCGGCCGAGGCGGGCGCGAGCGCCGCGCCGTAGCTCGCAAAGCGGAACACGACCGGTGCGAACATCGCATCGGCCAGGCTGAATTCGCCGAACAACCAGCCGCCGCCGCCGCCGAATCGCGCGCGGCAATCCGACCAGATCGCGTCGATGCGGGCGACGTCGGCGAGCAGCTCGGGGGTTTGCGGCACGCGCTTGCCCTGCGCGCGCACGTTCATCGGGCATTGCGTGCGCAAGGCCGGGAATCCGGAATGCATCTCGGCGGCGACCGCGCGCGCCAGGGCGCGCGCCTGGCGATCCTGCGGCAGCCCGCGGCCCGTCCGGTCGATCGCGTATTCGCAGATCGCGAGTGAGTCCCAGATCGCAAACCCGTCGTCGATCAACACCGGCACCCGTCTCGATGCCGAGAGCGCCGCGATCTGCTCGCGATAATCCGGCGCGTCGAACTGGATCACGCGCTCTTGGAACTCGAAGCCCAGCCTGCGCAACATCAGCCAGGGCCGCAGCGACCAGCTCGAGTAGTTCTTGCTTCCGAGCACAAGCAGCGGCAGGGTTGACATCGTGTTTCCTTGGCGGGCGAATGGCCGGCCGATGATTCTACCGCGTGTCGGCAGCTTTGACCTCGACCGCGGTTCTTGGCCGAGTTCGTCCACGCCGCGCGCAACCGGGTGATGCGCGTTGCCGACGCCGGCGGTGCGCGCCGCGGCCGCGAGCTTGGCAGCCATCGAGCGCGATTGCTGATCGGAAAATTCGCCGAAATTTGTGGTGCCCGTCACTTCACCTGCAGGCGGTTCAGTCGCTAGGATGGCGCTGGGTCGACGGAGGTTGCCAGGCATGCAAACAGCGTCCGCGGGTTCCTTGATGGCGGTCACCTCGCTGCGGGAGTTCTTTCGCGATGCATTCCACGCCGCGAGCGAGCACCAGCGTCTCGGCATCGACGAACAGGCGGAGGCCTACGTCGTCAACGTGCTCACGACGTTCGCCCGCGCCGAGGCGCTCTACGAGCCTACCGGCGAAGGTCTGCGCATCAAGCCGCTCGCGCAGATGCTGGCCGCGGCGGTCGAGGCGCCCAACTCGGCGGAGCGACAGCGCTGCCTGCAGCGGCTCGGCGACGTCTCCTTGTTCATCGCCGGCTTCTTCGCGCGCAGCTTCGCGCGCAGGCTGGTCGACATCGACTATCACATCGCGATGGGCGGCGGCGCCTATGGCTCGCTCGCCGAGGCGATGACGCGATCGCACTCCGGCCGCGGCGTCGCGGCACTCTACGCGCAGCTCGCACAAAAGTTCCAGCGTCTGGTCGACACGCTCAACGAGGTGAGCGAGATGTCGTATCGCCACAGCGACGCGGACATCCTGCGCCTCTACGAGATCTGGCTGAAGACCGGCAGCCGGCGGGCGCACGGCCTGCTCGCGAAGCTCGGCGTGCGGCCGGTCAAGCAGGCGGGCGCCGTTCTCGCGCACTGAAAAGCATGGTGTTGCGAGCTCTGCAATCGCTTCTCGGCCGGTTGTACGACGTCGATACGGTGCACGACGTCTACGATTTCCTGATCACGGACCGGCGGGCCATCGCCGGCTGGACCGATGGCGCGCCGCAGCCGCCGCGGCGCGAGCCGGAGGAGGAACTGCTGCTCGCCGAGCTGCCGGACGGCGCGGGCGTCGCGCTCTACATCGACGAGCCGGTTCTGCGGCGGCTCGAGCGCGCCGATCCCTTCGGCGCGCTGCACGACGGCAATCTGGCCGACTACTGTACCGCGCTCGAGGGCGTCAGCCACTTCGTCTATTCGACCTGGCGGCTCACCACGGACGCGCCGGTGTCCCTGCTCGAGCTCGAGACGCAGGCGGAGGTCGACAAGTACTGGGCCACGGTATTTCTGGTCGCCGGCCAGCAGGGCGGCTCGTACCCCGCCCGGGTCCACGCGCGCCTGTTCGATCGGATCGCGTTCGACGATGCGCTCGAGCCGGAGCAGGCCGACCGCTATCGGACGGCGAACCGTTGCGCCGCGCAATATTGCCGGCGGCTCGAGCGGCGCTTCGTCACGCGCGGCGGCGTGCGTGTCGAGGCGTTGTTGCGCGAGCTGCGGCTGTTCTACCGGCTTGGGTGCGCGGCCAAGATGCGGCACGCGCTCGCCTGAGCGCGCCGGCTCAGTCTTCGCCGTCTTTGTTCTGCGCCGCCCGGTTCTTCAACGCGATCCACTCGGAGAGCCGGCGCAGGTCCTTCTTGCGGCGCGGTGCCGTCTTCTTGTCGAGGCGACCGCTGTCGTAGGGATCGTAACCGCGCACCGGGCCGGCCGGATTCGGCTTCGCGGCGGCGGCGGGCGCCGGTGCATCCTCGGCGATGGACAGCGCCGGGTGCTCGAGCCGGCGCAGGCGCTCGCCCGAGACTTCCTGGCCGAACTTGCCGGTCGCGACCGACCACTCCCAGACCGCGTTGCCGCGGTCGTCGAAATGAACGCGCCCGCTCGGCAACGCGTCGGCAGGCGCGGGCTCAGGCGGCTGGCCCGCGACGGCGCGCGACGGCGGCATCGGCTGGTTCTTGCTCATGGGGGATTAAGCGAATTTCGGCCGGAATAAGTCAAGGAGCCGCCGGTGTTTTTGTGGATGCCGTCACGGACACGAGCGGTGGCGCGCGCGTAGCAGCGCGAGCGCCGTCTTGCCGTCGCTGATCTCGCCCGTCAGGACCTGCTCGACCGCTTCGTCGAGACCCAGCCAGCGCAGTTCGAGCTCCTCGTCGGCATCCGGCGAAGGCGTGCCGGCGTGCAGCTCCTCGGCGAGATACAGGTGGATGATCTCGGTGCAGATTGCCGGTGCCGGAATGTACAGCCCGAGCGAGCGCCAGCGGTTCGCGCTCACGCCGGTTTCCTCGCGCAGTTCCCGCTCGGCGCAGACCTGCGGCGATTCGCCGGCATCGAGCTTGCCGGCCGGAATTTCCCAGAGAAAGTCATCGACGCCGAGGCGATATTGCCGGACAAGGCAGACGCGACCCGTCGCATCCACCGGGACGATCGCGGCCGCACCGGGATGGCGCACCAGGTCGTACTCGTAGGTGCGACCGTTCGCGGCGCGCAATCGCTCGGTCGTGACGCGGATCACGCGGCCTCGGTGCCTGTCCAGGGTCTGTATCGGCGTCGGCTTCAACATCGCGGTGCCTCGTGGATCTGGATATACGTACAGCCCGTGAGTATAGTCGCCGCATGCTCAAGCCGAAACCGGACGCCTTCGACAGCCTGAATTCCGCACAGCGCCGCGCGGCGACCTACGGTGCGTTGCGGCCGGGCGCCGGCGTTGCGGCGGGTCCGCTGCTGATTGTCGCCGGCGCCGGCACCGGCAAGACCAGTACGCTCGCGCATCGCGTCGCCCACCTGGTCGCAAATGGCGGGGATCCGGCGCGAATCCTGATGCTGACGTTCACCCGGCGTGCCGCCCAGGAGATGATCCGCCGCACCCAGACGATCCTCACCGAAACGGCGGCGGATGGCACCGGCGCGATGGAGCGCAATCTGGCGGCGCGCCTGCACTGGGCGGGCACGTTTCATTCGATCGGCAACCGCATCCTGCGGCTGTACGCGCAGCATCTCGGGCTGAACGAGGCGTTCACGGTCCTCGACCGGGCGGACTCGGCCGACCTGCTCGACGTGATTCGCCACGAACTCGGCTTATCGCAGCAGGAACGGCGCTTTCCGCGCAAGGACACCTGCCTCGCGATCTACAGCTACCGCGTCAACACGCGTTTGCCGCTGAAGCGGACGATCGACGAGCAATTTCCCTGGGTGAGCGACTGGGCGCAGGATCTCGCGCGCCTGTATCGCGAATACGTGATGCGCAAACAGAAGAGCAACGTCCTCGACTACGACGATCTGCTGCTCTACTGGCACGCGATGATGCAGAACGAACCGCTCGCGCGCAGCCTCGCACAGCACTTCGACCACGTGCTGGTCGACGAATATCAGGACACGAGCGCGCTGCAGGGCGAGATCTTGTACGCCTTGAAGCCGGACGGCGCCGGGGTGACCGTCGTCGGCGACGATGCGCAGGCGATCTACTCGTTCCGCGCCGCCGCCGTCGAGAACATCCTGGGATTCGCCGACCACTACCAGCCCCGCGCCGAGGTCGTCGTGCTCGCGCAGAATTACCGCTCGACGCAGCCGATCCTGGATTGCGCCAATGCGCTGATGGCCGACGGCGCGCGCCAGCATCGCAAGACGCTGATCAGCAGCCGCCAGTCTACCGCGAAGCCGGTGTACGTGACGGTCGAGGATGCGGCCGCCCAGGCCGAGTACGTTGCGCAGCGCATTCTCGCGACCCGCGAGACCGGCGGCAGCTTGAAGCGCCACGCCGTGCTGTTCCGCAGTTCGCACCACAGTGACGTGCTCGAGCTGGAGCTTGCCCGGCGCGACATCCCCTTCGTCAAGTACGGTGGCCTGAGGTTTCTCGAGGCGGCGCACGTCAAGGATCTGCTGTCGGTGCTGCGCTGGGCGGAGAATCCGCGCAATGCCGTATCCGGGTTTCGCGTATTGAAGCTCCTCCCCGGAATCGGGCCCGCGCTCGCGAACCAGGCGCTCGTGCATCTCGAGGCCGGGGCCTTCGCCATCGCGAGCCTGCGCGAATTCGCCGTGCCCGCAGCGGCGAAGGGCGAATTCGCCCGCTTTTGCGCGCTGCTCGGCAAGCTCGCCGAGCCGCAAACGCCGTGGCCCGGCCAGGTCGGTCTCGTCCGGGAGTGGTACAAGCCGCAACTGGAACGGATCTACGATGCGGCGCGCACGCGGATCGGCGACCTCGAACAGCTAGAACAGCTTGCCGTGCAATATCCGACGCGGGAGCGATTCCTGACCGAGCTCACCCTCGATCCGCCGGCCGTCAGCGGCGATCAGGCGCGCCGCGCGTCGAAGGACGAGGATTACGTCGTGCTGTCGACGATCCATTCGGCCAAGGGCCAGGAATGGGACTACGTCTATGTGCTGAACGTCGCCGACGGCAACTTTCCGTCGGAGTTCGCGGCCGGCAAGCCCGAGGCGATCGAAGAGGAGCGACGCCTGCTGTACGTCGCGATGACGCGCGCCCGCAACGAACTGCACCTGTGTGCGCCGCTGAAGTATGCGATCACGCAGCAGGCGAGGTCGGGCGACGCGCACGTCTACGGTGCCAAGAGCCGATTTCTGACCGACAAAGTCCTCGATTGCCTGCAAAAAGTGAGCTACGGCAGCGCACCCGGGATCGGGCGCCTCGGCGCAGGGGATGCGCCCGCCGTGGATGTGCCGGCCCAATTGAAAGACATGTGGTAACCCGGCGTGCGTCGGCCTTGAGGCCGCACGCCTCGAATCTCGTTGTCGAAACAGACACCGCTCCCGCGCGGCCCTGCAGCGGCGAATCACCAGCGGCGCGAACCGCCGCCACCGCCACCGCCACCGCCACTCGCCGGCTTCGACCGCGGCGCGCGCTCCTGCGCTTCGTTGACCCGCAGCGGCCTGCCGCCCATCTGGAAGCCGTTCGTCTGCTGAATCGCGTTCTGCGCCTCGCTCGCCTGCATGTCGACGAACGCGAAGCCCCGTGGCCGGCCCGTCTCACGGTCATTGATCAGTTTGACGGACTCGACTTTGCCGTAACGTTCGAAAAGGCTGCGCACCTCGTCCTCCGTGGCGGAGAACGGCAGGTTGCCAACGTAGATCGTCGTCATTCAACTGGTCTCACTGGAAAATGCGCGCTGCCTGCGGTCTCGTTATTGTCGTCGAATCCGCGCGCGCCGCCCATACACCCAGACCGAGCCGCGACATCGGACGCGACGCCGGTCTGTCCCTTCGGCCGTACGCTAAAGCACATCCCGCGTTAGAGAACGAACCTTCGCCCGATGCTACGCCAGGGGCCCCTGGCTTGGCAAACCACGGCGCCGGCGGCGCACCGGCGGGCGGTGCGGACGCGCCACCGTGGCTCACTCGACCTCGAGGTAGGCGTAGCCGTCGAGCTCCTTCTCGTAGAACCGCTTGACCGCTTGCGCCTCGCCGAGGCTCATCCGACCCTCGCGGACCGCGCGCTCGCAGTCCCGGGCGAGGCGCGGGTGCAGTTCGTCGGTGTCGTACTCCATGTACTCGAGCACCTTGTTCGCGGTGTCGCCCTTGACGATCTCCTCGATCCACCAGCCGCCTTCGTCGTGCAGCCGGATGTGCACGACGTGCGTATCGCCGAACAGATTGTGCAGATCGCCGAGGGTCTCCTGGTACGCGCCGACGAGGAAGGCCGCGAGGTAGTACGGTTCGCCGGGGATCAGCTCGTGCAATTCCAGCGTGCGCTTGGTCTCGCGGGGGTGGACGAAGCGGTCGACTTTGCCGTCCGAGTCGCAGGTGATGTCGGCGAGCACGGCGTTGCGCGTCGGCCGCTCGCCGAGGCGCTGAATCGGCATCATCGGAAACAGCTGGCCGATCGCCCAGCTGTCCGGCAGCGATTGGAACACCGAGAAGTTGCAGAAGTAGATGTCGCTCAGTATCACCTCGAGGTTTTCCAGTTCCTCGGGAATCTCGTCGAGCTTGCGGCACAGATCGCGGATCTTGGTGCAGGTCGCCCAATAGAGCCTCTCCGCCAGGCCGCGGAATTCGAGGCCGAGATAGCCGAGATTGAACATCTGCAAGGCCTGCTCCCGGGCCTGCAAGGCGTCGTGGTAGCACTCGACCAGGCGCCGTTCGTTGACCGAGCGGAAGCCGTCGAACAGGTCCCGCACCGGCGGCGGCAGATCCTCGGTGCCCCGGTAGTCCTCCTCCGGACGGCCGGTCACCTTGAACTGGTCGAGCGTCGAGGAGCCGAGCGTGTCGAAGATCAGCACGCTGTGGTACGCGGCGATCGCGCGTCCCGACTCGCTGACGATCATCGGGTGCGGCACGGCGCGCGCATCGCACACGCTCTTGATCCGATAGACGACGTCGCTCGCGTATTCGGTGAGCGTGTAGTTCATCGAGGATTCATAATTCGTGCCGCTGCCGTCGTAGTCGACGCCGAGACCGCCGCCGACGTCGATGTAGCGCAATCCGGCTCCCATCAACTTGAGTTCCGCATAGACGTGCGCGAGCTCGTTGATCGCGTCCTTGACGCGGCGGATGTCCTGCAGCTGGCTCCCGGGGTGGCAGTGCACGAGCTGCAGGCAGTCGAGCATGCCGCGCTCCTTGAGCAGCGCGTGCAGATCGAGGATCTCGCTGATGAACAGGCCGAACTTGGACTTCTCGCCGGCCGATTCGCGCCAGCGTCCGGCCCCTTCGCTCGCGAGTTTGACCCGCACGCCGATCCGCGGGCGCACGGCCCAGCGCTCGGCGAACTTCAAGATCAGATGGATCTCCGCGAAATTCTCGACGACCGGAATGATCGTGCGGCCGAGCTTGGTCGCGATGATCACCGCCTCGATGTAGCTTGCGTCCTTGAAGCCATTGCAGACGATGAGGCACTCCGGCGCATCCTCGGTGATCGACATCACCGCGAGCAGCTCCGGCTTGGAACCGACCTCGAGCCCGAAGCCGAACTCCCGGCCGTAGCGGTAGACCTCCTCGACGACCAGCCGCTGCTGGTTGACCTTGATCGGATACACCGCGGCGTAGCGATTGCGGTAGTCGTTCTCCGCGATCGCGCCGCCGAACGCGTCGGCGATGCGCCGCAACCGGTCGGCGAGAATGTCGGAGAAGCGGATCACGACCGGCGTGTGCAGATCGCGCGCCTTGAGTCCTTGCACGACGTCGTACAGGTCGATTTCCGCCGCCGCCGTGGTGTTCGGCCGGATCACGAGGTGACCATGCTCGTTGATCGAGAAGTATCCCTTGCCCCAGGCCTCCACCTGGTACAGATCGAGGGCTTGCTCGATCTTCCAGGCGCTTGCCGCGGGGAGTTTCTTGGCCTGCGTGTTCATCAGGCGCGCAATATAGCGAATTGCGCCGGCATGTAAATGACCGCGTGGTCCGGGGCCCGGCTCAGTGCGCACCGCCGGTCGCGACGGGGCGTTCCCGATCCTCGATCCATTCGCTGAACGAGCCGGCGTAGAGCTTCGCACCGGCGAGTCCCGCCATCTCGAGCGCGAGCAGGTTGTGGCACGCGGTGACACCCGAGCCGCACATCGCAATCGCCGCCGCCGGCGCCGCGCCGCCGAGGAACTCGCGCCAGCGCCGCCGCAGCTCGCGCCGCGCGAGAAAGCGCCCGTCGGGCCGCAGATTCAAGGTGAACGGATGGTTGCGCGCGCCGGGCACGTGGCCTGCAACCTTGTCGAGAGGTTCGACCGCACCGCTGAAGCGTTCCGGCGCGCGGGCATCGATCAGCAAGCGCCGTGGGTCGCGTAGGGCAAGGACGACCTCGGCCGTCGAGACCCAGGCCGAGGAGTCGATCCGCGGCACGAACACCGCCGCGGCCGCTGCCACCTCGCCGCTCTGCGCGGCGCCGCCGGCCGCGGACCACGCGGCATAGCCGCCGTCGAGCACCGCGACCCGGGCCGATCCCAGCCAGCGCAGCATCCACCACAGACGCGCGGCGAACGCGCCATTCGCCTGGTCGTAGGCGATGACCTGGACACGGTCGCCGATGCCGGCTCTGCCGAGCCGCGCGGCAAAGGCGTCCGGTGTCGGCAGCGGATGTCGGCCCGTCCCCGGCGCGACGGGGGCCGACAAATCCTCGTCGAGGCTCATGTAGCGGGCCCCCGGGATGTGGCCGGCGAGGTACGCCGCGCGGCCGGCCGCCGGCCGGGCGAGGTCGAAGCGGCAGTCGATCACGGCGACGCCGGGATCGTGCAGCAGCGGCGCGAGCGAGGCCGCGTCGATCACGGTCGTGAATCTCATCGGCGCAGCTTAACGCGATGCCTGCTGCGCTTCATCCGCTACAATCGCCCCGCATGGCAATGACACTTTATTGGGGCAGCGGCAGCCCGTTCTCGTGGCGCGTGCTGCTCGCGCTCGAGCACAAGCGACTGCCCTATGAGTCGCTGCGCCTGCACTTCGACAAGCAGGAGCAGCAGTCGCCGCAGATGCTGCGAATGAACCCGCGCGGCCGTTTGCCGGTGCTGCGGGACGGTGATTACGTCGTCTTCGAGTCGCTCGCGGTGCTCTACTATCTGGACGCCAAATATCCCGCACGGCCGATATTCGGCACGGGCCCCGAGGAAGCCGGCGTGATCATGCGCGTGATCTGCGAATTCCAGGCGTACGCCGAGCCGTCGGTCTCGCAGATCGTCGAGGCGATCTTCTCCGGCGACATCGGCCGCGAGCACGGCAGGACGACGGACGCGATGCACATCGTCGCGCGCGAGGCGCGCACGCTGGAAGGCCGGCTGAGCAAGGAACGGTGGATCGTCGGGGAGAGCTACTCGGCCGCCGACATGGTGGTCTTCCCGTGGCTGCAGCTGCTGTTGCGGGCCCTGGGGCGCGGCGAAGCGGCGGAACTCGGCGCGCGATTTCTGCCCATCGAGCGCAACTATCCGGCGCTTGCGCGCTGGATCGAACGCATCGAGGCGCTGCCGAACTATGCGAGGACCTACCCGCCGCACTGGCGCGATGCTTGAGCATTGCTTACCCGTCCAGGTAGGCTCCGGGGCTGGCCGGCGCGCGGGCGCCATGAGCGCGATGCGCAAAACGACACGCGGGGTGGCAATGATGACGGAACTTGCAGCATGAGCGGGCGGGATGCGCAGGTGCAGTTCGCCGGGCGGATCGTCTTCGTCGGTTTCGGCAGCATCGGCCAGGGCATCCTGCCGCTGATCCTGCGCCACGTCGGCGTCACGCCCGAGCGCATCACGATCGTCACCGCGGATGACAAGGGGCGCGCGCAAGCCCGGCGCTACGGCGTCAACTGGTTGCAGGAGCCCTTGACCGAGGAGAACCACCGGCACACGCTCGAGCCGCTGCTCGGCGCGGGCGATTTTCTCTTGAACCTGTCGGTCGACGTTTCGAGCGTCGCGCTCATCCGGCTCGCGCATGCGCAGGGCGCCCTGTATCTGGACACCTGCATAGAGCCATGGGCCGGGGGTTATCTCGATCCCGGCCTGTCGGTCGAGAGCCGCAGCAACTATGCGCTGCGGCTCGGGGCGCTCGCACTGCGTGCGGGCTTCGCGGGCGGCCCGACCGCCGTGCTGACGCACGGCGCGAACCCCGGCATGGTGTCGCACCTCGTGAAGCAGGCGCTGCTGAACGTCGCCGCCGACACCGGGGTGAGCGGTCCGCGACCGGGCAAGCGCGAGGACTGGGCGCGGCTCGCGCAAAGGCTCGGCATCAAGGTGATACACGTTGCGGAACGCGATACGCAGGTCGCGCGCGAGCCGAAGCGGCTGGACGAGTTCGTCAA
This sequence comes from Steroidobacteraceae bacterium, assembly GCA_035534275.1. Lineage (GTDB taxonomy): Bacteria > Pseudomonadota > Gammaproteobacteria > Steroidobacterales > Steroidobacteraceae > Bog-1198. The sequence goes on from DATLSG010000007.1 coordinate 31,486, forward strand.
CACCTGGTCGGTCGACGGCTTCGTGAGCGAAGGCTCGCAGCCGGCCGAACTCGGCTGGGGAACGCACGAGCGGCATTTCCCGCCGGACGGCGGACGGCATTCGCGCGGCTCCGGTTGCGCGATCTACCTGAATCGTCCGGGCGCCAGCACGCGCGTGCGCACCTGGACTCCGGACGCCGGCAGCTTCCACGGCTTCCTGATCACGCATTCCGAGGCGATATCGATCGCCGATTACTTCACGGTCGAGGAGGGCGGCCGCGTCGTCTACCGGCCGACTTCGCACTACGCGTATCACCCGTGCAACGATGCGCTGCTGTCGGTGCACGAGCTCGCCGGGCGCAACTGGCGGATCCAGGATGCGAAGCGGATCCTGATGGACGAGATCGTCGCCGGCGTCGACGAACTCGGGGTGCTGCTCGCCGGTCATGCGAAGAACGCCTATTGGTACGGCTCACGGCTGTCCATCGAGGAGGCCCGCCGCCTCGCGCCCTACAATAGCGCGACCAGCCTGCAGGTCACCTCGGCGGCGCTCGCCGGCATGATCTGGGCGATCGAGAACCCCGGGCGCGGCATCGTCGAGCCCGACGAGATGGATTTCGAGCGGCCGCTCGAGATCTGCAGGCCGTACCTCGGCACGGTCGCCGGCAAATACACGGATTGGACCCCGCTCGATCGGCGCGGCGAACTGTTCGCCGAGGATCTCGATACGAGCGATCCCTGGCAGTTCAAGAACATCCGCGTGCTCTGAGCGCGCCTCAGGGGCGCGGGCCGTAGCGGATCTCGAGGATCGTCAGCGCGCGCGAGCCGGACGGCAGGTCGACCGCCACGTGCTCGTCGACCGCGCGTCGCAGCAGCGCGCGCCCGAGCGGCGAGTCCATGCTCACGTAGTCCTCGGCCATGTCGAACTCGTCGGGACCGACGATGCGATGCCAGTGCCGCTCGCCGCCCCGGTCCTCGACGCGCACCCACGCGCCGAAGTAGACGCGTCCCGGATCGCGGCGTGCGCCCGCCGCCGCTGAATCGACGATCGTCATCCCCTCGAGCCGCTTGCGCAGGAAGCGCACGCGGCGCAGGATCTCGTGCAGGCGCTTTTTGCCATAGGTGTATTCGGCGTTCTCCGACCGGTCGCCCTGCGCCGCCGCTGCGGCCACCGCTTCAGTGACCTGCGGTCGCTCCACTTGCCAGAGGCGATGCAGCTCGTCCCGCAGGCGCTGTGCGCCCTCCGGGGTGATGTATTTCGATGCCGGCGTGGCCGGCGCGCGATATCGTGACACGGCGCAACACCGAAGGCGGATGCCGCCGGCGTGACGGGCATCGCAGCATTTGATCGTGGGTTGAGCAGCCGTTCACAGCGGCCGCGCTCGGGGGCAACATAAGCTACGCGCCCATGGGCATCAAGTACTACACGCATTTCATCGCGCAGCGGGACGGCGCAATCGAGTTCAGCGAGTACCGCGGGGTCGTCGAACTCCTCGGGCGCGCCGGCCTCGCGCCCGGCGATCAGGACGTCGCGCGCGTGCTTGCGCGCAGCTTCGATCTCGAGGAGACCGACATCCAAGTCCTGCAATGGCAGCAGCTGCATTAACGATCCCCTAGCGGGCTTTACTTCCCTTCAATGAAGTCCGCCCTTCCCAGCCCCGAGTGATGAACCCGGGGCTTTTTTTGCCGCGCAGCCCGCCTTCGGCGAAATGCTAGACTGCGCGCCGGGCTTGCGATCGCCGGGATCCTCGGGGAAGGGCTTCATGAGAACCAGCGCGGCCTTGATCCCGCTCGCGTTCGCGGCGCTCGCGGCGGTGGGCAGCCCGTTTGCGGCCGATCTGGCCGCAGCGCCGATCGCGGTGCCGCCGCCGAGCGCCCGGGTGATCGATCTGACCGGCACGCTGTCCGGCGCGACGGTCGCGCGCTTGGATCAAGAGCTGGACGCGTTCGCGGCCAGGCGCGGCAGCCGGATCGCCGTGTTGATGGTGCCGACGACGCAGCCGCAGGACATCGCCCGGTTCGCCATCCGGGTCGCCGACGCCTGGAAGCTCGAGGGCGACGGCGGCGACGGTGCGATCCTGATCGTCGCCAAGCACGACCGGCGTGTGCGCCTCGAGATCGGCCGCGGGCTGCGCGCAGTGCTGCCGAGGGCGCTCGCGCGGCACATCATCGGGGATACGATCGACCCGCGCTTTCGCGACGGGGATTTCGACGGCGGCGTGGCCGCCGGCGTCGCCCGCATGGTCGCGGCCGTCAACGGCGAGGCGCTGCCGCCTGCGGACCGGCGCTGGCGCCGCGGTGCGGGCGGCGAGCTGCGCCAACTGTGGCCGCTGCTGCTCGCGATCGCGCTCGCGGCCGGCATACTCGCATTCGCGGCTTCGCTGTGGCTCGCGCGGTCGCGCGGTTGGTCGAACGGCGGCGGTTGGCGCGGCCTCGGCGACCGCTCGGCCGGGGACGGCGGCGTCGGCGGCGCATCGGGGCGTTGGTGATGCGCCTCGCGCGCTGGCTGCGGCACGCGGTGGCGAGCGAGTGGCGCGTCCGCAGCGCATTTCCCCGCCGCACCCGCGAGGCGATCGAACAGGCGATCGAGCGGGTCGCGCGATCGCATCGGGGCCGGATTCGCTTCGCGCTCGAAACCGCCCTGTCCGCGCCGGGCCTGCGGCGGCGGCTTGCGGCGCGCGGCCGCGCGCTGGAGATATTTTCCGCACTGCGGGTATGGGATACGGAACGGAACAACGGCGTCTTGATCTATGTATTGTGGGCCGAACGGCGCGTCGAAATCGTCGCCGATCGTGGGTTCGGCGGTCGCGTGCGAACCGCGGAATGGCAGGCGGTATGCAGCCTGCTGGAGCGGCACTACGGCGAGGGGCGGTATCGCGAGGGCTCGGTCGCCGGAGTCGAAGCTGCCGGCGCGCTGTTGACGCGGCATTTCCCGCGCACCGCGGCGGATGCGGACGAGTCGGCGTTGCCATAGCGCGGGTTTGCTAGAATGGTTAAGGTTTTTCCCGCCCATGGGGGCGCCAGACTGGGATATTGCGACGTAGCAAAATGCGCCACCTGATCCTGCGATCGACGATGACTCACCGGGTCCTGGCGACCGCGGCAGCCTGTCTGTGCCTTGGTGCCTGCTCCCTGCTGCGTCCGCCGCCGCCGCCGGGACAGCGTCCGGCCGCGCTCGCGGCGGCGCCGGCGAAGCCGCAGCTGCCGACTCCCGTGGCGCTCGACCGGTTCGTGCTCAAGGGGCCGCACGACGACGTGGTCGGTCATGTCCAGCGCACCACGATCGGCAAGCACGACACCTTGCCCGATGTCGCCCGGCGCTTCGACCTGGGGCACGACGAAATCATCCTGGCGAACCCCGGCGTCGACCCATGGTTGCCGGGCGTTGGCCGTGTCGTCGTCGTCCCGACGCAGTTCGTCCTGCCCGATGCGCCCCACCGGGGCGTCGTGGTCAACGTGGCGGCGATGCGCATCTTCTATTTCCCGCCGCGCAAGCGGCACCAGCCGCAAATCGTCTACACGCATCCGATCGGGATCGGCCGCATCGCCTGGAAGACGCCCGAAGGGACGACGCGGATCATCGGCCGACAGAAGAACCCGGTGTGGATCGTGCCGAAATCGATTCTCGCGGAGCATGCGAAGGACGGCGAGCCGTTGCCGCGCGTCGTTCCCGCGGGGCCTGACAATCCACTCGGCGACTACCTGTTCCGTCTCGGCTGGCCTGGCTACCTGATCCACGGCACCAACAAGCCCTACGGTGTCGGCATGCGGGTCAGCCATGGGTGCATGCACCTGTACCCCGAGGACATCAAGCAGTTCTTCAAGATGATTCCGATCGGCACCAAGGTCACGGTCGTCAACCAGCCCGACGTGTTCGGCTGGCGCAATGGGCAGCTCTACATGCAATCGTTCCGCGTGCTCAACGACGACCGGCGCAACTGGACGAAGGACCGCCGACAATTGCTCGAGCGGATGCTGCGCTCGAGCCTGCATGGGGCGCGCTCGCGCCGGCACGCTCGGGGCCGGCGGCGCGGGCAGCCCGAGGTCCCGATCGACTGGCAGCGCGTGTTCGCGCTTTCCAGCGCACCGCGCGGCGTGCCCGTGGCGATCGCCGACGGCATGCCCGGTGTGAGCCAGATCATCGCCCGTGCCCCGCTCGTTGCCGACACGGTGCCGACCGGCTCGAACTGGAGCGGCGTCAACGAGCTCGCGATCAGCGCAAAGACCTACCAAGAGTTGACCGGCGAGCGGATCAAGCCGACCTCCGCCGCGGTACCGCAGGCATCCGACCAATAAGTTCACGCGCCGCGCGCGCCTCGCTCCTCGCGGCACTCGTCCTGGGGGCGGGCGCCGCCGGCGCGGCGGCGGGCGGCGGCCACTCCTACGCCAACCTCGACGCATTCCGCGTCAGCCACGTCGACCTCGGACTCGACGTCGATTTCGCCTGGCACGAGGTGCGCGGCACGGCGATCCTGACGGTGCGCCGCCTCGATCCGCGGGCGACTCATCTGGTGCTCGATACGCGGGGACTCCAGATCAGCGGTGTCGCCCAGATGAGCCGCCAGGTGCTCGGGGCAACCGAGAAGCTGGCGCCGTTCTGGGTGAGCCGGCCGTTTCACGAGGGCCCGAACGATCCGGCGGACGGCGCGCCGCTGATCATCGACCTTCCCGCCTCGAACGAAGCCGAGGAATCGATTCGCATCGAGTACCACACCGCGCCGGGCGGCCTGGGATTGCACTGGACCACGACCCGGCCGCGCGGTCGCGGCGGGCGCCTCTTCTACGCGCTGTCGGAGCCGTTCGGCGCGCGCAGCTGGATCCCGCTGCAGGACTCGCCGCGGGTGCGGATGACGTTTCGCATTCATGTGCACACGCCGGCGGACATGGTCGCTCTGCTGAGCGGTGCGCGCGATCTGGGCGCAAAGAATGCGGCGGCGCCCACCGACCGACGCGCCGCCGACCATTGGCTGGTGGTCGCGAGGCCGATGGCCGCCTCGCGGCTCGACCTGGTCGTCGGCGACCTGAAGTTCGCTGCGATCGGCCCGCGCGCCGGCGCGTACGCAGCCGGCTGGAGCGCCCGCGGCCCGGCCCGTGAACTGCGGGCCTTCGAGGCGGTCGAGGCAACCGCCGAGCGCCTTCTCGGCCGCAGCGGCGGGTCGCGCCGCGACTTCGTCGTGATGCCTGCCGACTTTCCGTTCGCGTTCGCGGCGGCGCCGCGCCTGACGCTGCTGTCGCCGACCCTGTTCGACGCGGGACCCCATCTCGTGCCGCTCGCCGCACGGCTGCCGTTTGCGGACGCCGCGGATCTGATCGCGCCGACGCGGCGGCGCGACCGCTGGATCGGCCAGGCGTTCGCCGCCTATCTGCAGAGCCGCATCGCGGGGATTCTGTACGGCGTGCCGGCCGCCGCTGTTGCCGACACGCTGGCATTCCTCGAACTGCGCGCGACGCTTGCGGCCTCGCCCGAGTCGGTGCAGGCCCTCGATGCCGCGCCGCTCGCGCGCGCGAGCGGCGCCGGCTTCGATGCCATACCTTACGAAAAGGGGCGCCTGTTCCTGAGCTTCCTCGCCGCGAGTGTCGGCCGAGCCCGCTTCGATGCGTTCATGCGGCGCTGCTTCGCCCGATTTGCCGGTCATGGGCTGACGACGGCTCAGTTCGAAGATTTTCTGGCACAGAATCTGCTGGGCGGCCAAACGGGGGCGGTTCGCGCCGGCGATCTCGACGCCTGGATCCACAATCCCGGTCTGCCGCAACAGGCCGTGCTGCCGGAGGCGCCGGCCCTGCATGCGGTCGACGTGGCGCGCACTGCCTGGCTCGCGCACCGATCGACCGCGTCCGGGATCCGCGCGCAGCATTGGCCCGCCGAGGAATGGAGCTATTTCCTGCAGGGCCTGCCGCCACGGATCGGCGCCGCGCGACTCGCCGAACTCGACGCGGCCTATGCGCCGATGCGCTCGGGCGACGCGCGGCGCGAGAGTCTCTGGCTGCAATTGTCGATTCGCAACGACTACGGGCCCGGGATCGACGCGGTCGCGAAGTATGTCGAGTCGGTCGGCCGGATCGGCCTGATCGCCCCGCTGTACGCCGCCCTGATGCACACCGCCCACGGCGCACGGCTCGCGCGGCTGGTCTATTCCGCGGCCCGGCCCGGTTATGATCCGCTTGCCGCGGCGCTCATCGATACGATCGTCAAACCGCGTGCCGGGGAGGCACCACAGTGATCAGCGAGTGGATGAGAATCATGCTCGAGGAAATCGCGCGCAAGAAGGCCGAGGCCGATCAGGCGCGGCGCGAGCGGCAACGACGACGGGAGGAGCGACCGGCAGTGCCGGGCGATGGACCAAAGCCGGGATGATCGGGCTGCAGGACGACACGCGTTCGACCTGTGATAGAGTCCGCCGAGCGCGTACGGGGGATGGGACGATTGTCGACGCCGAGTAATCCGGTTCCGCTGGTCGAGGACGCACGGTGCGGGCAAGCGTCGATCGCGCGCCTGCCGACGGGACGGGCGGCGTTCCTCGGACGCACGCTGCGTGGGCCGGTGAACCATCCGGTCGCGGTGTCGAGCTTCGCGCAGTTCCAGAATGAATTCGGCGGTCTCTGGCAACCGGGCCCGCTCGGCTATGCGGTCGAGCAATTCTTCGACAACGGCGGGCGTGAGGCCTACGTCGTGCGTGTCGTGAACGGCGCGCGCGCGGCGACATTGGCGCTGCCGGCCGGCGAGGGCGAGCGGCTCGTGCTACGGGCGGTGCGGCCGGGAACCCGCGAGTTTCTGCGAGCCTGCGTCGATTACGACAACTTGCCGGTCGAGGATTGCGCGGGGTTCAACCTGACCGTGCAGCGGGTTCGTGCCCAGGGTTCCCTGCACGTCGAGGACCAGGAGATCTTTCCCCGCCTGTCGATCCGCCGCGACTCGGCCCGCTACCTCGACGAGGTGCTCGCCCAATCCGCGCTGGTGCGCGCGTCCGGTCCGGCGCCGCGGGCGCGCCCGCAGCGCACCGTCGATGCCGCGAGCGGCCTCGCGACCGGCTGGCTGCATTCGAACGCGGACGGCGACGACGGTGCGCCCTTGACCGACTACGACTTGATCGGCTCGGACACCGAGGGTACGGGTCTGCACGCGCTCGCCAATGCGTACCACTTCGATTTCCTATACCTCGCACCGATCGCGCCCGACCGGGACGTCGGCGTGTCGGCGCTGGTCGTCGCGGCGCGCTTCTGCCGTGAGCGGCGGGCGCTGCTGATCGTCGACCCGCCGAGCGGCTGGCACACCGCAGACGAAGCGCTGCGCGCACTCGGCACCTGGGGATTTGCGAGCGAGGACGCGGCGGTCTATTTTCCGCGCATCCTCGCCTACGACAAACTGCGAGGGCATTTCGAGACTTTCGCGCCCGGCGGGGCCGTCGCCGGCATGCTCGCGCGCCGGGATGCGCAATCTTCGGTGTGGCAGGATAGCGCCGAGGGCCCCGAGGCGGTCCTGCGGCCCGGCTACAAGCCCGCCTGCCAGATCACCGAGGCGCAGCGCGTGAGGCTCTGGTCGTGCGGCGTGAATGCGCTGCAGTCGGTGCGTTCGGCGACGCGCCGGCCGCTGCGAGCGCGCACGCTGGCGGCCGGGCGCGCCGCCGATTTGCGCGAGCTCGCGCCGCGCCGGGCGGCCCAGTTCATCGTCAACTGCGTCGTGCACGGCACCCGCTGGACCGTCGACGCTGCGCCGGACAGCCGGCTGTTCGAGGCGGTCGCCACGCAGGTGCGGGAATTCCTGGCGGAATTGCATCGTTGCGGCGCATTCCCCGGGCGCAGCGCCGAGGACGCGTTCTACGTCATCTGCGATCAGCGCATCAACCCCCCGGCAGCGCCCGGCGGCGAGCGCGGCCTCCAGATGTTGCTGGGCGTCGCCGCCGCCCGCGCCGGCGAGTTCCATTCGTACCGAATCTGGCATGCCGCCGGGCGCAGCGACGTGCGTGCCGTGAGCCTGAACCGCCTGCACGACCTGCGCTTCAGCCCGGCGCAGATCGAGTGGGCGGATCGTCTCGCGAGCCGCCTCGGTGCTTGAGCGAGGACCGCATGGCGCGCGGCTGCGAGACGGTGGTGTTTTCGCACGGCAAGGAGAGCGGGCCGTGGGGCGACAAGATCACGGCAATGGCGGCTGCGGCGCGCGATCTCGGCTGCGCCGTCGAATCGCTCGATTATCGGGACATCGCCGATCCCCGGGCCAGAGTCGACCGGCTGATCGCCGCCGGGCGGGCCGCCGTCGGCCCGCTCGTGCTGGCCGGATCGAGCCTCGGCGGCCACGTGAGCGCCGCGGCGGCGCGCACCCTCGGCGCGCGCGGCCTATTTCTGCTCGCGCCGGCGTTCTACATGCCGGGATTCGAGGCGCATACGCCGCATGACCCCGGGTGCCCGGCGGCGATCGTGCATGGCTGGCGCGACGAGATCGTGTCGGTGGAGAACAGCATCCGCTGGGCCCGCGAGCGGCGCGCCGAGCTGCATTTAGTCGACTCCGATCACCGGCTGCAGGACCGGATCACACAGATCGTCCGAATCTTCCGCGCCTTCCTCGAGTCGCTTGCCTGACGCGCGAGCTTCAGGGCGCGGGCGCCGCAGGCGCGGCGACGACGTCGCCCTGCGCTTCGTTCTGGGCGAGTTCCCGCCAGCTCTCGCCGATGCGTTCGCCGCAGCGCCTGCCCATCGAGCGAAACCCGGCCGACAGCGCCGCGATCGACGCCTTGACATAGGTTTGGCCCGCCGTGGACTGGAGGAAGCCGAGCATCTTGCGCAAATCGGCGCCGCTCAGGTCCCGGTAGTCGTAGGCGATGTAGCGCTCGAGCGGAACCTCGAGGCTGCGCTCGAGTTCCGGCGGCGGTGTTGCCGGCGCGGCGTTGCCGACACGCTGTTCGGCCTCTTGCAGATCGAGCCCGTAGCCCATCGCCTTGCCGACCGCGAGCGCACGCGCGATCGTCAGGTAGACGGTCGCCGTCGATTCGGTCGCGAGGGACACCGTCTCGAGTTTCTTGAACAATGCGGCGCGCGCCGGCGTCGACGCTGCACCGAGCTTGCCGTTTGCGATCTCGTCGATCGTCGCATCGTCGAGCTCGGCGAGCGCAATGTCCGCGCGCACCATCCGCTCGCCGGTCGGGCTCGACAGGAACGCGAGCGCCTTCGCGGCCGCCTCCGGGTCGAGGTTCGCGGCGAAGGCGGCGAGTGCGGACGGCTCGAAGACGTCGATCCGGAAGGCGTGCCTGGCCGCATCGGTCACTGCGCCGACCTGCTTCGCGCTGAGCTTGTCGGGGGTTTGCGCGGTGAACATCTGGCGCAGCTTCTCCGGCATTGCGGCGAGTGAGGCGCTCACCTGCTGGCGCAAGCCGGCGGCAAGGTAGATCTGGCCGGCCGTGTCCATGGCAACCGGCGAAGCCGCGGCGAACGCGGTCGCCGACACGGCGGCGATCAGCAGCAACGACAGGGTCCGGGTCATCGCGATCTCCGAGTGACGGTGAGAGCCGGCCGATTGTACACTCTGCCGGTCGGCGGGCCGGCCGATCCGAGGTGACGCAATGGACATGAGCAAAATGGCGATTTTGGGGCTGCCCCTCGCGTTGCTCCTCGGCTGTTCGGCCGGGAAGGATGCCGGGCGGCAGGCACCGCGCAAGACCGTCTTCGATCCTTTGATACAGCAGGAACAGCGCGCGCGCGACGTGCAAAAGACCGTCGATTCCCAGGCACGCGAGCAGCGCCGGGCGCTGGCCGCCGAAGAGCGCGGCAACGCGTCCCGTTGATTCCGCGGAACCCGCTTTGTGCGCTCCATTCTGGGTGTCGGCCGGGCCTGGCACTGGATCGTGCGCAAGGCGCTGCACGGCTGGGTCAAGGTCAGCGTCAAGCCGGAGGGCGCGGCGGCGGCGCTCGCGGGGCGCGTGCGGCCGGTCTGCTACGTGCTCGAGCGCGACAGTCAGAGCGACCTCGCGGTGCTCAACGGGGTCTGCGCCCGGTTGCACCTGCCGCGTGCCACGCGGCGGCTGTTGATCGGCGGGCGGCGGGCGGATCGCGCCCACTTCGTGCTGGAGCGGCGCGTCGGATTCTTGCATAACCGCTGCGACAAGCGCCCGTCGCGCGCGCTGACGCGATTGACGGCCGCAGTCGCCGCCGGGCCCGGATTCGACCTCGACCTCGTGCCGGTCGCGATCTTCTGGGGCCGCGCCGCGCACCAGGAGCCGAGCTGGTGGCGGCTGCCGTTCACCGAGAACTGGGTCATCGCGGGTCCCGTCCGCCGGATGCTGACGATCGCGTTCAACGGCCGCAACACGCTGCTGCATTTCGGCGAACCGGTGTCCTTGCGCGCGGCGCTGCACGGCGCCGACGGCGCCGCCGGCGCACGCCGCGTCGTGCGCTCGCTGCGCGCCACCTTGAGGGCGCAGCGCACCGCGACGATCGGGCCGGACCTGTCGCATCGCCGGACGATCGTCGCGCGGGTCCTTGCGACCCGGGCGGTGCGCTCGGCTGCGCGCGTGGAAATGCGCACGCGCGGCATCTCCCGCCGCGCCGCGCTGCTCGCGGCGAAGAAGCACGCCGACGAGATCGCCGCCAATTACTCGCAGGCCTTCATCAGCTTCCTGTCGGTCGCGCTCGGTTGGCTGTGGAACCGGCTGTACGACGGCGTGGCATTCCAGCACGCGGAGAAACTCGACGAGATCGGCGACGGCGTCGAGATCGTTTATGTGCCCTGCCATCGCAGCCACATGGACTACCTGCTGCTCTCGTACGTGATCTATCACAAGGGATTCCCGATTCCGCACATCGCGGCCGGCGTCAATCTCAACATGCCCGTCGTCGGCCGCTGGCTGCGCAAGGGCGGCGCGTTCTTCATGCGCCGATCGTTCCGCGGCGACGCGCTCTACGCCGCGGTGTTCAAGCAATACCTGGGCAACATGCTGGCGCGCGGTCATCCGCTCGAGTATTTCATCGAGGGCGGCCGCAGCCGCACGGGCCGGCTGCTGGCGCCGCGTACGGGCATGCTGTCGATGACGGTGCAGAGCCATCTGAGCGATCCGCGACGGCCGGTTGCCTTCGTTCCCGTTTACTTCGGCTACGAGCGCATCGTCGAAGGCCGCACCTACCTCGGTGAGCTGTCCGGCCGGCCGAAACGCCAGGAAACGGTCCTCGGTCTGTTGCAGGCCGTGCCGGCGCTGCGCCGCCGCTTCGGCAAGGTGTACGTGAACCTCGGCGAGCCGATATTCCTCGACGCAGTCCTCGGCGACCACAATGCGCGCTGGCGCGAGGAGGCGGCCCGCGCCGAGGAGGCGCGCGGCGACTGGCTCGGCGCGGCGATCGGCGACCTCGCCCGGCGGATCGCGATCGGCATCAACGCGGCGGCGGCGATCACGCCGATCAACCTGATCGCGATGGCGCTGCTCGCGACGCCGCGGCAAGCCATGCCCGAGACCGATCTCGCCGCGCAGCTCGATCTGTACGGCGCGCTGTTGCGCGACGCGCCATACGGCCCGCTCGTCACCGTCACCGCGTCGAGCGGCGCGCAGATGATCGAATACGCGGAAGGCTTCGGGCTCCTCGAACGCCGCGCGCATCCGCTGGGGGACATTCTCTCGATGAGTCCGGAACGTGCGCTGCTCGCCACCTATTATCGCAACAACATCCTGCATCTGTTCGCGATGCCGTCGCTGCTCGCGTGCTGCTTCATCAGCAATGCGAGCATGCCTGCGGCCGACATCCAGCGCCTCGTACGGCGCGTCTACCCGTACATCGCCGCCGAGCTGTACCTGCGCTGGAGCGAGCCGCAGGTCGCCGCCTACGTCGATGGCCTGCTCGAGGTCCTCGCGCGCCTCGGCCTGTTGACGGCGTCGGTCGACCGTAGCGAGTGGCACCGGCCGGCGCCGACGACCGTCGAGGCGATGCGGCTTTCGGTGCTGGCGGCGGCCACGATCCAGACGGTGGAGCGCTACTACCTCGCGGTCGCGCTGTTGCTGCAGGCCGGCAGCGGAAGCATCGGCCAGCAAGCGCTCGAGGAACGCTGCCACCTGACCGCGCAGCGCATGGCCTTGCTCCACGGCCTGGATTCGCCCGAGTTCTTCGACACGGCCTTGTTCCGCAACTTCGTCGATCTGTTGCGCCGGCGCGGCGTCGTGCAGGCGGCGCCCGACGGCAAGCTCGCTTTCGGCGACGCACTGCTGGCGGTGGCCGCCGACGCGCGGCTGGTGCTGTCGGAGCAGATCCGTCACAGCATTCTGCAAGTCACCCTCGGTTGAGCGAGCGGCGCCTGGCGGGCGCAGAATCCGCGCCTAGTCCCAGCCGGCGCCGCGCCGCTGGCGCTTCGCCGCTCCACGCCGCTTCTTCGCTTCGATCCGCCGTTCGCGCGACGCGCGCGTCGGTGCGGTTCTCTTGCGAATCTTCGGCTCTACGAGCGCGCGCTCGAGCAGATCCTGCAGCCGCGCGCGCGCCGCGCGTCGATTCTGCTCCTGGCTGCGTTCGCGGCGCGCCGTGATGACGATGCTGCCGTCGTCGGCGAGCCGGCGCCCGGCGAGGCGTCGCAGGCGCTGTTTGACTGCCGGGGGGAGCGTCGCGTTCGCGGCGAGGCGGAAGCGCAACTGTGCGGCGCTCGCGACCTTGTTGACGTTCTGGCCGCCGGGGCCCGAGGAGCGCACGAAGGTCCACTCGATGTCGCCGTCGGCGATGACCGCGCGCGTCATGCGTTCAAATCAGGAATCAACCGGCTCTCGAGGCGGGCGATCTGATCCTTGAGCAGCAGCTTGCGCTTCTTCAAGCGCTTCATCTGCACTTCGTCGACCTTGAAGTCCATCGTCAGGCGGCAAATAATGTCGTCGAGGTCACGATGCTCGATGCGCAGCTGACGCAAGCGCTCGATGTTCTTGAACAAGTCGGTATTGACGTTGTTTTTCTCGTCGCTCACCGAATTAGCCGCCCATATGGCACTAGATGCCGCGGTGTCGCCACGCGGGGACCACGCCAGCCGGTAGCTTAGCCAAGCGCCCGAGGGGATTCCATGGAAGTTGTGGTCCATGAAAATCCGAGCCGATCGATCCGTCGAGGCCGAACTCGATTGCGAGCGCGGCGCAGGTCTCGACGTGATGCGCCGCATTACCGCCGGTGACGACCTCGAGCGCGCGGCCGCCGGCGGCCGCGAAGTCGGCGAGCAGCCGGCGCCTCGCGCCCGAGGACAGCGCATAGCGGGTCGGGTGCGCGAGCGAGGCGATACCGCCGGCCGCAAGCACCCATGCGACGACCTGCGCGAGCGGCGGCCAATCGGCGGCGATTTGCGCAGCGCGGCCGCGGCCGAGATAGACCCGGAAGGCATCCTGTGGTCGCCGCACGAAGCCGCCTTCGACGAGCGCGGCGGCGAGATGGGCGCGCGTCGGCAACTCACAGCGTGCCTCGACGTCGGCCTGTAACCGCGCGCCGGGCAGCCCCTGGGCCGACAGCACAGAACAAATCGCGCGCAAGCGGCCTCGTCGGCGCTGCGCCTGATCGGCGAGCGCCCGGCGCAGCAACGGCGACAGCGGATCGATCCACAAGCCGAGCACGTGAATTCCCTGGGATCGCCAGGCGGCCGAGATCTCAACGCCTGGGACCAGCGCGATTCCGAGGCCGGCGGCCGCGTGTGCGGCCTCTTCGAGGCCGGCGGTGGTGTCATGATCGGTCAGCGCCAGCATCTCGACGCCGGCGGCGGCGGCACGGGCCAGCAACTGCGCCGGCGGCAACGCACCATCCGAGCGGTTCGAGTGGGTATGGAGGTCGATCACCGACGCACTTTAAGGCAAATCTGCGCCGAGAATACTGCCGACACTGGTTTTTTCGCGCAGGGACCCCATATCGCCAGCGACGGGGGAATTCCCCGATCAGCGAAGGACTCTCGAGCATGCCGAACGACCATCGAAGCGATCTTGCAGTGCGGGTCGATCCCGCCCAGATGCTGCAGTACGTCTACGCCTTGATGATCGGCGCCGGCGGCGCGGCGGATGGAGCGGATTGGTCGCGGCTCGCCGCCCGCCAGTGGGGCGACGACTCGCCGGTCGGGCGGGCGGCGCAAATGCGCTGGAGCGCGCTCAATCGCGCCCTTGGTGACGAGCGGGTGAGCACCTGGACCGGCCGCCAACGTGCCGACCAGATCCAAGTGCCGGCGGCGTTGATCGCGGCGGCGGGCGTCGCGGCGCTGACGATGGCCGAGGACGAGATCGTGTTCGACATCCCCGCGCTGCTCGATGCCACCCTGCAGCTGTGCGAACCGGCGGGCAATGCCTGACCGGACCCGCGTGCGCCGCGGGATTGCCGATCAACCGGCCGGCGGCAGCGCGGCGGCATCGCCGTAGGCGATGAAGTCGCCGTTCAGCAGGCTCTCGCGGCAGTTGTAGCGCAGGCGATGGCCGTCGAGGCGCGTGACGTGGCCGCCGGCCGCCTCGAGAACCGCCTGACCGGCCGCGGTGTCCCATTCGCTGGTCGGGCCGAAGCGCGGGTACAGATCGGCGGCGCCCTCCGCGACCAAGCAGAATTTGAGCGAGCTGCCGATCGCCGTGGTCTCGCGGCGCGCCAGCCCACGCAAGTAGACATCCGTGGCCGGGCTCGGGTGCGAGCGACTGCCGACGATGCGCAGCGGATCGTGCGGGCGGGCGACGTGAATGACCGTCGCGGGCTCGTCGCGACGCAGCCGGTACGCGCCGGTGCCGGCCGCTCCCCAGTAGACGAGATCGAGCGCGGGCGCCGCGACGATGCCGAGCACGGGCTCGTGCGCTTGCACCAGTGCGACATTGATCGTGAACTCGCCGTTGCGCTTGACGAATTCGCGGGTTCCGTCCAGCGGATCGACCACCCAGGATTCATCCCAGTGGCGCCGCTCGGACCAGGGCGCATGGGCCGATTCCTCGGAGAGAATCGGCACGCCCGGCGTCAGGCGCGCGAGCCCGGCGGCAAGGGTCCGCTGCGACTCCAAATCGGCGAGCGTCAGCGGCGAGTCGTCCGCCTTGTGCGTCACGCTGAATCCGCCGTCGTAGATCCGCATGATCGCGGCGGCGGCGTCCGCGATCACCGGCAGGAGCGAGGCGGCGAGGGTCGGCAGGTCTCTCATCGTTGCTATGATACCGAGGATGGATGCGTCCGCTGCAGTGGACTGGTCGGCGATCGAGACCGTATTGCTCGATATGGACGGGACGCTGCTCGACCTGTCCTTCGACAACTGGTTTTGGCAGGAGCTGATCCCGAGCCGATACGCGCGGCGCCACGGGCTCGCCGCGGAGCGGTCGCGGGCCATGCTGGAGCCCAAATTTCATGCCGTCGCCGGCACACTCGACTGGTATTGCATCGACCATTGGACGCGCGAGCTCGATCTGGACATCGCCGCGATCAAGCGCGCCGCGGCCGCTGCGATTCGCTACCTGCCCGGTGCCGAGGAATTTCTGCTGCGTCTGCGCGCCCTCGGCGGGCGGCGCCTCGTGCTCGTGACCAATGCGCATCCCGAGGCGCTCGCGATCAAGGACGAGCGCGTCGCATTGACGCGGCATTTCGACGCCGCCTATTCGTCGCATCCGTTCGCCGCGCCGAAGGAGCAGCCGGAGTTCTGGCGCCGATTGCGCCAAACGGAGCCCTTCGTCGCCGCCCGCACTTTGTTGGTCGACGACAGTCCGGCGGTGCTCGAGACCGCGCGCCGTATCGGCATCGGCTGGGTGCGCGCGGTGCGCCGGCCCGATTCGCGGCGGCCGTCGCGGGACACCGCCGATTTTGCCGCCGTCGACCGGGTCCTGGACCTGCTCTGACCGATTGCGATCCGCCTCAGGCCTCCGGGCCGGCGCCGCCGCGCCGGCGGCGCCGGCGGTGCGCCGGTTTGCCGGCGCCGGCCCCCCCGCCGGCCGTTTCATCGCTCTTCGCGCCCGGCGCGGATGCGCCAGGCGCGGCCGGGCCGCCCGCCGACGGCTCGTGGGTACGCGACGCGGGCCGCGGACCCGGCGCCGGCCGGCGGCCGCGGCCCGCGTCGCGGCCGCCACCTGGACGCGGGCCGCCGCGGGGTCCGCCGTGCCGCGGCGCGCGCTCGCGCCATTGCGCGGGCGGCGGCGGTGTGACCGCAGCGAGATCCGCAGCATCGATCGCGGCGCGTGGGATCTGGTGGCCGATGTAGCGCTCGATGTCCGGCAGCGAGATCGCATATTCCTCGCAACCAAAGCTGATCGCATCGCCCTCGGCGCCGGCCCGCGCGGTGCGGCCGATCCGGTGGACGTAGTCCTCGGCGTCGTTCGGCAGATCGAAATTGAAGACGTGGCTGACATCCGGGATATGCAGGCCGCGCGAGGCGACGTCGGTCGCGATCAGCACCGCAACCTCGCCGTTATGGAATTGGCGCATCATCTTCAGGCGCTTCGGTTGCGGCACGTCGCCGGACAGGGCCTGGGCGACGAAGCCGTTCGCGATCAGGGTTCGCTCGAGCGTCTCGGCCATGCGCCGCGTATTGACGAAGACCATCGTCCGCTGCGCCTCCATGCGCCGCAGCAGGCCGATCAGCAAGGGCACCTTTTCCTCGGTCGACGGGAAATACAGCGCCTGGCGCACCTGGTCCACGGTCATCTTGTCCGGCTCGATGCGGATCAGGACAGGATTGTTCATGTGCTCATACGCGAGTTCCATGACCCGATGCGAGAGCGTCGCCGAGAACATCATGTTCAGGCGCAAGGTCGGGTGCGGCAGGCGGCGCAGGATGAAGCGGATGTCCTTGATGAAGCCGAGGTCGAACATGCGGTCCGCCTCGTCGAGCACGGCAACCTGGATGTGGCGCAGATCGAAGACATGCTGCTTGAAATAGTCGATGATCCGGCCGGGCGTGCCGATCAGCACGTCCACCCCTTCCTCGAGCGTTCGCCGTTGCTTCTCGTAGTCCACGCCGCCGAAGACGATCGCGAGGGTGAGTCCGACGTACCTGCCGATCGCCTGCGCGTCCGAGTGGATCTGCACCGCGAGTTCCCGCGTCGGCGCGATCACGATCGCCCTGGGCGAGGATCGAGGCCGCTTCGGCGAGGGTGGCTCGGTCAGCAGCCGGTTGAAGAGCGCGACCAGAAACGCCGCGGTCTTGCCGGTGCCGGTCTGGGCCTGGCCGGCGACATCGTGTCCGGCGAGCGCCACGGGCAGCGTCTGCGCCTGGATCGGCGTGCATCGCGTGAAGCCGAGTTCGGCGATCCCACGTTTCAACGCGTCGGGCAGGATCAAGGAATCGAAGGTGAGCTGGCTGAGATGCGCGTCTGACATTTTCACTCGCTGAGCGCGGAAACTTGCAAAATGGCCGGCGACCGGTTAACAATACGGCCAATCCAGAGCAGGTCCCGCCGCTCCCTTCAACCGTATCGCCGGTACCCTTTAAGGTAACCATCACCGTTAAAGCCGTTGTATTGTGCCCGAACGGCCGCACATCGTCACTTCGCGCGACGTCTCCGGCCCCTCCGGCCCGTCGCTCAACCACTTCACGCACTTCCGCATGCAGCTCCAATCAGGAGGACATTTCGCAGTGAGTAACCCCAGTATCGTCCACACCAGCGACGCCACGTTCGACAAGGACGTGCTCAAGTCCGATCGGCCCGTACTTCTCGATTTCTGGGCCGAATGGTGCGGCCCTTGCAAGATGATCGCACCGATCCTCGACGAGATCGCGGACCAGTACAAGGACAAGATCCGCATCGCCAAGCTCAACATCGACGAGAATCCGGCGACGCCGCCGAAATTCAACATTCGCGGGATTCCGACGTTGATCCTGTTCAAGAACGGCACGGTCGAGGCGCAAAAAGTCGGCGCCGTGACCAAGTCGCAACTCGCGGCTTTCCTGGACAGCAACCTGTGAGAGGCTACCTCGGCAATCAGTCGCGCGGCGGCCAGGGCGGTCAGGGCGGCCAGGGGGGCCAGGGCGGCGGGCGCTCGAACCGGTCGAACCGGCAGCGCAACGGCAACACCAACGGCGGACGTCCGCCGCAAGAGGACTACGGCGACCTGCCGGAGGGCGGCGACGATCTGGAGATCATCGCGCCGACCGATCTCGCCCGCAGCCGCAGTTCGATGAATCTGACGGAGCTGAAGAAGCGCCCGATCAGCGATCTGGTCAAGCTCGCCGAGACCATGGGTCTCGAGAACATGGGGCGCTCACGCAAGCAGGACATCATCTTCGGCGTGCTGAAGGCGCACGCCCGCAAGGGCGAGGACATCTACGGCGACGGCGTCCTCGAGATCCTGCAGGACGGCTTCGGCTTCCTGCGATCCTCCGACTCGAGCTATCTCGCCGGCCCCGACGATATCTACGTGAGCCCGAGCCAGATCCGGCGTTTCAACCTGCGCACCGGCGATTCGATATCCGGGTTGATCCGACCGCCGAAGGACGGCGAGCGCTACTTCGCGCTGCTGAAGGTCGGCGAGATCAATTTCGATTCGCCGGAGAGCTCGCGCGGCAAGGTGCTGTTCGAGAATCTCACGCCGCTGCATCCGACCGAGCGGCTGAAGCTCGAGCGGGGCAACGGTTCGACCGAGGATCTGACCGCGCGTGCGATCGATCTGGTCGCGCCGATCGGCAAGGGGCAGCGGGGTCTGATCGTCTCGCCGCCGAAGGCCGGCAAGACGATGCTGCTGCAGAACATTGCGACCGCGATCACGGCGAACCATCCGGAGTGCTACCTGATCGTGCTGCTCATCGACGAGCGGCCGGAGGAAGTCACGGAAATGGCGCGCACGGTCAAGGGCGAGGTCGTCTCCTCGACCTTCGACGAGCCGGCGAGCCGGCACGTGCAGGTCGCCGAGATGGTCATCGAGAAGGCGAAACGCCTGGTCGAGCACAAGAAGGACGTCGTGATCCTGCTCGACTCGATCACCCGTCTGGCGCGCGCCTACAACACCGTCGTGCCGAGTTCCGGCAAGGTGCTCACCGGCGGCGTCGACGCGAACGCCTTGCAGCGGCCCAAGCGCTTTTTCGGCGCGGCGCGCAACATCGAGGAGGGCGGGAGCCTGACGATCCTCGCGACGGCGCTGGTCGACACGGGTTCGAAGATGGATGACGTGATCTTCGAGGAATTCAAGGGAACGGGCAACTCCGAGATCCACCTCGACCGGCGCATCTCCGAGAAGCGCGTGTTCCCGTCGATCAACATCAATCGTTCCGGGACGCGCAAGGAAGAGCTGATCACCGATCCGGCGGAGCTTTCCAAGATGTGGATCCTGCGCAAGCTGCTGCATCCGATGGACGAGCTCGCCTCGATCGAGTTCCTGCTCGACAAGATGAAGGATACGAAGACCAACTCGGAGTTCTTCGACGCGATGAAGCGTTGAGCGGCCGGGGACCGCCGCCGCCGGGGAGCGAGTGATGCAATGGTGGGCATGGATCGTCGTCGGCGCCGTGCTGCTCGGCGCCGAGATGGCATTGGTGAACGCCCAGTTCTATTTCGTCTTCGTCGGCGCGTCGGCGTTCATCGTCGGCTCGCTGATGTTGGCCGGTCTCGCGCTGGCGGATTGGCTGCAATGGCTCATTTTCCTGGTCCTCGCGCTCTCCACCATGCTGACGTTCCGGCGGCGCATCTATGAGCGCATGCGCCGCAGCCTGCCGCCGCTCAAGGGCGGACCGGCCGGCGAGACGATCCTCGTGCCGACCGCACTCGCGCCGGGCGAAACGTGCCGCCTCGAATATCGCGGCAGTTCCTGGAGCGCGGTCAACGGCGGGGGCGGCGGCATCGCCGCGGGGGGGCACGCGCGCATCGCCCGCGTCGACGGACTCACGCTGGTGCTGCACGGCGAGGATTGATTCACGGGCGGGGGCGCCGGTCGCCGGCGCGGGAGAACACACTAGTGGGCAGTTCCATCAGCTATCTGGTCATCGCGCTCGCGGTGGTCGTGGTGATCATGGTGGCGAAAACGGCGACGGTGGTGCCGCAGCAGAGCGCCTTCGTCGTCGAATACCTCGGAAAATACAGCCGCACGCTGCAGGCCGGATTCCACATCCTGATCCCCTTCGTCGAGAAGGTCGCCTATCGGCACAGCCTGAAGGAGATCGCGATCGACATACCGGAACAGGTCTGCATCACCCGGGACAACGTCCAGGTGGGCGTCGACGGCGTGCTCTACATGCAGGTGCTCGATCCGCACCTGGCGTCCTACGGCATCACCAACTACGGATTCGCCATCGCCCAGCTCGCGCAGACCACGCTGCGCAGCGAGATCGGCAAGATCGAGCTCGATCGCACGTTCGAGGCGCGCGGCGTCATCAACGCGAACGTCGTCGCCGAATTGGACAAAGCCTCGGCGCCGTGGGGCGTCAAGGTGTTGCGTTACGAGATCAAGAACATCACGCCGCCGAAGGACGTGTTGTCGGCGATGGAGAAGCAAATGCGCGCGGAACGCGAGAAGCGCGCGGTCATCCTGACCTCGGAGGGTGAGCGCGACGCCAAGATCAACGCGGCCGAGGGCGACAAGCAGCGCGTGATCAAGCAGTCCGAGGCGACCAAGCAACTGCAGATCAACGAAGCCGAGGGTCAGGCGCAGGCGATCCTCGCGGTCGCGACGGCGACCGCCGAAGGACTGCGGCAGGTCGGCATCGCGCTGTCGGACCGTGGCGGCATAGAAGCGATGCAGTTGCGCATCGGCGAGGAATACGTGAAGCAATTCGGCAAACTCGCGCAGAGCGGCACGACGCTCGTCGTGCCGGCGAATTTGAGCGATCTGGCGTCGATCGTGACGATGGCGACCAGCATCGCGCGCAAGGCCGCGCCGCCGGCCTGACGGCGCCGCGCCGCTGCATCTGGCGTCACCGCTTCTTCGGCTTCGTCTTGCGGGCGTCGGTCCCGGCGCGGTATTCGTGCACCCCGTGCTTGGTCGCGGCGGCGACCCGCAGGCCGAACCTTCTGGCCGCGTGGCCGATCTTGATCGCGGTGTGCTTGACGGCGACGCCGAACACCTTCGCATCGCGCTTCACGGTCACGCCGACCGCCTTGGCCTGCGTCGAAACCGGCTCGTGCGCCGTACCGGCGGCGAGCGCCGGCGAGAGCACGACGGCGAGGGCGAGCAGCAGGGACAACGGGAATTTACGCATGAATTTTCCTCCGAGGACGGGCCGGCAACGCCGGCGGCCCAAACATGCACGGCATTTTACCCCGATCGAGCGCCCACCGCCGGGCATGATCGCGAACCGCTCACCTAAAGTACGATCCGGGAGGCGGGCAAGATGACGCCGAGCTCGGCGCGACCTTCGCGAGGATGCTGCGTGCTTGACGCGGCGCTTCAGAAGCGCAGCGACAGGCAGCTCAGGCCGCCGTCGAGCTTGCGGAACTCCGACATCGCGAGCGGCAGCGTTGAGTAGCCGCAGGCGCGCAGTGTCGCAGCCGTCCGCGGATGGCCGTCGGCGATCAGCAGCCGATCGTTGATGCGAACGCAATTCGCGGCGTAGGCCTCCTCGGCGCAGACCGCAATGTGCTCGAAGCCGCGCATCTCGTCCGTGAGCGGCAGGAAGGGCGCGAGCAGAAGGCGGTTGTCACCGAGATACGCGATGCCGGACTTCAGGTGCAGCAGCGGGCCGTTGCCGCGGATGTCGACCGTCGAGCACGTGTAGCCGGCGGCGCACAGGATCCCGGCCAATTGCCGCGCCCCCTCCGGGTTGGTGCGGGCCGAGATGCCGATGAAGAAATGCGATTGCGCCTGGCAAACGTCGCCGCCGTCGAGCGTGCCGGGCGCCCGTATCTCGTGGATCTCGCGGCGCATACCGCGCAGACACCCGAGGATCGATCGGACCTCGCCGCGGCGCGATGCGGCGCCGGGGCGTGTTGCCACCGCGGCGCGCGCGCCGATCACGGCCGTGTCCTCGACGAACGTGCCGTCGGCAAAGCCGGGATCGGCGGCAAGGGCCGTCACGGCCAGCCCGCAGCGGCGAAGCGCGTCGCAATACGCCGCGTGCTGGGCGAGCGCCAGATCGAGATCCGGCGGTCCGAGGTTCGCGCTCGAGAGTCCCTGCGCGAAGTTTTGGCCGGGCGGCCGCACGATCGCCTGCGTGAAATTCGTCATCCGCTCCTTCCTTGCGCGACCTGCCTGATTCTCGCGCGCGCGCGCGCCTCGATCGTCGCCGCGGGATAGATCCGCGGCAGGAGGCGCGACAGTCGCGGCGGCGGCACGCCGCGCGTCCAGGCGAAGGCGACGATGTGCTCGACGATGTCCCGCACATAGCGGCGGGTTTCTGGGTATGGAATGTTCTCGATCCAGACGTCGGCCGCCATCGGCCGGTCGGGCAGCCAGCGCGTGACTGCGGCCGGCCCCGCGTTGTACGCGGCGAGGCTCAGATCGAGCTGGCCGTCATAGCGGTCCAGCAGTTCGCGCAGGTAGACGGCCCCGAGGCGCAGCACGACGCGCGGCTCGAACAGCGCGGCGGCCGAAGGCGTGCGCAGATGCGAGTGGCGCGCGATCAGCGCGGCAGTTGCCGGTTGCAGTTGCATCAGGCCGCGCGCATCGGCCGGCGACAGCGCGTCCGGCTCGAACAGGCTCTCCTGGCGCATCACGGCGAGGATCCAGTCCGCCGGCACGCGGCTCAGCCGACTCGCCGCCGCGACCGCCGCGCGGTAGGGGCGCGGATAGCGCAGCCGCAGATCGTCCCATTCGCCCGCGCGCGCCAGCGCGATGATCGACTGCTCGTACCAACCCCAACGCGCCGCCAGATGCGCGGCCTGCACGAGGGTGTCCGCGTCGGCACTGCCCAGCGCATACGTCCATTCGAGCGAAGCCGCTGCCACCATGTCGCAACGGAACAGTTCCCGGGCGCGCACCAGGGCGGGCTGCGCCGCGAGGCGCCGCTGAACTCGCCAGTCGATCTTCGTCGGCCGCGCATGCAGGCGATACGGCTGGCGCAGTCGATCGGCTGCGAGGTAGCCGTAGAAATCCCGCATGCCGGCGATTTCGGCGTACAAGGGCTTCGCGGCGGCAACGCCCGCGGTCGCCGCGATCGCGCGCGCGTACCAGTAACGCCAGCGCGGCAGGGCGGCCTGCTCGGCCGGCAGGCGTTCGATCCAGACGAGGGCCTGCGCATAATCGCCGTTCCAAAGTGCCGCGCGAACCCGCCATTCGGCGGCGCGTCGGTCGATCAGGACCGGCGGTACCGCGGCGAAGGCCGCGAGCGCATCGGCGTCGTGATCGTAGGCCGCGCCGAGCGCCGCGCTCAGCTGCAGCCGGGCGCGCAGCGCAGGCGTCATTGCGGGCCGGGCGAGCAGGCGCGGCAGGAGCGCCATCGCCGCGGCGCCGTGCCGCCGCGACAGCAAATCGAATCCCGCGGCGAGCGCTGCGGCGGGGACATCGAGGGCGGGATCGGCCGCCAAGGACTCGAGCGCCGGCAGGGGCGTGTCGATCAGGCTCGCCCAAAGACGCAGCGGCGCCGCGCGCGCCGGCGGCAATTGTGCGGCAAACCGCAGCGCGAGGCGCGCATCGCCGGCGCGCAGCGCAGCGCGCGTGCGCATCTCCCGCAGACCCGCGCTCAAGTAACCGCGGCTCCCCAGCCAGGCGAACACCGCGGCGCATTCGGCGGCCGGCGGCTGCGGCAGGAGCCAGCGGGCGATCGCCCGGGCGGGTAGGTCGTCGGTCTCGCCGGTCGCCAGGCGTCCCGCGAGCCGGTCGCAGGCGAGGCGTGGGTCATCGACGTTCGCGGCGCGCGGCATGAACCATTGCCAGCGGCCGCGCGCGGCGAGGCTCAGCAGCCAGTCGCGTCGCAAGTCGCGGGTGACCGGTTCGCGGCCATGCGCCTGCAGGAACTCGTCAATCCGGTGGTCGACGGCGGCGCCCGGATGGTCCTGCAGATCCCGCTGCAAGCGTGCCGCGAGCAGGTACTCGTAGAGCGGATATGCGCGCAGGCGCCGCGGGTCGAGTACGTCCGGCGCGCCCATCTCGACCCGGTGCATGGCCGCCTGAAAGTCGCGGCGCGCGAGCGTCTCACCGCCAGCCGGCGCATTCGTCCGGGCGGCGGCCGGAAGGAGCGCGAGCCAGACCGTCAGCAAGCACGTCGTCGTCCTGTAGAGGCGTCTGCTCATCGAGTTGCCGCGCAGGTCGCGCCGGCCGGGCGATTCACCGAATCTTGACAAAAATTGTCGCAGCGTCGCGCGAGCGTGCGGGGATTTCGGTTAAAGTGTCGCGCAAATCGCGACCCGAGCCAACGCGTTCCGCACCCCCGTATTCCAGATAGTGCATTTCAGATAGTGCAGTCCAGACAGTGCAGTCCAGATAGTACAGTATGTCCTCGCACCGAAAGTCCCTAAACACGCCGTGAGCGATGCGCCGCACGAGGGCGCGGATCGCGGCCAACCCGGGCCCGAGCGCAAGCATGGGCGCCTCTGGCTGATCGCCGCCGCGGTCGCCGCGATGCTCATCGCCGTCGTCATCGTCCGTCTGCATCACGCGGATCGTCGCGCCATGCGCGGCGGCGCCTTCCACGGAGCGAATGCGCCGGTTCCCGTCGCGGTAGCCACGGTCAGCCGCGGCGACGTACCGCTGCGGATCCCGGCGCTCGGCGCAATCACCCCGCTCGCGACCGTCACCGTGCGCACGCAGATCAGCGGCGAGCTGCAAACCATCGCCTTCACCGAAGGGCAGATGGTGCACGCCGGGCAGTTCCTCGCGCAGATCGATCCGCGGCCGTACCAAGCCGCGCTCGAGGAGGCGCAGGCGGCGCTGGATCGCGATGCGGCGCTGCTCGCGAACGCGCGGCTCGATCTGCGCCGATATACCGGCCTGATCGCGCGCCATGCGATTGCCGAGCAGCAACTCGACACGCAAAGAGCCCTGGTCGCGCAATATGTGGGTACGGTCGAGGGCGATCGGGCGCAGGTGCGTGCCGCCGCGCTCAATCTGACCTACGCCCACATCGTCGCGCCGATCGCCGGCCGTGTGGGGCTGCGACAGATCGACGCCGGCAACTACGTCACCCCGGGCGACGCCAACGGCATCGTCGTGATCACGCAGCTGCGGCCGATCTCGGCGATTTTCTCGATACCGGAGGACGATATCGACGGCGTGTTGCGGGCCATGCGCAGCGGCAAGACGCTCGAAGTGGACGCATACGACCGCAGCGACAGCGCGCAGCTCGCCTCGGGCAAGCTGCTGACGATCGACAACCAGATCGACCCGACGACCGGCACCGTCAAGCTGCGCGCACAGTTCGCCAATGACGGCGGCCTGCTGTTTCCGAACCAATTCGTCATCATCAGCCTGCTCGAGACCGTGCTGCACGGACGGGTACTGATCCCGGGCGACGCGGTGCATCGCGGTGCGCCGAACGGCGTCGCCAGCACGTTCGTCTACCTCGTCGGCGCGGCGCGCAAGGTCGCGGTGCGGCCGGTCGTGCTCGGTCCCGCGTCCGGTGACCTGGTCGTGGTGAAGCGCGGCTTGGAGCCGGGGCAGCGCGTCGTCACCGAGGGGGGCGACCGCCTGCGCGACGGCGCCACGGTGCAATGGTCCGGCGCGGATCGGTGATCAGGATCGGGCGCGGCGTGCGCCGCCGGCGGCGTCGGTGAATCCCTCGCGTGTGTTCATCGAGCGGCCGATCGCGACGACGCTGCTGATGGCGGCGATCCTGATCGTCGGCCTGATCGCCTACTCGGCGCTGCCCCTGTCCGCGTTGCCCGAGGTCGCCTACCCGACGATCCAGGTCGAGACGTTCTACCCCGGCGCGAGCCCCGAGGTCGTCACCTCGGCGATCACCGCGCCGCTCGAGAAACAGCTTGGACAGATGCCGGGTCTCGGACAGATGAGCTCGTCGAGCTCGGCCGGCGCCTCGATCATCACGCTGCAGTTCGACCTGACGCTCGCGATGGACGTCGCCGAACAGGAGGTGCAGGCGGCGCTTGCCGCTGCGCAGAGTCTCCTGCCGCAGGACCTGCCGGCACCGCCGATCTACGTCAAGGTCAATCCGGCCGACGCGCCGATCCTCACACTCGGCATCACCTCGAGAGTCATGCCGTTGCCCGAGGTCGAGGATCTCGCCGACACGCGGATTGCGCAGAAAATCTCGCAACTGAAAGGGGTCGGCGTCGTCAGCATCGGCGGCGGCGAGCGCCCGGCCGTACGGGTGATCGTGAACCCGCGCGCGCTCGCGGCGCTCGGCCTGAACCTCGACGACCTGCGCACGACGATCAACGTGGCGAACCAGAACGGCCCGAAGGGCGCATTCGACGGACCGACGCGCGCCTACACGATCGACAGCAACGACCAGCTGAAGAGCGCCGCCGAGTACGCGAACATCATTGTCGCCTACCGCAATGGCGCGCCGGTGCGCTTGCGCGACGTCGCCACGCTCGCCGAGAGTGCGCAGAACACCCAGCTCGGCGGCTGGATGAACACGACGCCGGCGCTGCTCCTGAACGTGCAGCGCCAGCCAGGCGCCAACGTCGTCGAGGTCGTGCGCAGCATCAAGTCGATCCTGCCCGAGTTGCGCGCGTCGATGCCCGCCGGCGTCGACGTCGAGATCCTGACTGACCGCACGAAGACCATCGAAGCGTCGGTCAAGGACGTGCAGTTCGAGATGGCGCTCGCAGTGGTGCTGGTCGTCGCGGTGATCTTCCTGTTCCTGCGCAAGCTGCCGGCGACCTTGATTCCGAGCCTGTCCGTGCCGCTGTCCTTGATCGGCACCTTCGCCGTGATGTACCTGGCGAATTTCAGCCTCAACAACCTGTCCCTGATGGCTCTGACGATCGCCACCGGCTTCGTCGTCGACGACGCGATCGTGATGATCGAGAACATCTCCCGTCACCTCGATGCGGGCGCGAACCCGCGCGAGGCGGCTCTGCGCGGCTCGGGCGAGATCGGATTCACGATCATCTCGCTCACGCTGTCCCTGATCGCGGTGCTCATTCCCCTGTTGTTCATGCAGGACGTCGTCGGCCGCCTGTTTCGCGAGTTCGCGGTCACGCTCGCCGTGACGATCCTGATTTCGGCGATCGTGTCGCTCACGCTGGTGCCGATGCTATGCGCGAAGATGCTGCGCCCGCGGGGCGCGGGGGAGCGTCCCGACGCGCGCGGCGGCGCCTGGTTCGAGCGGCTCGTCGGCCGGTACGGCCGCGCCCTCGACTGGGTCCTCGACCGGCAACCGGCCACGTTGTACGTGGCGGCGGCGACCCTCGCGCTGACGACGCTGCTCTACGTGCTGATTCCCAAGGGTTTCTTTCCCGAGCAGGACATCGGCCTGATCGAAGGCGTGTCGCAGGCGGGCGAGAACGTGTCGTACGCGGCGATGGCCGGCCGGCAACAGTCACTCGCGCGGGCGATCCTCAAGGATCCGGACGTCGCCAGCCTGTCCTCGTACATCGGGGTGGACGGCAGCAACCCGACCCTGAGCAGCGGCCGCTTCTTGATCAACCTGAAACCGCTCGGCGCGCGCGCGCTGAACGCTGCCGGCGTCGCACGCCGCTTGCAGAGCGAAACCGCCGGGGTGCGCGGCATCAGGCTGTACGCGCACCCGGCGCAGGACCTTACGCTCGACGCGACGACCGGCCCGTCCGAATATCACTTCACCCTGGAAAGCGCGGATTCGGCGATCCTCGAGCGCTGGACGCCGAAACTGCTCGAGGCCCTGAGGAGGCAAGCCGCGCTCGCCGACGTCACGAGCAACCAGCAGGACGACGGCCTCGCCGCCGACGTCACCATCGATCGTGACAGCGCGGCGCGCCTCGGCATCAGCGTCGGCACCGTCGACAACGCGCTGTACGATGCGTTCGGCCAGCGCATCGTCTCGACGATATTCACGCAGTCGAACCAGTACCGGGTCATCATGCAGGCCGACCCGGCCGCGTACCGCTCGATCGCGTCGCTCGGGTCGATCTACCTGCCGTCGGCGGCCGGTGGCCAGGTTCCCCTGTCGGCGATCGCAAAGTTTGCGGTCGCGACCAGACCGCTGCTGATCAATCATCTGGCGCAGTTCCCGGCGACGACGGTGTCGTTCGACCTCGCGCCGGGCGCCTCCCTCGGGGCAGCCGTCGACGCGGTCCAAAAGGTCGAGCGCGCGGTCGGTCTGCCGGCGAGCATTCACACGACATTTCAGGGCGCGGCGCTCGCGTTTCGCAACAACCTGAGCAACGAGCTGCTGCTGCTGCTCGCGGCCGTGCTGGTGATGTACATCGTCCTCGGCGTGCTCTACGAAAGCTTCATCCATCCGATCACGATCCTGTCGACGCTGCCGTCCGCCGGAGTCGGCGCCCTGCTCGCGCTCATCCTCGCCGGCGACGATCTGACGATCATTGCGCTGATCGGCATCATCCTGCTGATCGGTATCGTCAAGAAGAACGCGATCCTGATGATCGACTTCGCGATCGTGGCCGAACGCCGGCAGGGACTTTGCGCACGGGACGCGATTCACCGCGCCTGCATGCTGCGTTTCCGACCGATCCTGATGACGACGGTCGCGGCGATGTTTGCCGCGCTGCCGCTCATATTCGGCACCGGCTACGGCGCCGAACTCAGGCATCCGCTAGGCGTGTCGATCGTCGGCGGTCTGCTGGTGAGCCAGATCCTGACGCTGTTCACGACGCCGGTGATCTACCTCGCGTTCGACCGCCTGACGAAGCGGCGGCGGGCGGTCCGCGCGGGCGGGTCGGACGCGGCGGACGGCGCCTTGAACCCGACGCCGTGAAGCCCGGCGTCATGCACTGCGCACCGTGAACATCTCCGCACCGTTCATCGCGAGGCCGATCGCGACCACCTTGCTGACGGCGGGCGTCGCGCTCGGCGGCATCGCGGCCTTCATCCTGCTGCCGGTCGCGCCGCTGCCGAACATCGACGTGCCGGCGGTCTTCGTCTCCGCGTCGCTCCCCGGTGCGAGCCCGCAAGTCATGGCGCGCACGGTCGCGACACCGCTCGAGCGCCGGCTCGGTGCGATCGCCGACGTCGACGACATGACGTCGACTAGCAGCATCGGCCAGACCAATATCCAGCTCACCTTCGGCCTCGACCGCGACCTGAACGGAGCGGCCCGGGACGTCGAGGCGGCGATCGAGGCGGCGCGGCCGGATCTGCCGGCGGCAATGACCCGCAACCCGAGCTATTTCAAGCTCAACAGCTCGCTGTTTCCGGTGCTCGCGCTGGCGATGACCTCGAACGTGCTCACCCAGGGCCAGATCTACGATGCCGCGGACGCCGTGGTATCGCAGCGCCTGGCCCAAATCGCCGGAGTCGGCGGCGTCAACGTGAGCGGCAGCGCGCTGCCGGCGGTGCGTGTCGAGATCAACCCCTACGCACTCGCCAAGTACGGCATCGGCCTGCAGGACGTGCGCGCGGCGATCTCCAACGCAAACGCCAACGCGCCGAAGGGGGCGCTCGAGGCGGGCGGTCTTCACTACCAGATCTACACCAACGACAACGCCCGCACCGCGCGCGAGTACCGCAGGCTGATCATCGCGAGCCGCAACGGTTCCGTGACGCGCCTCGCCGACGTCGCCAAGGTGCTCGACATGCGCAATGGCGCGACCGAGAACCGGCATACCTACGGGATCTACAACGGCAAGCCGGCGGTGTCGGTGCTCGTATTTCAGCAGCCCGGCGCCAACGTGATCAAGATGGTAGACGCGATCAAGGCGCTTTTGCCGCGCCTGAAGGCCGAGATCGACCCCAAGATCAGGCTTGCCGTCATCTTCGACCGCTCCGTGACGATCCGCGGCTCCCTGCGACAGACCGAACAGACGCTGCTGATCGCGATCGCGATGGTGATCCTCGTGGTCTACGCGTTCCTCGGCAGCCACCGGGCCGCGCTGATACCGGCGGTCGCCGTCCCGGTGTCGCTGATCGGGACGTTCGCGGCGATGTACCTGCTCGGCTACACGCTGGACAACTTCTCGCTGATGGCGCTCACGGTCGCGACGGGCTTCGTCGTCGACGATGCGATCGTCGTGATGGAGAACATCGCGCGCCACATCGAGGCCGGAATGAGGCCGATGCAGGCCGCGGTACGCGGCGCGCGCGAGGTCGGCTTCACCGTGCTGGCGATGAGCCTGTCGCTGGTCGCGGTGTTCATTCCGTTCGAATTCGGCGGCGGCATCGTCGGCCGGCTGTTCAGCGAATTCACCAACACCCTGGCGATCTCGATTTTGATATCGCTGGTGATTTCGCTGACGACGACGCCGATGATGTGCGCGCGCCTGCTGCGGCGCAGGGACGTGCGCTCGAGTGCGCGCTTCACTCGTGCCTTCGAGCGCGGCTTTGCGGCGACAAAGGAGGCCTACCGGCGCACGCTCGACGTCGCGCTCGATCACCCGCGATCGATGCTGGCGCTGCTGCTCGCGACGATCGGTCTGAATGTCTACCTGTACGTCGCAATTCCCAAGGGCTTTTTCCCGCAGCAGGACACGGGCCAGCTGCGTGGCGCGATTCGCGGCGACGCGAGTGCGTCGTTCGAGTTCATGAAAGCCAAGCTCGGGCGGGTCGCGGGCATCATCGGCCGCGATCCGGCGGTCGCGAGCGTCGCCGGCGCGGTCGGCGGCCTGGGGTTCGGTCCATCGGGCGGCCCGCTCGCAACCCTCAGCATCACGCTGAAGCCGCTGGCCGATCGCCGAACCGGCGCGCAGGGGGTGATCGATCGCCTGCGCCCGAAGCTCGCGCGTGTGGCGGGCGTCTCGGCGTTTCTCCAGTCCGCGCAGGACATCGGTGCCGGCGGACGGTCGGCGAACGCACAGTACCAGTACACGCTGCTCGGCGACGACCTCGGTCAACTGCAGTTCTGGTCGCGCAAGTTGCGTGCCGCGCTCCAGCACGTGCCCGAGGTCACCGACGTCGACACCGATCTGCAGCCGGGCGGCCTGCAGTCCGACGTGATCGTCGACCGCGACACGGCCTCGCGACTCGGCCTGAGCGAGCGCCAGATCGATGACACCTTGGACGATGCGTTCGCGCAGGCGCCGGTGTCGACGATCGATGATCCGGCAAGCCCGCAGCAGTACCACGTCGTGATGGAAGTCGCGCCGCAATTTCAGGAGAACCCGCAGGTGCTGCGGGCGCTCTACGTCAGCACAGCCGGTGCTCCCGTCAGCGGCACGCAGGCGACCCAGGCGGTCGCCGGGACGACGAAGATCGGCGTCAGCGCGGACGTCTTGCGAACGTCGGCGCCGGCCTCGCAGGCGTCCGCCGCCGCAGTCGCGGTCGATGCCGCGCGCAACCTCGCGGCGAATTCGCTGGCGAACGCCGGGCGCGGCGACACCTCGACGGGCTCGGCGATCAGCGCGGCGAAGGAGACGATGGTGCCGCTCGCCGCATTCGCGCGCTTCGCGACGTCGACCGCGCCGGTCAGTGTCGAGCACACCGGGACCTCCGCCTCGACGACGATCGCGTTCAATCTACCGCACGGCGTTGCGCTCGGCGCGGCGCTCGCCGCGATCCAGCGCACGATGGCGCGCATCCACGTACCCGTCGCCATTCGCGGCACCGCCTACGGCACCGCGCGCTTGTTCCGCCAGAGCGTGGGCCACGAACCGCTGATGCTCGGCGCCGCGCTGCTCGCGATCTACCTGGTCCTCGGCATTCTCTACGAGAGCTACGGCCAGCCGCTCACCATTCTGTCGACGCTGCCGTCGGCCGGGCTCGGCGCGCTGCTCGCGCTGATCATCGCGCACACGGAATTCAGCCTGATCGCTTTCCTCGGCATCCTGCTGCTGATCGGCATCGTCAAGAAGAACGCGATCATGATGGTCGATTCCGCACTGCACGCCGAGCGCCGCCTCGGCCTGCAGCCGCGCGCCGCGATCGCGCATGCCTGTGCCTTGCGTTTCCGCCCGATCATGATGACCACCTGTGCGGCGATCGCCGGCGCCCTGCCGCTCGCGCTCGCCGCCGGCGACGGCACCGAGCTGCGCCGCCCGCTCGGCATCTCGATTGTCGGCGGGCTGATCGTCAGCCAGCTGCTGACGCTCTACACGACGCCGGTCGTCTATCTCTACGTCAGACGGTCCGGGCGCAGGGGCCTGCGCGCCGCCGCCGGCGCCGCGCCGGATCCGCGGTGAACGCGTCAGCGCGATCCGGCGGGATCCGCGCCTGCGCGGGCGATCGCGTGGCGGCCGATGTCGCGCCGGTACTGCATCGAGTCCCAATGGATCGCCTCGACCAGGGCGTAGGCCTGACGTTGCGCCGCGCGGGCCGTCTCGCCCAAGCCGGTCGCGCACAGGACGCGGCCGCCGTTGGTCACGATCTGGCCGTCGCGCAGTGCCGTTGCGCCGTGGAACACCTTGCCTGGCAGCCGCGCGGCCGTGTCGAGCCCCGCGATGGGGTCGCCCTTACGGTACGCATCCGGGTAGCCGCCGGCCGCGAGCACGACGCCGAGGGCCGTGCGTGGATCCCAGTCGATGGCGCTGCGATCGAGCGCGCCCGCGAGCGCCGCCTCGCACAAGGCGGGCAGGTCGCCGCGCAGACGCAGCAGGATCGGCTGCGTTTCCGGGTCGCCCAGGCGGCAGTTGAATTCGAGCACGTTCGGCGTGCCGTCCGCGCCGATCATCAGGCCGGCATAGAGAAAGCCGGTGTACGGATTGCCATCGTCGCGCATGCCGCGCAAGGTCGGTTCGATCACCTCGCGCATGATGCGTGCGTGCAGCGTCGGCGTCACGATCGGCGCGGGTGAATAGGCGCCCATGCCGCCCGTGTTGGGACCGCCATCGCCGTCGTCGCGGCGCTTGTGATCCTGCGAAGTCGCGAGCGGCAGCGCCTGCAGCGCGTTCGCGACGACGATGAAGCTCACCTCCTCACCGCGCAGGAACTCCTCGACGACGATCCGCTCGCCGGCCGCGCCGAAGCTGCCGCCGAGCATCCGCGACGCATGCTGCAGCGCTTCGGCGTGCGTCTCGCAGATCACGACGCCCTTGCCGGCGGCGAGGCCATCGGCCTTGACGACCAGCGGCAATCGACACGCGCGCACATGATCGGCGTCGAAATCCTCCCGCGTGAAGCAGCGGTACGCGGCGGTCGGGATGCGGTGGCGCCGCAGGAAGTCCTTGCTGAACGCCTTCGACCCCTCGAGCCGCGCCGCGGCGCGCGTCGGGCCGAAGCAGGCCAGGCCGTCGGCGGCGAAGCGATCGGCCAGTCCCTCGACCAGCGGCGCCTCCGGGCCGACGACCGTCAGATCGATCCGCTCGCGCGCCGCAAACGCGGCGAGCGACTCGATGTCCCGTGCGTCGATTTCGATGTTGCGCGTCTTCGGTTCGAGCGCGGTGCCGGCGTTGCCCGGCGCGACGTAGACGCGCTCGACGCGGGCGGTTTGCGCGCACTTCCAGGCGAGTGCGTGCTCACGCCCGCCGCCGCCGACGATCAGGATCTTCATGGTTCCCCCGCGGCCTCGTCAGTGACGGAAGTGACGCATGCCGGTGAACACCATCGCGATGCCGTGCTCGTCGGCCGCGGCGATAACCTCGGCGTCCTGCCTCGAGCCACCCGGCTGTATCACCGAGGAGACGCCGAATTCGGCGACCGCCTCCAGCCCGTCGCGGAATGGAAAGAACGCGTCCGAGGCGATCGCCCCACCCTCGCAGGACAGTCCCGCGTCGCGCGCCTTCATCGCCACGATCCGGCTGCTGACGACGCGGCTCATCTGGCCGGCGCCGATGCCGATGGTGGCCCCGTCCTTCACGCAGACGATCGCGTTCGATTTGACATATTTCGCGACGCGCCACGCGCACAGCAGATCGGCCAGCTGCGCCGCCGTCGGCGCGCGCTTCGTCACGGTGCGCAGGTCGGCGGCGCCGATCCGTCCCGCGTCGCGGGTTTGCACCAGCAGCCCACCGGTCACGCTGCGATATTCGAGCCGCTGCTCGACCGGGCACCCAAGGTCGCCGACGGCGAGAACGCGGACGTTCTGCTTCGGCGCGAGCAGTGCCGCGGCATCCGCTTCCACACTCGGCGCGAGGATCAGTTCGACGAATTGCCGGCCGACGATCGCCGCCGCGGTGGCCGCATCCAGCGGGCGGTTGACCGCGACGATGCCGCCGAACGCCGACGTCGGATCGGTGCGGTACGCCCGCTCGTAGGCGGCGAGAATGTTCGCCTCGAGCGCGACCCCCGCGGGGTTCGCGTGCTTGACGATCACGCAGGCCGGCTCGGGGAACTGCCGCACCAATTCGAGTGCGGTGTCGGCGTCGGCGACGTTATTGTAGGAGAGCGCCTTGCCCTGCAGTTGCGATCCCGAGGCGACCGACGCGCCGATCGCGCGCGGGTCGACGTACAAGGCCGCCTGTTGATGCGGATTCTCGCCGTAGCGCAGATCGAGGCGTTTGCGCATCGAGAGGTTCAGATCGTCGTCGAAGCTCGCCGAACCGGCGCCGATGGCGCCGGTGAAGTACGCCGACACCATCGCATCGTACTGTGCCGTGTGTGCAAAGGCCTTCGCCGCCAGCCGTTGGCGCATCGCGAGATTCGTGCCGCCCTGATTCGCCGACAACTCATCGAGCAAGGGGCGGTAGTCGGCCGGATCGACGACGACCGCAACCGATTCGTGGTTTTTGGCGGCGGCGCGCACCATTGCCGGACCGCCGATGTCGATGTTCTCGACCGCGTCCTCATAGCGGCAGTCCGGCCGTGCCACGGTCGCGCAGAACGGGTAGAGATTCACCACGAGCAGGTCGATCGGCTCGATCCCGTGCTCGCGCATGACGGCGTCGTCGATGCCGCGCCGGCCGAGCAGTCCGCCGTGAATGCGCGGATGCAAGGTCTTCACCCGTCCGCCCATGATCTCCGGGAATCCGGTGTGCTCGGCCACTTCCTTGACCGGTACGCCGTGGCGCAGCAGGAGTTTCGCGGTGCCGCCGGTCGACAGCAATTCGATGCCGCGCTCGCGCAACGCGCGCGCGAATTCGACGACGCCTTGCTTCTCGGACACGCTGAGCAGCGCGCGGCGAATCGGCGTCAACAAGACCGCATCACTCGCCGATCCCGAACTCTTTGAGCTTCTTGCGCAGCGTCCCGCGGTTGATGCCGAGTATCGTCGCGGCCCGGCTCTGATTGCCCGAAGCATGGTCCATGACGATCTTGAACAGGGGTTCCTCGACTTCGCGCATCACCAGCTCGTACAGGTGGGCGGGATTGTGGCCGTTCAGCGTCTCGAAGTAGCACTGCAGTGCCTCCGCGGCCTGGGTGCGCAGCGGCACGCCCTTGCCGTTGACCTTCAGGTCGCGCCCATCGAATGGCGGCGACGGATCCCGGCGAATTCGCGGTTTTTTTCGTGCAGCCATGGCCTGTCGTGGACTTTCCGTGCAATCTTCGTTGTTGTATTCGATCAAGCCACGCGATCGGCGTCGATCGCGAAGAGCTCGAGCGCCGCACACAATTGTTCCCGCGGCGTCTGTTCCAGCATCACGCGCGCCCGCAACTCATCCCGTCCCGCATGCCGTCGGCAGTACCAGCCCAAATGCTTGCGCGCCACCCGAACTCCGGTCTCATCACCGTAAAACGAGTACAGGTCTTCGAGGTGGGCGCGCATGATATCACGGACGTTTTGCGGTGGAAGATCGGCGCGTGTTTCGCCGTTCGCGAGGAAAAAATTGACTTCGTCGAAGATCCATGGCTTGCCCTGCGCGGCGCGGCCGATCATGATGCCGTCGCAACCCGTGTGCGCCAGCACCTCGCGTGCGCGCGATGCCGACGCGATGTCGCCGTTCGCGAACACCGGGATGCTCACCGCGGATTTGACCGCGCGCACCGTAGCGAATTCGGCTTCGCCGAGATACATGTCGGCGCGCGTGCGGCCGTGGATCGCGAGCGCCCGCACCCCGGACTCCTGCGCTATCGTCGCGATGCGCACGGCGTTGCGGTGTTCACGGTCCCAGCCGGTGCGCGTCTTCAGCGTGACCGGTGCGTCGACCGCGCGCACCACGGCGGCGAGAATTCGCGCGACCAGCGCTTCGTCGCGCAGCAACGCGGAACCGGCGAGGCGGTTGCAGACTTTCTTCGCCGGACAGCCCATGTTGATGTCGATCAGGTCGGCGCCGGCGTCCACGCAGCGGCGCGCGGCGTCGGCCATCATCGCCGGGTCGTAGCCGGCGATTTGCACCGCGCGCGGGCTCGGCTCGCCGCTGTGGTCCATGCGGCGCCGCGATTTGTCGCTCGTCCAGAGCCGCGCATCGGCGCTCAGCATCTCCGAGGCGGCGAGCCCGGCGCCGAAGCGGCGGCACAACATGCGGAACGGCCGGTCGGTGACGCCCGCCATCGGTGCGAGCACGACATTCGACGTCAGGCGGTACGGCCCGATCTCGATCGCGTTCATCCGGCGTGCGGCGCCGCGCCGCTGCCGCAGAATACGCCACCGTCGGCGCCGCGCAGGCATACGTCGATCTCGAATCCGACGGCATCCTTGCCCGGATCGACGATTTGGATCGTCACGTCCGTCCGCTGTCCCGGCGCCATCAATTCCGCGGGTCTGCCCAGGTACTCGCGCGGCGCAAAATCGCGCGAGCCGACGCGTCTGTCGAAGCGGTCGGTCAGCGTGAGGCGCAACAGCGGATACGGCTGGAACGCGGCGGCGGCGTTCAGGATGCTCGCCCGGACGCGCAGGATGCCGTTCGCGGCCGGGTCGCCGGTCGCGCCCCATTGGCGCAGTTGGTAGTCGGCCAAGTCCGCCGGCACCGGCAGCTCGAATCCCAACCGCGCATACACTGCACGCAGCGCACCGCCGAACGGGGTGTGCTCGGCGAGGTATTCGCGGTTTCGATTGATGAGTTGCGCACCGAGCAGCAGTGCGAGAGCGACCGCCGCGAGCACGAGTGCGACCGTCGCCCAACGGCGCTTCGGCGCGGCCGCGATGAGCTCGGCCGGGGGTGGCGCCCGATGCGCGGCCTCGACGGTCGGTTCGTCGGTGGCCGCTTGCGTGCCTGCCTCGGCCGCCGTGGCGATCGACGCGGACGGTGGTGGCGGCCAGCCGTCTGCCGGCTCCGGCGCGACGAAGATCCGGTCGAGCTCCCCGGGCGGCAGGGTGAATTCCAGCGACCCCTCCTCAGGCGGAATCGGCGGGCCGATGATTTCGAGGTGCGCGATCCGGCCGCTCGATTCCGGCTCATCGACCGGCGTGTCGCCCTGGACATCGCCGTCGGCGAATTCGGCTTCGACTTCGGCTTGCGCCTCGTCTGCGGCCGCGGTCGAACCGAGGATCCGATCGGCGCGGCTCTCCAGTTCGAGTGGCGATTCGCCGATCGTGAACGCATCCGGCCGTTCCGCGAGGCGCGCGAGCGCACTGAACGCCTCGCCGCACCGGCCACAGCGGACCTGGCCCGATGCGGCGCGCAGCGCCTCGGCCGAGAGGCGGAAGATCGTCTCGCAATGCGGACATTGCGTGTACATGCGATGGATCCTCAGCAGCGCGGGTCGCCGTCGGTACGGCGCCGGCCATGAACGCAGCACCAGTCGTCGCGCTGCACGACGCTCACGATAGCAAATCGCGGGCGATATGCCGAAACCACGGCTTCCTGTTGCGCGAGTAGGATGCCGGAGAGCAGCAGATCACCGCCGTCCGCGCAGGCGCGGCCGAGGCGCTCGCGCGACTCGATCAGCGTGCCGGCGAGGATGTTCGCGAGGACGCAGTCGGCGGTCGGCAATTCCTGCGCCGCATCGATGGTGTCGAGGCGCGCCGACACCTCGTTGGTCAGCGCATTCTGCCGCGCCGCGGCGAGCGCCTGCGGATCGATGTCGGCACAGCAGGCGCGTTCGGCGCCGAGCTTCAGCGCCGCGATCGCGAGAATTCCCGAGCCACAGCCGAAGTCGAGAATGGAGCGGCCGCGCACACCGAGCGTCGCCAGCGCCTCGAGGCACATCGCGGTCGTGGCATGCGTGCCGGTGCCGAACGCGAGTCCGGGATCGAGGCGCACGACGATCGCCGCGGCATCCGGCGGCGCCGCGGCTGACGTCGGGCAGACCCATAGATGCGGTCCGAAGCGCATCGGCCGCCAACCCACGAGCCACTCGCGCTCCCAGGCGCGATCGGCCACCGGCCGCAGCTTCGCGCCGGCGGGTAGTCCCGCACCGAGGACGGCCGTCAGGCGGCAAAGGCAAGCCGCAGGATCGCTGCGCTCGTCGAACAGAGCCCGTACCAGCGTGTCGCTCCACAGCCGCAATTCGCCCGGCCGCGGCTCGAAAATCGGTTCGTCCCCGCGGTCGAAGAAGGCGAGCGCAGCGGCGCCGGCGGCGAGTAGCGCGGCCTCGACGGCCTCCGGATCCCGGCCCTCGAGTGGAAATTCGATTTCATGCCAGGGCATCGCCGCCTCGCAACCCGGGGACTCACTTGATTCCGAGCCGTCGCTCCAGATAGTGGATGTCCGTGCCGCCCTGGACGAATGCCGAGTGGTTGAAGATCTCCTGGTGCAGGGGAATGTTGGTCTTGATCCCCTCGACGAGCATTTCGGCGAGCGCATTGCGCATCCGCGCGATCGCCGTGTCGCGGCTGTCGCCGAAGGCGATGACCTTGCCGATCATCGAATCGTAGTACGGCGGCACCGTGTAGCCGGTATAGACGTGGCTGTCGACACGTACGCCGGGCCCGCCGGGTGCGTGCCACAGCTTGACGAGGCCTGGCGACGGGACGAAGGTCTTCGGATCCTCGGCGTTGATCCGGCACTCGACCGCGTGGCCGCGAATCTGGATGTCGGCTTGCTGATACGCGAGGGGCTCGCCGGCGGCGATCAGCAGCTGGGTCTTGACGATGTCGATCCCGGTGACGAGTTCGGTGACCGGATGCTCCACCTGGACGCGCGTGTTCATCTCGATGAAGTAGAACTCCTCGTCCTGGTACAGAAACTCGAGCGTGCCGGCATTGCGGTAGCCGACCTCGCGGCAGGCGCGGGCGCACCGTTCGCCCATCGTTTTGCGCTGCTTCGCGGTCAGGCCGGGCGCCGGCGCCTCCTCGATGACTTTCTGGTGGCGGCGCTGCATCGAGCAATCGCGCTCGCCGAGATGCACGACGTTGCCGTAATTGTCGGCGAGCACCTGGAATTCGATGTGGCGCGGCCTCTCGAGGTACTTCTCCATGTAGACCTGGTCGTTGCCGAACGCCGCGGCCGCCTCGGTCCGGGTGACGCTGATTGCGTTCAGGAGCGATGCGTCGGTGTGCACGACCCGCATGCCGCGGCCGCCGCCGCCGCCGGAGGCCTTGATGATGACGGGGTAACCGATGTCCTTGGCGATGCGGAAATTCTCGTCCGCATCCTCGCCGAGAGGACCGTCCGAGCCGGGCACGCACGGCACGCCGGCGGCCTTCATGACCCTGATCGCCGAAACCTTGTCGCCCATCATGCGGATCGTTTCGGCCCGCGGTCCGACGAAGATGAAGCCGCTCTTCTCGACCCGTTCGGCGAAGTCCGCGTTCTCGGACAGGAAGCCGTATCCGGGGTGGATCGCCACGGCGTCGGTGACCTCGGCGGCGCTGATGATCGCCGGCATGTTCAGGTAAGAGCCCGCGGGCCGTGCCGGGCCGATGCAGACGGTCTCGTCGGCGAGCAGCACGTGCTTGGTGTTGTAGTCGGCGGTCGAGTGCACCGCGACGGTCTTGATGCCGAGTTCCCGGCACGCGCGCAGGATCCGCAGCGCGATCTCGCCGCGGTTGGCGATGACGACTTTCTCCAGCATCTGGGTCATTCGATGACGAACAGCGGCTGGCCGAACTCGACCGGATCGCCGTTCTTCGCGAGTATCGCACTGACCTTCCCCGCCTTGTCCGATTCGATCTGGTTCATCATCTTCATCGCCTCGATGATGCACAGGGTCTGACCGATCTTGACCTCGTGGCCGATCTCGACGAACGGCTTCGAGCCGGGCGAGGGCGCCGAGTAATACGTGCCGACCATCGGCGAGGTGACGGTGCGGTTGTCGGCCGCCGGCTTGCGCTCGCCGGGCACGCCGGCCGTGGGCACCGCGACCGCGGCCGCCGGCGCGGCGGGCGCAGGCGCGGCGACGGTGACGGCGCCGCGCGGGTGCCGGCTGATGCGCACCGACTCCTCGCCCTCCGAGATCTCGAGCTCCGAGATCCCCGATTCCTCGAGCAGCTCGATCAGCTTCTTGACCTTGCGAATGTCCATCCGGCGGATCCCCCTGGCGATTCGGTCTATGATTTTTCGGCGGCCGCAAGGTGCCGGGCCGCCGCGTCGAGGGCGAAGTCGTAGCCCGCCGCGCCGAGGCCGAAGATGCAGCCGACCGCGATGTCGGAAAAATACGAGCGGTGGCGAAAATCCTCGCGGGCGAAGACGTTGCTCAGGTGCACCTCGATGAACGGTAGACCGACGCCCTGGATCGCGTCGCGCAGCGCGATGCTCGTGTGGGTGAAGGCGCCGGGATTGAGGATCATGAATGCGATCCGGTCACGAGGTGCCGCGTGAACCCGGGCGATCAACTCGTGCTCGGCGTTGCTCTGCAGACAATCGAGGTCCAGGCCCTTTGCAGTCGCCTGCGCGCCGAGGCGCCGCTCGATTTCGACCAGCGTCGTCGATCCATAGATCTGCGGCTCGCGTGCACCGAGGAGATTCAGGTTTGGGCCATTCAGCAGCAATACGCGCGCCATCGAGGGGTCCGCCGGGTGCCGGGAAAAAATGCGAGGTCCGCGATAATAACCGGAAAATGGCCCGAATAGGCAAGCTTCAGCGGCGAACATCGCCGATTTGCGCATTTGCCGCCCTGGGGCGGCCCGGCGGTCGTCCTTAGCCTGCAGCCGTGTCCGAGTCCAGGCGGGCGAGCCCCGTGGCAACCGCGCGCCGCGCCGCCGGCAGCGCGATCCGGTTTGCGTTCAGTGCCTGCACGACGCCGAGGATCAAGTCGATCTGCGGTCGATGCAGTTCCCCCAAGTACAGCGCGACGATGCGGCCGCGCTCGTCGCTGAACACCGTGAACGGAAACGCCGGCGTCGCGACGCCAAACGCGGTGGCGACAGCGAGCGCATCTTGCTCGCCGCTCATCAGTGGGTAGCGGATCTTGAAGCGGCGCGCGAATTTCGCGACGTTTTCACGCCGATCCACGGCAACGCCGACGACCGCGAAGTGGCGTCCCCGCCAGGCCGAGGCGATCGACTGCAGCAGCGGAATTTCCCGGCGACAGGGGCCGCACCAGGTGGCCCAAAAGTTGATGATCAGCGAGTGTCCCTGGAATTGTGCGATCGACCGCGGCTTGCCGTCGAGCCCGGTCAAGGTGAACGGCGGCACGCGTTGCGGAATGCGCACCGACGGCAGCGGCGGAGCCGGGATCGGCACGCGGTCGGCGGCGGTCGGGGCGCTCGACTCGCCGGCCGGCACCGGCACGCCGCGATGACCGCTCAGCCGCACGCCGGACCAGGCCGCAACGAACACGACCACGGCCGCGGCCGGGATCGCCCGCGTCCGTTTCATGGATCGGGCCGCGGGCTTTGACGAGCGCGGCGCCCCACCAGGCCCGCGACCAGGAACGCGAGCATGCCGGCCGCGATCGCGAGCCATTCCCACATCGCGGACGCCGTCGACGGGGACGGCGCGGCGCCTGCGGCGGGGTAGGCGTCAGGGAAGATCACCTCGACGATCGGCGGGTAGCAAAGGCCGGCGGTGGCGCAACCCTGGTAGGTCAGCTTGATTTGCAGCGGATGCGCGCCGAAATCCAGGCGCGTGA
This sequence comes from Steroidobacteraceae bacterium, assembly GCA_035534275.1. GTDB lineage: Bacteria > Pseudomonadota > Gammaproteobacteria > Steroidobacterales > Steroidobacteraceae > Bog-1198. The sequence continues at coordinate 73,018 of DATLSG010000007.1, forward strand.
ACGGCACGCTCGCCTCGACCCGCCGGTAATACACCTCCTGCGCGCCGAAATAGCGATCGGTCAGGTGCACGCCCGGCGGCAGATGCAATCGCCCGACGATCAGGTCCGGACTGGCGGCGGCCACCTGCATCTTGCTGCGATAAAGATAGTAGCCGTGGGCGATGTCCCAACGGATCGCGACGCGCCGGCCGACGATCCTCGCCGAGACGCGGAATGCAACGCCGGGCGGCAGGAAATCGCGGCCCGCGCCCGCCGCGCCGCGCAACCACCAAGGCTTGGCCTGCGCAGGTCCCGCAACCGCGACGATCGCAATGCATACGGCAAGCACCCGGCGTCCGGGCAGTCCGGCGGAACGAAGCATGTCGTCACTTTACATCAGCGGCGGTTCGCGAGGGCGTAGCCCCGAGGTGGGACGGCAGGGTCGGGGACGGCGGCCGGGGCCGTGACGGCACGAGCCGATGCGGCAATACAGCAAAACGGGGGGCATGATGGCGATCGACGCGAAAGCTCTTGATTCGGCGAAATCCGACCTTATCATTGGCAGCCAGGAGAGGGGAGTGCTAACAAGCTTCGCTCTTTGAGATCAAACAACCCGTACCCTAAGCTTGAGGAGTCTTGTCTTATGAAGATTCGTCCCCTTCATGACCGCGTGATCGTGAAACGAGAGGAAGAGGAGCGCAAATCCCCGGGCGGCATCGTGATCCCCGATACCGCGGCCGAGAAACCGATCTTCGGCAAGGTCCTTGCCGTCGGCAAGGGCAAGATCTTGGAGAACGGCGACGTGCGGCCGCTCGACCTGAAGGTCGGCGACAAGGTGCTGTTCGGCAAATACAGCGGTACCGAAGTCAAGATGGACGGCGATGAACTCGTCGTCATGCGCGAAGAAGACGTGATGGCCGTCGTCGAGAGCAAGTGACTCCGACGGTCGACCCGGTAACTTTCAAGAACTCAACGATTCAAGGCAGGTAAGGAAAATGGCAGCAAAAGACGTACGCTTTAGCGACGACGCCCGGCAACGGATGTTCAAGGGCGTGAACATTCTGGCCAACGCCGTCAAGGTTACGCTCGGCCCGAAGGGCCGCAATGCCGTGCTCGACAAGAGCTTCGGCGCGCCGACCGTCACCAAGGATGGCGTTTCGGTCGCGAAGGAAATCGAGCTGAAGGACAAGTTCGAGAACATGGGTGCGCAGATGGTCAAGGAAGTCGCCTCCAACGTCTCCGACGAGGCAGGCGACGGCACGACGACCGCGACCGTGCTCGCGCAGGCGATCATCCGCGAGGGTCTGAAGGCGGTCGCGGCCGGCATCAATCCGATGGATCTGAAGCGCGGCATCGACCATGCGGTCGGCGCGGCGACCGAGGAACTGAAAAAGCTCTCCAAGCCCTGCAAGGATCCGAAGTCGATCGCGCAGGTCGGCACGATCTCGGCGAACTCCGACGAGAGCATCGGCAAGACGATCGCCGACGCGATGGCAAAGGTCGGCAAGGAAGGCGTGATCACGGTCGAGGAAGGTTCGGGATTGGACAACGAACTCGAGGTCGTCGAGGGCATGCAGTTCGACCGCGGCTATCTGTCGCCGTACTTCATCAACAACCAGCAGAGCCAGAGTGCGGAGCTCGAAAAGCCGCTGATCCTGCTGGTCGACAAGAAGATCTCCAACATCCGCGAGATGCTGCCGCTGCTCGAGGCGATTGCCAAGGCCGGCCGCCAGCTGCTGATCGTCGCCGAGGACGTCGAGGGTGAGGCGCTCGCGACCCTGGTCGTGAACACGATCCGCGGAATCGTCAAGGTCGCGGCCGTCAAGGCCCCGGGCTTCGGCGACCGCCGCAAGGCGATGCTGCAGGACATCGCGGTCCTGACCGGTGGCACCGTGATCTCCGATGAAGTCGGCCTGTCGCTGGAGAAAGCGACGCTGAACGATCTCGGCGAAGCGAAGAAGGTGCTCGTCGAGAAGGAGAACACCACGGTCATCGACGGCGCCGGCAAGGCGGCCGACATCAAGGGCCGGGTCGAGAGCATCCGCCAGCAGATCGAGGAAGCGACCTCCGACTACGACAAGGAGAAACTGCAGGAGCGCGTTGCGAAGCTCTCCGGCGGCGTCGCCGTGATCAAGGTCGGTGCCGCGACCGAGATCGAGATGAAGGAGAAGAAGGCGCGCGTCGAGGATGCGCTGCACGCGACCCGCGCGGCCGTCGAAGAGGGTGTCGTTCCGGGCGGCGGCGTCGCCCTGGTCCGCGCGCTCAAGGCGATCGAGAAGCTCGTCGGCGTGAACGAAGATCAGACGACGGGCATCAAGATCCTGGCCCGCTCGATCGAGGAGCCCCTGCGCCAGATCGTCAGCAACGCGGGCGAGGACGCGGCGGTGGTGCTGAACCGGGTCCGCGAGGGCAAGGGAACGTTCGGCTACAACGCGGCGACCGGCAATTACGGCGACATGATCGAGATGGGCATTCTGGATCCGACGAAGGTCACGCGCCTCGCGCTGCAGAACGCGGCCTCGGTCGCGGGTCTGTTGCTGACGACCGAAGTGATGATCGCCGAAGCGCCCAAGGAAGAGGAGCATGCGCACGGCGCCCCGGGCGGCGGCATGGGCGGCATGGGCGGCATGGACATGTAAAGCACCCGCAAGGGCTGCATGTCAAAAGGAGCGGGCTTCGGCCCGCTCTTTTTTTTTGGCCCGGTATACTCGATCGGTGAGCTTGCCACCGCCGCCTCCCGGTCTGCCTCCCGAGCTGCGCGAGCCGTTCGCACGCTGGTGGGAAGGCGCGGCGGCGTGCGCGGACCTCGCCGCCGCCCATGCCAGAGCCCCGGCCTGGGTGTGCGCGGAACTGCCGCGCGTGGTCGCCTGCAGCGAATTCGCCGGCGCTGCACTGCTGCGCGATCCGGCGGCTCTCGCCTGGATCGGGCAGCGCGACGAGCCGGCCGCCGCAAGGGGCTGGAACGAGGCTTGCGAGCGCGCCGCGGCCGAGGCGCCGAGCGCGGCGCAGGCCCAGTCGGCGCTGCGGGCCTGGCGGCGGCGCGCCATGCTGCGCATCGCCTGGCGGGACATCGCCGGCCGCGCTACGGTGCCGGAGACGCTCGGCGCGCTTTCGGATCTCGCCGACGGCACGATCCGCGCCGCGGCGGCCGCGACCGCGCGCATCCTCGAACCCGCGTTCGGCCGACCGCGCAGCGCGGACGGCTCGGTGGTGCCGCTGATCGTCGTCGGCATGGGCAAGCTCGGCGGCCGTGAATTGAACTTCTCCTCGGACGTCGATCTGGTGCTGCTCTACGCCGAGGCGGGCGCGAGCGACGGACCGCGCACTCTCGACAATCAGGAATACTTTCAGCGCGCGGGGCGCGAGTTCATCCGCCTGCTCGACGCGAGGACCGAGGACGGATTCGTCTTTCGCGTCGACACGCGGCTGCGGCCGTTCGGCGACAGCGGGCCGCTCGCGGTCAGCCTGGCCGCGCTCGAAGACTATCTGCAGCAGCACGGTCGCGACTGGGAGCGGTATGCGTGGATCAAGGCGCGCGCGATCGTCGGCGTCGATGCCTACGAGGCGAGCTTTCGCGATTGTGTGCGGCCGTTCGTCTACCGCCGCTACCTGGACTTCGGCGTGTTCGAGTCGCTGCGGGACATGAAGGCCTTGATCGCGCGGGAGGTCGCGCGGCGGGACCGCGATCAGGACCTGAAGCTCGGCAGCGGCGGGATACGGGAGATCGAGTTCATCGCCCAGTCCTTCCAGCTGGTCCGCGGCGGCAGCGACCCGCGGCTGCAGAACGCCGCGCTGCTCGACGTCCTGCCGGTGCTCGCCGGATCGAAGCTGCTGGCCGACGCCGCGGTTGCGGCGCTGGTCGAGGCCTATTTGACGCTGCGTCGCGCGGAAAATGCGGTGCAGATGATCCGCGACGAACAGACCCATCGGCTACCGCAAGAGGAAGCCGATCGGGCCCGTCTCGGCCTGCATCTGGGCTGCACGGACTGGCCGGCGACGCTCGAGCGCATCGATGTCGCGCGCCGGGCGGTCGCCGCGCAATTCGACGCGCTGGTGTTCGCCGGCGCGCGCGCGCCGCGGGACGAGGGTCGCAGCGGGACTGCATTCGGCCTCGAGGCGCCGCGGATCGGCGAGGAACTCGCCGCCAGGGGCTTTCCGGCCGCCGAGATCTCCGCCGTCGCGCCGCTGCTCGAGGCGTACCGGCAGTCGAGCGCGTATCGCAAGCTCGACGAGACGGCCCGCAGCAGGCTGCATGCGGTGCTCGACCGCGTGATCGACGCGTTGGCCACGCGCAAGCAGCCGGCGCCGCTCCTGCAGCGCGTGCTGCGGATCCTGGAGGCGATCGGCGCACGCTCGGCGTACCTCGCGCTGCTGCGCGAGCAGCCGCGGGCGCTGGCGCGTCTGATCGATGTTTGCGCGATCAGCGGCTTCCTCGCGCGCCAGATCGCCGAATTCCCGCTGCTGCTCGACGAGCTGATCGATCCGAAGCTGTTCGAGGAACTGCCTGCGCGCAGCGGCTTCGCGCAGCAACTCGCGGCGCGCACGTTGCATCTGCCGGCGGACGATCCCGAACGCCAGGTGGAGGCGTTGCGCCAGTTCCAGAAGGCGGCGGTCTTTTCGGTCGCGCTCGCCGACATGACCGGCCGGCTGCCGCTGATGCAGGTGAGCGATCGGCTGACCGACATCGCCGAACTGATCATCCAGTGGTGCGTCGACCTTGCGTGGCGGCAGATCACGGCGGTCCACGGCGCGCCGTACTGCGGCGAGCGCAGCACCGAGCTGCGCGCCGTCGCGATCGCGGTCATCGGTTACGGCAAACTCGGCGGCCTCGAGCTCGGCTACGGCTCGGACCTGGACCTCGTGTTCCTGCACGATTCGACCGGGGAGGTGCAGCTGACGCGCGGCGCGCGCTCGGTCGACAACGGCGTGTTCTTCCTGCGCCTCGGCCAGAGAATCGTGCACCTCTTGACGATGCACTCGGCCGCAGGGCGCCTCTACGAGGTCGACATGCGCTTGCGCCCGAACGGCAAGGGTGGGTTCCTGATGACCGGCATCGACGCGTTCGAGCGCTATCAGCTCGCCGAGGCGTGGACCTGGGAGCATCAGGCACTGCTGCGCGCGCGCGCCGTGGCGGGCGACGGGCCGCTCGGCGCGCGCTTCGAGGCGGTCAGACGCCGGGTGCTCACGCAGGCGGTGCACCGCGACACCCTGCGCGAGGACGTGATGCAGATGCGCGCACGCATGCGCCGGGAGCTATCGAGCGCAGGGCCGGGCCAGTTCGACATCAAGCAGGACTGCGGCGGCATCGCCGACATCGAATTTCTCGTCCAGTACTGGGTTTTGTCGGCCGCGCAGCGCCGCGCCGAATTGCTCGCGCACACCGACAACATCCGCCAGCTCGAGGCGCTCGTGCGCTGCGGCGTGGTCGACGCCGCGACCGCGCAATGGCTGAGCGACGCCTACCGCGACTACCGCGCCGTGCTGCATCATCTGTCGCTCGAAGCGGACAGCGCGCGCGTCGTCGACGCGCCGCCCTACGCGTCCGGGCGCGAACGCATCGAGCGGCTCTGGCGTGAGACCTTCGAGCCGGCGGTGCGAACCCCCTAGCGCCGCGGTCGTTGCGCATCGGTGCGGTGGCGCGCAAAATCGCGCTTTCGAAAAATGGGAGACCGATTCATGTCGGCGACCGTCGCGGACGACTCAGACCGCAAATTGATTCCTGCCAATGCGCAGCATCGCTACACGGTGGGGCTCGCGGACTTGCCCCTGGCCTGCCCGATGCCCGAGATGTACCTGTGGAATTCGCACCCGCGCGTGTACCTCGCGATCGAACCCTCCGGATGGGCGAAATGCGCGTATTGCGGGGCCGAGTACACGCTCGAGCGCGGACCTGCGTAGCCGGCCGTGCTACGGCCCCGCAGTCCCCGCGGGCCGGTAATCGCTGTAGGATTTCTCCTCGATCAAGGCGGAGCCGAGCCGGGTGTTGATCCGCCGCTTGATCGCCGCCCGCTCGTCGTTCTCCACATAGACCGCCCGCGCCAGGCGGATGAACTCGCCGTCGAACGCCTGGGCGCGCTCCTTGTCGCGAATGTCGTCCTCGATCTTCCATAGTCGCTCGTTGACGGTGCGTAGCGCGTCCTTGTCGGCAGCGACGTCCGTCGCCGCGAAGTTCGAGCCGTCCCAGGTGTGCTGCAGCGCCTCGAGCTCGCGCCGCACGTTGGCGAGCTTGGTCGCATCGCGGATCCTTACGGACTTGATCTCGAGGATCGTGATCTTGTCGAGCAATTCGCCCGGCGAAACGGGCACGGCAAGCTGGTTCATCGTCTCTCCGCGGTTCGGGTCCGTCGGCTGCGAATTCTAGCGAAAACGCGCCGGGTGGGATGCTAGACTCGCGCCGGTTGCCGCTGCGGAGGGGACTGCGATCAGCACCAACGAAGCCGGCGGCCGGCGCATCCCGATCGCGCATGGCGCGCTGCTCGCCGCGGGCGAGGAGGTCGGCGGCCTCGTAGATCGCGTGGGTGAGGCGATCTTTGATCCGGCCTATTGGCGGCATCTGGGGCGCCTCGCCCCCGCCGACCGTGGCCGCGGCTGCGCGTGGTTCGTCGGCGACGGCAGCCGCGACTGGGTGCTGCGTCACTATCGGCGCGGCGGTTTCGCGGCGAAGCTGGCCGCAGACCGCTATGTGTGGACCGGCGAGGCGCGCGTGCGCGCGTTCGCCGAATGGCGCCTGCTCGACTCGCTGTGGCGCCGCGGCCTGCCCGTTGCGCAACCGATCGCCGCGCGCTTTCGGCGCGACCGGCTGTTCTACCGCTGCGATCTGCTCACCCGCCGCGTGCCGCAGGCGCGCCCCTTGAGCGCACTGCTCGGCGGCGCGGCTGCGCCGGATCCGCCGTGGGGCGCGATCGGCGCGGCGGTCGCGGCGCTGCATCATGCCGGCGTCGACCACGCGGACCTGAACGCGCACAACGTGTTGATCGACGCTCGCGGCAAAATATGCTTCATCGATTTCGATCGGGGGCGCCTGCGCGCGCACGGGCGCTGGACGATGCGCAACCTGCGGCGTCTACACCGCTCGGTCATCAAGCTCGGTGCGGCCGGGTCGGGCGCCGATCTCGGCAGCGCGTGGAACGTATTGATGAACGCATACCGCGCCGCCGCCGGCGAAATGCCGCCGCCCGCGGCCTGAGCCCCTCGATGCGCCGCCTCTACGGGCTCCTGATACGCATCGCCGCGCCGCTCGCCGCCGCGCTCGTGCTGCTTCGCGGATTGCGCGATCCGGCGTACCGTCGGGGCCTCGGCGAACGATTCGGCCACGGCCGGCGCGCGGCGCCGGGAGGCCTCTGGCTGCATGCGGTGTCGCTCGGCGAGGTGAGCGCGGCGGCCGCGCTCGTGCGGGATCTGCGCGAGCGGCACCCGCGGCTGCCGCTGGTCGTCACGAGCGCGACGCCGACCGGCCTCGCAAAGGCGCGCAGCGCGTTCGGCGAGACCGCCGACGTTCGTTATCTGCCGTACGACACGCCGGCGGCGGTCGCGCGCTTCCTTGCAAACGTGGATCCAGCGGTGGCGATTATCATGGAAACGGAGCTGTGGCCGAACCTGTTCGCGGAATGCGCGCGGCGCAGGCTGCCGGTCGTGCTCGCCAACGCGCGACTGTCGTCCCGCTCCGCTGCCCGGTACCGCTGCTGTGGCACGCTGTTCCGCGGCCTGTTCACCGCCTTCGTCACGGTCGCCGCGCAGACACCGGAGGATGCCGAGCGTTTCCGCCAGATCGGCGCGGATCCGGCGCGCCTGCACGTCCTCGGCAACGTCAAGTTCGATCTGCAGATCGGCGCCGACGTCGCCGGGCGGGCACGCGCCCTGCGCAACGCCTATCTCGGCGATCGGCCCACCTGGATCGCCGGCAGCACGCATGCCGGCGAGGAGACTGCGATCGCGAGCGCCCATCGCGCGCTGCGCGCCGCGGTGCCCGGCGCGCTGTTGATCCTCGCGCCGCGCCACCCGAACCGCTTCGATGCCGTCGCGGCGCTCATGGGGCGCGAAGGTCTCGGCTGCGTACGCCGCGGGACCGGGGCGCCACTGCCGGCCGATGCGCCGGTGCTGCTGCTCGACACCGTCGGCGAACTGCTCCTCTTCTATGCGACCGCGGACGTCGCCTTCGTCGGCGGCAGTCTCGTGCCGATCGGCGGCCACAACCTGCTCGAGCCGGCGGCGCTCGGCGTGCCGGTGTTGACCGGTCCGTCGAACGAAAACGGCCGGGAGATCGCCGCGCTGTTGACGGCGGCCGGCGCCGCCCTGATCGTGGCCGATGCCGACGAACTCGCCGCGAACCTGATCCGCCTGTTCGCCGAACCGGCGGCGCGAGCGCGCATCGGCGCGGCGGCACGCGACCTGGTACGTGCGCAGCGCGGCAATGTCGCCCGGCTGATCCGTTTGATCGATCCCTTGATCGAGGCGGCATCGCGGTCGCGGCGGGATGCACGCGCCATCGGCGGTGCGACGCAGGGCGCAAACGGCAGCTAGTAGCGGGGCACGGAGGGGTCGGCGTCGACCGACCAGGCGTCGATGCCGCCGGTCAGATTGAACACGCATTGGAACCGGCAGCGCTCGAGGAAGTGCGCGACCTGCAGGCTGCGCGCGCCGGCGTGACAGATCACGGCCGTCGGCTGCGCGGCGTCGAGTTCCTGTATACGCGCGGCGATTTCGCCGAGCGGAATGCGCAGGTGATCGCAGGGGACCGGTGCGAGCGCGATTTCCCAGGGTTCGCGCACGTCGAGCAGCAGAATCGTCTCGCCACGCGCGCGCCGCGCGAGGAATTCCCGGGGCGTGATTTCGGCGACCATCAGAACACGAATTGTGCGGCGGCGGGCGCGCCCGCCAGGGGCTCGATCACCGTCTCGAACAGGCTTTCGCGCACCCACTGCGCGGCATCGACCCGGCGTACGAGGATCGCCTCCATGGCCGGCCCGCTGCCGACGACCGCGAACAAGCGCCCGCCGATGCCGAGCGCCCGCTCGAAGCGCGCGTCGTAGACCGGCATCGAACCGGTCACCGCGATCGCGGCGAATTCGCCGAGCGGCGCCGGCGAGAACGCGTCGCGCACCGCGAGCTCGACGCGCGCTTGCGGCACATGCGCGAGATTGTCGCGCGCACGGGCGATGAACTCGGGGTGGATGTCGATCGACAGCGTCTTCGCGGCGAGCAGCGCCAAAGCTGCGGCGAGATAGCCGGTCCCGGTGCCGATCTCGAGCACGGTGTCCGCCGGATCGATCGCGAGCGCCTGCAGGATGCGCCCCTGGAGCATCGGTGCGAGCATCGTCTGACCGAACCCGATCGGGATCGGCGCGTCGGCGAACGCCAATTCCCGATAGGCGTCCGGAACGAACGCTTCGCGCGGGAGAGCCTCGAGTGCGTCGAGAACCCGTGCATCGAGGACCTCCCAGGTGCGGATCTGCTGATCGACCATCTGTCGTCGGGCGGCTGCGGTGTCCATGGGCGTCCCGGTGGCAAAAAATATGCGGATGAAAGCCCGCTGATTATGGTCAATTCCCCCAAGCGATGCCACGGTCGTGCGCTATTCTCTCGCGCACGATGATTCGCGACGCAGACCAAGGACGGAAGTAGAATTCGAGCGTTGTCCTGAATCGTCGACCACGAGGCTCGAGTTGATCGCGTCTTCCGCAATCCTGTGGCTGTCGATCTCGGCGGTGCTCGCCGCCTGGCTCGGTGTGGTCTACGCACGGAGGAAGCGCGATACCAGGGCGCTCGAGGAGTTTTCGCAGCAGATCCGCCGGCTGACGCGGGAGGCCGCGCCGTCGGCCAGGGTGCCCCTCGAGGGCCGGCCGGAGGCGTTCGGCGAGCTCGGCGGCGCCGTCAACCAGCTGCTGGAGAGCGTCGAACGGCGCGGCGCGCGGCTGCACGACCGGGAAGAGCTGTTCCAGCGCATCGTCGAGGCCCTGAACGAGGCGGTCCTCGTCAGCCGCGACCGCATCCTCTTTGCGAACCAGCGCTTCCTGGCGCTGCTCGGCGCGACGCGCGAGAGCGTGATCGGCAAGCCACTGTCGAGCTTCGTCGCGCCGGAGTACGCGGCGCTGGTCGAGCAGAACCTGCAGCGCCGGCTAGCCGGCGAGCCCGCGGCCGAGCGCTATGAGGCGGAGTTGATCGGCGCACAGGGACAGGTCACCCGCGTCGAGCTGTCGAGCGCGTTGATCGACAATCTCGGCGAGCCGGTGCTGCTGCTGACCGCGATCGAGATGCTGCCGGAGGAGGCGCGCGCATCGCCGCGTCCGCGGGCGCTTGCGACCCTGGATGCGATGGGCCAGGGCGTGGTGACGGTCGACATGGAAGGACGCATCGATTACGCCAACCACGCCGCGGCGCAGCTCCTCGGGCAGCCGTTCGAGCAGATCGCGGGCAAATCCTTCGCCGAGGTCGCCGCGCTCGTCGAGGAGGGCGATCGCCGCCCGCTCGGTGATCCGGTGCGCAATGCGCTCGCCTCCGGCAGCCGCATTTCCGTCGGCAAGCGCGCGGTTCTCGTGCCGGCGAGCGGCGCGGCCGAGCATTCCGTCGAGATCAGTGTGTCGCCGCTGCGCGCCGAAGGCGGGGGCGTGATCGGGGTCGTCGTCGTGCTGCACGACACCAGCGAGCTGCGGGGGCTCACGCGGCAGATGAGCTATCAGGCGAGTCATGACGCGCTGACCGGCCTGGTGAACCGCCGCGAATTCGAGCGGCGCCTGCAAGAGGCGGTGGACTCGGCGCGCGCGGGCGACGTCAGCCACGCGCTTGCCTACCTCGACCTGGACCGGTTCAAGATCGTCAACGACACCTGCGGCCACTCGGCCGGCGACAACATGCTGCGCGAGATCGCGACGCTGATCAAGGATGCGGTCCGGGATTCCGACACGGTCGGGCGGATGGGCGGCGACGAATTCGCGCTGCTGCTGGTCGGTTGCCCGCTCGACAAGGCGCGGCAGATCGCCGACGACGTCGTGCGCTCGGTCAACGACTACCGCTTCGTGCGCAGGGACAAGATCTTCAACATCGGGGTCAGCGTCGGCCTGGTCGAGATCGGCCGCGATGACGCGAGCATCGAGGACATCATCAATGCGGCGGATTCCGCGTGCTACGTCGCGAAGAAGCAGGGCGGCGTCAAGGTGCACGTCTACTCGGCGCACGAAGAGGCGAGCGCGCGCCACAGCGGCGAGATCCACTGGTTGCAAGAACTGCAGGGCGCGCTGCGCGACAACGCGTTCGAACTGTACTTCCAGCCCATCGTCCACGCCCAACAGGGCGGCGTGCGCGGTCCCGCGCTCGAGGTGCTCCTGCGGCTGCGCGCCGACAGCGGACGCGCCGGCGCGCAGCCGGCCGAATTCATCCGCGCGGCGGAGCGCTATCGATTGATGCCGCACATCGACCGCTGGGTCGTGCAGGCCGTGCTTTCCGCGCTCGGCCGGGGCGGCCTGAAGCTGCCCGCGGGACGCAGCATTGCGATCAACATCGCCGGACAGACGCTCGGCGACGCGGACTTCCTCGAATTCGTCGTCGATTGCTTCGACCACACCGGGGCGGCGCCCGGCGACATCTGCTTCGAAGTCACCGAAAGTTCCATCGTCGCGAACATGGATCTCGGGCGCCGTTTCATCGAGATCCTGCACGGCATGGGCTGCGAGTTTGCGCTCGACGATTTCGGCAGCGGCCTCAGTTCCCTGTCGAACCTGCGGACCCTGCCGATGGACTACCTGAAGATCGACGGCTCGTTCATGCGCAATCTCGCCGCCGACCCCGTCAACCAGGCAATGGTCGCCGCGATGGTGGATCTGTCGCGCACGCTCAATTTTCGCGTCGTCGCCGAGCAGGTGGAGGACCAGGGATCGCTCGATGTGGTCAAGCGCATGGGGATCGACTTCGTTCAGGGCTTCATCGTCGGCCGCCCCCAGCCCCTGTCGATGGTGCCGGTGCCGCTGTGAGTCCGCCATAACCGGCCGGCAGCAGCTCATAACCACATTCTATTGTGCACGACGGCCGGCCAAGGAGGAAAATCCCTGGTTTGATGGCCAGCCGCCGCCGCGACGCGGCCCAAAGAGGTGCAGCATGCGCATTTTCGAAGACAACACCCGCTCCATCGGCCACACACCGCTCATCCGCATCAACCGGCTCGGCGCAGGCGCGGGCGCGACCGTGCTCGCCAAGATCGAGGGACGCAATCCCGCGTATTCGGTCAAGTGCCGCATCGGCGCGGCCATGGTCTGGGACGCCGAGCAACGCGGCATCCTGAAGCCCGGCATGTCGATCGTCGAGGCGACCAGCGGCAACACCGGCATCGCGCTCGCCTTCGCTGCGGCTGCGCGCGGTTACGGCTGCGTGCTGACGATGCCCGAAACGATGAGCATGGAGCGGCGCAAGGTGCTGGTCGCGTTCGGCGCACGCCTGATTCTCACGCCCGGCGCGAAGGGCATGAAGGGGGCAATCGCGACCGCCGAGGAGCTCGCCGCCTCCGATCCGCAGAAATACGTGCTGATGAGGCAGTTCGACAATCCGGCGAATCCGCGGATCCACGAGACGACGACCGGTCCGGAGATCTGGGAGGACACCCAGGGCGCGGTCGACGTGTTCGTCTCGGGGGTCGGCACGGGCGGCACCCTCACCGGCGTGTCGCGCCACATCAAGAAGACGCGGGGCAAGCCGATCCTGACCGTCGCCGTCGAGCCGGCGAATTCGCCGGTGATCGGCCAGGCGCTCGCGGGCGAGCCGCTGACTCCGGCGCCGCACAAGATCCAGGGCCTCGGCGCCGGATTCATACCGCAGAACCTGGATCTGACGATGATCGACCGGGTCGAGCGGGTGAGCAACGAGGAAGCCATCGACCTCGCGCGGCGGCTCGCACGCGAGGAGGGGATTCTTTGCGGCATCTCCTGCGGGGCGGCGATGGCCGCGGCGCTGCGCCTCGCGCACGAACCGGCGCAGAACGGCAAGACGATCGTCGTCGTGCTGCCCGACGCCGGCGAGCGCTACCTCTCGGGCGCGCTGTTCGAGGGGTTGTTCGACGAGGTCGAGACGATGCAGGCGGTCGGCTGAAGCGGCGCAGCGCCGTGACCGCAAGCGATGATGCGCAGACGACGCGCGGCCGTGTGACCGGCGCGCTGGTGCGCGCCTATCGCGCCGATGCGCGCGCGATTTGCGTCTCCAAGCGCTACCTACCGTCGCGTGAGGCGATCGTCGGCATCCTCGAGACGATTCTCGACCTGATGTACCCCGGGTACTTCGGCCGGCACGACCTCAGCCACGAGAACCTGGCGGCGTACGTCGACAGCCAGATGGAGCAGCTTGCGCCGCAGCTCGAGCGCGAGATCGAACAGTGCCTGTGTTACGGCCGCGAACGGCAGGACGACGCGCTGGCGGGCGGCGCCACGCTGCAAAGCGGCGAATGCGCGCCGCGTGCGCAGCGCCTGACCGCGGAGTTCCTCGGCCGATTGCCCGAAATCCGCGCCATGCTCGTCGGCGATCTGCAGGCCGCGTTCGACGGCGATCCGGCCGCGACGAATCTCGACGAGGTCATCCTCGCCTATCCGGGCATGCTCGCGGTCAGCGTCTATCGAATCGCGCATGCGCTGCACACGCTCGGCGTGCCGATGATCGCCCGGATCATGACCGAGTGGGCGCACTCGAGGACGGGCTGCGACATCCATCCGGGCGCGAGCATCGGCGCCGAATTCTTCATCGACCATGCGACCGGTGTCGTCATCGGCGAGACGACCGAGATCGGCGCGAGGGTCAAGCTCTACCAGGGCGTCACGCTCGGCGCGCTGTCGTTCCCACGGGACGCGACCGGGCAGATCATCCGCGGCCACAAGCGGCATCCGACCGTCGAGAGCGGCTCGACGCTGTATGCGAATGCGACCGTGCTCGGCGGAGGCACCGTCGTCGGCGCCGACAGCGTGATCGGCGGTTCGGTGTTCCTCGCACACAGCGTGCCGCCGCGTTCGCGGGTGTCCTTGAAGGAGCCGGAGCTGCGGGTCGCGTTGCGCGACGGCACGGTCCCGCCCGACGCCGTGTTTTTCGATATCTGAGCACCGCACACCGCGTGGACGCGGATTGCGCCGTGGCCCGGCGCCGAGAATACGCGGCCGAGCGCGTCAATCGCCCCGTCAGGACATCCGGCCGAGCAGCGGCACGAGCAGCAGCGCGACGATGTTGATGATCTTGATCAGGGGGTTGATCGCCGGACCGGCCGTGTCCTTGTACGGATCGCCGACCGTGTCGCCGGTGACCGCCGCCTTGTGCGCCTCGGAGCCCTTGCCACCGAAGTGGCCCTCCTCGATGTACTTCTTCGCGTTGTCCCACGCGCCGCCGCCGGTCGTCATCGAGATCGCGACGAACAATCCGGTGACGATCGTGCCGATCAGCAGCCCGCCGAGGGCCTGGACTCCGGCGCCCGGCGCCATCAGCCGGTTGACGATCAGCACGAGCGCGATCGGCACGACGATCGGCAGCAACGAGGGCACGAGCATCTCTTTGATCGCGGCCTTGGTGAGCATGTCGACCGCCCGTGAGTAGTCCGGCTTCGCGGTGCCTTCCATGATGCCCTTGATCTCGCGGAATTGGCGGCGCACCTCCTCGACGACCGCCCCGGCCGCGCGGCCGACCGCTTCCATCGCCATCGCGGCGAACAGGTAGGGCACCAGGCCGCCGACGAACAGGCCGATGATCACCGCGGGGCTCGACAGGTCGAACCGCGTGGCGTGACCGAGCGTCGCCTGCAGCTTGTGGGTGTAGTCGGCGAACAGCACGAGCGCGGCGAGGCCGGCGGAGCCGATCGCATAGCCCTTGGTCACTGCCTTGGTCGTGTTGCCCACCGCATCCAGCGGATCGGTGACGTCGCGCACCTTCTTGTCGAGCCCGGCCATCTCGGCGATGCCGCCGGCGTTGTCCGTGATCGGACCGTAGGCGTCGAGGGCGACGACCATGCCGGTCATCGACAGCATCGCCGTTGCGGCGATCGCGATGCCGTACAGGCCGGCGAGCGCATCGGCCGCCCAGATGCTCAGACAGACGGCGAGCACCGGCAGCGCGCAGGCCTTCATCGACACGCCGAGCCCGGCGATGATGTTGGTCGCGTGCCCCGTCTGCGAGGCCGCGGCGATGTGCCGCACCGGTCCGTATTCGGTCGCGGTGTAGTATTCGGTGATCACGATCATCGCCGCGGTCAATCCGAGCCCGACCAGCGAGCAAAGCCAGAGCGCCATGGCATGCTCGCCCATGATCGCCTTGGACACGAAGTAGAATGCGACCGCCGAGATCGCGGCCGAGACGATCACGCCCTTGTACAGCGCATTCATGATCTTGCCGCCATCCTTCGCCGCGACGAAGAACGTGCCGACGATCGAGGAGATGATCGAGATCGCGCCGAGCACCAGCGGGAACATGATCGCCCTGTCGCCGAGATTGCTCATCACCAGGCCGCCGAGCAGCATCGTCGCGACCAACGTGACAGCGTAGGTCTCGAACAGGTCGGCGGCCATGCCCGCGCAGTCGCCGACGTTGTCGCCGACGTTGTCGGCGATCACGGCCGGATTGCGCGGGTCGTCCTCGGGAATCCCGGCCTCGACCTTGCCGACGAGATCCGCGCCGACGTCGGCGCCCTTGGTGAAGATGCCGCCACCGAGGCGGGCGAAGATCGAGATCAGGGAGCCGCCGAAGGCAAGGCCGACCAGCGAGCGCAGCGCCGCTCCCGGATCGCCCAGGAAATGCCGCATCGCCAGGTAATAGCCGGCGACGCCCAAGAGACCGAGACCGACCACCAGCATGCCCGTGATCGCGCCGCCACGGAACGCGACTTTCAAGGCCGAGTTGATTCCGTGGTGGGCCGCCTGCGCGGTGCGCACATTTGCGCGCACCGATATGAACATGCCGGTGTAGCCGGCCGATCCGGAAAGCACCGCGCCGAGCGCAAAGCCGCCGGCGGTCGGCCAGCCGAGCATCAATCCGAGCACGACGAACAGGACCACGCCGACGTAGGCGATCGTCGTGTACTGGCGATTGAGGTATGCGCGGGCGCCGGCCTGGATCGCCGCGGCGATCTCCTGCATGCGCGCGTTGCCCGCGGGCTGGGCGAGAATCCAGCGCACGGAAAACAATCCGTAGAGAATGGCGATCACACCGGCGGCGATCGCCAGGCAAAGCGCATTATCGAGATTCATGCATCCGTCTCCCTGGCAGCGTTTTCTTGGGTCTTCCGGCCGGTCGTCGTTGCCGTTGTCGGAAGCGGCGGCGACTATAGCACGAAGGGCCGATTCAGCCGCTTGCGCACCGCGATGCCGCGCATCTCGACGTAGACCGGCAGTCCGTCCCGGTACGGCGGATAATCCTCGCCGTCGATCAGCGGCGCGAGGTAGCGCCGGCAGGCGGCGGTGATGCCGAAGCCGTCGGCCGTGATGAAATTGCGCGGCACCTTCTTTTCCCGGTTCGCGATCGCCGTGAGCGGCGCTTCGCCGATCCTCCAACGGTACGGCGACGAGGACGTGCGCACGATGACCGGCAGCACCGCATTCTTGCCGGCGACGGCGAACTCGACCGCCGCCTTGCCGACCGCATAGGCCTGCACGACGTCGACCGCCGAGGCGATGTGCCGCGCCGAGCGCTGCAGATAGTCGGCGACGGCCCAGTGAAACTTGTAGCCGAGGGCGCTGCGTGTCATTTGCGCGAGCAGCGGGCCGACGCCGCCGAGCTGGGCGTGGCCGAAGGCATCCCGGCTGCCGGCTTCGGCGAGGAATTTGCCGTCCGCATCCCGCAGTCCTTCCGAGGCGACGATCACGCAGTAGCCGCGGCGCTCGACCGTCGCCTTGACCTTCGACAGGAATCCATCGCGGTCGAACGCGATCTCCGGGAACAGGATCAGCTGCGGTGGATCGGCGGGCGTGCGGCCGGCGAGCCCCGAGGCCGCGGCGATCCAGCCCGCATGCCGGCCCATCACCTCGAGCACGAAGACCTTGGTCGAGGTGCGCGCCATCGACGCGACGTCCAGCGCAGCCTCGCGCGTCGATACCGCCACGTATTTCGCTGCGGAGCCGAAGCCGGGGCAGCAATCGGTGACCGGCAGGTCGTTGTCCACAGTCTTCGGGATGCCGATGCAGGTCAGGGGGTAATCGAGCAGCCGGCCGATTTCGGACATCTTCTGCGCCGTGTCCATCGAATCGTTGCCGCCGTTGTAGAAGAAATAGCCGATGTCGTGCGCCCGAAACACCTCGATGAGTCGCGTGTACTCGCCGCGATTGCGGTCGATGCCGGCGAGCTTGTAGCGTGCCGAGCCGAACGCGCCCCCCGGGGTGTGGCGCAGAGCGCGAATCGCCGCAGCGCTTTCCCGGCCGGTGTCGATCAGGTCCTCGTGCAGCGCGCCGAGGATGCCGTGGCGGCCGGCGAACACCCTGCCGATGGTTCGCCGATGGCGCCGCGCGGTCTCGATCACGCCGCAGGCCGAGGCGTTGATCACGGCCGAGACGCCGCCCGACTGTGCGTAGAAGGCGTTGCGCGGATGCGGGCGCCCGGACTTTGCCACGGCCATTGGATCCCCCTTGCGATCGAGGTAGAGCGCGGAGGATAGCCGATCGCAGCGCCTGCGGCACCGTTCTGCGCGCCGCTTCCCGTCGGCCTGCGGCCGTGCGCACCGCCGGCGGACGCTCGTTTGACGGCGGCGGCCGACGAAGGTAGGTTAACGCCTTTCGACAATCAAAACATAACACCCATGCGTATCGTCTTGCTCGGCGCGCCGGGATCGGGGAAAGGCACGCAATCCCAACTCTTGGTCGAATCCCACGGAGTCCCGCAGATCTCCACCGGAGATCTGCTGCGCGAGGCCGTCGCCGCGGGCACGCCGCTCGGCCTGCGGGCGAAGGCGGCGATGGATCAGGGGCATCTGGTCGACGACTCGGTCGTGCTCGGCATGATTCGCGACCGCCTCGCGCGGCCGGACGCGACCAGGGGCTTCATCCTCGACGGGTTCCCACGCAACATCGCGCAGGCCGTGGCGCTCGAGGGACTGCTCGCGCAGCTGCGCCAGCCGCTGCAAGCGGTGGTGTTGCTCAACCTGGACACCGGCGTGCTGTTCAAGCGCCTGACGGGCCGCCGGGTCTGCGCCGACTGCGGCCGGGTCTTCAACCTGATGACCTCGCCGCCGGGAACACCGCCGCATTGCGCGCGCTGCGACGACCACCCCAGGCTCGTGCAGCGCCCCGACGACCGCGAAGAGGTGATCGGCAAGCGCCTCGAAGTCTACGAGGCGCAGACCAAGCCCTTGATCCGGCATTACTCCGACAACGGCCTGCTGCGCATCGTCGATGCCGACGCCGACGTGCAGACCGTGTTTCGCAATCTGCAGAGCGCCGTCGAGCCGGGCGGCGCGCGCCCGCCGGCCGCGCGCATCCCCTGAAGATCTGCGCGCCGCAGGAACGGCGCCCGCTCGACCAGGCGTCCAGCCTGACTTATTCGTGAACGATCGATTCATTGGCGGCCTTCTTCCCGCGACTTGCCGGTTCCCGGGGTATTTCGCGCTAGTCGAGCGCGGCAAGCAGCCGGTCGCCGATCTCGGCGCGGCGCCAGCCGGCGAGCGCGTCGATCTCGCGCACGCCCATCGCGAGGGCCTTGATCTGTCCGCGGGTCGCGAGGACCTCGGCACTGACGGCGAGTTCGGCGGCGCGCGCATCGACCGTGCGGTTCAGCCGCTCGATCGCGGCCTTCTGCGCGTCCGTCGGCCGCGCATCGCGTCCCGGTTCGGCATCCTCCGGCAACGCCGCCGCGGATAGTTCGCGCAGCGCGGCCAGCAGCCCTTCGGCGAAGCGCGCGTTGTATCGCGGCGGCATGGAGCGCAGGGCAGCGAGATCCGCCGGCGACGTCGGCGCCGAGTGCGCGATCGCGAATACGGCCGCGTCGGGCAGAATCCACGAGCGCGGCAGGTTACGTTCGCGCGCGAGCCGTTCGCGCCACGTCGCGAGCGCCTTGGCGCGCGCGCGCGCGCGCGGTGCGAGCTCGGCGATGCCGCGCAGGCGCTCCCAGGCCGTGTCCGGATCGGGTTCGAAACGGCGGACATCGCCGAGCGCGGCGCAGTCCTCGCGGACCCAGTGCTCGCGGCCCAGTTCGCGCAGGCGTTCCTCGAGCAGGCGGGCGACTTCGTCGAGGTAGCGGACGTCGTCGGCCGCATAGGCGAGCTGTTCGCGGCTCAGCGGCCGCATCGACCAGTCGGTGCGGGTATGCGCCTTGTCGAGCGTCACGCCGAGCAGGCTGCTGACCAGATCCGCGTAGCCGATCTGCGGCCTTAGGCCGACGCAGGCGGCGGCGACCTGGGTGTCGAACACCGGTGTCACCACGCGGCCGATCGCGACGTGGATCGCCTCGAGATCCTGGCGTGCGGCGTGCAACAGCTTGCACGACGCCGGCGAGGTCAAGGCCGGCGCGAGCGCCGCGAGCGTGCCCGCGATCGCATCGACACAGCAGATCTCGCCGCCGGCGGCGATCTGCACCAGGCAGAGCCGCGGAAAGAAGGTCCGCTCGCGCAGGAATTCGGTGTCGACGGCGATGCGCATGGGCTGCTGCAGGCGCCGCGCGAGCTCGGCGGTCGCCTGTTCGCCGTCGATCCAAATCGCCTCGGGCATCGTGTCCTTCCGCGTGTACAATCGAACAACCGGGGATTATGACCGAATCGGCCGCGGAAGCTTGACGATGCACGTGCATATTCTGGGTGTCGGCGGCACCTTCATGGGCGGCATCGCGGCGATCGCCCGCAGCGCCGGCCATCGCGTCACGGGCGCGGACCGCAACGTCTATCCGCCGATGAGCACGCAGCTTGCGGCTCTCGGCATCGAGGTGATCGATGGCTACGAGGCCGGGCAGCTCGACCTCGAGCCGGACATCGTCGTGGTCGGCAATGCGCTGAGCCGCGGCATGCCGGTCGTCGAGGCGATGCTCGACCGCGGCCTCGCCTACACGTCCGGTCCGGAATGGCTGTCGGCGCACGTGCTGCGCGGCCGGCACGTGCTCGCGGTCGCCGGCACCCACGGCAAGACGACGACGACCGGGATGCTGGCCTGGATCCTCGAATTCGCGGGCCTCGCACCGGGCTTCCTGATCGGCGGCGTGGCGGCGAACTTCGAGGCGACCGCCCGGCTCGGCGCCGCGCCGTTCTTCGTGATCGAGGCCGATGAATACGACACGGCGTTCTTCGACAAGCGCGCGAAGTTCGTGCACTACCGGCCGCGCACGGCCGTGCTCAACAATCTGGAATACGATCACGCCGACATCTACCCGGACCTGGACGCGATCGAGCGGCAGTTCAACCAGCTGCTGCGCACCGTGCCGGGCGGCGGGCGGCTCGTCGTCAACGGCGAGGACCGCAACCTCGCCGACACCCTGGCCGCCGGCTGCTGGACGCCCCGTGAAACCTTCGGCATCGCGGGCGGCACGGACTGGAGCGCGCGGATCGACGGCGGCGGCGCATGCGAGCGATTCGAGGTTCTGTCGCGCGGCCGGCCGGTCGGCCGCGTCGAGTGGGCCTTGATCGGCCGGCACAACGTGCTGAACGCGCTGGCGGCGGTCGCGGCCGCGCAGCACGCCGGCGTCGCGCCGCAGCGGGCGGTCGAGGCGCTGTGCGCCTTTCGCGGCATCAAGCGGCGCATGGAGCTGCGCGGCTGCGTGCGTGGTGTCGCGGTGTACGACGACTTCGCGCACCATCCGACCGCGATCGCGACGACGCTCGAGGGCCTGCGTGCGCGGGTCGGGCGGGCGCGCATACTCGCCGTCGTCGAACCGCGTTCGAACACGATGAAACGCGGCGTGCACCGTGGCGAGCTCGCCGGCGCGGTCGCTGCGGCGGACGAGACCTGGTTCTTCACGCCGCCGGATCTTGGCTGGGACCTCGCCGGCGCGGTCGCCTCGCTCGGCGCCCGCGCGCATTTCGCGGCGAGCATCGACGCGCTCGCGGCGGCTCTCGCCGGTGCCGCGCGCAGCGGCGATCACGTGCTCGTCATGAGCAACGGCGGCTTCGGCGGACTGCACGAGAAATTGCTGGCGGACCTGCGTTGCGCAGAGGCGTCGTGAGGCGGGGCCCGTGAACGCAATCCCGCTGTTTCCGCTCAACGCCGTGCTGTTCCCCGGCGGACCGCTGGGTCTGCGCATTTTCGAGACGCGCTACATCGACATGGTGCGCCGCTGCCTGCGCGAGTCGCGCGGCTTCGGCGTGGTGCTGATCCGCTCGGGCCGGGAGGCGGGTCCGGCCGAATTCGCCGACATCGGCACATACGCGAAAATCGTCGACTTCCATCAGCTCGCGGACGGCCTGCTCGGACTCTCCTGCGTCGGGGAGCGGCGCCTGCGCATCCTCGCGCGCGCCCGGCAGGCCGATGGGCTGAATCTCGGCGAGGTCGAGTGGCTCGCGCCCGATCCGCAGGTCGAGCTGCCGCAGCGTCATGCGCAGCTCGCGGACTTGCTGCGCACCGTGCTGCCGCAACTCGGCGATGCCTATGCCGGCATCGATCTGCATCTCGCGGATGCGGCCTGGGTCGGTTATCGGCTCGCCGAGATTCTGCCGCTCGATCCGGCCGACAAGCAGCGCTGTCTCGAGCTCGACGATCCGTTGCAGCGGCTCGACGTGCTGGCCCCGTTGCTCCACGCCGCCGGCGCGACGCTATCCGGCGAGGCCGGACCCGCCTCCCACTAGCGGCCGTTCACCGCCGCAAACGGCACCCAGCGCCTGCGCGTGAACCACAGCGCGAGCGCGAGCGCGATGCTCCAGGGAATCATCCAAAGCCCGAGGATGCCGTCGAATTTTCCGACCCAGATCGACTGCGCGGTCGCCGCATTGCGCACCGTGGCGAGCTGCAACATCCGCAGCACGACGACCCAGCCGGCGTGCAGGCCGATCGCGACCGCAATGTTGCCGGTGAGCACCCGCGTCAGGCTCAGAATCAGTCCGATCGCGAGCCACGACAGGAACGCATCGAGCACCAGGGCCGGATGGGACAGCGGCACGAACGAGCGCAGCAGCAGCTCGAAGCCGCTGCGCCACGCGAGATCGGCATGCGCAAGGCTCGGGTTGGCGAAGAAGTGCAGCACCGCGAACAGCGGCGCGGTCAGCAGCGCCGCGGCCCAGGGCCCCGACTCGCGTTCGATCGCCGTGTGCATCGCGCCGCGCATGACCGTTTCCTCGATCAGCGCGACCGCGATGCCGGAAGTGACGCCCATCAGGAAGATGCGCGCCAAAGACACGGCGGAGGGCGAGAAGCCGTCCGCCGCGATGCGCAGCTTCGCCTGCAGCAGAAAGGCCGCGCCGCAACCGGCGGTGACGATGCCGACGCCACCCCAGAGCAGCACCTGGCCGACGAAGCGGCGGCGCGCGAGGCCGTAGCCGAAATCCACCTTGTGCCGCAGGTTCAGCCGGCGGCACAGCCAGACGAGCTCGGCGGCGAGCACGAGCATCGCGACACGCTCGGCGACCCGGTGGAAGGCCCAGTGGCCGATGCCGCCGACCAGCGAGTACGCGGGATACGCGAGACACGCACCGATCAGCAGTGCGAGCAAGATGGCAGCGAGAAACCAGGCGAACGCGCGCATCCCCTAGGCCCCCGCCGGCGCGGGCCGCAGCGCGGCGCCCGCCTCAGCGCGCAAAGGCAAGCTCCGCCGCGGCGACCGTCGCATCGATGTCGGCGTCGGTATGCGCTGCGCAGACGAACCCGGCCTCGAACGCCGACGGCGCGAGGTATATCCCGGCGGCCAGCATGTCGTGGAAGAAGCGGCCGAAGCGCGCCGCATCGCAGGCGGTAACCTTGGCGTAGGAGTCGACCTGCGCCTCGCCGGTGAAGAATAGGCCAAACATTCCGCAGACCTGGTTGGTCGCGAACGGCACGCCGGCACGGCGCGCGGCGCCGGCGAGTCCGTCGACGAGCCGCGCGGTCGTCGCGCCGAGCCGCCGGTAAAATCCCGGCGCGCAGATCAACTCGAGCGTCGCGAGCCCGGCGGCCATCGACACCGGGTTGCCGGACAGGGTGCCGGCCTGGTAGACCGGCCCGAGCGGCGCGAGCTTCTGCATCACGTCGCGGCGGCCGCCGAACGCGCCGACCGGCATGCCGCCACCGATGATCTTGCCGAGCGTCGTCAAGTCCGGGCGGATCCGATACAGCGCCTGTGCGCCGCCGAGCGCAACGCGAAATCCCGTCATGACCTCATCGAAGATCAGCAACGCGCCGGCCCGGTCGCATTCGCTGCGCAGCGTTTCGAGGAACCCCGGGGCGGGCGGCACGCAGCTCATGTTGCCGGCGACCGGTTCGACGATCACGCAGGCGATCTGCGCGCCGATCCGGCGGAACGCGTCGCGGACCGCCTCCGCATCGTTGTAGTCGAGCGTGACCGTATGCTTCGCGAGGTCCTGCGGCACGCCCGGCGAGGTCGGCACGCCGAGCGTCAACGCGCCCGACCCGGCCTTGATCAGCAGCGAGTCGGAGTGGCCGTGGTAGCAACCCGCGAATTTGACGATCGTCTCGCGGCCCGTGAAGCCACGTGCGAGCCGGATCGCGCTCATCGTCGCCTCGGTGCCGGAGCTGACGAAGCGCACCAGCTCGATCGACGGCATCGTCTCCACGACCTTGCGTGCGAGCCGCGTCTCGAGCTCGGTCGGCGCGCCGAAGCTCAAGCCGTCGGCGGCGACGCGCTGCACCTCGCGCACGACCTCGGGGTGGGCGTGTCCAAGGATCATCGGGCCCCAGGAGCCGACGTAATCGATGAACTCCCGCCCGTCGGCCGAGAACGTGCGCGAGCCGGCGGCCCGGCGCAAGAAGATGGGTTCGCCGCCGACCGCGCAAAAGGCGCGGACCGGGGAATTCACGCCGCCGGGAATGTATTTGCAGGCCTGCGCGTACAAGCTCACGCCGAATCTCCTCGCACCGATCGGCGCGCCGGCACGGCGCGCCCGACAGTCTAACCCGAACCATTCACGAACCAGAAAGCCGCAAATAAATCGATCGTTCGTGAATGGGCCAGGTCAATGGGTCGAAGGGTCCGCCGTCTCGGCCGGCGGGGCGGGCACGTCGAGCAGCACTTCGAGACCGCCGTCCGGCCGGTTGCGCGCCCGGGCGCTGCCGCCGTGGGCCTTCAGTACCTGCGCCGTGATCGCCAGGCCGATGCCTTCGCCGCCGCTGTCGCGGTCGCGTGCTTCGGCGATTCGGTAGAAGGGCTCGAAAATGCGCGCCAGATCCGCCTCGGGCACGCCGGGGCCGCGATCGCGAATCGCGATCTGCGCTGCGCCGCCGGCCGGCTGCACGCCGACCTCGACGGTCGCGCCGTCGGCGCTGTAGCGGACCGCGTTGCGCAGCACGTTCTCGATCGCGCTGCGCAGCAGTTCGCGGTTCGCCGAGACCGTGAGGCGTGCCGTGGCGGCGAGCCTCACGGCGCAACCCTTGGCGGCGGCCTCGAAGTTCGCGTCGTGCGCGACTTCCTCGACGAGCTCGTCGATCGCGACCGGTTCGACGTCGATCTGCGACGAGGGACCATGCAGGCGGGCGAGCTTCAAGATTTGGCCGATCAAGCCGTCGAGCCGCTCGATCTCACGTTCCATGCGGTCGATCTGCCGCCCGGGATCCGCTTGGGATTGCCGGGTGAGCGCGACGGCGACACGCAATCGCGCGAGCGGCGAACGCAGCTCATGCGATATGTCGCGCAACAGCCGGGTCCTCGCGGCGCGGGTCGCGCGCAGCTGATCGGCCATCGCGTCGAAGTCGCGTGCGAGCACCGCGAGCTCGTCCCGGCGCCCGCCCAGCCCGGCGCTGACGCGCACTTCCAGGTTCTCCGTTGCGAGCGCGCGTGCACCCTCCTGCATCCGCCGGATCGGCGCGGACAAGTGGCGCGCGAGCCACCAGCTCGCGAGCGCGCTCACGATCAGGGCGATCGCCAGTACCGTCGGCGGTATGCCGGGCAGCGCAAGCGCGCCGAACAGGCTCGGCCGCCGGGGCACGACGAGAATGGTGTACGCCTCGCCGCCGGCGGTGACGATTTGCCACCAGGGCCGGATCGGCCGCAAATCGAGCGGTGCCGCGCTGCCGAAGCGGCGATGCTCGAAACCGAGGCGCGCCTGCCGCCGGCCGAAATTCAGGCGGTGCTCGGCGACCGACGTGAGCGGACGGCCGAGGATGTCTGCGCCGTCCGGACCGATGATGAAGATCTCGCGGCCGAGCACGCGGTGCTCGTTCGCGACGAGCCAGCCGCGCAAGCGGGCGAGGCCCCCTTGCGCAAGCGCCTTCGAGGCGTCGAGCGCGACGGACGGAGGCCGTTGCCACTCGCGCGACTCGAACTCGCGCGCCGCGATCGCGTTGGTGACGGCGATGCTGCCGCCCGCGATGATCGCCATCGACAGCCAGAACAGCAGGAAGATGCGGAAGAACAGACTATGCATCGGCGATCGTCAACATGTAGCCGGCGCCGCGCACGTTCTTGATCTCGGGATTCGTGCTCTTTTCGAGGTCGAGCTTGCGGCGCAGGTTGCTGATGTGGGTGTCGATGCTCCGGTCGTAGGGCACGAGCTTGCGCCCGAGCGCCTGTTCGGTCATCGCTTCGCGCGACAAGACCTGTCCAGGCGAGCGCATCAGCAGTTCTAGCACGCGAAATTCCGCGCCGGTCAGCGGCACGGCCTTGCCGGCGATGCGCACCTGGTGCGTGCCCGCGTGCAGCACGATCGGCCCCACCTCGAGCACCTCCGGCGCGCCGCCCCTCGCCCCGCGACCACCCGCCCGGCGCAGGATCGCGCGAATCCGCGCGACGAGCTCGCGCGGATTGAACGGCTTGCCGAGATAATCGTCGGCGCCGAGCTCGAGACCGACGATCCGGTCGACGTCGTCGCCGCGCGCGGTCAACATCAGAATCGGCGTCGGGTGGGATGCGCCGAGCGCGCGCAGGACGTCGAAGCCGCTGACGCTCGGCAGCATCACGTCGAGGATCATGATCTCGAATTCGCGGCTGCGCAGCTCGCGCAGGGCTTCGCCGCCGTCGTGTGCGCTGATCACCTCGAAGCGCTCGGCGTTCAGATATTCGGTCAGCATCTGGCACAGCTCGCGATCGTCGTCGACCAGCAGCACCCGCGCCTCGCGTGGCGCAGTGATCTCGGCCTGATTGCCCTGGGATGTGTTCATGTCCGCCGCGCCGCACCCGTGATTCGCCTACTTTGGCACAGTCGGAGTACACCGCGCCCGCCGACCGCCGCCTTTACACATCTTTGCAGTCCCGCCGTTCGGCGCCGCCCGCGGGCGGCGGTGATTTACAGAACTTTGCTCGTTCTTGCCGCGCGTATGACACAAGCAGGGACGCGAGGCGCTTAGACTCATGCCATTCGAGACGGCAACCCAGGAGAATCGCCCATGAATGCTCGACGACACGTGTTGACGGTGGGACTGATCGCGACGACCGCGATCGCGCTCGCCGCGGCGCCGGCTGTGGCGCGGGCGGCCGCCGGCCCCGCGGCCACCGCATCAGCCGTACCGGCTGCAGCGGCCGCGGGCCCCGCCGGGTGCGGCGCCTGCGCCCCGGCGGGCGGGCAATGGGGAGGACGGGCGCGACACTCGCGGTGGCGGCGCCCGCATCGCTCGCGAGGCGGCGAGCATCGGCCCGGTCCGTGGTTCCTGATGCGCGCGCTCGATCTTGGCGCGGTACAGCGACAATCGGTGCGCGCGATCTTCCGCGACGGGCATGCGGGTCTGCGCGAGCTGCACGCCAAGATGCGCAGCAACGAGCGCAGGCTGCGCGAGTCGCTGCCCGGCGATCCGAATCATGCGGCCTTGGTCGCCACGCTCAGCCGCGAGAACGGCGCTCTGTTCGCCCGCTCGATCGTCGAGCGTGAGGCCATGCGCGCCAAGTTCTACGCGGTGCTGACGCCGGCGCAAAAGGCCAAGCTCGCGCAGTTCAAGGCGGGGAAGGCCGCCGCCCGCATGCGCGGCTGCGGCGGCGGGCGGTTCAACCGGCGGCGGCCTTGAGCGACGGCAGCGCGTCGACCCAGTGCACCCGCGAGAGAATGTGGCCGTCGGCCAGCAGCTCGAAATGGCGGAACGCCGGCGGCCGTTGATCCACCGCGAAGCCGTCACTGCCGGGCAAGAACTGGGCGCCCGTCGACGGCGTCGCGAACAGGCGCACCGCGCCGCGCCGCCCGTCGAACGCCTGGTGCACGTGGCCCCAGACGACGCCGCGCACGTTCGTGTGCGCATCGACGACGCGCCAGAAATCCGCGGCGTCCGCGAGCCCGATGTCGTCGAGCCAACGGCTGCCCATCGGCACCGGATGATGGTGCAGGCAGACGAGCGCATGCCCCTCGCAGCCGCCGAGCTCGCGATCGAGACGGGCGAGCTCCTCGGCGCGTAGGCGTCCGCCGACCTCGCCGGGCGAGAAACTGTCGAGCATGACGATTCGCCACGGACCCAAGCTGCGGGCGCCGCACACCTGAAACGGCGGCGCCGCGAGTTCGCGGACCATCGCCGCGGGGTCGTCGTGGTTGCCCGGAATGCACAGCACGGGCTTTCGCAGGGTGCCGCAGATGGCGCGCAGGCGCTCGTAACCGCCGGCGTCCTCCTGCACCAGATCGCCGGTGATCAGCAGGGCTTCGTAGTCCGCAACCTGCGTGAGCGCCGCACCGAGGACGGCGCGCAGGCTCGAATCGGTGTACACGCCGCGCAGTTCGCGGTCGGCCCGCCCGTAGAGGTGCGGATCGGTGATCTGCAGGATGTTCATGCGGCAAGCCTAACAAGGCAGGCGCGCGCCGACGGTGAACTGGATCATAGCTGCGCGCGAACCGACTGCACATAAGTCGCGGCGGCGCGTCCGCGCGCGGCGGCAGAACGGCGACACGCGTCGCGTTTTACCGTGAAAGTGCCGCGTTGCGGGGCCGCCGGCACGCGAGCGTTGCTGCCGGGCATGGCATCGGGGACAATATGCGTCTCCCGGCCGCAATCCCGAAGAAGAGCGCAATGCCCACCCGTCGACAGCTCGCCAACGCGCTCAGATTCCTGGCGATGGACGCGCTGGAAAGGGCCAAATCGGGCCATCCGGGGGCGCCGATGGGCATGGCCGACATCGCCGAGGTGCTCTGGCGGGACGTCCTGAAGTACAACCCGGCCAATCCCGGCTGGTGCAACCGCGACCGCTTCGTGCTGTCGAACGGGCACGCGTCGCTCCTGCTGTACTCGGTGCTGCATCTGACCGGCTACCCGCTGTCGATGGACGATCTGCGCAATTTCCGCCAGTTAGGGTCGAAGACCCCGGGCCACCCCGAGCGCGATCTCGCGATCGGCATCGAGACGACCACCGGTCCGCTCGGCCAAGGATTTGCGAACGCGGTCGGGATGGCCCTCGCGGAACGCGCGCTCGCTGCGCAATTCAACCGGCCCGGTCATCCGATCGTCGATCATCGCACCTACGCCTTCTGCGGCGACGGCTGCATGATGGAGGGCATATCGCACGAAGCGGCGTCGTTCGCCGGGACGCAGGGGCTCGGCAAGCTGATCGCCGTCGAGGACCGGCCGTCGCTCATCTGCTGTCGCACCGTGATCGGCTGGGGAGCGTCGCACAAACAGGGCACCGCCGCGATGCACGGCGAAATGGTCGGCCCCGAGGAGATCGCGGCGGCGCGCGCGAATCTCGCCTGGACCTCGCCGCCGTTCGAGATTCCCGAGGACATTCGCGCGGCCTGGGACATGCGCGCCAAGGGCGCGCGCGCGCAGCGGGACTGGCGCGCGCAGTGGAGCGCGTACGAGTCGCAATACCCGTCGCTCGCCATGGAACTCGCGCGGCGCCTGTCCGGCGCCCTGCCGGAGGGATTCGCGCAGGCCGCCGATGCGTTGCTGGCGCACGCCGGGACCGAAGCGGCCTCGCCGGCGACCCGCGTGTCCTCGCAGGCGGCGCTGAACGCGTTCGGTCCGCTGCTGCCGGAGCTGATCGGCGGCTCGGCGGACCTGACCCCCTCGAACGGCACACTGCGCAAGGACTCGGTTACACTCGACGCGCAGCAGCCGGGCGGCAATTACCTGCATTTCGGCGTGCGCGAATTCGGCATGTCGGCGATGCTGAACGGCATTGCGGCGCACGGCGGGTTCATTGCGTACGGCGGCACGTTCCTGACGTTCTCGGACTACGCGCGCAACGCCGTGCGCATGGCGGCGCTGATCCGTCTCGGCGTCGTCTACGTGTTGCTCGCAACCGACGGTCCGCCGGAAGCGATCGTGATCGCGACCGGTTCCGAGGTCGGAATCGCCGCCGAGGCGGTCCGCGCGCTCGCCGCCACCGGCCGGCGGATCCGCCTCGTGTCGATGCCGAGCACGACGACGTTCGAGCGCCAGAGCGAGGATTACAAGCGCGGCGTCCTGCCCGACGACCTGTGGCGCCCCGCGTCGCGGTCGAGGCGGGCGTGCGCGAGCCATGGTGGCGCTATGTGGGGCCGAAGGGGCGGATCATCGGCATCGACCGCTTTGGCGAGTCGGCGCCGGCGAAGGAGCTGTTTCGGCACTTTGGCTTCACGGCGCAGTAAGTGCGCGACGCGATCGAGGCCGTGCTCGCGGCTTGAATCGCGCGCCGGTCGAGAAATTTTCAACCGAGGATCGAAAGAAGATGGCAATCAACGTGGCAATCAACGGCTATGGACGCATCGGCCGCAACATCCTGCGCGCCCTCTACGAGGCCAAACGAACCGGCGAGATGCGCATCGTTGCCATCAACGATCTGGGCGACGCCAAGACCAACGCGCACCTGACGCAGTACGACACGGCGCACGGCCGCTTTCCCGGCGAGGTCCACGTCGACGGCGACGCGATGGTCGTCAACGGCGACCGCATTCGCGTGGTTGCGCAACGGGACCCGGCGAAACTCCCGTGGGGCGAGCTCGGCGTCGATTTCGTGCTGGAGTGCACCGGCTTGTTCACCAGCAAGGCGAAGGCCTCGGCCCATCTCGCGGCCGGCGCGAAGCGGGTCGTGATCTCGGCGCCGGGCGGGGATGACGTCGATGCGACCGTCGTTTACGGCGTCAACCACGGAGTCCTGAAGAGGGGCGACACGGTGATATCCAACGCCTCCTGCACGACCAACTGCCTCGCGCCGCTCGCGAAGGTGCTGCACGACAAGATCGGCATCGTCGCCGGGGTGATGACGACCGTGCACTCCTACACGAACGACCAGGTGCTGACCGACGTCTATCACAGCGATCTGCGCCGCGCGCGCTCGGCGACGATGTCGATGATCCCGACCAAGACCGGGGCGGCGGCGGCCGTGGGCCTGGTGCTGCCCGAGCTGCAGGGCCGGCTCGACGGTTTCGCGATACGGGTGCCGACGATCAACGTGTCGATCGTCGATCTGTCCTTCACCGCGGCGCGCAGCACGAGCGTTGCGGAGGTGCACTCGATCATGCGCGAGGCCGCCGCCGGCGCGCTGCGGGGCATTCTCGCGTACAACGACCAGCCGCTGGTCTCGGTCGATTTCAACCACGATGCCGCCTCGTCGACCTACGACGCGACGTTGACCAAGGTCATGCAGGGCACCCTCGTCAAGGCCTGCGCCTGGTACGACAATGAGTGGGGTTTCTCCAACCGGATGATCGACACGACGCTCGCATGGTCGAAGCTCGCATGACACGGCGCGCCCCCGGCGGCGGAGACCGCGCTTGAAGGTCAACACAATGACGACCTACGCGCTCGCCGGCAAGCGCGTGCTGATCCGCGAGGATCTGAACGTGCCGATCCAGGATGGCACGGTGTCGAGCGATGCGCGCATCAGGGCGGCGCTGCCGACGATCCGGCTCGCGCTCGGGCAAGGGGCGCGGGTGATGCTGATGTCGCACCTGGGACGACCCGAGGAGGGCAAGTTCAGCGAGGCGGCTTCGCTCGCCCCGGTCGCGAAGCGGCTCGGCGAGCTGCTCGGCGTGCCGGTGCCGCTGAAGCGCGACTGGCTGGACGGCGTCGTGGTCGCCGAGGGGACCGCAGTGCTGCTCGAGAATGTGCGGTTCAACAAGGGCGAGAAGCGGGACGCGGACGAGCTCGCCAAGAAGATGGCCGCGCTGTGCGACATCTACGTGATGGATGCCTTCGGCACCGCCCATCGCGCCGAGGCGAGCACGCATGCCGTGGCGAGGTACGCGCCGATCGCCTGCGCCGGTCCGCTGCTGGTGAATGAGCTGACGGCACTGGAGACGGCGCTCGAGAATCCGGCGCGGCCGATGATCGCGATCGTCGCGGGCTCCAAGGTGTCGACGAAACTCACCGTGCTCGAGGCGCTGCTCGCGAAGGTCGACGGCCTGATCGTCGGCGGCGGCATCGCCAACACCTTCCTCGCCGCGCAAGGCACGCAGGTGGGCAAGTCGCTCTACGAGCCGGACATGCTCGACATCTGCAACCGATTGATCGATCAGGCGAAGAGGCGGGGCATCGAGATTCCGATGCCGACCGACGTCGTCGTCGCCAAGGAATTCTCGGCAAAGGCGGAGGCCGACGTCAAACCGGTCGCGACGGTGTCGGACGACGAGATGATCCTCGACATCGGACCGGATGCGGCCGAACGGCTGTCGCAGATCCTCGCGACGGCCGGTACGATCATCTGGAACGGTCCGGTCGGCGTGTTCGAGTTCGAGCAATTCGGCGAGGGAACGCGGACGCTCGCCCATGCGATCGCGCGCAGCAGGGCGTTCTCGCTCGCCGGCGGCGGCGACACCCTGGCGGCGATCGAGAAATACCACGTCGAGGAGGGCATCTCCTACATATCCACGGGCGGCGGCGCGTTCCTCGAGTTCGTCGAGGGCAAGAAGCTGCCGGCGGTGCAGATGCTGGAGCGACGGGCCGGATGAGCGCGTCGCGACGCAGCACCAAGATCGTCGCGACCCTCGGGCCCGCGACGGATGATCCAGCGATCCTCGCCGGCATCGTGCGCGCCGGGGTCGACGTGGTCCGGCTGAACTTCTCGCACGGCGAACTCGCCGACCACGCGCGGCGCGTCGAGCTCGCGCGCAGCGCCGCCGCTGCGGCGGGCCGATATGTCGGCGTGCTCGGCGATCTGCAGGGACCGAAGATCCGCATCGAGCGATTCGCCGCGGGGCCGGTGCAGCTCGCCGACGGCGCGCCCTTCACGCTCGACGCGTCGTTCGCGGCCGATGCCGGCACCGCGGACAGGGTGGGGATCGCCTACAAGAGGCTGCCGTCCGACGTGTTCGTCGGCGACGTGCTGCTGCTCAACGACGGCCAGATCAGCCTGCAGGTCGAACAAATCGACGGACCGAGAATCCGCACCCGGGTTCTCGTCGGCGGGGAACTCGGCAACAACAAGGGGATCAATCGGCAGGGCGGCGGACTGTCCGCGGGCGCCCTGACCGACAAGGACCGTCAGGACATCCGCGCGGCGGCCTCGCTCGGCGTCGACTATCTGGCCGTGTCGTTCGCGCGCGACGCCGCCGACGTCGAGGAGGCGAGGGCGCTGCTGCGCGAGGCGGGAGGCCACGGCCTGCTGATCGCGAAGATCGAGCGGGCCGAGGCGATCGACAAGCTCGGCGATCTGGTGCGCGCGAGCGATGCCGTGATGGTCGCGCGCGGCGACCTCGGCGTGGAAATGGGCTACGCGGAACTCGCCGGACTGCAGAAGCAGATCATCCGCGAAGCACGCCTGCAGAATCGCGTGGTGATCACTGCGACGCAGATGATGGAGTCGATGATCGTCAACACGATCCCGACGCGGGCCGAGGTCTCGGACGTCGCGAACGCCGTCATGGAGGGGAGCGACGCCGTGATGCTCTCGGCGGAGACCGCCTCCGGCAAGCATCCGATCAAGGTCGTCGAGGCGATGGCGCAGATCATCCTCGGCGCGGAGAAATACCAGGACCGGCACGTGCGCGTGCGCCAAAGGGACAGCGGACAGTTCGAGCGCAGCGACGAGGCGATCGCCGCCGCGGTCATGTACACGGCCAATCATCTGCACGTCAAGGCGATCGTCGCGTTGACCGAGTCCGGGTCCACGACACTGTGGATGTCGCGGGTGCGTTCCGACATACCGATTTACGCGTTCACCCGTCACCCGGAGACGCTGTGCCGCGTGACCCTGTACCGCGGCGTCTACCCGGTTGCCTACAATGTGACCCACACGGATCCGCGCAGCCTCCACCGGTCGATATTCGGCCAGCTGCTCGAACTGCGCCTGGTCAGTGACGGGGACCTGGTGATCGTCACCAAGGGCGAGCGCAGCGGCGTCTCCGGCGGCACGAACAGCATGCAGATCCTGCGCGTGACGGCCGGGTGAGCCGGCGAGCGGCGCATTTCAGGGCACGGATCGCACCATCGCCGCAGCCGAACTCCGGTGGGCGGTCAACGCTCCCGGCCCGGGTCGACCCCGCCGGCGCGCAGCGCGTCGTGGCGCGCGAGCACCAGCGGGTGGAGGCGGCGGAAATGCGCCGCGAGGCGCTCGACGACATAGACCGATCGATGCCGCCCGCCGGTGCAGCCGACGGCGACGGTGAGGTAGCGGCGATTCGCCGCGACGGATTCGGCGAGACGTCGCTCGATGAAGGCGATCAGATCCGCGATCAGGCCCGCGACCGCCGCGTGGCCTTCCAGGTAGCGGATCACCGCGGCGTCGTGGCCGGTCAAGCCGCGCAAGTCGTGCTCCCAGAACGGATTCGGCAGGCTGCGCACGTCGAAGACGAAGTCGGCGTCCCCAGGGATCCCGTGCTTGTAGCCGAAGGACTCGAACATCAGCGAAACCTGGCTGCCGTGGCGCGGGTCGACCCGGTCGCGCACCAGTTCGCGCAAGGCGTGCATGCCCATCGCCGAGGTGTCGACGATCAGATCGGCCGCCAAGGTGATCGGCTCGAGCAACGCGCGTTCGGCGGCGATCGCGTCGCGCAGGCTCACCCCCGCGGTCATCAGCGGATGCTTGCGGCGCGTCTCGGCGTAGCGCTTGAGCAGAACCTCGTCGCTCGCGTGCAGGTAGACGATGTCGCAGCGGATGCCGCTGCGGCGCAACTCCATGAGCAGCGCCGGGACCGTCTCGATCTCGTTGGGCCGGTTGCGCGCGTCGAGGCCGACCGCGTTCTTGGGGTAGACGTCCTCGGAACCGCGGACGACGTGCGCGATCAAGGGCTTGAGCAGGGCGGCGGGGATGTTGTCGACGCAGTAGTAGTCGAGATCCTCGAGCATGTGCAGAGCCACGCTCTTGCCGGAGCCGGAGAGTCCGCTGATGACGATCAGGCGCATCGATTGGGGCTCATCGGCCTCAACCCGAGCGGGCCTTGAACACGTCTGCGGCGTGGTGGTCGACCGATTTCTCCTTGTGTTTCTTGACGCGGCGATCGAGCTTGTCCGCGAGCGCGTCGATCGCCGCGTACATGTCGTCCTCGGTCGCCTCGGCGAAGATCTTGTTTCCGCGCAGCATCAGGGTCGCCTCGGCCTTGTGCCGCAGCTTCTCGATCGTCAGGACGCAATGCACGTCGATCAGCTGTTCGCAGTGGCGCGAGATCCTGTCGAATTTCTTCAGGACGTAGCTGCGCAGCGCGGGGGTGATTTCGAGGTGATGGCCGCTGAGATCGAGCTGCATGGTGTTTCTCCGTTCGTCCTGAGTGTCCATCAGTTGCTGCGCGCCGCGGCGCGCTTGCGCTCGTTCGACGGCGCGATCTGCATTGCTTCCCGGTATTTGGCGACGGTGCGCCGGGCCACGGGAATGCCCTCGCCGGAGAGGATCTGCGCAAGCCTGGCGTCGCTCAGCGGATTGTCCGGATGCTCCCGGCCGATCAGCTTGCGCAACTTCGCGCGGATCGCCGTCGAGGACATCTCGGTGCCGTCGGCGGCGGCAACGTGGCTGGAGAAGAAGTAGCGAAACTCGAAAACGCCGCGCGGCGTGTGCATGTACTTCGCGGTCGTCACCCGCGAGATCGTGGATTCGTGCATCTGCACCGCGTCGGCGACGTCCTTGAGGATGAGCGGCTGCATCGCCTCCTCGCCACGGTCGAAGAAGCGCGTCTGCCGCTCGACGATGCAGCGCGCGACCTTGACCAGCGTCTCGGTGCGGATCTCGAGGCTGCGCATCAGCCAGCGTGCCTCCTGCAGTTGCGTGCGCAGCATCGCGTGATCCGGCGAGCGTGAGATCAGGTTCGCGTAGCTCTGGTTGACGCGCACGCGCGGCGTGGTCGCGGGATTCACCTCGACGAGCCAGCCATGCTCGGTACGTCGCACGAACACGTCCGGGATCACGTATTCGGCCTGGCCGGGACTGATCGCCGCGCCCGGCCGCGGATGGCAGGAACGCACCAGCGCAAGCGCGCTCTCGAGTTCGGTCTCGCTGCATCGCAGCCGGCGGCGCAGCAGCGCGAACTGTTGGGCGCCGACGAGGTCGAGGCAATCCTGCGCGATCCGCAGCGCGAGCTCGCGGGCCGGTGTCGCCGGGTCGAGCTGGCGCAGCTGCAGCGCGATGCACTCGCCGAGATTGCGGGCGCCGACCCCCACGGGTTCGAGGGATTGCACCGCCGCGAGCACCCGTTCGACGTCGGCGGCCGTGGCGCAGATTTCCGGCAGCAGGCTCGCGCGGATGCTCTCGAGATCGTCCTGCAGGTACCCGTCGTCGGAGATCGCGTCGGCGATCACACGCGCGATCGCCATATCGCTCGGGGACAGATGGGCGAGCTCCAGCTGCTCGGTCAGCTGGTCCTGCAGCGTCGAGGCGCGCTGGTCGCTGTAATCCGCGGTCCGGTCGTCCTCGCCCGACCAGGGATTGTCCGACGGTCCGGTCGACTGGTCCGCCCAGGACTCGTCGGCGATCTCGACCCGCGCCTCCTCGCTTGGTTCGGCCTCCCCGGACTTGCCCTCGAGCGCGTCATGGCCTTCGGCCGGCGCACGCTCGGCCGCGGACATCGCGCCCGCCGGGGCCTCGGGTTCGTTCTCCTCGTCCGCCTCGAGCATCACGTTGGTCTCGAGCGTCTCGCGCACGTGCGCCTGCAGATCGAGCGCGGGCAGTTGCAGCAGCCGAATCGCCTGCTGCAGCTGCGGCGTCATCGTCAACTGCTGACCGATCCTTAGCTGCAGACTAGGCTTCAACATAGGTCCCTGATGATACCGACCCTACAGCTTGAAATCTTGACCCAAGTACACCTCGCGGACCTGGGGATTTGCAAGAATCTGCGACGCAGATCCGGAGGCGATCACCGCGCCCTGGCTGACGATGTACGCCCGGCTGCAGATGCCGAGAGTCTCGCGCACGTTGTGATCGGTGATCAGCACGCCGATGCCCTTGTCCGACAAGTGCTTGATTATTCGCTGGATGTCGGCGACGGACAGCGGATCGACGCCGGCGAAGGGCTCGTCCAGCAGCATGAACCGCGGATCCGCCGCGAGCGCGCGCGCGATCTCGACGCGGCGTCGCTCGCCGCCGGAGAGGGAAATCCCCAGGCTGTCGCGTACATGATCGATGTGCAGTTCGCCGAGCAGTTCCTCGAGGCGCTCGTCGCGCGCGGCCCGGTCGAGCCCGGGCCGGGTCTCGAGGATCGCGAGAATGTTGTCGGCGACCGACAGCTTGCGGAACACGGACGGCTCCTGCGGCAGGTAGCCGAGGCCGAGCCGCGCGCGCCGGTGCATCGGCAGTCGGCTGATGTCGCGATCGTCCAGCAGTATCTTGCCGTGCTCGCAGGAAGTCAGTCCGACGATCATGTAAAAGGCGGTCGTCTTGCCGGCGCCGTTCGGCCCGAGGAGCCCGACGACCTCGCCGCTCGTCACCGTGAGCGAAAGGTCGCGCAACACTTCCCGGGATTTGTAGTGCTTGGCGAGACGATTCGCTTGCAGGACGCTCATGGCTTGTGCGGGGCGGGCGGCGTGATCGTGATGTGCACGCGGCTCTTGCCCTGATCCGCGGCCTTGGCGATGACGCTGCGGGCGGCGATGTCGTACCGCAAGGACTCGCCGCGGATCTGGTTCTGGCCGTCGCTCAGCCAGGCGTCCTGCGCGAACTCGACGAGGCCTTTGCGCACGTCGTAATCGATCCGCTTCGCGCGTCCCCGTACGAGCCGCCCGGATTTCGGATCCAGCTGCGAGAACTGTGCGGGCGTGCCGTGCACGGTCGCGCGCGCGAGCAGCTTGTCGGCGAAGGTGATGTCGGCGTCGGTGGAGCGCAGATCGCCATTGCCGAGGACGATGTGCACGTGGCCGCGGAACACCCAGTGGCTGTTGTCGAAGTCGAGCCCGGTCGCGTGCGCGAGATCCGCCGACACGGACATCGTCCCCTGCGTGATCTTCACCTTGCGGAACACCAGCTGATTGGTCCGGTAGTCGATCTCGGAGGACTGCGCCACCAGGGAAATCGGCGCCCGCAGCGCCGCCTTGGTCGGCACCACGCCCGCGGCGCGCGGTGGCGGCGCCGACCGCGCCGTCTGCGCGAGCAGCAACAGCAACAGCAACAGAGGCGGCGCCGCGGCGATCGCCGGACTACGGAACGAAGCGGCCATCGACGTTCGATTCCAGGGTGACGTTGCGGCCCTTCAGGTCGGCGACGAGTCCGCGCGCCGTCAGGGTTTGACCGGCGAAGTCGATGCGCACCGCGCTGGTGGTGCGGGCGACGGCGTCGGCCACCTCGTAGGTCATGCGCTCGCTGCGAATCACGGCGGTGCCCGGATGCTTCGGGTCGACGCCCTGCAAGCGCACGTCGCCCTGCACCTGCACGGTCTTGCCGCCGGGTGCGATATGCGCCAGATCCCCGAGCATGACCCAGGATTCCCCGCCCGGCGCCTGATAGTCGACGCGGATGTCGTGCAGTGCGACCTGCTCGCCGCCGTCGATCTGGTCGATGCGGGCGGCCGCGATGCGGATGCTCGGCGCCCCGTTCCGATCGTAGTCGGTGAGCACCGCGTCCTTCAGGTAGTAGCCCGGGCGCTGCGCCGTGCCGTTCGCCGCGGGCGTTACGCCGATGCGCCGGGGCGTGCTCAGGATCCAGGTGCTGACGGCAAGCGCGACGACCGCAAGAACGGTGAAGAACCGCAGCAGCATCAGCGACGCCCGGCGCGCGCGCGCAAGATCGCGTCGCACAGTTCGCGCACCGCGCCATGGCCGCCCTTGGCGCGGGCGACCCAGTGCGCCGCCGTCCGCACGAGGGGATGGGCGTCCGCCACCGCGGCGGCGAAGCCGACGGTGGCCATCAGGGCGAAGTCCGGCGTGTCATCGACCAGGCAAGCGGCCGCGGTCGGCCGCATGCCGAGTTTCGCGGCGAGGGACGAGAGCGCCGCGCTCTTGTCCGCGCAGCCCTGGACGAGGTGGACGATCCCGAGTTCCTGCATGCGCCGCTTGACCGCAGCCGAGCGGCGGCCGCTGATCACTGCGACGGTGACGCCGCTCGCCTGCAGCAGCTTGATGCCGTGGCCATCGCGCACGTGAAACACCTTCAAGGCCTCGCCGCGCGCGCCGAAGTACAGGCGACCGTCGGTCAGCACGCCGTCTACGTCGAGCGCCAGCAGCTCGATCTTCGCGAGCGGCGTCGGCGCGCGCGCGGTCAAACGACCCCCGCACGCATCAGGTCATGGACGTTCAGCGCGCCGACGACGCGCTCCTCGGCATCGACGACGAGCAGCGCGGTGATCCGGTGCGTCTCCATCAGCAGCAAGGCCTCGGCCGCCAAGCTCTGCATGCGGACCGTCTTGGCGTGGCGGGTCATCACCGCCTCGATCGGCGTCGCCCGCAGATCCGCCGCGCGGTCGATGGCGCGGCGCAGGTCGCCGTCGGTGAATATGCCGAGCGCCCGGCCGTCCTCGTCGACGACCGCGGTCATGCCGAGCCCCTTGCGCGACATTTCCAGGAGGCCCTCGGCGAGCGCGGTGCCGGGGCCTACGAGCGGCACGTCCGTGCCCGTGCGCATCACGTCCGTGACCCGAAGCAGCCGCCGGCCGAGTTTGCCAGCCGGATGCGAACGGGCGAAGTCCTCCTCGGTGAATCCCCGCGCCTCGAGCAGCGCGACCGCGAGGGCATCGCCGACCGCGAGCGCGGCGGTCGTGCTCGCCGTCGGCGCGAGGTTCAAGGGACAGGCCTCGGCCGGCACGCCGATGTGCAGGTGGACGGTCGCTGCGCGCGCAAGCGTGGATCGGGGATCACCGGTGAGAGCGATGAGCGGCACGCCGAGACGCTTGATCCCCGGCACGATCGCCAGGACCTCCCCGGTCTCTCCGGAGTTCGACAGCGCGAGCAGCGCGTCGTCGCGGGTGATCATGCCGATGTCGCCATGGCTCGCCTCGCCGGCATGGACGAAGAACGCGGGTGTGCCCGTGCTGGCGAGCGTCGCCGCGATCTTGCCGGCGACGTGGCCGGATTTGCCGAGGCCGGTGACCACGATGCGCCCGCGACAGGACAGGCAGATGCGGCAGGCATGCGCGAATTCGCCGCCGAGCCGCGGCAGTTGCGCCCGCAGGCCGTCGATTTCGACCGAAACGGCCCGCCGGGCCGCCGCGATCAGCGCATCGTCGGTAATTTCGCCTGGCATGCGCGAATGATACCGCGGTTCCGCGCCCCGCGTGGCTGCGCCACGGCGCGCCTTCTCTAGTAAACTGCCCGGAATCGCTTCGATTCGCAGGAGGCCGGAGATGGACCCGCAACAGCTCGCCGGAATGATCCGCGCCGGTCTCGCCGGCAGCACGGCGACCGTCGTCAGCGACGACAACGTGCATTTCGAGGCGGTGGTCGTCGCCGGCGCCTTCGCCGGCAAGCGCGCGCTGCAGCGCCATCAGCTCGTCTACGCGACGCTCGGCGCGGCAATGGGCACCGAGATCCACGCGCTCGCGCTCAAGGTCTACACGCCCGAGGAATACGCGGCGCAAAGCCGCGGCTGACCTCCTTGGACAAATTGCAGATCCACGGCGGCATCGCACTCGAAGGCGAAATTCGCATCTCGGGCGCGAAGAATGCGACGCTGCCGATCCTCGCGGCCTGTTTGCTCGCCGACGGCCCCGTGATCGTGTCGAACGTACCGCACCTGCAGGACGTCACGACGATGATCGAGCTGCTCGGCCGCATGGGCGTCGCCGTGACCCTCGACGAACGAATGCGCGTCGAGGTGGATGGATCGACGATCCGCGAACACTTCGCACCCTACGAGCTCGTCAAGACCATGCGGGCCTCGATCCTGGTGCTCGGCCCGCTGCTCGCGAGGTTCGGTCAGGCCGACGTATCCCTGCCGGGCGGCTGCGCGATCGGCGCGCGGCCGGTGAACATCCACGTCGCGGGCCTGCAGGCGATGGGCGCCGACATCCACATCGAGAACGGCTACATCAAGGCGCGCGCGAGCCGGCTCAAGGGCGCGCGCCTGGTGCTGGAGACCGTGACGGTCACGGGCACGGAGAACCTGATGATGGCGGCGGCCCTCGCCGACGGTCGCACGGTGCTGGAGAACGCCGCGCGCGAGCCCGAGGTGGTGGATCTGGCGAATTTCCTGATCGCCATGGGGGCGAGGATCCAGGGCGCCGGCAGCGACAAAATCGTGATCGACGGGGTCGAGCGCCTGCACGGCACCGCCTACGAAGTTCTGCCGGATCGGATCGAGACCGGCACCTACCTGGTCGCCGCCGCGATCACCGGCGGGCACGTCCGCGTCAAGAACACGCGGCCGGAGCACCTGGACGCGGTCATCGGCAAGCTGCAGGAGGCCGGCGCCACCGTCGCCACCGGCGAGAACTGGATCGAGGTCGACATGCGCGGCCGGCGGCCACGTGCGGTGGACATCCGCACCGCGCCGTATCCGGCGTTCCCGACCGACATGCAGGCCCAGTTCGCGGCGTTGAACACGGTCGCCACCGGTGTCGGCACGATCATCGAGACGGTGTTCGAGAACCGCTTCATGCACATGCTCGAGATGCGGCGCATGGGCGCCGAGATCCGGCTGGAGGGCAACACCGCGATCATCAAGGGCGTCGAGCGGCTGACGGCCGCGCCGGTGATGGCGACGGATCTGCGCGCGTCCGCCAGCCTGATCCTCGCCGCCTTGATCGCCGAAGGACGGACCGAGATCGAACGCATCTACCACATCGACCGCGGCTACGAGGCGATCGAGGAGAAATTCCAGGCGCTCGGCGCGAAGATCCGGCGTACGCCCGGCTGATCCGCAGCCGCCGGCCACCGCTCAATGCGGCGTGTTCGCCTCGCCGGTCGGCCGCTCGAGCACCGCGAAGCGGTAGGTAAACGGCGTGAGGCCGTGCTGGCCCGAGAGCTCGACGATCGTCCCGGGCTGCAACGCGGCCACCCGGCTCACCAGCTCGAGCGCGCTGGTGATCGGTGCGCCGTTCAGCGCGGTGATCAAGTCGCCCGGCCGCACGCCGGCCTCGTAGGCGGGGCTCTTGACCAGGATGTTGACGACTGTGATGCCGCCGTGAGGCATGCCGAGCTGCGCCGCCTGCGCGTTGCTGATCTCCTGCGGCGAGAGGCCGAGCCAGCCGCGGATCACGTGACCGTACTCGAGGATCTGCTTCATGACTCCGCGCACCAGGTTGACGGGGATCGCGAAGCCGATGCCCTGCGGCCCGCCGTAGGCGCGGTTCAACACGGCGGTGTTGATGCCGATCAGTTCGCCGCGGGCGTTGATCAGTGCGCCCCCGGAATTGCCGGGATTGATCGCCGCGTCGGTCTGGATGAAGTTCTCGAACGTCGCGAGGCCGAGCTGGCCGCGGCCCTTCGCGCTGACGATGCCCTGCGTCACCGTCTGGCCGAGCCCATACGGATCGCCGATCGCGAGAGCGATGTCGCCGACGCGCAGCGTGTCGGAGCGGCCGAGCGGCATCACCGGCAGCTTGTCGAGCGCGATGTGCAGCACCGCCAGATCGGTATCCGGATCCTCGCCGACGATCTTCGCCTCGGCGGTGCGCCCGTCCGCGAGTTGCACCATGATCGACTCGGCGCCGGCGATTACATGCCGATTGGTCACGATGGTGCCGTTGGCATTGACGATCACGCCGGATCCGAGGCTGCGCTCGACCCGCTGCCGGTAGGTCGGCCAGAGATCGCCGAACAGTTGTGCGAGCGGCGGCGCCTGGGTCTGCTCGGTGACGAGGCGCGCCGTGTAGATATTGACCACGGCCGGTGCCGCGCGCGCCACCGCGTCGGCGAAACTCGCGACGACGATCCCGCGCCCGCCGGCCGGCGGCGCCGTGGCGTCCGGCAGGGGTCGGTGCCGACCTGCAGACTGCGCCGCCCTCACCATCGAACGCGACGGATCGGTGCGCGGCACGCCGAGCAGCGCGGGCTTCCACCAGACGATCAGGAATCCGGCCGCGAGGCCGAGGATGATCGCGCGGACCAAGAATTTCAGGAGCGAGCGCGCTGTCTGCAAAACGATTTCCCGCACGAGAAGGTTCGAGCGCCGAACGGCCGACGGCCCGGGGGCACTGCGTCGGAGCGACGTCGGTGTCGGCGCTTGCGCCGCGCAGCCCGCAGCCAACGTCGCCTGGCGTGTATAATGCGCCCTCGACCGGCAATGTTAAACACCACCGTCCCACGGGGAGCGGAAAAGTTTTGTCAATTGCACGTCAGCGTGCAGTTATTCGCCATGGCAAGGGGTAATCGGAATGGTTGATCAGATCGATCACAGTCGGCGCCGGTTGTTGACAGTAGCCACCGTCGGAACCGGGGCGATCGGCGTGGCGTTCGCGGCGGCGCCGTTCCTTGCTTCGTGGCAGCCGAGCGCGCGCGCGAAGGCGCTCGGCGCGCCGTCCGAGGTCGACGCCTCCAAGCTCGAACCGGGTCAGATGGTCGTCGTCCCCTGGCGGGGCCAGCCGATCTACGTCGTGCGCCGGACGAAGGACATTCTCGATCACCTCAACGACCACAATGATCTGCTGGCCGACCCGAATTCCGAGGATTCCCTGCAGCCGGCGTACATCAAGGCGAGCGGGCCGGTGCGCGCGCGCCTCCCCGAGTACTGGGTCGGGCTCGGTGTCTGCACCCACCTCGGCTGCGCGCCGAGCGGCGCGTTCAAGCGGCGCGGCGAGTTCCAGATCGCCGGGGTCGACCTCGGCAAGGACTGGCCCGGCGGTTACTACTGCCCGTGCCACGGTTCGAAGTACGACGCTTCCGGGCGGGTATTCAAGAACGTGCCGGCGCCGAAGAACCTCACGATCCCGCCCTATGCGATCGGCAAGGATCTGCACATCGTCATCGGCGTCGACGACGTGTCGCAGAAGTCGTAAATTTCGCAGGAGAGGTTCAACGATGTCCGCATCATCCGATTCCAGCGGCAACGAGCCGGGCCGGGGCCTCCTCGGCTGGATCGACCAGCGCTTTCCGCTCTCCCGGCTCTGGAAGGAGCAACTGGCCGAGTACTATGCGCCGAAGAATTTCAACTTCTGGTATTACTTCGGTTCGCTCGCGCTCCTCGTGCTCGTCAACCAGATCGTCACCGGCATCTTCCTGACGATGAGCTACAAGCCCTCGGCGGCCGAGGCGTTCGCCTCCGTCCAGTACATCATGACCGACGTCAAATGGGGCTGGCTGATCCGCTACATGCACACGACCGGCGCATCGGCGTTCTTCATCATCGTGTATCTGCACATGTTCCGCGGGCTGATGTACGGCTCGGCGCGCAAACCGCGCGAGTTGATCTGGATCTTCGGCTGCCTGATCTTCGTCCTGCTGATGGCGGAGGCCTTCATGGGCTATGTGCTGCCCTGGGGCAACATGAGCTTCTGGGGCGCGCAGGTCATCACCTCGCTCTTCGGCAGCCTGCCGGTGATCGGCGCCGGCCTCGTCCAGTGGATCCGCGGCGACTACGTGATCGCCGATGCGACGGTCAACCGCTTCTTCGCGCTGCACGTCGCGGCCCTGCCGCTCGCGCTGATCTTCCTCGTGGTTGCGCACGTGATGGCGCTGCACGAAGTCGGCTCGAACAATCCCGACGGCATCGAGATCAAGAAGCACAAGGGCGCCGACGGCCATCCGCTCGACGGGATTCCGTTTCATCCCTACTACACGGTCAAGGATCTGGTCGGCGTCGCCGGATTCCTGCTGCTGTTCTGCGGCGTGATCTTCTTCGAACCGACCTTCGGCGGCTTCTTCCTGGAACGGGCGAATTTTACGCCGGCCAATCCGCTGCTGACCCCGCCCGACATCACGCCGGTCTGGTACTTCACGCCATTCTACGCGATGCTGCGCGCCGTACCGTCGTTCGCCGGCACCCAGGTCTGGGGTGTGCTCACCATGGGCGCGGCCATCGTGATCCTGTTCTTCGTCCCGTGGCTGGACCGATCGCCGGTCAAGTCGATTCGCTACAAGGGCCCCATATACAAGATCATGCTCACGCTGTTCGTCCTGGCGTTCATCACGCTCGGCGA
This sequence comes from Steroidobacteraceae bacterium, assembly GCA_035534275.1. Classification (GTDB taxonomy): domain Bacteria; phylum Pseudomonadota; class Gammaproteobacteria; order Steroidobacterales; family Steroidobacteraceae; genus Bog-1198. Next base: position 117,302 of record DATLSG010000007.1, read on the forward strand.
TGTCGGCATGCATCACCCCGCCGGCATCTATCCGCTGCTCGCGAGGGTCGGCACCGCGGTCTACTTCGCGTTCTTCTTGCTGATGCCCTGGTACACGAAAATCGACCGGGTGAAGCCGGTGCCGGAGAGGGTCACGGGACATGTTTAAGCGATTCTTGTTGATGGCGTCGATTCTCCTGCCGGGTGCGACCGTCCTCGCGCAAGAGGCGTATCCGCTGCAGCACTTCGACACGAACATCAACGACAGCCAATCCCTGCAGCGCGGCGCGCGCGACTTCATGAACTACTGTTCGGGCTGCCACTCGCTGCAGTACCTGCGGTACAACCGGATGGCCAAGGATCTGAAGATTCCGCTGCCCGAGTTGCGGCAGAATCTGATGTTCACCTCGACCAAACCGTTCGTGCACATCGTCTCGGCGATGCCGCCGGCCGATGCGGTCAAGTGGTTCGGCGTCGCGCCTCCGGACCTGACCTTGATGGCCAAATTCATGGGCACCGATTACATCTATTCCTTCCTCGAAGGCTTCTATGCCGATCCGTCCCGGCCCTGGGGCGTCAACAACATCTACAAACCGAACGTGGCCATGCCGTTCGTGCTGGCGTCGCTGCAGGGCGTGCAGAAGCCGGTCTACAAGAGCGTGACGGGCCCCGACGGCCACGCCCGCATGCAACTCGCCGGGGTCGCGCCGGGCACGGCGGGATCGATGACGCCGGCGCAGTACGATCAATTCGTCGGCGACGTCACCAATTTCCTCAACTATGCGGCGGAACCGATCAAGGCGAAGCGCGAATCGATGGGCGTGTTCGTCATGCTGTTTCTCCTGGCGTTCTTCGTCTTCGCGTATCTGTTGAAGAAGGAATATTGGAAGGACGTGCACTGAAACCGCGGCCGCGCGCGCGCGCGGCCCCTCGCGCAACGCGCTGGAGCAGCCGCATCGCCATCAGGAGACAGTGTTCGTGGCACGCCGGGCGGTGATGACCTTGTTCTCGGGACCGGCCGACCCCTGGAGTCACCGGGCGCGGCTCGTGCTCGCCGAGAAGGGCATCACGATCGACGTCGTGAGCGCGGAGGTCGGCAAGCTGCCCGATGATCTGCTCGACCTGAATCCGTATCACAGCCTGCCGACGCTGGTCGACCGCGATCTCGTCCTGTACGACTCGCGGGTCATCATCGATTACCTGGACGAGCGATTTCCGCATCCACCGCTGATGCCGATCGATCCGGTCACGCGTGCCCAGTTCCGGGTGGCGCTCTATCGGGTCGAGCGCGACTGGTATGGAATGGCCGCGGACATCCGCGCCGACCCGCAGGGCAAGGGGGCCGCGCAGGCGCGCAGGATCCTCGGCGAGGCGATCGCCGCGAGCGCCGAGGTGTTCAAGGCGAAGCCCTTCTTTCTCAGCGACGAGTTCTCGCTGGTCGATGCGAGCATCGCGCCGATCCTGTGGCGTCTGCCGTTCTACGGCATCGAACTGCCGCCGCCGGCGCAGCCCATCGTGAAGTACATGAATGCAATCTTCTGCCGGCCGGCGTTTCGCGCCTCGCTCACCGAGGCCGAACGGAGCATGCGGCAGTGAAGGCGCGGCGCCCCTACTTGCTGCGCGCGCTGCACGAATGGATCAGCGACAGCGGCGAGACGCCGCACGTCGTCGTCGATGCGACGCTCGACGGGGTCGTCGTGCCGCGCCCCTACGTCAAGGACGGCAAGATCGTGCTGAACGTGAGTTACACGGCGACGCAGTCGCTGAAGCTCGGCAACGACGCGCTCAGCTTCGCGGCGCGGTTCGGCGGCTCGAGCTTCGCCGTCCATGTGCCGGTGCGCGCCGTGCTCGGTATCTACTCGCGCGAGACGGGGCAGGGAATGATCTTTCCGGACGGCGACGCCGATCCGGATCCGGGCGATTCGCCGGCGACGCCGGCGCCGCAAGCCGGCAACGCCGGCGGCAGGACGTCCAAGCGGCCGAAGTTGCAGGTCGTCAAATGAGGCCGGCGCCGCGGCCGCCGCGAAAGGCATCCTTGATCCAGATGATCTCGGGCGCCGCGTCCGGCCGTCCCTGGATACCGACCACGTCGAAGCGCACGCAGGCGTAGCGCCAGCGCCGCGTCCGCAGCAGCAAAACGGCGGTCGCGCGCATGATCCGCCGGCGTTTCGCCGCGGTCACGGAGGCGAGCGCCCCGCCGAAGCGCGTGCCGGAGCGCTGACGGACCTCGACGACCACCAGGAACCCGGCGTCTGCGCAGACCAGATCCAGCTCGCCCTGCCGGCAGCGGAAATTGCGCAGCAGCACCGCGAGACCCCGCGCCTCGAGAAAGGCCGCGGCGAGACGCTCGGCCGCGGCGCCGCGGTCGTGGCGAGGGTCGGGTGGCGCGGCGGCGGCGGAATCATCGCGCATCGGCACAGTGTGTGCCGCTGGCGCCGCGCGGGCACGGCCGATTCCTGGCGATTCGATGCAGAAACGCCGCGGTGGCGGCAGCTGCCGCGGATCGCTAGAGAGGCTGCGGCACCCCGTCGCGGATCTGTGCCCAGTCGAGGCCGCGGCGGATCCGATCCTGCGCGTCCAAGCGCAGCCGGCCGGTCATGCCGGAAATCTCGGCGCCGCCGGTGAAATAGCCCGAGCGCAGTGCCGGCACCAGACGGTACGCGTCGAAGCCGAAGGCGTACAGCCGGTCCCAGCGCGTAGTGCGCGCCGGCCAGGCCGAGTGCACCGTATGGCGGATCGCGGCGGTCACCGGGTCGTCGGAGAGCATCCACGGCATGTCGGGAAAGCGCATGCCGTCGACGTCGGAATTGGCGGACGCACCCGGCGCGTACCCGTCGGGCATCGAGTAGACGGGAACGTCGCCGGCGAAGAGGAATTTGAGCTGGGGGATGAGCAGCCGGGTGATACTCGGCGGCCCGGCGATGAAGACGAAGGCGGCGTCCGGGCGATGCGTCGCGGCCTGACCCCTGATCTGGTGAATCTGCAGCTCCGAGCGGATGATGTCGGAGAAGTCGATCTGCCCCGGTTCGTAGTTCTGCAATGCGAGCACCGCGCCGCCGAGGCGGGTCAGTTCCTGGGTAAAGGCGCGCTCGACGCGCTGGCCCCAGTCGCCGTCCGGCACGATCGCGACGCCCCGCAGCCGGCCGTCGGCGATGAGCCGCCGGGCGACGATCCGCGCCTCGTCCTCGGGGCGCAGCGCGAATTGATAGAACTCACGCGGCGCGGGGATGGAATCGGGCAGGAAGTTCAGCGCGAGGATCGGCACGCGGCCTGACGCGAGCGGCGCGATCGCGGCGACACTCCCCTTGGTCAGCGGTCCGACGATGAAATCGGCGCCGCCCGCGATCGCCTGGGCGTAGGCATCGGCGACCGGCGTCGCGGCGACGTCGTAGATTTTGACTTGCGGACGCGATGCCGCATCCTGCTGGAAATAGGCGGCGATGAAGCCGTCGCGGACCGCAATGCCGGCGTCTTCAGCGGCGCCGGAGAGCGGCAGGAGCAGGGCGACGTGGCGCGGGAATGCGCTGACGGCGCGCACCTGCGACTGCGCGGCCGCGGCCACCGTGGCCGTGGCGGGGTGATCGGGGAATTGCGCCCGCCACGCGGCCAGCGCCGCGGACACGCGCATCGGGTTGCGTTCGAGTTCGAGCGCGACCGAGCCGAGCGCGAGCCACCCGGCGACGAGGGGCCCCGCGTTGCGGGGCGGCGCGAAGGAATCGCCGTGGACGGCCGCGACGCGAATCCGCGCGAACAGTTCGTCGCGGTTTGCGCGGATCGCGGCCGGATCCGTGAGCCAGCGCTCCCGCGCGACGTACGCGCGCACCCCGGCCGCGGTGTTGCCGACCAGGAACTCGCCGCTGCCGCGCAGCCGCCAGTATTGCCGCGCCTGAGGCGCGTCCTGCGGCGCGGGAATTCGCGCGAGTTCGCCGAGCGCACCGGCGCCGTCGCCGCCGTTGAGCGCGACCGCTGCGCCGACCAGCGCTCGCAGCACGGGGAGCTTCACGCGCGCGGCCGGCGAGACCGCGGCGAGCGCCTGCCGTGCCGCGGCGGGGTTGCCCGACAAGAGCCACTGTTCCGCGCTCTGCAGCTCGTCGTAATCGTGGTCCGGCGAGTTCGGCACGGCAAGCGCCGCGTAGGCCTGCGCGGCCTGCGCGTGGCGTCCCTGCCGCGCCAGCCGGCCGGCGTCGCTGCGCGCGCTCGCCGGCGTCTCGACCGGCGCGACGAGGCTGCAGCCCGCGAGCGCGAGGCCTGCGCACAAGGCGATGCAGATCATCGTCGATGGACGCCGGCGGAACGCTGCCATACGCTTCGAATCCTTCTGCCGCATTTGACCCCGAGGCGCGAATTATAGTGGCAAACACTCCTCCCGGCAGACTGTACGTGGTGGCGACGCCAATCGGCAATCTTGGCGACCTGAGTCCGCGGGCGCGGCAGACGCTCGAGGCTTGTGCGCTCGTCGCGGCCGAAGACACCCGGCACAGTGCGGCGCTGCTGCGTCACTTCCAGATCGCGACGCCGCTCCTGTCCTTGCACGAACACAATGAGCGGCGGCGCACGCCCGCGTTGCTCGCGCGGCTCGCCGCCGGGGCCGACGTCGCCCTGATCAGCGATGCCGGCACCCCCGCGATCAGCGATCCGGGCTTCGAGCTGGTGCGCGCGGCCGCCGCCGCGGGCATCGAGGTCGTCGCGGTGCCGGGTCCGTGCGCGGCGATCGCGGCGTTGTCGATCGCGGGCTTGTCGACCGCGGAATTCTCGTTCCTCGGCTTTTTGCCGGCGCGATCGGCCGCGCGGCGCGGGCGCCTCGCGCAACTCAGCGAAGAGCCCCGGACGCTGATCTTCCACGAATCGCCGCATCGCTTGCGCGAGATGCTCGAGGACTGCGCGGGCGCGCTCGGCGGTTCGCGGCAGGCGGCGCTCGGGCGCGAATTGACCAAGCTGCACGAACAGGTGCATCGCGGCACGCTCGCCGATCTCGCCGCGCGTGCCGCGCGCGAACCGGACCTGGCGCGCGGCGAAATCGTGGTCGTGATCGAAGGCGCGCCCGCGGCGCCGGCAGCGGGCGGCGCGGAACTCGACCGCGTGCTGCGCGCGCTGCTCGAGGAACTGCCGCTCGCGCAGGCTGCGCGGCTCGCGGCACGCATCGCCGGCGCGCGCGGCAACGCGGCCTACCGCCGCGCGCTCGAGCTGCGCGACGGATCCGGCTCGCAATAATCCGGGCTTTTGTTACTCTGTCGCCCTAGAGAGTCGGCCAGACAGTCGCTGTGCGCGCAGGTGCATGGAGGAAAGTCCGGGCTCCATCGGGCAAGGTGCCAGGTAACGCCTGGGGGGCGCGAGCCCACGGAAAGTGCAACAGAAAGATACCGCCAAAGCGCCGCAAGGCGCCGGCAAGGGTGAAATGGTGCGGTAAGAGCGCACCGCGCCGTTGGCAACAACGGTGGCACGGCAAACCCCACCTGGAGCAAGACCAAATAGGGAAGCATGCGGTGCCGATGGCCGCAAACTGTGGCCCACAGGGGCTTCCGGGTAGGTCGCTCGAGGTGCGCGGCGACGCGCATCCCAGAGGAATGACTGTCCACGACAGAACCCGGCTTAACGGCCGACTCTCTTCTCTCGACACCTCGCCCCGGGGTGTGCGCGATCGCCGCCGGCAGGGCGCGGCACGCGTCGATTCCAACTGGCGCCGATCATGCGGCAAATTCCAGAAAGCGCTCCTAACGGTCTGAATTAAAAGCTCGCGGCCCCCGCGAACGCGTTGTTGGATCGGCAAATGTGACCTAAGTCACTGTCCTTGCGAGTTTTTTTTAACATAAGCCGTTGACAGTCCGAGGCACGGATCCCTATAGTGGCGATGAGTGGGAAAAAGTGGGAGATAATGGGTTTTCGCGACCCTTTCAGCGATGTTCCGCGGCGCCAACAAACTGACTCTCGATGCCAAAGGTCGGATCGTGATGCCGACCCGGTATCGCGAACGGCTGCAGGAACTGTGCGGCGGCCGCTTGGTGGTCACGGTCGACAAGGATCGATGCCTGCTGCTCTACCCGCTGTCCGACTGGGAGGTCATCGAGCGCAAGTTGATGCAATTGCCGACGCTCAATCCGCAGGCGCGGCGGCTGCAGCGACTGATGGTCGGTCACGCGACCGACATCGAGCTCGACGGTCACGGGCGCCTGCTGCTGCCGCCGAAGCTGCGCGAGTTCGCAATGCTCGCGCGCGATGCGATGTTGATCGGACAGGGTATGCGGTTCGAACTCTGGGATGAGGCGCGCTGGGATGCACGGCGGGACGAATGGCTGGCGGGCGAGGAATCGGCGGGCGATCTGCCGACCGAGCTCGAAACGCTGACGCTCTGAACGGTCGCGATCGACGGTGGAGCGCGGGGAGCAATGAGCGGCTGGGATTTTGCCCAAGGGGCGCACCTGCCGGTTCTGGTGGTGGAGGCGGTGGCGGCTTTGAACGTGAAGCCGGACGGTGTGTACATGGACGCGACCTTCGGCCGCGGCGGACATGCCGGCGCAATACTCGGTGAGCTTGCCGCCGACGGCAGGCTGCTGTGCCTCGACCGCGATCCGACCGCGGTCGCCGCGGCGCGCGCGCAATTCGCCGCCGATCCGCGGGTCGCGATCTTCCTCGCGCCCTTCTCGGCGCTCGCCGCCTGCGTCGATCGCGTCCGGCCGCAACTGCGGTTGGACGGCATCCTGTTCGATCTAGGGGTTTCCTCGCCGCAGCTCGACGATCCGGCGCGCGGCTTCAGCTTCATGCAGGACGGTCCGCTCGACATGCGCATGGACGGCAGCGGCGGCCCGAGCGCCGCCGATGTGCTCAATCGGGCCGGGGCCGCGGAACTCGCACGGATCTTCCGCGAGTTCGGCGAAGAGCGCTTCGCGATGCGCATCGCGCGCGCGATCGTCGCTGACCGCAAGAGCGAGCCGTTCCGGCGAACCTTGCAGCTTGCGCAGATGATCGCCCGGGTCTGCCCGACGCGGGAACGGCACAAACACCCGGCAACACGCGTCTTCCAGGCACTGCGGATCCACGTCAACGACGAGCTCGCAGAACTCGAGGCGGGACTCGCCGCGGCGCTCGAGCGCCTCGAGCCGCGCGGGCGCCTCGCGGTGATCAGCTTTCACTCGCTCGAGGATCGCATCGTCAAGCGCTTCCTGCAGCGACAGTCCGCGACCGACCCCATGTATGCGGGCCTTCCGCACATTCCGCCGCAGGCCCGGCCGCGCCTGCGGCTGGTTGGCAAGTCGATCGTGCCCGGCGCCGAGGAGATCGAGCGCAATCCGCGGGCCCGCAGCGCGCGGCTGCGCGTCGCGGAGCGGCTGGAACAGGATCTGGCCGCATGAGCGAGCGCCGAATCCTCGCCGTCCTGCTGCCGGTGCTCTGGTTCGCCGTGCTGATCTCGGCGACCTCGGTCGTCTATGAGCGCTATCAGGCGCGTCTCTTGTTCACCCGGCTCGAAGCGTTGAACGCCCGGCGCGACGCGCTCGACACCGAGCTCGGCCGTCTCGAATTGGAGGAGAGCACCTGGTCGTCGAACGCCCTGGTGGAGCGGATGGCCGGCAGCAAGCTGCACATGGTGATGCCGCAACCGGCCGACGTGCGGATCGTGCGTCCGTGAAGGCGCGTTCCACCGCTCAGGACGGTCGCCTCAAGACTTACCGCTGGCGGTCGGCGCTGGTGCTCGTGCTGGTGCTCGCCGGCGCCGCGCTGCTCGCCGCGCGCGCGGTCGAATTGCAGGTGCTCGATCATGCATTCCTGCTCAAGCAGGGCGACGAGCGCGCGCTGCGGGTCGTGACGATCGCCGCCCACCGCGGCGAGATCCTCGATCGCAACGGCGAGCCGCTCGCGATCAGCACGCCGCTCGACAGCGTCTGGGTCAATCCGCAGGTGATCAACCGGCACAGCGAGGATCTGCCGGTTCTCGCGCGGGCCCTGCACCAGCGGGAGCGCTCGCTTGCGCGCCGGATCAGCAGCCATCTCGATCGCGAGTTCCTGTACCTCGTCCGCCACCTGCCGCCGGCGCAAGCCGCGCAGATCAAGGCGCTCGGGATTCCGGGGCTATACCTGATGCGCGAGTACCAGCGCTTCTACCCGGCGGGCGAAGTCGCCGGCCACGTCGTCGGCTTCACGACGATCGATGACCGCGGTCAGGACGGACTCGAGCTCAGCTATGACCAGATATTGACCGGCGCCGACGGTGCCAAGCGCGTCCTGCAGGACATGTACGGCGATTATGTGCAGGACGTCGGTCTCATTCGTGCGCCGCGCCCGGGGCGCGACCTCGTGACCAGCATCGACCTGCGGATCCAGTACCTGGCATACCGGGCGCTCAAAGGGGCAATCCAGCGCTATCACGCGCGCGCCGGGTCCGTGACGGTGATCGATTGCAACACCGGCGAGGTGCTGGCGATGGTCGACCAACCGTCGTTCAATCCGAACGACCGCGAGCAGTACCAGCCGCGGCTGTATCGTAATAGGGCCGCGACCGACATGCTCGAGCCGGGTTCGAGCGTGAAACCCTTCATCATGGCCGCCGCCCTCGCTTCGGGCGAGTATCGCGCCGACAGCATCGTCGATACCTCGCCGGGATATCTTAAGGTCGGCGACAAGGTCTTCGAAGACGAGCAGGATCTGGGGCCGATCGATCTCGCGACGATCCTCGCGAAATCCAGCAACGTCGGCGCGGCGAAGATCGCGCTGTCCCTGCCACCGGAGCTGATCTGGAAGACGCTGACGAATCTCGGTTTCGGCCAGGTCACCGGCAGCGACTTTCCGGGTGAATCCGCCGGCATCCTGACGAGCTACCCGCATTGGCGGCCGATCGAGATCGCGACCCTGTCGCACGGCTACGGCCTCTCGGTGACGCCGCTGCAGCTCGCGCACGCCTACGCGACGATCGGCGCCTTCGGCCTCGAACGTCCGGTGAGCTTCGTGCGCGTCACCGCGCCGGTCCCCGGCGTGCGCGTGATCCGCGCGAGCATCGCGCGCTCGCTGGTCGGCTTGATGGAAGGGGTCGTCACCGCCGAGGGCACGGCGCCGCTCGCCGCGGTCGTCGGCTATAAGGTCGCCGGCAAGACCGGCACCGCCTGGATGGCCGACGACGGCGGCTATTCGACGCACAAATACATGGCGATCTTCGCCGGTCTCGTGCCCGCCTCGCACCCGCGGCTCGCGACCGTCGTCGTCATCGACCAGCCGAGCGGGCCGCTCTACTACGGCGGCCAGGTCGCGGCGCCCGTGTTCTCGAGCGTCATGACCGGCGCCATGCGCCTGCTCGACGTGGCGCCCGACGACCTCGAGAACGTGCCGGCGGCGAGACTCGTGCGCCTCAACGAGACGCCGTGAACGCGTGCAAGCACATTGATCGACCGGTCCGGCTCGAATCGCTCCTCGAGGGCGTCGCGCCGATTCCGCAGACCGCCGTCGCCGTGGTCGATCTGACCCAGGATAGCCGCGAGGCGCGTCCGGGCAGCTTGTTTCTCGCATTGCGGGGCCGCACTTCGCATGGCCTCGCGCATTGCGCCGACGCGGTGCGCCGCGGCGCGGTGGCGGTGCTGTGGGAGCAGGACGGACGGGGCGAGGCGCCGGCGCTGCCGCCGGGGGTGTTCGCCGCGCCGGTCGCGCAGCTCGCTCGCCACGCCGGTGCGATCGCCGACCGCTTCTTCGACCGGCCCTCGGCGTCGTTGCGCATTTTCGCGATCACCGGCACGAACGGCAAGACGACCTGCGCGTACCTGCTCGCGCAGGCCTCGAACCGGCGCGGCGTGCCGGCCGGCTACGCCGGCACGATCGGCTGGGGGCGGATCGGCGAGCTCGAGCCGCAGACGCACACCACACCGGACGTGGTCGGCGTGCATCGGCGGCTCGCGGCGATGCGCGCCGCCGGGGTGCGCGACGTGGCGATGGAGGTGTCCTCGCACGCGCTCGATCAGCACCGGGTCGACGGCGTGCGCTTCAGCTGCGCCGCGTTCACCAATCTGAGCCGCGACCACCTCGATTATCACGCGACGATGCAGGCCTACGCCGAGGCGAAATCGCGGCTGTTCGCGTTTCCCGGCCTGCAGCAGATCGTGCTCAACGTCGCCGACCCCTTCGGTCGCGAGCTCGCGCGGCGCCATGCGGCGCGTGCGCCGCTCACTGCGGTCTGGGTCGGCGACGCCGGTGACGCCGCCGCCGCCGCGGCGCTCGCGCCGCGCCGCTTGCACGCAAGCGAAGTCGCGGCGCAAGCGCGCGGCATGCGCATCGAGATCGAGGGCACGTACGGCCGGGCGACGCTGCACTCGCGATTGATCGGCCGGTTCAACGCCGAGAATTGCGCGCTGGTGCTCGGCTGTCTCGCCGCCGCCGGCGCGCCCTTGCCCGAGGCCGCCGCCGCGCTCGGCGGGTGTACGCCTCCGCCCGGGCGCATGCAACCCGTCGCGGCCGAGAGCGCAGACCGGGCGCTCGCGGTCATCGACTACGCGCACACGCCGGCTGCGCTCGGCCAGGCGCTCGCGGCGCTGCGGGAGCACTGCCGCGGCGCCCTGTGGTGCGTGTTCGGCTGCGGCGGCGATCGCGACGCCGGCAAGCGGCCGCTGATGGGTGCAATCGCCGACCAGCTCGCCGACCGCCTGATCATCACCGACGACAACCCCCGCTCGGAGGACCCGGCGTCGATCGTGCAGGCGATCCTTGCGGGCGTGAAGGCGCATGCGCCGCGCGTGCTGCACGACCGGGCGCTCGCGATCGCGACGGCGCTAGGCGAGGCGGCCGCCGGCGACGTCGTGCTGATCGCCGGCAAGGGCCACGAGGATTATCAGATCTACGGCGCCGAGCGGCGGCCTTTCAGCGACCTGCGCGAAGCGCGCCGCAACCTCGGGGAGGCGGCGTGAACCGGCGCCTGCTGGATGCGGCACGCGCGGTCGGCGGACGGCTGGTCGGCGCCGATGCGCCGTTCTGCGCCGTGTCGACCGACAGCCGCACGCTCGAGGCCGGCGCGTTGTTCGTCGCCCTGCGCGGACCGAACTTCGACGGCGCCGACTTCGTCGCGGCGGCGGCCGCGGCCGGTGCGGCCGGTGCGCTCGTCGAGCGGCAATTGCCGCTGGCGCTGCCGCAGCTCGTCGTCGGCGACGCCTTGCGCGCGCTGCAGGCGCTCGCGCGCGCCTGGCGCGGGCAATTCCGGCTGCCGGTCGTCGCCGTCGCGGGCAGCAACGGCAAGACGAGCACGAAGGAGATGATCGGCGCAATCCTCGCGCGGCGCGGTCCGTGTCTCGCAACGCGCGGCAATCTCAACACTCACATCGGTGTGCCCTTGACCCTGCTGCGGCTCGAGGCCGCGCATGTCGCCGCGGTCGTCGAGATCGGCGCAAACCGCATCGGCGACGTCGCGGCGCTGCTGCCGCTGGTGCGGCCGACCGCGGGCCTCGTGACGAACGCCGGCGCCGAGCACCTGCAGGGCTTCGGCGACCTCGAGGGCGTCGCGCGCGGCGAAGGCGAGACGATCGCCGGCCTCGAGGCGGGCGCGAGCGCAGTGATCAATGCCGACGACGCCTACGCGCAGTACTGGCGCGGGCTCGCCGGTGCGCGGCGTGTGGTGAGCTTCGGACTCGGTGACGGCGCGGACTTTCGTGCGCGCGAGCCGCACCTCGGGATCGAGCGCGGCGAGTTCGTGCTGCGCTTCACGCTCGACTGCCCGCTCGGCGAGGCGCCGATCGTGATGCGTGCCGGCGGCATGCACAACGTGATGAACGCGGCCGGCGCCGCCGCGGCCGCCGCGGCCGCCGGGGCGGCGCTCGATGAGATTGTCGCCGGTCTCGCCGAGTTTCGCGCCGTCGCCGGCCGGCTGCAGCTCAAGCCCGGTGCGCACGACAGCTGGATCATCGACGATTCGTACAACGCCAATCCGAGCTCCGTGCGCGCCGGGCTCGATGTGCTCGGCGGCCTCGCCGGCGTCAAGTGGCTGGTGCTCGGCGAGATGGGCGAGCTCGGCGCGAGTGCCGCGGCGAGCCACGCCGAGATCGGCGCCTACGCCCGCTCGCGCGGGGTCGTGCGCCTGTTCGGCCTCGGGCCGCTGTCGCTGCGCGCGGTCGAGGCCTTCGGCGGCGGCGCCGAGTGGTTCGGCGACGCCGAGGCGTTGACCGGCCGTCTGCTCGCGCAGATCGGCCCGGGCATCACGCTGCTCGTCAAGGGCTCGCGGCTCAACCGCCTGGAGCGCGTGGTCGCGGCGCTCACGGCCACGGCGGCGGGTCCCGCCGTGCGGGCGGGCTGAACGGCCATGCTGCTATACCTCAGCGAATTGCTCGCGCGGCACTACTCGGCCTTCCGCGTGTTCCAGTATCTCACTTTGCGCGGCATCCTCGCGGCGATCACCGCGCTCGCGATCGCGCTGTTCGTCGGTCCGTGGATGATCACCGCCCTGAACCGCTACCAGATCGGCCAGCGCGTGCGCGCCGATGGCCCGAAGTCGCACCTGCCGAAGGCCGGGACGCCGACCATGGGCGGCGGACTGATCCTGGTCGCGGTCGCGCTCGGCACTTTGCTGTGGGCGGACCTGTCGAACCGCTTCGTCTGGATCCTGCTACTGACGACGCTGCTGTTCGGGCTGATCGGCTTCTACGACGACTATCTGAAGCTCGTCGTCGGCAATTCAACGGGCCTCGCCGCCCGCTACAAATATTTCGCGCAATCGGTCGCCGGCATCGGCGCGGCGGTCGCGCTGTACCACTTCCACCAGTCTGCCGCCGAGGTCTCGCTGTACGTGCCGTTCTTCAAGGCGGTCGCCGTGCCGATGGGCGCGGTCGGATTCGTCGCGTTAGCCTACTTCGTGATCGTCGGCACGAGCAACGCGGTCAATCTGACCGACGGGCTCGACGGGCTCGCGATCATGCCGGCAGTGATGGTCGCGGCGGCACTCGGCGTGTTCGCCTATGCGACCGGCAATTTCAAATTCGCGAGCTACCTGCAGATCCCGTACATCCCCGGGGTCGGCGAGGTGCTGATCTTCAGCGCGACACTGGTCGGCGCCGGGCTCGGCTTTCTCTGGTTCAACGCCTATCCGGCGCAGGTGTTCATGGGCGACGTCGGCGCGCTCGCGATCGGCGCGAGCCTCGGCACGGCGGCCGTGATCGTGCGCCAGGAAATCGTGCTGTTCGTGATGGGCGGCGTGTTCGTCCTCGAGACCGTATCGGTGATGCTGCAGGTCGCCTCCTACAAGCTCACCGGCAAGCGCCTGTTCCGGATGGCGCCGATACACCACCATTTCGAGTTGAAGGGCTGGGCGGAGCCGAAGGTGATCGTGCGCTTCTGGATCATCAGCTTCGTCCTCGTACTGGCGGGTCTCGCGACCCTGAAGATCCGATGAGCACCGTCGTGGTCGGTCTCGGCAAGACGGGCGCATCCTGCATCCGCCACCTGCTGCGGCGCGGGCTCGCGGTGCGCGCGACCGACTCGCGTGCCGCGCCGCCGGGCCTCGCGTTGCTCGGCGAACTCGCCGGGCGGATCGATCTGCGCCTCGGCGGGCTCGATCTCGCGCTGCTGGACGGAGCATCGCAGCTGCTGATGTCGCCGGGCCTGTCGCTCGATGAGCCGATCGCGCGCGCCGCCCGCAGCCGCGGCATCGAGGTCATCGGCGATGTCGAGCTGTTCGCGCGCGAGGCGCGCGCGCCCGTGGTCGGCATCACCGGCACGAACGGCAAGAGCACCGTGACGAGCCTGATCGCGCACATGGCGCGCACCGCCGGGCGCCGCGCGCTCGCCGGCGGCAATCTCGGCGAGCCGGCGCTCGATCTGCTCGAGCAGCCGGCGCCGCAGCTGTACGTGCTCGAGCTGTCGAGCTTCCAGCTGGAGACGACCTGCTCACTCGCGCCGAGCGCAGCCACCGTGCTCAACGTGAGCGCCGACCACCTCGACCGGTACGCGACGATCGACGACTACGCGCGCGCGAAGCGGCGCATCTTCGAGCGCGCCGCCGCGATGGTACTGAACGCGGACGATCCCCGGGTGATGGCGATGCGCCGCGAGGGGGTGCCCGCGACGACCTTCTCCGTGCGGCGCGCCGACGCCGACTATTCGCTCGCGGCGGCTGCGGGCGCCGCCGGCGCGCTCGTGTGCCGCGGTGAGCCGCTGCTCGAGGCGGCGCGGCTGAAGATCGGCGGCCGCCACAATGCGGCGAACGCGCTCGCCGCGCTCGCGCTGGGCGAGGCCATCGGACTCGATCGGGCGCCGATGCTCGCGGCGCTCGAGACCTTTGCGGGACTGCCGCACCGCTCGCAGTGGGTCGCCGAGGTTGGGGGCGTGCGCTACGTGGACGATTCCAAGGGGACGAACGTCGGCGCGACGGTCGCGGCGGTCGAGGGGAGCGACGGCGGCCTCGTGATGATCCTTGGCGGCGAGGGCAAGGGTCAGGACTTCACGCCGCTCGCCGGGGCCTTGCGCGGGCGGGCGCGTGCGGCGGTGTTGATCGGCAAGGACGCGGCGGCGATCGCGGCGGCGCTCGGCTGCGTCTGTGCCGTCGAGCGAGCGGGGTCGATGCAGCAGGCGGTCGCGGCGGCGGCCCGTCTCGCGCGCGCGGGCGAGACCGTGCTGCTGTCGCCGGCGTGCGCGAGCCTCGACATGTTCCGCGACTATGCCGAGCGCGGCGCGGCGTTCGCCGCCGCGGTCCACGGCCTCGCCCGCAGACGCGCATGAGCACGAACGCGATGACCTACGGCTTGCGCACACGCGACCGGGTGCCGTTCGCCTGGGATCCGGTGACGGTCGGGCTGTGCGCGGCGCTCTTTCTGATCGGGCTGATCATGGTCACCTCGGCGTCGATGTCGATCGCCGGACGCGACTACGGCAATCCGTTCTACTTCCTCGACCGGCAGTTCATCTACGGCTTTCTCGGCATCGGTTTCGCGTGGCTGGTCACGCGCGTGCCGATCCGTCTGTGGGACCGCTACGGGCTGTTCCTCATGCTGTGCGGCATGGGCCTGCTGCTGCTGGTGCTGGTTCCCGGCATCGGCGCGAAGGTCAACGGCTCGCGGCGCTGGCTGCGGATCGGGCCGGCCAACTTCCAGGTCTCGGAACTCGCGCGGGTGCTGATCGTGAACTGGGTCTGCAGCTACTGCGTGCGCAAGCGCGCGCAACTCGAGGAGTCGCTCGCCGGCATCCTCAAGCCGATCGGACTGATCGGCGTCGCCTCCGTTCTGCTGCTGCTCGAACCGGACTTCGGCGCGACCACGGTGCTGTTCGCGACCGGCATCGCGGTGCTGTTCGTCGCCGGCAGCCGCCTGCGTTACGTACTGCTGCTGCTCGCCGCCGGCACCCTGGTGCTCGGCGTGCTGGCGTTCACCTCGGCGTACCGGCTGCAGCGTCTCACCGTCTTCCTGCACCCGTGGAACCATCCGTTCAACAGCGGCTTCCAGCTCACCCAATCGTTGATCGCTTTCGGCCGGGGATCCTGGTTCGGCGTCGGCCTCGGCAACAGCGTGCAGAAGCTGTTCTATCTGCCGGAGGCGCACACCGACTTCGTGTTCGCGGTGCTCGCGGAGGAGCTCGGCCTCGCCGGGGTGATGGGCGTCATTGCGCTGTTCGTCGCGCTGGTCTGGCGCGCGGTGCGCATCTCGCGAATGGCCGCGCAGGCCGGGTTGCCGTTTCACTCGTATATCGCGCTCGCATTCGGCGTCTGGATCGGCCTGCAGGCGATCGTCAACATGGGCGTCAACATGGGCATCTTGCCGACCAAGGGCCTGACGTTGCCGCTGCTCAGCTACGGGCGCAGCAGCCTGCTCGTGACGCTCGCCTGGATCGGCGTGCTGCTGCGCATTTATCACGAGGTGCAGTGTGCCTCGCGCGCCGCGGTGATGCGCCCGCCGGGAGTGGGGCGATGAGCGGCGGCCCGATAATGGTCATGGCCGGCGGCACCGGCGGGCACGTGTTCCCCGCGCTCGCGGTCGCGCGCGTGCTGCGCGAGCGTGGCGTCGCGGTCGTCTGGCTCGGCACGCCGGGCGGCATGGAGGCCCGCCTGGTCCCCGCCGACGGCTTTCCGATCGAGTGGCTGCGCATCGCCGGCGTGCGCGGCAAGGGCGTGCTCGTCTGGCTGCTCGCGCCGCTGCGCCTCGCGCGAGCCGTCGTCGAGGCGGCGGGCATCCTGCGGCGGCGCCGGCCGCGCGCGGTGCTCGGCGCCGGTGGATTCGTCAGCGGCCCCGGCGCCATCGCCGCGTGGCTGCTGCGCATTCCGCTGCTGATCCACGAACAGAACGCCATCGCCGGCACGACCAACCGCTGGCTCGCGCGCATCGCCCGCGAGGTTCTCGAGGCGTTTCCCGGCAGTTTCGCCGCGAACGTGCACGCACGCTGCATCGGCAACCCGGTGCGCGCCGACATCGCCGCGCTCGAACTGCCGCGATTGCGCTTCGCGCCGCGCAGCGGCCGGATCCGCATCCTCGTCATCGGCGGCAGCCGGGGCGCGCGCCGGTTGAACGAACTGCTGCCCGCCGCCGTCGCGCGGCTCGACGCCGAGCGGCGGCCCGAGATCCGGCACCAGACCGGCGAGCGTGACCTCTCTGTCGTGCGCGACGCGTACGCGCGGTCCGGCATCGACGCGCGGACCAGCGCGTTCATCGACGACATGGCCGAGGCCTATGCCTGGGCGGATCTCGCGGTGTGCCGTGCCGGTGCGCTGACGATCGCCGAGCTGCAGGCGGCGGGCCTCGGCGCGATTCTGGTGCCGTTTCCGGCGGCGATCGACGATCACCAGACGAAGAATGCCGAGGTGCTCGCGGGGATCGGCGCCGCGCGCATCGCGCAGGAGCGCGACCTCGATGCCGGGCGTCTCGCCGGCATGCTCGGCGGCTTCGCCGCGGATCGCGCGGGTCTGCTCGCGATGGCGGAAGCGGCGCGCGCGTCGGCGGTCGGCGATGCCGCCGCGCGGCTCGCGGACCTGTGCATCGCCGCCGGAGGGAGCCCGTGAACGACCGCATGCGGCGCATCCAGCGCATTCACTTCGTCGGCATCGGCGGCAGCGGCATGGGCGGCATCGCCGAGGTGCTGCTCAATCTCGGCTACGAAATCCAGGGGTCCGATGCGCGCGAAAACGCCGTCACGCGGCGCCTCGCGCGCCTGGGCGCGACGGTGTTCATCGGCCACAGTGCCGATCACCTGGGCGCGGCCGACGTCGTCGTCGTCTCGAGCGCGGTCAACCGCGCCAACCCGGAGGTCGCCGCGGCGCTCGCCCGGCGCGTGCCGGTCGTGCCGCGCGCGCAGATGCTCGGCGAACTGATGCGCTTCCGCTACTCGATCGCGATCGCCGGCACGCACGGCAAGACGACGACCACCAGCCTGGTGGCGAGCGTGCTCGCCGAGGGCGGCCTCGATCCGACGTTCGTGATCGGCGGACGGCTGAAGAGCGCCGACAGCAACGCGCGCCTCGGCGCCGGCCGCTACCTGGTGGCGGAGGCGGACGAGAGCGACGCCTCGTTCATGCATCTGCAGCCGATGATCGCGGTCGTCACCAACATCGACAACGATCATCTGGCAACCCACGAGGGAGATTTCGCGCGCCTGCGGCAGAGCTTCGTCGACTTCCTGCACAACCTGCCGTTCTACGGGCTCGCGGTCCTGTGTGTCGATGATGCCGAGGTGCGCGCGACCCGCGATTCGGTCGGCCGCTCCTGCATCATGTACGGCTTCGATGCGGCGGCGGACGTGCGAGCGGTCGAGGTGCGTGCGCTCGGGCTGCAATCGCGCTTCGCGGCGCTGCGCGAGGGCCGGGCACCGCTGCCGATCGTGCTGAATCTGCCGGGACGGCACAACGTGCAGAACTCGCTCGCCGCGATCGCGGTCGCCACCGAGCTCGGCATCGACGATGCGCCGATCCAGCGGGCGCTGGAGCATTTTCAGGGCATCGACCGGCGCATCCAGCCGCTCGGCGAAATTCTCTGGTCCGGCGGCGGCGCTTCGCTGGTCGACGACTACGGACATCATCCGACCGAGGTCGCCGCGACCCTCGAGGCGGTCCGCCAGGGCTGGCCGGACCGCCGGATCGTGCTCGCATTTCAGCCGCACCGGTTCACGCGCACGCGCGACCTGCTCGACGACTTCGCGCGCGTTCTCGGCGAGGCGGACGTGCTGCTGATCACGGAAGTCTACGCGGCCGGCGAGCCGCCGATCGCCGGCGCCGATGGCCGCGCGATCTGCCGGGCGGTGCGCAGCCGCGGCCTCGTCGAGCCGATCTTCGTCGAGCGCGTCGACGAACTTGCCGAATCCTTGCGCGGCGTGCTGCGTGACGGCGACGTGGTGCTGACCATGGGCGCCGGCAACATCGGCGCGGTCGCGCACGAACTGAAGGCGCGCCTCGCGTCGGGAGCGGCCGCGTGACCGCGGCGACGCTGCCCTGGGGCCTGGCGGCGGAATTCGACGCGCGCGTGCTGCGCAACGTGCCGCTCGCCAAGCACACGTCCTGGCACGTCGGCGGTCCGGCGGACCTGTTCTTCGTGCCGCGCGACATCGACGATCTCGGCGCGTTCCTGCGCCAATTGCCGCTTGCGGTGCCGCTGCTGTGGGTGGGGCTCGGCAGCAACCTGCTGGTGCGCGACGGCGGCTTTCGCGGCGCGGTCGTCGTGACGCACGGTGCGCTCGGCGCACTTGCGCGCGAGAGCGCGACGAGATTGCGCGCCGAAGCCGGCGTGCCCTGCGCGCGCATCGCGCGCCAGTGCGTGCAATGGGGGCTCGGGCCCGCGCAGTTCCTCGCCGGCATTCCGGGAACCCTCGGCGGCGCGCTTGCGATGAACGCCGGCGCCTGGGGCGGCGAGACCTGGCGGCACGTCGTCGCGGTCGAGACGATCGACCGCCGCGGCGCCGTCCGCAAGCGCGATCGCGGTGATTACCGGATCGGCTATCGCAGCGTTCGCGGACCGCAAGCCGAATGGTTCGTCGCTGCGCTGCTCGAGTTCGAGCCACGGCCCGATGCCGACAGCGGCGCGATCCGCGATCTGCTGGAGCAACGCAAGCAGACCCAGCCGATCGGCGAATGGAGCTGCGGTTCGGTGTTCACGAATCCGCCGGGCGAGCATGCGGCGCGGCTGATCGAGGCGGCGGGCCTGAAGGGTCTGCGCATCGGCGATGCCTCGGTTTCGCAGAAACACGCGAACTTCATCATCAACCATGGTGCCGCGCGCGCCGCCGACATCGAGGCCTTGATCAGCCGCATCCAGCAGGCGGTCGCGGCGCAGCACGGCGTCGCCTTGAGTCCGGAAGTGCGCATCGTCGGGGAGCCGCTGTGAGCCTGCTGATCAGCGACGACGTCATGCCCCGCACCGAGGACCCGCGGCAGTTCGGCAGGGTCGCGGTCCTGCTCGGCGGCGATTCGGTCGAGCGGGAGATCTCCCTGCTCTCAGGCGGCGCGGTGCTCGCGGCGCTGCGCCGCCGCGGCGTCGATGCGCATGCGTTCGATCCGCGCGAGCGGCCGATCGGGGAAATCGCCACCGGATTCGACCGCGCGTGGATCGCGCTGCACGGCCCGGGCGGCGAGGATGGACTGATGCAGGGCGCTCTCGAATGGCTCGGCGTCCCCTACACCGGCAGCGGAGTACTCGCCTCCGCGCTGACGATGGACAAGCTGAAAACGAAGCTCGTTGCCGCCGGCGTCGGTTGCGCGGTTCCGCCGTTCGCGCTGCTCGAGAAGGAGGCCGACTTCGAGCGCGCGCTCGCCGCGCTCGGCCTGCCGATGATGGTCAAGCCCGCCTCGCAGGGCTCGAGCGTCGGCATCACCAAGGTGAAGGATGCGGCGGACCTGCCGCGCGCATTTGCCGCGGCGCGCGCCATCGAGAGCCTCGTGTTCGCCGAAGCCTTCGTCGGCGGCGGCGAATACACGGTCGCCTTGCTGCAGGATCGCGCGCTGCCGTCGATCCGCATCGAACCCGCCACCGAGTTCTACGACTACGAGGCCAAGTACTTTCGCGATGACACCGTGTACCGCTGTCCGAGCGGCCTCGATGCAGGCGAGGAGGCGGACCTCGCGGCGGCCGCGCTCGCTGCGTTCCGCGCGACGGGTTGCCAGGGCTGGGGCCGCGCGGACTTCATGCGCGACGCGCGGGACGGCAGGTTCACCTTCATCGAGATCAACACGACGCCCGGCATGACCGATCACAGTCTGGTGCCGATGGCCGCGCGCCGCGCCGGCCTGGATTTCGCGGACCTCGCCTGGCAGGTGCTCGAGACGAGCTTCGCGAGGCGACGCAAATGATGGCCGGCGTCCTGCAGCGGCGCAATCGCTACAAGAGGCGACGCAGTGCCTCCCCGCCGCTCTGGCGGCGCTTTGGCTCGCTCCTCGACTGGCGCGCGCTCGCGCACAAGGTCGCGCTGGTCGCGTTCGTCGCGGCCGGCATCGGCGCGCTCACCTGGGCGTTGAACCGGCCGGTGCGCGCGGTCGCGATCGACGGCCGCTTCCAGCACGTCTCGCCGATCGCGATCGAGAAGGCGGTCGCGCCGTATCTCGTGGGAGGTTTCATGTCGGTCAATCTCGAGGCGATCCAGCGCGCCGTCGAGGCCATTCCCTGGGTCGATCGAGTGCGCGTCCAGCGGCGCTGGCCGACCGGGCTGCGCGTGACGGTGATCGAGCAGACCGCGGCGGCGCGCTGGAACGGCACCGGCCTGCTCAACGGCCGCGGCGAACTCTTTCTCCGCGGCGCGCTCGATCCGCCGCCGCAACTGCCCAGCCTCGGCGGCCCGTCCGGCAGCGAGACCGAGGTCGCGAAGCGCTACTTCGCCGCGCAGCCGCCGATGGCGGCGGCGGGGTTTCCCATCGCGGCCCTGCGGCTCGACGAACGGGGCGCCTGGCGGATGGATCTCGCGAACGGTCTCGCGGTGCGCCTCGGCCGCAAGCACGTGGCGCGGCGCCTCAGCCGCTTCATCCGCACCGCCTCGCAGATCGTCCTGCCCCGGCTCGACGACGTCGCGTACGTCGACATGCGCTACTCGAACGGCTTCGCGGTCGGTTGGCGCGGCGGCGCGCACTCGATTGCCGGCGCGGCGCGCACGCCGGCAAAGATGCCCCGGCAGCCGGCAGCGGCGGCGCCGGCGCCGGCGCAGGGGGTGGCGCCCGCGCAGGGCGCCACCCCCGCACCGCCCGCGCCGCCCGCGCCGGTCCAAGCCCACGTGCAGAAAGCAGTCTAAAGGGTCGAATCATCCATGGCCAAGCGTTCAGATCGAAATCTCCTGGTCGGCCTCGACATCGGCACCAGCAAGGTCGTCGCGATCGTCGGCGAGGTGCTCACGGACGGCACCCTCGAAGTCATCGGCATCGGCAGCCATCCCTCGCGGGGCCTGAAGAAGGGCGTCGTCGTCAACATCGAATCGACGGTGCAGTCCATCCAGCGCGCCGTCGAAGAGGCGGAGCTGATGGCGGGGTGCGAAATCCACTCGGTCTACGCGGGCATCGCCGGCAGCCACGTTCGCAGCCTCAATTCCCACGGCATCGTCGCGATCAAAGACAAAGAGGTCGCGCAGAGCGACGTGGAACGGGTGATCGACGCGGCCAAGGCGGTGGCGATCCCGGCGGACCAAAGGATCCTGCACGTCCTGCCGCAGGAATACATCATCGACTCGCAGGAAGGGATCCGCGATCCGATCGGCATGTCGGGCGTGCGCCTCGAGGCGAAGGTGCACATCGTCACCGGCGCGGACAGCGCGGCGCAGAACATCGTCAAGTGCGTGCAGCGCTGCGGACTCGCGGTCGACGACATCGTGCTCGAGCAGCTTGCCTCGAGCTACGCGGTCCTCACCGAGGACGAGAAGGACCTCGGCGTGTGCATCGTCGACATCGGCGGCGGCACCACCGACATCGCCGTGTTCGGCGGCGGCGCGATCCGCCACACGGCGGTGATCCCGATCGCCGGCGACCAGGTCACGAACGACATCGCGGTGTCGATGCGCACGCCGACGCAGTACGCCGAGGACATCAAGCTGAAGTACGCCTGTGCGCTCTCGCAGCTCGCCAATCCCGACGAGACCATCGAGGTGCCGAGCGTCGGCGACCGGCCGCCGCGCCGGCTCGCGCGCCAGACGCTCGCGGAGATCGTCGAGCCGCGCTACGAGGAGCTGTTCGCGCTGATTCGCGACGAACTGCGGCGCAGCGGGCTCGAGGAGACCGTCGCCACGGGCATCGTGCTCACCGGCGGCACGGCGAAGATGGAGGGTGCGATCGAGCTCGCCGAGGAAGTCTTCCACATGCCGGTGCGCCTCGGCATCCCGCAATACGTCAGCGGACTCACCGACGTCGTCGGCAATCCGATCCACGCGACCGGCGTCGGGTTGTTGCTGTACGCGAAGAGCACGGCGGATCCGCAGCGCGCGCAAGGGCCGCTGCTCGGCGCCGGCGTGAAGGACCTGATCGAGCGAATGAGGAATTGGTTTCACGGGAATTTCTGATCCAATAAAGTCAAGGAGAATCGGAATGTTCGAACTGATGGATACATTCAGCCAAAGTGCCGTCATCAAGGTGCTCGGCGTCGGCGGCGGCGGCGGCAACGCGGTCTCGCACATGGTGCAGGCCGGCCTCGAGGGCGTCGATTTCATCTGCATCAACACCGACTCGCAGGCGCTCAAGCACTCCAAGGTGCGCACGGCCCTGCAAATCGGCTGCAACATCACCAAGGGCCTCGGCGCGGGCGCCGACCCGGAAGTCGGCCGGCAGGCCGCAATGGAGGATCGCGACCGCATCATCGAGCTGATCGAGGGTTGCGACATGCTGTTCATCACCGCCGGCATGGGCGGCGGCACGGGCACCGGCGCCGCACCGGTGGTCGCGCAAGTGGCGAAGGAGCTCGGCATCCTGACGGTCGCGGTGGTGACGAAGCCGTTCGAGATGGAAGGCAACAAGCGTTCGCGCATCGCCGACAACGGCATGCTGGAATTGTCGAAATACGTCGATTCGCTGATCACGATCCCGAACCAGAAGCTGCTCTCGGTGCTCGGCAGCGAGACCACCCTGCTCGATGCGTTCAAGGCGGCGAACACCGTCCTGCAGGGCGCCGTGCAGGGCATCGCCGAGCTGATCACCCGTCCCGGGCTGATCAACGTCGACTTCGCCGATGTGCGCACCGTGATGTCGGAGACGGGCATGGCGATGATGGGCTCCGGCAGCGCCTCCGGCGAGGACCGTGCCCGCGAGGCGGCCGAGTCGGCGATCTCCAGCCCCTTGCTCGAGGACATCAATCTCGCCGGCGCGCAAGGCATCCTCGTCAACGTGACGGCCGGGATGGATCTGTCGATCGGCGAGTTCCAGGAGGTCGGCAACGTGATCAAGCAGTTCGCCTCGGATGACGCAACCGTCGTCGTCGGCACCGTGATCGATCCGGAGATGACCAACCAGATCCGGGTCACCGTTGTCGCGACCGGCCTCGGCCGGCCGGTGGCGAAGAACGCGCGCGAGGCGCAACCGGCGATCGCCGCGCCGCCGCCGCCGACGATGCGCGTGGTGCGCCGCGCCGGCCCGCCGGCCGCGTCCGACTACGCCGCGCTCGACAAGCCGACCGTGCAGCGCCAGCGTGCCGTCGGCGACGGCCTGCGCGGCGCAATGGAAGCGGAGGATCTGCTGGACATTCCGGCTTTTCTGCGCCGTCAGGCGGACTAGGCGCGCGAGGTTCGGGGAACATTCCGCACTTTCGGCGCCCGGCCGGTCCGCCCCGTGGGGCAGGCCGCGGGCGCCCGTTTCAAGCTGCGGCGGGCGCTGTGGTACCTTTGCCGGCATGAGAATCCGGTCTTCAGGGCAATAATGCTGCATCAAAGAACACTCAAGAATTCGATCAGAGCGTCGGGAATCGGGCTGCATACCGGCAAAAAGGTGCTGATGACCCTGCGGCCGGCGCCGGTCGACACCGGCATCGTGTTCCGCCGCACCGATCTGCCGGTGGCGGTCGACATCAAGGCGCGCGCCGAGTTCGTCGGCGACACCATGCTCGGCACGACATTGCATCGCGGCGAGGTCAAGATCTCGACGGTCGAACACCTCTTGTCGGCGCTCGCGGGCCTCGGGATCGACAACGCGCTCGTCGAAGTGAGTGCCGCCGAAGTGCCGATCATGGACGGCAGTGCGGGCCCCTTCGTGTTCCTGCTGCAGTCGGCGGGCATCGAGGAGCAGAAGGCGCCGAAGCGCTTCATCCGCATCCTCGAGACGGTGCAGGTCGAGGACGGCGACAAGTGGGCGCGTTTCGACCCGTATGACGGCTTCAAGGTGAATTTCGAGATCGAGTTCGACCACCCGACGTTCAAGAAGCACGCGCAGGTCGCGTCGATGGATTTCTCGACGACCTCGTTCTTGCGCGAGGTCAGCCGCGCGCGCACCTTCGGCTTCATGCGCGACCTGGAGAGCCTGCGGGCACGCAATCTGGCGCTCGGCGGCAACATGGACAACGCGATCGTGCTCGACGATTACCGCGTCCTGAACGAAGATGGCCTGCGCTACGAGGACGAGTTCGTCAAGCACAAGATCCTCGACGCGATCGGCGATCTGTACCTGCTCGGCCATAGCCTGATCGGCGAGTTCAGCGGCTACAAGTCAGGGCACGCCCTCAACAACCGCCTGCTGCGCGAACTGATCGAGCGGGCGAGCGCGTGGCGGGAAGTCACGTTCGACAGCCTCGCCGAGGCGCCCATCTCCTACGTCCCGGCGGCCGTTCAGACTTGAGGCGGCGGCCGGGAGCGCACGACGCGGATGCGCACTTCGTCGATCGCGACGCCGCAGCTCGCGGCGATCCGTTCGCGCGCCTCGCCGATCGCGTAACGCAGCCGGCTCGCCCAAGCGGCGCTCGTGACGCCGAGCGACAATCGACCGCCCTCGAGGCCGGCCGTCGCCACGTGTTCCGCGAGCGCCGCGGGCAGCGCCGCCTTGACGCCGGCGAGGATCGTCGCGCGCTGGGTCAGGCACGCCGCCAGATCGTCAAGCCGCTTGTGACGTAATCGCAGTAACTCACTGATCGCTTTCGGATATTGCATTGCAATGCTTGCGGCGAGCGGTGCCCGACGCCCGCAAGTGTGCGGAAATCCTTGTTTTGAGTCACCTTTTTCTGCATAGTGCGGCGGACTGATCAAAGGCAAACCCGCCGCGAGGCGGGGACGCAAAGCTTCCGGTCCAAGGGCTCCCCAAGGAGCGAGGACAGCGGGGTTACCAGTGACAAGCGCGATGCAAGCGTTGGAATCGTGTTCCCTATGAACGTCATCCTCGTCGGCCGGCACTCGGGCCGTGTGAAACAATTCGACTTGCGCCATCCGCTGATCATCTCGATCGCGGTCGCCGTGGTGCTGCTCGTCGTCGGCGGGGCGTTCTCGATCGGCATCAGCCTCGGCGGCCGGCAGCAGACACCGCAGCCCCTGCGGCGCCTCGGCCGCTGGTCGGCGGCGATCCTGCAGCAGCAGACGCAGATCGAACAGCTGCGGCACGCGTTCCAGGCGAAGGTGAACGCGCTCACCTTGCGCGTCGGCCGGATGGATGCGAGTGTGATCCGTCTCGACGCCCTCGGCACGCGCCTCGTACACATGGCGAACCTCGATGGCGGCGAATTCGACTTCGGCGAGCCGCCGCCGCAGGGTGGCAGCGGCGATTCCCCCGGCCAGCCGGCGCAGATACCGAGCCTGAGCGCGATGGTCGATCGCGTGCAGCGTGAGCTCGCGAGCCGCGAACAGCAGCTCGGCGTGCTGCAGAACCTCATTCTCACCCGGGACCTGAACAAGCAGGTCTACCCACAGGGCAGCCCGGTCCGCACCGGCTGGATTTCCTCGTACTTCGGCGACCGACCCGACCCGTTCACCGGCTTCACCGAATTCCACGAAGGTCTCGACATCGCGGCGCCGGCGGGGACGCCGGTCGATGCGGTCGCCGCCGGCCTCGTGACCTGGGCGGGTCCGCGTTCCGGCTATGGCAACATGGTCGAGATCAACCATGGCAACGGCCTCGCGACGATGTATTGCCACAACGAGAAGCTGCTGGTGAAGGTCGGCGATCTGGTGCGCAAGGGCCAGGAGATCTCGCTGGTGGGCTCGACCGGCCGATCGACGGGACCGCACCTGCATTTCGAGGTGCTGAAGAACGGCACGGCGGTCAACCCGCTGCCCTTCGTCGGCGCCGTGCGCTGACCCCGCGCCGTCGGCGCCGCGACGCCGAAACGATTTCCCGCGCTGCGGGTCTACCCGTACAATACCGGTCTTTTTGAGGATTCCCGCGCGTGTGGAAGCTTTTGACCCGAGTTTTCGGCAGCCGCAACCAGCGCCTGATCAAGGAGATGGGACGCAGCGTCGCGGCGATCAACGCCCTCGAGCCCGAGGTGCGGGAGCTGCGCGACGAGCAGTTTCCGGAGAAGACGCAGGACCTGAAGGCTAGATTCGCCGGCGGCGCGACGCTCGATGCGCTCGCCCCCGAGGCGTTCGCGCTGGTGCGCGAGGCCTCGCGCCGCAAGCTCGGGCTGCGGCATTTCGACGTGCAGCTGATCGGCGGCCTGGTGCTCAATGCCGGCAAGATCGCCGAGATGCGCACCGGCGAGGGCAAGACCCTGATGGCGACGCTGCCCGCCTATTTGAACGCGCTCACCAACGAGGGCGTGCACGTCGTCACCGTCAACGAATACCTCGCGCAGCGCGACTCCGACTGGATGGCGCCGGTCTACCGCTTCCTCGGCCTGCAGGTCGGCGTGATCAAGAACGCGCAGTCCCAGGACGAGAAGCGCGCGGCCTACGCCTGCGACATCACCTACGGCACCAATAACGAATTCGGCTTCGATTATCTGCGCGACAACCTCGCGTTTCGCCTCGAGGAGCGCGTGCAGCGCAAGCTGCCCTTCGCGATCGTCGACGAGGTCGACTCGATCCTGATCGACGAGGCGCGCACGCCGCTGATCATCTCCGGCCCCGCCGAGGAGAGCACCGAGCTGTACATCAAGATCAACGCCCTGGTGCCGAAGCTGTCGCGCGCGCCGCTCGAGGAAGCCGTCGATCGCGGCCTGCTGGTCGCGCAGACCGAGGCGAAGCGGGTGCGCGGCGATCTGCGCCGCGGCGACGTGATCCTGAGCGTTAACGGCGACAACGTCGCGACCGCCGACGATCTCGCCCGGGCCCTCGGCCGCGGCAGGGCGTCGCTGAAAGCGAAGCTCGAGATCTGGCGCGACCGGCGCGTGCATGTCGCGAGCGTCGATTTCGCCGCCGCGACCGAGGGTGCAGCCGCCGCCGCCGAGAGTGCCGTGGCCGAGAGTGCCGCCGCCGCGAATGCCCCGGCGCAGCCCGTCGTGCCCGAACCCGCGGTGCCGGAGGTCGACGCGGACGCCGATGCCCCGGACGAGCAGGCGCGCGACGATGTCGAGATGCGGCTGCTGCGGACGATCGGCGTCGCGGCGCGGCGGCCCACGGCGCAGGAACGCCACGCGCTCGCGGTGGACGGCGACTTCTGGGTCGACGAGAAGGCCAAGCAGGCGACGCTCACCGAGACCGGTCATCAACGCATCGAGGAGCTGTTCACCTCGAGCGGCCTGCTGCGCGAGGATGAGAGCTTGTACGACGCCGGCAACATCCGGCTGATGCACCACCTGAACGCCGCGCTGCGCGCGCACGCGATCTACAAGCGCGACGTCGACTACATCGTACGCGGCGGCGAGGTGATCATCGTCGACGAGTTCACCGGCCGCACCATGCCGGGCCGTCGCTGGTCCGACGGCCTGCATCAGGCGGTCGAGGCCAAGGAGGGCGTGCAGGTCCGCGAGGAGAACCAGACCGTCGCCTCGATCACCTTCCAGAACTACTTCCGCCTGTACTCGAAGCTCTCCGGCATGACCGGCACAGCCGACACCGAGGCGTTCGAATTCCAGGAAATCTACGGCCTCGAGGTCGCGGTGATCCCGACCCACAAGCCGATGATCCGCAACGATCGCGCCGATCTCGTCTTCCTCGGCGAGACCGACAAGTTCCAGGCGATCCGCGAGGACATCGCGGACTGCGCCAAGCGCGGCCAGCCGGTGCTGGTGGGCACGACCTCGATCGAGACGTCGGAGCGCCTGGCGAAACTGCTCGCCGGGGAGAAGATTGCGCATCAGGTGCTGAACGCGAAGCAGCACGAGCGCGAGGCGCACATCGTCGCCGAGGCGGGACGCCCCGGCGCGGTCACGATCGCGACCAACATGGCCGGCCGCGGCACCGACATCGTGCTCGGCGGCAGCACGCAGATCCAGATCGATGCGCTGCGCAATCCGAGCGCGGACGATCTGCAGAAGATCCGCGACGAGTGGCGCGAGCGGCACGAGCAGGTGCTCGCCGCCGGTGGCTTGCACATCATCGGTACCGAGCGGCACGAGTCGCGGCGCATCGACAATCAGCTGCGGGGCCGGTCCGGCCGCCAGGGCGACCCGGGGTCGAGCCGCTTCTATCTCTCGCTCGAAGATAATTTGATGCGCATCTTCGGCGACCCGGCACGCATGAAGGGACTGATGACGCGCGTCGGCATGAAGGCGGGCGAAGCGATCGAGAGCGGCATGTTGACCCGCCAGATCGAGCGGGCGCAGCGGCGTGTCGAGCAGCACAATTTCGACGCCCGCAAGCAGCTGCTCGAATACGATGACGTCGCCAATGATCAGCGGCGCGTGATCTACCAGCAGCGCACCGACCTGATGGCCGCCGAGGACGTCGCCGAGGCGGTCGTCGGCGTTCGCGAGGAGGTCGTCGATAAGCTGGTCGACGAGTTCGTGCCGCCGGCGGCGCCCGAGGATCAATGGGACGTGCCGGGTCTCGCCGCGGCGGTCGAGCGCGATTTCGGCCCCCGGCTGCCGATCGAACAGTGGTTGGCGGCGGAGGCGAGCGGCGACGGCACCTCGCTGAAGAAGAAAGTCCTCGAGGCGCTCGAGGCCGCGTACCGCGAGAAGCTGGACGGCGTCGGTGCCGAGGTCATGCGCTACATCGAGAAAGAGGTGATGCTGCGCACGCTCGACCAGCACTGGCGCGAGCACCTGGCGGCGATGGACTACATGCGCCAGGGCATCTATCTGCGCGGCTATGCGCAGAAGGATCCGAAACAGGAATACAAGCGCGAGGCGTTCGCGCTCTTCTCCGCGATGCTCGACCGGATCAAGCTCGATACGATCACGACGGTGTCGAAGATCCAGGTGCGCAGCCAGGAGGAGATCGAGCGCGAGGAATTGGAGCGGCAACGGCGCCTGGCGCGCGCGCTGCAGATGCAGCACGCCGAGGCGATCTCGCCGATTCAGGCCGGCCCCGGCGGCGCGCTCGGCATGGGCGGGGAGCCGGGCGCCGGCGGCGACGACGGCATGCTCGCGCCCCCGCCACCGACGGTGCCGTTCGTGCGCGCGGTGCCGAAGGTGGGCCGCAATGAACCCTGCCCCTGCGGCTCGGGACGCAAGTACAAGCACTGCCACGGCGCATTGCAGCAGGCGAACGGCTGACCCTTCCGCGACGATGAACGGGGCGGCAGACCGCGCCGAACTGCACGTCGTGGCGGGCGTGATCCGCGACACGGCCGGCCGGGTGCTGCTCGCGCAACGCCCGGCCGGCAAGCATCTCGCCGGCGGCTGGGAATTTCCCGGCGGCAAGCTCGATCCGGGTGAGACGCGATTCGCCGCATTGCGGCGCGAACTCGACGAGGAGCTCGGCCTCGCGGTGCTTGCCGGTCACCCGCTGATCCGCATCCGGCATCGCTATGCCGAGCGCCGCGTGTTGCTCGACGTGTGGCTCGTCACGCGCCGCCGGGGCGAGCCCGAGGGCCGGGATGGCCAGGCGCTGCGCTGGTGCGACGTCGACGGGCTCGGCGCGGCGGGGGTCCTACCGGCCGATCGGCCGGTCATCACCGCGCTGCGCCTGCCTGCGCGGCTGACCGTCGCGCAAACGGCCGTGTACCGGCTCATCGCCGATCGTGCCGGGCTCGCGGCGCAGCGGCCGGCGTCGGCCGGTGAGACGCTGCGCGGAGTCCGCTGCGGCGCTTTGCACGATGCCGTCGCCGCGGCCGCCGCCGGCGCGGATTTCCTCGCGCTGCGAGCGCCGCTGGCGCCCGAGGCGCTCGCGGTCCTATGCGAAACCGTGAATGTGCCGGTCTACGCGCGCGGCTTGGCGCTGGACGATGCCTGGGCGCTCGGCGCGAGCGGCGTCGATGCGAGCCCGATCGGCTAAAGCGGCGTCGCGTCGTCGCCGTCCTCGGGCTGCGACGCGAGCTCGCCGTCGGCGCCGGGCAAACCGCGCTGCTCGGTCAACCATGCGCCGAGATCGACGAGCCGGCAGCGCTCGCTGCAGAACGGGCGAAACGGATGGATGTCAGTCCAGGCCACGTCGCGCTGGCAGGTGGGGCATTTGACGATCGTGGCCACGGCCGCGGGTTCGCCGCCCTACAGGCAGCAAGTCAGCAGGAACGGCACGTCGGTCTCGACGTGCACGGGCCGGTGCGCGACGTCGCTCCAGCTGAGGAATCGCACCGTACAGCGATGCTGGTTGCCGCTGATCTCCGGAAACAGATCGCTGTCGGCCGGCAGGGCGATGCGCACGAGCTGGCACGGCGTATCGCGCTCGAGCGGCAGGTGGAAGACTCCGCCGACCGAGGTCTCGGGCTTGCAGCGGGCGTTCTGCCGCGTGAGCCACAGGATCTCGGCGATGCTGTCGCACAACGGCCGGATCATCGAGAGCCATTGGTCGAACTCGGCGGTGCGCTCCTCGGCGGGCCGGCTCAACCAGTGCGAGTAGTCGGGCAGGTCGAAATCGCAGGTGCCCCCGGGAATCGCGCTGCGGTGCTTGATCGCGCTCAAGAATTCCGAGTCGCGCAAGGGCGCCATGAAATTGGCGCCCGTAGCCCCTAGGTCGCTGCGCAGCCGGACCAGATTGCTCATCAGCGCCTTCAGGCGCCCGGGATCGACGCCACTCTTCGCCTGGTAGTCCTTGAGGATGTTGATGTGACGCTCGAGTTCCTTCAGCACGTCGCTGCGGGCGTCGCCGCGGGCAGTGATCGCGAGGATTTCCAGCAGACTCGCGACCGCCGCGCGCGCGCTCCAGGAGTTCGGCATCTCGCTGTGATAGCTCGCCTGGGTGTACAGGAAATCGAGCCGCAGGAAGTTGCGCATGCGTTCGTTGAGCGGCTGTTCATAGACCACCGGCACGGATTGCGGCGCGGATGCGCCCTGCGGGTCCGGATGCGAGTTCATCCGCCTATTGTGATCCAGACAAAGGGCCACGGTAAACCTCGGAGGCGAGAATAATTCGCCGCCGGGATCTGCCAGCGGCGGTCTGGATTCTCAGGACCGGACGCCGGCGAGCGCGAGATACCGCCGGTGCAAGTCGTCGACTCCCGCGCGCAGGACCTCCACGCTGCCGTCGTTGCGCAGCACGTCGTCGGCGAGCGCAAGCCGGTCGGCGCGGCTCGCCTGGGCGGCGAGCATCGCCTGCGCCTGTTCGGCCGGGCCGCCGTCGCGAGCGAGCAGCCGCTCGAACTGTGCCTGCTCGCTCGCGTCGACGACCAGGATCCGGTCGAGGTCCCGGCGCGCTCCGCCCTCGACCAGCAGCGGGATCACCAGGAGCACGTAGGGCCCGGCGGCCGCGGCGGCGCGGCGTGCCATCTGCGTATGGATGCGCGGGTGCAGGATCGCCTCGAGGTCGCGGCGCGCACGCACGTCGGCGAACACCCGCTCGCGCAGCGCGCGGCGGTCGAGCGCGCCGTCGGGCGTCAGAATCGCGCCGCCAAAGCGCGTGATGATTTCGCCGAGCGCGGGCTCGCCCGGCGCGACGAGCGCGCGCGCGATCTCGTCCGCGTCGATCACGGCCACGCCGAGTTCGGCGAAGCGGCGGGCGACCGTCGTCTTGCCGCTCGCGATCCCGCCGGTCAGCCCGATCCGCAGGGGGCCCATCCGCTTACCGGCCGAGCCCGGAGACGTGCAGGTAGGCCGAGATCATCGATCGGCCGTACAGCATCGCGAGCCAACCGGCCACGGCGAGATAAGGCCCGAAAGGGATCGGTGCAGCGCGGTCACGGCCGCGAAAGACGATCAGGCCGACGCCGAGCGCCGCGCCCGCTGCGGCGGCCAGCACGAGAATCAGCGGCAGCAGCTGCCAGCCGAGCCAGGCGCCGAGCGCGGCGAACAACTTGAAGTCCCCATAGCCCATGCCCTCCTTGCCGGTCACGGCGCGAAACGCGTGAAACACCAGCCATAGGGACAGGTACCCGGCGGCCGCGCCGAGGATCGACTCCCGGGGGCTGACCGGCAGTACGCCGCCCGCCGCCGGTCCGAGCAGCGCCGCCGCGGCGAGGCCGGCCCACAGCAGCAAAAGCGTGAGATCGTCGGGCAGCAGCTGATGATCGATGTCGATGCCGGCGAGTGCGATCAGCACCCAGGTCACGAGAAGTGCGCAGCCGGCCGAGGGTCCAAAGCCGAAATGCCAGGCGATGGCGGCCGAGGCGAGCGCGGTCGCGAACTCGACCAGCGGATAGCGCAGCGAGATTTTCGCACCGCACGCCGCGCAGCGCCCGCGCAGCCACAGCCAGCTCAACACCGGGACGTTGTGGCCCGCCTTGATCGGCGTCCTACATTGCGGGCACGCCGAGCGCGGCGTGAGCAGATTGAACGGTTGTGCGGTCGCCGCGGGAATCGTCGCGGCGTGGTCGGCGTCGGCGACCTCGGCGGCAGGCAGCAGCTGCGCCGCCTCGGCGCGCCATCGCCGCTCGAGCATCACCGGCAGGCGGTAGATCACGACGTTGAGGAAGCTGCCGACGAGCAGACCGAGGACGGCTGCGCAGCCGGCGAATAGCGCGGCGTTGCCGGCGTAGATCGCCGTGAGTTCGCTCCACATGCAGGCCGGATCTCTCGGCGCGGCGAGACTCCCGCTAGCCGACCACCTGGCCGAGCTTGAAGATCGGCAGGTACATCGCGATCACCATGCCGCCGACCAGCACGCCGAGCACCACCATGATCAGCGGCTCGAGCAGGCTCGACATGCCGTCGACCGCGGCGTCCACTTCGGTCTCGTAGAACTCGGCGACTTTGCTCGACATCTGATCGAGGGAGCCGGATTCTTCGCCGACCGCGATCATCTGCACGACCATGTTCGGGAACAGGCCGGTGTTCTCCATCGCCCGCTGCAGCCGCTGCCCGGTCGCGACCTCGTCCTTCATCCGCAGGGTCGCTTCCTCGTAGACGATGTTGCCGGTCGCGCCGGCGACCGACTGCATCGCCTCGACGAGGGGCACGCCGGCGGCGAACATCGTCGAGAGCGTGCGCGCGAAGCGCGCGATCGCGGCCTTGACCATGATCGGCCCGATCACCGGGACGTGCAGCAGCACGCGGTCGAGCGTGCGGCGCATGTTGCGCGAGCGCTTCTTGAAGTAGATGAACGCGTAGATCGCGCCGCCGGCCAGCATCAGGATCCACCAGCCATTGTGCTGGACGAAGCGCGAGAGGTTCACGACCATCTGCGTGAACGCGGGCAGGTCGGCGCCGAAGCCCTTGAAGAGCGATTCGAACTGCGGGATCACGAAGATCAGCAGGATGACCATCACGATCAGCGCGACGGCCATGACCGCGGTCGGGTAGAACAGCGCCTTCTTGATCTTCTTCTTCAGCGCCTCGGTCTTTTCCTTGTAGGTTGCGATCTTGTCGAGCAGCGTCTCGAGCGCGCCGGCCTGTTCGCCGGCCTCGACCAGGTTGACGAACAGATCGTCGAAATAAAGCGGGTGCTTGGCGAGCGACTCGTGCAGCGTGCTGCCGCCCTCGATGTTCGCCTTGACGTCGAGGATGAGCTTCTGCATCGCCGGCTTCTCGTGGCCGTTGCCGACGATCTCGAGCGACTGGACCATCGGGATGCCCGCCGCCATCATGGTCGCAAGCTGGCGGCTGAACACCGCGATGTCCTCCGCCGAGACCTTGCCGCCGCCGCTGAAGGGGCGGGCGCGCTGCGTCTTGACCCGGGTGGGCGCGACGCCCTGGCGGCGCAGGTCCGCGCGCAGCGCCGCCTCGTTCGCCGCGAGCGCCTTGCCGCGTACCTTGTTGCCGCGCTTGTCCTTGCCCTCCCAGAGGAACTGGATGTCTTTCTTCGTACCGGCAGCCGCCGTTATCGCCATGTCTCGATCCTCACCCTATGGCTCGAATGCTCAGTCGATCGTGACGCTGTTGACTTCTTCCAGGCTCGTCATGCCGTCCTTGACCTTCTGCAGTCCGGCGCGGCGCAGGTTCCAGATCCCATGCTTCGTGGCCTCGTCGGCGATGTTGATCGCGCTGCCGCCCTCCATGATGATGCGGCCGATCGCGTCGGTGACCGGCATGACCTGGTAGATGCCGGTACGACCCTTGTAGCCGTCGGTGCACTGGCCGCAACCCGCGGCCTTGTAGATGCGCAAGCCGCCCTGGATGTCGGCTTCCTCGAAACCTTCCTTGCGCAGCGCCTCGGTCGGCACGTCGATCGGCTGCTTGCAGTTCACGCACAGCTTGCGCGCAAGGCGTTGCGCGATGATCAGGCTCACCGAGGTCGCGATCGCGTACGGCTTGACGCCCATGTCGACGAGGCGCGTGAGCGTCTGCGGCGCATCGTTCGTGTGCAGCGTCGAGAGCACGAGGTGCCCGGTCTGCGCCGCCTTGATCGCGATCTCGGCGGTCTCGAGGTCGCGGATCTCGCCGACCATGATCACATCCGGGTCCTGGCGCAGGAAGGCGCGCAGCGCCGCGGCGAAGGTGAGGCCCACCTTCGGATTGACGTTGACCTGGTTGATCCCGGGGAGGTTGATTTCCGCCGGGTCTTCGGCGGTCGAGATGTTGCAGTCTTCGGTGTTCAGGATGTTGAGCCCGGTGTACAACGACACGGTCTTGCCGCTGCCCGTCGGGCCGGTCACCAGGATCATGCCCTGCGGCTTCGCGAGATAGCGCACGTAGATCTCGCGTTGCTGCGGCTCGTAGCCCAGCGCGTCGATGCCGAGCATCGCGCTCGAGGGATCGAGAATGCGGGTGACCACCTTCTCGCCGAACAGGGTCGGGCAGGTGCTCACGCGAAAGTCGATCGCGCGGTTCTTCGACAGGCGCAATTTGATGCGCCCGTCCTGCGGTACGCGCCGCTCGGCGATGTCCAGGCGCGCCATGACCTTCAGGCGCGCGACGATCTTGATCGCGAGCTGCACCGGCGGCAGCGCAACCTCCTTGAGCACGCCGTCCAAGCGGGTGCGGATGCGGAACGACTTCTCGTACGGCTCGAAGTGCACGTCCGAAGCGCCCTTCTTGATCGCATCCAGCAGGATCTTATTGACGAAGCGCACGATCGGCGCGTCTTCGACATCGTCGCGGGCGAGCGCGTCGGCATTGGGGTCTTCGTCGCCGCCGGTGACCTCGAGGTTCTCGAGGTCGAAGTCGTCGTCGACGAGGCTCGGCATCGCCGCGTCGGCTTGCTCGATCGCCTTGTCGACCGTCTTCTGCAGCTTGTCGTCCTCGACGACGACGAACTCGATGCTCATCGAGGTCTGGAAGCGGATCTCGTCGAGTGCATGCAGGTTGGTTGGATCGGCGACGGCGAGGAACAAGCGCTTGCCGCGCTTCATCAGCGGCAGCACGCGGTGTTTCTGAATGAGCTTGTCGCTGACGATGCGCAGCACGTCGGCATCCGGCGCGACCGCGTCCAGATCGAGAAGCGGCACGCCGAATTCGTGCGCGGCGGAAATCGCGATGTCCCGCGCGGTCGCAAGGTTCGTCGCGACCAGGTGGCTCACCAGGTTCACGTGCCGTTCCTTCGCGCGCACGATCGCATCCTGCATCGCGATCTCGTCGAGCAAGCCGTCCTGCACGAGCCGCTGCGCAAGGCCGCTGAATGTGGCCCGGGCGCCGTTGCCGATGGGTGCTAAAGCATTATCATTCATGGACTTAAGCGAAACCTCGTCCCCTTGCGAATCCCTAGTCTACTACCTGCCGGCAAACGAGCAATTGTCAAATGCAGCAGCATCCTCGCACATGGCACCGCGGCGCTTCGTGACAGCGGTCCCAAATTGGCCCAAGAGGTGATCTGGGGTCGCCGGCGCAGGTGCGTCCCGCAGCTGCGATGGCAATGCCCAAGGCGCGCGACAAAAAAAAGAGCCCCTCGTGGGAGGGGCTCCGGTTGGACCACACCGCTCGAAGCCGGTATGGGCCACGTCCAAGTCAAAGGCACTTAGGCATGGCAGGAGGTCGGCAGGTACTGCGCGGCGAC
>DATLSG010000008.1:0-384458 GCA_035534275.1 Steroidobacteraceae bacterium
ATTAGATCCGGTTGGAGAGCCGCCGCACATGGCGGGCTTCATGGGGTCGCGACTGCCCCTTGGCGGACACCGGCAACTCTGGCAATGGCAAATTCGCCTGAACGACGGGATCGGAGTGGAGAGCCGGTCTCTTCCCGGCCACGACCGGACCGTCGGGGTGGGAGTAGACTCCGCCGGATAGCCGACGTTCGTGTCGCGGTTTCCGCACGGCGCCCGGGTGGGGTCTGATGGCAGGTGATGCAAGTTGTGACATGAACTTCGTGCACGCGGATTAGGAGCGTTCAGGCTGTTTCCGGTGATCTTGGCAACGCGGATATTCCTCGTCGCGGCGTTGGTCTGCAGCGCGGCCAGCGCCGCTTACGACCCGACTCACGGTGCGACGAACTTCGTGTTCGTGCCGGAGGGGCACCTTTGGCGTCCCGTAGGTCCGGCGAAACTCATCACCACGTGGTCAGGCCCGTTCAGCAACGCCGGCGGACATCCAGAAAATATATACATGGTATTTTCAAAGGAGCCCCAATCGGCTACCGAATTGAACGAATCGTTGCCGTCAAACGTTCGTGTGGTCCATTCGCTTGGATTGGACTTCTATTACCCGGCTGGCGCAAAGCCGGGACCCGATCCTGCGGATCTTGGATATACCGCGATCGGTTTCGATATTGCGGACAAGTTGGTCAACAGCTTTCCGGCCATCACCGCCTTGTTCCCTTCCGGCATACGGACGAGCGGCTGCAAGGCCGTTGACGGTGACTTTTTTCTCCTACTGGGAAAGCGAAGTGGTGCTGCCTATCTCGTCTGGTCACAGTCCGGCGATGTATCGGATGTTGCGTACGTTCCCGCGGCGCTTTTGCATGGCGACCTGAACGGAATACTCGACAACCTCAGCTATTACCAGAACGGCGGTATGGCCGAGATCATGAGATTCAGCGCGCTGTTCTATTACCTCCGTCGACTACCCCTGAGCGACGGACTCGGCGCAACGGCTGCGCTTCCACGGTGTCCAGACACACCTGAGGACACGCCAACAGGCGTCGTAATACCCAAAGGCTGGGCACAGGCCGTAAAGGTCTTGAAATAGATGAAAGGCCTGTCAATCGAAGCGCTGGGAGACGGGGAAGGGTCCAATTGAGGATAAGGGTGCTTTCGGCCAATGGCGGTCCTTGCGGAGATACTATGGGCATTTCCGATCCGGCGGCGGCAACCGGCCAACGCCCCTCACTGACGGTCTTATGTTGATTGCCAGAAAGCCGCCGGTTGTGATCGAATTATCCCAGATAGGAGGTGTATTCCTTGCTTGCTAGGTTATTTGTCATGAGGCCCTCGAGTTAGAAGTTACCGAAGCCACGTGCCTACGCCTCCTTCATTTTGGACCTTCATTATTGTCTGGCTTCTCGGGTTGCTTTCGTGGTTGGCGGGGATCGTGTGTTACGTCCGCGCTCGTCGCCACTACATCGGCCCAAGAGGATTACTTGCATTCATCTTTCCCATCGGTCGGCTCAAGCCGTCCAACTACACTGCAGAAGGGGCGTCAATTTTGCGTTGGCAATTCGTGTTCATGATCGGTTTCATGTGTTTGGTCACGATCGGCATTGTTATTGCGAAGTTACAGTTCAATGGGTATCAGCAGTGACTTCTAACTATGCGCGAACCGCGACCGATAGATCCTATAGCACGCCGTATGTGACCGTCCGAAAGCTGCCGTTCGCGACCGACTGCAACGGGTCATGTTGAGAAATTCCGCAAGACCGCGCGCATTTCGATTTCGAGATTGCGATCATCGCCGCTCTATGTCGAATAGCCGGCTTCCCGTTGATGACGAATAGCAAGGACCAGCACGGTATCCTGCGGTTTCTCATGGCTATACAGAGCCACGTAGCCGCTTTTACCGTAGGAGATCAGAATCTCCCGCAATCCTTCCTCGCATGGTCGACCAATTAATGGATGCCGCCCAAGGATCTCAATCCCGTCGCGAATCACGTCGATGGACGCTATGGCTGCGTCGGGTGCAGTCTCGGCCAAGACATCGGCCAGCCGTTTCAGGTCCGCAAATGCATGACGGGTATAGACTACTTGCGCCACACACGCACTTTCGGTCGAGTGGCCCGGTCACCACCAACGCGGGCGGAAAAATAGCGATGCACGTCCGCCGCGGCGAAACCCTCGCCGCTTGCGATCGCTTCGGAACGTGCAGTCAACGCATCGGCCACAAAATCTCGGCGCTGTTCGTCCAGTCGAGTTTGGTTTTCTATAGCCTCCAGCATAAATGCGTGGGGCGATTTATCAGCCGCCTTAGCCGCCGCTATGACCCGTCGTTTGAGGTCCGCGGCAATCTTAAGTGTGGTCGCAACAGGGGCACTCATAGAATCTCCAAATCGCTGGTAATACTAGAGTAACACCGGTAACATTGTCGTTCAATACACGTGATAGTTCGCAAAAAATGCCGATTCGGGATGTCCGATCGCGGTCAATGACGACCGTCAACGATGGGTCAATATCCGTCACCGCCATACCGCGCCGGTGAGCGTTCGAGAACATCGACACGCTGCTCGGAGCCGCGCCGCCGGTCCTGCCGCTCGCTCGAGAAAGACGCCCGCCTCAGCCGCCTGCGCCGGCGCGACGGACGGGATCGTTGAGAGCGCCGGGCGGCGCGGCGCAAACCGCGCGGTCGCGATCGGCTCTGTCTAGCGCGGCGATCGCGCGGATCCGGCGCAAGAAGGCGCGAAAATGTCCACCCGCCAGGGTGAACTCGCGGGCGAATCCCGGCACGCAGCGCTCATAGGTGGCGAGCGATGCGAGGTCCGCATTGTTCAGATCGCTGCGGAACCAGCGGCGCAGCGGCGCATCCGTTCCCCAACCGGCCGCAAGGCGCGCATAACCGGCGCGCAGCGCGGTGAACTCGGCGCGCTTGCGCGCGAGCATCTCGGCAGGATCGAGCGGCGCGCGGTAGATCCCTCCCAGAGTCGAGCGCGCCCGCCGCAGCAACGCAATGACCGCCTGGTAACGCCGCAAGTCGCGCGCGTAGCCTGCAAGATCCCGGGTACGCCCCTGCGATTCGAGCCAGCGCCGCACGCCCTCGCGGGCGACGAAGGTCGCGAGACCCTCGTCGAAGCGCGTGTCGTTCGGCACGAAGATGAGCTGGTGCGTGAGTTCGTGAAAGATGATCGACGCCAGATCGATGTCGCTCCAGCCCATCATCGTGCTCAGGATCGGATCGGCGAAATGGCCGAGGGTCGAATAGGCGGCGACGCCCTGGACCGAGACGTCCAGTCCTTCGGCGCGCAACCCGCGCGCATCCGCGAGCGCCCGTCGCCGCGCGAAATACCCGCGATAGGCCATGCAGCCGACGAACGGATAGCACCATCGCTTCGGTCGCAGCGAGAATCGCGGCGCGGCGATGACGTTCCAGACGACGTACTTGCGGTGCAGGGCGGTGTAGCTGCGGTAGCTGCCGTTGTCGGGCAGACCGAGATCCCGGCTGGCGTAGTCGCGAATGGCGCTGACCTCGGCGAGCTCGCCGCGCAGACTCGCAGGGGTGCGTGGATCGGCGATCACCTGCGCGATCGGCTCGCGGCGCCACAATACGGCCGCCTCGCCGGCCGCCGCCTGTAGCTCGTAACAGCCGCTCGTCGAAGTGGCGAGCGCGGCGAGGATCGCGGCGGCGCAGAGCCGGCGCGGTATGCTGCTACTATTCACGCATGCAAGTGTATCTGGTCGGTGGGGCGGTCCGCGACGCTCTTCTCGGGCTCGGCCCCGGCGAGCGCGACTGGGTGGTCGTCGGCGGCACGCGCGAGGAGCTGCTGCGCCGCGGATACCGCGAGGTCGGTCGCGAATTCCCGGTCTTTCTGCACCCTGAGACGCACGAGGAATACGCGCTCGCGCGCCTCGAGCGCAAGATCGGGCCCGGCTACCACGGCTTCGAATTCCGTTTCGATCCGGCGGTCACGCTCGAGGAAGATCTGCAACGTCGGGACCTGACGATCAATGCGATCGCTCGTGCCGCGGACGGCACGCTGATCGACCCGTACGGCGGCCGCCGCGACCTCGAGCAGCGCCTGTTGCGCCATGTCTCGCCAGCGTTCCTCGAGGATCCGGTGCGGGTGCTGCGAGTCGCGCGCTTCGCGGCGCGATTCGCGCCGCTCGGCTTTTGCATCGCGCCGGAGACGATGGCGCTGATGCAGGCGATCGTCCGGCGCGGCGAGGTCGGCGCGCTGGTCGCCGAGCGGGTGTGGCAGGAAACCGCGAAGGCGCTCGCGGCGCCCGCAGCCGCCGAATACTTCAAGGTATTGCGCGACTGCGGCGCGCTGCGCGTGATCTTCCCGGAAATCGACGCACTGTTCGGCGTCCCGCAGCCGGCGAAATGGCATCCGGAGATCGACACCGGCGCGCACACGCTGATGGTCCTCGAGCAAGCCGTGCGCCTCAGCACCGAGCCGAGGATCCGCTTCGCCGCGCTCGTGCACGATCTCGGCAAGGGTTCGACGCCTCCCGCCTCATGGCCGCATCACTACGGCCACGAAGAGCGCGGCAACGAAATGATTCGCGCGCTCGCGGCGCGGCTGCGGATACCGGCCGAGTACCGCGATCTGGCGGTGATCGTCGCCCGCTATCACGGGTTCGTCCACCGCGCGCTCGAATTGCGCCCCGCCACCGTGCTCGAGGTCCTCGAAAGGGCCGATGGCTTGCGTCGGCCGCAGCGCTTCGAGGAAGCCTTGACCGCGTGCGAGGCGGATGCGCGCGGGCGCACCGGCTTCGAGCTGCGCGCATACCCGCAGCGCGACTTTCTGCGGCGCGCGCGCGATG
Source organism: Steroidobacteraceae bacterium (assembly GCA_035534275.1). Classification (GTDB taxonomy): domain Bacteria; phylum Pseudomonadota; class Gammaproteobacteria; order Steroidobacterales; family Steroidobacteraceae; genus Bog-1198. The sequence continues at coordinate 4,801 of DATLSG010000008.1, forward strand.
CGGCGGCAGCGGCGAAACCCACGGCTGCGGAGCTGGCGGCGCATGCCGGCCCCGCCATCGCCGAGCTTCTGCGGGACCGCCGCAGCGCCGCGATCGCGGCGCTGCGTGCGCGCTATCCGGGCGACGGCCGGCACGCGCCCGGAACCTGATCCACAGCCCTACAGCGTGTGCCGCAGATCGCGCAAGGCGAAGCCGCTCAACGGCCGGTCGAACCCGCGGGTCCACGCCATCACCTTGAAGCGCTCGCCCATCTCGCCCGGTAACATCAGCCGCCGCGCCTCGTTGCCGAGACGCGCCGCGCGATGCGCATCGGCGCCGGCGAGTTCGCGCAGGTGCGCGTCGATGCCGGTGCCGGCCAGAAAGTAGGCCTGGGTGGTGTAGCCCGCCACCTCGAACCCGGCGGCGGACCCCGCCTCGGCGAGCGCCGTGAAGTCGACCCAGGCGCTGATGTCCTGCAATCCCGGGCGCACGAACGGATCGTCGAGAACGCGATGGCGGTAGTGGCACAGCAAGGTGCCCTGGTCGCGCTGCGGCAGGTAGTAATGCGCGCGCGGCAGACCGTAATCGAACCAGAGCACGGCACCTTCGCGCAGCGCGCCCGTCACGGCGGCCGTCCAAGGCGCGACGCGCGGACAATATTCGGACTCGTAGCCGTCGGGCCACGCGCTGCCGGCAGCGGCGCGCAACACGCGGCAGTGCGCATCCAGGACGGCACCGGCCGGCCGCGCCGACCAAGCGAAACCGCCGTCGCCAAGGCCGACGCCGAGTTCCTCGAGCGCGGCGCCGTCCCAGCGAAAACGCGTCACCGGCAGCGCGTCGAGCACCTCGTTGGCGAGGATCACACCGTCGATGCCGTCCGGCGGCGGCGCTTCGAGCCACTCGACGATCCCGGCGAACCGCGGCAGTCGAGCCTGCAGATGCGCTCGCTGCCGCTCCCGCAGGTCGGCGCTCACCTCGAGGATCAGGTAGCGCCGCGGCGGTGTCCCGGCGGCCTCGAGGAATTCGAGCAGATCGCCCGCCAGGCGCCCGCTGCCGGCGCCGATCTCGAGGATCGAACCGCGATGCGCCTCGATGAGCACCTCGGCACATTGCTGCGCGAGGCAGGCGCCGAAGAGTCGCGAGGTCTCGGGAGCCGTGGTGAAGTCCCCGCCCGCGCCGAGCTTGCGCGCACCGGCGCTGTAATACCCGAGACCCGGGGCATACAGCGCGAGTTCCATGTATCGCTCGAACCCGATCCAGCCGCCCGCGCCGCGCACCGCCGCGGCGATGTGTTCGCGCACGCGCGCGGCATGCTGCGCCTCGGCGTGGTCCGGTTCTGGTTCACGCTGCGGGCCGGTTCCGGTATCGTAGATTCGCATGACGGAAGAAGGGCAACTCTCGGGCTTGACGGATCGGGTCGTGTTGATCACCGGCGGCGCCCGCCGGGTCGGCGCCGCGATCGCCCGGTGCCTGCACGACGCCGGCGCGAACGTCTGCGTGCATTATCGCTCCTCGACCGCGCAGGCGGTAGCGCTGGTCGCGGAACTGAATGCGCGGCGCGCGCGGTCCGCGTGCTGCCGGGCCGCGGATCTGCTCGACAGCGGCGCCCCGGAAGCGCTCGTCGCCGCGGTCTTGGACGAGTTTGGCGGGCTGGACGTGCTGGTGAACAACGCGTCGAGCTTCTATGCAACGCCCGTCGGCCGGATCACCTGCGCCGACTGGGATGATCTCGTCGGCACGAACTTGAAGGCGCCCCTCTTCCTTGCGCAAGCCGCGACGCCCGCGTTGCGCGCGCGGCGCGGACTGATCCTCAACATCGTCGACATCCACGGCCTTCGCCCGCTGCGCGATCATCCGGTGTATAGCGTCGCGAAAGCGGGGCTCGCGATGCTGACGCGTTCGCTCGCCCGCGAGCTCGGTCCGCAGATCCGGGTCAACGGCATCGCGCCGGGCCCGGTTCTCTGGCCGCAGAACGGGCTCGACGAACACCTGCAGCGCGAAATCGTCGATAAGACGGCGCTGAAGCGCCAAGGGACGCCGGCGGACGTGGCGCGTACGGCCCTGTTTCTCGCGCGGGACGCACCCTACATCACCGGCCAGATCATCGCCGTCGACGGCGGCCGCAGCATCTGAGCGTGCGCTCGCGCCGCCGAATCGGCGGCGAGGACGCGCTGCGCCTCAGCCGGTGCCGGCGAGTGCGCGCCACTCGTCGAGATCGCTCTGCCGGCGTTCGACGACGATGCCGACGTCCCGCGAGCCGCGCACCGCTCCGGGCTTGGACAGCTCGATGCGCACCCAGCCGACGTGAAATTCTGCGAGGATCAGCATCGCGATCCGCTCGGCGAGCGTCTCGACGAGGTGAAAACTCGACCCCTCGATGAACGCGAGCAACCGTTTCGCGACCCGCTTGTAGTTCAGCGTGTCGTCGATCGAGTCCGACAGCGCCGCCTTGCGCACATCGGCGGCGAACTCGACGTCGACGAGCACGGTCTGCTTGACCTGCCGCTCCCAGTCGAAGATGCCGATGATCGCCTCGGCCTTCAGCGCGTGAATGAAGATCTTGTCCATCGGAGCCCTCAGATGCCCGTGACTGCCGTCTCACCGAGCGGCCAGTTGGCACGCACCGCCGACGGCGCTGCGCGGCCCGCGCCGGCCGCGAGGCGCAGGCAGCCGGCGAGCGCGATCATCGCGCCGTTGTCCGTGCAGAACTGCGGTCGCGGAAAATAGGCGCGCGCGCCGCACTCGCGCGCGACGCTGCAAAGCCGCTGCCGCAGGCGCAGGTTCGCGCCGACGCCGCCGGCGACGATCAGGCGCGCTCTGCCCGTCGCGCCCAAGGCGCGCCGGCATTTCTCGGTCAGGGTGTCGATGACCGCCTCCTCGAAATCATGCGCCGCATCGGCGCGCGTCTGTTCGTCGAGCGCGCGGTCGCGCAAGGCTACCCGTACCGCGGTTTTCAAGCCACTGAAACTGAAGTCGAGCCCCGGCCGATCGAGCATGGGCCTCGGGAAGCGAAAGACGCCGCCTCGGCCCCGCACGGCGAGCGCGGCGAGCGCGGCACCGCCCGGATACGGCAGGCCGAGCAGCTTCGCGGTCTTGTCGAAGGCCTCGCCCGCGGCATCGTCGAGCGACTGGCCGAGCACGCGATAGCCGCCGAGCCCGGTCACGTCGACCAACATGGTATGACCGCCTGAGACGAGCAGCGCCAGAAACGGAAAGTCCGGCGGATCCGGCTCGAGCAGCGGGGCGAGCAGATGTCCTTCGAGGTGGTGTATCCCGACCACCGGCCTCGCCCAGGCGTACGCGAGAGCACGGGCGAACGACGCCCCGACCAGCAACGCGCCGATCAGGCCGGGCCCTGCCGTAAAGGCGATGCCGTCGATCGAGTGCCGGTCCGAGGAGGCCTCGAGCAGGGCCTCCCGAACCAGCGGCAGCAGTCGGCGAACATGGTCCCGCGACGCCAGTTCCGGCACCACGCCGCCATACGCCTGGTGCATTGCAACCTGGCTGTGGAGCCGGTTCGCGAGCAAGCCCGCGACGCGGTCATAGACGGCGACGCCGGTCTCATCGCAGGAGGTTTCAATCCCTAAAACGCGCATAATTTTGCCTTTTCCGCAGGCGCACCTTAGAATGCGCGCCCCGCCGCTCGATCCCGGCGGCCCGTTTCATCGATCACTTGAGGTCTGAATGCCCAGCGTTCGTGTTCGCGAGAATGAATACTTCGACGCCGCGTTGCGTCGGTTCAAACGCGCCTGTGAGAAGGCCGGCGTCCTCACCGAGCTGCGACGCCGCGAATTCTACGAGAAGCCGACCCAGGAACGTAAGCGCAAGAAGGCGGCCGCCGTGAAGCGGCACCTGAAGCGTTTGTCCCGCGAGAGCCTGCGCAGCATGGGCGGTGCCCCCCCGAGTGCTCCGCCGCCGGGCGCGTCGCGCCAGTACTGAAGGCCGGACGGCGGGTGCCGATGTCGCTCAAGGAGCGGATCACGGAGGACATGAAGGCGGCGATGCGCTCCGGGGAGAAGGAGCGTCTCGGCCTGATCCGCATGATCAACGCCGCGATCAAGCAGCGCGAGGTCGACGAGCGGATCGCGCTCGACGACGGTCAGGTGATCGGCGTGATCGAGAAGATGATCAAACAGCGCAAGGAATCCGTGCAGCAGTTCCGGGCCGGCAACCGCCAGGATCTCGCCGACAAGGAGGCCGCGGAGATCGCGTTGCTGCAAACCTATCTCCCCGTGGCGCTGAACGACGCCGAAACCGACGGCTTGATCGCCGAGGCGATCGCGGCGACCGGCGCGACCGGCATCAAGGACATGGGCAAGGTGATGGCCTTGATCAAGGGCAAGGCCCAGGGCCGGGCCGACATGGCCGCGATAGGCGCTAAGATCAAGGCGCGGCTCGGCGGCTGATGGGACGCTGGCCATGGCCGGCCGCATTCCCCAAGGCTTCATCGACGACGTCGTCGCTCGCGCGGACATCGTCGAGCTCATCGGCTCGCGCGTAGCGCTGAAGAAATCCGGCCGCGAATACAAGGCTTGTTGCCCGTTCCACGACGAAAAGACGCCGTCGTTCTGGGTGAGCCCGGAGAAGCAGTTCTACCATTGCTTCGGCTGCGGCGCGCACGGCACCGCGATCGGCTTCCTGATGCAATACGAGAAGCTGGAATTTCCGGACGCGGTTGCGGTCCTCGCCGAACGCGCCGGGCTCGAGATGCCGCGCGAGGCGCCCGGAGCGCCCTCCACCGGCGGCGGCGAGCAATATGAGCTTCTGGCACAGGCGTCACGATTCTTTCTGCAGAACCTGCAGGACGAGCCGCGAGCGCGCGCCTATCTCGCCGCCCGGGGGATCGGCGACGCGGCGGCCGCGGATTTCGCGCTCGGCTACGCGCCGGACTCCTGGAACGCGCTGCTGACCCGCTTCGGCGCGCTGCCCGAGGAGCGCCACCGGCTGCTGCAGGCGGGCCTGGTCATCGAACGCGACACGCGGGGCGGCGAGCGGCAGGCCGGATTCTACGACCGCTTCCGCGACCGGCTGATGTTCCCGATCCGCGATTCTCGTGGCCGGGTAATCGCCTTCGGCGGCCGGGTGATCGACCAGGGTGAGCCGAAGTACCTGAATTCGCCCGAGACACCGCTCTTTCACAAGGGTCGCGAGCTTTACGGACTGTACGAAGCGCGGCGTGCGCACGCGGACTTCAAGCGCCTGCTGATCGTCGAGGGCTACATGGACGTCGTCCGCCTGCATCAGGCCGGCATCACCTATGCCGTCGCGACACTCGGCACGGCGACGACGCTCGAGCAGCTGCAAAAGATCTTCCGCGTGACGAGCGAGGTCGTGTTCTCCTTCGACGGCGATCGCGCCGGGCGCGCGGCGGCCTGGCGTGCGCTCGAGAACGCGCTGCCGCTCGCGAGCGACGGCCGGGAGATGAAGTTCCTGTTCCTCCCCGATGGTCACGATCCGGACTCGCTGATCGGCGCCGAGGGTGCGGCGGCATTCGAGGAGCGGCTGCGCGACGCACTGCCGCTGTCCGAGTACCTGTTGCGAGAGCTCGTCGCGCAGGTCGACCTCGCCCATGTCGACGGCCGCGCCCGGCTCGCGGCGCTCGCACGACCGATGTTCGCGAGGCTTCCAGAGGGTGTGTATCGCGAATTGCTGAGCGCCCGGCTCGCAGAGCAAATCCGCATGCCCGCCGCAAAGCTGCAGGCTCTGCTCGAATCGCCCGCGGCCGGCCAGCGATCCTCTGCCCGGGCGGAACCGAGGCGCGGACCGGGTGGTCCATCCCAGGGTGCCCGCGGGGCGATGAGTGCGGGGCGCGGCACACTGCTTCGACAAGCGATCGTGCTCGTGCTGCATCAGCCGGATGCCGCGCGGCGTCTGCAGGTCGGGCAGCTGCTGGAGGGCAACGATCAGCCCGGCATCGCCGTGCTCCGGGAGTTGATCGATCAGGCGCAAGGCTCGGCCCACGCGACGACGGCGATGCTGCTGGAACGCTGGCGCGACCGCCCGGAGTTCGCCCGCCTGGCGGATTTGGCCTCCCGGCCGCCGCTGGTCGCCGACAGCGACGCGGCCTCGAGTGAGCTGAGGAAGGCCGTCGAAAAGCTCGCCGAGGAGCATGGTGCCGGCCGCCGGGTCGACGAATTGCTGCGAAAAGCGGAGGAAATTGGCTTGAATTCCGACGAAAAGGCCGAACTTACGTCCCTGTTGCAGGCAAAGGCGCGAGCCCCCGGGCAAGCGTCCGAAACCGGTCAATGAGCGGGGCCCCCGCCTGATGCAAGTGAGCCGTAAACCCGGGCGCTTTCTGGCTAGTAAAACGCCGCAAACGTATACTAATCGGCTCCGCGCCATTTCTACCAACGCTACCGACGAGGCGTCCACCTTGACCAAAAAAGCGCCACAAGGCACCGCGACCCAAATTGCTGACGAGCGGCAATCGCAGCTGAAATTGCTGATTGCGCGGGGCAAGGATCAGGGATACCTCACGTACGTCGAGGTCAACGATCATCTGCCGAGCGAAATCGTCGATCCGGAACAGATCGAAGACATCGTCAACATGATCAACGACATGGGCATTCCGGTGTATGAGAAGGCGCCGGATGCCGAGTCGCTGCTGCTCGCCGATGCCACTGCGGCGGCGGACGAGGAGGCGGTCGAGGAGGCGACCGCGGCGCTCGCCAATCTGGACGCGGAGTTCGGCCGCACGACCGATCCCGTGCGCATGTACATGCGCGAGATGGGCACCGTCGAACTGCTGACCCGGGAAGGCGAGATCCGCATCGCCAAACGCATCGAGGAGGGCCTCGAGGCGGTCAAGATCGCGCTCGGCAGCTATCCCGGCACCTACGCGCTGCTGTTGAAGAGCTACGAGTCGGTCAAGGGCGGGCAGATGCGTCTCGTCGACGTGATCGTCGGCTTCGTCGACCCGAACGCCCCGGACGAGATCGCGCAGCCGCAGAACCCGAAAATGCTGCCGATGGACGCCGGCGACGGCGCCGATGAAGAGGACGCCGAAGGCGACGATGAGGACGAGGAGGCGATCGACACCGGTCCGGACCCGGAGGAGGCGGCGAAGCGCTTCGCGGCGATCGCGAAGTTCCATCACCAGCACGTGAATGCGCTCGACAAGCTCGGCTCGAAGGATGCCAAGACGCAGAAGCTGCGCAAGAAGATCTGCGGCGAGCTGATGGAGCTGAAGCTTGCGCCGAAGATGTTCGACCAGTTGATCGACCATCTGCGCCAGCACGTGACCGAAGTGCGCCTGCTCGAGCGGGAGATCATGTTCCTCTGCATCAAGCAGGCGGGCATGCCGCGCAAGGATTTCATCGCCTCGTTCCCCAGGAACGAGACCAGCACGCGCTGGCTCGACAAGCACATCAAGGCGAAGAAACGCTACTCGGCGCCGCTCGCGAAGTTCCGCGAGGAGATCGGACGCCGCCAGAACAAGCTCAAGGACCTGGAGGGCGCGTTCCACCTGTTGATCAACGAGATCAAGGAGATCAACCGCGAGGTCTCGATCGGCGAGGCCAAGGCGCGCCGCGCGAAGAAGGAGATGGTCGAGGCGAACCTGCGCCTCGTGATCTCGATCGCGAAGAAGTACACGAACCGCGGATTGCAGTTCCTCGACCTGATCCAGGAGGGCAACATCGGCCTGATGAAGGCCGTCGACAAGTTCGAGTATCGCCGCGGTTACAAATTCTCGACATACGCGACCTGGTGGATCCGCCAGGCGATCACGCGCTCGATCGCCGACCAGGCGCGCACGATCCGCATCCCGGTGCACATGATCGAGACGATCAACAAGTTGAACCGGATTTCGCGGCAGATGCTGCAGGAGATGGGACGCGAGCCGACGCCCGAGGAGCTCGCGGTGCGCATGGAAATGCCCGAGGACAAGGTCCGCAAGGTGTTGAAGATCGCGAAAGAGCCGATTTCGATGGAGACCCCGATCGGCGACGACGAGGACTCGCACCTCGGGGATTTCATCGAGGACACGTCGGTCTCCTCGCCCATCGACTCGGCGACGACCGAGAGCCTGCGCGAGACGACACACTCGGTGCTCGCGCAACTGACGCCGCGCGAGGCGAAGGTCTTGCGCATGCGCTTCGGCATCGACATGAACACCGACCACACGCTCGAGGAGGTCGGCAAGCAGTTCGACGTGACGCGCGAACGGATCCGCCAGATCGAGGCCAAGGCGCTGCGCAAGCTGCGCCATCCGAGCCGCAGCGAGCAGTTGCGCAGCTTCCTGATGGACGATTGACCCCCCCGCTTGCGCGGGGCGGTGCAAGCGAGGCTTGCCAACGCCGCGGTATTCGCCTAACTTGCCCCTCGTCTGGGCGAGGCTCGTAGGTACTTGTCCCTATTGGTGCCCTGCGGCCGCATCACTACCCTGTTCGGAAAAGAATCAAGTGTTTTGCCCCGCCCTCGATCGACCGCCGTCGCCCGAGCGCGCCGTCGGCAAGAGGATGTGAACGATGAGCGAGATGCTCCGCAAGCGGCTCCGAAACTTTCTGCCGTACGCCTGCCTGGTCGCCTTGTGCGTGAGCGGTGCGGCGCCCTGCTGGGCGGTGCCGAGTTTTGCGCGCCAGACGGGCATGGCCTGCGCCGCCTGCCACACGGTTTATCCGGAACTCACGCCGTTCGGCCGCGAGTTCAAGCTGAACGGCTACGTGCTCGACAACATGAAGCAGATCACGGGCATCACGACCCAGGCACGCTCGACGCTCGCGTTGAACTCCATTCCGCCGATCAGCATGATGCTGCAGATCTCCTACACGCACACCAGCTCGGCGCTGCCGGACAGCGCGCTGACGGGGGCGCTCGCGAAGGACGGCGAGGTGCTGTTTCCGCAGCAGGCGAGCTTCTTCTACGCGGGCAAGATCGCCGACAACCTCGGCGCGTTCGTCCAGCTGACCTACGACGGCGTTGCCGACAGCTTCGGCTTCGACAACACCGACATCCGCTACGCCCGCCACGTCGATCTCGGCTCGATCGGCGCCCATAGGGATCTCGTGGTCGGCGTCACGCTCAACAACAACCCGACGGTGCAGGACCCTTGGAACAGCACCCAGGCCTGGGGATTCCCCTATTCGGGCAGCAGCGTCGCGCCGGGCGCGAACGCATCGACGAAACTCGACAGCGGCGGCATCGGCCAGACCGCGGCCGGCCTCGGCATGTACGCCTGGTGGCATCACAGCCTGTACGCGGAGTTGACGCTGTATTCGGCGGCCTTGCGCGGCGGTGCGCATCCGCTCGACAGCACCCAGGCCGAGGTCATCCACGGGGTGTCCCCCTACTGGCGCCTCGCCTATGAGTATCGCTGGAATCGCAACTCGTTGATGATCGGTACGTATGGTATCGATGCGAAGATGCATCCCGGCGCCGGCACGGCCCTGCAGGGGCCCACCGACGAGTATCTGGATGTCGCCGGCGACATGCAGTACCAGTACATCGGCGAGGACAACATCTTTACGCTGATGTCGACCTACATCCACGAGAAGCAGACACTCGATGCGAGTGTTGCGGACGCCCTGGCGTCGAACGTTCACAACACCCTCGAGACGTTCAAGCTCCAGGGCGAGTATTACTATCAGCGCATGATCGGCGGCGCGATCGGCTACTTCGATACGACCGGCACCGGGGACTCGCTGCTGTATCCGGCGGCGGCCGTGAGCGGCAGTTTTTTGCACAGCCCGGATTCGCGCGGCGAGATCCTCGAATTGAACTACCTGCCCTGGCTGAACACGAAGCTGCAGTTGCAGTATGTTCGCTACGACCGGTTCAACGGCGGTACCGCGAACTACGATCTCGGCCCGAGCCCGGTGCCCTATGGAGTCAGCGGAACCATTGCCGCACGCAGCGCGTCTGCCAACGACACGCTGTACGCGCTGGTCTGGGTGAATTTCTGAGCCTGCGCGCTCGAACAAAACGCGGAGTGCACCGGTGATGAAGCTGAGACATCTTTTATCGCTGACCATCGGAGCGTGCGTCGCCGCCGGCGCGATCGCGCAGCCACGGAACCTCGCGACCGAGCAGATTCAGGCGCAACTGAAGGCGACGATCAACAATTGCGCGGTGTGCCACGGCCTGCACGGCCACAGCGTCTCGCCGACGTTCCCGAACCTCGCGGCGCAACAACCGATCTATATCGAGAACCAGCTGAAGGCGTTTCGCGGCCAAACGCGCGATGATCCGGATGCGCAGGCCTACATGTGGGGCATGGCCTCGAGCCTGAGCGACGCAATGATCGGCGAGCTGGCGCATTACTGGTCGATACAGCCGCCGCCGCCGCCGGTGTCCGGCAATGCAAAGCTGATCGCCGCGGGCCGCGCGATCTTCACCAAAGGGATTGCCGCGGAGGGTGTCCCGCCCTGTGCGAGCTGCCACGGCCCAGAGGCCGCCGGCCGTGGCATGTTTCCGCGCCTTGCCGGTCAGCATCAGGAGTACCTGCTGAAGCAATTGCTGGTCATCCAGAGCGCGCTGCGCTCGGCACCGGTGATGCACGGCATCATCAAGGATCTGAATCGAAGCCAGATGCTGGCCGTCACGACTTACCTCGCGTCCCTATAGCCTCCCCGGGTTGCGCGCCGCCCGCCGGTCGTCGGGATCGGCGAACCAAGCGGTCCGGATTGACGCATCGGGACAAGTCAATGACGCAAAATGATCAGCCGCCGGCGCCCGCCTTGACCATACTGGGCCTCCCGCAGCCCGCGCCCTGCAGGGTTCCCGGGGTTCCTCGCGGTCACGGAGAACGACGATGGATGATCAGCACACGGATTCCACCCACGCCCGGCGTCCGAGCGGACGCGACGCCAAGAGGGCCTCACGCGCGGCGCGCGCCGGCTCCTCGGTACCGTACATCACCCGCCGGATTCCCCGTTTCGAGGTGCTCGATGAAGAGGCGCTCGAGACCCTCGAGGGCAACGCCGACACGATCCTCGAGGAGGTCGGCATCGACTATCGCGACGACGCCGAGGCGCTTGCGCTCTGGCAGGCGGCCGGCGCCGACGTGCGCGGCGAGCGCGTGCATTGTGCGCGCGGCATGTGCCGCGCGCTCATCCAGCGGACCGCGCCGGGGCAGTTCACGCAACATGCGCGCAACCCCGCGCGCAGCGTGGTCATCGGCGGCAAGAACACGGTGTTCGCGCCCGCCTACGGTTCGCCGTTCGTGCGCAATCTCGACGAAGGCCGGCGGTACGCGCGAATCGAAGATTTCCGCAATTTCGTCAAGCTCGCCTACATGGCGAATTCGCTCCATCACTCGGGCGGCACGATCTGCGAGCCCGTCGACCTGCCGGTCAACAAGCGCCACCTCGACATGGTGTACAGCCATCTGAAGTACAGCGACAAGCCGTTCATGGGCTCGGTCACCGCGCCCGAGCGCGCAGCCGACTCGATCGCGCTCGCAAACATCGTCTTCGGCGAGGAATTGACCGATCCGCTGACGGGGCGGCCGAAAACGACGATCATCAACCTGATCAACGTCAATTCGCCGATGACCTACGACGCGACGATGCTCGGCGCGGCCAAGGTGTACGCGCGCGCCAACCAGGCGACGATCATCACGCCGTTCATTCTCGCCGGCGCGATGTCGCCGGTGACCATCGGCGGCACCGTCGCGCAGACCCTCGCCGAAGCGCTGTCCGGCATGGCGTTCGTGCAACTGGTCAACCCCGGCGCGCCGGTCGTACTCGGCAGCTTCGCCTCGTCGATCTCGATGCAGTCCGGCGCGCCGACGTTCGGCACGCCGGAGCCGGCGCTCGTGCTGTACTCGATGGCCGCGCTCGCCCGCCGGCTCGGCGTGCCGTTCCGTTCCGGCGGCAGCCTCTGCGCATCGAAGATCGCCGACGCGCAGGCGGCGTTCGAGTCGGCGAACACCCTGCTGCCGACCTGCCTGGCGGGTGTCAACTTCGTGCTGCACACCGCGGGCTGGCTCGAGGGCGGACTCGCGATGGGTTATGAGAAATTCGTGATGGACGCGGATCAGGCCGGCATGATGCACACGCTGCTCGCGGGCATCGACCTCAGCCCGAACGGCCAGGCGTTGGATGCGATCCGCGAGGTCGGCCCCGGCAAGCACTTCCTCGGCTGCGGCCACACCCAGGCGAATTTCGAGAACGCGTTCTACCGCTCGCCGCTCGCCGACAACAACAGCTTCGAGCAATGGGACGCCGAGGGTGCGACCGACATGGCGAAGCGGGCGAACACGCTGTGGAAGAAGCAGCTCGCCGAGTACGTGCCGCCGCCGATCGATCCGGCGATCGACGAGGCGCTGATCGAATATATGGCGAAGCGCAAGGCCGCGTTCCCGGACTCGAACATCTGACGGCCGGCACGCGGCGGCAGGCGGCGGCGCAACCGCCTCATCCGACCAGCGCGGCGACGCGCTCACCGAAGGCCATGCAGCCGAGCGGCCCGTCGAGATCGCGCGTGCGGCCGCCCGGATCCTCGAGGGCGGCGTCGACCGCCCGTTCGATCGCCCGCGCCGCCGCGGCCGGCTCATCGGTCCCGCGCCGCTGCGCAAGCCACCCGAGCAGCATCGCCACGGACAGAATCATCGAGGTCGGGTTCGCCCGATCCTGACCTTGAATGTCCGGGGCCGAGCCGTGTTGCGCCTGCGCGCAGCACAGTGCGTCGCCCGACATCACGGACCCGCCGAGACCGAGGCTTCCGGACAGTTCGCTCGCCAGATCCGAGAGAATGTCGCCATACAGATTCTCCGCCACCAGCACGTCGAACCGCTCGGGATTGCGCACCAGGTGCGCGGTCGATGCATCGACCAGCAGATCGTCGAGCGCCACCTCGGGAAAGCCGGACGCCACCGCGCGCACCGCCTCCAGGAACAGCCCGTCGGTCATGTGAAAGCTGTTGGCCTTGTGGATCGCGGTCACGTGCCGGCGGCGCTGCATGGCGAGCTCGAATGCTCGGCGCGCGATCCGTTCGCTCGCGTGTCGCGTGATTTTGCGCACCGACAAGGCCATGTCGGCGGTCGGCATGAACTCGCCCCAACCTTGCGCCATGTTGCGGTCCGGGTAAAACCCCTCGGTCGCCTCACGCATGATCACGAGATCCATCGACTTTCCGGGCCGCAGATTCGACGGCAGGAAGGCACGCGTGCGCGCCGGACGCACGTTGGCGTACAGGTCGAGCTGCACGCGAAACGCCGCCGAGATGTTCCGCCCGCCCCGGTCGGGCGACGGGTATTGCGCGTGCGATTGGGTGCCGAGAATGATCCCGTCGTAGCCGCGCGCCCGCTGCAGCGTCTCCTCGCGCAGCGTGGTGCCATGCTTGTGCAGGCTCGCGAACCCGACCTCGTCATGGTCGAGATGGATGCCGAGCCCGAATACCCGGTCGGCCCGACGCAGCACCACGAGCGCGGCCGCAACGATCTCCGGACCGATGCCGTCCGCGGGCAGCACCAGCAGCCTCATGCCGGCGCGCACGCAACGCTCATCGATGACTCCGGGGCAGGTCGCACCGTTCGCGGGATCAGGTCATTCCGGCCCCATGCTACCACGGTCCGCCGGACGCCGCGGCCGCCGCCCGCGCGTTTCGGCTTGCATGGTCGATTCCTTCGGCGCCGGCAGATCGACGACCGCGCGCAGGTGCCGGTAGTCGGCCGTCTTGTGCGGAATCGCCATCGCCTCGACGAAGTGCTGCTGGAAGCGCGGCTCGATCGCGGTCTCCATCTTCTCGATCCGCCGCACCAGCTCCTCGATCACGCCGCGCGAGCTCGCGTCGAGCAGCGCAATCCGCGCGCCGGTGCCGGCGGCATTGCCCGCCGAGCTGACCTTCTGCAGATCGCAGTCCGGAATCATCCCGAGGACCGTCGCGTACTTGACGTCGATGTGGCTGCCGAACGCGCCGGCGAGGCGGATCCGGTCGACGTGATCTATTCCCAACCGCTCCATCAACAGCGCGATGCCGGCGTACAGCGCGGCCTTTGCCAACTGGATCGCGCGCACGTCGTTCTGCGTGATCTTCAGCTCGACGGCGCCCCGGTGCAGCAGGTAGGCGTAGGTGCGTCCGCTCGGCACCACCCGCGCCGAACGCTCGGCGACGCGCCCGTCGACCACGCCGTCCTGGTTGATGACGCCGGCGAGATACATTTCGGCGATCGCCTCGATGATCCCGGAACCGCAGACGCCCGTCACGCCGGTCGCGGCCGCCGCCTCGGCGAACCCGGGCTGATCCGACCACAGGTCGCTGCCGATGATCTTGAAGCGCGGCTCGAGCGTCTCGCGGTCGATGCGGATGCGTTCGATGGCGCCCGGCGCGGCACGCTGGCCGCAGCTGATCTGCGCCCCCTCGAACGCGGGTCCGGTCGGACTCGAGCAGGCGACCAGCCGGTCGCGGTTGCCGAGCACGATCTCGGCGTTCGTGCCCACGTCGACCAGCAGCGTCATCTCCTCCAGCAGGTCGGGCCGCTCCGCGAGCACCATGCCGGCGGCGTCCGCGCCGACGTGCCCGGCGATGCACGGCAGCAGGTAGATGCGGGCGTTGCGGTTCAATTTCAGGTCGATCTCGCTCGCCCAGATCGTCATCGCCATGTCGGTCGCGAGCGCAAACGGCGCGCCGCCGAGTTCGACCGGATCGATGCCGAGCAGCAGATGGTGCATGATCGGATTGCCGACGATCGTCGCTTCGAGGATGTCCTCGTGCGTGAGCCCCGCACTCCTCGCAACGTCCGCGGCGAGCGAGGACAAGGCCTCGCGCACCGCCGCGGTCATCTGCACGGCGCCGCCCGGATTCATCATCGAATACGACACGCGGCTCATCAGGTCCTCGCCGAAGCGGATTTGCGGATTCATCAGGCCGGCGCTCGCGACCACATCGCCGCTCAGCAAGTCGCACAGATGGGCCGCGATCGTCGTCGAGCCGACGTCGACCGCGAGGCCATGGGCCTTCTCGTGCAACCCCGGCCAGACGGCGACGATCTGCTTGCCGGCGTGCACCGCGACGGTGACCGCCCAGCCGCCGGCGCGCAGCGCCGGCTGCAGCGCCTGCAGCGCCCGCAGATCGCAATCGAGGTCGCGCAGACTCCACTCCTCCTCGAGCGCATCGTACAGCCGGCGCAGATCGCCCGAGGGGTCGTGCATGTCGGGCTGCTTCACCTGCACGTAGTGCAGCCGCACGACCGGGTCGAGGCGGATCGCGCGTACCTCGGCCTCCTTGCGCACGACCTGCCGGTGCACCTGGCTGCTCGCCGGTACGTCGATCACGACGTCGGCTTCGAGCCTCGCCGAGCACGACAGCCGGCGCCCCTCGGCAAGCGGCATGCGCTTCGCATAGCGCAGCTCCGGCTCGCTGAACGGCGAGAGACTGTCGTTCGACGATGTGACGCCGTGTTTGGCGAACTCGCCCTCGGCGACCAGTACCTGGCAGCGTCCGCAAAGGCCGCGGCCGCCGCAGACCGAGTCGATGTCGACGCCGAGCGCGCGCGCGGCCTGCAGGATCGGCGTGCCAACCGGGAATCGGCCGCGCTTGCCCGAGGGCGTGAAGACGACGAGCGGGTCCGGGGTGGTCATCGCGGCTGCATTCTGCTCAAGCGGGACGGCGGCGGTGGCCGCCTTCGCGCCGGCCGCGGCCGGCCTCGCCGTCGGCTCCCGGCGGCGGCGCCTCACGGTATTTGCGGATCCAGCGCGCGCAGTCCGCGTCGTGCCCGAGCATCACGTCGGCGCCGAGGCACGCACGCACGACGTCCGCATGCAGCGGGTTGGTGATCGCCGAGGTGAGGCCCGCGCCGATCGCCATCGTCAGGAAGGCGCTGTTGATGCCGTCGCGATTCGGCAGGCCGAAACTCACGTTCGATGCGCCGCAGGACGTGTTCACCTTCAGTTCGGTGCGCAGGCGCTGCACCAGGCGCATGACCTGCACGCCGGCGCTGTTGATCGCGCCGATGGGCATCACCAGCGGATCGACGACCACGTCGCGCGCCGGTATGCCGTGATCCATCGCCCGTTCGACGATCTTCTTCGCCACCGCGAAGCGCACGTCCGGATTCTCGGAAATCCCGGTCTCGTCGTTCGAAATCGCGATCACGGCGGCACCGTGCTTCTTGACGAGCGGCAGGACGGCCTCGAGACGCTCCTCCTCCCCGGTCACCGAGTTGACGAGCGCCTTGCCCTGGTAGACCGCGAGCCCGGCGGCGAGCGCGGCGACGATCGAGGAATCTATGGCGAGCGGCACGTCGGTGATCGACTGCACCAGTTGGACCGCCTTGGCGAGGATCGCCGGTTCGTCGGCGAGCGGAATGCCCGCATTCACGTCGAGCATCTGTGCGCCGGCCTCGACCTGCGCACGCGCGTCCGCCGCGACGCGGCTGAAGTCGCCTGCCGCCATCTCCGCCGCGAGGATCTTCCGGCCGGTCGGATTGATGCGCTCGCCGATGATCACGAAGGGTCGGTCGAAGCCGATCACGACTTCCCTGGTGGCGGAACTGACTACGGTATCGGTCATGGGCTGGTCCTGTCGTTATCGGTGGGCGGCGTCTTGTCCGGTGCCGTCCCGCCCCGGATGCCAGGGCACCCGGCCGGCGAGCACGCCCGAACGGTCGATGATCTCGGCGACGGATTCTTCCTGGCGATACGCCATCACGTGCACGCCGTTGACGCCGGGGATGTCGACGGCCGCCTGGATGAGCTCCACGCAGATGTCGCGGCCCTCACGCGCCTGGTCCTGCGCGCCGGCGAGGCGCTCGATCAACGCGTCGGGCACGTGCAACCCGGGAACGTGCTTGCGCATCCACTCGGCGGTCTTCGCCGAGCGCAACGGACCGACGCCGACGAGGATGAACACCTTGCCGAGGAGTCCCAGGTCCGCCGCTTCGCGCATGAAGGCGCGCAGCAGCGGCAGGTCGTAGCAATACTGGGTCTGGATGAATTGCGCGCCGGCGGCGACCTTCTTCGCGAGCCGCGATGCACGCCATTCCTGCGGCGGCGCGGACGGGTTCTCGGCGGCCCCGAGGAACACGCGCGGCGCATGGCTGAGCTTGCGGCCGCTCTGGAAGCGCTGCTCGTCGCGCAGGGTGCGGGCAATGCCGAGCAGCGACACGCAGTCCAGATCGAACACCGGCTTCGCCTGCGGATGGTCGCCCGACTGCACGCCGTCGCCGGTCAGGCAGAGCATGTTGCACACGCCCATCGCCGCGCCGCCGAGGATGTCGCCCTGGATGGCGATGCGGTTCCTGTCGCGACAGGAAATCTGCATGACCGGCGCATAGCCGATGCGCGTCAGCAGTGCGCACACGGCGAGGCTCGACATGTGGCAGTTCGCGCCGCTGCCGTCGGTCGCGTTGATCGCGTCGACGTAGCCGTCGAAGACGTGCGCGCGCGCATACACTTCCCCCGGGTCGGCGGAGTCCGGCGGCGCCAGTTCCGCGGTCACCGCGAAGCCGCCGCCGCGCAGCACCCGCTCGAGCCTTCCCGGCGAGGTGTGCCCCGGGAGGATCGGCAGCGGATACCCGGGCACGGGCTCGTCGTCGAACTTCATGGCGAGGCGCTCTTGGGAGCCCCGGCGGTCTTTTCGCGCACCACGCGCAGCCAGGAGGAGGATCCCTTCTGCCGCTGATCCACGGCGAACTGCACCTGGCTGAGCGCATCGATGCCGCCGTCGATGCGCCGGCTGCCGCGGTACGCCTCGACCCAGACGCAGATCATTTCCGGCTTGACCTCGCAATGGCCGTCCGCGCGCACGCCGCCGCAGGGCCCGTTGCGCAAGGTCTTCGGGCAATTCATCGGACAGGACATGCCCGTCGCACTCAGCACGCATTGGCCGCACATCCGGCAATCGAACAGCAGTCCCTTGACCTGCTTCTCGACGAATGCCACGGGACGTTCGATGCGTCCGTAGCCGATCGTCTCGAACAGACGTTGCAAGCGCAGCAACAGCCCTTCGAATCCGCGATAGAACGCATTGAGGCCGCGCGCGTGACGCACGGACCATTGGCGAACCGCGTACATCAGGAGGTGCCGGCGGAGGGTTCGCCGCCGTCCGCGGCGGGCGGGCGCTGCGGATCGAGGCCCTTGGCGCGGATCAGCCGTTCCAGATCTTCGTCGCTGTAGCGCGCCTCGAGACGCGCGGCCTCCTTGGCCGCCTCGGCGTCGAGATCGTCGCCGCACGGACTGGGCTCGCTGCGCCGCCAGTCGGCGAGGTAGGCGTCGGAACTGCCTTTGCCGGCGCGCATCGCCGCCCGGTCGACCGCTTCCTGGAAGCGCGGCGACAACTGGACCTTCGCCGACACCCGGCCGCGTTTGACGACGACCTGGGCCGGTATGTCGCGCCAGAGGATGATCGTCAACGATCCCACGAAGCCTCCTCGTTGCGCTGCAGGGCGGCGGTCAGGCTCGTGCCCAAGGTGCCGTAGCCGGTCCGCCGGTACTCGAACTCCAGGCCCATCCGCGCAGCGATCGCCCGCGCGTCACTCTGCGCGCCCGGCGCCGGCGACTGGGCGAGATAGACGAGCCTGCGGTAATTGCCGAAGTAGGTGCCGAACAACTCGGGGTGCCGATCGAGCCCGAGGCCTTCGATGACCAGCCGGTCGAAGTGGCGCAGCAGGAAATCCGTCAGATAGAACGTTCCGGGCTCCGCCTCCGCAAGCTGCGCGAACACACCGCTGGTCGCGTAGAACTCGTAGCAGTGAGCGCCCGGGATTCGCTCGACGCCCTCCTCGCGCAGCACCCGGTCGAGCAGCCCGCCGGTGCCGCAGTCGCCGTAGGCGACGAATATCGACTTGTAGCGCGGGCGGCAGTCGCGGATCAGTTCACGCACCGCGCCCGGGATCTTCTCCGGCCGGTTGTGCAGGTCCGGCGGCAGGCAGCGAACGTCGAGGGCCGTCCAGTGGTTCGCCTCGCGCAGTGCCGCCACCTCGTGCGCGAGCGCGCCGCAGGCAATGATCAACATCCCCTGCCCGTCGGGCGCCATGGCCATCTCCTGCGCCTAGCGCGCCGCCGCCGCCGCGGCGCGTCGTTTCGCGATCAAGCCCTTGGCGGTTTCGACCGCAATCGCCGCATCCCGGCAGTATGCGTCGGCACCGACCGCCTTGCCGAACTCTTCGTTGAGCGGCGCGCCGCCCACCAGCACGATGTAGTCCTCGCGGATGCCCCGCTCTTTCAGCGTGTCGATCACGACCTTCATGTAGGGCATCGTCGTCGTCAGCAGCGCCGACATGCCGAGGATGTCGGGCTTGTGCTTTTCGAGCGCAGCCAGGTATTTCTCCACCGGATTGTTGATGCCGAGGTCGATGACCTCGAAGCCCGCCCCTTCCAGCATCATCGACACCAGGTTCTTGCCGATGTCGTGGATGTCGCCCTTGACCGTGCCGATCACGATCTTGCCGATCGGCTCGACGCCGGTCTCGGCGAGCAGCGGCCGCAGGATCTCCATGCCGCCTTTCATCGCGTTCGCGGCGAGCAGCACCTCCGGCACGAACAATATGCCGTCGCGAAAGTCGATGCCGACGATGCGCATGCCTTCGACCAGCGCATCGTTCAGTACTTTCTCCGGGCTCCAGCCTCGCTTGAGGAAGATGTGCGTCGCCTCTTCGACCTCCGCCTTGAGGCCGTTGTACAGGTCGTCGTGCACCTGCTCGACCAGTTCTTCATCGTTGAGCGACGCCAGGTCGAAATCACCCTCAGTCTGCTCGGACATCACGCTCTCTCCAACTGAAATTCCTGGGTCGAAGGCGCAGCCTAGCGCGCCACGATGGGACTTTCCCATGGTAAGTGCCCGGCGCTGCAGAGACTTAACCGCTCGCGACCGCCACGGGCTTATATACGACAGCCAGCCCCCCCGTATCGGCGCGCCATTGCGATATTGTCGCATTTGGACAAGCGCAAGGGAACCGCGCCGGCGGGTCCGGCGACCGCCGACGGACAGTAGCCTGGCGCCCGCCCGCATGTAATCATCCCGGTCCGCGAAAAGGCCCAGCTCGCCGGAGGGACCACCTTGACCGACCGACCGAACATCCTGATCTTGATGGCCGACCAGTTGACGGCCGGTGCGCTGCCGCCTTACGGCAATCGGATCGCCAAGACGCCGCACATCGATGCCCTCGCCGCATCCGGCGTCGTGTTCGACTCCTTCTACTGCAACAGTCCGCTCTGTGCCCCGTCGCGCTTCTCGTTCATGGCGGGTCGGTTGCCCTCGAAGATCGGTGCCTACGACAATGCCGCGGAATTGCCCGCGGCGGTACCGACGTTTGCGCACTATCTACGCGATGCCGGCTATCAGACGGCGCTGTCCGGCAAGATGCACTTCTGCGGACCCGACCAGTTGCACGGCTTCGAGGAGCGCCTGACCACGGACATCTACCCGGCCGACTTCGGCTGGACTCCGGACTGGAGCCGATTCGAGGAACGCCCGGGTTGGTACCACACGATGGACTCGGTGACGCAGGCCGGCCCGTGCACGCGCACCAATCAGATCGATTTCGACGACGAAGTCGTGTACAGCGCCCGGCAGAAAATGTTCGACCTGGCACGCAGCAAGGATCGGCGCCCGTTCTGCCTGGTCGTATCGATGACTCATCCACACGATCCGTACGTGATCCCCCAAAGCTACTGGAATCGCTACGAGGGCGTGCAGATCGACATGCCCCGGGTGCGCATGGCCCCCGAGAAACTCGATCCGCATTCGCGCCGCCTGCGCCACATCGTCGGCCTCGATCTGCAGAGCGTCAGCGATGATCAGGTGCGCGCGGCGCGACGCGCGTACTACGGCGCGGTCTCCTATGTCGACGATCAGGTCGGTGCACTGCTCGCGACGCTCGCCGCGGCGCGGTTCGCCGAGGACACGGTGATCTTGTTGATCGCCGATCACGGCGACATGCTCGGCGAGCGCGGGCTCTGGTACAAGATGAGCTTTTTCGAGCCCTCGTGCCGCATCCCGCTGATCGTGCACGCGCCGCGCCGTTTCCCCGCGCGGCGCGTCGCCGGGTCCGCGTCGCTCGTCGATCTGCTGCCGACATTGTGCGATCTCGCGGGCGTCGAGCCCCGACGTTACGCGACGCCGATTTGCGGGCGCAGCCTCCTGCCCGCTCTCGCCGGCGAAGCCGGCGCCGACGAGGTGATCGGCGAGTATCTCGCCGAGGGCGCGATCGCGCCGGTGATCATGATCCGGCGCGGACGATGCAAGTTCGTGCACTCGCCGGTCGATCCGGACCAGCTGTACGATCTCATCGACGATCCGCTCGAGCTGTGCAATCTCGCCGCCGAGCCCGCGCACGCCGTGACGGTGCGCGCGTTGCGCGCCGAGATCGCCGAACGCTGGGACCTCGACGTCCTGCATGCGGATGTGATCTCGAGCCAGCGGCGACGCCACCTCGTCGATGCGGCGCTGCGCCGCGGACGCCACCAGGCCTGGGACCACCAGCCGTTGCGCGATGCATCGAAGCTGTATATCCGCAATGACCAGGAACTGAACGATCTGGAGGCGATGGCGCGTTTCCCCAGGGTCGGGACCTGAGGCTTCGGCAGGTGGGACCCGGGACTGCCGGCGAATTCTCTCGGGAGGAGACGGCGGCCGCCGGCACGGCGGGCCCCGCCGCCGCGCTTCGGGGCGCGGAACTGTCGATCATCGTACCGACGTTCAACGAGCAGGGGAACGTCGTCGCGCTGATCGAACGGCTGCGCGCGACGCTCGGCGAGAGCCTGTGGGAGGTGATCTTCGTCGACGACGCATCGCCGGACGGCACGGCAGATCTCGTCCGCGCGCTCGCCGCGAGCGATCGGCGCATCCGCTGCATTCAGCGATTTGGCCGGCGGGGGCTGTCGTCGGCCTGCGTCGAAGGGATGCTCGCGAGCTCGGCGCCCTATCTCGCCGTGATCGATGCGGATCTGCAGCACGACGAGCGCCTGCTGCCGCTGATGCTCGAAGAGCTCCGGCGCGAGGCCGCGCAGATCGTCGTCGGCAGCCGCTACGCGCCCGGTGGCGACATCGGCGATTGGGAGGCCGGTCGCGCCCGCCTGAGCCGCGTCGGCGTGCGTTTGAGCCGGATCCTCGTGCCGGCGTCGCTATCGGACCCGATGAGCGGATTCTTCATGATGCGCCGCTCCGTGTTCGAGCGCAGCCGCGCCAAGCTCTCGGCAATCGGCTTCAAGCTGCTGGCGGATCTGTTCGCCTCGCATCCCGAGCCGCTGCGTTTCAAGGAGCTGCCGTACCGGTTCAGGCCGCGTCACGCCGGCCAGAGCAAGCTCGATACGGTGACCGCGTGGGATTACGCGATGTTGCTGCTCGACAAGCTCGTCGGCCATCTGGTGCCGGTGCGGTTCGTCGCGTTCTCGATCGTCGGCGTGATGGGAATCGCGGTGCACTTCGCCGTGCTCACGCCGCTGCTGCGAATCGCCCACGTCCGGTTCGTCCTCGCGCAGGCGGTCGCCGCCTTCTGCGCGATGACGTTCAACTTCGCGCTCAACAACATCCTGACCTACCGGGACGCGCGGCTGCGCGGTTGGCGCTGGCTGCGCGGCTGGCTGCTGTTCGTCCTCGCCTGCAGCATCGGCGGCGTGATGAACGTCACGGTCGCGTCGTTCATCTTCAAGGCCTACGGCACCTGGGTCATCGGCGCGCTCGGCGGCATCGTCGTCGGTTCGATGTGGAATTACGCCGTGACCAAGTTCTTCACCTGGGGCCGCTCGGCAACCTAGCGAGCGCTCGGGCGCGGCTCGGGTGAGCGATAGCCGTATCCGAACCGGTAGTAGTAGTCGCGGATGAAACGGCCGCGCCGGATCAAGGGGCCGCTCACGATCGGCCCGAGGCTGCCCACCGCCGCGCGAACCGGCGGCGCATTCAGGCTCTGCGGGTCGAACGAGACGAGCAGCAAGGTGCGGCCCTGCTGCCGGGCCGCCGGGAGCCACCGCTCGTACATCAGTCCCATGCCGCCGAACAGGTAGCCGCTGGTCGTGTCGCCGACCGGGTCCGGCCGGCCGGAGCCATAGAACGCGAGTTCGCTCGCGATCACGTAGCGATCCATGCCGACGACCAGCGGTTCGGCGCCGTGGTCCTGCCGGTAGTGCGCGGCGACCCGATCGATCCGCCGCCCGAGCTCGCGCCAACCGACCGGCAGCAGTTCCATGTGCCTGCTGTAACCGATGCTTGGCAGGCCGTCGGCGAGATGATAGAGACCCAGCGGATAAATCAGGCAAAGCGCGAGGATCGTCGGCCGGCAAGAAGCGCGAACCCAACGGCGCAGGCCGGTCGCCGCCATTTTTCCGGCGTCGACGATTTCAAAGGCGATCAGCGGCAGCGCCGCGACCCACGGGGCGCCGGTCCAGTCCAGTTTCACCGCCCGGCGCAAGCTGAACAGCGCGAACACGGCGAGCGGCACGAGCAGCGCGAAACGAATCCAGCGCAGGCGGCCGCGCGCGGCTGCGCCTTGCGGCCCGGCGTCGCGCCGCCGCGAACCGAGCCCGCGGATCGCCGCCACGAAGCCGGTCGGCGTGAGCAGCACGATCGAGGCACCGATCAGCTCGTGCAGAGCGAACTGCGGCCGGCCGGCGAGGCGCCGCGCCGTCTGGAAGGCGAATGAGGCCCAATGGTGCTCGGCGTTCCAGACGATCACCGGAGAGAAGATCGCGAAGGCGAGCAGAGCCGCCGCGTAAGGCTCCCAGCGGCGCAGCCAGTGCCGCGAGCGCGGATCCGCCAGCATGAACAGCAATGCGCCGAGTCCGAGCAGGCCGATCGTATATTTCGACAGCATGCCGATGCCGAGGCACACCCCCGCCCACCACCACGCGCCGGCGCGTCCGCCGATCAGGGCGCGCTCGAGGAAATAGAGCGAGCCGGCCCAGGCCGCGGTCAACGGCGCATCCGGCGTCATGAGCATGCCTTGCACGAAGAAGAACGGCAGCATCTGGGCGAGCGCCAACGCGAGCACGGCGCTCGCCTCGCCGAAGAGATTCTTGGTCGTGCGGTAGACGAACAGCGACGTGATCGCGCAGCAAACGACCGCACCGACGCGCACGCCCAGGGCGCTGTCGCCGAACACCCACGTGCCGCAGCGGATCAGCCAAGCCACCATCGGCGGATGGTCGAGATAGCCGATGGCGAGATGGCGCGAATAGTTCCAGTAGTACGTCTCCTCCGGCATGAGGTCGACGTGCGCGCCGAAGTACAGACGGAGCAGCGTCGCATAGACGACCAGGCCGATCGCGCAAGCCCGCGATAGCGCACCGCCGTCGATCGATGGATGCCGAGCCAAATGGAATCTCGCTAGGGGCCGTTGGGTGCCGGCGCGCTCGCCGGTGCCGGCGCGTGCGGCAGGGGCGCCGACGCTGTCGGCGGCGCAGACGGCAACGGCAGCGTCGCCGCCGGCGGCGCTGCGGTCGCCGCGGGAAACGCGCGCGCAGCGGCCGCGTCGGCCCGTCCGGCGGCATGGCGCGCTGCGGCGAGCGCCGACTCGTCCGGCGCCGGCAACAGCTGTCGGACCACGAGGGCGAGGCGATTGATCGCAGCGGGGTCATCGCGCAGCTTGAGGTAGAGCAGGCCGCCGTCAGGATGCGGCACCGGGAGCGCGCCGCCCGGGAATCCGTCCGGCACCGCGAGCGGATGGCGGAAGGCGGCATCGGCGGCGATCGAGTCGATGAGAAACAGCTCGCTGCCGCTCAGCTTGCAGGCGACATCGGTGGTTGCCGGGCAAACCAGAGCCCGCAGCTTCGGCAAGCGCACGATCGTCGCGAGCGGCTGCCAGTTTCCGCTGACGCCGTGCATCGTGATGCGAAACTGGATTGGCCCGAACACGACGGGGCCGAACGCCTTCGCCGCACTGAAACCGGCGACGGCGACGTGGGCGTTCTCGAGCGTCAGCCCGCCGTTCTCGAACGTCAAGGTCGTCGCCTCCGCACCATCGAGGGTGCCGACCTGGACGCCCGTATCACGGTCGAACCGGTTCGGCGCGAGCGCCCTGATCGAAAAGAACATCCAGGCATCCTGCGGCACTTCCTCGTCGCCCGCGAGGAGAACGTGAGTCGCCCGGTCGGCCCGGGAAGGGCGCACGCTGCGCGCAATCAGCGCCACCCGGGGACGGGCCGGCAGCACCGCGGTCTTGAGTTTGAACGTGCGCCCGTCCTGCAGATGGACCGTCGCGACGATCCTGTGCTGCGGCTGCATCGCCGCGGCCGCCGCGGTATTCGCGGCCGCGAGGGTCAGCTCATCGCCCGTCTTGCCGGTCACCAAATCCTTCGGCGCGAATTGCACGGCGCCTATGTCGAGTGCCGCGACCTCGTCGAGACGGCTGCCCCGCAGCGTGCCGATGGCATCGCCCGCATACAGGGTGAACCCGTCCAACCGTCCGGCGGCGGAAAACGCCTGCAGGTGCACCGTTTGCGCAGCCTTCGCGCCGTACTCGCTTACGAGCAGCGTGAGGTCGCCTGGCTTCGCATCCTGCAGGGGCAGCTGCAGCTCGACCTCGTTCGGCTTCTTCGCCTGCCAATCGACCTTCAGTTCCTTGCCGTCCGGGTCCTGCAGCATCACCTGATCGATGCAGCTGACGCTGTCGGCGCGCAGATGCACCGTGTCCTCGCGACCGACGATCAGCGCGCCGGAATCGTCCGCGGCGAGCCGCCAGGCGCGCCCCCGCGCGTTGACCAGTTCAAACCCCGGTCCGTCGTAGTGATCGAATCCCCAGTAACCGTGCAGCACGCCATGCACGCTGTCGCCGAGGCCGCCGTCGGCGAAGGCCGCCGCGCCGAGTTTCGCCGTATCGATCACGAAGCCGCCGTGCATCGCTTCGGCCTTCGCCGGCAACTCGACGCTCCGGCCGTCCTTGCCGGTCAATTTGAGCTGCATGTCGTGCGCATAGGCCGTCGAGAACACGAGCGGCGCGCCCTCGACGGGCAGCACCAGCGAATTCTTGCGCGCGCAGTAGATCTGCTGCGGATCGACCGCGTGCAGCGGCGGCAGCTGCGCCGGCTCGACGGCCGGAAGCGCCGCGACCAGCACCGACTTCGGTTCATTGAACGACGGCGGCTGGTTCAGCGTGAGCGAGAGGCGCGCGCCGTGCAGCGTCGCCAGCGCGGGAATGTAATCGTATTCGGCCGTGCGGAACGAGTTGAAGATGTGCGCGATGTCGATCACCGACGCGATGTACGGACTGTAGTAGCCGAAGCGCAGCTGCGGCGTGTAGCTCGCCTGCAGCGCCAGATCCCGGGCCGACCCCGACGTCAAGGCCTCGACGATCGAGGTGCTGTGACCGTCCTGGAGAATCAGCGATTCGCGACCCGCCATCAGGCAGGGCGCCTGCAGGTCCGGCATGAGTTCCAGGCACTTCGGGTCGACGACGATCGCGAGGCTGCGGGCGAGCAAGGGCGCAACAACGCGCAAGCGGCTTGGATCGGCCTCGTTCAAGGCATCGACCGTCGACAGGTAGGTGTCGAGCCGCGACCGATCGAGCATCGCCTGATTCAGGTCCTGCGCGGTGCGCACGAAGGCGCCCGGACGGCCGCGTACGGCGCCGACGAGCGTCTTGAAATCGCCGCCGGTTTGCGGCGCGAGAAAGATCAGCACCTGCTGCGCGCCGCGCGGCACCTTGACGTCGATCCCGTCGCGGGCACACTTGCGGGCCCAGGTATTGCAGTGCGTGAACCAAGCCACCGGCGGCGGGTTCGTCGATCCGCTGAGAAATGCGACGATGAGCAGATAGTGCGCGGACTGGTTGTCGGGCAATTGCGCCTTGATCCGCAGCCCGTCGCCTGCCGCCAGATTCGGCACCCGCGAGATCGGCAGCGTCTTGCCGCCACGCGTTACGGCGACGGAGAGATTCGGGCCCGCCAGATCGAACGGCGCCGTCGAAGCGCGGGCCGTCAGGGCGCCGAGCAGCAGCAGGACCGAGAGCAGGCAACGTGAAGTCATCGTAATGTCCGGCGGCTGGTTGAATCCGGGTTTCCCCGGTGTTGGAGCGGCGGCGGCGGGTAGAGTTCGGCGCAATTTGCCGAGGGCGCGGCAAGGCGGCGCGCTTGCCGATGACCGCCGATCGATGGCGCCGTGCCTCAGCGGGCCACCAGCCAGCGCCACGACGCCATGCCGAGCAGCGTCAGCGCGATCGAGCCCCCGACGTGCAGCGCGATCGAGCCCGCGGCCGGGCCGAACCGCCCCCCCAGCACGAAAGCGCAGATCTCCGCGGAGAACGTCGAAAACGTGGTCAGGCCGCCGCAGAAGCCGGTGATGATCAGCAAGCGCCATTCGGCCGGGAGCGTCGGCCATTGGGCAAAGAACGCGATCGCGGCGCCGATGACGTAGGCGCCGATCCAGTTTGCCGCCAGAGTGCCGAGCGGAATCGCCGTGAGCACCCCGTTCAGCTGCAGACCCAGCCACCAGCGCAGCCACGCGCCGACCGCGGCGCCGACGCCCACCGCAAGTATCGCCAGTCCCGTCATCGCGAGCCTCTCCACGCCGCCGGCACGCACGGCCGTTCAAGTCTAGCAGCCATCGTCGCGAACCTCAGCGTGCGCCGTGCATCAGCCGGACGATCAGCGGCGCGCCCAACAGAAAGGGAGCCGCGGCGGCCAGGCCCCAGATGAACAGCCCGCCATAGACGTGCCCGTAACCGGCGATGCCGGTCGAGGCGCCGGTGGTCGTCATCGCCGCGATTTGCCCCGACAGCTGGTAGGCCATCGCGATGCCGAAGAACCATGCGCCCATCGCGAGCGATGATTCGTCGGGCGCGGCAAGGCGCGTGACCATCGCGTAGCCGATCGGCGAGAGCGCCAGTTCGCCGATCGTCTGCAACAGATAACACAACGCGAGCGCAAGCCACGAAACGCGGCCGCCGCCCGCGGCCACGGCGCCGGCGGCGTGAAAGACGACGCCGTAGGAGAGCGCAACGAACAGCAGGCCGATGCCGAACTTGCGCGGCGTCGAGGGGTCCCAACCGCGCCGGCCCAGCCACGGCCAGAGCAGCGCGAGGAGCGGCGCGAGAATCATGATGTACAGCGGATTCAGGGACTGGAACACGCTGAAGTCGAAGGGCGCCGCGACGAAGTCGCGGGCGAAGAAATTCAACGACGTCGCGCCTTGCAGGCTCAAGGCCCAGAACACGATGTTGGCGACGAACAGCAACAGCATCGCCAGGTAGCGCTCGGCCTGCACGCGCTCGCCGCGGCGCACGGCACTCGCGATGAAGTAGGCGACCAGCAAGCCGAACAGGCCGTTGACCGCGGCGCCAAGCACGCGCGGATGCTCGAGCAGCAGCAGCGTCGGATACAGCAGCACGAGGATCGCGCCGAGCACGTACACGAGCGCCCGGGGGCCGCCGTGGCGCACGGCCGGCTGCCGTGCCTCGAGCGGCGCACAGCGCCGGTGGAACAACAGGGCCGACAACGCCACACCGGCCCCCGCCGCGAGAAAGCCGAAGCGGTAGCCGTATTGCCGGCCGATCCAATCCGCACAGACGAACGGCGCGACGAAGGCGCCGAGATTGATCGCCAGATAGAACAAGGTGTAGCCGGCGTCGCGACGCGGATCGTCCGCACCGTAGTTGCGTCCGATGAGCACGGTGAGCGGAATGCTCAGACCCGCGCCGAGCACGTACAGCGCGAGTGCGAGCAGGAAACCGCTGCGTGTCGGCCAGGACATCAAGCCGAGCGCGAGTGCCTCGAGCCACAGCGCCGTGCGCAGCGCGCGCACCTCGCCGAGCACGTTGTCGGCGATCCAGCCGCCGAAGACGTGGGTCCCGTAGAGCAGCGCGCCGACGCCCGCGGTCAGCAGATTCGCATCACGCATCGCTGCGCCGGAGGCTTCGTGCGCGAAGAACGCCCCGGCGAGATACGGCGCGACGAATGAGCGGAAGCCGTAGAACGAGAAGTTCAGCCCGATCGTGACACCGAGCAGCATCCACAACCCGCGCGGATGCCCCCAGAGATCGTCGGCGCCTCGCGGCGGCGGCCGTTCCATCCGCGTCAATAGCCTGCCGCTAAGCCCGCCGGCCGGCGCCGATCGTTCGCACCCTCGAGCAGGTGCGTGCGCGGATCGACGAGGATCGCCTCATCGGCTCCCCAGGACGGGATCACCTTGAACCGGTAGCCCATCTTCTCGAGCTGCCCGCGCACCACGGGCTTCAACATGCCAGGCTCGACGAATACCACGTCCGGATACCACTGCTGATGGATACGCGGTGCATCCACCGATTGCTGCATGTTCATGCCGAACGCGACCACATTGAGGAAGCTCTCGAGCGTCGTCGAGATGATCGTCGAGCCGCCCGGGCTGCCGGTGACCATGAACAGCTTGCCCCGGCGAAGCACGATCGACGGCGCCATCGAGCTCAATGGCCGCTTGCCGGGCTGGATCGCGTTTTTTTCGCCCTGCACCAAACCGAAGCTGTTGGGTACGCCGGTCTTCGACGTGAAGTCGTCCATTTCGTTGTTGAGGAAAAATCCCGTGTCGCCGGCGATCCGGCCGCTGCCGAACAGATAGTTGATCGTGTAGGTCACCGCGACCGCATTGCCGTGCGCATCGACGATCGAATAGTTCGTCGTGTCCGTGCCTTCGGTCGCAGCGAGATCGCCCTTGATCGCGGACGACGGCGTCGCTGTCGCCGGTTCGATCGTCGCGCGCAGCGCGTCGATGTGCCGGCGGGAGAGCAATCTAGCCACATCGTTGTGCACGAACGCCGGATCGCCGAGGTAGCTGTTGCGGTCGGCAAAGGCGCGGCGCTCCGCTTCGATCAGGTAATGCAGGCTCCGGGTCGAGCCATAGCCCCATTGCGCCAGGGGATACGGCCTGAGGATGCCGAGGATCTCGCAGATCGTCGCGCCGGCGGAACTCGGCGGCGGATCGGACACGAACGTGTAGCCGCGGTAGGCGCAGCTCACGGGCCGATCCCACTGCACGGAATAGTCGGCGAAGTCCCGCAGCGACAGGATGCCGCCGTGCCGTTCGCTCGCCGCGACCACGGCGCGCGCAATCGCTCCGCGGTAGAAGGCATCCGTACCACCCTTGTCGATCAGTTCGAGCGTATGTGCGAGCTGCGGCTGCACGAGGCGGTCACCGGCCTCGTAGGGCCGGCCGTGGTTCAGGAAGATCGCGGCGACGTTCGGCTGCGTGGCGAATTCGGCGGCCCGGTGGTCGAGAATGCGCACGTCGCCCGGCTGCAGCACGAAGCCCTCGCGTGCCAGCCGGATCGCCGGTGCGATGACCTCGGCGAGCGGCATCGTGCCGTACTTCGCAAGCGCCGCGTCGAGGCCCATCACGGTGCCCGGTACGCCGACGCCGAGATAGGTCCGCGTGCTCTTGCCGGGAATCACGTTGCCCCGGGGATCCAGGTACATGTCGGCGCGCGCCGCGAGCGGCGCCTTTTCGCGAAAATCCAGGAACAGCGTCTTGCCGCCGGCGAGATGCAGCAGCATGAAGCCGCCGCCGCCGATGTTGCCGCAGCAAGGCAGCACCACGCTGAGCGCGTAGCCGACCGCCACCGCCGCATCGACCGCATTGCCGCCATGCTCGAGGACGGCGACGCCGACCTTGGTCGCGAGATGCTGCTCGCTCACCACCATCGCGTGCCGTGCCGTGACCGGCCGGGCGCCCGCGAGCGCGGCGACGGTGGTGGGCGGCGCGGTCGCATCCAGTGCTTGTCGCGGCATGGACGATCGGGCAAAGGTCGGCGCAGCCGCGGAGGAACCCGCGAGTACGGCGATGAGCGCCGCCATCCTGCCGGCGTGCCGGCTCTGCGTCATCATCGGTGCACCCGCGGCGTCTCGTCGGCCATAGCTTGATCTCCCCCAATGTGTCGTCGCTGCAACGTGCACGGCCAGGCACCGGCCTGGTCGGTGAATGGTGGGCCCGGTCGGACTCGAACCGACGACCAAGGGATTCACTCGGAGCCCGCCGTTTCCGGCGGGAGTGGACTATCTCTTCACCCCCGTGGGGTGCGGGACGCTCTAGCCTGTCATTAAGCGCACCTGCAGCGCTCAGGTAGTCTCTGCACCTTCCGGCGGTGTACCGCCGGCTTGGCTCAGGGTTGCCATCGGCCGCACCGTTAAGGTTTCCCTGAATTCATCCCGTCCACTTCGCGCCTTGCGACGCGAAGGCACCATTTGTCTTGATGAGTCCCCTGCTCTAACCGACTGAGCTACAGGCCCGACGTCCGCATTCTAGCAAGATCCCGTCCACCCGCACGCCGTGACGGCTTCACGGTAGAGTACCGGGTCGCCAACAGCGAGCCCCGAGCCCTTGAGCACGACCGACCCGATTCGCGACGCGCCACCGGACCTGCCGATTCGTGAGGCCCTGCCATCGCTCGCCCGCTCGCTCAGCGGCAGCCGCCGCGTGCTGCTGCAGGCGCCCCCGGGCGCCGGCAAGAGCACGATCGTGCCGATCGCGCTGCTCGCTGCGCCGTGGCTCGAAGGTCGCAAGATCCTGATGCTCGAGCCGCGGCGCCTCGCGGCGCGCGCGATCGCGACCCGGATCGCGCAATTGCTCGGCGAACCGGTCGGCCGATGCGCCGGCTACCGCACGCGTTTCGAGACGCGGGCCGGTCCGCACACCCGCATCGAGGTCGTGACCGAAGGGATCCTCACACGCATGCTCCAGCGGGATGCCGCTCTGTCCGGTTACGCGTGCGTCGTGTTCGACGAGTTCCATGAACGCAGCATCCACGCGGACCTCGGCCTTGCGCTCGCACTCGAGAGCCAGGACAGCCTGCGCGAGGATCTGCGCGTCTTGGTGATGTCCGCGACGCTCGATCTGCTGCCGCTCGTTCCGCTGCTCGGTGAGCCGCCCATCGTCACGGCGAGCGGACGGAGCCACGACGTGCACACCTGCTACCTGCCGCGGCGCGACGGGATCTCACTGGAGATGCACGCCGCGCAGGTCCTGACCGGCGCACTGCGCGCCGATCCGGGCGACGCGCTGTGCTTCCTGCCGGGCGCGGCCGAGATCCGCCGCGTCGCACGCCTGCTCGAGACGTCCGCGCTGGCGCCCGGCACGCGCGTGCTGCCGCTCTACGGGGAGCTCGATGCGGCCGCCCAGGACGCGGCCCTAGCGCCCGCCGAACCGGGAATGCGCAAGCTGGTGCTCGCGACGTCGATCGCCGAGACCAGCCTGACGATCGAGGGCGTACGCATCGTCGTCGACGGCGGCCTGAGCCGTTACGCCGAATTCTCGCCGGCGACGGGCATGAGCCGGCTCACGACCGTGAAGGTCTCGCGCGCGGCCGCGGATCAACGGCGCGGCCGCGCCGGCCGCACCGCGAGCGGAACCTGCTACCGGCTCTGGTCGCAAGGCGCGCAGGATTCGCTCGCGCCGCACACGCAAGCGGAGATATTGCGCGCCGACCTCGCACCGCTCGCCCTCGAACTCGCACTCTGGGGCGCGCGCGACGCGACCGCGCTGCGCTGGCTCGATCCGCCGCCCCCCGCGCATCTCGCGCAGGCACGCGAACTGCTGCGCCGCCTCGACGCGATCGACGGCGACGGCCTCATCACCGCGCACGGCCGCGAACTCGGCGGGCTCGGCACCCACCCGCGCCTCGCGCACATGCTGAGCATCGCCGCGACCGGCGGCGACTGCGGCCTCGCGTGCGATCTGGCGGCGATCCTCGGCGAGCGTGACCTGATCCGCGCCCCGCCCGGTGCGCGCGACGCGGACATCCGCGTCCGGCTCGCCGCGCTCGGCGACCGCGGCGGGTCGCTGCCGGCAGGCCTCGACATCGACGCCCGCGCGCTCGCGCAGGCGCGGCGCAGTGCGGCCGAGTGGCGCCGGCAATTGCGCTGCCCACGCGAGGGCGGCGACCGCGACCGCGGCACCGGCGCATTGCTCGCGCTCGCGTATCCGGACCGCGTCGCGCGCGCCCGCGACGACGCCGGCCGCTATCTGCTGGCGAACGGCCGCGGTGCGCGATTCGCCGAACCGCAGGCGCTCTCGAAGGCGCCGTTCCTGGTCGCGGCGGAACTCGACGGCGCCGAACGCGAGGCACGGATCTTTCTCGCCGCGCCGATCGAGCCGGCGGATGTCGAGCGGTTGTTCGCCGCCCAGATCGAGGAGCGCGCCGAGGTCCGCTGGGACCGCCGGGTCGAAGCGGTCCACGCCCGCCGCGAGCGCCGTCTGGGCGCCCTGCTGCTCGGCAGTGCCGAGATCACCGACGCCGACCCGCAACGCCTGCTCGCAGCGATGCTCGACGGGATCCGCGCGATGGGCATCGCCGCCCTGCCCTGGACGCGTGAACTACGCCAGTACCAGGCGCGCGTCGCACTGTTGCGCCGCGTCGCGCTCGGCGCGCCGGATCCCTGGCCCGACCTTGGTGACACGGCCCTGCTCGCCGGCCTCGAGGACTGGGCGCCGCCGTGGATCATCGGCTGCACCCGCCGCGAGCACCTTGCGGACATCGATCTCGCGCACGCGCTCGAGAGTCGGTTGACGCGGGCGCAGCAGGCCAGCCTGCCGGGCGAAGCGCCGACCCATTTGCGTGCGCCGAGCGGTTCGCGGGTGCCGATCGACTATCTCGACGGCGACGTGCCGACGGTGTCGGTGCGGCTGCAGGAGGTCTTCGGCCTGCAGGCGACGCCGAGCGTCGCCGCGGGCCGGATGCCCCTGCTGCTCAAACTCCTGTCCCCGGCCGGCCGGCCCGTGCAGATCACGCGCGACCTCGCGAGCTTCTGGAACCGCGGCTATCACGAGATCAAGAAGGACCTGAAGGGACGATATCCGAAACATTACTGGCCGGACGACCCGCATGATGCCGAACCGACGCGCCGGGTGCGGCCGCGATGAGCCACGCCGTCGAGCCTGCGGCCGGTGCGCCGCCGGATCACCGCGCGACGGCGCGCTGGATAGCGCTCGGCGTCGCGCTGCTGATCGTCTGGGGCTCCTTGTACCCGTTGCAATTTATCGCGCCGACGGCCGGGCAATTGCGCCACCGGCTCGCGTCGGTCGCGGCACACGTGTTATCCCGCATCGATCTGATCGCGAATTTTCTGCTGTACCTGCCGTTCGGCGCCGCTTGCCGCCTGAGCCTCGGCGGCACCGGTACGGCGCGCCGGACCATCGTCGCAACCTTGATCGGCTCGACCTTGTCGCTCGTGATGGAACTCGCGCAATTGCTGACCCCGCACCGCGTGACCAGCGTCTTCGACTGGTCGGTGAACACGACGGGGGCCGCCTGCGGCGCGATCGTCATGGCGCTCTACCTGCGCATCGGCCGGCGCTGGCGCCTCGCGGGCCTGCGGCATCCGCGCCCGGCGCTCGTGCCGGCGTGCCTGCTGGCAATCTGGTTCATCGGCGAATTCACGCCCTACCTGCCGACCCACCGAGCGCTGCCGCTCGGCAGGATGTTCGCGGGGTTTCGCGGCCGGCAGCCGTTCGCCGTGGCGCAATGGTGCCTCGATCTGACCCGATGGTGGATCATCGCCGAATGCGTGCGGCAGATCTGGCGACGGCCCTGGTCCCTGTTGTGCTTCGCCGCGCTGATCGGGCTGACCGCGCTCGAACAGGCCTGGATCGGCAGCGATCGGCGCAGCGTCGCGCAGTGGCTGTCCTGGTGCATCGTACCGGTCATGCTGTTGCTGTCCCTCGACTGGCCGGCGCGCGCGCGCGCCTGGTGTACGATCGCCGGCTGTCTCGCGGTGCTCGTGACCGCGAACGTCTGGCCGCTGCCGGCGGCGGCACGCATCGGCGTCTTCCACTGGATCCCCTTCTCCGGCACCCTCCTCTCGACGCGCGATTACCGACCGCTGCTCGAATCCTTGTTCTTCAGCGGCGCGCTGTTGTGGTCGCTGACCCTCGCGCTGCGCCGACCGGCCACGGCCTTCCTGTTGACGCTCGGCTCGAGCGTCGCGGTCGAGATCGCTCACCTGTTGACGCCGCCTCATCGGGCGGAAATCACCGATCCGCTGCTGGTGGTCGCCCTGCTGATCGCGTTCGCGGCGGCACGGCGGTACCAATCGTATGCTTACGGCGACGACGCCGGCGCGGTACGCCCGCCCCGGGACCGGCGGTGAATCCGCGGCGGCAGATCGCGCTCATGGCGCAATGCCGTGCGGTGATCCGCCGGCGCATCGCGGACCCGCTGCTCTCGTTGCTCACGCAGGGCGTCGCGCCGGAGCGGCTCGCGCTGAGCGTCGCCGTCGGCATCGTCGTCGGCAATGTGCCGATCCTCGGCCTCTCGACCGTGCTATGCGTGGCGATCGCGCTGCTGTTCGAACTGAATCTCGTCGCGATCCAGATCGCCCAGGCGGCGATGGCGCCGACGCAGCTGTTGCTGCTCATCCCGTTCGTGCGGCTGGGCGATTGGTTGCTGCGAGCGCCGCCGCAGGCGCTGTCGCTGCATGCCGACCCCGCGTTGATCGCGGGCGGCGTGGGTCACGCGATCGCCGTGCTCTGGCGGGCGATGCTGCACGGCGCACTCGCCTGGTTGCTGGTCGCGCCGGAAGCGATATTTTTGCTGCACAAAGCGCTGACGCCGGTGTTCGAGCGCGCGGCCGCGGCCTTGCGAAGATGAGCGCACGCCGCGCGATCGGCGCCGCGCCGGGGCACCGGCAAAGCGACGCAGGCTCAGGCGAGGTCGAGGCCGAGCTGCGCGCCGGCGCCGCCCGGCACGCGAAACGCCGCCATGTCGAGCACGCCGCCTTCGTCGCCGTCGATTCCCAACCGTCGGCACGCGACTGCGAAGCGCTGCGCGAGCAAGTCGGCCTCCGTGCCCCGCCCGGTGAATCGGCTGCCGAAGCGCGCATCGGTGAGCGCCCCGCCGCGCATCGCTCTGATCCGCGACAGGACGCGTTCCGCCCGCAATGGCACGTGGTCCCGCAACCACGCCTCGAACAATTCCCCGACCTCGTGCGGCAGTCGCAGCAGGACGAAGGCCGCGTGGCGCGCGCCGGCCTGCGCGGCCTGCCGGAGAATCGCCTCGAGCTCGTGGTCGTTGAGCGCGGGGATCATCGGCGCGGCGAGCACGCCGACCGGAATGCCGGCTTGCGCGAGTCCGGCGATCGCCTGCAGACGCGCCGCGGGCGACGGTGCGCGCGGCTCGAGCGAGCGCTTCAACTGCGCGTCGAGCGTCGTCACGCTGATCATCACGCGGCAGAGGCGCCGCTCGGCGAACTCGCGCAACAGATCGAGGTCGCGCAGCACCAGCCGGCTCTTCGTCACGATCGTGACCGGGTGCCGGTGCCGCAGCAGGACCTCGAGCAAGCCGCGCGTCAGGCGGTGCTCGCGCTCGATCGGCTGGTAGGGGTCGGTATTCGCACCGAGGTTGATCGGCAGAGGTCGGTAGCCCGGCCGCGCGAGCTCGCGCTCGAGCAACGCGACCGCGTTTTCCTTGTAGAACAGCTTGGTCTCGAAGTCCAAACCGGCGGACAGATTGAGGTAGGCATGGGTCGGCCGCGCATAGCAGTAGATGCAGCCGTGCTCGCAGCCGCGGTACGGGTTGATCGATTGACGGAAGGGAATGTCCGGCGAATCGTTGCGCGAGATGATGCGCCGCGCGATCTCGGCGCGCACCTCGGTCGCCGGCGCAAGGGTCCGCTCCTCGCCCGACCAGCCGTCATCGCCAGGATCGACCCGTCGCGTCTCGAAGCGCCCCTGCGGGTTGCCGGCCGCACCGCGGCCTTTGACGGGAATGCTCATGCCGATGACTGTATGGATATACAGGCACGAATGCAAGCGCCGGCCACCGGCCGGGCTCAGCGCGGCGGTGGCGGCGCCGCCGGATGACGTTCGCCAAGTTCGTCGAACGACTGCATCCGGCGCAACTGCGGAAACAGCGGCCACGCCCACAGGCCGGCGACCACGAGTGTCGCGACCCCGCCGAACACGATCGCCGGCACCAGACCGAACCACGCCGCGGTCAGACCGGATTCGAACTCGCCGAGTTCGTTCGAGGCGCCGATGAAGATGGAATTCACCGCACTGACGCGTCCGCGGATCTCGTCGGGAGTTTCCAGCTGGACGAGCACGTGGCGGATGAAGACGCTGATCATGTCGCCGGCGCCGAGCACGGCAAGCGCGATCATCGCGACCGCGAAATGCCGGGTGAGGCCGAACGCCACGGTCGCGACGCCGAAGGCGGCGACGCCGGCGAACATCGTGATGCCGACCCGCCGGCGTAGCGGCGCGATCGCGAGCGCAACGGCCGTCACACCGGCGCCGATGCCGGGCGCCGAGCGCAGATAGCCGAACACGGCCGGACCCGCGTGCAGCACGTCGCGCGTGAAAGCCGGCAGCAACGCGGTCGCGCCGCCGAACAGCACCGCGAACAGATCGAGCGACAGCGCGCCGAGCACCGTCTTGCGGCGCCAGACGAAGCGCATGCCCTGCAACAGATGATCCGCTGAGACCGGCGCCGCGGCACGCACCGGCCCGCGGCGGCGTATCAGGGCGAGCATCGGCAGCGACAACAGCAACAGGAGCCCCGCGCCGAGGTAGGTCCAGCCGGCGCCGCCCAGCGCGCCCGACGTGCTCTGCGCGAATGAATAGACCACCCCGCCGAGACTCGGCCCGGCGATCGTCGCGACCTGGAAACTCGAGGAATTGATCGCGACCGCGGTGGGCAGCAACTCGACCGGCACGAGGTTCGGCATGAACGATTGCGCGGTCGGCATCTGGAATGCCCGCGCGATGCCGAGAAACGCGAGCACCGCGAAGATCGGCCCGGTGTGCGCGATCCGCGAAAGGGCAAACATGAACAGCAGCGCCGAGCAGACCAGCTGCAGCAGGGCGCAGAGCAGCAGGATCGAGCGCCGGTCGAACCGATCGGCCGCGTGTCCGGCGATGAGCGCGAACACCACGAACGGCAGGAACTGGGACAGCCCGATCAGTCCTAAGTCGAGCAGCCGGCCGGTCAGATGATAGACCTGCCAGCCGACCGCGATCACGAGCATCTGTGCCGCGATTCCTGCGAAGAACCTCGCAACCACAAACAGCCTGAAATCGCGGTTGCGCAATACCGCAAAGCCGCTCGCGTCGGTCGAGGTCAAAGTGCTGAATACCCTCCGTGCGACAGTCTATCAGGCCGCCGGCAACCCGAAGCGTTGTGGCGGCGGCCGGCGCAATCGCCGGTCAATGCGCGGCGAGAAACGCGGCGAGCGCGCGGGCCACCGCCGCCGGCTGCTCGAGATGCAGCATGTGGCCCGCCGAGGCGATCGATACGCGGCTCGCGTGCGGCACGCATGCCTGGAACGCGCCGGCCCGATCCTCGCCGTCGCGTCCGTGGGGCGACTCGGCGCCGAGCAACAACAGGGCCGGCGCCTCGATCAACCGCCAGCATGCCTCCGTCTCCTGCTGCCGGTAGAGAACCGGGTTGACCCGGCGATGGCGGGGATCGCTCGACTGGCGGACCCGGCCGCTCGGATCCGCCGAACCCCAGAGGCGCGCGGCAAAGGCGGCCCGCGCGGCACCGATCCGCGGGTGGCGGCGGCGGATCGCGTGCGCGAACTGCTCGAAGGATGGATATTCGCGCGGCGCGGACGGCCGCTTGACCTGCTCGAGCCAGGTCCGCAGGCGTTCGGGCGCCTGCCCGGGATCGGTCTGCGCGACACCGAATCCTTCGATGTTGACCACGCTGCGCACGCGGCGCGGCCGCAGGCCGGCGTACAGGCTGGCGATGTGCCCGCCCATGCTGTGGCCGACGATCGCGACCGGTTCGGTGGGTGACACGAGGTCGAGGAGCGCGTCGAGGTCCGCGAGGTAGTCCGCAAACCAGTAGCCCGCCTGCGGCCACTCGCTGCGGCCGAAGCCGCGCCAGTCCGGCGCGACCACCGTGAATTCCCCCGGCAGCTCATCGACGACGCACTGGAAGGATTCACCGCAGTCGAGCCAGCCGTGCAGCATCAGCACGGTGCGCGCGCCGCTGCCCGCCCAGCGGGTCAGGTGCATGCCGAGGCCGCGGATCCACCTGGACTCGCGTTGCGGCGCGCGTTGCGCACGATAAGCCTCGCTCATGCGGCGCTCACTTTGGTCGCGCCTCGCCGCTCAGCCGCCGAGAAAGATCCTGTAGGCGGGGTTCTCGGTCTCTTCGCTGTAGGCATATTGCAGTTCGTTGATATGGGCAAGGAAATCGCCGCGGGTCGCGGGCGGCACCTGGATCCCCGCGAGCACCCGGCCGTAGTCGGCACCGTGATTGCGGTAATGGAAGAGGCTGATGTTCCACTCACCGCCGATCGCGCGCAGGAACTTCAACAGCGCGCCCGGCCGCTCCGGAAACTCGAACCGGTAAAGGTGCTCGTGCTCGAGGCCGCGCGCCCGGCCGCCGACCATGTAGCGCACGTGCAGCTTCGCCATTTCGTTGTCGGTCATGTCGCGGACCGTGTGACCCGCCTCGGCGATCGTCTTGATCATCGCCTCGCGCTCCGCCCGGCCATGCGCGAGCGCCACGCCGACGAAAACCTGCGCGGCGCGGTCATCGCCGTAGCGGTAGCTGAACTCGGTGACGCCGTGCCGGCCGAGCAATTCGCAAAAGCGCAGGAACGACCCCTGCTGCTCGGGAATCTCCACGGCGAACAGGGCCTCGCGCTGCGCGCCGACATCGGCGCGCTCGGCGACGTAGCGCAGCCGGTCGAAGTTCATGTTCGCGCCGCTGTTGATCACGACGAAGTCGCGGTCCGCGCAGTTCTCGCGGGCGACGTATTTCTTGAGGCCGGCGACCGCGAGCGCGCCGGACGGCTCGGCGATCGCGCGCGTCTCCTCGAAGATGTCCTGGATCGCCGCGCAGATCTGATCCGTGGTCACCAGCAAGATCTCGTCGACGTACTGCTGCGCGAGGCGGAAGGTTTCCTCGCCGACGCGGCGCACCGCGACGCCGTCGGCGAAGATGCCAACGCGTTCGAGGACGGCGCGCCGGCCGATGCGCAGGGATTCGAACATCCCGGGCGAGTCCTCGGGCTGCACGCCGATGATCTTGATCCGCGGATACAGGGCCTTCGCGTACGAGGCGATGCCGGCGATCAGGCCACCGCCGCCGATCGGCACGAAGATCGCGTCGATCTGGTCGCCGTGCCGCTGGCGCAGGATTTCCATCGCGATCGTTCCCTGACCGGCGATGACGTCCGGATCGTCGAAGGGATGGACGAACACCAGCGCGCGCTCGCGCGCGAGTTCGACCGCGTGCTCGTAGGCCTGGTCGTAATCCTCGCCCTGCAGGACGATCTCGCCGCCGAGCGCGGCGACCGCCTGCACTTTGATTTGCGGCGTCGTCACCGGCATCACGATGAGCGCGCCGATGCCGCGGGTACGGGCGCCGAGAGCCACGCCCTGGGCGTGGTTGCCGGCGGATGCGCAAATGACACCGCGCGCCGCGGCGATCGGCGACAGCTGCGCGATCTTGTTGTACGCGCCGCGAATTTTGAACGAAAACACCGGCTGCAGGTCTTCT
The DNA here is from genome assembly GCA_035534275.1 of Steroidobacteraceae bacterium. Lineage (GTDB taxonomy): Bacteria > Pseudomonadota > Gammaproteobacteria > Steroidobacterales > Steroidobacteraceae > Bog-1198. Next base: position 45,065 of record DATLSG010000008.1, read on the forward strand.
CGCTTGAAATGCACCAGGTTGTGCAGGCGCCTGGAGAGCCGCGGCGCCGCCTCCAGCGGCGATTCGATCGCCACGTCGTACACCTTGGCTTTGAGAATTCTCTCGACGTAGTTTTCTTGCATGGCCGGTTCGCAGTCGCGGGACGGCTACATTAGCCGATGCCGGGCTCGGGGGGTATGGTAGCGGCGCACGAGCCTCGCCAAAGACGATCCTAGTGGGTAATGTCGACCAATGCGCAAGCTGATGTTCTGGATGCTGCTTTTGACCGCTGCCGCGCCGGCCGCGCTCGCCTCGTCCGGCAACGTGGTCGTTGCGCCGAACGTTCAAGCGCACCTCGAGAGCGCGGTGCGCAGCGTCGGCCCCGGCCAGTCGTTCCTGGTCGCGCTGGTGCTCGATCTGCGCGAGGGCTGGCATACGTACTGGCGCAACCCGGGCGATTCCGGCGAGGCGACGCGGCTCGCGTGGACCCTGCCGCGGGGCTTTCGCGCCGGACCGATCGAATGGCCGGCGCCGCAGCGCTTCGTGCTCGCGCCGCTCGTCAATTTCGGCTACGCCAAACAGGCGGTGTACCTCGTGCGAATCGACGCGCCGGCGTCGTTGCGCGCGCCCGGCCCGCTTAAGCTGCGCGCGCGGGCCAACTGGCTCGTCTGCTCGAATGTGTGCATTCCCGAAAGCGCGCAGCTGCGCCTCACGCTCCCGGCCGGTGCGACGCCCGGCGCAGCCGATCCGGCCACGGCGGCGCTGTTCGCCAGGGCGCGCGCTCAACTGCCGAAGGAGGCGGCGGGATCAGCCAGCGCGCGCGTTCGCGACGGGCGCCTGATATTGACGCTCGGCCCCGGCCTCGACCCGCGACTCGCGCACATCGGCTCCCTGCAGTTCATCCCGTACACGGACGGCGAGATCGTCTACGCGGCGCCGCAGATCATGACGCGCGCCGGCGGATCGATCGAGTTGTCGATGCAGCTCGGCGATCAGCCGCCCACGGCGGGCAAGATCCGCGGCATCCTGCTCGCGATCGCACCAGCCGGCGCCGCGCCCACGAGCATTGCGCTCGCCATCGCGCCGCCGCTGCAGATCGCGGGCGCGCAAGTGCCGCGGCGGGGCGCGGCAGGGACAGCCGCCGCGGCGGCAACGCCGGCGTTCTGGACCCTGATCGGTCTCGCCTTGCTCGGCGGCTTGATCCTGAATTTGATGCCGTGCGTGCTGCCGGTGCTGTCGATCAAGGCGGTGAGCCTGGTCGAGCAGGCACGGAGCCACCCGCGCGACGTGCGCCTCAAAGGACTCGCGTTTGCGGCCGGAGTGATCGCCTCGATGCTGACGCTCGCGCTCGTCCTGCTGTCGCTGCGGGCCGGCGGCGAGCTGGTCGGTTGGGGGTTCCAGCTGCAGGCGCCGCTGTTCGTCACCCTGATGGCATACCTGTTGTTCCTGGTCGGGCTGAACCTGTCGGGCGTGTTCGAGTTCGGCGGCGGCGGCGCCGGGCTCGGCGAGAATCTCACGCGCGGCGACAATCGGCGCGCCGCGTTCTTCACCGGCGTGCTGACGACCCTGGTCGCGACGCCCTGCACCGCGCCGTTCATGGCCGCCGCGGTCGGCGCGGCCCTCACCCAGTCCGCGCCGCGCGCGCTCGCGATCTTTGCCGCGCTCGGCGTCGGCTTGAGCCTGCCGCTCGCGGCGCTGTCGTTTGCGCCGTGGCTGCGTCGCGCGTTGCCGAAGCCCGGGGCGTGGATGGAAACCTTGAAGCAGGTGCTCGCGTTCCCGATGTACGCCTCCGCCGCCTGGCTGGTGTGGGTGCTCGCGCAGCAGACGTCCTCGACGGGGCTTGCCGCCGCGCTCGCCGGTTTGGTGCTGCTCTCGCTGGCCGCGTGGTCCTATCAGCGGGCGAGAGGCCGCGCGGGCCGCGGCAGGCTCGCGGCCACGGCGGCCGCGGCGATCGCCCTCCTCGCCGCGCTGGCCTTGCCGGCAACGCTCGACGGCGCGCCCGCGACGCCCGCTGCGGCGCCCGGTCGGCCGGGCGCCGGGACCTGGGAATCCTACGACCCGGCGCGCGTCGCGCGCCTGCGCGCCGCCGGCCGGCCCCTGCTGATCGATTTCACCGCGAGCTGGTGCCTGACTTGCCTCGTCAATGACCGCACCGCACTCGCCAACCCGTCCGTGCTCGCGCTGTTGCGCGCCAAGGGGGTGACCCTGGTCAAGGGGGACTGGACGAACGGGGATCCGAGAATCACCGCGGCCTTGGCCAAGTTCGGCCGTGCGGGCGTGCCCTTGTACGTGGTGTACGACGCGACGCCGGGTTCGCATCGCGCCTTGGTGTTGCCGCAGCTGCTGACCGCGAGCATCGTCGAGAACGCGTTCGCGGCGTTGCCGGGACGGCATTTGCATTAGATCGCGGTTGGGGCATGCTGGGCGCATGGTCCCGCCGAGTGCGAACCCGATTCCGGTGATCGATTTCCGGCGCCGCGGCGTGGTGCTCAGCTGGGACGTCGCGGGCGGCAACTGGCTCGCGCTCGATGCCGTGCCGGCGGTCGTGCACGGCGTCGCACTGATCCGCGGGACGCCGCCGAACTTTTGTCTGTATGCGCAAGGCGGCCGGCTGCGCCTGCAGATCGGCGCGAATCAGTACGCGCTGTCGGAGAACTCGCCGCGTTTTCGCTGCCTGCCTGAGCACCTGAGCTTCGGGCTGCGGCGCCGATTCGTGGTCGAGTCGAGCACCGGCGGTGTGCTCCACAGCCAGGGCTACTGGACCGGCCAGGGGCCGGATTTCTTCCGCTGGCTCGCCGACCGGGCGGGCGATCCGGATTGGCGTGCGTCCATGGGTCGACGTTGGACCGACGGCGTCGGCGCCGCGGCGCTTCGCGGCGACTGAACCGGCGCCGACGCCGCAAAGCGGCGCGGCAGGAGCCCGGCGAGTTCCGCCTCGCTCAGAACGCGCCAACGGCCCGGGGCGAGCGTTGCGAGCTCGATGTTGCCGATGCGTACGCGTTGCAGCCACCGCACCCGATAGCCGAGCGCCGAACACATCCGGCGAATTTGCCGGTTCAGTCCCTGCGTGAGAACGATGCGCAACGTCCGCTCGTCGATGCGTTGCACGCGGCAGCGCTCGGTCATCCGGCCCATGATGCGCACGCCGCTTCGCATGATTTCGAGAGTCATCGCCGTGACCGGCCGGTCGACGCCGACCAGGTACTCCTTCTCGAGGCGGTTTTCGGAGCGCAGAATCTCGTTGACGATGTCGCCGTCGTTCGTCAGCAGGATCAGGCCTGTTGAATCCTTGTCGAGACGACCGACCGGGAAGATCCGCTGCGGATGGCCGACCAGATCGACGATGTTGCCCGCGACCTGCGGCTCGCTCGTCGAGGTGACGCCGACCGGCTTGTTCAAGGCGATGTACACCGGCGCGGCCCGGGCGCGCAGCGGTGCGCCGTCGACGCGGACATCATCGGCCGGCGTAACGCGCGTGCCGAGTGTCGCCGGCGCGCCGTTGCAGATGACGCGCCCCTCGCCGATCCACTGGTCCGCTTCGCGGCGGGAGCACAGGCCGCTTTCACTGATGAACTTGTTGATTCGCACGCACCCTCGCCCGTAGCCCCGATGGAAAGGTCACCGCCGGTCGAGGAACGCCGTCAGGCGTTCCGCCAGCGCATCGGCGGCGAGCGCGCCCGCATCGTCGGCACATTCCGGCACCTCGAGGACTTCGAGGTTCGAGCGCAGGGCCTGCGCCCGTTGGCGCAACTGCGCCGAGGGCTCGCCGGTCATGACGAGGAGGCACTCCGGGGACCTCGAGGTCAGGCGATTGAGCGCGCTCGCGCCGATCAGCACGATGCGGCGCACCAGAGCCGGCGCCGAGGCCGCGACGTCGAGCGCGATCTGCGAACCGTCGCCGACGCCGAGCAGGTCGACGCGGCGCAGGCGCAGATCAGCCGCGAAATCCTCGATCGCCGCCGCGCCGGCGCCGAGACCCGCATCGGCGGGCGGCGGATCGGATTCGCCGCAACCGGGCAAGTCGGGCGCATACACCGAGCGGCGTTCCGCCATCGCCGCGATGAACCGCTCGAACAGCCGCCCGGTGCCGTCGGCGGGATGCAGGCACAGCAGTGGTGTCTGCTCATCGAAGCCCCCGGTAGCCGGGAACGCGGTCCGCACATGCAACTGGCCGAATCTCACGTCGAAGTAAGCGCGGCGTGTCCGAGTCGCTGCGCCCTGGCCGCGCCGAGGTCGCGTGTTGGATTTATGCAACATTTATTTTCACATTTCTTTGCAATAACACTGGCATCTATGCGGAGCCGCGGCTAGAGTGTTGCAGCGACGCAATGATGAATTTGGGCAAGGACGGCAGACTGACCATCGCGCCGGGGCGCAGGCGACACGGCGACCGGCACCATCGAAAAAGGGCATGGGGATTTCGTAGCCGGGCGATGCCCGGCTTTTTTCTGCTCACCGGGGCCGCAGGCGACCGGGACCGCAGCATTTGCCCTCACCGAGCCCGATCCCAGACGCGAAACAACTCGACGCCCCCCGGGCCGGATCCCTGGCTGACCTGCTCGAACAGGCGCTGCCGATCCGCCGACAAGCGATAACGCAGGTCGATCATCGGCCCATCGCCATCCGGCGCAACCGTCACCAGCAGGGCGCGGCCCGACCAGCCGCACACAGGTCGTGCATCGCGTCCGCGCGGCGCCTTGCCACGCAACGGGCTCCACGGTCGGTACACGCGGCTTTCCCCGCCGGAACTGAACGCGACCACGCCGCCCGTCTGCTCGATCAGCAGATCCTTGCCCGGCCATCGCATGGCCTCGGCGATCTCGCCGACCGACGCGTGCACCGGCACCGGTGGTGCGGCGCTCACCCGCTGTCGACCCGCCTGCGCGGAGCCGTCGGCATCACCGTCACCGCCGGCTGGCGATTCGTCGGCCGAGCCGAGGATCGCGACCAAGTGCTGCGCATCATCGCTATCGGCCGCATTCAGGCGCCAGTGGCCGGACAGATCGACGCCCGCGGGCGGCGCGAGCGCCAGGCGCTCGTGCGCGCAGCCGGCGATCAACAGGGTCGCGAAAATCAGTCCCGCGCGCATGGGCGAACTCCGAAGAAAAACGAGTTCGCAGTTATAGAACGCGCGCCGCCAAGCTACAAGCGGCCTTGCCGAAGGCGCGGCACAGCGTCGTTCGGCCCGCAAATCCACAGCCGGCCGCCGACCGGCTCGAAATTCACCCGCACCGCGGCACCTTCGCGCAGCATCGCCGCTGCGCATTCCCAGCGCCCGTCGGCGAGGTCGGCCCGGATCAGATCCACCAGCGTCGCGCTCGGCTGCGCCGCATCGGTCGGCGGCGCATGCGCGACGATGCGCGCCTGCAGCTCGTCGCGCCGCGCCGCGTTGCCGAGCACGGCCCGCTTGAAACGCGCCAGAACCACGAGAACGGCGCTCAGGGTGGTGTCCGTCAGTTCGCTCGGCCGGCCGCCGGCGCCGTCGGTCCGCAAATGCAACAGGCCGCCGACCGACCGCCTCGCATCGTGCAGGCACAGGGCGAGCGCACCTCGCAGTTCGGCGGTCAAGAGCACCGGTTCCGGCGACACCTGGTACGCGTCGACGCCAACGTCGATTCGTGGCAAATCCGTCTGCATCGCTCGCCGTCCTCTGCTACGTGGAGGACATGCTGCCCGGCAAAGGGTCGCCGGCTCTGCCTAACCAATCACGTTTTGGCGAACTGGCGCCGCGCGGCGCCGTCACGAGGCGTCGCGGGAGGGAATCGGCACCTTCAGCATCAGCCGGTCGATCTCGTCCTGCGTCGGCGATCGCTCCGCATCGCGCACGAGCCTGCGCGGCAGATGCGGCGCCAGTTGTTCGATGAACTCGTACATATAGGCCCGCAGCAGCGTACCGCGGCGAAAGCCCAGCCAGCTCGTGTGTTCGTCGAACAGGTGTTTGGCGTCGAGTACGGCGAGGTCCGCATCGTTCGCCGGGTCGAGGGCGACGCTCGCGACGATGCCGACCCCGAGGCCGATGCGCACGTAGGTCTTGATCACGTCGGCATCCCGGGCCGTCAAGGCGACGTCCAGCGAGAGCCCCGCCGCCTCGAACATCGCCGGCAAGGACGAGCGGCCGGAGAAGCTGAAGACGTAGGTCACGATCGGATGCTGCGCGAGCTTCTGCAGCGTCAATTTTCCGGCCGCGGCAAGCGGATGTCCATGCGGCACGACGACGGTGCGGTGCCAGCGATACACGGGCAGACGCACGAGATGCGGAAACAGCTCGTCGGAACCGGTCGCGATCGCGAAGTCGACGCGATCGCGGGCGATCAGCTCGGCGATCTGCTCGGACGTGCCCTGGTGCAGGTGCAGACGCACTTTCGGGTACTTCTCGCGGAAGGCGCGAATGACCGGGGGCAGCACGTAGCGGGCCTGCGTGTGGGTCGTCGCGATCGACAGGGTCCCGCCGTCGGCCTTGCGCAACTCCTGGGACGTGCGCCGGATGTTGTGCATCTCGCGCAGAATATTCGACGCGCGGGCGATGATTTCCTCGCCGGCGCTCGTGATCCGGGTCAGGGCGCGGCCTTCACGCTCGAACAGGCGAAACCCGAGTTCCTCCTCGAGCATCTTCAGCTGCCGGCTGACGCCCGGTTGCGAGGTGTGCAGCTCGCGCGCCGCCGCCGTGATGTTCAGGCCGTTCTCGTGCACCGCGACGAGATAGCGCAATTGCTGCAGCTTCATCGCCCGGCCCGCCCATGACCAAAGCGCATGTCGACATGCGGGAATGTTCGTATCCTCGGGCGCTGCGCCGCCATATATTCTTCACCCCTTGGCAATGAATCGGTCGGCCGACAGTCTCTCATGCCCGAACTGCCCGAAGTGCTGCGCGATCTGGTGACGGACAGCATCCGGCAGCTGCGCGACGGCGTCGCGCAATACAAAAAGGTCTGCTACGCCAGCAGTCTGGGCGCCGAGTCCATGGTCCTCACGGACCTGATCTGGACGCACGTACCGCAAATCGAGATCTTCACCGTCGACACCGGGCGCCTGTACCCGCAGACCCACGACCTGATCGAGCGCCTGCAGCGACGTTACGGCCGACTCCTCAAAATCTACTACCCGAGTGCCGGCGCGGTCGAGTCCTGGGTTGCCGGCAACGGCATCAACGGCTTTCGCGACGGTCTGCAACAGCGCCTCGGCTGCTGCGCCGTGCGCAAGGTCGAACCGTTCCGCCGCGCGATCAGCGGATTCGCCGCGTGGATCAGCGGGATCCGCGCCGAGCAGTCGGCGAGCCGGGCGCTCGCGCAAGCGCTCGAGTGGGATCCGGCGAACGGCCTGCACAAGTTGAGCCCGCTGCTCGCCTGGAGCGGGCGGGACGTCTGGCGGTACATCCACGCGATGCGCCTGCCGTACCATGAGCTGCACGACGCGGGGTTTCCGAGCATCGGTTGCGCGCCGTGCACCAGAGCGGTGCCGGCGGGCGCGGACCCGCGCTCGGGGCGCTGGTGGTGGGAGCGCGCCGAGTCGCGCGAGTGCGGCCTGCATCCGCGCCGCGCCGCGGTCGAGCAGGCCGCGCAAGCCTGAGCGATGCGCCACTTTCCCGTGTTCTTCGACCTGCGCGGCCGCCGCGTGCTGATCGTCGGTGGCGGCGAGGTCGCGTTGCGCAAGCTGTCGCTGCTCGAGCGCGCCGGCGCCGAGATCACCGTGGTCGCGCCTCGAGCCGTGCCGGACATTCGTGCGCGCGCGGCGCGCGGCGCGCTGCGCCACCTCGCCAGGGAATTCCAGCCGGGCGATCTGGACGGCGCCACACTGGTGATCGTCGCGACCTCACGCCGTGCCTTGAATCGGCTGATCGCCGTGCAATGCGACGCGCGGCAGCTGCCGGTCAACGTCGTCGACGACCTCGAAGCTTCGCGTTTTCTGGTGCCGGCGATCGTCGACCGCGATCCGGTCGTGGTCGCGGTCAGCACCGGCGGCGCCTCGCCGGTGCTCGCGCGACGCATCCGCGAGCGGCTCGAAGCGGCCATCCCGGCCCGGCTCGGCGAGCTCGCGACCTGGCTCGCCGAGCTGCGGGCGCGATCGCGTGCGCTGCGCACGAGCGGGGCGCGCCGGCGTTACTTTGAGCGATTGATCGACGGGCCGGCCGCACGACGTTTGCTCGACGGCGATCGCGACGGTGCCGGCGCGATCGCCGAGCGCCTCCTCGCGAGCGAGACCGGTGGTGCGGGCGCGCCCGGCGAGGTGGCGCTCGTCGGCGCCGGTCCCGGCGACCCGGAATTGTTGACCCTGAAGGCGCTGCGCGCGCTGCAGGACGCCGACGTGATCCTGCACGACCGCCTGGTGTCGCAAAGCGTGCTCGATCTCGCGCGCCGCGACGCGCTTTGCGTCTGCGTCGGCAAGACCGGCGGCGGCGCGGCGACGCCGCAGGCCGCGATCAACGCCGCGTTGATCGCGCATGCTCGCCGGGGCATGCGCGTCGTGCGCCTGAAAGGCGGCGACCCGTGCATCTTCGGCCGCGGCGGCGAGGAAATGCAGGCGTTGGCGAGCGCGGGCATACCGTTTCGCGTCGTGCCCGGCATCACCGCGGCGCTCGGCGCCGCCGCCGCCGCCGGCATTCCGCTGACGCACCGCGATCACGCCCACGGCGTCACCTTCGTCACGGCGCACATCGGGGACGACGGTGTCGATGCGGATTGGCGCTCGCTCGCGATGCCGGGGCGCACCGCGGTCTTCTACATGGGTCTCGCGCGCGTCGATCAGATCGTCAGCCGGCTGCTCGCGCACGGCGCGCCCGCCGCACGACCGGCGGCGGTCGTCGCCGGCGCCACGACGCCCGCGCAGCGTGTCGTCACGGGAAATCTCGGCGACATCCACCGGCGAACCTTGCGCGCCGGCCTCGCCTCGCCTGCGCTGTTGATCGTCGGGGACGTCGTGCGGCTGCAGTCGCGCCTCGATTGCTTGCAAGTCGCCGGGGCGGTCGGTTTGTCCGCGAGCGCCTGAACACAGGGGCAAAAAAAATCCCCGGAAGAACCGGGGACTCTAGTGGAACAGGTGCCGGGTACTATCCCGGCACGTCCGTCAGCAGTCGATGCGCGGCACAAAAGTGACCGATGCTCGACCCTTTTTGAACTCACACCACCTGTTGTATCAAGGTGACGCCGAAAAAAAGCTACACGCCATCGCCTGTGGACAAACGTAGCATACGGTGTGAATAATTCCAATAGATTTGGTAGGTTAAATCGCCGACATAAAGTCATTCCGCAACACGGCAAAACCTGTCGCCAATATGTTACAGGACCGCAACAATCGGACTCCTGGCGCTTGCCGAACCAACGCACCCCGAAGCTGCGGTATCCTCGACGACATGAAATACCTGCACACGATGGTCCGGGTGACGGACATCGACCAATCGCTGCGCTTCTACCGCGATGCGCTCGGCCTCGAACTGCTGTCGCGGCGGGATTACCCGCAGGGCCGGTACACGCTGGTGTTCCTCGCCGCGCCCGGCGATTCGACCGCCCAGGTGGAACTGACCCACAACTGGGATCCGGAGGGCTACACCGGCGGCCGGAATTTCGGCCATCTGGCCTACGCGGTCGACGACATCTACGCAACCTGCCGGCGCTTGATGGACCATGCAGTCACGATCAACCGGCCGCCGCGCGACGGTCACATGGCTTTCGTGCGCTCGCCGGACGGCATCTCGGTGGAACTGCTGCAGCAGGGCGCCGCCCTCGCGCCGGCCGAACCGTGGGCGTCGATGGGCAACACCGGCATCTGGTGAACCGGCGCGGCGCGGCCTCGAGGCCGCCGCCGAAGCGCGGCTAAAACATCTCCGACTCGCCGGGCGCCGTGACCGCGACCGCTTTGCGCGACGCGATGAACTCGCCGGTGATCATTTCGTCGTACGCCTGTCCAGGCCCCACCATCGGATACACGCCGGCATCCGGATCGATGATGACCTCGAGGAATGCCGGGCCCCGAAAGCGGATGAACTCGCCGATCACGCGCGGCACGGCGGCCTTCTCGGCGAGCCGCACGGCGTATTCGAAGCCGTCGGCGAGCGCCGCCTTGACGAAGTCCTTCTTGTGCAGGCTCTTGTCGCTCGCACTCAGGCGACCTTTGAAAAAGAGCTTCTGCCACTGCTTGACCATGCCGTCGCCGCAGTTGTTGAGCACCACGACCTTGATCGGCAGATCGTAGGTCGTGACCGTTTCGAGCTCGCCGATGTTCATCCGGATGCTCGCGTCGCCGTCGACGTCGATCACCAGGCGGCCGCGATCGGCGAACTGCGCGCCAACGGCCGCCGGCAGGCCGAAGCCCATCGTGCCCATGCTGCCGGAGGTGAGCCACAGGCGCGGACTGCGGAAGTCGAAGTATTGTGCCGCCCACATCTGGTGCTGGCCGACGCCGGTGCAGATGACGGCCTCGCCGCGCGTCAGGCGGTTGATCTCCTCGAGCACGTAATGCGGCTGGATCAGCGGGCTCGCCCGATCGTAGTTCATCGCGTACTTCTCGCGCAGTTCGCCGCAATGCCGGTGCCAGTGCGACCAGTCGCTTTCGAAGCCGACGCGGCGCGCATACTCCAGCAGCGTCGCGAGCGCGTCGGGCAGCAAACCAACGTGGCTCCAGTCGACCCGCTTGACCTTGTTGATCTCCGAGCCGTCGATGTCGAACTGGGCGATGAAGCGCGCATTGCGCGCGAATTTCGCCGGGTTGCCGGCAACGCGGTCATCGAAGCGGGCGCCGATCGCCAGCAGCAGATCGCAATCGTCGACCGCGTAGTTGGCGAACGCCGCCCCGTGCATGCCGAGCATCCGCATCGACAGCTCATCGCCCGTGTCGACCGCACCGATGCCCATCAGCGTCGTGACGACCGGAATGCGCAGTTGCCGGACGAGTTCGCGCAATGCCGGCGCCGCGCCGGCGTTGATGACGCCGCCGCCTGCGTAGATCAGCGGGCTCCTCGCCGCCGCGAGCGCGGCGAGGAGCCTGGCGCATGCCGCCTCCGGCAGCCTGTTCGCACCGATGCGGGCCATCCGCTGGCGGAAACCCGGCACGGGCAGGCGCCCGGAGCCGCTGAACACGCCCCGCCAGTTCTGCACATCCTTCGGAATGTCGAGAACCACGGGGCCCGGCCGGCCGGTGCGGGCGATCTCGAAGGCCGTCCGCACCGTCGCCTCGAGCTTGGCCGGATCCGTGACCAGGAACACGTGTTTCGCGACTGCCCCCATGATGCTCTGCACGGGCGCCTCCTGGAACGCGTCCGTGCCGATCGCGTTCGTCGGCACCTGGCCGCAGATCACCACGATCGGCACCGAATCGGCCGTCGAGTCGCGGACCGGGGTGACGGTATTCGTTGCGCCAGGTCCCGAGGTGACGAGCGCGACACCGACGCGGCCGCTCGAGCGCGCGTAGCCTGCCGCCATGAAAGCGGCACCCTGTTCGTTGGCCGGTACGATCAGCGGCATCGAGCCCTTGCTCGCCTCGTTATGCAGGAAGACCGCATCGTAGATCGGCAAGACGGCGCCGCCGCTGTAGCCGAAGACGGTGTCCACCCCTTCATCGACGAGGACCTGGACGATCATCTCGGCGCCCGTCATCGTCGCGCCGGCGCGCGGATGCGCCGACGATGCGAACATTTCATAGGGTTCTTTCACGCGCCGAAGCCTAGCAGCTATCGTTCTGGCGCCCAAGTGCCGCACTACCTTATCCTAGCCGCCTCATGCGCCATCTGATTGCGATATTGCTGCAAAACGAGGCCGGTGCGCTCACGCGGGTCACCGGCCTGATCTCCAGCCGCGGCTACAACATCGAATCGCTGTCCGTCGCGCCGACGAACGACCCGACGGTCTCGCGCCTGACCCTCGTCACCAGCGGATCGGACTCGGTGATCGCGCAAATCAACGCGCAGTTGCTCAAGCTCGTCGACGTCGTCGCGGTCGAGGACATGACGAGCGGCGATCATCTGGCCCGCGAACTGCTGCTGGTCAAGGTGCAGATCGACGCGGACCAGACCGAATCGATCGCCGGCGTGGTGCGTCGCGGCGGCGGCAAGGTGCTGTCGGCGGATCCCTCGAGCTTGGTCGTCGAGGTCGCCGGCACCGAGGATGAGATCGCGGAATTTCTCGCCGCGGTCGGCTCAGTCGGCGAGATCCTCGAGGTCGTGCGCGGCGGAGTGCTCGGCATTTCCCGCGCGAGCCCGCGCCTGCACGTCGTGCGCTAGGCACTCGCCGATGAGCGAAATCGAACTCAAGCCCGAGCACGCCGCCGATCCCGGCACGCGACGCGTGGGCATCCTGGTGGGCATCGTCGGCCTGCTGCTGTCGGTGGTCACGATCGCCGCGCACCGCGCGCACACCAACGCGGTGATCCACAAGACCGAATCGAACGATCAGTGGAGCTACTACCAGGCGAAGAAGATCCGCGAGAGCTCGGCCGAGACCGCGTTGATCCTGCTCGATGCGCTCGACCCGAATCCGGCCAAGGCGGCGCCGCTGCGGCGCAAGCTCGAGCGTGCGCGCGCGCACTACGGCGCCGATGCGACGGCGATCCGCAAGGCGGCCGAGGGCCGGGATCGGCAGTCGCGGATCGAGGAGCGCCGCGCGCTGCGCTTCGACATCGGCGACGGCCTGCTGGAACTCGGTTTGGTGCTGTGTTCCCTGTACTTTCTCGCCCGCAAGCGATTCTTCCCGGTTCTCGGGATCCTGGCGAGCGTCGCCGGCACGGCCATGGGAGTCTGGGGCTTGCTGTTGCGATGAACCGCCGCGCTGCACTCGGCGTCGCGCTCCTTGCCGCAATCCTTTCGGCGGCGCTGGGCGCCGCCGCCGCGCGGGCGGCTGCGGCGCGCGAGACCGCAGCGGTGCGCGTCGAGGCGCGGTCCGCGCATTATCGGCTCGTCGGCTTGCTGCGGGGCGACACCATGAGTCTGCAGGTGAGCCGCCTGCTCGACAATGCGCCCGTACGCAACGCCGTCGTGAAGGTGGAATTTCGCGGCCGTCGCTACCCGACGACGGCGACCGTCGCTGGCGGCTACTCGTTCAGCGCGCCGGATCTGCACCTGCCCGGATCGGCCGCGATCGCCTTCACCGTCGACGCCGCCGGTGTCGGCGAAACCTTGGACGGGATCGTGCGCACGCCGGCGCGCAGCGGCAAGAGCGTCGGTCACAGCGGCGCCCGGCAGCTCGGTTGGTGGGTGCTGAACTTCGCCGTCTGCATCGGCTTTCTCGCGCTGATCGCGCGGCGCCGCAAGCGAAACGAGGGGTGAGGGGGCCCCCCGGGCCGTGCACCGGCCGGCATCAGAAACTTTGCTTCGTCTGCACCAGCACCTGGAAACCCCTGATACCGCGCGGCGCGTTCAAGGGGAATGCGCAATCGATGTGCAGCACGTTTCCCAGGCCTGAGCGCGTATTGCCGAGACGCAGCCCGAAGCCAACATCCTCGAGCAGTCCCGGCTGGTTGGTGCCGACGACCGCGTGCCCCCACGCGCGGCCGGCGTCGGCGAAGATCGCGCCGCCGACGCGCGCCAGCCGAAAAGGGTACCAGTCGGTGTAGAAGCGTTGTTCGATCGTCATGAGCGCGCGCGAGCTTCCGGCCTCGTAGCGCAACGGATAGCCGCGCAGGCCGCTGTCGCCGCCGATCGTGAGCTGCATGTCCGGGTCGAGCGCGTCGGTGACCGTGCCCGAAGCGCCGGCGTACAGCACCCATTCGGGCAGCCAGCGCCAGTAATAATCCGCGCTCGCGTCGGCGACCAGATTGCGCGCCCTGCCGTGCTCGACGCGCGACTTGAAATCGCTCGCGACGAACAGCTCCTGGTGGCCGCCGAACTGAAATCCCTTGCGCGCGATTCCCGCGAACCGGATCGCCCTCTCGCCGGAGCCGAACGCGGCACTGGCAAGACCGATCTCGACGTCGACCTCGGTGCCGAAATCCAGGTCCTCGGTCCGGCCGATCTGGTTCAGATCACCGGTCTTGCGGTAATCGTCCTGGATCAGATCGAAACCGATGAACGGGTAGGCGAGCCTGCGGTTGGCGGGCAACTGCCGCGCCGGCAGGGACGTCGTCGGGTCGACGAGAAATTCGTTGCGATCGTAGCGCATGCCGGCGAGCCAGCGGCGCGTCCAGCCCGCGCGCAGGCCGCTCGAGACTCCGCCGCTCACTTCGTACGAGGACTGCGAGTCCTGGAACTGGTCGGCGATGTTGCCGAGGCTGTAGCGCGACACGGTCCGGTCGTAGGTCTGCGCCTTGACCTGCACGCTCCAGCGCGTCTCGAGCGAGTAGAACGGGTGTGTGATCTGCAGTGCGCGGCGCTTCCCGTCGCTCGAGTTGGCGTAGGCAAGCGCGTCGGTCCACCACGAGCCCCAAAGGTTCGGGTCCGACCAATCGATCGTGTTGCTGCTGCGGTCGACGTTGCGGCCGTGGTCGAACTCCAAGGACTTGCCGCGGCCGAGGAAGTTCGAGTCCGCGAGGTCGAAACCCGAATTGTTCGAGCCGCCGGTGCGGCTGTAGGAAACGCCCGGACTCAAGGTCCACACGTCCCTGGTGATGACCGCGACGTCGACCTTGCCGTTGCGGTAACGGACCGGCACCACGTGCGCGTCGTAGATGTAGGGGAGCTTGCGCAGGTTGCGCTCTGTCTCGGCGAGCAGCCGGGCGCGGTACTTTTGCCCGGCCGCGAACAGCAGCTGCGCCGCAATGGCCGATCGACGGGTGCGAAAGTGCAGTCGGTTCGCCAAGCGGAACAGTGCTACGTTATCGCGCGGGTCCGCCAGATCGAAGATGTTGTGCGTGACGATCTCGATCTTGCCGATCACCGCGCCGCTCGCCTCGAGTTGCGCGTCGCTCGGCAGCCCCGGCGGGCGCGGCTCTTCGATGCGGGTACGTTGCTGATCGGTGAATTTCGCCGCGAGCGCGGGCTCGGCGGGCGCCGCGGCGAGGGCCATCAATGCAAGCACGCGCAGACCGGCGCCGAACTGCCATTCGCGCCGGCGATCGGCGACGCGCACCGGCCGGCGCGCCGCATGCGCGCCCGGGTGGCCGCCGCTACAAGGCGGCGTTGTCCGCCTCACCGGTGCGAATACGCAGCACGCGCTGCAACTCGGTGACGAAGATTTTGCCGTCGCCCACCTTGCCGGTCTTTGCCGCGCTGGCGATCGCCTCCATGACTTGCTCGACGAGCGCGCTCTGCACCGCGACCTCGATGCGCGTTTTCGGCACGAAATCGACCACGTACTCCGCGCCCCGGTACAGCTCCGTGTGGCCCCGCTGGCGGCCGAATCCCTTCACCTCGGTCACCGTCATGCCGGATACGCCGATCTCCGAGAGCGCCGCGCGCACGTCATCGAGCTTGAAGGGTTTGATGATGGCGGTAATCAGTTTCATCCCGTTCTCCGAGGAATATCTTTGGGTCAGCCGCAGAATACTATTACTATTCTACGGCAGGGACACGGGGCGCGCTGCCGGGGCCGCGCCCCCTGTTGGTGCAAGGCCGCCGGGCGGCCGCAACTCCGGACCCACCGCCGTTGGCGCGTTGCAGGTCGATGACGAACGAAACGTACATGATCATCGGCGGCGGCCAGGCGGGTGCGCAAGCCGTCGACACGCTGCGCCGCGAGGGATACGGCGGCCGTTTGCTGCTCCTCGGCGAGGAGCGCGAATTGCCGTATCAGCGCCCGCCGCTGTCGAAGAAATACCTGTCGGGCGAGATGAGCGAGGATCGGCTGCCGTTCAGGCACCGGGCCTTCTACGAGGAGCATCGGGTCGATCTGCTGCTCGGCGCACGGGCGGTGCGGCTCGACCCGGCGGCCCGCAGCGTCGGCTTCGCCGACGGTGCCAGCGTGGATTACGACCGGCTCCTGCTCTGCCTCGGTGCGGCGGCGCGGCGCCTCGCCTGCCCGGGCGCGGATCTCGCCGGCATCCATTATCTGCGCAGCATCGGCGATGCCGTGGCGATTCGCGCCCGGCTGCAGCCGGGCGCGCGCGCCGTGATCATCGGCGGCGGATACATCGGACTGGAAATCGCCGCGACCTGCCGCCTCCTCGGACTCGAAGCGACGGTGCTCGAGATGGGCGAGCGAATCATGAACCGCGTGGTCGCGCCGGTGGTCTCGGAATTCTTCGCCCGGGCGCATCGCGCCCGGGGGGTCCGCATCCTCTGCAACTCGCGCGTCGTCTCGCTCGAGGGCCGCGAGCACGTCGAGCGCGTCGTGTGCGCAGACGGCGCGCGGCTCGATGCGGACCTCGTGGTCGTCGGCGTCGGCGCGCTGCCGGTCACCGAGCTCGCCGCCGCCGCCGGACTCGCGTGCGACAACGGGATCGTCGTCGACGAGTACTGCCGCAGCTCCAATCCGGCGATCTTCGCGGCCGGCGACTGCACCAACCAGCCCTCGCCGCGCTATGCCGGGCGCGTGCGCCTCGAGTCCGTCGACAACGCATTTGAACAGGCGAAGAG
Source organism: Steroidobacteraceae bacterium (assembly GCA_035534275.1). GTDB lineage: Bacteria > Pseudomonadota > Gammaproteobacteria > Steroidobacterales > Steroidobacteraceae > Bog-1198. Next base: position 61,476 of record DATLSG010000008.1, read on the forward strand.
CGCCGCACTGAACATGCTCGACAGGCACGTCGTCCACGACCGGGTGCCGTGGTTTTGGTCCGACCAGTTCGAGCACAAGCTGCTGATCGTCGGCCTGTCGGCCGGCCACGACGAATGCGTGACGCGCGGCGACCCGGACGGCGGCGGTTTCAGCGTCCTTTACCTGAAGAATCGCGAACTGATCGCGCTCGAGGCGGTTGACCACTCGCGCGACTACATGGTGGCGCGCAAGCTGATTGCGGCGCGCGCGCGGCTCGACGTTGCGAAGGCACGCGACGGCGAACGGGATCTGAAGGACGCGCTCTGAGGCCGGCGCGCGGCGCAACCCCGCCCCGTCATTCGCAGACGATCAACAAGTCCTTCGTGTCGACCTGCTGGCCGGGCCTGACGAGCAGCTCCTTGACGGTCCCGTCGCGCTCCGCCCGGACGGTGGTTTCCATCTTCATCGCCTCGAGCGTCGCGATCACCTCGCCGCGACGGATCGCCTGCCCTGCATGGACCGACACGGTCACGATGGTGCCGGGCATCGGCGCACCGACGTGCCCCGGATTCTCCGCGTCCGCCTGGCGTTGCGGCGGCCGCGTCGCCACCTGGCTGCGATCGGCGATGCGGATCGGCCGGGGCTGGCCGTTCAGCTCGAAGAAAACGGTCCGCGTGCCGTCTTCATGCGGATCGCTCCTCGTCACGTAGCGCACGATCAGCGTCTTGCCGCGCTCCATGTCGATGCTGATTTCCTGGCCCGGCTGCATGCCGTAGAAGAACACCGCGGTCGGCAGGGTGGCGACGTCGCCGTAGCGCGCGTGATCCGCCGCGTAGTCGACGAAGACCTTTGGATACATCAGGTACGAGGCGAGTTCGTCGTCCGTGATCGCACGACCCACCTTGCGCTGGGCGGCGGCGCGCTGCGCCGGCAGATCGGCCGCAGCGAGCAGTTCACCGGGTCGCACGCGCGCCGGCTCCGCGCCCTTCAGGATCTTGCGCTGCAGCGCCGGCGGAAATCCGCCGATGGGCTGGCCGAGATCGCCGTGAAACAGCTGCACGACCGATTCGGGGAAGGCGATCTCGGTGCCCGGATCGAGCACCGCCGCCCGGTCGAGGCCGCTCGTGACCATCATGATCGCCATGTCGCCGACAACCTTGGACGTCGGCGTGACCTTGATGATGTTGCCGAACAGATCGTTGACCTCGGCGTAGGCCTCGGCGACCTCGTGCCAGCGATGCTCCTCGATCCCGAGCGAGCGGGCCTGCTCGCGCAGATTGGTGTACTGGCCGCCCGGCATGCCGTGCACGTACACCTCCGAGGCGCCGGCGCGGATCTCGCTCTCGAACGCGGCGTAGCCGTGGCGCACGTGTTCCCAGTAGGCGGATATCAGCCGCAGTTTGTGCGGATCGATGCCGGTGTCGCGCGGCCCATGGCGCAAGGATTCGACGATCGAACCGAGATTCGGCTGCGAGGTCAGCCCGGAAAGCGCGTCGATCGCGCCGTCGACCGCATCGGCGCCGGCTTCGACCGCCGCCAGCACGCTCGCCGCGGCGATGCCGCTGGTGTCGTGGGTGTGGAAGTGGATCGGCAGCCCCACCTCCTCCTTCAGCGCCTTGACCAGCGTCGCCGCGGCCCGCGGCTGACACAGGCCCGCCATGTCCTTGATGCCGATCACCTGTGCGCCCATCGCCCGCAGCTCGCGGGCGATGCGCAGGTAGTAGCGCAGGTCGTATTTCAGCTCCTTCGGGTCCGACAGGTTGCCGGTGTAGCAGATCGCGGCCTCGCAGAGCCGCCCGCTGCGCCGCACCGCCTCGATGGCGACGCGCATGTTGTCGGTCCAGTTCAGACAGTCGAACACGCGGAACAGATCGATGCCGGCGAGCGCCGCGCGCTCGACGAAATGGCGCACCACGTTGTCCGGATAATTCGTGTAGCCGACCGCATTGGCCGAGCGCAGCAGCATCTGCAACAGCAGGTTCGGCATCCGCGCCCGCAGCTCGGCGAGCCGCGCCCACGGATCCTCGCGCAGGAACCGCATGGCGACGTCGAAGGTCGCTCCGCCCCAGCATTCCACCGAGAACAGCCCGGGCAGCAGGCCCGCATAGTACGGCGCGATCGCCGCCATGTCCTGGGTGCGCAATCGCGTCGCGAGCAGCGACTGATGCGCGTCGCGCATGCTGGTATCGGTGAGCAGCACGCGCCGTTCGCCGAGCATCCAGTCGGCGAATCGGTCCGCGCCGAGTTCCTCGAGCTTCTGTTTCGTTCCCGGCGCCGGCGCCGGTGGCGCGATCCGCGGCAGGCGCGGGAACACCGGCTGTTTGGGCTGGTTTCGACCCTTCACTTGCGCGTTGCCGTTGACGATCACGTCGCCGATGAAGCTCAGCAACCGGGTGGCACGGTCGCGCTTGCGCGCAAAGCGCAGCAGTTCCGGCGTCTCGTCGATGAATTTCGTCGTGTAGTCGGCGCCGGCGAAGCGTGGATGGGTGATCAGCTGATCCAGGAATCGCAGGTTCGTGACGACGCCGCGAATGCGAAACTCCCACAGCGCCCGGTGCATCCGCGCGATCGTCTCCTCCGGGGTCGGCGACCACGCGGTGACCTTGACCAGCAGCGAGTCGTAGGAACGGCTGATGATCGCGCCGGCATAGGCGGTTCCGGCGTCGAGCCGGATGCCGAACCCCGCCGGGCTGCGGTAGGCCGTGAGGCGCCCGTAGTCCGGCACGAAATTGTTCTCGGGGTCCTCGGTCGTGACGCGACACTGCAGGGCGTGACCGCTCACGCGGATGTCCTCCTGGCGCGGCACGCCGCTGTCGGGGCTGCCGATCCTCGCGCCTGAGGCGATCCGCAGCTGCGCCTTGACCAGATCGATGCCGGTCACGCACTCGGTGACCGTGTGCTCGACCTGGATTCGCGGATTGACTTCGATGAAGTAGAAATCGGCCGTGGCCGCATCCTGCAAGAACTCGACGGTGCCGGCCGAACGATAGGCGGCCGCGCGGCCGATGCGCAGCGCCGCGTCGCACAGTTGCGCGCGCTGCGCATCGGCGAGAAACGTCGCGGGGGCGCGCTCGACGACCTTCTGATTGCGGCGCTGAACGGTGCAATCGCGCTCATACAGATGCACGAGATTGCCGTGCGCGTCGCCGAGGATCTGCACTTCGACGTGGCGCGCGCGGCGGATCAGCTTTTCCAGGTACACCTCGTCCTTGCCGAACGCGGCCTTCGCCTCCCGGCGAGCCGCCGCGACCGCCTCGAGCAGGTCGGCCTGCGCCTCGACGACGCGCATGCCGCGTCCGCCGCCGCCCCAGCTCGCCTTCAGCATGGCCGGGAAACCGACGAGCCGCGCCGTTTCCAGCAGTTCGCCCTCCTCCGACGGCAGCGGCGGCGTCGCCGGCATGACCGGCACGCCCGCGCTCGCGGCGAGGTGGCGCGCCTCGACCTTGTTGCCGAGCCGGCGCATGGTCTGCGCCGAAGGCCCGACGAAGACGATGCCGGCCGCCGCGCAGGCTTCGGCGAATTCCGGGCTCTCCGACAGGAAGCCGTAGCCCGGATGCACGGCGTCGGCGCCGGCCTCGCGGGCGATGCGGATGATGTCGTCGATGTCGAGGTAGGCCTCCACCGGCGCCTTGCCGTCGCCGACCAGATAGCTTTCGTCCGCCTTGGTCCGGTGCAGCGAAAAGCGGTCCTCCCGGGAGTGGATCGCGATGGTGCGGATGCCGAGCTCGGACGCGGCACGCATGACGCGGATGGCTATTTCGCCGCGATTGGCGATCAACAGACGGCGGATCGCTCGGTGCTCGGAGGATGGAGTCATGGGCGAATGATGATAGCCTTAGCCTGACCCATTCATGAACGATCGATTAAATTGCGCAGGCAGGCCGGATCGGTTTTCCTCCAGCGGCTTGCTGATTCATGAATGGTTCGCGTCAGGCCTCGCCACCGACCAGACGAACCTAAGGAGCTGCGATGTACGGCATTGCCGTTCACGGAGGTGCGGGCACGCTGCCGCGCGCCGAGCTCGATCCGGACCTGGAGAAACGGTATCGGGCGGGCCTCGCCGCCGCGCTCGAAGCGGGGGGCGCAATTCTCGAGGGCGGCGGGGCCAGCCTGGACGCGGTCGAACGCGCGGTCGTCGTCCTCGAGGACGACCCGCTGTTCAACGCGGGGCGCGGCGCGGTGTTCACGTTCGAGGGGCGCCACGAACTCGACGCGGCGATCATGGACGGATCGACTCTCGAGGCGGGTGCGGTTTGCGGGGTCCGGCACGTCGCGAATCCGGTCGCGCTCGCGCGGGCCGTGATGGCGCACGGCGAGTACGTGCTGCTGAGCGGCGCCGGCGCCGAGGAGTTCGCGCTCGGCCGGGGCTTTTCGCTGGTGCCGAACGAGCATTTCCGCACCGAGGAGCGCTGGCGGCAGCTCGAGAAGCTGCGCCGCGGGGATCCGCGCGTCTCGCCATTGACGATTTCGCACGTGGGCACCGTCGGCGCGGTCGCATGCGACCGGCACGGGCGGCTCGCCGCGGCGACGTCGACCGGCGGCATGACCGGCAAGCGCTACAACCGCATCGGCGACTCCCCCCTCATCGGCGCCGGCACCTACGCGGATGATCGATCCTGCGCCGTTTCGGCGACCGGCCATGGCGAGATGTTCATTCGCGCCGCCGTCGCCCACGACGTCTGCGCGCGCGTGCGCTTCGGCGGACGCAGTCTCGAGCAGGCGGTGCGCGAGGTCGTTTTCGAGGAACTCGCCGCGCTGCGGGCGCAAGGTGGCCTGATCGCGGTCGATCGAGCCGGACGCATCGTGATGGAATTTAACTCCGAGGGGATGTTTCGCGCGAGCCTCACCGCCGCCGGCGAGCCACAGATCGCAATCTATCGCGCCCCGTAACCGACGCTCAGCCGGCGGGCTGCCCGCGCCGCTTCTCGAAGCGGCCGGTCTGCAACTTGTGGTATTCCGCTTCCATGACGACCACGCAATTGCGGCCCTGGCCTTTCGCGGAGTACAGAGCCTCGTCGGCGAGCTGTATCAGGCCTTCCGTGGTCCGGTTGACCGTCGGCAGGATGAAGGCGGCGCCGATGCTCACCGTGAGGCGGCCGGCGACCGGCGATGCTTCGTGGGTGAGGTTCAGTTCCGCGATCGAGCGCTGTATCCGCGTCACCACCTCGGCGATGTACTCACGGCTCGCGTCATACAACACGATCGCGAACTCCTCCCCGCCGTAGCGCGCGACGAAGTCGAGCGGGCGGCGCGCGCATTGGCTCAGGCTCGAGGCCACCGCACGCAGCGACTCATCTCCCGCCTGGTGCCCATAGCGGTCGTTGTATTCCTTGAAACAGTCGATGTCGATGAGCAGCACCGCGACGCGCTGCTCGTCGCGCACCGCCTGTTGCCAGACGCGGCGGATGTGCTGGTCGAACATCCGGCGGTTCTGGATGCCGGTGAGCCCGTCGCGCGCAACCAGTTCGCGCAGCAGCCTCGCCTCGAGGAAGCGGCTGCGGCTGATCTTTTCGTGCATGTAGACGACCGACCCGCCGATCAGGTTGGCGGTCACCAGCGCGAGCACATCGTAGCTGAAGCCCGGGCTCGCCAGCTGCGCCGCCGTGCCCGCCGCGATATAGGCGATCAGCACGAGCAGATTCACGCCGAGCGCATGGTAGAACAAGAGTCCCGCGAGGAAGTAGACGTACATCGCGGTGATGAGCATGCTCGGGAACAGGTACGGCGCGCCGCCGAGCGAGGCGACGACCTGGATCGCGACCTGGCTCAGGCCGCACAGGGCGAACGCGGCGATCGCGAGCGGCGCATGGATTCGCTGCCGCTGCGGGTGAAAGGTCGCCGCGAGCACGAGCAACAGGAGCGGCACCGTGACGATGACGTCGATGCGCGCCGGAATGCGGTCCAGCGCGCGGCCGAGCACCAGCGCATTCATCGCCGACGAGGCGATCGTGATGGTGATTGCGAGCAGCAAGTTGGCGCGGATGTGGCCGAGGGATTCCTCGAGGCGCGTGCGGCGAAACTCCCGCTCGAGCCCGGGCTCGAACGACAGCCAATGAAATCCGGCGGTCAACTGCCGGGCGTGCGGTAGATCCGGCAGGTCATCGGGCAGCTCGGTCGGAACGTTCATGCGGGCAATTTACCGGCACACGCGCGCCGGACTCCAGGGACTGGGCCACAGCTTGGCACGCCGCCCTGCGCGCGGTGCGTGCAAAGCGTGAAGGGCGCCACGAAACGACCGCCCGGCCACGGGCACGGGCATGGGGGTCGGCCTTATGTCAAATGCGCGCCGCGATTCGCCGCCGCCGCGCGCCTCGCGGGGCCGCGCCCGCTAGGCGAGATAGTGCGCGAGATAAGCGGCGAAATCCTCCTTGTCGTTCGCCTCGATGCGGCCTTGCTCGGCATGCGATTCGTCCGCCGCGGCGGCGAATTCGGCGAGCCGGCGCTCGTCGGGCGGGTACAGCCCGAGAAAATATTCCTTGTGCACGCGCGAAATGCGCAGTGCGAACTGCAGGAAGGTCTCGCCGCTCGTGCGCAATTCCATGAGCAGCTGCGCCGACGGCGTCAAGTCAGGGTCCGCGATCTTCGCGCGCTGTTGCTCGAGCGCCGCTCGATAGGGTCGGTTGCGCTCGCCATGATCGAGCAATTCGCACACACCCTGCATGTCCTCGAGCAGTTCCCACGCCCAATCGAGCAGCGGTCGCTCGCGCCCGTCACTGCGCAGCGCGAGTCCCGGCAGCCGACCACGGCGTGCAACGGTTACGTGGTTCTCGTCGAGCGCCTGTTGTTCGTCCCGTTCGATCGGCGCGCTGTCACGCAGCAGACACAAGGCGAGAAACGCCTCGAGGAATCGCAGCTTCTCCTGGCTCACACCGACCGGGTCGAACACGCTGACGTCGAGCGCGCGCACTTCGAGGTACTCGACGCCGCCGCGCGCGAGCGCGAGCGTCGGGCGCTCGCCGGGGCGCACGACGCGCTTCGGCCGGATGAAGCTGTAGTACTCGTTGCCGACCTGCAGGATGTTCGCGTTCAGCTGGCGGTACTCGCCGTCGACGAGCACGCCGAGCTTCTCGTAGGGCGGGAACGGCGTTTGGATCGCCCGATTCAGGTCGCGCGTATAGTCCTGCAGGGAATTGACCGAGACGCTGACCGAGGCCTGGTTCTTGTTGCGATAGCCGATGTCGCTCATCCGCAGCGAGGTCGCATACGGCTCGTACAGGGTGTCGGCATCGAGAACCTGCAGGTCGTGACCGCGCGCCGCGAAGAAGCCCTGCGACAGCGCGGGCGACGTGCCGAACAGGTACGGCACAAGCCAGCCGAAGCGGTGGTAATTGCGCAGCACGGCGAAATAGCGGTCGGAGACGAAATCCTGGCCCCCGAGCTTCGACCGATCGACCGCCTCGAGCGCCTGCCACAATCGTGGCGCGAACGAGTAGTTGAAGTGCACGCCCGAGATCGCCTGCATCATGCGCCCATAACGCAGGCCCAATCCGTGGCGGTAGATCGTCTTCAGGCGCCCGACGTTCGACCGGCCGTACCGCGCGAGCGGGATCTCGGCATCGACGCCGATCGCGCACGGCATGCTGGTCGCCCAGAGCATCTCCTCGCCGAGGTGGCGGTAGACGAACTGGTGCAGATCGCACAGATATTGCAGCAGCTCCCAGCTCTCGCCGAACGGCGGCGTCACCAGCTCGATCAATGCCTCGGAGAAGTCGGTCGTGATGTTTGCATTGGTGAGCGCGGCGCCGAGCGCGGCGGGATGCGGCGTCTGCGCGAGGCGCCCGGCGGGCGTCACGCGCAGGGATTCCTTCTCCACGCCCTTGCGACCGCCGCGCAGCACCTCGCGCTCGCCGGAGTTGACCAGCCCCGCGAGGCGCCGTTCGAACCGCTGGTCGACGACTTTGCGCATCAAGCTCCCGTTGCATCGCCGGTGAATGTCGACGCCGGTTCGCCACCGCCCGGCCGCAGGATCGCGGCATCTGCGCCCCCTAGGATACCGAAGCGGCGGTCCTTTTACCTCGCCGAGCGCGCGGACCGCGCCGCCCATGAGGCGCACGGTAAGCCGGCGGCGCGAATCTGGGCCACGATCGGCGCTGAACGGTTCATAATCGGCGGACGTTTCCTCGCCAAGAGGTGGCCCATGCTGGTCGCAGAGCGCGTGCGTCGGGTCGCCATCGTCGGCGGCACGCGGATCCCGTTCGCGCGCGGCAACGGCGCGTACGCGCAGGTCGGGAACCAGGAGATGCTGACCGCCGCCCTGTCCGGGCTGGTCGAGCGTTTCGGCCTGCGCGGCCAAACGCTCGGCGAGGTCGCCGCCGGGGCGGTCACCAAGCACTCGAGCCAGTGGAACCTCGCGCGCGAGTCGGCGCTCGGTTCGGGGCTCGCCCCGCAAACGCCGGCCGTCGATCTGCAACGCGCCTGCGGCACGAGCCTCGAGGCGGCGATCCAGGTCGGCAACAAGATTGCGCTCGGCCAGATCGAGGCCGGTATCGCCGGCGGCGTCGACACGGTGAGCGATCCACCGGTCGTGTTTCCGAAGAGCTTCCAGCGCTTGCTGCTGCAGAGCTACCGGGCGAAGAGTGCGGCGGCGCGCGCGGCACCGTGGCTCGGCCTGCGCCCGCAGCACTTCAAACCCGTGCTGCCCGGCATCACCGAACCGCGCACCGGATTGTCGATGGGCGAGAGCACGGAATTGATGGTGAAGCGCTGGGGGATTGCGCGCGAAGAGCAGGATCGGCTGGCGCTGCAGAGCCATCGCAACGCGGCGGCTGCCTACGCCGGAGGATTCTACGACGATCTCGTGCTGCCCTATCTGGGACTCGCGCGCGACGACAACGTGCGCGCGGACACGACCCTGGAGAAGCTCGCGCGCTTGCCGCCGGTCTTCGACCGCTCCGGCGGCGGCACCTTGACCGCCGGCAATTCGACGCCGATGACCGACGGCGCGGCGGCCGTGCTGCTCGCTACGGAGGACTGGGCCCGGGATCGCGGACTGCCGGTGCTCGCGCATCTGGCCTACGGCAAGGCGGCCGCGGTCGATTACGTCGACGGCAAGGAAGGGCTGTTGATGGCGCCGGCATACGCGGTGCCGAGGATGCTGGACGATGCGGGCCTGTCGCTGCAGGACTTCGACTTCTACGAGATCCACGAGGCGTTCGCCGGACAGGTGCTGTGCACGCTGCAGGCCTGGACCGATCCGGCGTTCTGCCGCGACCAGCTCGGCCGCAGCGATGTCCTCGGACCGATCGATCGAGCGAAACTCAACGTCAAGGGCGGCAGCATCGCGCTCGGCCATCCGTTCGCGGCGACCGGCGCGCGAATCGTCGCGACGCTCGCGAAACTCCTCGACGGCACGCGCACGAGGCGCGGCTTGATCTCGATCTGCACGGCGGGCGGCATGGGCGTGACCGCGATCCTCGAACGCTGAAGGACCTCGATCCCTCGAAGGTCGATGCGCGCAGCGCCCGGCCATCTTGAGCGCCGGGGAACGATCGCGGTATCCTACGCGGCCTCGTCTGCGGAGCACCGAAATCATGGGCAACACGATCGAACTCGAGGCGGCCGACGGACATCGCCTGGCCGCATACCTGCAGGAACCCCAGGGCAAGCCGCACGGCGCCATCGTCGTGCTCCAGGAAATCTTCGGCGTCACGAGCCACATCCGCGCGATCGCCGATCAGTACGCCGCCGCCGGCTTCCTCGCGATCGCGCCCGCGTTGTTCGATCGCGTCGCGCGCGACGTCGACGTGCCGTACACGGACGTCGCGCAGGGATTCGGCTACAAGCAGCGCTTGAACAACGACCTTGTGATGCAGGACGTTCACGCCGCGATCGACCGCGTCGCGCCGGCGGGCCGGGTCGGCGTCGTCGGCTACTGCTGGGGCGGCGCGATGGCCTACCTCGCCGCCGCGCGCCTGCCGCTCGCGGCCGCGGTCGTCTACTACGGCGGCGGCACGGCGGGGCTTCTTGCCGAGAAGCCGCGCTGCCCGATCATGTTTCACCACGGCGAGCTGGACGCGCACATTCCCGCATCCCAGGTCGACGAGATCAAGGCGGCGATTCCGGCCGGCATCTTTCACCTGTACAAGGCGGATCACGGCTTCAACTGCACCGATCGGGCGAGCTACGAACCGGCGAGCGCCAAACTCGCGCTGCAGCGAAGCCTCGAGTTCTTCCACCGACACCTCGGCTGAGCCGCCGTCGCCCGGGAATGCACGATGTTCAAGCTGCGCGATCAGAATCTGCTGCGGCAATCCTGCTACATCGACGGCCGCTGGCTCGCCGCCGCCGGTGGCGCGACGCTCCCGGTCCACAACCCGGCGACGGGCGCACTGCTCGGATCGGTGCCGAACATGGGTGCCGGGGAAACGCGGACCGCGATCGAAGCGGCGTCGCAGGCCTTTCCCGCCTGGGCGGCTCGCACCGCGAAGGAGCGCGCGGCCCTGCTGCGCCGATGGTTCGAGCTCATCCTGGCGAATCAGGAGGACCTCGCGCAGCTGATGACCGCCGAGCAGGGCAAGCCGCTCGCCGAATCCAAGGGTGAGATCGCCTACGCCGCCTCGTTCATCGAGTGGTTCGCCGAGGAGGGCAAGCGGGTCTACGGCGACGTCATCCCGACGCATCAGCCGGACAAGCGGATCCTGGTGCTGCGCCAGCCGGTCGGCGTCGTCGCCGCGATCACGCCGTGGAACTTTCCGGCGGCGATGATCACCCGCAAGGCGGGTCCCGCGCTCGCGGCCGGCTGCACGTTCGTCTGCAAGCCGGCGACGCAGACGCCATACTCGGCGCTCGCGCTCGCGGAACTCGCCGACCGGGCGGCAATCCCGCGGGGCGTGTTCAACGTCCTCACCGGCACGGCGACGCAGATCGGCGCAGAGATGACCGCCAATCCGCTGGTGCGCAAGCTCACCTTCACCGGGTCGACCGAGATCGGCAAGAAGCTGATGGCGCAGTGCGCGGCCACGATGAAGAAGATCTCGATGGAACTCGGCGGCAATGCGCCGTTCATCGTCTTCGACGATGCCGATCTCGAGGCGGCGGTGCAGGGCGCGATCATCAGCAAATACCGCAATACCGGCCAGACCTGCGTGTGCGCGAACCGCCTGCTCATTCAGACGGGCGTGTACCGGTCCTTCGCGGCCAAGCTCGGCGCGGCGGTCGGCGCGTTGCAGGTGGGCGACGGCCTCGCCGGTCCGACCGACCAGGGACCCTTGATCGACGCGAAGGCGCTCGCCAAGGTCGAGGAACACGTCGCCGATGCGCTCGCCAAGGGCGCGAAGCTCGCCACCGGCGGCCGGCGGCATGCGCTCGGCGGCACTTTCTTCGAGCCCACCGTGCTCACCGACGTGACGCCGGCGATGGCGGTCGCGCGCGAGGAGACCTTCGGGCCGGTTGCGCCGCTGTTCGAATTCCGCACCGAAGCCGAGGCGATCGCGATGGCGAACGACACGGAATTCGGCCTCGCCGCCTATTTCTACACGCGCGATCTCGCGCGCAGCTGGCGCGTCGCCGAGGCTCTGGAGTACGGCATCGTCGGCTTGAACACCGGGCTGATTTCGACGGAAGTCGCGCCGTTCGGCGGCGTCAAGGAATCCGGGACCGGGCGCGAAGGCTCGAAGTACGGCATTCTCGACTACACCGAGATGAAGTACTTGTGCGTCGGCGGCATCGCCTGAGTCCCGTGGACGCCACCGAGGCCGCGGCGGTGCCGTCGGCGCATGGCAGCTTCCTGGAGCTATCCGTACCAACCGCGGACATCCAGGCATCGATCGCCTTCTACGCAAAGCTCGGCTTCTCGGCGGCCGAGGTCGGCGAGACCCGGCGCCATCCCTACGCGGTCGCGACCGACGGCCGGCTGTGCGTCGGCTTGCATCAGGCGGCGGATCTCGAGCCGACGGTCACCTTCGTCAAGCGGGGCCTTTTGCGGCATCTGCCCCTCTACGAGCGGCTCGGCGTCGAATTCGACCTGCGGCGCCTCGGCGGCGATGAGTTCAACGAACTCGGCTGGCGCGATCCCGGCGGCAATCGGCTGCGCTTCGTCGAGGCACGGACGTTCTCGCCGCCGCCGAGGCCGGGCTCCGAGAGCTCGCTTTGCGGCTATTTCCGCGAGATCGGCCTGCCGGCGGCCGACCTCGGCGCGTCGAAGGCACACTGGGAAGGCATCGGATTCGTCGGCATGGACGAGTCCGGCGCGCTCGGGCCGTACGCATCCTGCACGAGCGACACGGTCGACGTCGGGCTGTACGATCCGCAGCGGTTGCGCCGTGCGACGCTGATTTTCGACACCGCCGATCTCGGCGCCGCGGCGGCCGCAATCGCCGCCGCCGGCATCGAAGCTGCGGCCACATCCGCCGGCGACGGTGCCCCCGGCCTGCGTCTGACCGCCCCCGAGGGAACACCGCTCCTGATCACGCAAATCGCCTGAGGCGCTGTGCCGAACCCCTCGACGGGGTGGCGCCACGGCTCTCTCGGCGATGATCTCGAATTGCCGGCGGATTCGGTCGCGCACGCGCAGAGTCCGCGGCATCCCACTCTCGGGAGCGAGGCCGAGCGCGGCGAGCAGGCCGCATTTGCGCCGGGGCAGCGGATCACCGACTTGCTAAACTACGCGCCCCAGTGTGCGCGCGGAGGACCTGCATGCCGACTCAAAGCGACTCGGGCCGCCACGCTGCCGTGGCGCAGACGTTCCACCGGATCATCGCGGCGCCGATCGTGACGCAGTTCGTGCTCGCGAAACTCGCCGCGCACCTGCCGCCGCCGCAGCGCTGAGATGGACAAGGCCCCGCGCCAGTTCGACGACGTTGCCGAATGCGTGGAGGCGACACTCGCCCGCGTGGGTCCGCGAATCGGCCTCGCCCTGCCGCTCGGCATCGGCAAACCGCATCCGCTCGCCAACGAATTCTATCGACGCGCGCGCCGTGACCCGTCGATCCGCCTGCGGATATTCACCGCTCTGAGCCTCGCCCTGCCGCGCTGGCACGGGGAGCTCGAACGGCGGTTTCTCGAGCCGCTCGTGCGGCGCGTATTCGGCGATTTCGTGCCGCTCGATTACGTCGCCGATCTGCACGCCGGGGCGGTGCCCGAGAACGTCGAGATCGTCGAGTTCTATCTCGATCCCGGCGCGTTTCTCGATTGCGCCCACGCGCAACGCCATTACGTCAGCAGCAATTACACGCACGTCGCCCGCGATCTGGCGGATCGCGGCGTCAACGTGATTGCGCAGCTGATCGCGCGCCGCTCGGGGGCGGTCGGCCCGGAATTCAGCCTCGGATCGAATCCGGACTTGACCCTGGATCTGCTCGAACGGCTCGCACCGCGCCGGCACGCCGGCGCCGACGTGGTCGTGATCGGCGAGGTCAGCCGGCAGATGCCGTACATGTTCGGCCCGGCGGCGATCGGCGCCGGCGCCTTCGATTTTCTCCTCGAGCATCCGCGCTACGAGCACGACTTGTTCTCGCCGCCGAATCCGCGGCTCTCGTTCGTCGATCATGCGATCGGCCTGCACACGGCGCGGCTGGTGCGCGATGCCGGTACGCTGCAGCTCGGAATCGGCGAGATCGGCGACGCGGTCGTCTACGGCCTGCAGCTGCGCCACCAGCGGAACGACGAGTTTCGCGAGATTCACCGGCAGCTGCGGACCGCGGAGCGCTTCGGCGACAGCGCGTCGATCGGCGGCGATGCGCCGTTCGAAGCCGGCCTGTACGGCTGCAGCGAGATGTTCGCCGACGGCTTCCTCGATCTGTACCGCTGCGGGATCCTGCGCCGCCGGGTTTACGACGATGCGCGCATCCAGACCCTGCTCGCGGCCGGGTCGATCGGCGAAACCGTCGACGCGGGCTTGCTGCGCGCATTGGGCGCAGCCGGTTTCGCCAGCCCGCTGTCGAGCGCGGACTTCGCGGCGCTCGCGCGCCTCGGCGTGTTCCACGGCGAGTGCCGCTACGCCGACGGCCGCATCGTCGGTGCCGAGGGCATCGAGGTCGATGCGCGGCTCGACGACGAGCGCTGCATCGAGCGGCTCCTCGCGCACTGCACGGGGCGGCGGTTGCGCGACGGCGTGCTGCTGCACGCTGCGTTCTTCCTCGGCTCGCGCGGCTTCTACGCGGCGCTGCGCCACTTGCCGCAGTCTGAGCGGCGCCAATTCTCGATGTGCGGCGTCGGCTTCACCAATCGGCTCGACGGCGAGCATTGCGCGCTCAAGCGCGCGCAACGCAGCCACGGCCGGTTCATCAACACCGCGATGATGGCGACCCTGCTCGGCGCGGCCGTCGCCGACGGCCTCGCGGACGGGCGCGTGGTGAGCGGCGTCGGCGGCCAGTACGAATTCGTCGCGATGGCGCATGCCCTGCCGGACGCACGCTCGATCATCGCGGTGCGCAGCACGCGCTCCAAGGCCGGTCGCGTCACCTCGAATATCGTCTACGGCTACGCGAATGCGACCATCCCGCGGCACCTGCGCGACATCGTCGTCACCGAGTACGGGGTCGCAGATCTGCGCGGACTGTCCGACCAGGACGTGATCGCGGCGCTGCTGAACATTGCCGATTCCCGATTCCAGCAGGCGCTGCTGCGCGAGGCGCAGGCGGCGGGCAAGATCTCCCTGCGGCACCGGATACCGGATGTCCACCGCAACAACACGCCGCAGGCGCTCGAGCAGCAGTTCGTGCTGCCGCGCGCGCGCGGCCTGTTCTCCGATTTCCCGTTCGGCACCGATCTGAGTCGCGAGGAAATCGTGCTCGCCGATGCGCTCGCCTCGCTCGCGCGCCGAACCGGCAGCCTCGTCGGCAAGCTCGGCGCGGCGCTCGCCGCGGCCCGTGGCGGCAGGGTCCCGGCGCATCTCGAGCCCTATCTCGAACGCATGGCGCTGAACGCGCCGGCGACCGGCGAAGAGCGACGCTGGCGCCGGCTCCTTGCGCGCGAACTGCAGCTGCGGCTGCACGCCGGCTGAGCGGCGCGCCGACCGGTGGCGCCGTTGCTTAGCTGCGCTCAGCGCACCGGCAGTTCGCGCGACTTCTGCACGGTGCGCAGGGCGAACGAGGAATGCACTCGCGCGACGTTCGGCAGGCGGGTCAGGTGCTGGCTGTGCAGGCGCTCGAAATCGGCCGTGTCGGCGAGCACGACGCGCAGCAGATAGTCGTACTCCCCCGACATCAAATAACACTCCATGACCTCGGGCACCTGGCGCACGGCCTCCTCGAACGCGCGCAGATGGGCCTGCTCCTGGCGCTCGAGCGTGATGTTGACGAACACGCTGACCGGACAGCCGGCCCGCTGTTGGTTGATCAGCGCCGCATAGCCCTCGATGAATCCCGCATCCTCGAGCGCGCGAACCCGCCGCAGGCACGCGGACTCCGACAGGTTCACGAGATCGGCGAGGCGGTTGTTGGTAATCCGGCCGTCGAGCTGCAGGGCGCGGACGATCGCGCGGTCGTACCGATCGAGCTTCATGGGCGCATTTTATTGCACGCTTCGGCAATTTTCTCGCAATTTCTGCCGCTGTGGCGGCGAAATCCGCTTCGTTTCGCAGATTCCCGCCGCCCGGCGCCTCTAAGCTAGCGCTTTGCCGGCCGGCGACCAGACCCTGCGGAGCAGCTATCCATGAAAATCGGCGTGCCCAAAGAGATCAAGATCCACGAATACCGTGTCGGCCTGGTCCCCGCGGGCGTGTCGGAGCTCGCGCGTGGCGGCCACGAAGTGCTCGTGCAGACGGGCGCGGGTGGCGGCATCGGCTTCGACGACGCCCATTACCGGGCGGCGGGTGCGACCATCGCGCAGGCCGCCGAACAGGTCTTCGCGTCGGCGGACCTGATCGTCAAGGTCAAAGAGCCGCAGCTGGCGGAGTGCCGGATGCTGCGCGAGGGCCAGACGCTGTTCACCTACCTGCATCTGGCGGCCGACCGCGACCAGGCGCTCGCGCTGATGAAGTCGGGTGCCACCGCGATCGCCTACGAGACGGTCACCGCGGCGGATGGCTCGCTGCCGCTGCTCACACCGATGAGTGAAGTGGCCGGCCGAATGTCGGTCCAGGTCGGCGCAAGCTGCCTGCAGAAGGCGAACGGCGGATTCGGCGTGCTGCTCGGCGGCGTGCCCGGCGTCGCTCCTGCCAAGGTCGTGATCCTCGGCGGCGGCGTGTCGGGAACGCACGCGGCGGAGATGGCGGTCGGGCTGCGCGCCGACGTGACGGTCGTCGACCGTTCGGTCAAGCGTCTGCGCGAACTGTCCGTGACATTCGGCAACCAGCTGAAGACCGTCTCCTCGACCGCGCATGCGATCGAGGAGCTGGTCCGCGACGCGGACCTCGTGATCGGTGCGGTGCTGATCGCCGGCGCCGCGGCACCGAAGCTGGTCACGCGGGAAATGGTCAAGACGATGAAGCCCGGCGCGGTGCTGGTCGACATCGCCATCGATCAGGGCGGCTGCTTCGAGACCAGCCGGCCGACGACGCACGCGGCACCGACGTTCATCCAGGACGGAGTCATTCACTATTGCGTCACCAACATGCCCGGGGCCGTGCCGCGCACATCGACGTTCGCCCTGACGAACGCGACGCTGCCGTACGTCAAGGCGATCGCGGATCACGGGTGGCGCGAGGCCCTCGCGCGCGATCCCGGCCTCGCGCACGGGCTGAACGTGCTGTCCGGGCGGATCACGCACGAGGCCGTTGCCCTCGCGCTGCAAATCGACTATCGGCCGCTCGGCGCGGCGTGAACGGACGCGCAAGCCTCGAGCCGAACCGCCGGCGCGATCTCAGTCTTTGCCGTCCGGCCGTGGCGGGGCGATCTGCCCGGCCTGCGGTGTGCCGGCGGGTTCCTTGTGGTAGGGGAGCCAGGCATAGATCTCCGGCGAGGTCTGCGGGTAGATCAGGAACTCCTCGCGCGTCTCGACGATCCGCTCGCGCCGGCGGCGCGACACCCGCCACACCGCGAAGGTCGTGAACGAGGCGGTGAGCACGAGCACGTACACGAAGAACGCGCCAGGTCCCGTCAGCTGAATCGCGATCGTGCCGGTCGTCGGACCGATCACGCCGCCGAGCGCCCAGACGAACAACAGCGTCGAGGACAACGCGACGTAGTCGCTCGTGGCGGCGCGGTCATTGGCGTGCGCGACGCCGACCGCGTAGAGACTTTCGCCGAGACCGCCGAAGCTGGCGAACAGTATCGCGAGCAGCAGGAACGGCGTGCCGCGACTCGCGCCGACCAGCACGGCGGCGACGCCGAGGATCGCCGCGCCGACACCGATCAGCGCATACAGACGATCGACCCTGTCGGACAGATAGCCGATCGGCCACTGCAGGAACAGACTGCCGAGGGAGACGCAGGCCATCAGCACGACGATGTGCCGCTGATCGAAGCCTATGCGCTCGCCGAACAGCGGGCCCACGGTCATGAACGCGGTCAGTATCAGGCCATTCAGCAGACAGGCGAGCACGCTCACCGGCGAGTTGCGCAAGGCCATCAGGATCTGCAGGGTCACACGATGCGGCAGCACCGGCGCACGCACGTCGATCGCCACCATCGGCACGAGCGCGAGCGTCGTCGAGATCCCGGCGATGAACAGGAACTCGGGACCGCGCACGTTCAGGTTCCGGCCGAACAGCTGGCCGGCGCCGAAGAACAGCCCATAGACGAGCACGTAGACGGTCAGCACGCGGCCGCGCTGCGCGTTCGGCACGAGGGCGTTCAGCCAGCTCTCGACGACGACCGCGAGTCCCGCGGCGTTCGCGCCGATCAACAGGCGCAGCACCCCGATCGTCGGCGGGCTGGCCGCGAAATACAGGCCGAGGATCGCGACCGACTTCAAGCCCGCGAAGGTCGCGTAGGCCCGTTCCAGGCCGACCGACGCGATGATGCGGTGCGCATGCAGGCAGCCGACCAGAAAGCCCAGCGCCTCGGCGGTCGCGAGCAGGCCGATCATGCCCGCCGAGAGGCCCATCGCCGAGAACCGCAATGGCAGCAAGGAGGCGAGCATGCCGGCGCCGAACATGATCAGCCCCGTGCTCGCGAGCGGCGGTGCGACCCGCAAGGCGACGGCGCCGGCGCGCGGCATGGCACTCGTCGGTGGATTCGTGGCAGTCTTCAAGGGCGGGCACGTCGCGGGTAGCAAGGATGGCGGTGATTATACGGGGCAAGGCGAATGCGGCGGTGCCGGACGCCGCCGGTTACCGTGGATACGCCGACCTCGCGCGATCGCAGCGTCGCGGACGGGATTACGCCATCATCGTGCGCCGCCGGCGGGAGTCGCGGATCGCGGTGATCGCGCCGCACGGCGGCGACATCGAGGATGGCACATCGGCGATCGCCCGCGCGATCGCCGGCGACGATCTGAACCTGTACCTGTTCGAAGGGCGCAGGCGCGCCGACAATTACCGGGCCCTGCATCTGACCAGCCATCGTTTCGACGAGCCATTGTGCCTCGATCTGCTCGCCCGCTGTGACGCGGTCGTCGCGGTGCACGGCTGCGCGGGGCGCGAGCGCCGCCTGTTCCTCGGCGGCCTCGACCACGGGCTGCGCGATTGGCTGGCGGCGGCGCTGCGCGCGGCCGGTATGCGCGCGGACACCCGCGGCCATCGCTTTGCGGCGGTCCACCCCGAGAACATCTGCAACCGCGGCACGACCCGCATGGGGGTGCAGATCGAGCTCACGCAGCCCCTGCGCCGGGGCACGGCCGCGATGCGCGTGGCGGCGGCGGTGCGCTGCGCACTCCTCGCCGGCGCGCCTTGTTACCGTACGAGCGATCAACTACTGTGCGGAACGAGCCGCTGACCGCCCGGCGCGGCCACGCCGTTTCGAGGAACGATGATGCCGCGCAATCCGCGCTACGACGTGCTTTTCGAGACTGTGCGGATTGGGCCGGTCACCGCACGGAACCGCTTCTATCAAGTGCCGCATGCGAGCGGCATGACCAACGCGTTGCCGCACGTACGCGCGCGCTTCCGCGAGACCAAGGCCGAGGGCGGCTGGGGCGTCGTTTGCACCGGCGCGGTGTCCATCCATCCGAGTTCCGATGACTCGCCGCTGCCGTTCGCGACCCTCTGGGACGACCGTGACGTGCGTGCTCACGCGCTGATGACCGAGGCCGTGCACCGCCACGGCTCGCTCGCCGGGATCGAACTGTGGCATGGGGGCGCCTGCTCGCTGAATCGCACGAGCCGGATCGCACCACTGTCGCCTTCAGGGATGCCGTGGCTGTCGACACATCCGGGGTTCATGGGCAACCTGCGGCCGCGCGCGATGGATCGCGCCGACATCCGCGATCTGCTGGGCTGGCAGGCGGCGGGCGCCCGGCGGGCGCGCGAGGCCGGCTTCGACATCGTCTACGTCTATGCGGGCATGGGCTATCTGCCGTACGAGTTCCTGCTGCCCGAGTACAATCATCGCAGCGACGAGTACGGCGGCTCGATCGAGAACCGCACACGCCTCGTGCGCGAGCTGCTCGAAGTCACGCGCGATGCCGTCGGCGGGCGCTGCGCGGTCGCGCTGCGGATCAGTCTCGAGGAGTTGCGCGCGAAGCCCGGCGAGCACGCGGCCTCGGAGGCCCACGAGGTCGTCGCGCTGCTCGCGGACGTTCCGGACCTCTGGGACGTCAAATTGGATTCGAGCCCGACCGACTGCGCGCCGTCGCGCTTCTCGCCCGAAGCGAGCCACGAGCCGGTGATCGACTTCGTCAAGAAGATCACCCGCAAGCCGGTCGTCGGCGTCGGCCGGTTCACCTCGCCGGATACCATGGTGTCGCAGATCCGGCGCGGTGTGCTCGACCTCATCGGCGGCGCGCGCCCGTCGATCGCCGATCCGTTCCTGCCGAAGAAGATCGACGAGGGCCGGGAACACGAGATTCGCGAATGCATCGGCTGCAACATTTGCATCGCGAGCTGGCACGACGGCGTGCCGGTACGCTGCACGCAGAACCCCACCGCCGGCGAAGAATGGCGCCGCGGCTGGCATCCGGAGCGCTTTGCGCCGCCGGCGGGCGATTCCTCGGTGCTGATCGTCGGCGGCGGCCCGGCCGGCCTCGAATGCGCCGTGACCCTTGCGCGTCGCGGCTATCGCGTCACCGTCGCGGATGCTGCCGGCGAGTTCGGCGGCCGGCTGCGATTCGAGACGCGCCTGCCGGGCTTGTCGACCTGGGGCCGCGTCGTCGACTGGCGGCTCGGCCAGTTGCGCGGCCGCGATAACGTCAGTCTCTTCCCCGGCAGCGAGCTCACGGCGGACGACGTCCTCGGCCTGGAGCACTCGCACGTCGTGATTGCGACGGGCGCGCGCTGGACGAAAATGCTGTACTCGACGATCGAGTTTCCGGTCGGGCAGATCGACGCGCCGCGCGTCTATACGCCGGACGACCTCGCCGCGGGCGCCGCACCGCAGGGACCGGTGGTGGTGTTCGACTTCGACAACTACTATCTCGGCGGCGCGATCGCCGAGGAGCTCGCGCGTCGCGGCGGCGAGGTCGCTTACGTGACGACCGCCGGCAACGCCTCGGCGTGGACCTTCATGACCAACGAATTACCCTTCGTGCATCGCGCCCTCGGCAACGCCGGCGTCGAGATCCATCTGCTGCGGCGCGTGGCCGGCTTCGATGGGGCCGAGATCGCGCTCGCCGACGTGTTCACCGGTGCCGTGCGGCGCCTGCCGTGCCGCTCGCTGGTCGTCGTCGGCGTGCGAACGGCGCGCGACGATCTGTACCGGTCACTGCTCGCGCGCGGCGCGGAGCTGCAGGACGCAAGAATCGGCTCGGTGACCCGGATCGGCGATGCATCGGCGCCCGGGGCGATCGTCCACGCGGTTCACAGCGGTCACCGCTTCGCGCGCGAATTCGAGGCGGCCCCGCCGAGCGCCCCGTATGCACGGGACTTTCCGGTGTGACGCGCGGCGTCCCGGAACGTGCTCCATGGCACGCCGATCGGCCGAAATTGCATCGCGATGCGACGGCGGCGCGCGGCCGCGCCTGCTGAGCAATCGGCCAGCACCGGCCCCGGCAGACGAGAACATCAGGAAGCATCATGACTGAAGCGCGTTCGCTCGATGTCGTCATCGTCGGCGGCGGCCACAACGGCCTCGTCTGCGCCGCCTATCTCGCCGGCGCCGGCCTTCGCGTCACGGTACTCGAACGCCGCAGCGTCGTCGGCGGCGCCGCCGTCACCGAGGAGTTCGTGCCGGGCTTTCGCAATTCGGTCGCCGCGTACACGGTATCTTTACTGAACCCGAAGATCATCCGCGACCTGGACCTCGCCGCGAACGGCCTCGCGATCGTCGAGCGGCCCCTGGCGAATTTCCTGCCGCTCGACGCTGCGGGCTACCTGAAGGTCGGCGCCGGCAGGACGGCCGAGGAGGTCGCGAAGTTCTCGGCGCGCGACGCCGCGCGCCTCGGCGCTTACGGCGAGCGACTCCAGGCGATCGCCGACGTGCTGCGCGACATGGTGCTCGAGACGCCACCGAACGTCACGGACGGCGGCTGGCTCGCAGCGTTGCCGCAAATGCTCAGCGGCGCGCGCGTCGGCCGCCGCCTCGCGCGCCTGACCCTGCCACTGCGCCGGGAACTGCTCGATCTGTTCGCAAAGTCGGCGGGCGATTATCTCGACGGCTGGTTCGAGAGCGCGCCGATCAAGGCGGCGTTCGGCTTCGACGGCATCGTCGGCAATTACGCGAGCCCCTACTCCGCAGGCTCCGCGTACGTCCTGTTGCATCACGTGTTCGGCGAGGTCAACGGCAAGAAGGGCGCCTGGGGCCACGCGATCGGCGGCATGGGTGCGATCACGCAGGCGATGGCGAAGACCGCCGCGCGACGCGGCGTCGCGATCCGCGTCGACCAGGCGGTGCGCGAGGTCCTGGTCGAGGGCGGCCGCGCGACCGGCGTCGTAACGCACGCCGGCGAGCGGATACGCGCAGGCTGCGTGGTGTCGAATCTCAATCCGAAGCTGCTGTTCGGATCGATGATCGACCGCAGCGCGCTCGACGCGGATTTCGTCGCGCGGATCGATCGCTGGCGGTGCGGATCGGGAACCTTCCGGATGAATGTTGCGCTCGCCGAGCTGCCGGATTTCACGGTCTTGCCCGGGAAAGATCCGGCCGAGCACCATATGGCCGGGATCATCATGGCACCGTCCCTCGCGTACATGGATCAGGCCTATCTGGACGCAAAGGCCGGCGGCTGGTCGAAGCGACCGATCGTCGAAATGCTGATTCCATCGACGCTCGATGACAGCCTCGCGCCGCCGGGACGGCACGTCGCGAGCCTGTTCTGCCAACACGTCGCGCCGGTGTTGCCGGACGGCGCCTCGTGGGACGATCATCGCGAGCGGGTTGCGGATCTGATGATCGATCTCGTCGATTCGCACGCGCCGAATTTCAAGGCGTCGGTTCTCGGTCGCCAGATCCTCAGCCCGCTCGACCTCGAGCGCACGTTCGGCCTCGTCGGCGGCGACATCTTCCACGGGGCGCTGAGCCTCGACCAGCTGTTCTCGGCCCGCCCAATGCTGGGCCACGGCGACTACCGCGGTCCGCTGCCGGGCCTCTACATGTGCGGCTCCGGGACGCACCCGGGCGGCGGCGTGACCGGCGCGCCGGGCCACAACGCCGCCCGCGAGATCATCAAGGATTTTCGCCGCCACCGTTTGCGGCGAGCCTGAGAGCGCGGCGCCGGGTCGCCCCGACGCCGCTCAACCGAGCGGCGAAACGCCGAACAAACGCAGGTGCGCCCAGGCGACGAAGAACACGTACAGGCCGAGGCCGAGCACGACGGCGATCGCATCGTTCCAGCGGCCGGCAGGTGCGCTCCACGCGGCCCGCGACGGCCGGCGCCGCAGCGATATCCGATCGAGGACCGCCCAGACGAGAAAGCCGCCGAAGAGCAGGACGTCGGCCAGCCTGCCGTTCATCAGCAGGTGGGCGACCGCCCAGAATTTCACCGCGGCGAGCAGCGGATGCTTGGTCGCGGTTTTGATGCGCCCGGGCAGGTAGGCGGCGAGCAGCAGCGGAAACACCGGCAGCATCAGCAGGAACGTGACGTGGCGCATCCACGGCGGCGGCGTGTACAGCACGATCGGCGCGGTGCGCGCGAGCGCGAATCCATGCACGATCAGCACGAAGCCGATCAGCGACGCGAGGGCGTAGACGGCTTTCCATGCCCGCTCGCCGAGCCGGTCGCGCATGCTCGCCCGCAAGGCCGGTGCGACGATCGCGATCGAGTGCATGCCCAGGAACAAGCAAAGACCGATGATCAGTGTCGTCATGGGGGAGATCCTCAGCGGCGCGCGCGGGTGCCGCGCGTGGTGGTTGTACGCTTGCGTTCGACCGGGCGCTTCGACGCGGCGGATCGTCTCGTAACCGTTCGCGCGGTCGCACGCTTCTTGCGAACCGCTCGCTTCTTGAGAACCGTAGGCTTCTTGACCGCCACGCGCTTCTTGACCACCGCGCGCCTCTTGACCGCCGCGCGCTTCTTGACCACCACGCGCTTCTTGACCGCCGCGGTCCTGCCGGCCGGCGCACGGCGCTTCGCGGCCGTCCGCTCGCGTTCGGCCGGCGCCGCCTCGCCACGCAGTAGTTCGAGTATCGCCGGGTTCTCGAGCGTCGAGACGTCCTCCACGATTTGCTCACCGCGCGCGATCGCACGCAGCAACCGGCGCATGATCTTGCCGGAGCGGGTCTTCGGCAGGTTGTCGGCGAGACGGATCTCGTCCGGCTTGGCGATCGGACTCAACTGGTCGGCGACCCACGCGCGCAGTTCCTCGACCAGCGCGTGCGCCGCGCTGCCGGTCGGTGGTCGGCCGTTCAATACCACGAACGCGAACACCGATTCGCCCTTGATCTCGTGCTGTCGGCCGACGACGGCGGCCTCGGCGACGCGTGGGTGCGCAACCAGCGCGGATTCGATCTCCATCGTACCGAGGCGATGGCCGGCGACGTTCAACACGTCGTCGATCCGCCCCATGATCCAGTAATAGCCGTCCGCATCGCGATGCGCCGAGTCGCCGGCGACGTAGCAGCGGTTCTGGAACTTCTCCCAGTAGGTGCGAAGGTAGCGCCCGTTGTCGCCCCAGATCGTGCGCAGCATCGACGGCCACGGCCTCTTGATCACGAGGTAGCCGCCGGCGCCGGCCTTCGTCACCGGGCGGCCCTGTTCGTCGACGATGTCGACGAATATACCGGGCAGCGGCCTCGCGCAAGATCCAGGCTTCGCCGCGGTCGCGCCGGGAATCGGCGCCATCATGGTTGCGCCGGTCTCGGTCTGCCACCAGGTGTCGACGATCGGGCACCGTTGCCGACCGATCGTCCGGTGGTACCACATCCAGGCTTCGGGATTGATCGGTTCGCCGACGCTGCCGAGCAGCCGCAGCTTCGACAGGTCGTAGCGGCGTGGAATCTCGTCGCCGAGCTTCATCAGCGCGCGAATCGCGGTTGGCGCCGTGTACAAGATCGACACCGCGTGCGTCTGGCAGATGCTCCAGAAGCGGCCCCCGTCGGGAAAGGTCGGCGCACCCTCGTACATGACCACGGTCGCGCCCGCCGCGAGCGGACCGTACGCGACGTAGGTGTGTCCGGTTATCCAGCCGACGTCGGCGGTGCACCAGAATACGTCCGAATCCTTCAGGTCGAACGCCCAGCGGCTCGTCAGTTTCGCACCGAGCAGGTAGCCGGCGCTCGCGTGCTGGATGCCCTTCGGCTTGCCGGTCGAGCCCGACGTGTACAGCAGGAACAAGGGGTGCTCCGCCCCGACCCATTCAGGCTCGCAGTGCGCATCCTGGCCGTGGAGCACCTCGTGCCACCAGTGGTCCCGGCCGGACTGCATCGCGCAGTGGCCGCCGATCCGTGCGTACACGATCACGCTGCGCACGCTCGGGCAACCGTCGGCGAGCGCCTTGTCGACCGCCGCTTTGAGTTCGACGCGGTGGCCGCCGCGCCAGCCGCCGTCGGCCGTGATGACCAGCGTCGCGCCGGCGTCCTCGATCCGATCCTTGACCGCATTCGCCGAGAAACCGCCGAAGACCACGGAATGCAGCGCGCCGATTCGCGCGCAAGCCTGCATCGCGACCACCGCCTCGGGGACGAGGGGCATGTAGATCACCACGCGGTCGCCCTTGCGCACGCCGTGCAGCTTCAGCGCGTTCGCCAACCGGCACACGTCGGCGTGCAGTTGCCGATAGGTGATCTTGCGCACATCCCCCGGTTCGCCCTCGAAGATGATCGCGGGCTTCTCGGGGCGATCGATCAGATGCACGTCGAGGCAATTGTGCGAGACGTTCAGCGTGCCGTCGGTGAACCAGCGGTAGTTCGGCGCGTCCTCGTCGTCGAGCGGCAACGTGAATGGCGTGCGCCAGTCGATCTCGTGCAACGCCAGATCCGCCCAGAACCCGACGTAGTCCTCGGCGGCGCGCGCGTGCATGGCCTCGAGCTTCGCGGCGTCGATCCCGGCGGCCGCGACGAACGCTTTGGCAGGGGGAAAAACGCGGTCTTCGTGCAGGACGGACTGGATGTTCTTCTGTGCCACGGCATCGGCTCCCGGAGCGGATCGGCGTCATTCTACGCGCAGTTTCGCGCCGCGCGCAGCGCGATCCGCCCGACCCGCCGGCGCCGCCCGGCGCCGCGGCGCTCACATCCGCCAGCGCTGGATGCGCTCGTGCAGCGGGCTCGTGCGCGGGAAGTGGGCAAGGAGGTATTGCATCTGATCGGCGAGCACGCGGCGGCCCTTCAAGTAGATGTATTCGGCGTAGGTCGGCGTGAACGGCACCGCGAGCAGCTGCATACCGGCCTGTTCCGGCGTGCGCGAGGCTTTCGCATTGTTGCAGCGTCGGCAGGCGGTGACGACGTTGCTCCAGGTGTCCCGGCCGCCGCGGCTGAACGGGGTCACGTGATCGCGCGACAGCTGGCTGTGCGGGAAGCGCATTCCGCAGTACAGGCACAGGCCGGCGTCGCGGCGGAACAGCGTCTGGTTGTTGAGCGGCGGGACGTACGCGGCACCGCGCAGGTGGCCCGGGTTGCCGGTGTGCCCGAGCGTCGCGATGATCGAGTTCACATCGACGATCGTGCGCAGTCCGGTATTCGCCGAAGTGCCGCCGTACAACCGGTAGAGCGGCGTACCGCAGGTATAGGCGACCTGGCCCGTGTGATAGAGTCGGGCGGCCTCGCGATAATCGACCCATTCGAGGGGCATGCCCGACACGTCCGTGCGCAGTATCTGCTGCGACAAAGGGTGATCGTTCGCGGCGGCGAAACCGATCGCGCGTCGACCCTCGGGCCCGGTATCGTCGTTTCTCGCAGTCTGCATAGACTGGTAAAGATAGTCGAGTCCTGTGCCATAATTCAACGTATCAGGGGGAGCCCAAGCAGATGACCGTCACCGTCGGTGTCCTCGCGGAGACCGCTCCGGGCGAAAACCGGGTCGCCGTGATCCCGGAGGTCGCCGCCAAATTGCAGGCACTCGGCGCGACCGTGCTGATGCAGAGCGGGGCGGGCGCCGCGGCGCGCTTCATGGATGAGCAATACCAGGACTGCGAATTCGCCGCCGCCGAGGCGGTCCTCGCGCGTGCCGACGTGCTGCTGACCGTTCAACCGCCGACGCTCGCGCAAATCGGCGCGCTGCGTTCCGGCGCGGTCGCGATCGGCTTCATGCAGGCCCACGCGCGCGCCGACATCGTCCGCGCACTGTGCGACCGGCGGGTCACGAGCTTCGCGATGGAATTCATTCCGCGCATCTCGCGGGCCCAGTCGATGGACGCACTTTCCTCCCAGGCAGCGGTGTCCGGCTACAAGGCCGTGCTGATCGGCGCGAACGCGCTCGAGAAATTCCTGCCGATGCTGACGACCGCGGCCGGCACGATCAGGCCGGCGACGGTGCTGGTGATCGGCGCAGGCGTCGCCGGACTGCAGGCGATTGCGACCGCGAAGCGGCTCGGCGCGGTCGTCGAGGCCTACGACGTGCGCGCCGCGACCAAGGATCAGGTGAAGTCGCTCGGCGCGAAGTTCGTCGACACCGGGTTGTCCGCCGAGGGTGCCGGCGGCTATGCGCGCGAACTGACGGCGCAGGAGCGGGCCGCGCAGCAGACGGTCCTCGAGGCGCGAATCGCCGCGAGCGACCTGGTGATCACGACCGCATCGGTCCCCGGGCGCGCGGCGCCGCGGATCGTCGGCGAAGCGGCGGTCGAACGCATGCGTCCGGGTTCGGTGATCGTCGACATCGCCGCCGAACAGGGCGGCAATTGCGCGCTGACGCGGCCCGGCGAAACGGTGGTGCATGGCGGCGTCAGGATCATCGGTCCGGTGAATCTGCCGGCGACGCTGCCGTTCCACGCGAGCGAGATGTATTCCCGCAACCTGTTCAATTTCCTCAAGCCCGCGCTGGTGAACGGCGAGCTGCGCATCGACTGGACCGACGAGGTGTTCGCCGGCGCGGTGTTGACGCACGACGGCCAGATCAAGCACGAAGCCACCCTGAAAAATGCGCCAGGAGCCTGAAACATGATCGACGGCGTGATCGCCCTCTATATATTCATGCTCGCCGCGTTCACCGGCTACGAAGTGATCTCGCGCGTGCCGGTGATCCTGCACACGCCGCTGATGTCGGGGTCGAATTTCGTGCACGGGATCGTGCTGGTCGGCGCGATGGTCACCCTCGCGACCGCCGACTCGACGCTCGTGCGGGTGATCGGCGTGATCGGCGTGTTTCTCGCAGCCGGCAACGCCGTCGGTGGCTACGTCGTGACCGAGCGGATGCTGCGGATGTTCGTCTCCTCCGGCCGAAAGACCGGCCAAAGCCGATGAACGGCGCGCCGATCTCGACCCAGACGCTGGTCCAGCTGTCCTACCTGGTTGCGGCCGCGCTGTTCATCCTCGGCCTGAAGCGCATGAGCTCCCCGCTGACCGCGGTCAGCGGCGTGCGTTGGGCCGGTGCCGGCATGCTGCTCGCGACGGTCGTGACCCTCGCGTTCATGCACGCGTCGCCGCTGAATCTCGCGCTCGTGATCGGCGCGGTGCTCGTCGGCGGCTCGCTCGCCTGGGTGAGCGGCAAACGCGTCGCGATGACCAACATGCCGCAGATGATCGCGCTGTACAACGGCATGGGCGGCGGCGCGGCGGCGGCGATCGCCGCGGTCGAGCTGTACCGCGGCGAATCGCCGAATGCGACGCACCTCGGGATCGCGCTGATCGGCGGCTTCATCGGTTCCGTGTCGTTCAGCGGCAGCCTGATCGCCTTCAGCAAACTCCAGGGCCTGATCACCAAGTCGATCCGCTTCCGCGGCCAGCGGCTGCTGAACCTCGTCATTCTGCTGGCGACGCTCGGCTTTGGCGCGGCCATCGTCGCCCACGGACAATCGGCGGCGCCGCTCATAACGGCGTTCTTCGTGCTCGCCCTGCTCCTCGGGCTGGCGATGACCCTGCCGATCGGCGGCGCCGACATGCCGGTCGTGATTTCGCTGTACAACGCGCTCACCGGCCTCGCGGTCGGCTTCGAGGGCTTCGTACTCGACAATGCCGCGATGATCATCGCCGGCACCGTGGTCGGCGCCGCCGGCACTCTGCTCACGCAGTTGATGGCAAAGGCGATGAACCGCTCGCTCGGCAACGTGCTGTTCGCGAATTTCGGCGAGAGCGGCGGCGCGGCGAGCGCTGCGGCCGGCACGCAGAAGCCGATCGAGAGCTCCGATGCGGGCGTGATGCTCGCCTTCTCGCAAAAGGTCATCGTCGTGCCGGGTTACGGCATGGCGGTCGCGCAGGCCCAGCACAAGGTCTGGGAGCTGTGCCAGCTGCTGATCGGGCACGGGGTGCAGGTGCGCTTCGCGATCCATCCGGTCGCCGGCCGCATGCCGGGGCACATGAACGTGTTGCTCGCCGAGGCCGGCGTGCCTTACGAACTGATCGCGGATCTCGACGAGATCAACGCCGAATTCGCCACGGCGGACGTGGCGCTGATCATCGGTGCCAACGACGTCGTCAATCCGGATGCACGCAACAATCGCCAGAGCCCGATCTACGGCATGCCGATACTGAACGCCGACAAGGCGAAGAACGTGATCGTGATCAAACGCGGCCAGGGCCACGGATTCTCCGGAATCGACAATGCGCTGTTCGGACTCGACCAGACGCGCATGCTCTACGGCGACGCGCAGTCGGCTGTCGGCCAGCTGGTCCAGGCGGTCAAAGCCGCCGGCTGATCGCCGCGCCGCCTGCCCTCAGCGATGCGGGCGCATGCCGCGCATCGGCCGGCGAAAGCGGCGCAGTGCCTCGTGGCGTTGCATCGGTGTCATGCGCCGCCATTGCATCCGCAATGCGCGCCGGCGCTCGGCCGGCAACCGGCGAAACTGGCGGTATTCGCTGCGTATTCGTTGCCGCTGCGCGGGCGGCAAGCGCTTGAAGCTGTGCCAGCGCCGGCGAACCAGCGCACGCTCGGCCGGCGTCATCGCCCGCCAACGATGGAAACCGCGCAGGGCGCGCTCGCGCTGGATCGGCGTCATCCGCAGCCAGCGCGTGCTGCCGCGCGCGAGCGCCCGCTGGCGCGCCGGCGGCAGCTCGTGCCAGCGGCCCCGGAATCCGTGCAGCAGGCGCCGCTGCGCGGGCGACAAGGACTGCCAGGGCCGCCCGGCAGGCGCCGCCGCCGTTGCCGGTGGGTACGAGGAGTACGGCGCATACGGCACGGTCTGCGCCACCGCGAACCCTGCGGGCACTACGCCGAGCGCCAGACCAATCAAGATCACTCTGCTCAGATTCATGGCTTCGAATCCTGTCGCACGGATTGCTGCGCCGGCGCGATCGGCGCCTTGCGCTTCATGAACTGCCACCATTTCTGATCCGGTATGTCATCGTCGCCCAAGAATTCGATCAAGCCCTCGTCCGTTCCCGCCGGTCGCCACTGCGCCGGCGGTGGCGGCTGCGGCGGCGACTGCTGCGCCTGTGGCTGCGGCTGCGGGGCCGGGTTCGCGGCGACCGCCGCGAACGCAACGGCGGCCGAGATCAGCAGCGCGCGCGGCGTGACCGTCAAGTCGCCCTCACCCGGGGTGTCCGGAACCGGACTGGTCCGCGGTCGCCACGGCCCAGGCGTAGAAATCCGCGTCCTCCTGCAGCATGTCCAGCGGATCGACGTGGTCGCGATCGGTGGACGCGACGATGTCCAGATCCGCGAAATTCGCCCCGCCGTCGACCACGCCGGCCGGCGGCGCGCCGGCCGGCCACGCGATCCACAGCGCCGCCGCGAGCACCGCGGTGGCCGCGACGCCGGCCAGGGCGGCCGAGCGTCGCATGCCGAGCAAGCGCGTGCCGCGGCGGCGCGCGGCGACTTCGAGGGCCGCATGCCGCGCCTGGGTCAGACGCGAACGCAGCCGCATGTCGACGGCCTCGACACTATCCTCGTACAGCGCGCGACTGCGCGCCTCCAGGTCCGTCATGGCGCGATGATCCTGCATTCACCAGACCTCGCCGAGTTGCGCGCGCAGGCTGTGCACCGCGCGCGAATAGTGCGTCTTCACGCTGCCTTGCGAACAGCCCATCGCCCGGGCCGTCTGCGCGACGTCCAGGCCCTCGAGATTGCGCAGCATGAACGCTTCACGCTGCCGCGTCGGCAGGGCGCGCAGCGATTCCTCCAGCTGCTCGATCGCCTGCGCCTGCATCAGACGTTGCGCCCCATCGGGGCCGGGGTCCACGGCCGCCTCGACCGGGTCCGGCGCCTCCCCGTCGGGGTCCTGCCGCGGTCCCGGGATCCAGGCCATCAGCCGTCGACGCAGCGTCCGGCGCCGCTGCACGTCGCGGATGCCGTTCTGCAGAATGCGGTAGAACAGCGGCCGCCACTCGCTCGCCGGCCGCGCCGCGTAATGTCGCGCGAGCTTGAGCATCGCGTCCTGCACGGCATCGAGCGCATCGTCCGTGTCCCGCAGCGCGACCTGAGCCATGCGCAACGCGCGCCGCTCGATGTCGGCCAAAAACTTGTCGAGCGCTCTCGCGTGGTCCAGAACCCCGTCCTCGCATCCCTTGGCCGGACCATCCCAGGCCGTCAAAGGGCAAGTGAGCGTAGCAAATCGCGCCATACCTCGTCCTCTCGCCATCGACGAACGTCATCGGATACGGGTATAAACGCCGCGCAAGCCGCCCGGTTGACCGCTGATCTCATCCCGTCGGATCAGCGATTTACGCACATCGGCGATGACGGCAATTGTCACACTTCCGCAATACATCTCAAACGCATCTACGGAGGATGCAGCAAGCTTATGAATATATTGACTATTATTGAAATGCGGCCAGTTTTTGCCCAAATGAACGAGACTCGAAACGGGACGGGCACTTGCCTGTCTTGATCCCGGCTTCTCAACAGACTTATCCACAGTGATTGTGGACAACCGGAAACTCGTGATACTGCAGGTCGCGCTCGATGCACCGCTGCGGCAGGTGTTCGATTATCTGCCGCCGGCCGCGGCCGATGCTGCGGCGATCCGGCCTGGCATGCGCGTGCGCGTGCCGTTCGGACGACAGCCGCGGGTCGGCATCGTCGTCGCGCTCGCGCCGCAGTCGAGCCTTGCGCCGCCGCGACTCAAGACGGCGCTGGAAGTCCTCGACCGGCAAGCGCTGTTCGATCCGGTCACGTTCGAACTGCTGCGCTGGGCCGCCGACTACTACCACCATCCGATCGGCGAAGTATTCGCGGCGGCACTGCCGGCGGCGCTGCGCGCCGGGCGGCCGGCCGACGCCGAACGCACCGCCTGGGAGTTGACGCCGGCCGGGCGCCGCGAGCTCGAGGCGCCTTTGGCCCGGCGGGCGCCGCGGCGCCGGGCGCTGCTCGCGGCTCTGGCCGCGTCCGGTGCCCGCTCGAGCGAGGAGCTCGCCGGCGAATTCCGGCCGGCGCAATTGCGCGCGGCCGCCGCGCAGGGCTGGATCCGTGCCGGCTCGGCGCCGCCGGCGGCGACGCTCCCCCGACACACGGCGCCCGCCCGGCTGTCCGAGGTGGTGCCTACCGAGGCGCAACGGCAGGCGCTCGCCGCAATCCTCGGCGGCGGCGCGCGCTTTGCCGCGTACCTGCTGCACGGCGTGACCGGCAGCGGCAAGACCGAGGTCTATCTGCGCGCGATCGAGGCCGTGATCGGCGGCGGCGGCCAGGCCCTCATGCTGGTGCCGGAAATCTGCTTGACGCCGCAACTGGTCGCGCGCTTTCGGCAACGCTTCGACTCGGCGCCGGCGGTGCTGCATTCGGCGATGTCCGGTGGCGAGCGGCGCGAGGCCTGGCGCCGCGCCCGCAGCGGCGAGGCAAACGTCGTGATCGGCACGCGATCGGCCGTGTTCGCCTCACTGCCGCGGCTCGGCATGATCGTCGTCGATGAGGAACACGATCCGTCGTACAAGCAGCACGAGGGCTTCCGCTACTCGGCACGCGACCTCGCGGTGCTGCGTGCGCAGCGCGCCGGCGTGCCGATCATCCTCGGTTCGGCGACGCCGTCGCTCGAAAGCCTGGACAACGCCCTGCAGGGCCGGTACCTCAAGCTGTCGCTGCCCGAGCGCCCGGGGGCCGCGCGGCCGGCGCGCATGACCCTCGTGGACCTGCGCGGACACGCCCTCGACCAAGGTTTCTCCCAGCCGGCGGTCGCGGCGATGGCCGCGCACCTGCGCGGCGGCGGTCAGGTGATCGTGTTCCTGAATCGCCGCGGTTACGCCCCGACGCTGTATTGCAATGCCTGCGGCTGGATCGCTGCGTGCGCGCACTGCGACGCGCGCATGACCCTGCACCGAAATGCCGGACAGTTGCGCTGCCATCATTGCGGCGCGCAGCGCGCCGCGCCCGCCACCTGTGAGTCCTGCGCTCAGCCGCTGCAGCCGATCGGCCAGGGTACGCAGCGCATCGAGGAGACGCTCGAACGGCTCTTTCCGGGAGTCGCGCGTGCCCGGCTGGACCGGGACACGGCCGGGCCGCGCGGTGCCGCCGATGCCGTGCTCGAGCGCGTGCACAGCGGCGCGGCGCGGATCCTCATCGGCACGCAGATGCTGACCAAGGGGCATCATTTCCCCGACGTCAGCCTGGTCGTGATCCTGGATGCGGACCAGGGACTGTTCGCAACCGACTACCGCGCCGCCGAGCGCCTCGCGCAGACGATCGTTCAGGTCGCCGGACGGGCCGGGCGGGCTGCGCGCCCGGGCGAGGTGCTGATCCAGACCGAGTTCCCCGACCATCCGCTGCTCACGCTGCTGATCGGCGCCGGCTACGACGCATTCGCGGCGCTCGCACTCGCCGAACGTCGCGAAGCCCGCTGGCCGCCCTACGCGCGGCTCGCGCTGCTGCGCGCGCAAGCCAAGGATCCGCTGCGACTCGACGCGTTCCTGCGAGCCGCGGCACAACTCGGCCGGGCGGATCTGCGGCCGGGCGGCGCCGCTTGCGAGGCGCGAATCCTGGGGCCCGCCAGCGCGCTCATCGCGAGGCGCGCCGACCGCTTCCGCGCCCACCTGCTGATCGAGGCGGACGATCGGCCGGCGCTGCAGCGGTTCCTCGGCGCGTGGCTGCCGCGGGTCGACGCCCTCACCGCGCCGCCGGGGCTGCACTGGTCGATCGACGTCGATCCGCTCGAAGTCGACTGAACGCTTTCGGGTAAACTGCCGACCCGAAGCGGGCGGACGGTGAGCGGAATTGCGCGTGCAGGAATTGATCGAGGACTTGTTGCGGCGGGCGCTAGCGGCGCTGCCGGAAGATGTTGTGCCGCGGGACGCGCGGGGGACGGGCATCGAGGTCGAGCGCAGCCGCGACGCGGCCCACGGCGACTTCGCCAGCAACCTGGCGATGCGCCTCGCGAAGGCGGCGCGGCAGAATCCGCGAACGCTCGCCGCCGCGCTGATCGCTGCCCTGCCGGCGCACCCGGCGATCGCCAAGGTCGAGGTCGCGGGCGCCGGGTTCATGAATTTCTTCCTGCGCGACGTGGCCTACCACGAACAGATCGGCCGCATCCTCGCCGCACCGCGCGAATACGGCCGCTCGCAGATCGGCGGCGGCCGCGCCGTTCTGCTCGAATTCGTCTCGGCGAACCCGACCGGGCCGCTGCACGTCGGACACGGCCGGCACGCGGCCTACGGCGCGACGCTCGGCAACTTGCTCGAGGCGGTCGGATTTCGCGTCGCGCGCGAGTACTACGTCAACGACGCCGGCCGCCAGATGGAGATCCTCGCGGTGAGCACCTGGCTGCGCTACCTCGAACTGTGCGGCGAGCGGTTTGCGTTTCCGGCGAACGGCTACCGAGGCGACTACATCGCTTCGATCGCGGCGGCGTTGCGCGCCTCGGTGGGCGAAGAGCTCAAACGCGCGGCGGCCGACGTCTTCTGCGACCTGCCGCCGGACGAGGCGCAGGGCGGCGACAAGGATGTCTACGTCGACGCCGTGATCGGCCGGGCGCGCACGTTGATCGGCGCCAAGGACCTGCGCCGCGTCCTCGACTTTGCACTCGCGGACATCCTCGGTGACATCAAGGACGATCTGCGCGAATTCGGCGTCGAGTTCGACCGCTGGTTCTCCGAGCGCAGCCTCGAGGACGACGGCTCGATCGAGCGCGCGCTCGCCTCGCTCGAGAAGTCGGCGCACGCGTACCGCAAGGACGGTGCGCTGTGGCTGCGCAGCAGCGAATTCGGCGACGAGAAGGACCGCGTGATGGTCCGCGAGAACGGCGTCAAGACCTACTTCGCGGCGGACATCGCCTATATATTCGACAAGCTCGGCCGCGGCTTCGAGCATCTGCTGTACGTCTGGGGCGCCGATCACCACGGCTACATCGCGCGCCTGCGAGCCGGGCTGATCGCGCTCGGCGGCCCGGCCGATTGCTTCGAGGTTCGGCTCGTGCAGTTCGTCACTTTGTACCGGGGCGGCGAAAAGGCGCAGATGTCGACGCGTTCCGGCGAGTTTGTGACGCTGCGGGACCTGCGCGAGGAAGTCGGCAGGGACGCGGCGCGCCTGTTCTACGTCATGCGCAGCAACGATCAGCACCTGGACTTCGATCTCGAGCTCGCCACCGCGCGAACGAACGAGAATCCGGTCTATTACATCCAATACGCGCACGCCCGGGTCGCGAGCGTGCTGCGCCAGCTGCGCGAACGCGGGCTGCGGCACGACGAGGCCGCAGGCCTCGCGCAGTTGGGACGGCTCGTCGAGCCGCAGGAGAGCGCCCTGATCAAGCGACTGTCGATCTACCCGCAGATTCTCGAGCAGGCGGCGCTGCAACGTGCGCCGCATCTGCTGGTGCATCACCTGCGGGACCTCGCGAACGACTTCCACACGAATTACAGCGCGCACCAGATTCTCGTCGACGACGCATGCTTGCGCGACGCGCGCGTCGCGCTCGCGCGCGCCGCGCAGGCGGTGCTGCGCAACGGCCTGGACCTGCTCGGCGTGTCCGCGCCCGAGACGATGTAGGCTCCGAACCATGACCCGCGACTACAAGGGCAGGCGCCCGGGACCGAAGAGCGGATTGTCCGGCGCAGCGGGCATCGCGATCGGCATCGTGCTCGGGCTCGCGGTCGCGGGCTTCGTCTATCTGAAGGACCGCCGGCCGGCGGCCCCGCCGCCGCCGGCCGCGGCGCCGGCGGGCAGCGCGAGGAGCGCGCGTGCGCGCGCCGCACGCGGCGCGAGCCGGGCCTCCGCCATCGCAGCGCTGCCCGCCAAATCCTACGACTTCTACAAGATTCTGCCGAGCTTCGCAGTGGTCGTGCCGAACGACAGCAGGGAGGTGCATCGCGACATCCGGCCGGCACCGGAGACGCGGCCAGGCACCTACATCATCCAGGCGGGGTCTTACAAGCATTTCGCCGACGCGGACCGCGTCCGGGCGCAGCTCGCGCTGCAGGGCGTGGAATCGACGGTGCAGAAGGTGTCCGTCGACAAGGACACCTGGCACCGCATCAGGATCGGACCGATCTCCAAGCTCAAGTCCTTGAACCGCATCCGCAACATCCTGCGCAAAGCGCACATCCATGCGCTCGTGATCCGCGTCGGCGCTTGAGGATCAGTCCTCGCCGAGCTGGCGGAAGTCGACGCCGAGTGCGCGCAGCTTGCGGTACAGGTGCGTTCGCTCCATGCCGACGCGCTTCGCGAGCTGCCCGACCTTGCCGTTGCATAGCAGCAGCTGCTGCTGCAGGTAGGCCCGTTCGAACTGCTCACGTGCCTCGCGCAACGGCAGCGCCAGCAGGTCCTGCTTGACCAGCGGCTCATCGACGGCGCGTTTCTCGGCGAGCTCACGCTCGACCTCCTCGAGACCGATCTCCTCGCCGTTGCCGAGAATCAACACCCGCTGAACGAGGTTCTTCAGCTCCCCGACATTGCCCGGCCACGGGTAGTTGCGCAGACGGTTCTGCGCCGCGACGCTGAAACGGCGCAGCGGCAGATGCTGGTCGTCGACCAGCCGATCGACGTAATACCGCAGCAGATCCGGCACGTCCTCCGCGTAGTCCCTGAGCGGCGGCACCCGCAGCGCGATCACGCTCAAATGTCCGAGCAGGTCGCGGCGCAGCGGCTCGCCCGCGTTGCGCTGATCGAACCCCTCCAGGGCGCAGCTGACCCAGCGAACGTCGAGCGCGAGGCTCTCGGTGCCGCCGATGCGGCTGTAGGATCGCTGCTCGATCGCGCCGATCAGCAAACGCTGCGCGTGGGAGTCGAGATCCTCGAGGCCGCTCAGGTACAGCGTGCCGCCGGCCGCGCGCTCGAGCGCGCCCGCCTCGATCCGCCCATCCCGCTGCGCGCCGAACAGCATGGCCGCCGGATCGGCGCCGAGGCTCGCCGCAACGACGACCGTGAACGACCGCGACGCGCGCCCGCTCAAACCGTGCAGATAGCGGGCGTACGCCTCACGGCCCGAACCCGGTTCGCCGATGAACAGCACCGGCGAGCCGCTGGGAGCCACCTGCTGCACCTGTTCGCGCAGCAGCTGCGTCGCCCGTCCCCGGCCGATCGGCACGGCAAGCGAACCGGGCTGCGCCCGCATCGCCATGCGTTTGCGCCGGCCGGCGTCGAGCGCACGCTCGACCGTGCGCAGCAACTTCGTCAACGACAGCGGCTTCTCGACGAAATCGAACGCGCCGAGGCGCGTCGCCTCCACCGCCGTCTCGACGGTTCCGTGCCCGGACATCATCACGACGGGACAATCGAAGCCCCGCGTCTGCGCCCACTCGTGCAGCAGCGTGATGCCATCGGTGTCCGGCATCCAGATGTCGAGCAGAACGAGCTCGTGGGCGTGAGCGGCACGCGCGGCGCGCGCCTCCACGGCGCTCGCCGCAGCCTCCACCTCGTAGCCCTCCTCGGTCAGGATCTCCTGCAACAGTTCGCGGATATCCGCCTCGTCATCGACCACCAAGATTCTCGACGCGGTCATACCCGTTCTCTCCTCTGTTCGCCCTTGCGCTGATCGCGCACGCCGACCGAGCGTGCGCCCTCGACGAGCGGCAGTATGATTCTCACCCGGGCTCCGCCCGTGGGCCAATTATCCGCTTCTATGCGCCCGCCGTGTTCCTCGACGATCTTCTTGACGATCGCGAGCCCGAGACCCGTTCCCTTCGGCTTGCTGGTCACGTAGGGATCGAAGATCGTACCGATCAGATCCCGCTGGAAGCCGGGCCCGTTGTCGCCGACGATCACGATCGCCACCGACTTCGAACCCTCCTGCGCCAGGCGCGTCTCGACGGCTATGCGAGCGCCTTCCCGGCCTTCGAGCGCCTCGAAGGAATTGGTCAGCAGATTGTTCAGGATCTGCCGGATTCGAGTCCGGTCGGCGGGGATCTGCGGCAGCTGCTCCTCGAGGCGCAGGGTAAGCTCGACGTTGCTCGCCTGCGCGCGGTACAGGTCGACGACCTCGGTGGCCAGTTGATTCAGATCGAAGCGCGCGAAATGCAGGTCGGGGGCACGGGCATACTCACTGAACGCGTTGACCATCTGCTTCATCGCGTCCACCTGCGCGACGATGGTTTGCGTCGCGCGCTCGAGCACCTGCGCATCCTGGGCGTTCATGCTGCCGAGAAATTTGCGGCGCATGCGCTCGGCGGACAGCTGGATCGGGGTCAGCGGATTCTTGATCTCGTGGGCGAGCCGGCGCGCGACCTCGCCCCAGGCGGCATCGCGCTGCGCCTGCAGCAAGGTCGTGATGTCGTCGAACACCAGCACGACGCCGGGTTCCGCGCCCGCATCGTTCGGCAGCGCGGTGCAGGCGCACATCAACACGCGCCGGCCGCCGTCGGCGGACAGCTCCAGCTGTTCGCGCCAGTCCCGCTCGCGCGCCGCCAGACGCTGGCTGACGGCGCCGAGAAACTGCCTGAAGACCGGCATGTCGCTGATCGACTCGTCGAACGGCCGGTCGACCGCGCCCTCGAGATCCACGCCGAGAATCGCGCTCGCGGCCTGGTTCGCGGTGCGCACGCGCAGGTCCGGCTCGAGCGCGACGACGCCGGTGGACAGGCGCGCCAGAATCACGGCGAGCCCCGCGCGTTCGGCTTCCACGGCCTGCTGGCTGCGGCGCGCCTCGAGGCGCGCGCGGGCGAGGCGCTTCGTCATCTCGTTGAACGAGGTCACCAGGAAGCCGAGTTCGTCGCGCGACGGCAGCGGCAGCTGGGTGTCGAAGTTGCCGCGCGCGACCGCCCGCGTGCCGGCGATCAGATCCTGCACCGGCTGCACGAGCCGCTGCGCGGCGAAGAACGCGCCGTAGACCGCGGCGAGCAGCGACAGCAGCACGATGAACGTGAGAATCAGCATGAACGTCGACTTCAGCGGCCGGCGCAGCTGCACGAGGTTCGCGTACTGCGTGTAGGAGCGCTGCACCGTGTCGGCGAGTTCGCTGAGCTGCTGCGGCACCGGATACAGCGCGATCAACACGCGGGAGGCCGGATCGCCGTTGGTGTCGATCGGCGAGGCCGCCCGGATCACGTAGCCGCCGGAAGCATCGGTGTCGAGGCTCGCGTAGGAGCGGTCCCGGCGCACCTGCAACATCATCGCCTTGGTCGCCGGCAGCGGCACCGAATCGATCGGCCGATCGGAACTCGTCGCGAGGATCCGCATCCGCGGACCGACCACGGTGAATTCCATCGCCGTGCTCTCGCGACGCGCCCGATCGAGGGTTGCGATCAGATCCAAATCCGACAGCCCGGCGAGCGAGTGCGCGACTGCCGCCGTGTTCTGCTGAAAATCGCGAACGCGCGAGTCGAGCGCCGCGCGCGACAGGTTGCGCGTGTCCTTGAGCCCCTGGCTGACCTCGAGCTCGAACCAACTGTCGATGCCGCGG
The DNA here is from genome assembly GCA_035534275.1 of Steroidobacteraceae bacterium. Taxonomy (GTDB): domain Bacteria; phylum Pseudomonadota; class Gammaproteobacteria; order Steroidobacterales; family Steroidobacteraceae; genus Bog-1198. The sequence goes on from DATLSG010000008.1 coordinate 100,646, forward strand.
TTGAGGAACTGCAGCGCGAAATAGAACACCACCAGGATCGGCGCCACCGCGAGTGCGCTGAATACGGCGACCGTGCGCGCCTTCATGCGCGAACCGGGAACGTGGCGGCGATATTCGCGGACCAGGCCGAGGAGCTTGCCGACCAGCAGCACGCACAGCGTCAACAGGCCGGCGATGTTGATCAGCAGGATCCAGGGCAGCCAGCGGTCGAATTTCTCGGAATTCTGCGCAGCCGATGCGAGCAACAGCAGCGCGACGAGCCACAGCGCGATGCCGACGCCGGCGAGCGCGCTGGCGCCGTGCTTGCGGACTAACGCTTTAGCGTCCATGTGTACCAGGCGCTCTCGCGGTGCCATTCGCTCACCCAGAACATCAGGATCCGCAGCGTCAGGGGCACCGTGCCGTAGTCGATCTGCGCGCGCACGCTTGCCTCGTAACGCGCGCCGGCAGGGACCAGCGACTCGTCCAGCACCGGCAGGCGGCGCACCGCGGACAATTCGGCGATCGCCGCCGCAACGCTCGGCAGGGACTGCTGCTGGCCGCTGTTGTCGTTGCGCAGGATGTAGCGGGCGCTGACGGCGTTGTATTGCAGTTGATAGTGCTGCGCGAGCTCGGCAACGTCGGCGTCCGGCAGGAAGCGGCGCACCCGCTTGATCTGCAGGTCCACCTCGAGCGAGAGCGGCACGCCCTGCGCCAGGCCGCGCCTGACCGCCGCGCCGATCGGCAGCGAAAAGCGCGCGTCGAGATGGTAGACGCCGGCGCGCAACCGCAGTTCGGCGCTGCGCACCGCGAAGGAGCCCTGGAGCCCGTCGGCGAGCGCGATCGACGCGGCGAGGCCGGCGGCGACCGCGAAACACAGCAGCCGCAAGCGACCGGCCGCGCGCGCGCGGCGCCGGGCGGTGCGGGTCGGGCTTCGGCAATGTGACGGGCTCTGGTTCATCGCTTCTTCAGGGCAGCATAATAGAAGCCGTCCGCACCCGCCTCTCCCGGCAGGATCTGCCATCCGCCAAGGTCGGTGATGCCGAGGTCCGGCCGGCCCTGCCACGACTGCGGCGGGACGTGCTCGGCGTCGCTGGTGTCGTGCAGGAAGCGCTGCAGCAGCCCGCCGTTCTCGGCATGAACGAACGTACAGGTCGCGTAGACGAGGCGCCCGCCGGATGCGAGCATCGACCAGCATGCACGCAGCAGGCGTCCCTGCAGCAGGGGCAATTTATCGAGATCGGCCGGGGACTTGCGCAGACGGATGTCGGGATGCCGGCGGATCACGCCGAGGCCGGAGCACGGCGCGTCGAGCAGGATGCGGTCGAATGGCACTCCGTCCCACCACTGCCGAGGGGCGGCGGCATCGGCCGCGAGCGTTGCGGCGCCGAGCGCGCCGCGCTGCAGGTTCTCCCGCAGCCGCTCGAGACGCACCGGATCGACGTCGACGGCAAGCAACTCGCGCAGTGCCGGCTGTCGCTCGGCGATCAACGCGGTCTTGCCGCCCGGCGCCGCACAGGCGTCGAGCACGCGCAGGTGCGCGCGCAGATCGAGCGCGACGGCGACGCACTGGGCGGCGAGATCCTGCACCGACACCAAGCCCTGCGCGAATCCGGGCAGTGCCTGTACGTCGCAGGGCGTATCGAGCAGCACGGCGTACGGCACGCGCGGTTCGGTGCGTGCGCCGAGACCTGCCTGCCGCAAGCTCGCCACGTACGCTTCGGCGGTCGTACGCCGCGCATCGACCCGCAGCCACATCGGCGCCTGGCCGTCGAGTGCGGCGAGCACCTGCGCCGCGTGGTCGGGCCATTCCGAGCGCAGCCGCGCGCCGAGCCAGGCCGGTGCCGCGTAGCGGGCGTCCGGATCGCGCGCGATCGCGGCGTCGAGCGCCGGCCGCTCGCGCAGGTAGCGGCGCAACACGGCATTGACGAGCCCGGCGGGACCCGGGCCCGCAGCCGCCCGCGCCGCATCGACGGCCGCGTCGACCACCGCATAGTCGGGCGAGCGCCGGTCCTGTAGTTCGTACAGCGCAACCGCCAACACGGCGCGCGGCAACGGATCCAGTCGTCCCGCCGGATGGGTCAGCAGTTTGGCGAGCAGTTTTTCGTGCCGGAAAAAGCCGCGCACGGCGCCGTAGGCAAGCGAGCGCACCGTGGCCGCGAGGTCCACCGCCACGGCCGGCAGCGCGGCACGCAGAGCCGCATCGAGAGTCACGCCGTCGCGCAGAACGGCGCCGACCACGCGAGCCGCCGGCAGGCGCGCTGCGACGCTGCGCTTCACGGTGCACCGAAGCGCACGCCAACGAGGGATGCGGCGGCCGCGAAGCTGCGCGCATCGAGCGCCTGGCGCCCGGCGCGCTGCAGTCGCGTGATGCGTAGCGCGCCGCGCCCGCAGGCGACGTCGATGCCGAGCTTCGACACCGCGAGGACGGTGCCGGGGGCGGCCGGCGGGGGTTGCGCGGGGCCAAACCCCGGCGCGATCGCCGCTTCCCAGACCCGCAACTGCTCGCCGCGGTGGCAGGTCTCGGCGATCGGCCAGGGGTTGAACGCGCGGATGCGACGCTCGAGGCTGGCCGCGTCGGCCCGCCAGTCGATCGCGGCCGCCGACTTGGCGATTTTGGGCGCATAACAAACGCCGATCGCCGCCTGCGGCGTCGCCGCAGCGGCAGCACTGGAGAGGCCGATGAGGGCATCGACGATCATCGCTGCGCCGAGCGACGCGAGCCGATCGCCGAGGGACTGCGCGGTGTCCTGCGGCATGATCGGCAGACGCTGCATCGCGCACACCGGGCCGGTATCGAGGCCAGATTCCATGCGCATGATCGATACCCCGGTTTCGGCGTCGCCGGCGAGGATCGCAGCCTGGATCGGTGCGGCACCGCGCCATCGGGGCAGGAGCGAGGCGTGGATGTTCAGGCAGCCGTGCCGTGGCAACCCGAGCGCAGCCGGCGGCAGGATCAGGCCATAGGCCGCGACTATGAACACGTCGACGCCGAGACCGCGCAGCAGATCGATCGCCGCGTCGGACTTGAAGCTCGGGGGCTGGTGCACCGGCAATCCGAGCTCGAGAGCGCGTGATTTCACCGCACTTGCCTTTGGCAACCGACCGCGACCGGCCGGCCGATCCGCCTGAGTGAACACCCCACGGATCGCGTACCCGGCGTTGTGCAACGCGTCAAGCGCCGGTACCGCGAACGACGGCGTACCGGCGAATGCCAGCCGCAATGGGCTCGAGGGAGCGCTCAAGGGCTCAAATCGCGGGCGCGGGCGATCGAACCTCGCTGCCCACCGAACGCTGCCGTCGCTCCTTTGCCAGCCGCCGGCGAATCAATTGACGCTTCAGTTCGGACAGGTAATCGACGAACAGCCGGCCGTCCAGGTGATCCAACTCATGCTGGACGCAGATCGCCATGAGTCCTTCGGCGTCGAGCTCGAACGGCGCGCCGTCGCGACCCTGCGCCCGCACGCGGACCTGCCGCGCCCGTTCGACGTTCGCGTAGATCCCGGGCAGCGACAGACAGCCCTCTTCGCAGACCTGCAGCGCCTCGCGCGCGACGATTTGCGGATTGATCAGCACGACCGGGTGGTTGTGCTCCGGGCTCACGTCGAACACCAGCAGCCGGCGATGCACGTCGACCTGGGTCGCGGCGAGACCGATGCCGCGCGACGCGTACATCGTCTCCAGCAGATCGTCGGCGAGGCGGCGCACGGCGGCATCGACGAGCGCCACGGGGGCGGCCTTGGTCCGCAAGCGCGGATCCGGGTATTCCAGAATCGCTAGCTTTGTCATCGGCGTTATGAGAGCAATGTCGTGTTTTTGGTCAGGGAATGTTGCTAAAGTTCCGCCACCGCTTAACTTAATGCGAACCGACGGGGCCTCACGCCGTGCAGCTCAACCGAGAAAAACGCGCACTACGTCGCGGTCTTCGTCGGCCGCCGCGCAGTATATCAGTCAGCCCATCACCGCGAAGCCGGTGAACCTAAGGGAGCAATGCGAATGCAGCCGCAGACGATCCGGCCATTATTGATTGGACACCACCGGGCAAGGGCCCTACTGCTCGCCGCCGCGCTGGTCGCCGGTTGCTGCGCGGGCGCCGCCGCAGCTCCGGCGGCCGCGCCGCCGTCGCAAGCGAACGGGAACGGCGTCGTGCTCGCGCCGCGAGCACCGCACTCCTACGTCGTGCGGCGCGGTGACACGCTGTGGGGCATCGCGAAACTGTTCCTGCGCGACCCCTGGCACTGGCCGCAGATCTGGCAGGCCAATCCGCACATCCGCAACCCGCATTTGATCTATCCGGGCGACACGCTGCATCTGGTGTACGTGCGGGGGCGCCCGCAGCTCGTCCTGCAGCGCGCCGGCGAGCGCGGGGTGCAGCGCGGCGGCGGCGTGCGGCTCGAGCCGCGCGTGCGCAGCGAGCCGCTCGCGGCCGCCATCACGACGATCCCGTACGAGACGGTGCAGGCGTTCATGTCCAAGCCCTCGGTGCTGACCCGCGAGCAGGTGGAGCACGCGCCTTACATCCTCGCCTCGCTGAATAGTCATGCCGCCATTGCCGAGGGCAACACGATTTACGCTCGCGGCTTTCATGGCCCCCTGGACGCCGGCGCGAGCTATAACGTGATCCACGTCGGCGCGCCCCTGCGCGATCCCGACAGCCACGAGTTCCTCGGCTACAACGGCATCTTCACCGGCACCGCGCGGCTCACCCGCAGCGGCGACCCGACGACGCTGGTGATGACCGGTTCGGTCCGCGAGTCCGAGCCCGGCGACAAGCTGATTTCGAGCCGCGTCGAGGTGCCGCTCAATTTCGTGCCGAGAGCGCCGCAGGGCGCGATCAGCGGCCGCATCATCGCGGTCAACGACGGCGTCACGATGATCGGTCAGTACGAGGTCGTCGTGATCGATCGCGGCTCCCGCGACGGACTCGCGCCCGGCGACGTGCTCGCGGTGTACAAGGCCGGCGATGTCGTCCATGACAACGTGAAGAACGGCTACCTGCGCGGCGTGTCGACGTTCTTCGCGCCGAAGGTGCGGCTGCCCGACGAGCGCAGCGGCACATTCATGGTGTTCAAGACCTTTCGCCGCATCAGCTACGGGCTGATCATGGAGGCGCAGAACATCATCCGCGTCGGCGACCGGGTCGAGAACCCCTGACGCCCGAGCGGCGCGCGTAAATCTGTGGATTGGCGCCGATCGGCCGCGGCGACCGGCGCGCGACCGATCGGCGATAATGTGCCGATGCCGCCATCGGACGATCGACTCGCATGGGCCGCGCTCACCCGCACACCCGGACTCTCGGTGCCGGCGCTTTCGACCGCGCTCGAAACGCTGGGCGGGGCGGCGGGAATCCTCGGCGCGGCGGATTCATCCCGGGAGCGGGCGGGTCTGCCGCCGGGCGCCCGCGAGTTCTTACGATCGGCCGCCGCGGTCCCGACCGAGGCCGAACGCCGCTGGTTCGACGCACCGGGCCACGAACTGCTCGCGTTCGACGACCCGCGCTTCCCGCGCAGGCTCCGGGCGATCGGCGACTGTCCGATCGCGATCTACGTCGACGGCGGCGTCGATCTGCTCGACGAACCGCAACTCGCAATCGTCGGCAGCCGCAACCCCACGGCGCAGGGCCGCGAAACCGCCTTCGCTTTCGCGAAATATCTGGCACGGCAGGGACTTGGCATCACGAGCGGGCTCGCGGCAGGCATCGATACGCAAGCCCATCGCGGTGCGCTCGCGGCCGGCGGCGCGACGATCGCGGTTCTCGGCTCGGGGCCCGACGTGATCTACCCGACGCACAACTCCGTGCTCGCGGCCGAGATCGCGCGGCGGGGGGCACTCGTGAGCGAGTTCGCACCCGGCGCGCCGGCGCGGCGCGCGCATTTTCCGCAGCGAAATCGCCTGATCGCGGCACTCACGCTCGGCACCCTGGTCGTCGAGGCCGCACGCCGCAGCGGTTCGCTCATCACCGCGCGGCTCGCCGGCGAGTACGGACGGGAGGTGTTCGCGATTCCCGGGTCGATCCACAATCCGCTCGCGCGCGGCTGCCATCAGTTGATCCGGCAAGGCGCGAAATTGACCGAAAATGCCGAGGACGTGCTTGGCGAGCTGGATTTTTCCGGGGTTTTTGCCACGAATCCGGCCGCCGCCGCCGCCGCCACGGCGTCGGTCGGCGAAGCGCCGGGCATGGACAACGATCACAAAATCTTGTTAGATGCGCTCGGCTTCGATCCGGCGGATATCGATACCTTGGTGGCAAGAACCGGGTTCAAGGCCGATGCCGTCTCCTCGATGATGCTGATTCTCGAGCTCGAAGGCCACGTTCAGGCCGCCCCCGGGGGCCGCTATTGCCGACTCGTCAGGAGCCAATGGGGTGAAAGATAACGTTCTCGATCTGCTCATCTACCTATTCGAGAATTACATGAACGGGGACGACGAGCCGCGGCCCGACCGCAACACCCTGAAGAGCGAACTGGAGCGGGCCGGCTTCGCGCAGCTCGACGTGGAACGTGCCCTGGAGTGGCTCGACGGCCTGTCGGGAGAGCAACTCGGCAAGGTCGCGGAGGCGACCGCTCGCGCCGTTCGCGTCTTCAGCGGACACGAGCTTCTGCGGCTCGACACCGACGTGCGCGGTTATCTCGTGCACCTGGAGAACCTACGGATCCTGTCGGCGGCGCAACGCGAACTCGTGATCGACCGGCTGATGGCGTTGGAAGCCGACGAGATCGACATAGAACAGGTAAAATGGGTCGTCCTGATGGTGCTGTTCAGTCAGCCGGGCCAGGAATCCGCCTATGCGCAGATGGAAGACCTGGTCTTCGAAGAGCGCGGCGACGCGCTGCACTAAACGGCCTTGAGCAGCAACCTCGTCATCGTCGAATCGCCCGCGAAGGCGAAGACCATCAAGAAGTACCTCGGCAAGGACTTCGAGGTGCTCGCCTCCTACGGACATGTCCGCGACCTGGTGCCCAAGGAGGGCGCCGTCGATCCCGAACATCGCTTCGCGATGCAATACCGGATCGTCGAGCGCAACGAGAGGCACGTCGAAGCAATCGTCAAGGCGCTGCGCAAGGCCGACGCTCTGTACCTCGCGACCGACCCGGACCGCGAGGGCGAGGCAATCTCCTGGCACCTGCGGGAGTTGCTGAAGGCGAAGGGCGCGCTCGCCGGCAAGGAGGTGCGCCGCGTCGTCTTCTACGAGATCACCAAGAACGCGGTGCGCGAGGCGATGGCGCACCCGCGCGAACTTTCGCTCGACCTGATCAACGCGCAGCAGGCGCGCCGCGCGCTCGACTTCCTGGTCGGATTCAATCTTTCGCCGCTCCTGTGGAAGAAGGTGCGACCGGGCTTGTCGGCCGGCCGCGTGCAGAGTCCGGCGCTGCGGATGATCTGCGAGCGCGAGGATGAGATCGCGGCATTCAGGCCGCGCGAATACTGGACCATCGACGCGCAGCTCGAGCACGCCGCGCAAAACTTCCCCGGCAAGCTGGTCGAGTACGCCGGCGCCAAGGTCGAGCAGTTCAGCTTCACGAGCGGGGCCCAGGCGCTCGAGGTCGAGCGCAGCGTGACGCGGGCGGCGCGCGGCGAACTCACCGTGCACAGTGTCGATCGCAAGCAGCGGCGCCGCAACCCGGCGCCGCCGTTCACGACGTCGACGCTGCAACAGGAGGCCGCGCGCAAGCTCAGCTTCAGCGCCCAGAAGACGATGCGCGTCGCCCAGCAGTTGTACGAGGGCGTCGACATCGGCGAAGGCGCGGTGGGGCTGATCAGCTACATGCGCACCGATTCGCTGAATCTCGCCCAGGAAGCGGTCGGCGAGATCCGCAAGGTCATCGTCACTCTGTACGGCGCGGCGGGCCTCGCCGAGGAGGCGCGCGTATACCGCACCAAATCGAAGAATGCGCAGGAGGCTCACGAGGCGATCCGCCCGACCTCGGCGGCGATCCTGCCCGCGGACATCGAAAGCAAGCTCGACGCCGACCAATTCCGACTGTATGCGCTCATCTGGAAGCGCACCGTCGCCTGCCAGATGGCGCCTGCGGTATTCGACACCGTCACGGTCGAGCTGCTCGCGGGCGCCGACGGCCCCGCGCGGCACGTGCTGCGTGCCACCGGCTCGACGCTCGTCAAGCCGGGTTACATCTGCGTTTACCAGGAAGGCCTGGATGACGCGGTGCAGGACGATTCGGATCAGGTGCTGCCCGCGATGCGTGCGGGCGACCGAGTCGCCTTGCGCGCGCTGTTGCCGGTCCAGCACTTCACCGAGCCGCCGCCGCGCTTCTCCGAGGCATCGCTCGTCAAGGCGCTCGAAGAATACGGGATCGGCCGGCCGTCGACCTACGCCTCGATCATCTCGACGCTGCGCGACCGGGGGTACGTCGAGATCGAGAGCCGCCGCTTCACGGCGACGGACATCGGCAAGATTGTCAGCCGCTTCCTGACGCTGTACTTCACGAACTACGTCGACTATGACTTCACCGCGAAGATGGAGGACTCGCTCGATGCGGTCGCCTCCGGCGATCAGGATTGGGTGCCGCTGCTCGAGAAGTTCTGGAAGCCGTTCATCAAGCTCGTCGACCACACCGAGAAGTCGGTAAGCCGCGAGGAGGTCGCGCAGGCGCGCGACCTCGGCATCGAATCCGCGAGCGGCAAGCCGATGAGCGTGCGCATGGGCCGCTTCGGGCCATTCGTCCAGATCGGCACGAAGGACGATGCGGACAAGCCGCGCTTTGCGGGTCTTCGGCCCGGCCAGAAGATGGACACGATCACCCACGCCGAGGCGATCGAACTATTCAAGCTGCCGCGCAAGCTCGGGCGGACGGCGGACGGCGAGGAGATCGTCGCGAACGTCGGGCGCTTCGGTCCGTATCTCAAATACGGCGCGAAGTATGCGTCGCTGAAGATCGACGATCCGTACACGGTATCGCCGGAGCGGGCGCAGGAGGTGATCCGCGAGAAGCAGACCGCCGATGCGAACCGCCTGATCCTCGACTTCGCCGACGCGGGCATCCAGGTGCTGAACGGCCGCTATGGCCCGTACATCACCGACAAGCAGCGCAACGCGAAGATCCCGAAGGATCGGGAGCCGAAGAGCCTGTCGCTCGAGGAATGCCTGACGCTGCTCGCGGCGGCACCGCTGCGCAGTTTCGGCAAGTGGGGCCGCAAAGGCGCGAAGACGCGGCCAAAGGCCCCCGGTACCGCCGCGGCCGAGCCGGCGCAAACCGCGAGATTCGCGAGCGCGGCGGCGCGCAAGGCGACGCCGACGAAGAGCGCCACGCGTCCCGGGGCCCCCGCGCGGCCGAAGTCCGCCGCCGCGAAGCGCAAGAGCGCGGCCGGCGGTCGGGGCGCACTGCGCAAGAAGACCTGAACCGTGACCGGCCTGCGCGGTTCGCCCGGCTGGACACGCTCCGATGCGAGCACGGCCGTCGAGACGTATCTGCGCGGCCTGCACGAGCGGATCGCCGCGGCGGTCGATGCGCTCGACGCGGGCGGCTGGCGCCGCGATGACTGGCAACGCGCCGACGGCGGCGGCGGCGGCGAGAGCCGCATTCTCACCGACGGGGGCGTGTTCGAACGCGCCGGCATCGGCTTCTCCCGCGTCCACGGCAATGACCTGCCCGCGGCGGCGTCGCAGCAGCGGCCGCAGATCGCCGGCGCACCGTTCGAGGCGATGGGACTGTCGTTGGTCTTTCACCCACGCAATCCCTATGCGCCGACGACGCATGCGAACCTGCGGTTTCTGACGGCGACCCCGGCGCAGGGTCCGGCGACCTGGTGGTTCGGCGGTGGCTTCGATCTGACGCCGTATTATCCGTTCGACGAGGATGTCCTGCACTGGCACCGCACCGCACGCGATGCCTGCGCCCCGTTCGGCGAAGGACTGTACGAGAAGCTCAAGGACTGGTGCGACCGCTACTTCTTCCTGCCGCATCGCAACGAAACGCGCGGCGTGGGCGGCCTGTTCTTCGACGATCTGTCCGACGGCGGCTTCGAGCATTGCTTCGCGCTGCTGCAGAGCGTCGGCGAGCATTTCCTGCCGGCCTATCTGCCGATCCTGCAGCGGCGCATGGACCTGCCGTATGGCGAGCGGCAACGGGAGTTTCAGCTGTATCGCCGGGGCCGGTACGTCGAGTTCAATCTCATCTATGATCGCGGCACGCTGTTCGGCCTGCAGTCACGCGGCCGCACCGAGTCGATTCTCATGTCCCTGCCGCCGCGGGTTCGCTGGGAATACGACTGGCAGCCGCCGGCGCAATCGCCGGAAGCGCGGCTCTACGCGCAGTTCCTGCGACCGCGAGACTACCTCGGCGAGCTCGCCTGAGCCTGCGCGCCCCTGGCGAGCGGCCCCCTCGCCGCGCACGGCGTGCGCCCATTCGGGCACAATCCCCCGGGTCGATGAATTACCAGCACATCTATCACGCGGGCAATTTCGCGGATGTCGCGAAACACCTGGCGCTGATCCGCTGCCTGGAGGCGATGAAGCGCAAGGACAAGCCCTTCTTCGCCCTGGATACGCATTGCGGCCGCGGCATCTACGATCTGCACTCCTCGCAGGCGAAGCAGTCCGCCGAGGCCCAACGCGGCGTGTTGCGCCTGCTCGAGCACGGACTCGGCGAGCGCGAGCTCGCCGATTACTTCGCGGCGATCGGCGCGCGCGCCGACCGGCGTCTGGCGCGTTACCCCGGCTCCGCCGCGCTGATCGCCGCGGCGCTGCGGCCGGGCGACCGTGGCGTGTTCGTCGAATTGATGCCGGTCGAGGCGCGCGCCGCGATGCGCTCGATCGGCAGCGCCGGGCACATCCGGGTCGAAACCGCCGACGGCTATGCCGCGCTCAAGGCCTATCTGCCGCCGGCGGAGCGGCGCGGCCTGGTGCTGATCGATCCGCCGTACGAGAGCGTCGACGAATGGCCGGCGATGTTGCGCTCATTCGCCGACGCGTATTGCCGCTGGCCGAGCGCCACGTTCCTGATTTGGTACCCGATCCTGGACGCCGCGCAGCGGCGCCGCGCGCATGCCCGGCTCGAATCGCTGCGAATTCCGAAGATGTTGTGCGCGGATCTGGCGATCCACGCCGACGACGCCGCCGCCGGACTCGCCGGCGGCGGCCTGGTGATCGTCAATCCGCCGTTCGGCATCGAGGAGCCGCTGCGCGCGGCGTATGCGGCGATTCATCGGCACCTGGCGCCCGCGGGCGCGGGCTACGTCGAAGTCGCCCGCCTGACGCCCGAACGAATGGCACAATGACCGGCGTCGTGGAGGAATGATTCATGGAATCCAAGTCATTGCAGGAACAACTGGCGAAGCTGCACGCCGAGCTCGCCGAAGCGCGGCAGGTCGACCCGCAAGTAGCGGCCCTGCTCGTCAAGGTCATGGCGGATATCACCCGCCTGGTCGAACGGCCACAGGCCCCGCACGGTGAAGCCGGCGGCGAATCTGTCGCGGACCGTCTCGAGGCGGTCGCGGTCCATTTCGAGATCGGGCATCCCGGGCTCGCGGCGAGCGTGCGCCGATTCATGGACCTGTTGGTGCAGGCCGGACTCTGAGCGTCGCGGCGGCGGGCGTAATATTCCCCGGCGCGAGTCGCAGGCGCGATTCGCCCGGGTTAATATCGAATCCCCCCCCGCCGGGTGCCGTTGCGTCGCTCGCGGCGACATCCGCGGTATCCGCAGGAGCCCATGGCAGCGATGACCGGCAATTCAGACAGTGCATTTCCGCGGATCCGCATGCGCCGCATGCGCCGGGACGAGTTCTCGAGGCGGCTGATGCGCGAGACCCAGCTGACGGTGGACTCCTTGATCTATCCGGTCTTCGTCGTCGAGGGACGCGACGAACGCCAGCCGATCCCGTCGATGCCCGGAATCGAGCGGCTGTCGGTCGACTGCTTGCTCGCCGAGTGCGCACTGCTCGCCGAACTCGGCGTGCCGGCGATCGCGATATTCCCGGTCACGCCGGTCGGAAAGAAAACCCTGGACGCGCGCGAGGCCTGGAACCCGGACGGCATCGCGCAGCGCGCGGTGCGCGCCGTCAAGCGGGACTACCCGCAACTCGGCGTGATCACGGACGTCGCGCTCGATCCGTTCACGACCCACGGCCAGGACGGCCTGATCGACGCGTCCGGCTACGTGCACAACGATCTGACCGTGGAGACGCTCGTGCGCCAGGCGCGCTCGCACGCGGATGCCGGCGCCGACGCGGTGGCGCCGTCCGACATGATGGACGGGCGCATCGGCGCGATCCGCGGCGCCTTCGAAGCCGCGGGCCTCGTGCACACGCGAATCCTCGCCTACGCGGCGAAGTACGCGTCGGCATTCTACGGCCCGTTCCGCGAGGCGGTCGGCTCCGCCGGACAGCTCGGCAAGGGCGGCAAACACACGTACCAGATGGATCCGGCCAATTGCGTCGAGGCGCTGCGCGAGGTCGCGCTGGATATCGCGGAGGGCGCCGACATGATCATGGTCAAACCGGGATTGCCCTACCTGGACGTCGTGCGCAGGGTCAAGGATCGCTTCGGCATGCCGACCTTGGTGTACCAGGTGAGCGGCGAGTACTCGATGATCATGGCGGCCGCGCGCAACGGCTGGGTCGACGAACGTGCCGCCGCGCTGGAGACTTTGCTGTCGATCAAGCGTGCCGGTGCGGACGGCATTCTCACCTATTTCGCGAAGCGCGCCGCCGAGTGGCTGCGTCAGTGAAGGCAGCCGGTCCGGCCGCCGCGGATCAATACGGCCTCGCCGGGCATCCGGTCGACCACAGCTGGTCGCCATTCATCCACGGCATGTTTGCCAAGGCGACCGGCCAGAACATCGTCTACCGGCTGTTCGACATCGGGCCGGGGGAATTCCGCCGGGAGGCACTGCGTCTTTTCACGAGCGGCTTGCGCGGCCTGAACATCACCCTGCCGCACAAGCAGGCGGCCGCCGAACTCGTCAACGAGCTCACGCCGCGCGCGACGCGCGCGCAGGCGGTGAACACGATCGCGTTCTACGAGGATACGACGCTGCTCGGGGACAACACCGACGGCGCGGGGCTGCTCGCGGACCTCGAGGCCAATCTCGGTATAGACCTCGCCCAGAAGAGGCTGCTGATCCTCGGCGCCGGCGGGGCGGTGCGCGGCGTGCTGGGGCCGCTCCTCGAGCGGCCGTTGCGCAGCCTGATGATCGCGAATCGCACGCCGGCGCGCGCCAAGATCCTCGCCGCCGAGTTCGCGGATCTCGGCCCGGTCGAGGGCTGCGGCTTCGACGACGTCGAGGGACCGCCGTACGATGTGATCATCAACGGCACCTCCGCATCCCTCGCCGGCGAGATGCCGCCGATGCCGCCCGGCCTCGTCGACGAGGACACGGTTTGTTACGACATGGCCTACGGACGCGGCCAGACCCAGTTCACGCGCTGGGCGAATTCGCTGCACGCCGCGCGCACCGAAAAGGGCTGGGGCATGCTCGTCGAGCAGGCGGCGGCGGCGTTCGCACTGTGGCGTGGCATCCGGCCCGACACGAAGCCGGTGCTCGCGGCGCTGGCGCGCTTTCGCTAGGGCGCCGTGTCGTCGACGTAGACCCGCGCGCCGAGCAACGGCCGGGTGCCGAGATATTCGCGTATCGCCATCGGACTCAGCGCATGGTGACGAGCTCTTCGGCGCTCGTCGGATGGATCGCCACCGTATCGTCGAAGTCGCGCTTCGTCGCGCCCATGCGCACTGCAACCGCGAACCCCTGCAACATCTCGTCCGCGCCGGCGCCGATCACGTGGCAACCGACGATCCTCTCCTCGGCACCCGCGCAGACGACCTTCATGTCGGTGCGCGGCTTGCGGGCGGTCAGCGCGTGGTACATGCCGACGAAGTCCCTCTGGTACACCTTGACCGCATCGCCGTGGCTCGCGCGCGCCTGCGCCTCCGAGAGGCCGACGGTGCCGATCGGCGGGTGCGTAAAGATGACGGTCGGGATGCAAGCATAATCCAGCCGGCGTTCGCGCATGCCGCCGAACAGCCGGTCGCTCAGGCAGCGCCCGGCGGCGATCGCGACCGGCGTCAGCGCGGCGCGGCCGGTCACGTCGCCGATCGCGTGGATCCCGGCGACGTTCGTATCCTGGTAAGGATCGGTGACGATGAAGCCGTCCGCATCGACGGCGACGCCGGTCCGCTCGAGGCCGAGGTCGGCGAGGTTCGGCGTGCGGCCGATGGCCCACAGCAGGCAGTCGAACCCGGTGAACTCGCCGCCGTCGGTCGCGATCAGCGTTCTGTCGCCGCGGTTGGCGCGCACCGCGGCCGGCGTCACGTGCGTTTGCACGGCGATGCCCTGGGCGCGCATCGCACGCAGCAGGGCGTTGCCGAGCATTTCGTCGAAGTAGCGCAGTGGCCGATCCTTGCGGACGAACAGCGCGACCTCGGCGCCGAGCCCGTGAAACGCGCTCGCGAGCTCGCAGGCGACGTAGCCGCTGCCGACGACCGCGACGCGGCGCGGGCGCTCCTCGAGTGCGAAGAATTCGTCCGAGGTGATGCCGTATTGCGCGCCCGGCAGGTCCGGGACCATCGGCTCGCCGCCGGTCGCGATCACGACGTGGCGGGCGGCGAAGCGGCGGCCGTTCGCCTCGATGAGCCGCGCATCGGCGAAGCGAGCCCGGCCCGCGACGTACTCGATGCCGTGCGCCGCGAGATTTCGCTCGTAGATCGCGTTCAGGCGGGCGACGTAGCCGTCGCGCCCGCGTTTCAGCGCGAGCCAGTCGTGGCCGGCGCAGCGGGCGTCGAAACCGTAATGCTGCGCGTCCGCGAGCGCCTCGGCGATCTGCACTGCGTTCCACATGACCTTCTTCGGCACGCAACCGACGTTCACGCAGGTGCCGCCGAGGCGCCGGTATTCGAGCAGCGCGACCTTGGCGCCGTGCTGCGCGGCGCGCTGCGCGCACGCGAGGCCGCCGCTGCCGCCGCCGACGACGAGAAGATCGAGGGATTGATCTGACACCGCGTGTTCCATCCGCATCGGGGCCGAGGCACAATGATATACCGGCGCGGCGGGGCCGACGCCGCGCATCTGCTAGTATTGCCGCGTGCAAAACCCTTTGCTGGAATTTCAGGAGCTGCCCGCGTTCGACCGGATCCGGCCGGAGCAGGCGCTGCCCGCGCTCGAGCGGGTGCTCGCGGCGAATCGCGCGCTGATCGCCTCCCTCGTCGCCGATCCTCTGCCGACTTTCGCCTCGGTCGTCGTACCGCTCGAGGAGGCGGGCCACACCTTGAGCCGCGTATTCTCCCCGATCGCCCACCTGAACGGGGTCGCCAACACGCCCGCGATGCGCGCCGCCTACAACGATTGCCTGCCGCTGCTCGCGGCCTACACCGCAGAGCTCGGCCAGAATGCGGCGTTGGCGGCGGCCTACGCGAGGATCGCACAGAACGAAGGCGCGACGCTCGCGCCGGCGCCCCGCAAGCTCGTGGCCAACGCGCTTCGCGATTTCCGCCTCGCCGGCGTCGAGCTGGCGCCCGTGTACAAGGCGCGGCTGCGGGACATCCTGCAGCGCCTGGCGACGCTCGGCGCTAAATTCTCCGAGAACGTGCTCGACGCGGCCCGCGCGTACCACCGCCGGATCGTCGACCCGGCCGAGCTCGCCGGACTGCCGGGCGACTTCGTCGCGCGCGCGGCCGCCGATGCGGCCGCGACGGGCGGCCCCGGGTGGCTGCTGCAGCTCGACCAGCCGACGTACATGGCCGTGATGACCTGCGCCGAGAACGCGGCGCTGCGGCGTGAGGTCTACGAGGCCTGGGTCACGCGCGCCTCCGACCGCGGCCCGAGCGCGGGCCGCTTCGACAACGCACCGCTGATCGGGGAGATCCTCGGGCTGCGCCACACGCTGGCGCAACTGCTCGGCTTCGGCTCGTTCGCCGATTTTGCGCTCGCGACGCGGATGGCAACGAGCCGGCGCCAAGTCGAGGACTTCCTCGCCGATCTTGCCGTGCGTTGCCGGCCTGCGGCGCTCGCGGAATTCGCCGAACTCGAGCGCTTCGCGGGACGCAAGCTCGACGCTTGGGACGTCGCGTTCTACTCGGAGCGGCTGAAAAAGAGCCGCTGGCAGCTCTCGCAAGAGGAACTGCGGCCGTACTTTCCGCTGCCGAAGGTTCTCGACGGCCTGTTCGCGGTTGCCTCACGTCTCTACGATATCCGGGTGCGCGAGCGCAGCGGCGTGCCCGTCTGGCATCCGGCCGTGCGCTACTTCGACGTCGACGGCGGCGACGGGGGCCCCCTCGCCGGCTTCTATCTCGACCCCTATGCGCGCGCCGAGAAGCGCAGCGGCGCGTGGATGGACGAGTGCGTGACGGCCAAGACGCTGCCCACGGGGAGCGCGCGGCCGATCGCCTACCTGATCTGCAACTTCGCGCCACCGGCCGGCGCGGCGCCCGCGCTGCTCACGCACGACGACGTGACGACGCTGTTTCACGAGTTCGGCCACGGCCTGCACCACATGTTGACCCGGGTCTGCTACCCGAGCATCGCCGGCATCAACGGCGTCTCCTGGGACGCCGTCGAACTGCCGAGCCAGTTCATGGAGAACTTCGTCTGGCGCCCCGAGGTCCTGCCGTTGATCAGCGCGCACGTCGACGGCGGCGAACCGCTGCCGCCGCAGCTGCTGCAGCGCCTGCTCGCCACGCGCACCTTCCATGCGGCGCTCGACACGCTTCGCCAGATCGAGCTCGCGTCGTTCGATTTCGAGCTGCACGCGCACTACGATCCGGCCCGCGGCGCGGACGTCGCCGCAACCATCGCGGCCGTGCGGCACCGTGTCGCGGTGGTGCCAGCCGCCGAATTCAACCGGCTGCCGTCGAGCTTCGCGCACATCTTCGCCGGTGGCTACGCGGCCGGTTACTACAGCTACAAGTGGGCCGAAGTGCTCGCCGCCGACGCGTTCGAGATGTTCGAGCAGGCGGGTGTCTTCGACCGGCACACGGCGATGCGCTTTCACGACTCGATCCTCGCCCGCGGCGGCAGTCTCGATGCGATGGACGCATTCGTCGAGTTCCGCGGGCGCGCCCCGGACGTTGCGGCGCTGCTGCGCCGGACGGGCATCGCGGCGTGAGCGCCACCGTCGCGATGCGCACGAACTGAACGGGCAACGCGCCCTTGCTTAACGTCGCCACCTGGAACGTCAATTCGCTGCGCGTGCGGCTCGCGCAGCTCGCGCAGTGGCTCGGCGCCAACTCGATCGACGTCGTCGCGCTGCAGGAAACGAAGCTCGCGGACGAGCGGTTCCCGCGATCCGAGATCGAGGCGCTCGGCTACCGCGCGGTCTACTCCGGCCAGCCGGCCTACAACGGCGTCGCGATCCTTGCGCGCCTGCCGCTCGCCGCGACGGTCGCCGGTCTGCCGGGCTACGAGGATCCGCAGCGCCGGGTGATCGCGGCGACCGTCGGCGGGATCCGCCTGATCGACGTGTATGTGCCGAACGGCCAGTCGGTCGGCTCCGAGAAGTACGCGTACAAGCTCGCATGGCTCGAGGAACTGCAGCGCTTCGTGGCGCGCGAACTCGCGGCGCACGAGCGCGTACTGATGGTCGGCGATTTCAATGTCGCGCCGGAGGATCGCGACGTCCACGATCCGGCGTCGTGGCAAGGCTCGGTGCTCGTGAGCCCCGCCGAGCGGGCCGCCCTGGCGCGTCTGAGCGAATGCGGCATGGGCGACCTGTTCCGACGCTTCGAGCAGCCGCCCGAATCGTTCAGCTGGTGGGACTACCGCCAGGGCGCATACCGCCGCAATCACGGCCTGCGGATCGATCTGATGCTCGCCTCGCCGGCACTCGCCGCGCACTGCCGATTCTGCCGCATCGATCGCGAGCCGCGCACCTGGCAACGGCCCTCCGATCACGCGCCCTGCACGGCCGGCTTTGACTTATCTTCCGGCGCGGCGTGAACGCGGCGCACATCCTGCAGATGCAAGCAATGACATGGCGGCGGATTTAGGGCATAACATCGAACCCATGCAAGTCCTGCGGCGCAACGATTACGACGTCACCAACACCGTTCAGGTCAGTTCCACGGCCGCGGTGACCGCCGCCGTCGGCGAGCTGTTCCGCACGACCTGGCCGGGCGCGCCGTTCGACCGGGTCGCGCGTGCGTTCGGCGACTTCGACCTGCTGTTCACCGGCCGAATGCCCGGATACCACGGTGTCGACACCGTCTATCACGACCGCCAGCACACGCTCGACATGACGCTCGCGGCGGCGAGGTTGCTGGTCGGTTACGAACGCACTGCGGCACCCGCGCTGCGTCTCGGGGTCGATCGCACGCAGTTGGCGCTGGTGGTCGCGCTGTTCCACGACGCGGGCTACATCCGCGAAAGCGGCGATCGGCAGCACCTGAACGGCGCCGAGTTCACCCCGTATCACGTCACGCGCAGCGCGCATTTCATCGCCCGTTACCTGCCGCTGATCGGCATGGAGAGCTGGGCTCCGGTCGCGACGCGCATCGTGCATTTCACCGGCTACGAGGTACCGATCGACCAGATCCAGCTCGACGACCGCCGCGACCGCAAGCTCGGGCAACTGCTCGGCACCGCCGATCTGATCGCGCAGATGGCCGACCGCTGCTATCTGGAGAAGTGCCGCGACCGGCTCTACCCGGAATTCGTGCTGGGCGGCATCGCGGCGACCGCCGAAGGCGGCGGCGCGCCGCGCGTGCGTTACAGCTCGGGGCTGGATCTGCTGCGCCAGACGCCGCGTTTCGTGCACGAGACCCGCATCGAGCGCCTGGAGCGCGGGTTCGAACACGCCTACCGCCACGTCGAGGCGTTGTTCGGCGGCGCGAACCCGTACCTGGAGGCGATCGAGCGCAACCTCGCGTACCTCGACCACGTGCTGCGCACCGCGCGCTGGCAGATGCTCCGGCGCAACCCGCCCCTGTTCACGGCCGGCGACAATCAGATGCCGCAGGTGCGCGGCCTGATGCTGGACCGACTGAAGGCCCTCTGGGCCTGAACGTCCCGCGGCCGCCCTCAAAAAGGATCGATGCGCGCCACATAGCGGGCGTGCAGCTCCTCGAGGCTCGCCAGCACCTCGTCCTTGCCGGCGAGCGGGGCGTCCGCGAGTGCCTCGCGCAGCACCTCGACGCCGAGCGCGCGGCGCGCGCCGTCGGCGACGGGCGCGAAGCTGTAGTGCCAGGCCTCGCACTGAACCCCCGAGAGAACGCCGCGATACGGCCGGAAGAATCCGAAACGCGCCGCGTGCCGCTCGAGCCACACACGCACACCGGCGAACGGGCCGCCGTCCGCGTACTCCTCGGCAGTCAGGCGTGGCGCCCGCCCCGCGCCGATCGCGCCGCGGTCGAATAGGTCCAGGTCGGTTCCCCAGTGGTGGCGGCTCGCACCGGGCAGCGCGGACCATTGCAGGATCGCCTCGACGCGCGCCGCCGCGGACAACGCGGCCACATCGAGCGCGGCTCCGGTCGCATCGTACGACGGCCGCTCGCCGGCGTATTTCTCGTTCCAGATCCGCAGCTGCCGCGCAAAGTCGCGAAAGCCGCTCGCCGGCGCAAGATCGAAGCCCTCGGCGAGTGCCGCCCGGCGCATCGCCGTGAAGGGCGCCACTACGTAGCGGTGCAGCGCGCAGGCGAATTCCGGCCGTTCGACGACGTGGCTGCGCGCGCGGCCCGTCAGTTCCGCCGGATTCATGCCTGCCCGGTCCGCACCGCCGGCAGCGTCGCCACACGATCCATCGCCGCGGTCAGTGCTGCGGTTTCCACGGCGCCTGAGAGCGCGTACTCGCCGTTGAGGACGAACGTCGGCACGCCGGTCAGGCCGAGCGCGCCAGCATGGCGCTCGGCGGCGAGCACCGCGTCCTGACCGCTGCGCAGCACGAGTGCCCGGCTCGCGTCGCGTTCGTCGAGGCCGGCCGCGACGCCGAGCCGCACCAGCTCGTCGACGTCGCCGATGTCGCAGCCTTCCTCGAAATACGCCTGCATCACACGCTCCAGCACCTCATCCTGCCGGCCCCTGCGCGCCCCGAGCGCAATCAGCAGATGCGAACGGCGGGTGTTCGGCATGCGCCCCTGCAAGTCGAACCGGAAGCCGATGCCGACCGCGCGGCCCAGTTCGATCAGCGTCTGGCGCGTTGCCTCGAACGCCTGCGGGTTGGCGATTTTTGCGGCGAGAAACGCCTGCCGGTCGACCCCCTCGGCGGGTAGGTCTGGATTCAGCTCAAACGGCCGCCAGACGACGCGCGGCGCCTGCCGCGGACGTGCGGCGAGGGCCGCCGCCAGGCGCCTCTTGCCCAGATAGCACCACGGGCAGGCCGTGTCGGAATAGACGTCGATCCGCAGCATGCCGCTCATGGCCGCCGATTGTACCCGGGCCCTTCTGCCGGTGGGCTGCGGCAGGTATCATGGCCGGCAGACAGCCGCCGACGCGGCCGGTGCCCTGCCAATGGCCTCAAGCCTGCGAACCAAATACCTGCTGCTCGCCCTCGCGGTGGTCGCCTCGCTATCCGTCCTGATCGGCGGGCTCGCTTACCTCGAACATCGGACCGACGCGGCGAGGGTGCGCGCGCTGGCGAACGGCACGGTCGCGAAGAAACTCGAGGCGAACCTCGAAGCGCGGGCGCACGAGGTGTCGCTCGTGGCGGCGGCGCGCCTCGCCACACCGCTCAAAGAGGGCAATGCCGCATCGACGGCCGCGATCGGCCGCACACTGCTGCAACTTCCCGATGTCGCGCGCGTCGAGGTGCTCGACCGCAGCGGCAAGGTGATCTTTTCCTCGCGCGGGGGTGCGCTCGCCGCCGCCCACAGCGGACCGTACAAGCTCGCTACGCCGATCGACGCGCAGCTGCGCGGCGGTACGCTCCGGCGCGTCGGCACGCTGCAGATCCTGCTGAGCCGGGCGAATCTCGAGGCCGTGCTCGCCAGCCTGCGCCGGGAACTCGGACTGCAGCAGGTGCACGAGGCACGGCGCGTCGCGGAGGGCCTGCTGGGCCTGAGCCTGCTGTTGCTCGTCGTCGGCATGGGCGGCGCGGCGCTGTTCGCGGCGCGGCTCGCGCGACCGCTCTCGCAACTCGCCAGAAGCGCCGAGCGCATCGGCCAGGGCGACTATACGCGTCCATTGCCGGTGCTGCGACGCGACGAGATCGGCGAACTGCAATCGGCGCTCGAGCGCATGCGCCAGAAGCTGCGTGAGACGACGATCACGAAGAACCATCTCGACGCGGTGCTCAACAGCCTGAGCGATGCGGTGCTCGTCACCTCGCCCGACGGCATCGTCAAGAGCTGCAACCAAGCGGCGTGCCGCCTGCTCGGCTACGCCGAGGACGATCTGTTCGGCAAGCCTGTGCTCGATTTCATCGATGAGCCGCATCGTGCCGCGTTCGATCCCGGCCCCGACGCTTCGGAGGCGCGCGAGACCGTGCTGCGCACCGCGCGCGGCCAGACCATTCCCGTGTCGATCGCCGGTTCGACGATCAGCACCGAGGACCCGCAGTTCCAGGGCAACATCTACGTCGCACGCAACATCACCGAGCGCAAAAGAGCCGAGCGCCGGATCCGCTACCTCGCGCGCTACGATACGCTCACCAAAATGCCGAACCGCATGCAGTTCCAGCACATGCTGCAACAAGCCATCGCGCGGTCGCGGCGCAATCAGCGCGCGCTCGCGCTGCTGTATCTCGATCTGGACCGCTTCAAGGAGGTCAACGACACCTTCGGTCACGCTGCCGGCGACCGCACGCTCGAGATCCTGAGTGAACGGCTGGCGCGCAATCTGAGCAAGGACACCGTGATCGGACGGCTCGCCGGCGACGAGTTCGCGATGTTCGTCGACGATCTGCCGGCCGACACCGACCACCGCGCCGGCGTCGGCGCGCTCGCGAGAACGCTGCTCGACGAGATCAGTCGGGCTTTCTACGTCAATCAACAGGAAGTGTATCTGACGGCGAGCGTCGGCATCGCGATCTGTCCGCGGGATGCGGAGAACGTGATCGACCTGATCCGCAACGCCGACGCGGCGATGTACCATTCGAAGCAGAATGGCGGCAACTCGTGCGCCTTCTACGTGCCCGAGATGAACGCGGCGGCGGTCGAACGGCTGATGTTGAAGAGCAAGCTGCGGCGCGCGCTCGAGCACGAAGAGTTCGTGATTCTCTACCAGCCGAAGGTGAATCTGCACGACGGTCGCGTCGTCGGCGCCGAGGCTCTGTTGCGCTGGCGCCTGCCGGGTCACGGCGACATCTCGCCGTCGCAGTTCATACCGCTCGCCGAGGAGACGAGCCTGATCCTCGGCATCGGCGAGTGGGTCATGAACCGGGTCTGCGCCGATTATCGGCAATGGCAGAAGACCGTCCCGCAGCCGGGCCGGGTCGCGATCAACCTGTCCCTGCGGCAACTCAAGCAGCCCGGCTTCATCGCGCGCTCGCGCGCGATCTTCCGCAACCACGAGGTTTCGCCGACCTGCTTCGAGCTCGAGGTCACCGAGACCACCTTGATGACCGACCCGAAGCGCACGATCGGCCTGCTCAACGAACTGCACGGGCTGGGGTTGAGCCTCGCGATCGACGATTTCGGCACCGGCTACTCGTCGCTGTCGGCGCTGCAACAGTTCCCGATCGGCACGCTGAAGATCGACCAATCCTTCGTGCGCGACGTCGCGATCGACTCCGACGATGCAGCGATCGTGCGCACGATCATCGACATGGGCAAGAGCCTCGGTCTCGAAGTGATCGCCGAGGGCGTCGAATCCGTCGAGCAACTCGAGTTCCTGCGGGAGCACGGCTGCAATTTCGCCCAAGGCAGGCTGCTCGGCGACGCGATGGCGCAGGAGGATTTTCTCGCCATCCTCGTCAACCAGAATCGGGGCCTCGGCGGCGGCCAGCAGGCGGTCCGGGCGATCGCCTCGGCACGCCGCCAGCCGCAAGCCTCATAGGGGAGCGCCTGCGCGACCGGCGAGCCGCCGGTCGGTCGCGGCGACGATTCGATCGAGGGCGCGGTCGGCGGCGGCCTCGAACGCCGCGACGATCGCGGTCATGCGGTTCGCTGCGGCGGGCCGCGCGACGCGCGCGTCGATCCGGGCGAGCGTCGTGCCCCCGCGCACATCGCCGAGGCGCGCGACGAAATGCGCCTCGATCGTCGGCGCGCCGCCGCCTGCAGGATATCGGGCCTGGAACGCCACGACCTCGATTTCCAGCCAGTACCGGGTATGCAGCGCGGATGCCTCCGGCACGACGTTGCGCAAAGCCGAACGGGCCCGGAATTCCTGCACGGCGAGCTGTTCGATCGTCTCATCGAGCGGCGCGCTCCAACGCGCGCCGGAGAAATGATCCAGCCGGCGGTCCGGGTACGAGGCCGCGATCCGGTCCGTATCGAGTCCGGCGCGCACGAGCGGCGTCAACACCTTTAGGTCCGCGGCAATCCGCGGACCGCGCGCGCCGGCATGCGCCGAGAGCTCGTAGGCGACCGGCGGCGCACGCCGGCCGAGCAGGGAGCCCGCGCAGGCGGCGAGACCGAGGGCGCCGCCGGCGAGCAACGCGGCGCGCGCCACGCGCCCGGCGAGGTTCATCGCGGGACCGCCACGCCGCTGGCCCTCGGCCGGTAAAGGAGCCGCGACGGATCCTCCTGCAGCGAACGCGACAACTCGCGCAGGCTGCGCGCCGTCGCGCGGCTCTCGCGCAGCAGTTGGTCGAGCTGAGGGAGGCTGTGGCGCGAGAAGCGCGTCAGCGCCGCTCCGTTGTCGGCGACGAGATGATCGAGCCGCCGCGTCGTGTCGGCGAGGTTGCCGGCGACGGCGGCGACGTGGCCCATCGTGCGCCGGATCTGCGGCGCCGAATCGGTCGCGATCGCGCGCAGCTCGACCGCGGCGCCATCGACCTGCTGCGAGGAGACGCGGACCTCGTCGACCAACTGCTGAACGTCGTGGATCACAGCCGGCAGCCGCTCGCTCGCCCGCCGCGCGTTGTCGATCGTCGCGCCGAGCGCGGCGACGTTGTGGTCGCTGAAAACCTGGTTCAGCCGGTCGACGAGTTCGACTGCGCGGGTGGTGAGCGCCGGCAGACTGCTGAGCAGCACGTCGAAGTCCGACGGCGCCGAAAGGATCAGCGGATGGTGCAGGCCCTGCGGCAGAGGGTGCGGCGCACCGGCGCGCGCATCCTGTTCGAGGTCGATGAACAACAAGCCGGTGACGCCCTGCAGACTCAGCGACGCGCGCGTGCGGCTGTCGATGGGCGCGTGGGTGTCGATGTCGGCGACGACCCGCACGCGCTTCGGTCGCGACGGATCGAGCGTGATGCGCACGACCTTGCCGACGTCGACGCCGAGATAGCGGACCGGACTGCCGTTGGTGAGGCCGCTGACCGATCCGCGGAAATAGATCTCGTAGCGCGCGTAGCCGTGCTTGTCGCCGTGGCCGGCGTACCAGAACACGAACGCGCTCGCCATCGCGACGACGAGCAAGACGAACCCGCCGACCGCGACGTAGCTGGCATCCCTATCCATCTCGTCCTCCCGCCGCGGCACGCGCGCGCGGACCGTGAAAATACGCCTGGATCCACGGGTGCGGCTGCGCCGCGATCTGTGCCGGCGTGCCGCTCACCATCCTGCCGTCGAGGATCACGCCGATCCGGTCGCAGGTCCGCAACAGCGTGTCCAAATCGTGGGTGATCATGACGACGGTCAGCCCCAGCTGCGAATGCAGGTACAACAGTAGCTCATCGAACGCGGCGGCGGAAATCGGATCGAGGCCCGAGGTCGGCTCATCGAGGAACAAGAGCGCCGGTTCGAGCGCGAGCGCCCGAGCGAGCGCCGCCCGTTTGGTCATGCCGCCGGAGAGCTGCGCCGGGTATTTGCCGGCCGCCTCGGCCGGCAGTCCGACCATCGCGACGCACAGGTCGGATTGCTCGTCGAGCGCTTCGTTCGAGACGCGGCGGTACTCGCGCAGCGGCAGCTGAACATTGCCGGCGACGGTGAGCGAACTGATCAGCGCGCCGTTCTGGAACGTGACGCCGAAGCGCTGCACCAAGTCCGTGTGCTCGACGCGCGACAGCTCGCCGACGGCGCGGCCGAAGAGCTCGACGGCGCCCGCTTCGGGCCGCTGCAAGCCGAGGATCGTGCGCAGCAGCACCGTTTTACCGGTGCCTGAGCCACCGACAATGCCGAAGATCTCGCCGGCCGCAACCTGCATGTCGAGACCGTCGTGCACAATTTGGCGGCCGAACCGGTTGACGAGGCCGTGGACTCGGATCACGGGTTCGGCGCCGGCGTCCATGCTCAAAAGTTCAGGCGCACGTACAGGATCGCAAACAGGGCGTCGGCGAAGATCACGAGGAAGATCGACTGCACCACCGCGAGCGTCGTGAGCCGGCCGAGCTCGCGCGCCGACTCGCGCACCCGCATGCCGCGGTAGCAGCCGACCAAGGCGATCAGCACCGCAAAGACCGGCGCCTTGATCAATCCGGCCCAAAACGTGGTCGGCGCGATCGCCGCGTGCAGCCGGCCGGCGAACTGCGCCCAGGGGATGTGCAGCTGGAAGTGCGCGAGGAGGCCCCCGCCGGCGAGCCCCATCGCGTCGGCAATGACCGTCAACAGCGGCAGCGCGACGAGCAGCGCGAGCACGCGCGGCACGACGAGCAGTTCGATCGGATCCATGCCCATCGCGCGTAGGGCGTCAATCTCCTCGTTCAACTGCATCACGCCGATCTCCGCGGCGAAGGCGCTGCCCGAGCGGCCGGCGACGATGATCGCGGTCAGCAGCACGCCCATCTCGCGCAGCACCGAAATCGCGATCAAATCGACGACGAAGATATCCGCGCCGAACATGCGCAGCTGCTGCGCGCCAAGGTAAGCGATGATCACGCTGATCAGGAACGCGATCAGCGAAACGATCGGAATCGCCGTGACACCCGTCTCGTAGACATGCCTGCTGAGCGAGGCGATGCGCAGCGCGCGTGGCTTACGCGCGCCGCGGCCGACGACGGCCACGATGTGGCCGACGAAACCGGCGAAGGTGCGCACTTCGCCGCCTTGCGCGACCGCCCAGCGGCCGATGTCCTCCAGCGGCCGCTCCTCGGTGGCAGCGTCGTCCGCCGGCGGGACCGGCAAGAGCCCGCGAGCCGCGCGCAGTTCCCCGAGAAACGCGATGTGCCGCGGTGCGGCGACGTGGCGCACGGTCAGCCGGTCGGCGCCTACGGCGGCGAGGCGTGCGAGCAAGGCCCAAGCGGGGCCGATTCCCGGGGATTCGGCCGCAGACCAGTCGCAGGTCACGGTACCCGAAAGCGAGCCGGGCAGCGTGTCCAGCTGTGAGTGCACGCTCGCGAGCGCCCGTGCCGACCAATCGCCGCCGATGACCAGCCGCCACGCGTCGCCGTCACCGTCGAGCGCCAAGGAACTGGCCATCGGTGCGTCAGTCGACGGATGCCGCCGGCGCGTTCTTGTGGCTGCCGTCGCAAAGCGGCGGCGTCGCCGTCCGCTTGCACACGCAGAACCATAGTCGCTTGCTCTCTTCGGCCGAGTATTGCATCGGCGAGAACCCGCTGCCCTTGTGGGAGCCGTCGCACAACGGCTGGCGCGCGCTCTTGCCGCAACGGCACCACCAGTACGTCCCACCCGCCTCGACGTCGATCGCAATCGGTTGCATGCGCCCATGCTAACAGCCGCCGCGATGACTGTCCCCGGGATTGCCGGATCGCGGCGACGCAGAGCCATCCAATTGAATTTGCTGCCTTTTTCCACAAAATCTGGCGACGATCCTTTACAGCGGCGGCGGATCGACGCATAGTAGGAGTGCTGTTCAAGGGCAAACCCGCCGAAAGGCGGGGACGCAAAGCCACCGGTCTTAGGGGCGTCCACGGGGACGCCTGACGATAGCGGGGTCGCCAGTGTCAATCAGCGCGAATCAATCGCACCGACGCCGGTGCTTTGGCGCCCCCGGACAGCGGATTTTCGTTCCGCCACTAGTGTGAATCTTCCGGGGGGAAGCAACGATGGCACTCAAAGGGACGCGCTCTCGCAGCGCGGATCAATCCGGTCGGCACCGCCGTGCGCGGCTGATCGTGCGCGCCAAGCGTCACGAGGATATCGCGGCGATCCTCGGCAAGCCCAAATCCTATCCCTCGCCGGTCCGCCCGGTCGGTGCGGACTACTCGCTGACGCGTTGCGCGGGCAGCGACGGCGGCACCACGATCAACACGAACAGCCTCGACCGGATCCTCGAAATCGACGACGGCTGTGTGCGTGCGCAGGCGGGCGTGCGCATCGGCACGCTGGTGCGCGCGCTCGCCGAGCGCGGACTGGAACTGCCCCTGACGCCGGAGATCGGCAACATCTCGCTCGGCGCGCTCGCGGTCACGGCGCTGCCTCAGCCCTCGTACCAGGAGGGCCTCGCGCAAATGGCCTCCTGCGTCACGGAGATGAAGCTGATCACGCCGCAAGGCCGGCAAATCACGGTAACCGAGCGGGATCGCGATCTGCTGCGCGTGCTGCGCTCGAGCCACGGGCTCCTCGGCGTCGTCCACGAGGTGGTGCTGCGCGTCGAAACGCTGAAGCCCGTGAAGATCGACTACCGCAACCACTCGCTCGCCGAGTTCGCGCAGCGCTACGCGGGCATCGTCGCGCAACCCGGGGCGCTGCGCTTTCACGTCGCGCCGTTCTCCGATCGCGTGACCGTCGAGCGGCGCACCCCGGATCACGACGCGAGCGTCAGCCGCTCCGGGATCTGGCAAATCCGCAATTCGGTGATGCGCAACGTACTGCCCGCGTTCGGCGCGTCGGTCGGCAGCGTGCTCGCGGCGCCGGGTCTGCGCAGCGCGGTGCTCACCGGCGTGCACCGCGCGCTCAATGCGACGCAGGGCCGGGGTTCGCGCGGTGTGGTGCTGCACGCGCACGAATGGATGCGTGAACTGCCGGCCGAGGCCTGGAAGGCGCGTCACACCTTCAGCCTCTGGGCGTTTCCACAGGCGCACTTCCCGCAGCTCTTGGCGAGCTACTTCGCGTTCTGCCGCGAGTACTACAAGCAATACCACTACCGCTGCCACCTGGTCGCCGGCGCGAGCCGCCTGCACCGCGATCGCAATTCCCTGTTCAGTCCGAGCCACGCGGGCGACATGGTGACGATCGAGCCCTCCTCCCCCGGCGACCAGGGATTCGAGGACTTCCTGATCGACTTCAACGAGTTCGCCTCGGCGGCGGGCGGTGTGCCGACATTCAATCAGACGCGCGCACTGAAGCCGGAGCACGTCGCGAAGGCCTTCGGCGAGCGCGCGAGGCTGTTCACGGCGCTGCGTCGCCGGACCGATCCGCTGAATCGTCTGCGCAACAGCTACTTCGCGCAACTCCTCGACTGAACCCGCGGTGCGCGGATCAAGCTTTGTCCTGCAGGTGTGCCTCGAGGAACCACAGGTACTTGTCGAGGTCGCGGGAAATCCCGGTGAACAAGTCCGCGGTGTCGGCGTCGCCGAGCTTCGCGGTATCGTCGATCGCCGCGCGCACCGCCTTGCCGAATGCGGCGATCTGCGTCGACAAATAATAGAGATGGTCCTTGCCGGCCGTGATGCTCAGAGGATAGTTCTTCAGCTTGCTGCGCTTCGCGGCGACGGCGACGGTGCCCTCCGCGGTTCCGCCGAGCGTGGTCGCACGTTCGGCAATCTCGTCGATCTGACCCAGGACCACGTCCGAAACCTTGTCGAACAGCTCATGTAGCGCGATGAAGTTCGGCCCCTTGACGTTCCAGTGAGCCTGTTTGATCTGACTCTGCAGGTCGATCGCCTCGGCGAGCGACTCGTTCAGAATGGCGATCACATTGCGCCGCGTCTTCTCAGACAGATCGATCTTCGTTTTGTACATGCCGGGCTCCTTCGGTTTGCCACGCGGGTTCGCCGCTCATTCTGCACGAATCACCCGCGGTTGATAAACAGATCCGCGGCGGGGCACCGCGGCAAGGGTGGATCACAATTCGACGGCGCGCGAACGCACGCGGATCGCGGCGGCGGTGAGCGCGACGCCGACCGCGACGCCGATCCATGTGGCCCGGCTCGCCATGAAGCGGACCGGATCGAGCAGCCGCCAGACGCTGATCGGCGTCGTGGCCGCCGCCCCGCCCGGCAGGCCGAACAGGGCGAAGAGCGAACCCTGGAGATTGCGCAAAGCGCTGCCGGGGTAGCCGGTGAACAGACGATCCGCGAACACGCGCGCCAGTCGGTCGGTGCCGAAAAACGCCCGCTCGGCCCAAATCGCCGCGAGCGGCGGCAGGATCGACCAGAGCGTCGCCGCGCGCCTCGCCCAGGCCGACACCAGCAGCAACCACCCGGCGAGCGGCAAGAACCAAACGGCCATCGTCGCAATCAGGTAGAGCCACAGGGCCTGAAGTTGCAGCCATTGACCCGGATTCCACAGTGCGCCCCCGATCCAGGAGCGAGCGCGCACGGACACGATGAAGGCGATCACCACGGTGGTCAGGTCGGCGGCCGCGAAGTACACCAGCGGAATCACGAGCAAGGCGGTCAGGAGCTTCGAGAGCACGGTCGCGGCATCCGAGATCGGCAGGGATTTCCAGAACAGGATGCTGCGATCCCGGCGTTCTGCGTACAGACAGTCGAGCAGGTACCAAGCCGAGTAGGCCGACATCACGAGCAAGAACACGACGCCCGAAGCGAACAGCAGCACACCGCCGAGCGCCCCTTGCTGTGGCGCGGCGTTCATCAGTGTCACGTCCACGTGGCCAAACAGCGCGGCGAGAACCATCACCGCGCCGATCGCGCTCGGCACGATCCAGATCGCGCGGTTCTCCCAGAGCTCGCGACGAATCAGCCACAGGTACTCGTTCACGCAGCACGACCGGCGAGCTTGGCGACGAACAGGTCCGCGACGCTCGGCACGCTCACGTCGCCGCACTCGGCGAGCGCGGCGCGGTCGGCGTTCTCGAAGTACAGCATGGTCCTGCCGAGGGCACGGCGCTCGTGGAACGGGCCCAGCGCCCGGGCGTCCGGCAGGCGGTCGGCGCCGACGGCTACCGCCGCGTAGCGTGACGCAATCTCCTCGAGCGAGGCGTCGAGGACGATGCGTCCCTGGTCGAGGAACAGCAGGTCGGTCAGCAGGTTCTCGATCTCCTCCACCTGGTGGGTCGTGACCAGGATCGTGCGCGACTCGTCCATGTAGTCCGTGACCAGCGCGTCGTAGAAATTGCGCCGCGCCAGCAGGTCGAGACCGAGCGTCGGTTCGTCGAGCACGAGCAGCCTCGCGTCGATCGCCATCGTCAAGGCCAGATGCACCTGCGTCTTCATGCCCCTCGACAGGTCGCGAATTCGCCGCTTGGGCGCGATCCGCGACTTCTCGAGCAGCGCGCGCGCTCGCTCGCGCCGGAACCGCGGGTGCACCCCGGCGACGAAGTCGATCGCCTGGTCGACATGCAGCCAGCCGGGGAGCACGGCGACGTCGGCGATGAAGGACGCCTCGTTGAGCAACGCGGCGCGCTCGTGGAACGGCTCGCGACCGAGCACGCGCAGATGGCCTTCGTATGGCGCAAGCCCGAGCACGGCGCGCAGGACCGTGGTCTTGCCGGCGCCGTTCGGGCCGATCAGACCGACGATGCGCCCGGGCTGTATGGTGAAGCTTGCGTGATCCACGGCGAGCTGGGCGCCGTAACGCTTGGTCAGATCCCGCGCCTCGATGATCGATGTCATGGGCTTCTAGGACCTGCCGTTCGCTTCGTCGCGGTCGTGCGGTGTCGCGGCCGGCGGCATGGGCGCGGGCCCGTCCGTCGGCAGCTGCGCGAGCGAGAAGCCGAGGCGCTGGATGGTCGTGAGGACGCGCGGCCATTCCTCCTCGAGGAAGCGCCGGCGTTCGCCGGCGAGCAGGGCGGCGCGCGCACCGGGGCTGACGTACATGCCGCGGCCGCGGCGCTTTTCGACGAGCCGTTCATCGACGAGCTGCTGGTACCCCTTGAGCACGGTGAGCGGATTGAGCCGATGGTCGGCGGCGACGACCCGGACCGACGGCAGCGGGTCACCCTCGCGCAAGGATCCCTCCAAAATCAGCGCCACCATTCGATCGCGCAGCTGGCGATAGATCGGTTGTCGGTCATGCCACTCGGGGTCGACCGAACCGCTCATCCGCATGCACGGCTGGCGAATGCCACGATCGAAGGTTCGTTCACAGTAGTGAAATACTACACTAATACACGGATACACAATAGAGGGGCATTGTCGCGCAAGTGCACCCGCCGCGGGCCTGCGATCTTTAGCAGCGAACCCAAGCCCGACGCCGCAAGCGGGGGGCGCGCCGAATCGCGACCATCAGCGCCGTTTGGGCTACCATTCCGCTCTTTGCGCCCGGAGCGTTCGCATGAAGAAACCCGTCACCGTCACGATCACCGGCGCGGCCGGTAACATCGGCTACGCCCTCGCCTTTCGTGTCGCGTCCGGCCAGATGCTCGGGGCCGACCAGCCGATCATGCTGAATCTCTTGGAGATTCCACCCGCGATCGGCGCCGCGCGCGGCGTGGTCATGGAGCTCGGCGACTGCGCATTCCCGACGTTGCACTCGGTCGGCGCGGCGGATGACCCGAAAGTCGCCTTTCGCGACTGCGACTACGCGATGCTGGTCGGCGCCCGGCCGCGCGGTCCCGGCATGGAGCGCAAGGATCTGTTGCTGGAGAACGCCAAGATCTTCCGCGCCCAGGGCCAGGCGCTCGATGCAGTCGCCAGCCGCAACGTACGCGTGCTCGTCGTCGGTAATCCGGCGAACACGAACTCGCTGATCGCCCAACGCAACGCACCGTCCCTGCCGGCCGGGAACTTCACCGCGATGACCCGCCTCGATCACAATCGAGGCATCGCGCTGCTCGCCGAGAAGGCCGGCACAGCGGTCGGGCAGGTGAAGAAATTCACGATCTGGGGCAATCACTCGGCGACGCAGTATCCGGATCTGCATCACGCGACCGTCGGCGGCAAGCCGTCCTTGGCCGTGGTCGAGCAGAGCTGGTTTCGCGACACGTTCATCCCGACCGTGCAGCAGCGCGGCGCCGCGATCATCAAGGCACGCGGCAGTTCCTCAGCCGCCTCGGCCGCATCGGCCGCGATCGATCACATGCGCGACTGGGTACACGGCACGCCGGCCGGCGACTGGGTCAGCATGGCCGTGCCGGCGGACGGCAGCTATGGCATCCCGGAAGGGGTGATCTACTCGGTTCCGGTCACCTGCCAGGGCGGCGCCTACCGGATCGTGCAGGGCCTCGACATCGACGAATTCAGCCGCGACAAGCTGCTCGCCAGCCACCGCGAGCTTTGCGAGGAGCGCGACGGCGTCAAGGACCTGATATGAGGCCGCGCCGCGCGCCGGGCTGAGCACCGGGGCGCCCCGTCGCTTGCTATCATCGGCAATCGCCATGTACACGAGCTACTTCGGCCTTAGCGAAAAACCGTTCGCGATCACGCCGGACCCGCGCTACCTGTACATGAGCGGCCGGCACGCGGAGGCCCTGGCGCACCTGCTGTACGGCATCAACGAAGCCGGCGGGTTCGTGCAGCTCACCGGCGAGGTCGGCACGGGCAAGACGACCGTCGTGCGCACGCTGCTCGCGCGCATGCCGCCGCACGTGGACGTCGCCCTGATCTTGAACCCACGGGTGACGCCGGCCGAATTCCTGCAGAGCATCTGCGAGGAACTGGGCGTCGCGGTCGAGGATGCCGACCGCCACAGCGTGAAGCATCTCGTCGACGTGTTGCACCGGCGGCTGCTGTCGGCGCATGCGGCAGGTCGGCGCGTGATCCTGATCGTCGATGAAGCACAGAATCTCTCGCCCGAGGTTCTCGAGCACGTGCGGCTGCTGACGAATCTGGAGACCGCCACGCAGAAGCTGCTGCAGATCCTGCTGATCGGCCAGCCGGAGCTGCGCGAAATGCTCGATCGCACCGAGCTGCGCCAGCTCGCCCAGCGCGTCACCGGCCGTTATCACCTCAATCCCCTGAACCGCGACGAGACGCGCAACTACGTGCGCCACCGGCTGCGTGTCGCCGGCGCCTCGGGCGAGATCTTCACTCCCGGCGCGCTCGCGGAGGTGCATCGTCTCTCCTCGGGGATTCCCCGGGTGATAAACGTGTGCTGCGACCGGGCGTTGCTCGGCGCATATACCCGGGAGAACCCGAAGATCACCGCCGCCCTGGTGCGCCGCGCAGCCGGTGAGGTCTACGGCCGGCGGTTCGCCGCAGCTTGGATCGGCTGGTTCGCGGCGGCGGTCGCCGGGCTCGGCGTCGCCGGCGTGCTGTTCGCGGCCTGGCACATGTGGGGCGCTGAACCATCGCGGTTGCAAACGACATCCACGGCTCGGCCCGCCGGCGTCATGGCGCCTATGCCGCCCGCGCGGACGGCGGCACGGACCGCGACAGCGGTCGCCGGCACACCGACCGCGTCGCCATCCTCGGCCCACGCCGGCGCCGCATCGAGGACACCGCGGATCGCCTCGATCGGCGCCTTGCTCGCGACGATGCCGCCGGACGGCCGGGACGGCGCCTGGCGGCGCTTGCTCGCCATGTGGGGTGTGCGGCTGGCAGCCGGCGGGAATCCTTGCGCACAAGCCGCGCGCGCGGGACTTGCCTGCCTCGGCCAAAGCGGCTCGTGGGCCGCGGTGCGCGCACTCGATCGTCCGGCGATCCTGGCCTTGACCGACGGCGGCGGCCACGTGCACCACGTGCTGCTCACCGGCCTCGGCAACCGATACGCGACGATCGCGATCGACGGGGCGCCGCAAACGGTCTCGCTCGACGATTTGTCGAAGGACTGGTTCGGCGATTTCACCGTCATCTGGAAGCCGAAATCCACGCCTGTGCGTGAGCTCGCCGAAGGCATGCATGGCAACGCCGTTCGCTGGCTGCGGCGCAGCCTGAACGCGCTGCGCGGCACGGCCGACGACCCGGCGAACGCCGGCGTGTACGATCAGGATCTGAAGCTGGCCGTCGAGGACTTCCAACGCGCGCACCGGCTCACCGTCGACGGCATCGCGGGCGCCCAGACCCAGGTCGTCCTCGACGCCGCGCTCGGCGAGCCGAACACGCCTCTGCTGACGCCGGTCGCCAAGCGCGGCGGCTAGCAGCGAGGAGCGCGCGGTGTCCTTCATACTCGATGCACTGAAGAAATCGGAGGCCGCGCGGCAACGCGAGGTCATCCCGGGCCTGATCGAGCCGGTTCTCGGCCGGCCCAGCGCCCGACCGACGCTGCTGGCGGTCGCGCTGCTCGCCCTCCTCGGAATCAATTTGATCGTCGTCGCCGTGATTCTGCTGCGCCGGCCCGGGCGGAGCGCCGCTACGCCCGCGGTTATTGCCGCGAAGATCGCGGCCGCGAATGCCCCTGACTCGGCAGGCAGGGTGGTCGGCAGCGCGCCCGCCAACGCGGCCGGCAGCGCGGCGGGCACTGCGGCCGGCAGCGCGGCAGGCACTGCGCAAGCGGCGTCCCGCGTCGCGCCGAACGGTGAAGTGCCGCTATTCGCCCCGGAAGTGCCGGTCACATCGGCCGACAACCCGATCGTCGAAGCGGCGCGCGCGCGGCTCGCCGCGGACCGATCGGCGCGGTCCGCGCCACCCGCGCCGACGGCCGGCTCGGCCGCGAGCCCAGCCGACGAGCAGAGCCTGCCGACCCTCGCGCAGATGGATTTCAGCGGCAAAGACGCGTTGCCGCCGCTCCATCTGGACGTACACGTCTATGCGGCGAATCCGGCGCAGCGGTTCGTGTTCATCAACGGCCGCAAATACACGGAAGGGTCGACGATGCCGCAGGGACCAACCGTCGTGCGCATCCGCCCGGATGGCGTCGAACTCGAATATCGCGGTCAGCGCTTCCTGTTGCCGCGCGGCTGAGCGATGGTGGCTAGCGCCGATGGGTCCCGTTAACATGTGGCGAGCGCGCCGTGGCGGCGTGCGGGAGTCGGCTTGCATTGATCCGCAGATCGTTCATCGGCATCGCCTGCGCCGGCCTGGCGTCGATCGCCGCGATCGCGGTAGCGGCTGCCGCGGTCATCGACGGCAACATCACCTTCCCGGGAAGCGACGAGCCGGCGGTGACCGTCTACGTGTACGCGCTCGGCAACTCGCGTCTGCGCACCGAACACCTCCGCAGCGACCAGCGCGCCTTCCGGCTGGTCGTGCCGCCGGCCCGCTACGTCGTGTTCGCCGCGCCGAGCGAGGCCGGGGCGCCGGATGTGTATGGCGCCTACACGCATTGCAGCGGCGCACTGCCGCAGGCATTGCCCGCCTGCAGTGACCATCGTTTGCGCACCGTGGTCATCGACCCGAAAACACGCCGCGCCGACGTTGCGCTCGACGATTGGTATCTGAGCGACGCGCTTGCCGACGCTCTCGATCGGATCCGCGGCATCGCGGCGACGCCGGGCCCGCAACCGGAGGGCGCACCGCGGTTTTCCGAATATCCGACGGCGCCGAACGCTGCGGGCGGCGCCGCGCCGCCAAAGCCGCATCTGCGCTCGTTGGCGTTGACGGCCGCAGATCGCGCGACATTGCGGGACGTCGCCGCCGCGGGGCCGAATTTTGCGGGCACGCTCACGGCGGCGGTGGCAAATTGCGGCGCGCATTGCCTGCACGTACTCCTGCTAGACTGGTGCGCCGGCAAGGTGATCGAGGCGCCGCAGCTTGCCGCGGTCGACGACGATCTGCCCTGCCGGACGCGCGAAGCCGTGCTGTTCCGGCGCGACAGCCGGCTGTTCAGCGTGACCCGGATGCGCGGCGGCTTGATCGCCACGCAGTATTTCCTGTGGGATCCGACCAGCGCGTCGCTCTCCCTGCTCGCGGTATATCCGCGCAAGGAAAGCGAGTTTTGCGCGATCGATCCGTCTTGAAGAAAAACAGCCGACGATGAGGCGATGCGAAAGATATTCACATTGACGATGCGCGGGCTGGTCACGGTGCTGCCGGTCGCACTGACGGTATACGTGATCTGGTGGGCGATCCACTCGCTCGAGCACATGCTGCAGCGCCTGCTGATCGGGCTCGACATCGTGAGTCCCGCGCATTACTGGCCCGGCCTGGGGCTGCTCGCCGGGTTCCTGATGCTGCTGCTCGTGGGTGGGCTCGTGAACGCCTACGCGGGTCGCCTGGTCCTGAAGTACTGGGACGACTTTCTGGGGCGAATCCCGTTCGTCAAGACGCTCTACGGCGGCTTTCGCGACGTCGTGAGCCTGCTGCCGTCCGGCAGCGGCGACAAACGGGATCTACAGCGGGTCGTCCTGGCGCGCTTCGGCGAGGTGCGCGCGATCGGCTTCGTGACTCGCGAGGACGTGCCGGCGGCGCTCGAGGCGCACGGCGGGCACGGCTGGGTGACGGTCTACTTTCCGATGAGCTATGCGTTCGGCGGCTACACGGTCTACCTGCCGCGCAACCTCGTGGAGCCGCTCGACATCTCGGTCGAGGACGCAATGCGCCTCGCGATCACCGCCGGATTGACCGCCGCCGGATCGCGCCCGGGCCGCGCATGAGCCGGACGCGCCGATCGTGAGGGCGCCGCGCGAGCGTTGCTCATCGATGCGCGTTCTGGGAATCGTCCTCGCCGCGACGCTCGCCGGCGCATCGGCGTTCGCCGCGCCGGCGAAACCCGCTGCGGCCGGCTGGCGGCCCCGCTGGAGCGCGGCCGCCGTCGCCGCGCTGACCGCTCGCGGCGGCGACGACTCGCTGGCGATGGCCGCGCTGCTCGATCGGGGCGCCGATGCGCTCGCGCTCGCGGGTCGCGCCGCACAACTCGCGCCCGACGACTCGGCGATCGTCTGGATCAACCTGCGCGTCTGCGCGCTCACGCCGGGTTGCGACATTCGCGGCGACGCAACCGAGCTGCGCTGGCTCGACCCGGACAACAGCGCCGCGTGGCTGCCGACGCTCGCAGCAGCGCTGCACGACCAGGATTCCGTGGAGACGGATCGCGTTCTGGCGCACATGGCGCGTGGCACGGACGTGGACTTTTACTGGAATCCCATCGTCGTCAGGATGTTCGACGCCTTGCGGGCGGTCGCCGACCGGGTCCCCGGACGCGCGATCGACTCGGACGCCGCGACGCTCGCGGCGATCGAGCGCCTGGCGGCCGCGCAGATAGTCCCGCCGCTTGCGCCGCTGACCGATGCCTGCCGCCGCGCGAAAGCCGGCACGCCTCGGCGCCTGTCCTGCGGGACGATCGCGCAGCTGCTGCAGCGCGCCGACACGGTCAGTGCGCAGTACGCGGGATTCGCGGTCGCGCGACGCTTCGCGCCGTTCGAAAGCCGGGAGTACTACGCTCTCGGCGAGCGCCGCCGGGTGCTCGAGTGGCGCGTCGCCACCGCCGCGAGATTCGACAAACCGCTCCTGCCCTGGCTCAAGAGCGCGCATGCGCGCTGGCGCATCGCGCGGATGCGCAAGCTCGCACGCCAGGAGGACGTGATCCTCGCGGTGCTGCGCAGTCACGGCATGCCGATCGATCCGCCGCCGCCGCCACCGCCGCCGACCCCACCGCCGGCCCCGCCCGAGCCGCTGCACATGCGGCCGCGCTGAGTCCTTGAATCCGCGGTCGGGCGGCGCGCGCCCGCCCAGCAATCGCGCTGATGCTCATCGACCATGCCGACCGCCTGCATGAAGGCATGGCAAATCGTCGGGCCGACGAAGCGGAAGCCACGCGCCTTCAACTCCTTGCTCATCGCATCGCCGTGCGGGGTCGTGACCGCGACCTCGCCGAGACGCCGCGGGCGGCGCCGCAGCACCCGTCCGCCGGTGAATCGCCACAGGCACTCGTCGAGCGATTCGCCCGCGTCGCGCAGGCGCAGGCAGGCCCTCGCGTTGTCGATGAATGCCTCGATTTTCAGTCGATTGCGCACGATGCCGGGATCGCGCAGCAAGCGGGCGCGATCGCGCACACCGTAGCGGGCGATCCGCCCGGCGTCGAAGCGATCGAACGCCCGGCGATAGTTCTCGCGCTTGCGCAGGATCGTCAGCCAGGAGAGGCCCGCCTGCGCCCCCTCGAGGCAGAGCATCTCGAACAGCCGCGTCTCCTCATGGACCGGCCGGCCCCATTCCGCGTCATGATAGGCGAGGTACAGCGGATCGTCGGTGCACCAGGCGCAACGGCGCCGGCCGTCCGCATGGCGGCGCGCGGTTCGATCGCGCCAATCGGCATCGCGTGACATCGATCCACTCCGGCCTCACCCGGCGCCAGTATGCCAGCGGTGCCGCGCGTCCCCAAAACCCGCGCGGGCACACGCCGGGGCGCGGCGGCAAATTCCAGTGGCCTGGGCTGCCGGGGCGTGCGCCCTGCGCACCGGGGACGGTTCAGGACGAGGCGGTCGCAGCGGCCGTCTCGGCCGGCGCGGCCCAGGCGCTGACGCTCGCCTCGAACACCGCGAGTTCATCGAGCAGTCCCTCGATAGGCAGCGCTCTCGCAACGGCAAACCCCTGCGCGTAATCGACCCCCAGCTCGCTGATCCGCGAGCGCAGCGCGTCGGTCTCGACGTGTTCGGCGACGGTGCGCATGCACATCACGGTTGCCAGCTGCGCGATCGCCTTGACCATCGAGGCCGGGCCGGAACCGTCGAGCGCCGCGCGCACGATGCTGCCGTCGATCTTCAAGGTATCGACGGCGAGATCCTTCAGCAGCGCGAGCGAACCGGAACCGGCGCCGAAGCCATCGAGCGCGAAGCGGCAGCCGCGCTCGCGCAACGTGTCGATGCAGCGCCGCGTCGCATCGGCGTGCGCGACCGCCGTGGGCTCGGCGATCTCAAAGCCCAGCGCGCCGAGCGGCACGCGCTCGGCGGCGAGCTGCTGCGCGACGTAGGCGCAAAAGGCCTCGTCCTGCAAGGACTCAGCGGCGAGATTGATCGAGAAGCACGCGTGTTCGCCGCCGACCGCCGCCGCATGGCGGCCGAGCAGGACGCACACGCGGCGCACGACCCAGCGGTCGATCGCCGGCAGCAGGCCCTGTTCGCGGGCGACCGGCAGGAATTTGCCGGGCGCCAGCATCTCGCCGCGCTCGCCGGGCAGACGCAGCAGCAGCTCGAAGCGCGGTCCGCCGTAATTGCCGCGCAGCGGCAGGATCGGCTGTGCAAGCAGGCACAATTCGTCGGCAGCGAGCGCGCGGCGCAGCAGGATGGCCGTCGCGGCACCGACGGCGTCCGCGGCCGCCGGCGCGTGGCCGGCGCCCGCGGGGTCACACGGAGTTTCGACGCGATTGCCTCCGCGAGCCTTGGCGCTCTTGCAGGCGCTCTCGGCCGCGACGAGCGCGTGCGCCAGCGCGTGGTCGGATGCGCCGAGCGAGGCGACGCCGATGCTGACCGAAACCTGCGGCACACCGGCGCCCCCGACGACGGCGACCGCCGCGCGCACGCGTTCGGCGTTCGCGACTGCGCCCTGCCGGTTGGTGTTCGGCATCAGGGCCGCGAAGCGGTCGCCGGACAGCCGTGCGCACAGAGCATCCGCCGGCAGGGTGCCGACGAGGCGCTCGGCGACCGCGGCAATCGCCGCATCGCCGACGTGCATGCCGAACGCTTCGTTCACGCCTTGCAGACGATCGACGTCGACATACAGCACACTGTGCGCCGTGAGCGGCGCGCCGCCGCCGACGACCGGCCGCGCACAGCGTTCGAACGCCTCACGGGTCAACAGTCCCGTGGCCGCGTCGTGGCCCGCTTCGATCGCCGCGGACAGGCGCTTGGCGACGGACTCGGCGGCATCGATCGCCGCTTGCGCGAAATCCTCGACTCTCGGCGGATTGAACAGTGCCAGGACGCCGATGACCCGCCCCGAGCGATGGCGAACCGCGGTGGCGAGAATCTTGTAGGGCGCCGCCTCGGCGCTCGCGGTCCGGGCAATGCGGTTGACGACGATGGTGCGCTGTTGCAGCTGCAACCACGCGAGCAGGTGCTGCTCGGCGCGCTGCAGGGCCGCCGGCACGAGCATTTGACCGCTGCGGGTCCGCGAGCGCGAGATCCGCCTCTCCGGCACGCAAAGCGCGGCGAAGGTGGCTTGCGCGCGTCGCATCGCGACGTCCAGCCAGCGATCGAACTCGTCCTGCGCATCACTCTCGGTGTCCCCGTCTGCATCGGCGTTCGCTCGGGCGAGGTCGCGTTCGCCCCGGTCGGCCGGATCGCCGGCATTCACCACCGCCGGCTCGCGCTGCGCGAGCGCCGCGCGCAGGGACAATTCACTGCGCCAACAGGCGAGCAGCGGCGCGAGCAAGCGCAGCACGTACTTCAGGGGTCGCGGCTCGGCCCCCGAGGCGCCGGGTGTCAGCGCAATCAGCACGACCCCGTAGATCTCGCGTTCGTTGCGCGGCAGCGCGAACGCGTACACCGCGTGATCCTCGTCGAGGAGCTGCATGGCGGCGGGAAAGTCGCCGGCCGCGGGCGCATTGCGGATCGCCGCATCGGCAATCGTGCGGCAGTCGGCGAGGCTCCAGTCCGGCGTCGCCCATAGCCGCCGGCCGGCCTCGTCCTGCAGACATAGGCCGCGCATACTCGGCAGCAGAACCTTCAGCAGCCGCGCGTACAGGCCGCAACTCGCGTCGGCGGCAATCGGGCTGTCCGGCACTGAGGCAAGCGTGGATTCGGGCACAGACGTCTTCCTGACTTAAAGTGGCAAGTTCCCGGTACCTCGATGGGAATTTGCCCGCATCCGGCCGTGCGATCGTTGATCGGAGTCGCAACTTCGTCAGTCCGAAGCCACCCCCCGCCGGCCGGCGCGCGCCAGCCGGCCGATCAACCAGGCGCCGCCCGGCAAGCGGACGAGCAGCATCACGCGCGCCCAGAACCGGCGCGCCGGCGCCTCAAAATGCGCAAGCGGCAAGTCCGCATACAGTGCGCCGAGCGGTTCGTGCAGCAAAGCCACCGCGACGGCGAACGACACGGTGCGATCGGCGCCCTCCATTGCGATAGTTGCGCCATCGGCCGTCCAGGCAACCGTCAGAGCGCCCGCGGCAGCCGGCGAGCCACGCGCGAGGTCGACGTCGCCGGCTCCGCAAAGGTACAGACTCCAGGCGGGCGTCGCGCGCGCGCGCAGACACGAAACAGCGCCGGGCAACGCCTCCGTATCGTACGGTCCTCGCAGGGTGCGCGGCGGCGACGGCGTCATACGGCCGTCCTCGGCGGCTGTGGCGCATCGCCCGTACTCGATGCCGCGCACTGTGCGCGCCGGTCCGGCGACGGTATCATGCCGGCGCGATTTTCCATGGCCATGAACTTTGATTCCACCGAACAGGTTGCAACCGATGCGCCGCCATCTCATACCCTGCCTGATCCTGCTGTTTGCCGCAACGGGCGCCCTCGGCGAGCCGAGGCGCGCGCCGCGGGTCGATCGCGTGATCGAGGCCGGCCACTTGCCCTACGGCTCGGTCAGTTTCATCGTCGCGGACGTCGACAGCGGCGCGGTGATTCTCGCGCGCAACCCCGCCACCCCGCGCGGGCCTGGCTCGGTGATGAAGCTGCTGACGACGTTTGCCGCGCTCGACACGCTCGGACCGGCGTTCACCTGGCGCACGCGCGCCTTCGCCGACGCGCCGATCGTGCGCGGCGTGCTTCGCGGCAATCTGTACCTGAAGGGCGGCGGCGACCCGTACATGACGATCGAGCGCTGGTGGCGCTTCGCCGCGGAGCTGCGCGCAACGGGCCTGAAGACGATCCGCGGCAACGTCGTGATCGACGACCGCGCATTCTCATTGCCGAGCGAGGATCCCGCCGCGTTCGACGGCCACCCGAACCGGCCGTACAACGTGATTCCCGACGCCATGATGGTGAATTTCCAATCGGTCGATTATCGCGTCGCGCCGAATCCGGCCGCGCACCGGGTCGACGTCGCGGCGATTCCGCGGCCGATCAACTTGACGATCGACGATGATGTGCGCCTGGTCGGCGGCCGCTGCGCCGGGGCCGGCGATCGCGTCGCCTACACGGTCGACTCGCCGCTGCGCGACCACGTGGTATTCAGCGGCACGATGTCGCTGCACTGCGGACCGGAAGTCTTCACGCGCGCCGTGATGCGCGCGCCGCAGTTCGCCTACGGGACGTTCGTGCAGCTGTGGCGCGAACTCGGCGGCCGCGTGGTCGGCGGCTATCAAGACGGCGGCACGCCCCCGGGCGCCCGTGTGCTGGTCGATTTCGCCTCGATGCCCCTCAGCGAGGTGGTGCGGCTGACCGACAAGTTCAGCAACAACGTGATGGCGCGAACCATCATGCTGACGCTCGGCGAGCGGCGCTACGGAGCGCCGGCGACGCTCGACAAGGGCATCACCGTGCTCGAGGCGTGGAGCCACGAACACCGGATTCCGCTCGCCGGCACCGTCATCGTCAACGGCTCCGGCCTGTCGCGCAAGACGCGTGTGTCGGCCGAAACCGTGGCCGCTTTGCTGCGCGTGGCGTACCACAGCCGCTACGCCCCGGAGTTCCTCGCGTCGCTGCCGATCGCCGGGGTGGACGGCACGCTGCGCCGGGAAATGACGGAGACCGTGCCCGGTACGGTGCGCCTCAAGACAGGCCACATCGACGACGTCAGCGCGGTCGCGGGCTACGTGCGCACGCGGCGCGGCCGCACGTACGTGCTGGTCTCCTTCGTCAACGATCCGCGCGTCGCGACCGGCGCGGCCGAACGCGTGCACCGGGCGCTCGTCGACTGGATCCTCGCACACGGGTGAGCGGCGCGAAGCTGCGCTCGAGCTCCCAGAGAAGCGGACGCACCGATTTGCGGACCCAGACGCCGCAACCCAGGTAGCGGAAGCGCCTGGAGAGGCGCCGCCGGTACCAGTCGGCGCTGCGCAGATGCACGTCGCCGTCGGTCAGGCTCTGGTCACAGTTGTCACGCCAATCCCCGACGGTCAACGCGCAGACATAGAGCGCCGCGTGCGCCAGGCGGCCGAGATTCGCGATCGCGCGCGCCGCCGCGCGATCGTCCAGATACTGCAGCACGTCGTGGCAGACGATGAGATCGTAGCGACGCCGCGGCGCGAAGTCGACGACCGAGCCCTTGACCCAGCCGTAACGCGCGCAGAGGAAATCGCTGCATTCGAGTCCGGTGTACGCTGCGCGCGGCCAGATTTTCGCGCAAGGCGCACGCAAGTTGCCGATGCCGCAACCGGCATCGAGAATACTCGCCACCGGCATCCGGCACTGACGCAGCAGTGCCGCGACCAGTGTCGCCTTGTCACGCATTTCCCGCGGCGTCATCACTCGCGTGCCGCGATTGAAATAGAATCGCCGGAAGTACGCCGCGTCGAAGCATGGCGCTGCGCCGTTCGGCGGCCGGGTGGACGATCCGCGCATGCCGAGGATCTTGCCTGCGGCCGCGCGGCGCGGCAAGATGATTCGCTGGGCCGTCGGATTCGCCCGCGTGGCGGGTCTCGACGCCATCGCGGATTAAGGATGCGCGCGCCGCGTGCGCGCGGACAGCGAACGAATTTTCCCAGGGAGACTTTCATGGCCAAGCGGCACTTTTTTCCTGCGCTATTGCTCGGCGCCGCACTCTTGCCGGCGATCGCTTGGGCCAAGCCGTCCGCGGCGGCTCCGGCTGCGGCTGCGGCTGCGGCTGCGGCTGCGGCTGCGGCGCAGACGAACCCGGCCGGGAAATTCTGGGCGACCCCGCATACGGTCGCGTCGCGCGGCCAGATCAACGTCGACGGCAAGCGCATCGAGTACACCGCGAAGGCCGGCACGCTGATCCTGCGCGACAAACAGGGCAAGGCGACCGGCGAGATGTTCTACGTCGCGTATTTCAAGAAGGGCGGCGATGCGGCGAGGCGGCCGATCGCGTTCCTCTACAATGGGGGTCCCGGCGGCTCCTCGGCGCCGTTGCACATCGGCGCGTTCGGCCCGATGCGCGTCTTTACGGACAGTCACAGTCACACGCCGCCGGCACCGTATCGGCTGGTCGACAACCGCTACAGCCTGCTGGACGTGAGCGATCTGGTGTTCATCGACGCCATGGGCACCGGCTTCAGCCGCATTCTCGACAAACAAGCGGGCGGCGTCGGCACGCCGAAGATGTTCTACGGCGTCGATCCCGACGGCCAGGCGTTCGCCCAATTCATCACCAAATTCCTCTCGAAGTACGGCCGCTGGAACTCACCGAAGTATCTGCTCGGTGAAAGCTACGGCACGACGCGCTCGGCGGTGCTCGCCAACATCCTCGAGCAACAGGACAACATCGATCTGAACGGCGTGATCCTGTTGTCGACGATCCTCAATTTCGACACCGGCGTCGACCAGCCGAATCTCAACCCCGGCGTCAATCTGCCTTATGCCCTCGCACTGCCGAGCTATGCCGCGGTCGCCTGGTATCACAAGGCGATCCCGCATCGCGCGCCGACGCTGCATCCCTGGCTCGAAGGGGTTCAGGCCTGGGCGATGGGGCCGTACCTGCAGGCGCTGAACCGCGGCGGCGCGCTGCCGCGTGCCGCCGAGGAGAAGATCGCCGCCCAGATGGCGCTGTATACCGGACTTTCGCCGAGCTACCTGCTGCAGGCCGACCTGCGGGTGACCGGGCTCGAGTTCGAGCAGACGCTGCTTCTGCCGCACGGCGAGAGCACCGGCCGGCTCGATGCGCGTTTCTCCGGACCGACGATGGATCCGCTCGCGCAGTACGTCGGCTACGATGCGGAGATCGCCGCCATCGGCTCAGCGTATACCTCGGCGCTGAACGACTACCTGCGCGGGACCTTGCATTTCGGCGGCGACCACCCGTACAAATTCCTGTCGATGAGCGTCAATGGCGCCTGGGACTTGCGGCATGCACCGCCCGGCCAGAGCACCCCGAACTACGGCACCACCAACGTGATGCCCGACCTTGCGGCCGCGATGACCACGAATCCGGACCTGAAGGTCATGGTGAACGCCGGTTACTTCGATCTTGCCACGCCTTACTACGCGGCCCTATATCAGATGCGCCAATTGCCGATGCAGGCGAAGTTGCAGAAGAACATCCAGATGTTCTTCTACCACACGGGACACATGATCTACGTTCGGCAGAGCGCGCTCGCGCACCTGCACGCCAACATCGCGACGTTCATCCGCGCGACCGACCAGGGAACGACGGCGC
Organism: Steroidobacteraceae bacterium; assembly: GCA_035534275.1. Classification (GTDB taxonomy): domain Bacteria; phylum Pseudomonadota; class Gammaproteobacteria; order Steroidobacterales; family Steroidobacteraceae; genus Bog-1198. The sequence continues at coordinate 145,589 of DATLSG010000008.1, forward strand.
AGCGACGGCGGTAGCGCGCCCGCTCAGGGCGCCCCGGCGGCGCACCGCGACGCAGTCGCTGCGTACTGCAGCGCGTGCAGCGCGGCGAGGCACGGCGCGTCGGCCGGCGCATCGAGGGCTGCAAGCCCGCGCTCGACGGATCCGGCGCGCCGCCGCAAGGTCGCGGCGACGCGACGGGGCGTGCCGAGATCGCTCCAACCGCAAGGGGGCACGGCTCGCACCCGCAGCGAGGATTCCGCGCCGTCGAGCAGGTGACGCGAGAAATCCAGGGATTGCAGGGTCGCGTACCACGCCGCGAGCGCCGGGCTGCCCTGCGGCGGGTAAGCGTCGCGCTGCAACACATCGCGCAGATGGGCGACGATCTGCGGCACTTTGCGCTCGAACAGCCGCAGCAGGCCGGCCACCGTCGCGGTCAGGATGAAGGAATTCCACAACGCCCCGTGGCGCACCAATGCTTCGGCCAAGGGGGCGGCAGGCTTCTCGATGAAGCGCGACACGCCGCGCAACCCGCAATCGCAGTCGCCGCCGCTGTCGTCGGGAACGATATAGCCGAGCTCGACGTCCGCTTCGTCCGGACGGATCCCGAGCAGCACGATCCGGCCGTCCGCGCGCCGTACCTGGCCCACGGCGGCGCGCAGCGCATCGGCGAGAATCCGCTCGTCGCGCACGTGGTGATCGGACGGCAACAGCACGACCGCGGCGTCCGGGTCGCGTGCCGCGAGGTGCAACAGCGGCAGCAGGATACCGTTGGCCGTACCTCGATTCGCCGGTTGCACGAACACACTCTTCGCCGGCAGATCCGCCAGTTCCGAGCACCACCAGCGCGCATGTTGCGCGGCGACGACCGTACACACGCGCTCGCGCGGCGACACCGCCGCGGCCCGCCGCAAAGCATCGCGCAGCAACGTCGAACCGCCGAAGAGCGAACAATATTGCTTCGGCGTCGAGATGCCCGCGGCATCCGTGGTGAGACTTTGCAGACGTTTGCCGTCGCCCGCCGCGAGAACGATCGACCACGGATCGGCGCAGTGTGTCATGAGCAATTCCCTCCGGGCGAGCAAGCCGTCGGGCGGCGGACGGATGCGCGAGGAGTGCAATCACCCGCTGCGGCACGAACGACGAGGAACGTATGGTCCTTCGATGGGCGGATGCCGGCCGAAGTTCCTGAAAGTTCGATGACGTTTTTGTGGCAGGCGCGATGACACGCGGCGACGGCGCATGGGATCGCGCACCACGGACCCGGCAGGCGGCGCTAGCGACCGGAGTCGACGATCAGATAATGCCGGTCGGCGGTCCGCGGATCGTAATAGACGGCGGTCAGTTGGCCGCTGCCGGGATCGACGAAGCGTTCACCGGTGTCCTGCCACGCAGGATCCGGCCGGCCCTCGAGCAATGGCTTGTAGCGCCAGCGCTCGATCGCGAGGCCGACCACCAACAGCAGCCCGCCCACCAGCAACTGGGGCAGCAGGAACCGGGGGATGCCGGTCAAGGCGACGAATGCCGCACCGGCGAGCAACAGGCCGCCGAGTACATATAATGAAAGCGGTAGCAGGCGGCGAGTCACGCCGGCGGATCGAGCACGACGGCGGTGCCGTAGGCGACGATCTCGCTCATGGTCTGGCCGATCTCGGCCGAATCGAAGCGCATCATCACCACGGCATTCGCGCCCATCGCCCTCGCGTTGCTCACGAGACGGTCGAGCGCATGCCGGCGCGCCTCCTCGAGCATCTGGGTGTATTCGTGGATCTCGCCACCGACCAAGGAGCGCAGCCCCGCCATCACGTTGCCGCCGATGCCGCGGCTTCGCACGACGACGCCGAAAACCTGGCCTTTGACCTGCACCACTTGATGACCGGGAACGTTTTCCGTCGTGACTACGAGCATGGGGATTCCTCGAAGTTCTGGTTGCGCGCGGCGCCGGCCGACGCGGCCGGCGAAGGCCGTTGGATTGTCGGCGCGTGCGCGCACTCGGTCAAGATGGCCGCCCAAGGCGGCCGGTCGAGGTGGTCGCGGCTGTCGTCTGCCGGCGACAGGGAACCGGAGCCATCGGCCGCTGGTCCACTGTAGTCAACGTCAATGCGCAACAAGGATCCTGTGATGAACAAAGCCCACCTCGCGCTCGCCATCCCCCTGCTCGTCGTCTCGAGCGTCGCGGCGGCGTATGAACCGGCGATCGGCGCCGGCGACCTCTCGCCGTACGTCGGCGCGAGCCTGGGCCTGGTACGCTACAACGAGAGCGGCCTCGGTACCATCAGTCCGAGCCTGTTCATCGCGCGAATCGGCCTGCCGATCACGCCGTACTTCGCCGTGGAGGGCCGGTTGGGAACCGGCGTCGCGAGCGACAACAACGCCGGCGCCGCCGTCAGCGTCGACAAGATCGGCGGCGCCTACCTCAAGGGCTCGCTGCCGATCCTGCCGACGTTCGCGCTTTACGGCGTCGCCGGGATCGGCACCTTGGGCGTGAATCGCAATTTCGGCGATGGCCGTGCGACCAACACCGGCCTGTCGTATGGCGTCGGCGGCGACGTGGCGCTGCCCGAATCCCTGGGACTCAACTTCGAGTGGACGCATTTCCCAGGAGGCACTGACGCCGGCTACTCGTACAACTCGGACGTGCTGACCGCGGGCGTGACTTGGCGATTCTAGGCGGGCATCGGCGCACAGGCGGCGCGGCTCTCTTCGGCGCAGCCGGGCCGCCGGGCGCCGCCGTTCATTCGACCGTCAGGCTCTTGGCGAGATTGCGCGGCTGATCGACGTCCGTGCCCTTCAGGATGGCCACGTGATACGCGAGCAGTTGCAACGGTATCGTGAACGCGATCGGCGCCTGGATCGGCGTCGCACGGACCGGCATCTCGATCACCGTGATGCCGTCCTCACTGTGCATCCCGGTGGTGGGGTCCGCGAACACGTACAGCTTGCCGCCGCGCGCCCGCACCTCCTGCAGGTTCGACTTGAGCTTCTCGAGCAACTCGTTGTTCGGTGCGATGGCGACGACCGGCATGTCCTCGTCCACCAGCGCGAGCGGCCCGTGTTTCAGCTCCGCGGCGGCGTACGCTTCGGCGTGGATATAGGAGATTTCCTTGAGCTTCAGCGCACCTTCCATCGCAACCGCGTGCAGCGCACCGCGGCCGACGAAGAGGGCGTGGTGTTTGTCGGCGAACCTCTCCGCGAGGCGCCGCACTTCGCCGTCGAGTTCGAGAGTCCGTTCGACGAGGGTCGGCAGGTGGCAGAGTTGCGCGACGAACGCGCCTTCGTCGAACTGCGCGGCGCGCCGCTGCGTGGCCAGGGCCGCAACCAGCATGCCGAGCGCGGCGAGTTGGGTCGTGAACGCCTTGGTCGACGCGACGCCGATCTCCGGACCCGCGCGCGTGAGCAGCACCAGCTGCGACTCGCGGACCATCGAGCTCTCGGCGACGTTGCAGATCGTCAGGGTCGAGAGGTACCCGGCGGACCGCGCGGCGCGCAGCGCGGCGAGCGTATCGGCGGTCTCGCCCGACTGGGAGATGGCGACGAACAGTGTATCCGGGATCACGACCGGGTCGCGATAGCGGTACTCGCTCGCGTACTCGATCCGCGCGGGGATCCGGCAGAACTGTTCGATCAGGTAGCAGGCGGCCAGGCCCGCGTGGTAGCTCGTGCCGCAGGCGGCGAAGTGCACGGCGCGCGTCCGGGCGAATGCTTGCTGCGCACCGGGACCGAACGCGGCTTCGAGGAGTCGGCCGCCGGCGACGCGGCCCTCGAGCGTCTGCGAGATCGCGCGCGGCTGCTCGTGAATCTCCTTCTGCATGTAATGGCGGTACCGTCCGCGCTCGACGGCGTCGGCCGAGAGCTCGCTTTCGCGGATCTCGCGCAGCACGCGCTTGCCGTCGGCGCCGGTCACGTCGACCGACCGGCGGCGTATCTCGGCGATATCGCCCTCCTCGAGGAACATGAAACGGCGCGTGACCGGCAGCAACGCGGCCACGTCGGAGGCGACGAAGTTCTCGTCGATGCCGAGGCCGATCACGACCGGGCATCCCTGCCGGGCGACGACCACGCGGTCCGGATCCGACTCGGCGATCACGGCGAGCGCGTAAGCTCCCGCCAATTCGGCGACGGTCTTGCGCACCGCTCCGTACAAGTCCCCGGAGTCGCCGAGGTGGTGGTGAATCCGGTGCGCGATCACCTCGGTATCGGTGTCGGAGTCGAACGTGTAGCCGAGTTCCCGCAGCGTCGCGCGCAAACTTTCGTGGTTCTCGATGATCCCGTTGTGGACGATCGCCACACCGCCGCGCGAGACGTGTGGATGCGCGTTGCGTGTCGACGGCACGCCGTGGGTCGCCCAACGGGTGTGAGCGATGCCGACGAAGCCCGCAACCGGCGCCGCGTCGAGCGCCTCCTGCAGAGCCTTGACCTTGCCGACCGTGCGCACGCGCGCCAGCTGGTTGGTCTGGGTCAACACCGCGAGTCCGGCGGAATCATAGCCGCGGTACTCGAGACGGCGCAGGCCCTCGAGCAGGATCGGCACGACATTGCGCTCTGCGACGACTCCGACGATTCCGCACATGGACTGATGACACCCTGGATCGAGCGAGTTGAATCGCCCGCTCATTGTGCCCGAAGATCCCGGGGAATTCCCCTGTCACGGCTCCGCGAATGTGCAGCGGCGCCCATTTGCGCGCAGCGGACGGCGCCCTCGCCCGCGAATCGGCGCTCGCCGGGCTATGTCTTCGGCTTCGCCGCGGGGGATTTGGCGAACGCGTCGGCTATCTTTGCCGATTTGGCGTCGGCGGGATATTTGCCGGGGCGTTTCCAGCCGTCCACCGTCGTCTGCGTCGCGCGCGTCAGGGTGAGCCGGTCCGCCGGCGTGCTGGCGCTGATCGTCGAGCCCGCGCCGATGGTCGCGCCGGAACCGATCGCGACCGGTGCGACCAGCATGCTGCCCGAGCCGATGAACGCGCCGTCGCCGATTTCGGTCGGCCATTTGTTGGCGCCGTCGTAATTGCAGGTAATCGTGCCGGCGCCGACGTTGACCTGCGCGCCGATGCGTGCGTCGCCGAGGTAGCTGAGGTGATTTGCCTTGCTCGCTTCGCCGAGTTCGCTGTTCTTCACCTCGACGAAGTTGCCGACGTGCACGCGCGGATGCAGCTTCGTGCCGGGCCGCAGGCGGGCGTACGGCCCGATGCGGCAGTCTTCGCCGAGTTCGGCCTCCTCGATGACGCAATTCGCGTGGATTTGCGTGTCGGTGCCGATCGTCGCGTCGCGCACCACGCAGTTCGGCCCGATCCTCACCCGGTCGCCGAGCACGACACTGCCGAGGAACACGACGTTCACGTCGATGAACACGTCGCGCCCGACGACGACGACGCCGCGCACGTCCAACCTTGCGGGGTCGGCAAGCGTCGCGCCGGCGAGCAGCAGTTCGCGCGCGCGCGCGCTCCGATACTCCGTCTCGACCGCGGCCAGCTGGCACTTGTCGTTGACGCCCTGCGCCTCGGCCGCATCGGCGGCGTACACCGCTTCGACCGCGGTGTCGTGAGCGACGGCGAGGCCGACGACGTCGGTGAGGTAGAGCTCGCCTTGGGCGTTGTCGGCGCGCACCTCGGCGAGCCACGCGCGTAGTCGCTGCGCGGGCGCTGCGAGCAGGCCGGTGTGGATCTCGGTGATCCGCCGCTGCTCGGGACTCGCGTCGCGTTCCTCGACGATGCCGGTCACGCGGCCACCCTGATCCCGCCGGATCCGGCCATAGCCGGTGGGATCCTCGAGCCGCGCCGTGAGGAGCGCGAGCCGGCCGCCCCGCGCGATCTCGACGAGGCGCGAGAGCGTCGCCGCCCGCACCAACGGCACGTCCCCGTAGAGGATGAGCACGATGTGGTCGTCGGGGATCGCGGGCAGCGCCTGTTGCACCGCGTGACCCGTGCCACGTTGCTCGGCCTGGTGCACCCAGCGCAGGTCGGCCGCCGGCAGCGCGGCCCGTACCGTCTCGCCCCGATGGCCGTACACGATGTGGATGGTCGCCGGGTCGAGGTCGCGGGCAGCCTCGAGCACGTGCGCGATCAACGGTCGGCCGGCGAGCGGCTGCAGTACCTTCGGCAAATCCGAGTGCATCCGCCGGCCTTGCCCCGCCGCCAAAATGATCACGGAAGTCGCCATCGGTTCGGGCCGGCCGGGGAGGCGCTGCCTCAACGGCTCTTGCGCAGGCGCTCGATCATGCGCAGCTGCGCGACCGCGCGGGCGAGCTCCGCCTGCGCCTCGGCGAGCTCGATCTGATCGGTCTTGCCGGCGGCGGCATCGAGGGCGCGCTGCCGGGCCTGCAGCGCCGCCGCTTCGTCGAGGTCGTGCGCCCGGATCGCCGTGTCCGCGAGCACCGTGACGACATGCGGTTGGATCTCCAGGGTGCCGCCACCGACGAAGAACGTCTGCTCCTCGCCGGCTGCGGTCTGGACGCGAATCTCGCCCGGCTTGAGTTTGGTGAGCAACGGTGCGTGGCGGGGGGCGATGCCGATGTCGCCCTCGGCGGCCGGCGCGAACACCATGCTCGCTTCGCCCGCGAAGATCTGCCCCTCGGCGCTGACGATATCGAGATGAATGGTATTCGCCATGCTGTCCCCGCCGACGCCTACAGCGTCTTCGCCTTTTCGACGGCCTCTTCGATGGTACCGACCATGTAGAACGCCTGCTCGGACAAATGATCGTACTCGCCGTCGATGATCGCCTTGAAGCCGCGAATCGTATCGGCGAGCGGGACGATCTTGCCGTCCTGGCCGGTGAAGACCTTGGCGACGTTGAACGGCTGCGAGAGAAAGCGCTGGATTTTTCGCGCCCGATAGACCGACAGCTTATCCTCCTCGGACAATTCGTCCATGCCGAGAATCGCGATGATGTCCTGCAGCTCCTTGTAGCGCTGCAGGATCGCCTGCACGCCGCGCGCCGTATTGTAGTGCTCTTCGCCGACCACCAGCGGATCGAGCTGCCGGCTGGTCGAATCCAGCGGGTCGACCGCCGGATAGATCCCGAGCGAGGCGATTTGCCGCGACAGTACCACCGTGGCATCCAGGTGGGCGAAGGTCGTCGCCGGCGACGGATCCGTCAAATCGTCGGCCGGGACGTAAACCGCCTGAATGGAGGTGATCGACCCGCTCTTGGTCGAGGTGATCCGTTCCTGCAGCACGCCCATTTCCTCGGCGAGGGTCGGCTGATAGCCGACGGCGGAGGGCATGCGGCCGAGCAGCGCGGAGACTTCCGTACCCGCCAAGGTGTAGCGGTAGATGTTGTCGACGAAGAACAGCACGTCGCGGCCCTTGCCGCTCGCCTGGCGCTCGTCGCGAAAATATTCGGCCATGGTGAGGCCGGTCAGCGCGACCCGCAGACGATTGCCCGGCGGCTCGTTCATCTGGCCGTAGACCATGGCGACCTTGGAATTGGCGAGATTGTCCTGGTCGATGACGCCGGATTCGATCATTTCGTGATAGAAGTCGTTGCCCTCGCGGGTGCGCTCGCCGACGCCTGCGAACACCGACAGGCCGCTGTACTGCTTGGCGATGTTGTTGATCAACTCGAGCATGTTCACCGTCTTGCCGACACCGGCGCCGCCGAACAGCCCGACCTTGCCGCCCTTGGCGAAAGGCACGAGCAGATCGATGACCTTGATGCCGGTGACCAGCAGATCCTGACCGCCCGCCTGTTCGTCATAGGCCGGCGCAGGACGGTGAATCGGCAGGTGCTCGGCGGCCTCGACCGGCCCGCGCTCATCCTGCGGCTTGCCGAGCACGTCCATGATGCGCCCCAGCGTCGCCGCGCCCACCGGCACCGAGATGCCCGCGCCGGTCGCGGCGACGGTGAGGCCGCGACGCAGCCCCTCCGACGGTCCCATCGCGATCGTGCGCACGATGCCGTCGCCGAGTTGCTGCTGGACTTCGAGCGTCAATTCCACGTCGTCGAGCTTCAGAGCCTCGTAGATTTTCGGCACATGATCGCGCGGAAATTCCACGTCGATGACGGCGCCGATGATTTGCACGATTTTGCCGCTGGACATTCTCGATGATCCTCTGTGCCTTAGACCGCGGCCGCGCCGCCGACGATTTCCGAAAGTTCTTTGGTGATGGCCGCCTGGCGCGCCTTGTTGTAGATCAGTTGCAGTTCGTCGATGAGATTGCCGGCGTTGTCCGATGCGCTCTTCATGGCGACCATGCGCGCCGCCATCTCGCAGGCGACATTTTCCACCGCTCCTTGAAAAACCTGCGATTCGATGTAGCGCATCAGCAGCGCGTCCAGGACTTCGATTGCGTCGGGCTCGTAGATGTAATCCCAGCGCCGCTGGAGCTGGTCCTCGTCGACCGTGCGGATGGGCAGGAGCTGCGAAACCGTGCTCTTCTGCGTCATCGTGTTGACGAATACGTTATGCACGAGCAGCAGCTCGTCGAGCTTCGTCGCGGCGTAAAAGTCGAGCATCACCTTGACCGCGCCGATCAGGTCGGTGATGCGCGGCCGGTCGCCCAAATGGGTCGTGGAGGCGGCGATCTGCACGCCGGACAGACGGCGAAAGAATTGCAGCGCCTTGGAGCCGACCACGCACAGCTGCACCGTCGCGCCGCGCGCCTGGGCCGAGCGGATCGCGCCGATGGTCGCCTTGAACAAATTCAAATTGAGCGAACCGCACAGGCCGCGGTCGGTGCTGATGACGATGATGCCGACCGACTTGACCGGACGTTCGAGCGTGAACGCGTGCTTGTAATCGAGGTTGACCTGGCGCAAATGACCGACGATCTGCCGGATCTTCTGCGCATAGGGTCGCGTCGCCCGCATGCGATCCTGCGCCTTGCGCATCTTGCTCGCCGCCACCATTTCCATAGCCTTGGTGATCTTCTGAGTATTCTTGATACTCGCGATCTTGCCGCGGATTTCTTTTGCACCTGCCATCGCTCTCGCCTAGAGGCTCGTGAAGAATTCGTCGCAGCACTTCTTCAGCGCGGCTTCGACGTCCTTCGACAGATCCGGTTTGGCGTTGATGCCGGCGAGCAGCTCGGCGTACGAGCTGCGGGCGAAGACCTGCAAATCCGCCTCCGTGCTCACGACCTTGCGCCGATCGATCTTGTCAAAGTAGCCGTTGTTCGCCGCGTACAGCGACAAGGCCATTTCCGCGACCGACATCGGCGCGTATTGCTTCTGCTTCATCAGCTCGGTGACGCGCTGCCCGCGCTCGAGTTGCCTGCGGGTCGCCTCGTCGAGATCCGATGCGAACTGCGAGAACGCGGCGAGTTCGCGGTATTGGGCGAGCGCCAGTCGCACGCCGCCGCCGAGCTTCTTGATGATGTTGGTCTGTGCGGCGCCGCCGACGCGGGACACGGAGATGCCGGCGTTGATCGCCGGGCGCATGCCGGCGTTGAACAGATCGGTCTCGAGGAAGATCTGGCCGTCGGTGATCGAAATGACGTTCGTCGGCACGAACGCAGTGACGTCGCCCGCCTGGGTTTCGATGATGGGCAGCCCGGTGAGCGAACCGGTCCTGCCCTTGACCCGGCCGTTCGTGGCCCTTTCGACGTACTCCTCGTTCACGCGCGCGGAGCGCTCGAGCAAGCGGGAGTGCAGATAAAACACGTCGCCGGGATAGGCCTCGCGACCCGGCGGCCGACGCAGCAGCAGCGAGATTTGCCGGTACGCGACCGCCTGTTTGGACAGGTCGTCGTAGACGATCAGCGCATCCTCGCCGTTGTCCATGAAATATTCGCCCATCGCGCAACCACCGTAGGGCGCAAGGTACTGCATGGCCGCCGGCATCGAGGCGGAGGCGGCGACGACGATCGTGTGCGCCATGGCGCCGTGTTCTTCGAGCTTGCGCACGACGTTGGCGATCGAACTTTGTTTTTGGCCGATGGCGACGTAGACGCATTTAACGCCCGCGCCCTTTTGATTGATGATGGTGTCGATGGCGACGGCGGTTTTGCCGGTCTGCCGGTCGCCGATGATCAGTTCGCGTTGACCGCGGCCGATCGGCACCATGGAGTCGATCGCCTTCAGGCCGGTCTGCACCGGTTGCGAGACGCTCTTGCGGAAAATGACTCCGGGCGCGACGCGCTCGAGCGGCGCCCGCTGGGCGGTGGCGATCGGTCCGTTGCCGTCGAGCGGCGTGCCCAGGGCGTCGACGACGCGGCCGAGCAGTTCGGGACCGACCGGCACCTCGAGGATGCGGCCCGTGGTCTTGACGGTGGAGCCCTCGCAGATTTGCTTGTAGTCGCCGAGAACGACCGAACCGACGGAGTCCTGTTCGAGATTCAACGCCAGGCCGAATGTGTTGCCGTCGAACTCGAGCATTTCGCCGTAACGCGCTGCCTCGAGTCCATGGATGCGCACGATGCCGTCGGCCACGCTGACGACCGTGCCGACGTTGCTAACCTCCGTCGCCACGTCGAATTTCTCGATCCGAGCCTTTATCAGGTCGCTGATTTCCGATGCCTTGATGGACATTTCAACCCTCTTGCTGCGAGCGGCGGTGGCTCGCGACTAATTCGTCAGTTCCGTTGTCAGTCTCTGCAGTCGGCCCCGCAACGAGCCGTCGAGGACCAGATCCCCGGCGCGCACGATCGCACCGCCGAGCAGCGCCGGTGAGACCGAATGGTGCACGTGCACGGCTCGGCGCAGGCGCGCGCCCAACGCGGCCGCAAGCCGCTCGCGCTGCGCATCGCTCAATGCGGCGGCGGCGAGCACCTCGACTTCGATGGTGTTTTCCGCGCTCGCGCGCAGATCCGAGTAATGGTGCGCGATCTCGCCGAGCAGCAGCAGACGCTTGTTCTGCGCGAGCAGGCGCAGGAAATTGTGCAAGCCGCCTTCGATTGCGGTGCCGGCGACGTCGGTGATCAGCGCCACGAGATTCGCGCCGGCCCAGCGCGGACTGTTGATCAGCGCCGCCACCCGCGGGTCGGCGACGATCGCCGCAGCCCGTGCGAGTCCGGTCGACCATTGCCCTATGGCACCGTGTTCGCGCGCGTACTCGAACGCGGCTCTCGCATAGGGCCGCGCGATGGTCGCGCGCTCAGCCACGTACGACCTCGGAGGCGAGTTCTTCGAGCAGCTGCGCGTGCGCCCGCGGGTCGATCTCGCGCTCAAGCAGGCGCGACGCCCCCTCGACCACCAGCCGGCCGACGTCGCGCCGCAGGTCCTCGCGCGCGCGCGTCACGTCACGCGCCACTTCGTCGCGAGCATGCAGCAGGAGGCGGTTGGCCTCCTTCGATGCCGTTTCCTTGGCTTCTTCGACGATCTCGCTGGATCGCTTGCCGGCCTGTTCTACGATCTGTGCGGCGCGTTCGCGCGCTTCGCGCACGATGTCCTTCGCGCGCGCCTGTGCCTCGTCCAGGTCCTTTTGACTGCGGTTTGCGGCGGCCAGGCCGGCGGCGATGTTCTTCTGCCGGACTTCGATGGCCGTCATGATGCCCGGCCAAAACAGCTTCATCACGAGCCACGCGACGACGAAGAACACGAGTCCTTGGATGATCAGGGTTACTGACAGGTTCATTGCTTGCTCCCTTATCCGGCGCCGGTTCTCGGGCGATTGCGTCCCGGCCTACTTCGCGCCCAGGGCGCTCAGGAACGGGTTGGAGTAGAGCAGCAGGAAGCCGACTGCCACGCCGATAATCGGCACGGCATCGAGCAAGCCGGCGACGATGAACAGCTTGATCTGCAGCATGTTCGTCAGCTCCGGCTGGCGCGCGGCGCTTTCAAGAAACTTGCCGCCGAGCAGGCCGAAGCCGATCGCGGCGCCCAGGCCGCCTAGGCCGATGACGAGGCCCGCTGCAATCACGGTCGCGCTCATGAGCTGAGCGATTTGGGTCACATTTTGCATATTGTCTCCGTCGGTCTTTATTTGAAGGCTTGAGGGGCGGGCGAGTCTAGTGGCGCTCGGCTGCGATGCCCACGTAGACGATGGTCAGTACCATGAAGATGAACGCCTGCAGGGTGATGATCAGGTAGTGAAAGGCCGTCCAAAGGAATCCCGCGATGAATTGGCCGACGCCGAGGACGTAGGTCGAAAGGTGGCTCATTGCGGCGCCGAGTGTGAAGCAGGCGATAAGCAAAAATATGAGCTCCCCGGCGTACATGTTGCCGAACAATCGCATCGACAACGAGAGCGGTCGTACGGCCTCTTCGATCACGCGGAAGATAAAATTGACCGGCGCCAGCAGCACCTGGGCAATCTTGCCGTGCGCGTGAAACGGCGCCGTGAACCACTCGCGGACGAAAAGACCCGGGCCTTTATGCGTGATGCCGACGTATTGCACCAACAGGAACACGCCGATCGCCATGCCGGCGGTCGTGTTCAGGTCAGAGGTCGCGACGACGCGCAAGTGCTCGATGCCGAACGCCCTGGCGCCGGCCGGCAGCAGGTCGACCGGCAGGATGTCCATGAAATTCTCTAAAAGCACCACTAGAAAAATCGTAATTGCGAGCGGCGCGATGAACAGATTGTCGCCGTGAAACGTGTCCTTGACCATGTCATCGACGAATTCGACCAGCATTTCGACGGCGGCTTGAAACTTGCCGGGCACGCCGCTGGTGGCGCGGCGTGCGGCCCACCAGAGCGCGAAGATCGTCAGCAGGGAGATGAGCAGATTGGCGATCACGCTGTCGACATTGACCGCCCAAAAGCCGCCCGGCCCGAAGCTCAACGTCAGGTGTGTGAGGTGATGACGTATATACTCCGTCATCCCGCCGGTCGCGTTGTCGTCAACCATCACTCATTGCTCAGACGCATCCCCAAACGCAATCGTCGCGGCGCGTCACCGCCGCGGACGCAGTGCAAGCCAATTCGCCGCGAGCGCCACGACCATGCCGGCAAGCAACGGCGCAGCCGCGAGCTTGAGCCAGGCGAACGAGGCGTACAAAGCAAAACCGTACCATACCCACTTCAGCGCGATCGCGGTGTACATCGCGGTAGCCAGCGCCTGCGCGCCGGCGACGCCCGGCCGGAACATGCGCCAGCCGAAGAGCGCGCTGCCGAAGGCCACGATCGAACCACCGGCCAACGCGGCCACGGCCGCCCGAGGCCCTTCTAAGAAGCGCAATGACAGGGCGAGCGCCAGCGTGCCGGCCGCCTGAATCAGCACGATCCGGACGACTAGCCGCTTGCTTCTCGCCTGGACGTCGCTATCCACTTTTGGAAACAGGGCCGACTGCGTAAGGTGGCGCCAAATTGCACGCTTGGGGTACCTCCGCCGCTGCCGCCGGAGCATGCCGCGGCGGCGCATTATAGGGATGCCGTTCCCGCGTAGCAAGGCGGCGGTCCGAGCGGCGCTGGCTACACCGTTCGCTACTGGATGTGCGCGAGAATGCCGTCGAGTTCGTCGAGACTGCCGTAGTTGACGATCAACCGGCCCTTGCCCGAGGCGTTGTGCTGAAACAACACCTTGGCGCCGAGCTTGTCGGCGAGATCGATCTCGAGGCGCCGGATGTCGGGATCGGTCGCGAGTGCCGGCGTGCGCTCGCCGGCGGGCGGCGCGTTCAGCCGGCGCACGAGCGCTTCTGTCTCGCGCACCGATAGGGATTTTTTGGCGACCAGTCCGGCGACCTCGACCTGTTGGCGGCGCGAACCAAGTGCGAGCAACGCACGGGCGTGGCCCATCTCGATACTCCGCTGTTCGACGAGGGCCATGACCTCCTCGGGCAGATCGAGCAGCCGCAACAGGTTGCTGACGGCCGCCCGCGACCGTCCGACCGCCTCGGCGACCTGCTGATGGGTCAGGGCGAACTCCTCGATCAGGCGCGACAGCGCCCGCGCTTCCTCGAGCGGATTCAGGTCCTCGCGCTGGATGTTCTCGATCAACGACATCGCCACCGCCGCCTCGTCCGGCACGTCGCGCACGATCGCCGGGATATCCTCGAGGCCGGCGAGTTGCGCCGCCCGCCAGCGCCGCTCGCCGGCGATGATCTCGTAGCGTTGCGTCTCGGCCGCGTGCGTCTGTGGGAGCGGGCGCACGACGATCGGCTGCACGACGCCCTGGGCCTTGATCGAGTCGGCGAGCTCGCCGAGTGTGTCGCTGCGCATGTCGCCGCGCGGTTGATACTTGCCACGCTGCAGCAGGTCGAGCGGCAGCCTCGTCAAGCGCTCGCCGGGCGGCGCGACCGGGGCGAACGGATCGGGCGGCGTGCGCTTCGCGAGCAAGGGACTGAGTGCCGCGAGGCCGCGGCCCAGGGACGGCTTTTTGCCGGACATCTTGTGAGGACCCTCAGGCCTGCAGCGGCCGAACCAGCACGATTATACGGGGCCGGGCTTGCCTTCGTCGCGCCGGATCATTTCGCCGGCGAGCGCAAGGTAGGCGAGCGCACCGCGCGATTCTTTGTCGTGCAGTAGTGCCGGTTTGCCGAAGCTCGGCGCCTCGGCGAGGCGCACGTTGCGCGGAATCATCGTCCGGAACACCTTGTCGCCGAAGTGTTCGATCAACTGCGCCGACACTTCGCTCGCCAGGTTGTTGCGCGGGTCGTACATGGTACGCAGCAGGCCCTCGATCTGCAGCTCGGGATTGATGCTGCCGCGTACCTGTTCGATGGTCTGCACCAGCGAGCTCAACCCCTCGAGTGCGTAATACTCGCATTGCATCGGCACCATGACCGAATCGGCCGCGACCAAGGCATTGAGGGTCAGCATGTTCAAGGACGGCGGGCAGTCGATCAGTACCGCCTCGAAGTCCTCGCGCACCGCTTTCAAGGCATTGCGCAGCTTGAACTCCCGGCCCGCGATCATGGTCAGCAGGCGCACCTCGGCCGCCGTCAGATCCTGATTCGCCGGCATCAGCATGAATCCGGCGTGTTCGACCGGCAGCAGCGCCTCGACCGCCGTGCAATCGCCGAGCAGCACGTCGCAGCTGGTGCGCGACAAGCTGTGCTTGTCGACGCCGCAGCCCATCGTCGCATTGCCCTGCGGATCCAGGTCGATCAGCAAGACGCGGCGCTTGGTCGCGGCGAGCGAGGCGGCGAGATTGACGGCGGTCGTGGTCTTGCCGACGCCGCCTTTCTGATTCGCGATCGCGATGACTCGCCTCATTTTGCGCTCGATCTCGGCAGGGCCCGACAGATTTCCACAAGATGCCTCTCCTCGTCCAGCCCCGGCACGTGCAAGGTGTGCACGGCAAGTACGCGAAAGCCGTCGGGCAGCGCGCCGATCTCGCGCTGCGGACGGCGCCCCTTCATCGCGAGCAGACGCCCGTTCGCCGCGCACAGGTGGCCGGCGTAGGCGACCAGATCGGCGAGCGCGGCGAGCGCGCGCGCGACGACCACGTCGAAGCCGCGCGCGCAGCGGTGGTGCTCGGCGCGCTGATGGATGACCTCGACGTTGTCGAGACCCAGCCGCAGGGCGGTGCGGGCGACGTAACGGGCCTTCTTGCCGGTCGCCTCGATCAGCGTGAAGCGCCGCTCGGGGGAGGCGATCGCGAGGGGCAGGCCCGGGAAGCCGGCGCCGGTGCCGACATCCACGATCCGCTCGCCGCGCAGGAAGGGCAGAACGCTCAGGCTGTCGAGCAGGTGCTTGCGCAGCATCCCCGGCCGATCGCGAATCGCGGTCAGATTGAACTGGGAATTCGCCACCGCCAGCTCGTCGAGCAGGCGCAGCAGCGCGTCGGTCTGCGCGCCGCTCAAGCTCACGCCGAGTTCGCGCGCGCCGTCGGCGAGCGCCATGCGCTCCTCGTCCGGCGTCGGCGGCTCACGCATTGTGGACGATCAGCGCGGTGAATTCGTGGACCGGCATCGCCACGAATGCCGGCCGATCGGTCACGCGCCGCAGGATCGTCGCAGTCCGGCGCGCGCCGAAATGCGCGTCGAGACTCGCTGCGAATCGCTCCAACGCGGCGCGCGGATCGGGCGGCGGCGCCGCAGCGCCGGCGGCGAACGGCGCGCTGCGCCGCGCGGGCGTCGCGAGCGCAGGTCCACCGTCGGCCGCGATCGCGAGCAGCGCGAGGCGCAGGCCCCGGCTGGTCGAATCGGCGGCGGCCCAGCCGGCACGGGCGGCGATGGGGGGGGCGCGCGGATGCGCCGGCAGCGGGCCGCCGTCGAGCCAGGCGAGGGTCGCGGCGGTCGCGACCTGCGCGATGCTGCCGCCGAGCAAATTCGCCGCGACCGCCGCGGAGGCGACCCGAACCGCGAGCTTCGCCGCGGCCGCGGCGCCCGGATAATCGGCCTCGCGCTCGAGCGCCGACTGGATGCAGCGCGCCCGATCGATCGCGCAGAGCAACTCGGCGACGCGCGGCGGCGCCTCGGCCCGATCGTGGGCGCGGCGCGAGCGGTAATCGAGCACCGCGAACAGCGCGCCGAAATTCTCGCCGGCCGGATCGGCCGGGCCGGTCCAGCAGGCCGCGGCGCCGATGCAGAACGCAGCCGCAACCGGGTCGAGTTCATGACTGGTTCCGGGGATGCGGGCGCCACGGGCCATCGTCGCGCCGGGCACGATCGGCCCGAGCAGGCGGGCGCAGTCGGCATCGGCGAGCGCGGCGAGTGCGCGTGCGAGCGCATCGAGCAGCGCGCCGTACGCGCCATCATCCGCGGCCGGGGCGCCGCCGGGCGCCCGCGCCGCGAACTCGGCGACGTCCTGGTTCGCTAGTGCAGCGTGCGCGACAGCCATGCGTCGAGTCCCGCCGCGTTCAACGCCGCGTCGAAGTCGAGCAGTGCGTGGCGGCGCGCCGGGTCCGCCGGGAAACCGTGCGCATCGAGGCGGCGCGACCAATGTTCGAATATTCGCGCGCCGATCGCCTCGCGGTGCGACGCGCCGGCGCGCGCGATCGCGGCCATCGCCTCGACGTCGGCCTTCAGGTCGGCGCCGAGCCGCTGGATATCGCCGACCCGGCTGTAGTGCGTGAGATAGACCGCGCTCGGCCGCAGGTCGAGCAGGCGGTCGATCGAGGCGAGCAGCTGCTGCGGGTCGAACTGAGTCGGCGTCGTCGTCGCGATGATGAAGGCGCCGGCGGCCGTGTCGAACTCCCGGTAGCTGACGCCGAACGTGTCGCCGCTGAACACCTCGCGCGTGTCCGGGTCGACGGCGGCGAGGTGATGCAGGGCGTGCCCGGGCGTGTGCAACAGATCGAAACGGCGCCGGCCGATCGCGATCCGCCGGCCGTCCTCGGCGGCCTCGATCCGCTCGGCGGGCACCGCCACCACGCCGCCGTAGACGCGATCGTAGTATTGCGCACCGTAGACTGCGCGGGTCGCGGCGACGAGACGCGAGGGATCGATGAGGTGGCCCATGCCGCGTGGATGCACGATGACCTTGGCGCGCGGCAGCGCCGCTGCGAGCCGGCCGACGCCGCCCGCGTGATCGAGATGGACGTGCGTGACGAGGATATACTCGACCGCCGCCGGATCCAGATCGAGGTCGGCGAGCGCCGCGGTGAGGCGCGGCACCGCCGCCGGCGTACCGGTGTCGACGAAGGCGGCATGGCCCTGATCGACGATCAGGTGGCTTGCATCCATCAGCGGCCGTTCAAGGTACGTGTCGATCGCGTACAGGCCGTCGCCGACCTGGGTGACATCGGTGTTCATGCGCTCCCGGGGTCGGTGGTCGCTGTCGCTGGTTGAACTCGCGGCGGGAATCGTTGTCCCTCGGACGTGCATTATCCTCGCCGCATGCGAACTTAGGAACGATGCGAACGCAAATAGTCTGGTCATTGCCCGCTGCAATCCTCTGCTTTGGGCTGGCCGCCGGCGCGCCCGCCGCACCGGCGGCGCAGTTCCGATCGCCCATGAGCGTTGCGGGCGTGCCGCCCGCCGCTGCGAGGTTCGCCGCACGGATCGCCGCCCGGCTCGCCGCCCGCGGCGCGACCCCGCTCGGCTGGTCACCGCAGGGACAGTTGCTGATCGCGACACGGTTCGGCGAAACGACGCAACTGCATCTGCTCGCCGCCGCCGGCGGTGCGCGGCGGCAGCTGACCTTCTTGCGCAATCCGGTGCGCGGCGGCGCGTTCTCGCCGGATCCCTGGCACGATAACTTCGTATTCGCGAAGGACCGCGGCGGTCGCGACGACTACCGGCTGTACCTGCAGAGCCTCGGCAACCCGCGGGCGCAAGCGCTGACGGACGCGAAGGCCGATGCCCGTGTTGCGGTCTGGTCGAATGGCGGCAAGCGGCTCGCGTTCGCCGGCACCGCCGCCGACGGGCGCGGCGAGGACATCACGGTGATGGCGCCGGCGGACCCCGGCGCCGCCCGCGTGGTCGTCGCGGGCAATGGCGCCTACCCGGCGCCGCTCGACTGGTCGCCGGACGACCGCCGGCTGCTCGTGCGCGTCACGCTCGCCGACGGCGGCGTGGAACTGTATTCGATCGACCTTACGAGCGGCGCACGGCGGCAGATCGTACCGAAGGGCGGCAGGGACGCGATCCCGGAGGCGAGATTCTCCCGCGACGGCCGTGGCGTCTACCTGATCACGGCGCGCGACGCCGAATATCGCGAGTTGCGTTACGCCGATCTGGCGACCGGCCGGGAATCGACCGTGTCCACGGGCGCCGCGGGGGATGTCGAGGAATTCGCGCTGTCGCGGGACGGACACTACCTCGCGTACACGCAGGACGAGGGCGGCGCAGACCGGCTGCGTATCACCGATCTGCTCGCCCACCGCGCACTGGCGTTGCCGCCGCTACCGTCTCCCGGCCTCGTCGACTCGCTGCACTTCGATCTGCCCGGCAAGCGTCTCGCCTTCGCGTTCGACGCACCGAACCATCCGCGCGATGCGTTCGTGCTCGATCTCGTGGCGCGGCGCCTCGAGGCCTGGACGCACAGCGAACCCGGCGCGATCCTCCCGGCGCAAATCGCCGCGCCGCGCTTGACGCACTTCCAGACCTTCGATCGCGTCGGCGGCCGGCCGCGGCAGCTGCCGGTGTACCTGTATGACCCGCCTGGTCCAGGTCGACACCCGGTGCTGATCCTGTTGCACTCCGGCGCGAACGGGGCATTTTGCCCCGGATTCGACCCGTGGATCCGGTTCGTCGTCGACGACCTCGGTTACGCGGTGGTCGCGCCGAACCTGCGCGGCTCGAGCGGCGGGGGCAAGAGCTCCGAAGCGCTCGGCGAGGGCCGGCTGCGCGGGGACGTCCTCAAGGACATCGGCGCGCTCTTGGTCTGGATCGAGGGCCGCTCCGACCTGAACGCCAAACGGGTGGTCGTCGCCGGCCGCTCATATGGCGGATACCTGGCGCTGATGGCGGCGGTGGATTACTCGGCGCGGCTGAGCGGCGCCGTCGACCTCGGCGGTATGACCGATCTGCCGACTTATCTCGACGAGCTGCGACCCGCGCGGCAGGCTGTCGCGCGCGGCAAGTTCGGCGATGAGCACGATGCCGGCACGCGCGAGTTTCTGCGCGATCTTTCGCCGCTGGCGCTCGCCGACCGGATCACGGTGCCGGTGTTGATCGTGCATGGCCGCAACGACCCGCGCGTGGCGGTCGATCAGGCGCAGGAGATGGCGGCTCTGCTGCGCAGCCATCATGACCGGGTGTGGCTGATGATCGCGAACCGGGAAGGCCACCGCTTCGTCAGGCAGACGGATCGCGACGCGATGTACACCGCGTTCGCGCAGTTCCTGATCAGCGCGCGCTGAGCCGGCCCGGTCGCGCCAGCGCCCCCCGCCGCGAGACGCCGCGGCGGCGGCCGGGCTTACTTGCCGTCGGGCGTCGCCGTCGCGAGCGCCGAGCGCTGACTCGCGAACCAGTGCGCGACGATCCGCACGTCCGCCTCGCTCTGCAGCGACGCCGCCATGCCCATCATGATCGGGTTCTCGCGATCGTAAATTTGCAAGCGGGCCGCCGGATGCGGGCGCCTTCCGGCGCGGTACTCGTTCAGCGCCTGGATCAGGTAATCCTCGTGCTGGCCGGCGAGGATCGGCGGCTTCGGTACGAGCGGCGCGGTGATCCCGGTACCGTTCGCGCCGTGGCACGCCGCGCAGGTCGCGGCCTGAGGCGGCATCGTGCCGACGAGCTTCGTCGTCGGCGCGATCGGGGTCGGGCCCTGCAGGTACGCGGCGATGTCCTGCATGTCCTGTGCGGACAGCGAACTCGCCTGGGCATGCATCGTCGGGTGCGTGCGGCTGCCCGACTTGTATTCCTGGAGCGCGGCGACGATGTAGGCGGCGTGCTGGTGGCGCAGCTTTGGCACGCGGTAGGCCGGGTACGCGTTGCGGTAGTTGGGGATGCCATGGCACCCGTAACAGGTGTAGAACTTCTTCTTGCCGAGCGCTGCATCGCCGGTGGCGTGCACGGCAAGCGAGAAACTCAAGCCCATCATGACCGAGGCGAGGAGCCAAGGCCGGCCAAACGATCCACGTTGCATCTGTTTCTCCGAACCGCCGGGTCAATATCGGTCGCTGATGTTAAAGATTGGCCGCCCAAAAAGCCACCCGTCGGGCCGACGCGCACGCACCAACGTGCACCGCACCGGCTTCAGCGCGCGGCGGTGCCCACGACGGCGAGATCCTTGTCGTAGACCACGTCCATGGCGTTGTCCCGCCAGCCGCGCACCGAAGCCGCGACCAGATGCTTGGCGACGTAATAGAACAGCGGCACGACCGGCTGGTCGTGCAACATGATCGCCTCGGCGCGCTCGAGCCTGCGCGCGCGGCGCGCGGGATCGGTCTGCGCTTGCGCGCGCCGCAAAGAGCGGTCGTAGGCGGCGCTTGCATAGCGCGGCAGATTGATGCCGAACCCGCCGCGCAGCACCTGCAGGAAGCTGAACGGGTCCTCGTAGTCGGCGACCCAGCTCGCGCGAAACACCTGCGTCACCCGCGCGCGGTCGATGTCCTGCACCAGCACCTTGTAG
Source organism: Steroidobacteraceae bacterium (assembly GCA_035534275.1). Lineage (GTDB taxonomy): Bacteria > Pseudomonadota > Gammaproteobacteria > Steroidobacterales > Steroidobacteraceae > Bog-1198. Next base: position 166,347 of record DATLSG010000008.1, read on the forward strand.
TCCTCGGCGTGCAGCGTCGTGTCCACGTGCAGGGCTCTGCGCCACATCGATGCGACCGCCACCGCGATCCGCTCGTGCAGCTCGCCGGTGTTGTAGCGTAACTCGATGTGCAGCGGCCGCGCGTCGCCGCCGGCCGCGGCGATGAGTGCGCGCGCCCGGCTGATGCGTCGGCGCATCGTCCAGTGCGCATAGGCGGGCAACGGCGGCGTGTACCCCGGGATTCCCGGCGGCACGAAGCTGTACGCCGGCCGCTCGCCGCCGCCGGTGACCGAGTCGACCAGCCGCTCGCGATCGATCACCATCGACAGCGCGCGCCGCAATTTGCGCGATCGCGCGAATGGGGGCCTCGTCAGGTTGAATCCCAAGTAATAGACCGCCAGTTCCGGCGAGACGCGCAGACGCCCCGGCAGGTGCTTCTCTACCCAAGTGTAGTCGTCGGGCGGAATCGAGGCGGTGATGTCGAGATCGCCGGCGCGAAACGCGCGCAGCTGCGCCGCCGGATCCGCAGTCGTGTAGTAATCGACGCGATCGATGCGCGTCGCCGCATCGTTCCAATACATCCGGTTGCGCACCGCGACCAGATGCGAGCCGAACTCCCAGCGGCGCAGGACGAAGGCGCCATTCGACACCAGGATCCCGGGCTTGACGAAGCGCGGGCCGTGCGCGGCGAGAGATGCGGGGTCGATCGGAAACGTCGCCGGATGCGCGACCAGCGACAGGAAATACGGGGTCGGGTGCCGCAGTTGCACGACCAGACGATGGGCCGCGGGCGCCCGCACGCCGAGCGTTTTCGGCGGCGCCCTGCCGGCGGCGATCGCGGTCGCGTTGATGAGCGGCGCGAGCAGACCCGAGTACTGAGCGGCGGTCGCCGGATCGACCAGCCGGCGCCAGGCGGCGACGAAGTCGGCAGCGACGACCGGCGCACCGTTCGACCAGCGCGCCGCGCGGCGCAGATGAAAGGTGTACGTTCGCCCGTCCGGCGAGATCGTGACGCGATCGGCGGCGGCGAGCACCGGGCGGCCGTCGGGTCCGATGCTGGTCAGACCCTCGAACAGGTCGCGCAGCACGGTGAGCGCCGCTTCCGAACGCGCACTCGCCGGGTCGAGGCTCTCCGGTTCGCCGCCGATTGCCCGCCGCAGCACGCGCGGCGCCCGGCCGCCGGTCGGCCCTGCCGGCGGGCGCGCAATGACGTGATAGAGCGTCGCCGCGATCAGCGCGGCGAGGCCGAGCCCGGCCCAGGCGCGCGCCGTCAGCACCGCACGCTGTTGCTGCGACGATCAGGCGGCGTGGTCACGCTTTTTCAGGTGCACGAGCAGCAAGGCGATCGCCGCGGGCGTGAGCCCGGGGATGCGCGCCGCCTGGCCGATCGTTTCCGGACGCACCTCGGCGAGGCGCTGGCGCGCCTCGTTCGAGAGGCCGCGAACCGCGGCATAAGCGAAATCCGCCGGCAAGCGCAGCCGTTCCTGGTGCCGCCGACGCTCGATCTCCTCGCTCTGGCGCTGCAGGTAACCGGAATACTTCGCCTGCACTTCGACCTGTGTGCGCACTTGCTCGGCGAGCGCGGGTTCCGCGCGCCAGTCGTGCGCTGCGTCCGCGCCGGCCGCATCCACGGCGGACCCGAGCGTCTCGAGGTCCGCGTACACGATCTGCGGCCGCCGCAGCAGCTCGATCGCACGGGTCGCGCGCGCGAGCGGCGCGCCGAGCACCGCGCGCAGCGGCGCGTCGACGTCGCCCGGCCGCACGAGCGCACGGTCGAGCCGCGCGAGCTCGGCGTCGACCGCCGCCCGTTTGCGTTCGAAGAACGCCCAACGGCGGTCGTCGACCAAGCCGAGGGCGCGGCCCTGCGGGGTCAGCCGCAGGTCCGCATTGTCTTCGCGCAAGGACAGCCGATACTCGGCGCGGCTGGTGAACATCCGGTACGGCTCCGGCGCGCCGCAGGTGACGAGGTCGTCAATCAACACGCCGATGTAGGCCTCACTGCGCTGCGGCCACCAGGGTTCGCGGCCCTGCGCGCGCAAACCGGCGTTCGCGCCGGCGATCAGGCCCTGCGCCGCGGCTTCCTCATAGCCGGTCGTACCGTTGATCTGACCGGCGAAATACAGGTCGGCGATCCGCTTGCTCTCCAGGCTGTACTTGAGATCGCGCGGATCGAAGAAGTCGTACTCGATCGCGTAGCCGGGGCGCGTGATGTGCGCGGCCTCGAATCCCTCGATCGTGCGCACGAAAGCCAGCTGGACGTCGAACGGCAGGCTGGTGGAGATCCCATTCGGATAGATTTCGAGGGCGTCGAGACCTTCCGGTTCGACGAAAATCTGATGCGAGGACTTGTCGGCATAGCGCGCGACCTTGTCCTCGACCGACGGACAGTAGCGCGGCCCCTGTCCCTCGATCAGGCCGGTGAACATCGGCGAGCGGTCGCTCGCGGCGCGGATGATCGCGTGCGTGCGCTCGTTGGTCGCCGTGATGTGGCACGGCACCTGCGGTGGATGGCGCGAGCGCTCGCCGAGATAGGAAAACACCGGGCACGGCTCGTCGCCGTGCTGCTGCGCGAGCGCACTGAAATCGATCGACCGTCGATCGATGCGCGGCGGGGTGCCGGTCTTCAGGCGCCCGACCCGCAAGGCGAGCTCGCGCAGACGCGCCGCCAGCCGATTCGACGGCGGGTCGCCGGCGCGCCCGCCGGCGTGGCTCTGCAGGCCGACATGGATCTTGCCGCCGAGGAATGTGCCGACGGTGAGTACGATCGATTTGGCGCGAAACTCGATCCCGCCCTGCGTGACGCAGCCGACTGCGCGCTCGCCTTGCAGCACGAGATCGGCCACTTCCTGCTGAAACAGCAGGAGGTTCGGCTGCGTCTCGAGCAGGCGCCGGATCGCGCGCTTGTACAGCATCCGGTCGGCCTGCGCGCGCGTCGCGCGCACCGCCGGCCCCTTGCTCGCATTCAGGATGCGGAACTGGATGCCGGCCTCGTCGGTGGCGCGCGCCATCGCTCCGCCGAGCGCATCGATCTCCTTGACGAGGTGTCCCTTGCCGATGCCGCCGATCGCCGGGTTGCAGCTCATCTGCCCCAGGGTCTCGATGTTGTGCGTGAGCAGCAGCGTGCGCGCGCCGAGGCGCGCGGCGGCGAGCGCGGCCTCCGTGCCGGCGTGGCCGCCGCCGATCACGATCACGTCGAATTGCGGACTGTGGCGCATGACGGGCGCTACTCTAAGGCGCACCCGCCCCGAGCGCCAGCCGCACGTGCGGCGGCTACGCGGCGACGACCGGGAACCCGGCGAACCGACCGCGCCAGAGTGCCGGTCCCTCCTCGTGCACCGATGCGCCGTCGCTCGTCACGGCGACCGTGACCGGCATGTCGCGCACCTCGAACTCGTAGACTGCCTCCATGCCGAGTTCGGGAAAGGCGACGACGCGGCTCGAACGGATCGCGTTCGCCACCAGGTAGGCGGCGCCGCCGACGGCGATCAGGTAGGCGGAGCGATGCCGGCGGATCGCCTCGATCGCTTCGGCACCGCGCTCGGCCTTGCCGACCATCGCGAGCAGCCCAGCCTTGCCGAGCATCGTCTCGGTGAAGCGGTCCATCCGGTTCGCGGTGGTCGGTCCTGCGGGGCCGACGACTTCCGCGCCAACCGGATCGACGGGCCCGACGTAGTAGATCAGCCGGCCGCGAAAATCGAGGCCCGGCGGCAAGGATTCGCCGTTGTCGAGCAGTGCGCAGATGCGCTTGTGCGCGGCGTCGCGTCCGGTCAAGAGCTTGCCGGACAACAACAAGCGGTCCCCGGCCTTCCAGGCCGCGATCGTCTCGCGGGTCAAACCGTCGAGCGCCACGCGTTGCGCGCTCGCATCGGCCGTCCAAGCCACATCCGGCCACAGATCGAGGTTCGGCGGCTCGAGCCGCGCCGGCCCCGTGCCATCGAGCGTGAAATGCAGGTGCCTGGTCGCCGCACAGTTCGGGATCACCGCAACCGGCAGGGAGGCGGCATGGGTCGGATAATCGAGCACCTTCACGTCGAGCACGGTGGACAGACCGCCGAGGCCCTGAGCGCCGATCCCGAGCGCATTGACCCGCCGATGGATCTCGAGGCGCAGTTCCTCGAGTTTCGAGCGCGGCCCGCGCGCGGCGAGATCGGCGATGTCGATCGGCTCCATCAGCGCCCGCTTGGCGAGCAACAGCGCCTTCTCGGCGGTGCCGCCGATGCCGATTCCGAGCATGCCTGGCGGGCACCAGCCGGCGCCCATCTCCGGCACGCGCTCGAGCACCCAGTCGGCGACGCTGTCGGACGGATTCAGCATCTCGAACATCGCCTTGTTCTCCGAACCGCCGCCCTTCGCGGCGACCGTGATGTCGACGTGCTCGCCCGCGACCAACTCGCAATGGATCACCGCGGGCGTGTTGTCGCGGGTGTTCGTGCGCGCGAACGCCGGATCGGCGACGATCGACGCGCGCAGCTTGTTGTCGCGATTCAGGTAGGCGCGCCGCACGCCTTCGTTGATCATGGCTTCGAGGTCGCGCGAGGCCTGCCAGGACACGCCCATGCCGACGCGGACGAACACACAGACGATTCCGGTGTCCTGGCAGATCGGCCGGTGGCCGAGCGCGCAGAGCCGCGAATTGCTCAGAATCTGCGCGATCGCGTCGCGGGCGGCCGGACTGCGCTCGAGCGCGTAGGCGCGACCCATCGCCTGAATGAAGTCCGGCGAATGATAGTAGGAGATGTACTGCAACGCGTCGGCCACGCTGTCGATCACGTCGTCTTCACGAATCACGCTCATGACGCCTCGCGCACAATGACGAACTGGCCCGCAAATCTACCAAGTCGCGACCGGCCGTGGACGGCTAATCGCTACACTAGGCGGCAAAACCTTCGGAGTGAGGCATGCGCATCGCCCTCGCGGCCGCCCTGCTGGCCGCCTCGATCTGCTCGTCGCCGGCGGCACCGGCGGCGCACGGCCTGCGCGCATGCCGGCTGCGCAATCCGCTGGGTCTCGGTTCGCTGCCGGCGCGTTGCGCGACGTTCGCCGTGCCGCAGGACCGCGCAGTGCGCGGCGGCGCGCGAATCCGGCTGCATTTCGCGGTCGTACCGGCGCTCGACCGGCGTCGGCCCGCGGCGCCGCTGTTCATCCTCGCGGGCGGTCCCGGCCAGAGCGCGATCGGCCTGTACGCCGGCCTCGCGCCGGCGTTCGCCGCCATCCATCGGACGCACGACATCGTGCTGCTCGACCAGCGCGGCACCGGCGCTTCCGCGCCGCTGAACTGCGACTACCCCGACGACTTTCGCAGCGGCGCCGGCGCGCTCGCGCAGCTGCGCCGCGCGACGCGCGCCTGTCTTGCGAAATACGGCGACCGGGTCCGCTTCTACACGACGAGCGTTGCCGTGCGCGACTTGGACGAATTGCGGCGCCGTCTCGGGTACCCGCAGATCGATCTGTACGGCGCTTCTTACGGCACGCGGGTCGCCATGCAGTACCTGCGGCGCCACCCGGCGGCGGTGCACGCGGCGATCCTGGACGGGGTCCTCGATCCGACGCAAGCCATCGGACCGTCGACCCCGCTCGACGCTGAACGCGCGCTGCGTCGCATCGTCGCACGCTGCGAACGGTCGCGAGACTGCGCGGCGGCGTTCCCGCAGCTGCCGCTGGAACTTGCATCGCTGCGGCGGCGCTTCGGCTCGCAGACGGTCGCCGTGCGGCTCGACGATCCGACCGGCGGGGTGGCGCTCGACGTGCCGTTCTCGCGCGGCGTGCTTGCCGCCTCGCTGCGCTTCCTCTCCTACAGCGGCGCCGAAGCCTCACTGCTGCCGTTGTTGATCCACGAGGCGGCGCAGGGGCGCCTCGCGCCGCTCGCCGCGCAGGCGGTGTTGACGAGCCGGCGGATCGAAGGGCAGCTCGCGATCGGCATGCAGAACACGGTCGTCTGCAGCGAGGACGTGCCGTACTTCGATCTTGGCGCCATCGACCGCCGGCGGCTGGAGGCGACCTATCTCGGCACCGACCAGCTCGACGCGCTCGCGGCGATCTGCAAGATCTGGCCGCGCGGCCCGGTGGATCCGGATCTGCACGCACCGCTCGTGAGCGACGTGCCGACGCTGCTGCTCGCCGGCGAGGACGACCCGGTCACCCCGCCCGCGGCGGCACGTGCGGTCGCCGCGGGTCTCGCGCACCACCGCCTCATCGTGCTCGCCGGCGAGGGTCACGGCCAGCTGGCAACGGGGTGCATGCCGCGGCTGATGGCGCGTTTTCTCGCGAGCGGCCATCCGCGGCGGCTCGACATCTCGTGCCTCGCCGCCGAACGGCCGCCGCCGTTCTTCCTCAGCCCGACGGGGCCGTCACCGTGATCGAGGCCCGTGGGCTATGCAAGCGCTTCGGCGCGGTCGAGGCGCTGCGCGAGGTATCGTTCCTCGCGCGCGACGGCGAGATCACCGGGCTGCTCGGTCCCAACGGCGCCGGCAAGTCCACCTGCTTGCGGATCCTGTACGGCGTGCTCGCCGCTGATGGCGGCGATGCTCGTGTGGACGGCATCGCCGTGCGTGGCGAGACCTCGGCCGCCCGCGCGCGACTAGGGGTGTTGCCGCACGCGACGGGCCTGTACGGCAACCTGAGCGGGCGCGAGAACATTGCCTACTTCGGCGCGCTGCACGGCATCGAACGGCGGATGTTGCATCGCGAGATCGAGCGGCTGGCGGGCAGACTCGGCATGGACTCGTTCATCGACCGGCGGGCGAAGACTTACTCGCAGGGTCAGCGCATCAAGATCGCGCTGGCGCGGGCGCTGGTGCATTCGCCACGCAATCTCGTGCTCGATGAGCCGACCAACGGGCTTGACGTGATGGCGATTCGGGCCTTGCGCGCGCTGCTGCGGGAACTGCGGGCCGAGGGCCGCTGCATTCTGTTTTCCTCGCACGTGCTGCAGGAGGTCGCCGCGCTCTGCGACCGGATCGTGATCATCGGCGCTGGCCGGGTATGCGCCGACGATTCGCCGGCGGCGATTCGCGAACGCAGCGGTGCCGCCACGCTGGAAGAGGCGTTCCTGCGGGTTCAGGGGATGGACGGGGGCGAGGCCTTCGACGAGGACCACGGCTGATGGCTGCGCTCTGGACCGTCTTGTGCAAGGAATTGCTGGAAAATCTGCGCGATCGGCGCACGCTCTTCTCGGCGCTCATCTTCGGCCCCCTGCTCGGCCCGCTGTTGTTCGGTGCGATGGTTTCGCGAATCGTCGCGCAGAACGCGGCGAACGCCGATCGGCCGATCACGCTGACCGTCGTGCACGGCGATCGGGCGCCGAACCTCATGCATTACCTGGCCGCCGCCGGCGTGAAGGTCCGGCCGGCCACGCTCAGCGCGAGCGGCGCACGGCGGGCGATCGACAAGGGCGACGCGAAGGTCGTGCTGCTGGTGCCGCGCGACTACGCGGCACGCTTCACCGCCGGCACACCTGCCCGGATCGAGCTGATGGCCGACAGCGCCGACAACACCACGCGTGACGTCGCGGCACGGGCGCACGCGCTGCTCGCCGCCTACGGCAGTGCGATTGCGCAGCTGCGGCTGCAGGCGCGCGGCGTCGATCCGCTGCTGGCGCTGCCGGTGGCGGTCGACGCCATCGACGTGGCGACGCCTGCCGGCCGCGCCATCGCGGTGATCGGTTTCATGACGTATTTCGTGCTGTTCGCGCTGCTGATGGGGGGCCTGTACCTCGCGATCGACGCGAGCGCGGGCGAGCGGGAACGCGGCTCGCTCGAAGCTCTGCTGACGCTGCCGGTGCCGCGCGCGGCGCTGGTCGGCGGCAAGATCCTGGCGACCTCGGTCTACATGTGCATCTCCCTCGCGATCACGCTGTCGGCGTTCGTCGGCATCTTCCGCCTGCTGCCACTTGCGCGACTCGGCATGAGCGCCGACGTCGGTTGGACGACGGCGCTCGCGTTCTTCGCGATCTGTCTGCCGTTCGTGCCGCTCGGCGCGGCGCTCATGACCTTCGTCGCGTCGTTCACGCGCAGCTATCGGGAGGCGCAAAGCTATCTCGCGGCGGTCCTGCTGGTGCCGACCCTGCCGATCGCTTTCGCGAGCATCTATTCGTTGAAGCCGAACGTCTATCTGATGCTGATCCCATCGCTGAGTCAGCACCTGTTGATGACCAGCCTGCTCGAAGGCAGACCGGTCGCGGCGATCGACGTACTACTGTCCGCGGGCGCCTCGCTCGCGCTCGCGGCCGCGCTGTTCCTGTGGACGCAACGCCAATGGCGCAACGAGTCGATGCTCGGTTGAATCGACCCCGAGGGGGCCCGGCGGTCGCGATTGGGACCAAAGGATGCCGGTGCGTGCAGCGGCCGGCGCGATCGATGGGCAAAGGCTATGGGCAAACGGCCGTGAGGGTGCTATAACACACGCCTAATTACAAAATCGTGACGCATTCGACGATTTTGGGGGCGTTGGCATGAGCAATTTCACCTTGGTCCGCGTCCGCTCGGCGCTGCTGCTGGCTATGCTGGCGTTTTCCGCGCTGACGATGCTCTGGCTGCTGTGGCTCTTCCCGCTCGCAACCGCGATCGCCGCGATTGTGGTGATCGGCCTGCTGGCCCTCTCGGCGCGGCTCGCCAAGCCGTTCGACGGTGACGGCGCCACCGACATCGGGCCCGGCGAGAACGGTCTGCACACGCATTAGGCGGCCCCGCCCCGGCCAAACCGGCCGCGCACCGGCCTCACTTGCCGATGCAGAAACTCGCGAAGATCTCGCCCAGTAGATCGTCGCTCGTGAACTCCCCCGTGATCTCGCCGAGTGCGAGCTGCGCCAGGCGCAATTCCTCGGCGACCAGTTCCGCAGCGCCGGTCGCGCGCCGCGCCTCCTCGGCCGCATCGAGGCGTGCCCGCGCCCGTGCGAGCGCGTGCAGATGCCGGCGACGCGCGGTCGGCGGAGCCGCGTCGACCGGGAAATCGCCGGCGCGCGCCCGCAGGTGCACGCGCAGCAGATCGACGCCGGCGCCGGTCTTGGCACTCAGGCAGATCCGCGGCGGCAGCGCATCGAGTTCGGCGCGTGCGGGCTGGCCGAGCAGATCGATCTTGTTCAGCACGATCGTGCACGGCACGTCGACCGCGAGCCCGATCAACTCGCCGGCGGGCGCGCGCGGATCGGCCATCCCGCCGATCGCGGCGTCGACGACGTAAAGCACCAGGTCGGCCTGGGCAATCGCCGCCCGCGCGCGGCGGATGCCTTCGGCTTCGACCTCGTCAGCTGCCGCGCGTAGACCGGCCGTGTCCACCAGGTGCAGCGGGATGCCACCCTCGAGCAGCTGATGGCGCAGCAGATCCCGCGTCGTACCCGGGGCTTCGGCGACGATCGCGACTTCGTCGCCGGCGAGGCGGTTCAGCAGGCTCGATTTGCCGGCGTTCGGCTTGCCGGCGATGACGACGGTGAGTCCCTCGACCAGGCGCGCGCCGCGCTCGGCGGTTTTGCGCAGGGCGCCGAACGCGTCCGACAGACGCGCGATGCGCGCGCCGATGTCGGCATCCTCGAGCAGCGGAATTTCTTCGTCGGGAAAATCGATCGCCGCCTCGACGCGCACCCGCAGCGCCGTCAGCCCGGACTGCAGGGTGCGGATGTGCGCGGAGAACTCGCCTTGCAGCGAGCGAACCGCGGCGCGGGCCGCGGCCGCCGAGGCGGCGTCGATCAGGTCGGCGACCGCCTCCGCCTGGGCGACGTCGATCTTGCCGTTGAGGAACGCCCGCTGGCTGAATTCACCGGGCAGGGCCGCGCGGCAGCCGAGTTCGAGAAGGTGGCGCACGAGCATATCGAGGACCACCGGTCCGCCATGCCCGTGCAACTCGAGGACGTCCTCGCCGGTGAAAGAACTCGGCGCCGGGAAATAGAGCGCGAGGCCGCGATCGAGGGCGGTACCCTCGGCGTCGCGGAATGTCCGCAGCACGGCGCGGCGCGGGTCGGGCACAGCGCCGAGCACCGCCGCGGCAATCCGCGGCACCTGCGCACCGCTGAGGCGCACGACGCCGACGGCGCCGCGACCCGGCGCAGTCGCGACCGCGACGATCGTGTCATCGGCAAACATCGTCCGAGTGTACGAGATCGGCGCCGCAGGCGCTTTCGGCCGGTCAGGCGCGCTTGCGAGACTCGCCCTGTACCATCTGGTTGATGCGCCATTGCTGCACGATCGACAGCACGGTGTTGGTCAACCAGTACAGCACCAGGCCCGACGGGAACCACGCCATCGTTGCGGTCATCACCAGGGGCATGAACTGCATCACCTTCGCCTGGGTGGGATCGGGCGGCGCGGGGTTCAGTTTGAATTGCGCGAACATCGCGCCGCCCATCAGCAGCGGCAGAACGAAGTACGGATCGCGAACCGACAGGTCGTTGACCCAGAGCATGAACGGTGCCTGGCGCATCTCGACGCTCTCGAGCAGTACCCAGTAGAACGAGATGAAGAACGGGATCTGCACGATCATCGGCAGGCAGCCGGCGAGGGGATTGATCTTCTCCTTCTTGTAAAGCTCCATCATCGCGCGGCCGAGCTTCTCGCGGTCGTCCTTGAAGGTGTCCTGGATCTGCTTCATGCGCGGTCCGACACTGCGCATCTTCGCCATCGAGCGGCCGCTCGCCTGGCTCAACGGGAAGAATATCAGCTTGATCAGCGCCGTGACGATGATGATCGACCAGCCCCAGTTGCCGGTGATGCCGTGGACCCAGTTCAGGGTCTTGAATAGAGGTTCGGCGATCACGGTGAGCTTGCCGTAATCGACGGCGAGCTCGAGCTTCGGGCCCGTCGCCGCGAGCTGCGACTGTAGCTTCGGTCCGACGAACACCTTTTCCCGGAACGTCGCGGTCGCACCCGGGGCCACGGTCGTCATCGGTCCGGTCGCGCGCAACAGGAAGTCATGGCCGTGCACCAGGAGCGCGTAGGCGAAGGGCTCGCCGGCGGTCGGCACGATCGCCGAGACGAAGTGGTGTTGCAGCGCTGCGAGCCAGCCGTTGGTGATCGTCTGGGCGAAGGGCCGGGGTTTGTCGACGTTGAGCGTGAGGTCCTGGTACTTGTCGCCGTCGTAGATCGCCGGGCCCATGAAGGAGTACGTCGCGACGTTGAAGTACGAGCGCTTGACGATGTGCCAGTGGCGCAGGATCTGCGCATAGGTGGCGAGTTCGCGCGGCGCGGCGCTCGCGTTGTCGACGTGGTAGTCGATGGCGATCGCGTACTTGCCGCGCGTGAAGACGAAGGTCTTCGTGACGCGAAGGCCCTTGCCGTCGGTCCAGGTGAGCGGCACGCGCAGTTGCACGGCGCCGGGCGCCAAGGCGTAGGAGGTTTGCGCGGCGGTCCAGGTCACGAGGTGGCTCGGCACGCTCTCGCCTGGCTCGCCGGTCAGTCCGGACTGGATCACATAACGCGTGTCGGGGCCGTCGCGGTTCAGCAGGCGAACGGGGATGTTCGGTTGGTCCTTGTGCAAGGGGTATTGGCGCAGATCCGCCCGGTCGAGCTCACCGCCCGCCAAGGCGATGCGCACGTCGAACACGTCCGTCCGGACGCGCAAGGTCTGTCCCGCGGCGGACGGGAGCGGCACCGCCGCGCTCGGCGCGGCAGCCATCGCCGGCGCCTTGATGCCGCCCGCCGGCACCGCAGAACCCGGCGCCTGCGCGGAACCCGGCGCCTGCGCGGGCATGACGGCCGGAGCCGCCTGCGGCACCGAATCGTCGAAGCGCGGCGCGTGCGTTGCGGCGGACCGGGACGCCGCGGCGCGGGGCGCCGGCGTCGCGGACCGTGCGTTGTCGCGCATCCAGGTGCCGTAATTCACGTACAGCAGCGCGGCGAGCGCGACCCAGAGCATGATGCGGGTGTTAAACATGGAACGGTCTCTTTTCGGGCACCGGATCGTATCCGCCCGGCGCGAAGGGATGGCAGCGCAGGATGCGCTTGACGGTGAGCCAGAGGCCGAGCAGCGGTCCGTGCCGCTCGATGGCCCCGTGGGCGTAGCACGAGCAGGTCGGATGGAACCGGCAATTCGCTCCCAGCAGCGGGCTGATGGCGAGCTGGTATCCGCGAATGAGCCACAGCAGAATCAGGCGCATAGAGCTACCATCGTTCTCTGATCGTCGACCAGTGCTTCTCCAGGCTCGCGCGCAGCACCCGCGGCGTCGCGCCACGCGCGCCGTCGCGGGCGGCGACGGTGACATCGACCGGCGGCAGGGCCTGTTGGTTCAAGCGAAAGGACTCACGGGTGATGCGCTTGATCAGGTTGCGAGCGACCGCGGACCCGGCGCAGCGCGTCGCGATCGCCAGGCCGAGGCGCGGATGGGTCCGTCGGTTCGCGCGCACCGAGAGGCTGAAATAGGCGTCCGCGAGCCGTTGTCCGCTGCGCCGCAGCTCGCGAAATTCGGCCGGCTGGTGCAAGCGTTTGCCGGGTTCTAACCCGTACGGCGCCTTCGTCCGCGGCTCGTTCAGAGGAGGCTTACTGGCAGAGGCGCTTGCGGCCCTTGGCGCGGCGCCGCGCAAGGACGCGGCGGCCGCCCTTGGTGGCCATGCGGGCGCGAAAGCCGTGCGTACGGGCGCGGTGCAAATTACTGGGATTGAAGGTGCGTTTCATGGCAGTTCGGCAGCGCAGGGACTCGAGGTTGTCGTCGGTACGCGGGTCAATCGCGAAAGGCGGCAAGGGTACTTAGCGGTGCCGGACGTGTCAATAGACGCGTCGGCCTGCAGGCGCTAGACTTTGCGCCCTTTCGTTCCAACCGCCCCACGCCGCCGCCACGTTCTGAGGAGAGCGCGCTCTTGTCCGAGTCGCTGTGGAATCGCTGTCTTCGTGTGCTCGAGAGCGAGCTGCCGGAACAGCAATTCAACACCTGGGTTCGGCCGCTGCAGTCGGTCGAACGCGAGGGCGAACTGCGGCTGCTCGCGCCGAACCGGTACGTCGTCGATTGGCTCGACCAGAATTCGTTGCCGCGGATCAAGGAGCTGATCCGCGCGTTTGCGATCGGGCCGATGCCGCAGATCCTGCTCGACGTGGGCACGCGTGCCCCCGGAGCCGTGCCCGTCGTGCCCGTCGTGCCCGTTGCTCCCGCAGCTCCCGCAGCGGGCAGCGGTGGCAAGAGTGCGGCACGTCCGGCGCCGCAGGTGCTCGGCAGCCGCATCAACGCCGAGTTCACCTTCGACACGTTCGTCGAAGGCAAGAGCAACCAGCTGGCGAAGGCCGCGGCGGTGCAGGTGGCGGGCAATCCCGGCAAGGCCTACAACCCGCTGTTCATCTACGGCGGCGTCGGCCTCGGCAAAACCCATCTGATGCACGCGGTGGCGAACAAGCTGAAGGAGCACAATGCGGGCGTCCGGCTCGCCTATGTGCACAGCGAACGCTTCGTCGGCGACATGGTCAAGGCCTTGCAGCACAATACGATCAACGACTTCAAGAGCGCGTACCGGTCGCTCGATGCCCTGATGATCGACGACATCCAGTTCTTCGCCGGCAAGGAACGGTCGCAGGAAGAGTTCTTCCACACGTTCAATGCGTTGCTCGAGAGCCAACAGCAAGTCATTCTGACGTGCGACCGCTATCCGAAGGAGGTCGATGGACTGGAGGAGCGTCTGAAATCACGCTTCGGCTGGGGTCTCACGGTCGCGATCGAGCCGCCGGAATTGGAAACCTGCGTCGCGATCCTGATGAGCAAGGCGGCGATCTCGCACGTGGATCTGCCCGAGGAGGTGGCGTTCTTCATCGCCAAGCGGATCCGTTCGAACGTGCGCGAACTCGAGGGGGCGTTGCGGCGGGTCGTTGCCACGGCCAATTTCACCGGACGGCCGATCACGCAGGAATTCGCCAAGGAAGCGCTGCGCGATCTGCTTGCGCTGCAAGAAAAGCTCGTGACCGTGGAGAATATCCAGAAAACCGTCGCCGAATACTACAAGATTCGCATCGCCGATCTGTTGTCCAAGCGCCGCAACCGCTCGGTCGCCCGGCCACGCCAGGTCGCCATGGCACTTGCCAAGGAACTGACGAATCATAGCTTGCCGGAGATCGGCGACGCGTTCGGCGGGCGCGACCACACGACCGTCCTGCACGCGTGCCGGCGCATCAAGGGGTTGCGGGAGACGGAACGGCGGATCGGCGAGGATTACCTGAACCTGTTGAGAACTCTGGCAGGATGACGGTGCAGAAGCTGTGGATGGTTTGGCAGGCGGATTCATCCACAACCTGCCAACAGGCGCCGGACAGCGGCCGAACAGCTAAGCCGTGCACTTGCACTTGGTTTAATTTATTGATTCGATGATGAATTACGGGCTTATCCTCAAGACAACGCGGCCTTCATAATCAACATCATCATCTTTTAAGAATTCAGATTCATTAAGATTCTGAGCGACTGGCCGAACGGGAACAACGCATGAAATTGACCGCAGAACGAGAGACGCTGCTCGCACCATTGCAAGCCGTGATCGGCGTCGTGGAACGCCGGCAGACGATGCCGGTCCTCGCCAATGTGTTGCTGACGGTGCGCGACGGGCGCATGTCGATCACTGCGACCGATCTCGAAGTGGAACTCGTGGCAGCGACGGCCGTGACCGTGCAAGAAGCGGGCGACATCACCATACCGGGACGCAAACTGCTCGATATTTTGCGCGCGCTCGCCGAAAAGCTGCCGGTCTCGATCGCTCTCGAGGGTGAGAAAGTAGTCGTGAAGGCCGGACGCAGCCGCTTTAGCCTCTCGACCTTGCCGGCGAGCGAATTTCCCGTCATCGAGGACATCAACGCCGAACAGAGCGTCGCGATCGAGCGCTCGGCGCTGTCGCGGCTGCTCGAGAAGACCCACTTCTCGATGGCGCAGCAGGACGTCCGCTATTACCTGAACGGGATGTTGTTGGAGATCGATGGCAACGTGTTGCGCGGGGTTGCGACCGACGGACATCGGCTCGCCTTGTCCGAGGCGGCCCTCGCGCACAAGGCGAAGGCACCGCAGCAGGTGATCGTGCCGCGCAAGGGTGTGCTCGAACTGCAGCGGATCCTCGGTAGTGAGGGAACCTGCGAATTGGCGATCGGTACAAATCACGTTCGCGCACAGATCGGCGATGTTCGCTTCACATCCAAGCTGATTGACGGCAGATTCCCAGAATATTCCAGGGTGATCCCAGCGACGACGGGGGCAGCGATCAAGGCGGACCGCGATACCTTGCGCCAAGCGTTGCAGCGCACGGCAATTTTATCGAACGAGAAATATCGCGGAATCCGCATCAGCGTCAAACAGAACGTACTGACGATCCAGGCGCACAATCCAGAGCAAGAAGAGGCCGAGGAAGAAATCGAGGTTGGTTATGCCGGACCGGATCTCGAAGTCGGCTTCAATGTCAATTACCTGCTCGAGGCGCTGTCGGCGATCGACGGTGCGGAGGTGGAACTTGGGCTCACGGACAGCAACAGTAGCTGTTTGATTCGCTCTCCGGGAACCGCGAGCTCTCGCTATGTCGTCATGCCCATGAGACTTTAAGTCGAGGACAACAATGGGCTTGCGCCGCCTGCAAATAACGGACTTCCGTTGCTTGCAGGCCGTAGAACTGCACCTGGATCCGCATTACACCCTGATCAGCGGGCCAAATGCATCCGGCAAGACCAGTTTGCTCGAAGCAATCTATGTGCTCGGCCGCGGTCGCTCGTTCCGTGCGCGACGGTTGGCACGCCTGATTCGATTCGGCGCCGATCGGTTCGTGGTCTTTGGTGAGACGGAAAACGGGGGACTACGCAGAGCGCTCGGTGTCGAGAGCACGGCGGACCGCAGCCGCGCACGCATCGATGGCCGGGATGCCGCGTCAATCGCCGAGCTCGCGAAGCATTTCCCGGTGCAGATCATCGATCCGGAAGTGCACAAGCTGATCGAAGAGGGACCGGGCGGCCGTCGGCGGTTCCTGGACTGGGGCGTGTTCCACGTGGAACCGACTTTCCTTGCGGCATGGCACCGGTACCGCCACGCTCTGAGCCAACGCAACGCCGCGCTACGGGCTGGCCAGACAGACGCTCTCGTGAGCGCGTGGAACCCAGAACTCCTTCGCGCCGGCATTGAGATCAGTGCTGCTCGAGCCAGTTATGTCGAGACTTTGTCCCGCAGGGCAAAGCCCGCCGTCCGGCGCTTGCTGGGCGCGGAGCTGGAGCTGAAGTACCGCCGTGGCTGGGCCGAAGACCTCGAACTCGGCGAGGCCTTGAGTCGCAGCGGCCTCGTCGATCGTCAACGTGCCGCAACGCAAGTTGGCCCGCACCGCGCTGAGCTTTTGGTGTACGTCGATGGCGGCCTGGCACGGGAACATGTGTCTCGGGGACAGCAGAAACTGCTAGCCGCGGCGCTGTTGATCGCCCAGCTCGGTGTGTTTCCCGACGGTCTTGCCATGCGACCGACACTGCTGCTCGATGACCCAGCGGCCGAGCTGGATCCGAGCCGACTCGCGGCGTTGATCGCGGAGGTCGAGCAAATCAGTCCCCAATTGATCGTGACGACGCTGCAGCCGGAATTTCCTGCGCTCGGACGGCCGGGCTCCGAGGTGGCGGCTCAAGCGGGCGAGTTTCGCGTGCTGTCCTGAAGCTTAGGATGTTTCACGTGGAACGCGAATGGGCGCAGCGACTGGAGCAGCCAGGCCACCGAACGTGGAAACTGTTAGAATAGTGGGTCATTTCACAGGACTCACCATGGCTCCACCGGACGTCTACGACTCGAGCAAAATCAAGGTCTTAAAGGGTCTCGATGCGGTTCGCAAGCGCCCCGGCATGTACATCGGCGACACGGATGACGGCAGTGGCTTGCATCACATGGTTTTCGAGGTCGTCGACAACGCGATCGACGAGGCTCTAGCGGGCCACTGCGACCAGATCGTCGTGACCATTCATGCCGATGAGTCGGTCACGGTAACCGACAACGGTCGCGGCATCCCGGTGGATATCCACAGCGAGGAAGGCCGATCGGCCGCCGAGGTCATCATGACCATGCTGCATTCGGGCGGCAAATTCGATGACACCTCGTACAAGGTCTCGGGCGGTCTGCATGGGGTCGGCGTCTCGGTCGTCAATGCGCTCTCCGAGTTCCTCGAGCTGAACATTCGCCGCGACGGCAAGCTCCATCGCCAGGAATACCGTCTCGGCGTGCCCGTCGCGCCGCTTGCGGCGATCGCCGACACGAACGAACGCGGCACCAGTCTGCGCTTCAAGCCGAGTTCGCAGATCTTCACCCACATCAGCTTCAACTATGAAACGCTGGCAAAGCGCCTGCGGGAGCTGTCGTTTCTGAATTCGGGCGTGCGCATCGAATTGATCGATGAGCGCGACGAGAAATCCGAGGTCTACGAGTTTCAGGGCGGCTTGAAGGCCTTCGTCCAGCACTTGAACCGCAGCAAGACGCCGATCCACGACTCGGTGCTTTGGTTCCAAACGCGCGACGGCAACGTCCAGGTCGAAGTCGCGATGCAATGGAACGACTCGTACCAGGAGAGCATGTACTGCTACACGAACAACATCCCGCAGAAGGACGGCGGCACGCATCTGGCCGGCTACCGCGCGGCGCTGACGCGCACGCTGAACAACTACATCGAAAAAGAACTCGCCGCGAAGAAAGAAAAGGTCCCGACGACGGGCGATGATTCGCGCGAGGGGCTGACCGCGATTCTCTCGGTCAAGCTCCCGGATCCGAAATTTTCCTCGCAGACCAAGGACAAGCTCGTATCCTCCGAGGTCAAGGGCGTCGTCGAGTCCACCGTGGCTGCGCGGCTCGAGGAATTCCTGCTCGAACACCCGCAGGAAGCTCGAGCGATCGTCAATAAGATCCTCGAGGCCGCGCACGCACGCGAGGCGGCGCGCAGGGCCCGGGAGATGACCCGGCGCAAGGGCGCGTTGGATATCGCCGGCCTGCCGGGAAAGCTTGCGGACTGCCAGGAAAAGGACCCGGCTCTGTCGGAGATGTTTCTCGTGGAGGGAGACTCGGCCGGCGGCTCGGCAAAGCAGGGACGCGATCGGCGCACCCAGGCGATTCTGCCGCTGAAAGGTAAGATCTTGAACGTCGAGAAGGCGCGGTTCGACAAGATGCTGTCTTCCGCCGAAGTCGGCACGCTGATCACCGCGTTGGGCTGCGGCATCGGCCGCGACGATTTCGACGTCGACAAGCTGCGCTATCACCGCATCATCATCATGACCGACGCGGACGTCGACGGTTCACACATCCGCACGCTGCTGCTGACCTTCTTTTACCGGCAGATGCCGGTGCTGATCGAGCGCGGCCACATTTACATCGCACAACCGCCGCTCTATAAGGTCAAAAAGGGCAAGCAGGAGTCCTATGTCAAGGACGATGTCGAGCTGAACGCGCTGCTCCTCAACACCGCGATCGACGGCGCCGCGCTGCACGTCAACGAGGCGGCACCGCCGCTCTCGGGCCCAGGCCTCGAATCGCTCGCCCGCAAGTACGTCGAGGTGCAAGCGATCGTGCGCCGCTGGGCGCGGCGGTACGACGAACGTTTCCTCGATCAACTGCTGTACATGCCGCCGCTCACCGCCGACGCCTTCGATCGTCTCGACACGCTGCGCGCGTGGGCGGAGCGGCTCGCCAAACGTCTGAACGCCCTCGACGACGTGTCGCGGCACTATCGCGTGCTCGTCGAGCCGGTCGCGGCCGGCGGCCATCGACTCGATCTGCAACGGATCGAGCACGGGCTGACGACGGTGCGCCACGTGCCACGCGAGTTCTTCGACTCCGCCGAATACCGGCGGATCACCGAGCTCGCCAGCACGCTGGGCGATCTGATGGGGTCCGGCGCCTACGTGCAGAGGGGCGATGAGCGTCACGCGGCGCCGAGCTTCAAAGTGGCGATCAATTGGCTGTTCGATCAGGCGAAGAAGGGGCAGAGCATCCAGCGCTACAAAGGCTTGGGTGAGATGAACGCGAGCCAGCTGTGGGAAACGACCATCAATCCAGAGACGCGCCGTCTGATGCAGGTGCGGATCGAGGATGCCGTCGCCGCCGACGAGATCTTCACCACCCTGATGGGTGATGCGGTCGAACCGCGCCGCGAATTCATCGAAAAGAACGCGCTGCAGGTGTCGAATCTCGACATCTGAGGGGTCCGGCCAGCAGCCCACGGCGCCGCGCGGTCAGCGCGCGCCGCTTGATATGGCGGATAACTTGCCGGTATCCGCACCGATCCTCGCCAATCCAGCTTCGATCGCCGCACGCACTTCCTCGGTCAGCGCGCGCGGTTCCTTGTGCCCCGGCTCGATCGGCCGGCCAATTACCAGCCGAATCGTGCCGGGCTTCTTCAGCATGCCGCGGCGCGACCAGAATTCACCGGCGTTGTGCGAGATCGGCACGATCTGCTTGCCGGCAGCTGCTGCGAGCAACGCGCCACTGACGCCGTATTTGCGCTGCTGGCCGGCGATGACGCGCGTGCCTTCCGGAAAGATCACGACCCAGAGCCCGTCGGCCAGCCGGACCTTGCCTTGTTCGACGACCTGACCCACCGCGCGGTGCCCGGCGCCGCGGTCGATCGCGATCGGCCGCAACCGCTTAAGGCCCCAGCCGACGAACGGAATCCACAACAGCTCGCGCTTCAGCACCCAGACCTGCGGCGGCAGCAGCACGAATGCCGCGACGGTCTCCCAGGCCGAGGTGTGATTGCTCATCGCGATGTGATTGCCGGGCGGAAGGTTCTCCATGCCCTCGACGACGTAGCGCAGTCGGCAGAGCCGCGCCAGCATCCATAGCACCGCGCGCGCCCACCAGCGCGCGAGCGCGAACTCGCAGCGGTAGGGAAGAAAGAACATCAGCCCCATCGCACAGCCGAACACACACGCCGACAGCATCAGATAAGCGGTGAAGATCAGCGACCGCAGATACTGCACAGCCGCGCGCTCAGCCGGGCAGTCGCGACAGATCGGCGACGGCGCCGAGCATGGCCCGTACGTCGCGCAGCAGCGCGAGGCGGTTGTGCCGCCGCTCGAGGTCCTCGTCCATGACGAGGACTGCCTCGAAGAACGCGTCGACGTCGGCGCGCACGCCCTGGGCGAGCTGCAGCGCCTCGGTGTAGCGGTGCGCGGCGCGCGCCGCGGCGACGCGCGGCGCGAGTTCGCCGACCGTTCGATGCAGCCGCCGTTCGGCCTCGTCGGTGAACAGCCGCGCATCGACGCGCCGGTCCGCGCCGCTCGTCGTCTTCTTGAGGATGTTGCCGATCCGCTTGTTGGCGGCGCCGAGCTGTGCCGCTTCCGGCCGTTCGAGGAACCCGAGCAATGCGACCAGCCGTGCCTCGGCGTCGACCGGCGAGCTCGGCGCGGTCGCGAGCACGGCCTCGATCATCTCGCCGGTCGCGCCCGCGGTGCGCTCCTGCAGCAAACCACGCAATCGATCCGTGACGAATGCGAGTACCTCGGTCGCGGTGTCGGCACGCACGACGGGTTGCGCGGCGGCGGCCCGCTCGACCAAATCGACGAGATCCAGATCGAGCGGCGTCTCGAGCAGGATCCGCAGCAGGCCGAGCGCGGTGCGCCGCAGGCCGAAGGGATCCTTGGTGCCGGAGGGCCGCTGCTCGATGGCGAAGATGCCGGCCAGCGTGTCGATCTTGTCGGCGAGCGCGAGCGCCTGGCCGACCCGGGTCGCCGGCAGCGCGTCACCGGCGAAGCGCGGCCGGTATTGTTCCTCGAGCGCGATCGCCACCTGCGGATCCTCGCCGGCCGCGGCCGCATAATGCCGGCCCATCGTGCCCTGCAGTTCGGGAAATTCGCCGACCATCGCGGTCATCAGATCCGCTTTCGCCAGCTGCGCCGCGCGCTCTACGTGTTCGCCGGCGCCGATGGCGCGACCGATCTGGATCGCGAGCGCCCGTACCCGCGCGGACTTCTCTGCGTAGCTGCCGAGCCGGCCTTGATAGGTGACGCCGCCGAGCCTCGCCGCGTAGTCGGCGAACGGCACCTTGCGGTCCTGGTCCCAGAAGAATGCCGCGTCGGCGAGGCGCGGCCGAACCACTCGCTCGTTGCCTTCGCGGACCGTCTGCGGATGCCGGCTCGCGAGGTTGCTGATCGTCACGAACCACGCACTCAGGGCGCCATCCGCGGCCTCCACCGGGAAATAGCGCTGGTGGTCCTGGACCGTCGCGACGATGACCTCGCGGGGCAGCTGCAGGAATCGTTCGTCGAATCGCCCCGCGATCGGCACCGGCCACTCGACCAGCGCAGTGACCTCGTCGAGCAGCTCGGGGTCGATCAGGGCACGGCCGCCGGTGTCCGCGGCGGCAGCGGCCACCCCAGCACGGATCACTTCGCGCCGCTCGGCGAAATCGGCGATGACCTTCGCGCGGCGCAACGCGGCCGGATAGCGGCGCGCCGATTTGAGCCGGATCGGCCGCGGCGCATGGAACCGATGGCCGAAGGTCTCGAGTCCCGCTTGCAGCCCGAGGATCGTGCACGGCACGACCTCGGCGCCGAAGAGCAACACGACTCCATGCACCGGCCGTAAGAACTGCGCCTCGCCCGCGCCCCAGCGCATCCGCTTCGGCAGCGGCAACGCCGCGACGACGCGCGTCGCGAGCGCACCGAGCAGGCTCAACGTCGGCGCGCCCGTCTCGATGCCGCTGAAGCCGAGCCACACGCCTTTGTCGGTCGCGATTTCCGTGAGCTGAGCGAGCGGTACCCCGCAGCTGCCGGCAAAGGCGAGCGCCGCCTGAGTCGGCGCGCCGCTTGCATCGTAGGCGGCAGTGCGCGGCGGTCCGCGGCGGGTCACCGGCCGGTCGGACTGGTGCAGCGCGCAGCCCTCGACGAGCACTGCGAGCCGTCGCGGCGTCGCGAAGCGCCGTAGCCTGCCGTGCGCGATGCCGGCGCCGTCGAGGCCCGTCGCGAAGCCGGCGGCGAGCGCGGTCGACAGCACATCGAGGCTGTGCGGCGGCAGCTCCTCGGTGCGCAACTCGAACAGCAGGTCGTGAGCCGCCGTCATGCAGCGCGTCCGGTGGGGCCGTCGTTCAACAGCGGAAATCCGAGCGCTTTGCGGCGACCCAGATAACCTTCGGCGACCGCGCGTGCGAGCGTGCGCATCCGCAGGATATAGCGCTGGCGCTCGGTCACCGAGACCGCACGGCGCGCATCGAGCAAATTGAATGTGTGCGAGGCCTCGAGCAGGCGCTCATACGCCGGCAGCACCAGCTGCTCCGTGACCAGCGTCCGGCACGCCGCCTCGGCGGCATCGAACGCGCGGCACAAGGCCGCGCCGTCGGCCTTCTCGAAGTTGT
The DNA here is from genome assembly GCA_035534275.1 of Steroidobacteraceae bacterium. Classification (GTDB taxonomy): domain Bacteria; phylum Pseudomonadota; class Gammaproteobacteria; order Steroidobacterales; family Steroidobacteraceae; genus Bog-1198. The sequence goes on from DATLSG010000008.1 coordinate 188,558, forward strand.
AGGCCGACTGTTCGACTTCGTTCTGCTTAAATACGTCGCCATAGGTGACAGCGCGTCCGCCGAGATCCGTCCAGACGATGTCGAAGATGCTCTCGACGCCCTGGATATACATCGCGAGGCGCTCGAGCCCGTAGGCGATCTCGCCCATGACGGGACGGCAGTCGAGCCCGCCGACCTGCTGGAAGTACGTGAACTGCGTGATCTCCATGCCGTTCAACCAGACTTCCCAGCCCAAGCCCCAAGCGCCGAGCGTCGGCGACTCCCAGTTGTCCTCGACGAAGCGGATGTCATGCGTCAGCAGGTCGAAGCCGAGGGCGCGCAGCGACCCGAGGTATAGCTCCTGGAAATCGACCGGCGAGGGTTTCATGACCACCTGGAACTGGTAATAGTGTTGCAGGCGAAACGGATTATCCCCATAGCGACCGTCGGTCGGCCGCCTCGAGGCCTGCACGTACGCGGCGTTCCAAGGTTCCGGCCCGACCGCGCGCAGGAAGGTTGCGGGATGAAAGGTGCCGGCGCCCATTTCCATGTCGTACGGTTGCAGCACGACGCACCCCCGGTTCGACCAATAACGCTGCAGCGCGAAGATGAGCTCCTGGAAGGTCCGCGGCGGGGAGACGGCTCTCGGCATGCGCATGCTCGCTGGAAAAGCGCACGAGTATAGCGACGCGCCGACTGCCGCGCCGCTTCGCCGCCGCCGGGGCGCTGTGCCGGGGCGCTGTGCCGGAGACGGACCTCTTGCCCCCTATCGATGCCTGATCTGGCGGCGATGCCTCAATCTGGTGCATCATGGGGACGTGCTCGCGCTTGCCGCAGCGCAAGTGCTTGATCCACCTTGCCCCAGATTGTGGCACGGTAGCTGCATCATCGGGACACCCCCTGGCTTAGGCCGGGCTCGATTCAGGCCATTCACCGCATTCGGAGGAGAATCATGAAGCCCGCTGATGTTCTGCGATTGATTCAAGAAAAAGACGCGAAGTTCGCCGATCTTCGCTTTACGGACACGATCGGCAAGGAACAGCACGTAACCGTTCCGACGCGGCTCGTCGACGAGGGCTTCTTCCAAGACGGCAAGATGTTCGACGGCTCGTCGATCGCCGGGTGGAAGGGCATCAATGAGTCGGACATGATTCTGCTACCCGACCCGTCGACGGCGGTGATCGATCCGTTCTACGAGGAGACGACGGTCAACATCCGTTGCGACGTGATCGAGCCGACCACCATGCAAGGCTACGGCCGCGACCCGCGCTCGCTCGCGAAGCGCGCGGAGGCGTATCTCAAGTCCACCGGCATCGCGGACGGCGCGCTGTTCGGGCCGGAGAACGAATTCTTCATATTCGACAGCGTCACGGTCAAGGCCGGCATGAACGGCTGCGCCTACGAGGTCGATGCCTACGAAGGGGCGTGGAATTCGGCCAAGACGTACGAGGACGGGAACAAGGGGCACCGTCCGGGCGTGAAGGGCGGCTACTTCCCGGTGCCGCCGACCGATTCGCAGCAGGACATCCGCACCGCGATGTCCCTCGCGTGCGAGGAGATGGGCCTGAAGTTCGAGGTGCACCATCACGAGGTCGCAACCGCCGGTCAGGGCGAGATCAACGTCGCCGCCAATACGCTGACGAACAAGGCCGACGAGGTGCAGATCCTCAAGTACGCATTGCAGAACGTCGCCAACGGTTACGGCAAGACGCTCACCTTCATGCCGAAGCCGATCGTCGGCGACAACGGCAATGGCATGCACGTGCACCAATCGCTGCAGAAGGACGGCAAAGCCTTGTTCGCCGGCGACAAGTACGGCGGACTGTCGGAACTCGCGCTGTATTACATCGGCGGGATCATCAAGCATGCGCGCGCGATCAACGCATTCACCAACGCGAGCACGAACAGCTACAAACGCCTGGTGCCGGGCTTCGAGGCGCCGGTCAAGCTCGCGTACTCCGCCCGCAACCGTTCGGCGTCGATCCGCATTCCCTGGGTGTCGAACCCGAAGGGGCGTCGCATCGAAGTGCGTTTCCCGGACGCGACCGCGAACCCGTACTTCGCATTCTCCGCGATGCTGCTCGCCGGCCTCGATGGGATCCAGAACAAGATCCATCCGGGCGATCCGGCCGACAAGGACCTGTACGATCTGGAGCCCGAGGAGGACAAGAAGATCCCGACGGTGTGCCACTCGCTCGACATGGCGCTCGATTATCTCGACAAGGACCGCGGTTTCCTCAAGGCGGGCGGCGTGTTCACCGACGATCTGATCGACGCCTACATCGAGCTGAAGATGAAGGACGTGACCCGTCTGAGAATGACGACGCATCCGATCGAGCTGGAGATGTACTACAGTCTGTGATCGGTCGGCGACCCCAAGGCGGCCGGGTGTCCCGGGGTGACGGCGGTCACGCCGCCGTCACCCCGACTTTGTGACGGGGAGGCGATGGGGCTATGCTCTGCGGTCATGCACCTATGGCGAACACTGATCGCGCTCGGCATCTTCGTCGCCTGCGCTTGCCCGGCGGCGTCCCCGATCTACAAGTGGACCGACGCCGCGGGAGTCGTGCACTACGCCGATCACCCGGGGCCGGGCGCCCACAAAGTGACGGTCAACGTCGACGTGGTGCCGGCGTCCGCGGGCCAGCCGCCCTCCGGGTCTGCCGCCGCGGCGCGCCGTTCCCGGGGTGGATCGGCGTCGGATCCCTACACGCAATTCGTCATCGACTCGCCGACCGGCGAACAGTCGTTCTTCACCCAGCCCGTGCCGGTGCACCTGACGATGCAGCCCGCGCTGCAGACGGATCATGCGCTGACTTGGACCTTGAACGGCAAGATCCTCGCGACCCACGCGAATCAGATCGAGTTCACGCTCGACCTGCCCCGCGGCGCCTTCACGCTGACGGCGACGGTCGCCGATCAAGCGACCGGCGCGACGCTGAACAGCACCTCGGTGACGTTCTACGAGCACCGGCCGTCGCTGCTCGATCGGTATCACCACCCTCGCTGACGAGCCGCGCGGGGCGCGCCGCCGGGGCCGCGCTTGGCCGCTGAGCTGCACGCCGTCGCCGCATCGATCGATCGCGCCGAATTGCTCGATGCGCTGCTCACGGGCGTCTTTCTGCTCGATCGGCGTCTGCAGGTCAGCTATCTGAACGCGGCGGCGCAGACGCTGCTCGGCCTCGGACCGAACCAGGCGATCGGCCGGCCGATCGGCGAGCTGATCCGCGGCGCCGAATCACTGTCGCCGCTGTTCGATCGCGTGCTCGCCGGCGGCGAGGGCGTCGTCCAGCGCGAGCTCGCCTGGCACGGTCCCCCCGGAATCGATCGGATCCTCGACTGCGCGGTGACCGAGGTGTCGTTCGGCACCGACTCGCGGGTGTTGCTGGAGATCGAGGACATCACCCAACACCGCCGCTTGACGCGCGAAACGGCACTGCTCGCCCAGCTCGACGGCAGCCGCTTGATGGTGCGGCAACTCGCCCACGAGATCAAGAATCCGCTGGGCGGTCTGCGCGGCGCGGCACAGCTCCTCGAGCGCGAATTGCTCGATCCGTCGCTGCGCGAGTACACGCGCGTGATCATCAGCGAGGCGGACCGCCTGACGAGTCTGCTCGACTCGATGCTCGGGCCCGGCCGCCCACCTGCCAAGCAGTGTATGAATGTGCATGAAATGCTCGAGCGGGTCTATCGCCTGTTGCGCAGCGAGGCGGCCCCCGGAGTCGTGGTGGACCGGGACTACGACCCGAGCCTGCCGCCGATCACCGTCGATCCGAACCACATCATCCAGGCGATGCTGAACCTCGGGCGCAACGCACTGCAGGCGCTCGCCGGCCCTGCGGGAAACGGCGGCCGGCTCGTGCTGCGGACGCGTGCGGCGACGAACGTCAACGTCGGTTCGAAGCGCCACCGGCTCGTCGCCTCGATCCAGTTCGAGGACGATGGACCGGGCGTAGCGCCGGAAATTCGCGACACGATCTTCTATCCGCTCGTCTCCGGACGGGACGGCGGCAGCGGTTTGGGCCTCGGCATCGCCCAGGAACTGGTCAGCCGCCACGGCGGCCTGATCGAATTCGACAGCGTGCCCGGCCGAACGGTCTTCACGATCACCTTGCCGATGGATGCCGCATGAACGCCAAGCCGCTTCGCGTATGGTTGATCGACGACGATGCGTCGATCCGCTGGGTGCTCGAGAAGGCGCTGAAGAGCGGGGGCATGATTGCGAAGTCATTCGAGGATGCCGCCGGCGCGCTCGCCGCGCTGCGTATCGAGGCGCCGGATGTGTTGCTGACCGACATTCGGATGCCGGGGCGCAGCGGACTCGAGGTGCTGCGCGAGATCCAAGGTACGCGGCCGGGACTGCCGGTGATCGTGATGACCGCGCATTCGGACCTCGACGCTGCGGTCGCCGCGTATCAGGGCGGCGCGTTCGAATATCTGGCGAAGCCGTTCGACATCGACAAGGCGGTCGATCTGGTGCGCCGCGCGGCGCAGCAGGCGACGATCACGAATGACGGCGAGTCCGCGCGCGGCGCGATTCCGGAGCTCCTCGGTCAGGCCGCGAGCATGCAGCAAGTGTTTCGCGCGGTGGGCCGGCTCTCGCGCTCCAGCATGACCGTGCTCATCACCGGCGAATCGGGCACCGGCAAGGAACTCGTCGCACGCGCGCTGCACCGGCACAGTCCGCGATCCTCCAAGGCGTTCCTCGCCCTGAACACCGCCGCATTCACCGCCGACCTGCTCGAATCAGAGCTCTTCGGTCACGAGAAAGGGGCCTTCACCGGTGCCGATGCGCTGCGGCGAGGGCGCTTCGAGCAGGCGGACGGCGGTACGCTGTTCCTCGACGAAATCGGTGACATGTCGCCGGCACTGCAGACGCGGCTTCTGCGGGTGCTTGCCGAGGGTGAATTCTACCGGGTCGGCGGACAGACGCCGGTCAAGGTGGACGTGCGCGTGATCGCCGCGACCCATCAGCATCTCGAATCGCGCGTCGCTTGCGGGCAATTCCGCGAGGACCTGCTGCACCGGCTCAACGTCATCCGCATCGAGATCCCGCCGCTGCGCGCGCGGCGCGAGGACATACCGGAACTGCTCCGGCACTATCTGGCGAACGCGGCGCAGGAGATCGGCGTGGAGCCGAAGGTGTTGATGCCCGCGGCGCAAGCCGCGCTGGTCGCCTTCGACTGGCCCGGCAACGTGCGCCAGCTCGTCAACGCCTGCCGCCGGCTGACGGTGACCGCTCCCGGCCGGGAGATTCGTGCCGAGGACATTCCGCAGGATCTCGGCGGCGCGCACGATGGCCGGAGCCAAAGCGAGGACTGGGCGGTGAAGCTCACGCACTGGGCCGAACTGGAACTCGACGCGGGCACCCGGCGGCTCCTCGATCGCGCGGTGCCGGAGGTCGAGCGCATCCTGATACGGGTTGCCTTGCGCAAGGCCGAAGGCATGAAGCAGGAGGCCGCAAAGCTGCTCGGCTGGGGGCGCAACACCTTGACGCGCAAGATGAAGGAGCTTGGCATGGAGGACGCCGCCTGAGGCGCCGTAGGCGATGACGGCCCGGGGCGCGGGGCGAGGGGCGTGCTCAGTCCCCCTCGGTGCGCAGCGCCCGGCGCATCAATGCGGCGACCGCCTCGCGTACATCCAGCCCCCCGTGGACGATCCGGTGCACCTGCTCGCAGATCGGCATCTCGACGCCCAGTCGGCCGGCAACTTCGTGTACGGCGCGCGCGGCCGGCACGCCCTCGACGGCCTGGCCGATCGCACGCGCCGCCGCGTCGGGGCTGCTGCCACAAGCGAGCGCGATGCCGAAGCGGCGATTGCGCGACTGGTCGTCGGTGCAGGTGAGCACCAGATCGCCGAGACCGGCGAGGCCCATGAAGGTCTCGCGAGTCGCGCCGAGCTGCACCCCGAGGCGCATCATCTCGGCGAGTCCGCGCGTGATCAGCGCGACCCTGGTGTTCGCGCCGAATCCGAGGCCGTCGGAGATCCCCGAGCCGATCGCGATCACATTCTTGACGGCGCCGCCCACCTCGACGCCGACGATATCCGCCTGCAGATAGGCGCGGAAATTCGGCCCGGAGAGGCTTCGCGCCAGTTCCTCACCGAAACGCGCGTCGTGCGAGGCGATCGTCATCGCCGTCGGCAGACCCGCGCCGACCTCGGCGGCGAAGGTCGGTCCCGAGAGCACCGCGGTCGACCGATCGCCGAGCACCTCGAGCGCGACCTGGTGCGGCAACAGACCGCTCGCGATTTCGAAGCCCTTGGTCGCCCAGGCGACGCGCGTCGCCGCTGCGAGCCGCGGACACACGGCCGCGAGCGTCTCGCGAAATGCGTGCGAGGGCACCACGATCAAGGCATCGCGCACTCCGGCGAGAGCGCGCCCGAGGTCCGATTCGACGCGCAGCGCGTCCGGAAAAGGCGCGAGCGGTAGGTAGCGCAGATTGCGGCGATGCTCGCGCATCGCCGCAGCGTCGGCGGGATTGCGCCCCCAGAGCCGCGTCGGATGCCCCGTGCGGGCGAGCTGGATCGCGAGCGCCGTGCCCCAGGATCCGGCGCCGACCACGGCCATCGGTTCGAGCAGCGTGCCGGGCATGCGTCGCCGTCGCCGAAGCAACGAAGGTCCGCGGTCAGTTGACCGCGCCCTTCTGCTCCGTCTGCCGAGTTTCCGCCGCCTGAGCGTAGAGGGCGTCGAAATTTACGAGCGGCAGCAGGAAATTCGGGAAGCCGCCCTTCGTGATCAGGTCCGAAACGACTTCGCGTGCGTAGGGAAACAGCACGGCTGGGCAGAAGCTGCCGATCAGGCGCTGCAGATCCTCGCTCGAGGCGCCGACGACGGTGAACACGCCGGCCTGTTTCACCTCGACGAGGTACAACGTCGATTCGCCCTGCTTCGCCTCCAGCGTGATCGTCAACAGCACCTCGCGCACGTCCGGCGCAATTTCCTCGGCCGCGGTGTTCATGTTCAGCTGAAATTTCGGTTCCCACGCCTCGCTGCCGGGCAACCTCGGCCCGTTGGGCGATTCGTAGGAACAGTCCTTCAAATAGACGGTTTGCAATGTGACCTGCACGCCGCCGGCGCCCGCATCGGGCACGTTATTGCTCGCTTCGCTCATCCGTCCCCCTGAATCAATCGGTCGAGTTCCCCGCTCCGGTCGAACGCGTACAGATCGTCGCAGCCGCCGATGAGGCGATCGCCGACGAAGATCTGCGGCACGGTGCCCCGACCGCTGCGCGCGATCATTTCCGCGCGCCGGTCCGGTGCCTCGTCGACGTCTATTTCGTCGTAGGCGAGACGCTTCGCCCGGAGCAATTCCTTGGCGCGCTGGCAATACGTACACCAGGGCGCCGAGTAAACGGTGATCACGGGCGCGTTCATCCGCCGCCGCGCTTGCCGCCCGCCGATTTCGCGAGCGGCATGTTGTCGCGGACCCAGGCGCCGATCCCGCCGTTCAGGCTCGCGACCTTGGTGAAGCCGAGCTTGGCGAGCTTGCGTGCCGCGGCTGCGCCGTCGCGCCCGCTGTCGCAGTAGGTGATGACCGGCTTTTCCTGCCATTTCTTCAGTGTCTCTGCCTGCGCCTCGATCTCGGCAAACGGAATGTTGCGGGCCTCGCCGATATGGCCGCCGTCGTAGGCGTCCTTCGTCCGCAGATCGATGAGCAACGCGCCCTGGTTCATCAGGCGAACGGCCCCGGCGGCGCTCAGGCCGGCCGAGCCCTCGATGTGGTCGCGCAACTCGTAGACCAGCACGGCGATCGCGACGAACACGGTCCCTGCGCTCAACCAGGGATGATGGCCAAGATACTCGAGCAAACGCTGCATCGGCGGGTCGGACCTGTCGGATTTTCGGGCGCGCAAGTATAGCAGTGCCGGCAAGCCTTGTATGCTTGGCCCACCGAGATGAACCGCCGACGCACGCCATTCTGGACAGCCGCCGCTCTCGCGGCCTGCCTCGCATCGCTCGGCGTCAGCGCAGGCGTCGCCGCCAGCGTCGGCCGCGCGGCCGAATCGCCCGCGGCGCTGCGCGCCAAGCAACGGCTCGGCGCGGTGCGCGCACGGATCGCGGCCATCGCTCAGCGTCGCGATGCCGCCATGCAAAAGCGCGACGCGCTCGATGCCGAGCTGCGCGACGACGATCTGCGGATCGCGGCCAGGCGCCGGGCGCTCGATGCGCTGCGCGCGGCGGCCGTCGCGGCCCGGCGGCGGCTCGGCGCGCTGCGCGCCGCGAGGATGCGCGGCCTGAAGTCGCTCGCGGCCGAGCGTTCGGCGCTCGCCGGCCAGATCGTCGCGGCCTACATGATCGGGCCACGCGAACCGATCAAGCTGCTGCTCAACCAGGACGAGATCGGCACCGTCGGCCGCATGCTCACGTACTACGGATACTTCGGGCGCGCCCGCGCCGCGCAGATCAACGCGATCCGCGACCGCATGCAGCGTCTCGCGGCGCTGACGCGCGACACCAGGCAGCAGGCGCTGCACCTCGAGGACCTGCAGGACGATGCCCGCAAGGAGGTCGCGGCGCTCGATGCCGCGCGGCGGCGGCGCGCCACCGCGTTGCTCGCCGCCGGCCGGCGAGTCAAGACCAGCGACCAGGCGCTCGCCTCGCTGCGGCGGCAGGAGCGGTCGGTCGAGTCCCTGATCCGGGATCTGTCGCGCGTGATGCACGGCTTTGCGAACGGGCCGCAAAAAAGCTTCGCAGCGATGCGCGGACGGCTGCCCTGGCCGGTCGGCGGCCGCCTCGTCGCGCATTTCCACGAACTGCGGATGAATGCCGCGCAAGGCAGCCTTCGCTGGAACGGCGTGCTGATCGCCGCGCCGCGTGGGGCGCGTGTGCGGGCGCCGTACTTCGGCCGGGTCGCCTATGCCGACTGGCTGCGTGGCCTCGGTCTGCTGATGATCATTTCGCACGGCGACGGGTATTTGAGCCTGTATGCGCACGCCGAAGTCCTCTACAAGTCGGTCGGCGACTGGGTCGCACCAGGCGACGTGATCGCCGCGATGAGCGATGCGCCGGGGCCCGCGCCGCAGCTGTACTTCGAGATCCGCAACGGCCGCAAGCCGCTCGATCCTCAGCATTGGCTCGAGGGCCTGCCATGAGGGTGCGCGGGGTCGGCGTCAGGACGCGGGGCCGGCTGCGGCCAACCTGCCGCGCCGCAGCGCACGGCTAGCGGCCGCGGCGCCGCGCGGCGTATGCTTCCGTTCCCGATGCCGTCCAAAGCCAGTCACCTGTTGTTTCTCGCGATCGGCGTCGCGATCGGCCTGGCGATCGGCACCGCGCGCGGCGTGTTCGCCGACAAGCCGGCACCGCTCGGCGCGGACCTGCCATGGCGCGACGCCCGCATGTTCGCCGACGTGCTCCAGCGAGTCGAACAGGACTACGTGGAGCCGGTCGGCGACCATCGCTTGCTGGAGGCGGCGATCCGCGGCATGGTCGCGTCCCTGGACCCGTACTCCGAATACCTGGACCGCAACGAATTTGCGCAGATCAAGATCAACAGCGCGGGCGAATACTCGGGAGTCGGCCTGGAAGTGTCGATGCAGGACGATGCGGTCGTCATCGTCTCGGTCTTCACCGGCTCACCGGCCGCGGCCGCGGGGCTGCGACCGGGCGATGTGATCGCGACCATCGACGGCACACCGATCAGCAACGCGAGCCTGGCGCAGATGATCGACCGCATGCGCGGGAAATCCGGCACGACGGTGCGTATCGGGATCCTGCGCGGCACGAGCGATACGCCGGTGCAGTACACCGTCAAGCGCGGGCCCGTCGAGCTGCGCAGCGTACGCGCGCTGCTGCTCGCACCGGGCTTCGGGTACCTGCGAATCGCGCAATTCAGCGAGGAAACTGCCGGCGAGGCGAAGGCCGCGCTGCAATCCCTGCGCGCCGCAAACCACGCTCCGCTGCAGGGTCTCGTGCTCGATCTGCGCGACAACCCGGGCGGCGTCCTCGAAGGAGCGGTCTCGGTCGCCGACGATTTTCTCGACGGCGGCGTCATCGTGACCGCGAAGGGGCGCACCCCGGACGCGAATTTCGCGATGTACGCGACGCCGGGCGATGCACTCTCGGGCGCGCCGATCGTCGTCCTGGTCGACGGCGGATCGGCGTCCGCGGCCGAAATCGTCGCCGGTGCGCTCAAGGACCACCATCGCGCGACCCTGATGGGCCAGCGGACTTTCGGCAAGGGCTCGGTTCAAACGGTGATGCGGCTGCCGGGCGGCCGCGCGCTGAAGCTGACGACCTCGCTGTATTACACCCCGGCGGGCGTCTCGATCAATCACAAGGGACTGCGGCCGGACATCGAGCTCAAGGTCGCCGCGGGCGGCCCGGTGGGCGTGCCGGCGGACGGCGCGGGCATCAAGGCCGATCCGCAAGTGCGGCGAGCGCTCGAGCAGTTGCGGCTGCAGAGCGCCGCCGGTCATGTGGCGCCCTCCGCGTCGAGGACTTGAAGCCGCATGCGCAGCATCCGTTCGATCGAAATCCTGTGTCTTGCGCTCGCCGCGCTCGTGCTCGTCTGGTCCAAGGCGCTCGCCGCGCATCTGTGGCCGATCCTCTCGCTGCTGGTCGCGTTCGCGGCATTGATCGTCGCGTTCCGCTCGCGGGGTTTCCTGCCCGGCCGCACCCGCACGCGGCTGCTGACGGAATCCTGGTCGATGGTCGCGTTCGTCACCGGCGTGCTGTGGTTCACCGGCAAAGCCGACAGCGTCATGGTCAATCTGTATCTGCTGCCGATCATCCTCAGCGCGCTCACCCTCGGGCGCCTCGTGACGATGCTGCAGGTCGCGGCGGCGGGCGGATGCTACCTGCTGCTCGCGGCGGCGACGCCGGGCCTCGACGTGCTGTCCCTCGCGATGGCGGCCCGCGCCGTCGGCGTGCTCGCGCCGATCCTGCTGGTCGCGTACCTGACGTCGACGCTCGCCGCCGACGTCACCGAGGCGCGGCAGCGGATCGAGAGCCTCGCGCATGACGATCCACTGACCGGCTTGTTGAACCTGCGCACCTTCGACGAGCTTTGGCGGCGCGAGCATCAGGCCCGCGAGCGCAGCGGCCAGCCCTACGCGCTGCTCGTCGTCGACATCAATCAGCTCGACCGGATCAACGAGGAGTTCGGGCGCGAGGCCGGCGACAGCGCGTTGACGCTGGTCGCCAAGTGCCTGCAACGGAGCATTCGCAGCAGCGATCGGGCGGCGCGTAGCGGTGGCGACGAATTCGCGGTGCTGCTGCCCGGCGCGAGCGCGTCGATGGCCGGGACCGTCGTCAACCGCATCCGCAACAACGTCTACAAGACGACGCTCGATCTGCGCTCGCGCATGATCCGCTGCAGCGTCAGTATCGGCGTCGCCGTCTATCCGCAGGACGCCCGCGAGCTGCGCGAGCTGCAAAGCCTCGCCGAACATCAGATGTACCGCGACAAGGAACTGCGACGCGCGCCCGATACATCGGCGAATGGGTGAGTATAATCCGCCGATTACGCGCGAAAGTTCTTGCGGATTCCGGTACAAGCGCTAGAGTTGCGACCAACGCCCGGGGGATTCCATGACCGCCGATGACCGAATGCGAGTGCGCGCGACGACCGCTTGCGCCATCGGCGCGATCTTCGTGCTCTGCGCGCCCGTGCTGGCAAGGCCGACTCGCGGACACGTCTTTCGCGGCCCGGGCGTGCGCTCGAGCGCGGCGCTGGTCATCGACACCAGCGATTCGACCGTGCTGTACGCGAAGCGCGCCGAAGCCGTGCAGCCGATCGCGTCGATCACCAAGCTGATGACGGCGCTGGTGGTGCTGGATGCGAAACAGCCGCTCGGCGAGCGCATCACCATCAAGCCCGCCGACCGCATTCACGGCAAGGGCTGGTATTCCCGCCTGAAGGTCGGCACCACGCTGACGCGCCGCGATCTGCTGCACCTGGCGTTGATGTCCTCGGAGAACCGGGCGGCGCGGACTCTCGCGGACAATTACCCGGGAGGATTCGCCGCCGCGATCCGGGCGATGAACGCGAAGGCGAAGGCCCTCGGCATGCGGCACACGCATTTTGCCGACCCGACCGGCTTGACCAGCCGCAACGTCTCGACTCCCGGGGACCTCGCCAAGCTGGTGATCGCCGCCTCGCATAATCCGACGATCCGCGAGTTCTCGACCGCCCGGCGGTTCGCCGTGCGCGTGCGCCATCGCCTGGTCGAATTCGGCACGACCGACCGGCTCGTCGCCAACCGGGCTTGGAAGATCATCGTGCAGAAGACCGGCTTCATCAACGCCGCGGGACATTGCCTCGTCATGGAAACGGTCATCGAAGGACGCAAGGTCGTGATCGTGCTGCTCGACTCCTGGGGCAGGTACACCCGTGTCGCCGATGCGGTGCGCGTCCGCCGGTGGATCGAGGCGGGCGGACTCGACGAACGGGGCCGGCGGGTGTCGATGCGCTAGTAGCGCACCGTGAGGTGCACGCCCCAGGTCCGCGGATCGCCGAGCTGGGTGAACAGCTGGTTCGGAAAGTTCGGCGGTACGTCGCCGAAGTAGAATCCCCGCACGGTGTAATTTTTGTCGAGCAGATTGCGCACCCAGACGTCGACGTCGTAGCGCGCATCGGCCCAGCCGAGCTTGAGGTTCGCCAGGCCATAGGGGCGCGAGCGCGTCGGGTTCGGCGGCAGGTCGTAATAGAAACCACCCATCCCGGTCAGATCGATCCGCGCGTAGGGTCCGCGCGGATCGCGCCAGGAAGCGTGCACCGCCGCTTGCCAGGCGGGTGCATGCGGCAGCGCCCGGTCGGGGAGCAGCGCGCCGTTCTGCACGAATCCGCGGTATTGCGTCTGCAGCAAGCCGAGCGCGGCGCCGAGCGTCAGCGTGCGCGTCGCGCGCCAGCGTAGACTGCTTTCGAGGCCGTAGGAATAGCCGGAGCGCGCGTTGCCGGTGTAGAACACGAACGTGTTCGGATCGTCGGCAACGAGCTGTGTGCCGGTCTTCAGCTGCGGCGAGTCGCGGCGCATGTAGAAGAGCGACGTGTCCGCCTGGAGCCGTCCGTCGGCGCTCACGAGTTTGTGGCCGATCTCGTAGTTCAGCAAGGACTCCGGGCCGAAGCCGCGCTCGCTGGCGGGCAGACCCTGACTCAGGTTGAAGCCCCCGGCCTTGTAGCCACGCGAAATCAGCGCATAGACGTGCTCGCCGCGGGCGAGCGCAAAGTCGATCGACAGATGTCCGCCCCACATGTCCTGCGCCGGAGCGAACGCGTCGCTGGTGGAGGGCGCGCCGACATTCGTCGTCAAGTCATGGTAGCCGCTGGTGCGCCGCTCGCCGCGCAGACCGACCGACCAGCGTGCGCGCCGTCCGAGATCGCCGTCGAGCTCGCCGTACACGGCGCCGTTGCGCGCGTGGTAGCGGCTGGTCAATACGGAGTCGGTCGTCGACGAGTAGCCGGCGATCGGGTCGACGTAGACGCCGAGATTCGTGTCGCGCAAGCCTTCGCGCATCTCGAATGCGTACACGCCGGTGATCCAGGTGAGGCCGTGCCCGCGCGGCGAAGTCAAGCGCAGTTCCAGGCTGCGCGTCGTGCGGTCGCGCGCCTGGAATTCGCTGTACTGGTAGGTGTATGGCGCCCAGAGCAGCGGGTTGCCCCAGTCGCCGTCGTAGCCGTAGCCGATCAGCGAGCGGGCGTAGGTCGCGATCGCGGTCAGCGTCGCAGCGTCCCAGCCACGATAGTTCGCCCGTAGTGAAATGCCGGTCGAATGCTGGATGTCCTCGCCCGGCTGGTCCGACTGCGTGGTGCGCGAATTGTCGATCGCCCAGGCATCGTAACCGTTGTTGATGGCGACGTGCATCACCGACAGGTCGATCTTCAGTTTCGCGTTCGGCGTGTAGCGCCACCGGCCGCGGACCGTCGTTTCGTCGCGGTTGCTCGTGTTGTCGCGGCCGAGGTAGGCATTGTGATAGAAGCCGTTGCTGACGTAGCGCTGGGCGGCCAGGCGGAAGGCGGAATGCAGCGCATCGACCGGCCCGGTGATCACCGCGCCGATCGAACGCATGCCGTAGTCGCCGGCGTCGAGTTCGACGCGGCCGCCGAAGGTGTCGGCCGGCGCCTCGCTCGTCACGTCGATCAGTCCCGCGAGCGCGTTCGCGCCATACAGCGTCGCCTGCGGGCCGCGCAGCACCTCGATCCGTGCGATGTCGAACAGCGTCGCCGCGCTGCCAAGTCCGCTGAAATCGATGTCGTCGATCAGGAAGCCGACCGACGGATTCGGCGCGCCCTGGTATTGCTCCAGTTCGCCGATTCCGCGGATCTGGAAGTAGCGCGGCCGCGACGTGTCGCCGGACCAGTTCAAATTCGGCACGAGCGCGAGGACGTCCTCGAGATGCTGCTGACCCGCCGCGCGCAGCGTGCGGGCGCCGAGCACCGTCGCGCTGCCCGGCAGCTTGACGTCGGGCATCGCCCTGAGCGTCGCGGTCACAACCACTTCGCGAAGCTCGGCCACAGGGCCGTCGGTGTGCGTCGCGGCGCGGGAATTCACGCCGAACGCGGCGCTCGACGCCACCAGCGTCCAGATGGCGGCACGGGCCGCCGCACTCGGCTTGATCACGCTCCCTCCGCCGGCATTAACCGGATCAGGTTCTATGGGTTTGCCGCGGGGCGCATGCGCGCGCCCGCCGGCATCTCAGGCCCCCGAAGGACCACCCCAGCAAGACTTCGAACTGTAATCCAGCTGCAGGAAGTTTGCAGCGGAAGATTCAAACGACGCCGCGCAGCGCGCCGATCAGGCCACCGAGCACGAGCACGGCGACCGGGAGGAAGGTGAGCCCGAAACCGGGTCCGCGCTTCGCCGGATCCCGCACGTACGATGCCGAATAGATCTCCCGGCCGACCAGGTAGAGGACGCCGAGCGCGGCCGCCCATAGGGGGTTGAAGTATCGGCTGAACAGGTACATTCCCGGCAGGAACGCGACCAGCTGCTCGAGGGTGTTCTGCTGCACGCGAAAGCGCCGCTCGAACTGCTCGTGTCCGGTGACCGCCGGTGCCCGAACGCCGAAGCGCTTGCGCGCAGCGCCGACCTTGAAGGCGAACACCATGAATTGCAGAACTGCGAGCGCGGTCACGATATCGGCATAAGCCATGGATGTTCTCCCGTGGATGGGTGATTCTACCATCCCCCAAACGACCGACCATGGCGATACGCCCGATGAGAAACTCTGCCCGTTCGGGGACGCGTGGCTACGCGTCCCTGGCCGAAATCGACGCGCCGCCGGCGCGCGTATGGCGCGCACTGACCGATCCGGCACTGGTGCGGATCTGGTCGGGCGCCGAGGCGCAGATCGACCCGCGCGCCGGCGGGCGGTATCGGTTCAGCGCCGGCGCGGCCGCAGGCGCCGGCAAGCGCGCGCGGGAAGCACACATCGACGTGTTCGACCCGAATCGCCGCCTGCGCTTGATCTACCTCGGCGACGCCGACCTGCCGCCGAGCGTCAGCGCGATCGTCGACGACTTCCTGCTCGATTCGCGCCGCGGCCCGGGACAGACGTCCTTGCGGCTGCTCGGTTCCGGAATCCCCGACGCGGCGGCGTGGGATGGCTTCTACAAGCGCGCGCGCATCGGCTGGGAGCGCGCTCTGGCGCGCATCAAGGTGGCGTTGGAGAATCCGCCGCGCGCGAGGGCGCCGCCCGCGCTGCCGCCGCTGCGCGGCCTGGACTACTGACCGCGACGCGCATCCGCGAGCCGGCCTTGCTATCCTCAAAGTTCCGGCCGCATCTACCGAGCACGGAGGGTCCATCGAGTGCCGGGATTTCTCATTCGTGCAGCGATCGCCGCGCTCGGTCTTTGGCTGTCGAGCGTCTGGGTCGCGGGCGTCAAGATCGATGGGCCGTCGACCCTGGTGCTCGCCGGCGTGCTGCTCGGCGTCGTCAATGCGATCGTCCGCCCGATCGCGATCCTGCTGACCTTGCCGATGACGATCTTCTCCCTGGGGTTCTTCCTGCTCGTGATCAACGCCGGCATGGTCGGTCTGGTCGCGTGGCTGCTGCCCGGCATGCACGTCGCCGGCTTCTGGGCGGCATTTTGGAGCGCCATCATCGTCAGCATCGTGAGCATGATCGGCTCTTGGTTCGTGGGACCCAGGGGCCGGATCCAGGTGATCGTCCGGCGGGATTGACGCGGCGCAGGCTCCGTCCGTTCACTGCGAGTCGGGTTCGGCCAGGATCGCGCCGTCGAACCGGCCACCTGCCGGCAGCGTCAACAGCAGCACGCCGACGATCACGATGCTCATCCCGCCGATCTGCCGTCGGGTGATCGCCTCGTGCAGGAATGCCCAGCCGACCAAGGTCGCGATCAGCGGATTGACGTAGCTGTAGCTACCGATGACCGCGGGCGTCGAATTCACTGTGAGCCAGGAGTAGGCGGAATAGGCGAGGCAGGAGCTGACGAAGGTCAGATACGCGAGGGAGATCATGCCCGGCAGGTTGATCGTCCAGCGCGCGGCCTCGCCGCTCGCGAGCCCCGTGATCAACAACAGCGCGCCGCCGCAGATCATCTGCAGCGCGACGAACATCAGAGAGCCGAGGCGCGTATCGGCGCTCCGATAATAGAGCGTACCGAGCGCCCAGGCGAGACAGCTGCCGAGCACGCCGCATTTCGCGAGCAGGATCGAGGGCCGCGGATACGCGCCCGGCGCCGGCACGAGCATCAGCACAATGCCGGCGAAGCCGATCGCAAGGCCGAGCAGAGCGCGCCGCGTCAGCGGGTGGCCGCGCCGACCGAACACGCCGAGGCCGGCGATCCACAGCGCCGACGTGCCGTGCAGCAGCGCCGATACGTGCGACGGCAGGAACTGGATCGCCCAAAGATTCAGACCGCTGCTCAGGAACACCATGAAGATGCCGGCGATCGCGACGTGCCGGTACTCGAGGACCTCGCGCGGCCATGGATCGCCGATCCAGCAGCGGGCGACGAGCGCGAGGAGGAATCCGGCGGTCAGGAAGCGGGTGCCGGCGAACAGCGCGACCGGCAGATGGGCGACGCCGATCTTCGAGAACATGAAGCTCGATCCCCAGACCAAGTAGACCGTGCCGAGGGCCAGGGCGAGCTTCGCCGAGCGGCGTGGATCGACGCGCATGGACTTCGCTGCGCAATTAGACCTGCGCGCCCCGTTGCGCGTCTTCCTTGGCGCGCGCGGCGATCTTGTCCTTCAGCAGCACTTTCGCCATCACGATGCCGATCTCGTACAGCAAGTACATCGGTACGGCCAGGAAGCTTTGTGATACGGCATCCGGCGGGGTCAGGAACGCTGCGACGATGAATACGCCGAGCAGCACGAAGCCGCGGTTCTTGGTCAGGCTGGTGATTCTGACCACGCCGGCCCAGACGAGCAGCACGGTCGCGATCGGCACCTCGAATGCCGCGCCGAACGCGAGCAGCAGCACCATGACGAAGTCCAGGTAATTTCCCATGTCGGTCATCATCATCACGCCCTTCGGCGTCGTCGAGACGAAAAAACCCAGCATCACGGGAAACACGGCGTAATAGGCGAATGCGGCGCCCAGGTAGAACAGCAGCACGCTGGAGATGAGCAGCGGTACCGCGAGTTTCCGCTCGTGGCGGTAAAGGCCCGGTGCGACGAAGGCCCATGCCTGGTAGAGCACGTACGGAATCGCCAGCCCGATCGCGGCGACCAGCGCGAGTTTGAAGGGCACCATGAACGGGGCGACGACGCTGGTGGCGATCAGCGTCGAACCCGGGGGCAGGCGCCGTATCAGCGGTTTGGCGACGAACGTGAACAGCTGGTTCATGTAGGTCGCCGTCGGGATGAAGCAAATGCCGATCACCACCAGCGACTTCAACAGGCGATCGCGCAGCTCCAGCAGGTGTGAAACCAAGGTTCCCTCGGCGAGTTCCTCGGCGGGACCCTCCGGGTCAGTCATTGGGCGGTTTGATCGCGCTCGGCGCCTCGGGCGCCGCGTTGCCGGTGGCCGCCGCCGCCGTGGCGTCCGCCGCCGTGCTGTCCGCCGCCGTATTGCCCGGCAGCGAGCCGGCTACAGGCGCGCCGGTCCGGGTGCGCTGGCGCAGCAACTCGTCGGCGCTCACCTCGCGGTCGAGCTGCTCGCTCAACTGTCGCGCCATGGCGCGGGCGCGTCCCATCCAGTTGCCCACCTGGCGGGCGACCTTCGGCAGCCGCTCGGGTCCAAGGACGAGCAGCGCGATCGCGGATGTCAGCAGTATTTCCGAGAAACCAAAATCCAGCATCGGCATCAGCCGTTCGTATTCGGCGGCACCTTGACTTCGGCATCGCGCTTAGCCGCGGCGTCGAAGTCGGCATCCTTTTCCTGCTTGATCTGTTTGACCTGTTCCTGCGCTTCGCCGTCGTTCATCGCGTCCTTGAAGCCTTTGACCGCCGCGCCGAGATCCGAGCCGATCGAACGCAGCCGCTTGGTGCCGAATACGACCAGCGCGATCGCCAATATGACCAATAACATCTTTGAATCGAGCATGTCGCCTCTCCGATTCCGCGGATAACCCGTTGGACCCTCGATGATACCCCAAAGCGCCGCTTCCGTCCGCGCCGGCGGGGGGCCGCCATACCGCCGATCGTGTCGCATATTCGCCGATATTTTCACGTCTCCAGCCAGATCGTGACGGGGCCGTCGTTGGTCAGCGACACCTGCATGTCGGCGCCGAAGATCCCGCTCGCGACCGGCGAATGCCTCGAGCTCGCGAGGGCGACCAGGTCGTCGAACAGCCGTCTCGCCTGATCCGGCGGTGCGGCGTGCGAGAAGCCCGGGCGTAGGCCTTTTGCGGTGTCGGCCGCGAGCGTGAACTGCGGCACGAGCAGCAGGGCACCGCCGACGTCGGCGACGCTGCGGTTCATTCGCTCATCACCGTCGGCGAAGATGCGGTAACGCAGCATCCGCTCGAGCAGCCGGTGCGTCTCGTGCTCGCCATCTGCAGGGCGCACACCGATCAATGCGAGCAATCCGGCGCCGATCGCCGCGTGTACCGCGCCGTCGATCGCGACGCGCGCCTCGGTGACGCGCTGCAGCAGGGCAATCATCGCTATTTGCGCCAGAGCGTCGGCGTGAACAGCACCAGGATCGTGAACACCTCGAGCCGGCCGAGCAACATCGCGAACGAGCAGATCCAGGTCTGAAAGTCGTTGAGCACGCTGTAGTTGCTCCCCGGCCCGACGAGTCCCAATCCGGGCCCGACGTTGTTGATGCAGGCGAGGATCGCCGATAGCGAGGTCGTCAAGTCCAGGCCGCTCGCGAGCTCGATGAACACGAGCGTCACCGCGCTCATGAAGTACAGGAAGACGAAGCCGAGCACCGCGAACACCACCCGATTCGCGATCACCGTGCCGCCGATGCGCAGCGGCCGCACGAGGTTCGGGTGCACCAGGTGATCGAGCTCACGATTCGCCTGCTTCGCGAGGATCAGCGTGCGGATCATCTTGATCCCGCCGCCGGTCGACCCCGAGCTCGCGACGAGGCAGGACAGGAACAGCATCCACATCGGCGCGAACACCGGCCACCGGGAGTAGTCCTGGGTGTGCAGGCCGCCATCCGTCGCGATCGACACGACGTTGAACGTGGCGTGGCGCAGTGCGATCCAAAAGTCCGGGTAGGTGCCCTTCACCACCAGGTAAAACGCGATGCCGACCGAGCTCACCGCGAGCACGGTGATGACCGCCTTCGCCTCCGCGTCGCGCAGATAGGCGCGAATGCCGCGCTGGCTCCAGGCCTGATAGTGCGTCGAGAAATTCAGCGCCGCGAGCACCTGGAACGTCGTCAGCACCATCTCGATCGGCAGCGAATGGAAATGCCCGACGTTGTCGTCGTAGGTGGAGAAGCCGCCGAGAGACAGCGCCGAAAAGCCGTGGCAAACGGCGTCGAACCAGTTCATGCCGACGAACCGCAGGCAGGCGATGCACACGAGCGTGAGGCCGGCGTAGACCGTCCACAGCAATTTCGCGGTCTGGCCGATCCGCGGCGTGAGCTTCGTGTCCTTCATCGGCCCGGGCATCTCGGCGCGGTAGATCTGCATCCCGCCGACGCCGAGCATCGGCAGGATCGCGACCGCGAGCACGATGATGCCCATGCCGCCGAGCCAGCTGAGCAGAGTGCGCCACAGGTTGATCGACCGCGGCAGATACTGCAGCCCCGAAAGGACCGTGCCGCCGGTCGTCGTCAGGCCCGAGGCGGCCTCGAAATACGCGTGCGTGAAATCGATCGGCAGGTAGTGCCACAGCGGAAAGCCGGCAACCGCCGGCAGCGCGACCCAGACCAGCGCGACGAGCAGCAGGCCGTCGCGGGTCTTCAGTTCGCGCTTGTAGCGGCGCGTCGCGAGCCACAGCGCGGCGCCGATCGCGAAGGTCGCGACCGCCGAGATCACGAAGGACCAGAGCGCGCGATCCCTGCCCCAGATCGCGAGGATCAACGGCGCGAGCATCGTCGCGGCAAATCCCATGATCACCAGCGCGAAGACGTGGGCGACGGGCAGAATGGTCTGCTTCACAGGAACGACGCGGACCCCTGGAAGAGCTTTTCGACCGCATCCATGTGGCGGCGGTCGGTCAGGAACAGGATCAGATGATCGTCTGGCTGAACGGTCGTGTCGTGATGGGCGATGATCACGTCCTCGCCGCGCACCACCGCGCCGAGCGTGGTCCCCTCCGGCAGCGCGATCTCCTCGATCCGCCGGCCGATCACCTTGGAGCTGTCCGCATCACCGTGCACGACGACCTCGAGCGCCTCGGCCGCGCCGCGCCGCAACGCGTGAACCCGGACCACGTCGCCGTGGCGCACGTGCGCGAGGAGCGAGCCGATCGTGACGGTCTGCGGGGAGATCGCGATGTCGATCGACCCGCACTCGATCAGCTCGGAGTAGGACGGCTTGTTGATCAGCGCCATCACCTTGTGCGCACCGAGCCGCTTGGCGAGCATTGCCGACAGGATGTTCGCCTCCTCGGAGTTGGTCAGTGCGGCGAACACGTCGGCGCTGTCGATGTTCTCCTCGAGCAGCAGATCCTCGTCGGCGGCGTCGCCGTGCAGCACCGTCGTGCTCTTCAATTTTTCCGAGACGCGCCGGGCACGCTTGCCGTCGCGCTCGATCAGCTTGACCTGATTCTTGTCCTCGAGTTCGCTCGCCAGCCGGTAGCCGATGTTGCCGCCGCCGGCGATCACGACGCGTCGCGCCGGCGCCTCCTCGCGCCGCATCTCGCGCATCACCAGCCGAATGTCCTCGCGGGCGGCGAGGAAAAACACCTCGTCACCGTCCTCGATCACGGTCGTCCCCTGCGGCTTGATGCTCTTGCCGGCGCGGTAGATCGCGGCGACCCGCGCGTCGGCGGTCGGAATGTGCTCGCGCAGCGTGCTCAGCGCGTGGCCGACCAAGGGCCCTCCCCGCAGCGCGCGGATGCCGACGAGGCGCACCCGGCCGTCGGCGAAGTCCAGCACTTGCAGCGCGCCGGGGTAGCGGATCAGGCGCGCAATGTGCTCCGTGACGAGCTGCTCCGGGCTGATCCACAGGTCGACCGCGATGCCCTGTTCACCGAACAGCCGGTCGCGCTCGGTATAGTCGGCCGAACGGACCCGTGCGATCTTCTTCGGCGTCCGGTACAGGGTCCACGCGATGTGGCAGGCGAGCATGTTGACCTCGTCGCTGTTCGTCAGTGCGACCAGCACGTCGGTGTTGGCGATCCCCGCGGCCTCGAGGATCCGCGGGCTCGCCGCGTTGCCGCTCACCGTGCGGATGTCCAGGCGGTCCTGCAGATCGCGCAGTGCGTCCTCGTCGACGTCGATCACGGTGACGTCGTTCGCTTCTTCGCGCGACAGATGATAGGCGGCCGTGCGGCCGACCTGGCCGGCGCCGAGGATGATGATCTTCACGGCGCGCTCATCCTAGACCGGTTGCAGATTTGCATATGCCAGCATCAGCCACTTGGTACCCTGCCTTTCGAAATTGACCTGGATCCGCGCCTGCGGGCCGTTGCCCTCGAAGTTGAGCACCACGCCTTCGCCGAATTTGCTGTGCCGCACGCGACCGCCCATGCGCATGCCGGAGGCCGTCGGCTCCTCGGCCGGCTTGCGCGGCGTGAACACCGGCCGCGAGACCTGGATCCGCGGCCTGACCTCCTCGATCAGCTCGGCCGGAATCTCGCCGATGAAACGCGACGGCTGACCATAGGTGTCGACGCCGTAGAGGCGGCGCTGCTCGGCATAGGTCACGTACAGGCGGCGCATCGCGCGCGTCATGCCGACATAGCACAGACGCCGTTCCTCCTCGAGTCCGGCGAGATCCGCCGCCGAGCGCTGGTGCGGAAACAGTCCGTCCTCCATGCCGGTGAGGAACACCATGGGGAACTCGAGCCCCTTCGCCGAATGCAGCGTCATCATCTGCACGCAGTCCTCCCAAGCGTCCGCCTGGCCCTCGCCGGACTCGAGCACCGCGTGCGCGAGAAATTGGTCGAGCGGCGCCGATCCGGCGTCGCTTTCGGTGACGAAGCCGCGCGCGGCGCTGACCAGCTCGAGCAGGTTGTCGACGCGGCCCTCGCCGCGTTCGCCCTTTTCCCGCTTGAAGTGCTCGATCAAACCGCTCGCCTGGATCACGGTGTCGACCTGCTCGTGCAGTTCGAGACCGTCGATCTCGGTCCGCAGCCGGTCGATGAGCCCGAGAAACGCGCCCAGGCACTGCGCCGCGCGCTGCGCGAGTGCGCCGGACACGGATGCGGCGGCGGCGGCCCACAGCGATACGCCCTGCTCGCGCGCGAGCGCGCGCAAGGCATCGAGCGTCTTGCCGCCGATGCCGCGAACGGGGAGGTTGACGATCCGCTCGAACGAAGTATCGTCGTCGCGGCTCGCGACCAGGCGCAGATAGGCGAGCGCGTCCTTGATTTCGGCACGCTCGAAGAACCGCAGGCCGCCGTAAACGCGGTACGGCAGGCGCGCGTTGAGGAAGGCCTCCTCGAACACGCGCGATTGTGCGTTCGAACGGTACAGCACGGCGACCTCGCGTCTCGCACCGCCGCGATCGACCCATTCGCGGATCCGGTTGACGACGAAATCCGCCTCGTCGCGCTCGTTGAACGCCGCGTAGACCTTGACGCGTTCGCCGTCCTCGCCGCTCGTCCACAGGGTCTTGCCCATGCGCCCGGCGTTGTTCGCGATCAGCGCGTTGGAAGCCTTGAGGATCGTCCCGGTGGAGCGATAATTCTGCTCGAGCTTGTAGAGCGTCGCCGCGGGAAAATCGCGGCGGAAGCGGTTCAGGTTCTCGACGCGGGCGCCGCGCCAGCGGTAGATCGATTGATCGTCGTCACCGACCGCGAACGGCCGGCCGGCGGGACCCGCGAGCAGCGTGAGCCAGCGGTACTGGATCGCGTTGGTGTCCTGGAACTCGTCGACCAGAACGTGCTGGAACCGCTCGCGGTAGTGCTGCAGGAGGTCCGGCCGGTCCCGCCACAGCTCATAAGCGCGCAGCAGCAGCTCGGCGAAATCGACGACGCCGGCGCGCCGGCACGCCTCCTCGTAGGCGACATAGACGCGGATCAGCTGGCGGCGGGTGGGGTCGCCATCGTCCTGCAGATTCTGCGGCCGGTGGCCCTCATCCTTCTGCGAGTTGATGAACCATTGGATCTCGCGCGGCACCCAGCGCGCCTCATCGAGATCGAGACCCTTCAGCACCTTGCGCAGGAGCCGCGTCTGATCCTCCGAGTCCAGGATCTGAAAGCTCTGCGCGAGGCCCGCATCGCGCCAGTGCAGCCGCAGCAGGCGGTGCGCAAGGCCGTGGAAGGTGCCGATCCACATCGACGTCCCAGAGATGCCGAGCAGGCTCTCGATGCGGCTGCGCATCTCGCCGGCCGCCTTGTTGGTGAAGGTCACCGCGAGGATCGCGTGCGGCGAGGCGCCCTCGACCTGGACCAGCCAGGCGACGCGATGCACGAGCACGCGCGTCTTGCCGCTGCCGGCGCCGGCGAGCACGAGCGCGGGCCCCGGCTGCGCGGCGACCGCCTGCCGCTGTGCGTCATTCAGGGAATCGAGCAAATGTGACACGTCCATCAGACCGCGAATTGTACTGTAAGCGGGCGGCAAATCGCGGCCTTCACGGCGGGGCGCCGACGCCCTCGCGAGCCTCCTCGGCGAACAGGATCAAGGACAGGACGAGCGACAGGATGATCGGTCCGGCGATGATGCCGATCGCACCGAACGCCGCGATGCCGCCGAGCACGCCGATGAACACCACCAGGGCCGATACCGGCGCGCGCCCGGAAATCAACATCGGCTTGAGGACGTTGTCGACGCCGGACAGCATCAAGCCCCAGACAGCCATGAATATGCCGAATCCCCAGCGGCCGTCCACGAACAGCCAGAGCATGGCCGGCACCCAGACGAGCGCGGTCCCGCCGAGCGGCAGCATCGCAACGAGCGCGCCGATCACGCCGAACACGACCGGCGAGGCGAGCCCGGCGATCGCGAAGCCGATGCCGAGCACCAGGCCCTGGGCGAGGGCGGTCATCGTCGTGCCGTAGACGATCGCACGCGTGACGCGGCTCAAGCGCCGGAACAGGCGCACCTTGTGGGCCTCGTCGAGCGGAATCCACAGGCGCGCGCGAACGATGATCGCATCGCCGTCGCGCAGGAAAAAGAACAGCAGCACGAGCATCAGTGCGATGCGGAAGATCGAGCCCAGAGCGCCGAGGAAGAACGAGCCGCCGAGGCCGGCCGCACGCTGCAGGCCCTCGTGGGTGGCGGCCAGCAGCCAGCCGCGTACCTGGGCGGCGGAGAACAGCCCGTACGAGACGAACCAGTGGTAGGCGCGGGCGGCCCATGGAAACTGGTGCAGATTGCCGGCCGACAGCAAATCGAAGCCCGGGGCGGCGGCCTGCAACCTGTGCAACAAGCCCGAGATCTGCGCGGCGAACTCGATCGACAGCGCCGACAGCGGCAGCAGCACGACGATCGGCGCGAGCACGGTCAGCGCGCCGGCCGCAAGCCCCGCCCTGCCTCGCAAACACCGGCGTAGGCGCAGGTTCAGCGGAAACAGCAGGAACGCGAGAACAGCCGCCCAGGACATCGGTGCCGCGAAGGGCGCGAAGATCCGCCAGACGGCGACGGTCAACAGCGCCGCGACGCTCAGTGCAAAAATTCGCGGATAGAAGCCGGAATCGGCTGGCATCGCCGAATCCTAACATTCGGCTGCGTGCTTGGCCGAAGGAGCGGGTACCATCGGCGGGAATAATCCGCATTCGGGGGCGGCCATGGTCCGGATCGAGGTCAACGGTCGGCAGTTCGGGGTCGATGCGGCGCCGGACACGCCGCTGTTGTGGGTGCTGCGCGATCACCTTGGCCTGCCGGGCACCAAGTACGGCTGCGGCCGGGCGCTATGCGGCGCCTGCACCGTGCACCTGGATGAGGCGGCGGTGCGTTCCTGCGCGCTGCCGCTCGCGGACGTGGCCGGCCGGCGTGTGACGACGATCGAGGGGCTCGCGGGCGGGCACCGGCATGCCGTGCAGACGGCCTGGATCGAACTCGATGTGCCCCAGTGCGGCTACTGCCAGTCAGGGCAGATCATGTCGGCCGCGGCGCTGCTGCGGCGTAATCCGGATCCCAGCGATGCGGACATCGACGCGGCGATGGCCGGGAACATCTGCCGCTGCGGGACCTATTCGCGGATCCGGCGCGCGATCCACCGCGCCGCGGCACTGATTCGCGCGGGACATTGAAGCCCGTGGGCGCACCGCGCAACGGGTCACAGGGGGCATCGACGGGCGAGCCGGCGGCCGCCGTGGACGCAGACGTCAGCCGGCGCGACTTTATCGCCGCCGCCGCCGCGCTCGGCGGCGCACTGGTGATCGCGCTGTCGTTGCCGGCCGGGGCGCGCGCGGCAGCTCGCGCGGGCGCGGGGCCCGAATTGAACGCCTGGCTGCGGATAGCGCCGGACGACACGATCACGATCCTCGTCGATCGCTCGGAGATGGGCCAGGGGGTCTACACGGCATTGCCGACCCTGATCGCCGAAGAGCTCGAGGTGCGGCTCGAGGTGCTCAGGATCGTCGCCGCGCCGGTGGGCGATGCTTATTTCAATCCCGGTAACGACGGTCAGATCACCGGCACCAGCAACAGCGTCCAGGACGCCTGGGTGAAGCTGCGCACCGCCGGCGCACAGGCGCGCACGATGCTGATCGCCGCGGCCGCCGACATCTGGGGCGTCGACCCACGGCAGTGCATCGCCAAGGACGGCGCGGTCACGAACAGGGACGGTGCGCGGCTGCGCTACGGCGCGCTTGCCGCGCGCGCCGCGCGCTTGCCGCTGCCGCAAGGCGTCGCTCTGAAGCCGCGCGCCGACTTCGCGCTCATCGGCCGCTCCCTGCCGCGCACCGACACGCCGGCCAAGGTCGACGGCCGTGCCGAGTTCGGCATCGACGTGCGTCTGCCGGGAATGCTCTACGGCGCATTCGCGCAGAGCCCGGTGCTCGGCGGCTGGCCGGATTCGGTCGATTCGGCGGCGGCGGCGCGGCTGCCGGGCGTGCGGCTCGTGTTGCCGCTCGATCGCGGCGTGCTGGTCGTCGCGGACCATTACTGGCAGGCACTCGCGGCGCGCAAGGCGCTGAAGGTGCGCTGGAATCCCGGCCGTAACGCGACCCTCGACAATGCCGCGATTGGCGCACTGCTGCGCAACGCCGCCGCGGCGGATCCGGGCCTCGCGGCGCGCACCGACGGCGACGCCGATGGCGCCTTGCAGGGCGCCGCGCGCACGCACAGCGCCGTCTACGAGTTGCCGCTGCTCGCGCATGCGACGATGGAACCGATGAACTGCACGGCCGACGTGCGCGCCGACGGCTGCGATCTGTATGTGGGGACACAGGTGCAGCAGCTCGCGCAGGCGGCCGCCGCACCCGCCGCGGGCCTGCCGCCGGATCTGGTGCGCGTGCACACCACGTTCCTCGGCGGCGGCTTCGGCCGGCGGCTCGACGTCGACTTCATCCCGGCCGCCGTCGCCGGCTCGAAGGCCGCCGGGCGGCCGGTCCAGGTGATCTGGACCCGCGAAGACGACATGACGCACGACACGTACCGGCCGCCGGCGCTCGAGCTGATCAGCGCGGGCTTCGACGCCGCCGGGCGCCTCATCGCGTGGAAGCTGCACATCGTCAGCCCCTCGGTCACCGCGCGCATGCAGCCGCCGGTCACCGGCGTCGATCCGTCGGTCGTCGAGGCGGCGGTGAATTTCCCGTACGACGTGCCGAACGTCTCGGTGACCTATACCCGCCAGGAAATCGGCATCGACGTCGGCTACATGCGTTCCGTGAGCCACGCGATCAATTGCTTCGTGATCGAGAGCTTCATCGACGAGCTGGCCGCGCTCTGCGGCAAGAACCCGTACGACTTTCGCATCGGCATGCTCGGCCACAGGCCACGCCACGTGCGGGTCCTCGAGACCGCGGCGCGACTCGCCGGCTGGGGCAAGGCGGCGCGCGGCCGCCATCAGGGGCTCGCGCTGATGCAGGGCTACGGCACGTGTCTCGCGCAGATCGCCGAGATCTCCGTCGACGGCGGCTCGCCGAAGGTTCACCGGATCGTCTGCGTCGTCGATTGCGGGCAGATGGTCAACCCGGCGATCGTCGAGTCGCAGATCGAGGGCGGCATCGTGTTCGGCCTCACCGAAACCCTCTGGGGCGAGATCACGATCGCGCACGGCGTCGTTCAGCAGACGAACTTCGACGGCTATCGGCTGCTGCGCGCCAACGAGATGCCGAACATCGAGGTGCAGCTGCTCGCGAGCGACGCGCCGCCCGGCGGGGTCGGCGAGGTTGCCGTGCCGCTGGTCGCCCCGGCGGTCTGTAACGCCGTGTTCGCCGCGACCGGCAAGCGCCTGCGGGCGCTGCCGATCGGCGCGGTCGCACTCTAGATGTGCAGCATGAAGCAGTGATCGAGGATCAGCGCCGCGAACAGCAGCATCAGATAGGTGATCGAGAAGCGGAACATGCGCATCGCCGTCTCGGGGCGGCGGCCGCGCCGCAGTTCGAGCGCGTAGTACAGGAAGCGCGCGTTCAGCGGAATCACGGCGAGCAGATACAAAAGACCGCTCAGCCCGGCGAGGAACGGCAGCAGCGTGCAGAGCACCAGCAGGATCGTGTAGAGGACGATCTGCAACTGGGTGTACTCGACGCCGTGCGTCACCGGCAGCATCGGTATGCCGACCTTCGCGTACTCGTCCCGGCGGGCGATCGCGAGCGCCCAGAAGTGCGGCGGCGTCCACGTGAAGATGATCAGGAACAGCAGCAAGGCGTGCGGATCGACATGGTTCGTCACCGCGGTCCAGCCGAGAATCGGCGGCGCGGCGCCGGCGGCGCCGCCGATCACGATGTTCTGCGGCGTCGCGCGCTTCAGCCAGCCGGTGTAGACGAGCGCGTAGCCGATGAGCGAGGCGAACGTCAAGACCGCAGTCAGCGGATTGACGCCGCACCACAGCACCAGCATCGAGGCGACCGCCAGCACGCTCGCGAAGGCGAGCGCCTGGGCCTCGAGAAGATGGCCGGCAGGCAGCGGCCGGCCGCGCGTGCGCGACATCAGCCGGTCGACGCGGCGGTCGAGGACGTGGTTGAACGCGGCGGCGGAGCCCGAAGCCATCGCGATGCCGAGCGTGCCGAGCAGCAGCGGCTGGGTCGGCACCATGCCCGGCGAGGCGAGCAGCATGCCGACGATCGCAGTGAATACGATCAACAGGCTGACCTTCGGTTTGGTCAGCTCGAGGTAATCGCGCCAACGGCCCGGGAGCGCAGCAACGGCGGAGTCATCGGGAGCGATCGACATCCGCCAAGGGTACCATGGCGATCGCTGGCGCCGGCCACAATGCGCGCAGCAGCGTCACCAGTGCGAGCAGCAGCAGCGCCGCACCGGCGTTATGCATGGTCGCCAGCACGAGCGGGAAGCCGAAATGGACCATCGAGACGCCGATTGCGATCTGCAGCAACACCGCGAAGATCAGCAAGGCGCCCGCGCGCCGCAGCTTGGGTGCCGTGGCGCGCCGCATCGTCGCCGCGCCGAGCGCGATCAGCGCGATGCCCGTCACGGCCGCGCCGATGCGGTGCGTCACCTGGATCGCGATGCGCGCCGGATTCGCGAGGATGCCGCCGGCATAGTCGATGTTGAGGCCGCGCCACAGCACGAAGGCATCGCGAAAGTCCATCTGCGGCCACCAGGATTCCTGGCAGGTCGGCAGGTCCGGACAGGCGGTCGCGGCGTAATTCGTGCTCGTCCAACCGCCGAGCGCGATCTGCACGATCAATATTCCGAGACACAGAACCGCGAACTTGCGCAGGCGCCGTTCCCGCTCGGTCAGATCGCGCCGTTGCGGTTCGATCGACAGCCACCAGAGGATCGACAAGGTGGTCAGGCCGCCGAGCAGATGGCCGGTGACGATCAGCGGCGTGAGCAGCAAAGTCACCGTCAGGGCGCCGAGAGCTCCCTGCGCGCAGACGATCACGAACAGCGCGATCGCCGCCGCGAGCGGCTGGCCGCGCGTGCGGCGGTTGGCGAACGCCCATGAGAGCAGCGTGATGATCACGACGCCGAGAGTGGTGGCGAAGTAGCGGTGGATCATCTCGTGCAGGGCCTTGTGGAAGCCGTGCCCCGCCTGCGGAAACACATGTCCGTAGCACCCGGGCCAGTCCGGACAGCCGAGGCCGGCGTTGGTCAGCCGCACCCAGGCACCAAGCACCACCACGACCGCGGCGAGCGCCGCGCCGGCGAGCGCGAGGCGCCGGAACCACAGCAGGCGTCGTTGCGGTGGCATGCTCGCTCAGCCGATGTTCGACAGTTGCAGCAGGCGTTGCAGGTCTTCGAGCATCCCTTTGGGTTTGGCGCCCGGGGGGTAGGTCATCATCAGGTTGCCGTCCGGATCGACGAGGTAGACACGGCCGGCATCGAGCGGTGCGATGCCGTCGAACCGGGGCAATGCCGCAAGCAGCGGTGCGGCGGCCGCTGTGGCGCGGACCGTGATCAAGTCCGGATTCTCGCTGCGCAGGAACGCGGCGTCGCAGCAGGCGCCGGTCGCGAGGAACACGCGTCGTACGCGGTCCATGTCCCGGTCGAGCGCGGTGCGGACCTGACGGGTCTCGTACAGTGCGGCGCGGCAGCGCTCGCCGCAGACTCCGGGTCCGACGTACAGGAGCGTCCATTTGCGCAACAGGAACGTCGGTTTCGTCCGGCCGGCGCCGAGCAACGGCAGTGCGAGCTCTGGCAGCGGATGCGGCGGTTGCAGCAATTCGCCGTGGTTGACGGTTTCGCCGGGACGCAGTCCCGGATGGCCATAGAAGAGATAGAACGCGAGCCCAAGCGGCACGAAGAACAACGCGGCAATGCCGAGCAGTACGCTGCGCTGACGGCGCCGGCGGGCATCGCGGGTCACGGGCTCAGGCATCGTGCTTTGCGCCTTCGCCACCGGCGCGGCGCAGATTGGTCACCACGTAGATCACCGCGAGCGTCAAGGCGAGCGCAAACCATTGCACCGCGTAGGCAGTGTGCCGGATCGGCGGAAAGCCCGGCGCGGTCCAGTGCCGCACATAGCCGTCCGGCTGGTCCGGATCGAGCAGCACCTGTGGCGCGGCCTTCGCCCAGTTCGCGACGTGCAGCAGCCGCGCGATGTCCGCAAGGCGCGGATAGAACGCGATGACCGGATACGGCGGCGCGAGCGGCGCGCCGCCGCCGAGCCGCAGCCCCGGGCGGGGCAGCTGGTCGGCCCGCCCGCGGATGCTGCGCGGCGCCGGGGAGACCGGGATCTGCGGCTTGCCCTGCCGCGGGTCCTGAATGCGCGGGATCCAGCCGCGGTCGACGAGAATCCAACCGCCGCCGGCGAACTCGAACGGTGTCAGCACGTAATAGCCGTTGCTGCCGCCGGGCCCTTCCATGCCGTCGATCAGGATCTGCCGCGACGGATCGTAGCGGCCGGACATGCGCAGATGCTGGAAGGACTTTACCCGCGGCGTCGCCGCATCGACCGTCACAGTCGCGTCGGCGCCCGCCGCGAATTCATCCCACAGCTGCTGCGTCTCGGCCGCCCGCCGCAGTTGCCAGCGGCCGAGCGCGATCAGCAGCGCGAACACCACGACGGTGAGCAGCGTCGTGAATGCGCGGGGCGCGAATTCGCGGTCTCCGATCTTGATCGTCACGATATAATCCGAGCTCCAACCGTCGGCTAAGAGGCGCGTCCATGCCGTTCAAACTCCTCGTGGTCGTCGTGCTGCTCCTGATCCTCGCGAGCCTCGGCAAAGCGCTTTACCATCTTTCGAGCCGCAAGCAGGAAGACGGCGAGAAGATGGTCAAAGCGCTCGCCTGGCGCGTGGGCCTGTCCGTGTCCCTGTTCCTGTTGCTGATCCTCGCCTATACCCAAGGCTGGATCCATCCGCCGACCGGATGAGCGGGGAGGCGCTGCGGTCCCGGGACCCGGACATGCCTCAGAGCCAGTAGACGAAGATGAACAGGCCCAGCCAGACGACATCGACGAAGTGCCAGTACCAGGCGACGGCTTCGAAGCCGAAATGGCGTTCCGGGGTGAAATGCCCCCTGAGCACCCGTATCCAGATCACGACCAACATGATCGCGCCGATGGTCACGTGGAGTCCGTGAAAGCCGGTCAGCATGAAGAACGTCGAGCCGTAGATGCCGGTGCCGAGCTGCAGGCCGAGTCGCGTATAGGCCTCGTGATACTCGGTCGCCTGCAGCGCGACGAACGTGAAGCCGAGCAGGAACGTCGCGGCGAGGAATATCGCGAGGCGCTTGCGGTGGCCGCGCAGCAAGGCGTGGTGCGCGATCGTGATCGTGACCCCCGAGGACAGCAGGATCGCGGTGTTTACCGCCGGCAGGCCGAGCGCCGGGACCGTCTCGAAGTGGCCATGCGCCCCGGGGCCGATCGCCGCCGGCCCGTTGGTCGGCCAGGTGCCGTGGTAGTTGCTCCAGAGCAGGATGTTCGTCAGCAGCTTCGTGCCGCCGCCGCTCAGCCAGGGCATCACGAACGCGCGTGCGTAGAACAGCGCGCCGAAGAACGCCGCGAAGAACATCACCTCGGAGAAGATGAACCACATCATCCCCAGGCGGAACGAGCGGTCGACGGCCAGGTTGTAGATGCCGTTCTGGTTTTCCTTGATGACCGTGCCGAACCAGAGGATGAACAGGCCCGCGAGCATGGCGAATCCCGGCAGGAGCGACCACGCGGGCAGCCAGCCGTCGAGCGTCGCGACCGCGCCGGCCATCACGGTGAACAGCGTCACCGAACCGTAGATGGGCCACGGGCTCGAGTGCGGGATGTAGTAGCGATCAGCGTGCGGAACCTGCGATTGCGCCATGAGTTTCGTTCTCTCGTCGAGTGGACGGACGGTAGTTTAAACGAGGTCGTTCATCGGTGTGCGGCGGATTGGGGCGCGTCGGCGGCTGCGGTGCCGGCATCAATGAAAATGGCGATACAGCTTCAGCGCGATGTAGCCGAAATAGATGGCGAGCACGACCGCCGCGAGCACGATGGTGCTCTTGCGGATGCGCCGATTCTGTTCGCGCGAACGGCTCACCCTCAATGGATCTCGGGAGCCGTCGTGAAGCTGTGATACGGCGGCGGCGACGGAATCGTCCACTCGAGGCCGTTCGGCGCCGCGTCGTTCCAGACCTTGGCGGTCGCCTTCCTGCCGCCGCGTACGCACTGGATGATCGCGATCGCGAACAGGATCTGCGTCAGGCCGAAGCCGAAGCCGCCGATCGAGGAGACCATGTTCCAGTCGGTGAACTGCACTGCGTAGTCCGGGATGCGCCGGGGCATGCCGGCGAGGCCGAGGAAGTGCTGCGGAAAGAACAGCACATTGACGAAGATCGTCGACAGCCAGAAGTGCGTCTTCGCCAGCGTCATGTTGTACATGTTACCGGTCCACTTCGGCAGCCAGTAATAGATTGCGCCCATGATCGCGAACACCGAACCGGGCACCAACACGTAATGAAAGTGCGCGACCACGAAGTACGACTGGTTGTACTGGAAGTCGGCCGGAACCATCGCGAGCATCAGGCCGGAGAAACCGCCGATCGAGAACATGAACAGGAAGCCGATGGCGAACAGCATCGGCGCCTCGAACGACAGCGAACCGCGCCACAGCGTCGCCGTCCAGTTGAAGACCTTCACGCCGGTCGGCACCGCGATCAGCAAGGTCGAGAGCATGAAGAAAATCTCCGCCGCCATCGGCATGCCGTCGACGAACATGTGGTGGCCCCAGACGATGAACGACAGGAACGCGATCGAGGCCGTCGCGTAGATCATCGAGGTCCTGCCGAACAGCGGCTTGCGCGCGAACGTCGGGATGATCTCCGAAATGATGCCGAACGCCGGCAGGATCATGATGTAAACCTCGGGATGGCCGAAGAACCAGAAGATGTGCTCGTACATCATCGGATCGCCGCCGCCGGCGGCGTTGAAGAAGCTCGTATGGAAGAAGTGATCGGTCAGCAGCATCGTCACCGCGCCCGCCAGCACCGGCATGACGGCGATCAGCAGATACGCCGTGATCAGCCAGGTCCAGACGAACAAGGGCATCTTCAGGAGCGTCATGCCCGGCGCGCGCATGTTCAGGATCGTCACGATCACGTTGATCGCGCCCATGATCGAGGACACCCCCATCAGATGGATCGCGAAGATCAGCATCGGAAAGCTGTCGCCGAATTGCAGCATGAGTGGCGGGTACATCGTCCAGCCGCCGGCCGGCGCGCCGCCGGGCACGAAGAAGGTCGACAGCAGCAGCGTGAACGCGAACGGCAGCAGCCAGAAGCTGAAGTTGTTCATGCGCGGCAGCGCCATGTCGGGTGCGCCGATCTGCAGCGGGATCATCCAGTTCGCGAGACCGACGAACGCCGGCATCACGGCGCCGAAGATCATCACCAGCGCGTGCATCGTCGTCAGCTGGTTGAAGAAGGCCGGGTCGACGAGTTGCATGCCCGGTTCGAACAGCTCGGCACGGATGACCATGGCCATCGAGCCGCCGACGAAGAACATGATCAGGCTGAACACGAGGTACATCGTGCCGATGTCCTTGTGGTTGGTGGCGAACAGCCAGCGCTTGATGCCGGTGGCAGGACCGTCGTGCGCGTCGTCGTGGGCGACGTGGGCGTCGTGGGCGTCGTGGGCGGTGTCGATTGCGTGGGCCATGGTGCGCGGACTCTCTCGGTTAAGTTCGGTATTCAATCCAATATCTGGGCGGTCAGCGGTCGCGAGGCCCGCGCCAGGACGGCGGCGGCGGTCGCGTGGGCAGGAGCGGCGCTCGCCGCGACCGGCGCATCGTTCGGCGCCTTGGCGATCGACGAGGCGTTCGGCGCCGCCGTCGCGGCCTGCTTGAGCGCCGCCTGCTGCTGCGCGACCCACTTGTCGAAGGCCGCCGGCGTCTTCACGTCGACGACGATCGGCATGAAGGCATGACCGCGGCCGCAGAGCGCCGCGCACTGGCCGCGGTAGACGCCTTCCTTGCCCGGCAGGACCTTGACCCACAGTTCATTGATGAATCCCGGGATTGCCGAGCGCTTGACGCCGAAATCCGGCACCCACCACGCGTGGATCACGTCGGCCGAGGTGAGCAGCAGACGGACCTTGACGCCGCTCGGGATCACGAGCGGGTGATCGACCGAGAGCAGGTAGTGCGGCACCGTGCGCGGATCGATCCCGGAGTGCAGCTGACTCGCGAAGTTCGAACTCTGCGACAGCGTCGAGAAGAAGCTGATGCCGGCCGCCTTGCCGAGATAGGTGTACTGCCACTTCCACTGGTAGCCGGTGATGCGGATCGTCAGGCCGGAATCGCCCATGTTCTCGATCTGCAGGATCCCCTTGGTCGCCGGAATCGCCATTGCGACGAGAATCAGCACCGGAATGATGGTCCAGATGATCTCCGCCTTGGTGCTATGCGTCATCGCCGTATCCGGCACCGCGCCCCGGGAATGCCGGAACCTGATCATCGCGACGATCATCACGCCGAAGACGACGGTGGCGATCGCGACGCAGATCCACAGGATCTCCATGTGCAAATGGTAGATGTCGCGGCTGAGCACCGTGACGCCGACCGGCATGTTCATCGCGGGCCAAGTGCCGGCGGCCGCGGTGCCGGCCGCGAGCAGGCAACCCAAGGCGGCGAGCGTGCGGCCGAAGATCGGGGCTCGCGGGCGCGTCGAGCCGTGGTCATTCGCGGTC
This sequence comes from Steroidobacteraceae bacterium, assembly GCA_035534275.1. Lineage (GTDB taxonomy): Bacteria > Pseudomonadota > Gammaproteobacteria > Steroidobacterales > Steroidobacteraceae > Bog-1198. The sequence continues at coordinate 223,696 of DATLSG010000008.1, forward strand.
AAGCTGTGCACATTCATCTCAACGAATCCCCTAGGGTGTTGTCGATTTCCAGCGGCGGCGACTCATTCATGCCGCCAACCAAGGTCCGCAAGCGCGCCGCCAGCCGGCGCCGCTCGTCCTCGGTGAGAAAGCTGCCCACCTCCAGCGCCCGCCCGCGACTCTCGATCGTGAGCCGGCTGGGGTAGTGCTGCGAATGCGGACCCCGAAGTCTAACCTTCGCCCAGTGTCGCGCAAACACTTCTTTCGCTTCGCCCCGGCGCGAGCGCGTCACGAGGCTGACCGAGGAGTCCGTGATCAGCAGGGTCTGCGTGTGGAACCGGCGGCTCATCGACGCGCGCAGCGCGAGGCCGAGCGCCCCCATCTCCAGGGCCCAGTACGCGAGGACCGGCCAGTATCCCCGCCACGCGCAGACCAGTGCGATCGGCAGCGAAAACATCGCGATCGAGGCCATGAACACCCCGGCGCCGGCCGGAGTCAGCGAGCAATTCGGCGCGAGTTCGATGCGCTGTTCCATGGAGCTGCGAGTTCGAGCCGGTGGCCGTCGACAGGTTCGTTCGATGGGCGCATCTTAGGAGAGAACGGAACTTGCGGGCAACCCGTCGATGCCGCGCCGAACTTTCGCCGGCGCCGTTCAACCGGGCAGCACCAAGCGCTCGCCGAGCGCGCGCGCGACGGCCTGTGGATCGTCCGCGGGCGCATACGGCAGTTCGGCGAGGCAGGGCGCGGCGAGCCGCGCGCGCAAGCTCGCGAGATTCTCCGTCCGGCGTTCGAACCGAGAATCAATCGTATTGCCCACCCAGCCGAGCAGACGCAAGCCGCGCCGTTCGATCGATTCGGCGGTGAGCAGCGCATGGTTCAGGCAACCGAGCCGTAAACCGACCACCAGCACGACATCAAGACCCCAATCGGCGGCGAGATCGGCAAAGCTGCGCTCGGCGTCGATCGGCGCGAGCCAGCCGCCCGCTCCCTCGACGACCGTCACGTCGCCGCGTGCGCTCAATCGCCGGTAGGCTCGGCCAAGCGCGTCGATATCCACCGGCGTGCCGGCCTCGGCGGCCGCGATGTGCGGGGCGATCGCGGGCTCGAAGGCGCAGGGATTGACCTCGGCGTAGCGCGCGCGCACGGTCATCGCCCGCTGCAGCTCGAGGGCGTCGTCGTTGCGCAGACCAGCCCGCGTGCGCGCGCTGCCCGATGCGATCGGCTTCATCGCCGCGACCCGCAGTCCGCGCGCCGCGTACGCGCGGCACAGGCCGGCCGCGATCCGGGTCTTGCCGACGCCCGTATCGGTGCCCGTCACGAACACCCCCCAGGGCTTCACCGGCGTGCGGCCGTGCGCAGCTGGCGCCTGAAGTCCTCGAACGCGATCGTCGTGTCGCCGCCGCGTGCGGGCGTGCGCGCCGCCGAGGCCCAGGCATGGCCGAACACGACCTCGCAACTCGCCTGCAGACGGCCCTCGCACCGGTGCCGCTCGTAGGCGGCGCGCATCGCGCGCAGCTTGCCCTTGCCGGTCAGCCCGCGGGCGCGCCCGGCGAGCACGTTGCGCGCGCCGCAGGCCTTGAGGTCGGCCATCAGGCCGCCGACGTCCGCGTAGGTCACGGTGCGCAGCTCGACGTCTAGCACCGGTTGCGCGAAGCGCGCGCGCACCAAGGCATCGCCGAGGTCGTGCATGTCGAGGAAGCGGTTCACGTGCGCGTCGCCGTCCGCCTGCACCCAGGCCGCGCGCAACTCGCGCAGCGTGTCCGGTCCGAGACTCGTGAAGCTGAACAGGCCGCCCGGCGCCAGTACGCGCCGCACCTCGGCGAGCACGACGTCCGGTTCGCACCACGGCAGCGCCAGGTTGCTGAACAACAGGTCGATGCTGCCGTCGGCGAACGGCAGGCACGCCAGATCGCCGCACACCCGGTCGAAGCGCCGCCACCAGGACTGCTGGCGCCGCGCGGCCCGCAGCATGCCGAGCGCCAGGTCCAGCGCGACGACGTGCGCGCGCGGATAGCGGCGCCGCAGCGCACGGCTCGCGTGGCCGGTGCCGGCGCCCGCGTCGACGACGCGCCGCGGCGCGAGCGACACGTAGTCGAGGCGTCGCAGCAGCTCCTCGCGGACCTCGCCCTGCAGGATTGCCGCGCCGTCGTAGCTCGCGGCGGCGCGGTCGAACGAACGGCGCAGCGCGGTCGGCTCACAGCGGTAACCGTCCGTCTCGAGTCGCGCGTCCGCCGCGCCGTCCGCATCAGGCGGTGGCGGCAAGAGGCTCCCCCGCCGGCCGGGGCTCGGCGACGAGGTTCAGGCGTTCGAACAGGCGTACATCCTGGGCGCAGTCGGGGTTGCCGGTCGTGAGCAGCTTCTCGCCGTAGAAGATCGAGTTCGCGCCGGCGAGGAAGCACAGCGCCTGCAGCTCATCGTTCATGTCGCTGCGCCCGGCGGAGAGGCGCACGTGGGATCGCGGCATCAGGATCCGGGCCGCGGCGATCGTGCGCACGAAATCGAACGGATCGATCGGCGGGGCGTGCGCGAGCGGCGTGCCGGGCACGCGCACCAGGCGGTTGATCGGCACGCTCTGCGGATGCTCCGGCAGCGTCGCGAGCGCATGCAGCATCGCAGCGCGGTCCTGCGGCGTCTCGCCCATGCCGACGATCCCGCCGCAACAGACGTGCATGCCCGCGTCGCGCACCGCCCGCAGGGTGTCGAGCCGGTCCTCGAAGGTGCGCGTCGTGATGATCTTCGCGTAATACTCGGGCGAGGTGTCGATGTTGTGGTTGTAATAATCCAGCCCCGCGGCCTGCAGTTCCCGCGCCTGCTCGGCGGTGAGCATGCCGAGCGTCGCGCAGGTCTCGAGGCCCATCTGCTTGACGGCGCCGATCATGGCGACGACCTTGCGCAGATCCTTCGGTTTCGGCGAGCGGTAAGCGGCGCCCATGCAGAAACGCGTCGCGCCGGCGCATTTCGCCGCGTGCGCGCGCGCGATCACCGCGCCGACCTCCAGCAGTTCCTCGGCTTCGAGGCCGGTGTCGTGCCGCACGCTCTGCGGGCAGTAGGCGCAATCCTCGGGGCAGGCGCCGGTCTTGATGCTGAGCAGGGTGCTGATCTGCACCGTGTTCGGCACGTGATGGCGCCTATGGGTCTGTTGTGCCGCAAGCAGCAGGTCCATGAACGGCCGCGCGAGCAGCGCCTGCACCTCGGCGAGCGTCCAATCGTTTCGTACCGTCACCCTGGGTGCCCCTTGCCGGTTCCGTCGCGGCGGCCATTGCACTGAGGTGCAGTATTCGGTCGGCGCCGGCGCTAGTCAACCCGGACGGTGCCCGGCGGTTGACCAAGGCCGCTGCCGCCTCCGTTCAGCGGAACTGGTAATTCAAGAGGATGCCGATGAACACGCTCATGCCGACGTAGTGGTTGTTGAGGAACGCGCGAAAGCAACCCTCGGGCTCGCGCCGACGGATCAGCCACTGCTGGCGCGCGAAGAACGCGGCCGCCGCGATCAGGCCCGACCAGTACCAAACGCCGAGCCCGCTTTGGCGGCCGACCAAGACGAGCGCGAGCAGCGTCATGCCCTGCAGAACCGCAATGATGTGCCGATCCGAGTCGCCGAACAGGAGCGCGGTCGAGCGCACGCCGATCTTGCGATCGTCGTCGCGATCGACCATCGCGTAGATGGTGTCGTAGACGACCACCCAGAGGAAGTTCGCGAGGAACAGCAGCCACGCGATCCGCGGCACCTTGCCGAGCTGCGCCGCGAACGCCATCGGGATCCCCCAGCCGAACGACAGGCCGAGGTATAGCTGCGGCACCGACAGGAATCGCTTGATGAACGGGTAGCTGAGCGCAAGCAACGCGCCCACGACCGCGAGGCGCAGCGCCAGAGGATCGAGCTGCAGTGCGAGCGCGAGGGCGACGACACCGAGGATCGCCGCGAGCACGAGCGCCTCCCCCGCCGAGACGCGCCCCGCCGCGAGCGGCCGGTCCATGGTGCGCGCCACGTGCGGGTCGAAATCGCGATCGGCGTAGTCGTTGATCACGCAGCCAGCCGAGCGCATCAACAGCACACCGACCACGAAGATCGTGAAAATGGCCGGCCGCGGCTCACCGTCGCGCGAGATCCAAAGCGCCCAGAGAGTCGGCCAAAGCAGCAGGTAGGCGCCGATCGGGCGGTCGAGGCGCATCAAGCGGCCGTAGTCGGCGAGCGTTGCGCCGATCCGCGGCAGTGCCTGGGTCGTCCATGGGTGGCAACGGATTCGATAGACGAACCAGCGCCAGCGCGCGAGCAGCGCTTGCGCCAATTCATCGGCCGAGTGCGGCAGGCGCATGGCGACGGACCGCTACGCCGCGCCCATCATGGGCAGGAACAGCTCCTGCACGGCGAGCGGTGCCGAGCGCAAGGAGATCCGCGAGCGCCGCGCCCAGAGGCCCGCGTGGGGGGCCCCTCGCAGCGCGCGCCGGCCGAGCGCCGTATCCGCCGGCAGCCATGCAAACTCGTACGCGCCGCGATCGACGCCAGAGAGCACTTTCAGGGTTTCGCCGAGCGCCGAGTCGCCGAGCTCGGCGAGCCACGGATGGGCGGCGAGCGTCGAATCCGGCATGATCGTGCGCTCGAGCACCCAGAGCCGGCCGTCGCAGCACAGCTCGTCCTCGCGGAACAGCCCGGCCGTGTCGCTCACTGCGAGATGGCGCTTGTCGTCGGCGCCGAGCAGGCCGGTCCACATGTCACCGAGGCGCAGTTCGAAGCGCTGTCCGAGGCTCGCGCGCAGGCGCGTCGTCAGCAGTCCCTGGCCGATCAGCCAGGGACGCAGCCGCGCATCGACCGGCCGCTCGCCGAGCCGTTCGGCCGGCAGCCACTCGATCGCCGCAGATCGCCATTTCGCTGCGCTCGACATCGGCCCATTCTACCCGACGTGCCCATATCGCTCGGCGCCGCCGAGCCACCGGCCGAGCAGCGGCTCGATGCGCTCCGGCCAGTCGGCGAGCAGCGCTTCCGCGGCGATCTGCACGGGAGGCAGAAGATCCGCATCCCGGGCGAGATCCGCGACGCGCATTTGCGCGAGCCCCGTCTGCCGGGTACCGAGCAGCTCACCGGGGCCGCGCAGCTGCAGATCGCGCCGCGCGACCTCGAAGCCGTCGTTGGTCGCGCGCAGCACGGCGAGGCGCTCGCGGGCGAGCCTGGCGAGCGGCGCGCGGTAGATGAGCACGCAGCCGCTCGCGTGGCTGCCGCGCCCGACCCGACCGCGCAGCTGATGGAGCTGTGCGAGGCCCATTCGCTCGGCGTTCTCGATCACCATCAAGGTCGCATTCGGCACGTCGACCCCGACCTCGATCACCGTGGTCGCGACGAGCAGCTGCAGCTGGCCGTTCTTGAATTGACGCATGCTGCGCTCCTTCGCCGCGGCCGGCATCCGGCCGTGCACCAAGCCGACCCGGATCTCGGGCAAGGCTTGGGCGAGCGCCGCCGCGGTTTCCTCCGCGGCCTGGAACGGCATGTCGGCCGATTCGTCGATCAGCGGGCATACCCAATAGGCCTGGCGCCCCTCGAGGCATGCGTTGCGGATCCGCTGCACCACCTCCTCGCGGCGGGACTCGGCGATCACGACGGTGCGTACCGGCGTGCGTCCCGGCGGCAGCTCGTCGATCACCGATACGTCGAGATCGGCGTACGCCGCCATCGCCAGTGTCCGCGGAATCGGCGTCGCCGTCATGATCAGCTGGTGCGGGCGGCGGTCGCCCGCGGCGCCCTTCTCGCGCAAGCTCAGCCGTTGATGCACGCCGAAACGGTGCTGCTCATCGACGATCACGATCGACAGCGAACGAAACTCCACGCCTTCCTGGAACAGCGCGTGGGTGCCGATCACGATCGGCGTCGCGCCGCTCTTCACGCCGGCAAGCGCATCCCGGCGCGTCTTGCCGGGCTGCCGGCCGGCAAGCAGCGCGACCGCGGTGCCGAGCGGCTCGAACCAGCGCCGGAAATTCTGCGCATGCTGGTCGGCGAGCAGCTCCGTCGGCGCCATCAGCGCGATCTGCGTCCCGGCCTCGAGCGCGGCGCAGGCGGCGAGCGCGGCGACCAGGGTCTTGCCGCAGCCGACGTCGCCCTGGACGAGGCGCAGCATCGGGGTGGCAAGCGCGAGGTCGGCCTCGATTTCGCCGAGCACGCGGCGCTGCGCCGCCGTCATGCAAAACGGCAGCGCCGCGAGCACGCTCGCCTGCAAGCCGCCGTGCGCGCGCAGCGGCCAGCCGGGCGCGAGCTGGACGCGGCGCCGCAAGAGCTTCAGCGACAGATGATGCGCGAGCAGTTCCTCGAACGCGAGCCGCCGCTGCGCCGGGTGGCGCCGCTCGAGCAGCGCCTCGATCGGCGCGTCCGGCGGCGGACGGTGCACGAAGCGCAGCGCCTCATGCAACGCCGGCATCGATTCGGCCGCGAGCAGCGCCGGCGGCAGCCAGTCGTCGAGATCCCGGGCGCCCAGCCGGTCGAGCGCCGCGCCGACCAGCTGGCGCAGGCGCCCCTGGGTCAGGCCTTCGGTCGCCGGATAGACCGGCGTCAAGTGCTCGACCTGTGCGCCGCCCGGCTCGACGCGACGATATTCCGGGTGGACGAATTCGAGGCCGGTCGGCCCGCGCCGCGCTTCGCCGAAGCAGCGCAGCCGCGCGCCGCGCGCGAGCCCGTGCTGCTGTCCGGCGCTGAAATGGAAGAAACGCAGCGTCAGGCTGCCGGTGCCGTCGGCGATCCTGCACAACAGCTGCCGGCGGCCGCGAAACGTCACCTCGGTCAGCTGAACCTCGCCTTCGACGGCGGCGCGCTGGCCCGCGCGCAGTTCGCCGAGCGCGACGGTGCGCGTCCGGTCCTCGTAGCGCAGCGGCAGCAGGAACAACAGGTCTTGGATCGATTCGATGCCGAGCGCGCGCAGCCGCTGCGCGAGCGCCTCGCCCACGCCACGCAGCGCGGTGACCGGTGTCGCGGCGGGCGTCACAGGGCGACGATGCACTCCGCTTCGATCTGTGCCCCGCGCGGCAGGGCCGCGACGCCGACCGCGGCGCGTGCCGGGAACGGTTCGCGGAAATACTCGGCCATGATCTGGTTCACCAGCGCGAAGTGCGCGAGGTCCAGCAAGTAGAGGTTGACCTTGACGACCGCATCGAGGCTCGCCCCGGCCGCGGTGACGATCGCCCGCAGATTGGCGAAAACCCGGTGCGCTTGCGGCTCGATGCCGCCCGCGACCAGCGCCATCGTCGCCGGGTCGAGCGCGATCTGCCCGGAGACCCAGATCGTGCCGCCGACGCGCACCGCCTGCGAGTAGGTGCCGATCGCGGAGGGCGCGGCGTCCGTCGAAATGATCTGCTTGCTCATGTTTCCTCGCAGTCCAGGGTCATGCCAGCGTGCGATGCACGCGTTGTACGTCCGGCATCCGCCGGATCGTCTTGATCACCTGCGCCAGGTGCTTGCGGTCGCGCACCTGCAGCTCGAACGTCAGCGCCGAAGTCGCGGCATCCCGCTCCTCGAGCGTCACGTGATCGATGTTCGTCTCGGTGCCCGCAATGCTCGAGGCGACCGCTGCGAGCACGCCGACGCGGTTGCTGATCTCCAGCTGGATCTCGCAGCTGAACAGGCGGCTGCGATGCGCTTCCCATGCGACCGGCAGCCACTTGTCGGGCTGTTTGCGGTACTCGGAGAGATTGCCGCAAGTCTGCCGGTGGATCACCAGGCCCCGGCCTGTGCTGAGGTAGGCCATGACCGGATCGTTGGGAATGGGAAAACAGCAGCGCGCATAGGTGACGAGCAGGCCCTCGGTGCCGGCGATCATCAGCGGCCCGCGGTGCTTGCCCGTGGATTGCTCGTCGGCCGCCGGCTGCAGCCGGCGGGCGACGAGCGGTGCGAGCCGCTCGCCGAGGCCGATTTTCTCGTAAAGATCGTCGGCATCCTTGAGATTGAGTTCTGCGACCGCGGCGTCGACATTCGACTGCGGGATCTTCTTCAGGCTCAGCGAAAATTCTTCGAGCGCGAGATTCAACAGGCGCCGGCCGAGCTCGATCGCGTCGCCGCGCTTCAGATTCTTCAGATACTGGCGGATGGCCGCGCGGGCCTTCGCGGTTACGAGGAAAGCCGACCAGGACGGGTTCGGCGTCGCCCCCTTGGCGGTGATGATCTCGACCGTCTGACCGTTGCGCAGCGGCGTGCGCAGCGGCACGAGGCGGCGGTCGACCTTGGCGGCGACGCAGCGGTTGCCGACGTCCGTATGGATTGCGTAGGCGAAGTCGACCGCGGTCGCGCCGCTCGGCAGCCGCAAAATCTTGCCCTTCGGCGTGAATACGTAGACCTTGTCGGGGAACAGATCGACCTTGACGCTCTCGAGGAATTCCTCGGAACTGCCGCCCTCGTGGATCTGCACGAGGCCGGCGAGCCATTCGCGCGCGCGATCGTGCTCGATGCCGCCGAAGACGTCGCCCCCGGACTTGTACTTCCAGTGCGCCGCGATGCCCGATTCGGCGACGCGGTGCATCTGCTCGGAGCGGATCTGCACCTCGATCGGCACGCCGTTCGGTCCAAACAGCGTCGTGTGCAGCGACTGGTAGCCGTTGACGCGGGGAATCGCGACGTAGTCCTTGAACCGTCCCGGCATCGGCTTGTACAGGCCGTGCACCAGGCCGAGCGTGCGGTAGCAGGTGTCGGCCGATTCGACCACGATGCGAAATCCGTAGACGTCGACGATCTCGTTGAGCGATATGCCCTTGGCATGCATCTTCTTGTAGATGCTGTACAGGTGCTTCTCGCGGCCCTCGATGCCGGCGGCGAGCCCCGCCTTCGCCAGCGCACCCTTCAACGCCCCGGAGATCCGGCCGATGAACTCCTTCTGATTGCCGCGCGCCCGCTTGACCTCCTTTTCCAGCACCTTGTAGCGCTGCGGATACAGGGCCCTGAAGCCGAGGTCCTCGAGTTCCAGCTTCACCGCGTAGAGCCCGAGGCGCTCGGCGATCGGTGCGTAGATCTCCAGGGTCTCGCGCGCGATCCGGCGGCGCTTCACGGGCGGCATCACGCCGAGGGTGCGCATGTTGTGCATCCGGTCGGCGAGCTTGACCATGATCACGCGGATGTCGCGCACCATCGCCAGCAACATCTTGCGAAAGCTCTCGGCCTGCGCCTCCTCGCGGTTCTTGAACTGGATCTGGTCGAGCTTGCTCACGCCGTCGACGAGTTCGGCGACGATCTGGCCGAAGACCGTGGCGATCTCCGCCTTGGCGGTCGGCGTGTCCTCCATCACGTCGTGCAAGATCGCGGCGACCAGTGTGTCGCCGTCGAGATGCAGGTCGGCGAGGATGCCGGCGACTGCGACCGGATGGGTGATGTACGGCTCGCCGGAGACGCGCGTCTGTCCCTGATGGCGCTCGGCGCCGAATTCGTACGCTTCGCGCACCCGCTCGATCTGCGCCGGCGGCAGGTAGGCTTCCAGCTTGTCCAAAAGCTGGCTGATCCCGGTCGAGCGTCTTACTCCGGGCAGGAATCCGAGTAGCGAGGACGCATAGTCCATCGGATCCTTGCGGGCGGCCGACCCGCCATCAATCGCCGAGCCCGAGTTGCGGGGCGCGGAAGTCCGACGGCATGTCGAGTTCGCTCACGGGCTGGGGCGCCGGTTCCTCGGGCTCCTCGAGCATCTGCATGGTCACGTTGCCGGCGGCGATTTCCCGCAGCGCAACGACCGTCGCCTTGTCGTTCTCCCACTCGACCGTCGCCTCGGCGCCGTTCGCCAGGCGACGGGCGCGCTTGGCGGCGAGCAACACGAGGTTGAACAGGTTCGGTTCGTTCTGCAAACAGTCTTCGACCGTGATACGTGCCATGGATGACAATCGTCCTGCAAATTTGCCTTAAGGAGCGGTCTCGTAGAGTACCAGAGAACCGGCGGCGGCGGCGAGGATCCGCCGCATCGCCCGCCGCACTCAAGCGCGCGCCGTGAGCCGCGCGCCGAGTTCGCGGATTTGCGGCCGGTCGGCGCGCAGGGCCTCGCCGCGACCCTGCACGACGTTCTCGAGATCCGCGAGGGCCTGCTCGAAGCGGTCGTTGACGACGACATAGTGGAATTCGTCCCAGTGGCGTATGTCGTCCACCGAGTCTCGCAGGCGCCGCCGGATGACCGCGTCGGCGTCGGTGCTGCGCCCCCGCAAGCGCTCCTCGAGGACGGCGAGCGACGGCGGCAGGACGAATATGCTGCGCGCTTCGGCCAGGCGCGCCCGCACCTGCCGGGCGCCCTGCCAGTCGATCTCCAGCAGCAGCCGTTCGCCGCGCGCGAGCGCTTCGCGCACGGTGTGCAGGCTGGTGCCGTAGTAATTGTCGAAGACCTTGGCGTGCTCGAGAAATTCCTCGCGGGCGGCCAGTTCGAGGAAGCGCTCGACCGAGACGAAGTGGTAGTCGCGTCCGTCGACCTCGCTCGGCCGGCGCGCGCGGGTGGTGTACGAGACCGAGAAGCGCAAGCGCGGATCCCGCTCCATCAGTGCCTTGACGAGGCTGGTCTTGCCGGCCCCCGAGGGGGCGGCGATCACGAAGAGGCGGCCGGCGGCGCCGGGTTCCGAGCCCAAGTCCACGCGCCCCTACCCGGTGTTCGGCACCGGCTCGCGCGCGGTGCATGGATGATATTGATTCACACGCCCGAACCGACCGCGAAGCCCCAGGGACGATTTCGCAAAGAGCTCGCAACGATCCACGCCGAGGCGGCCAACAGCAGAGTCACGACGAGTTCCGACCACTGATATCGAGGCGGCGTCGCCCATGCGGGCGGCGGCCGCGCAAAAAAGCTCGGCACCCAAACTAGAAGCCCAAACAAGCTCATCATGATCGCTTCGAGGGTCGCCGCCAGACGGGGGAGAACCCAAACAACGATGCCAATTCCAGCGGCAACGTGACCGAGCCCCGTGAAGTAAGCGATTCCCAACCGATCAGGTAGCCAGCCAGGCACCATACTGGCGGTGTAATCCGCGTAAGCAAAGTGCGACCATCCGTAGAAGACACAGGTGAGGCCAAACAGAACTTGTGCCGTGCGCACGGCGCGCTCGCCGGCGATTGGCATCCGCGATCCTCCCGATGGCCAGCGCAACATGGCGTAAAGGATCCAGGCGCCGACGAGCGGCGCCAGAGCTTCGCAAAATCCATACCACGCGCCCACGCTGAGCGGTTTGGCGAGAACCGCCAGCACGCAAGTCACGGCCCGGACTGTCTGGTACGCGCAGATCGTCAATGCGCTCGGCAAGGCCGTGCGCGAGAAGCAAAGACCGGCGCTCGCCGCGAGGACTAGTAGCGCGGATCCGTAGATCCAAATCTGCTGCCAGGCAATCCATGCAGGAAAGGCCTGCACTATTGCAGCGAAGTCGCCATGACTGAGGCTCAAGATGGCGGCGCTCGCCAATGCGATGGCGAACAAGCCTCGACTGAGTCCAACAATGCGCATGGGCACTTCCACGGACGCTATTCGATGTTCTGCACCTGCTCGCGCATCTGCTCGATCAGGACCTTCATGTCGACGGCCGCGCGTGTCGTCTCGAGGTCCTGCGACTTCGACGAGAGCGTGTTCGCCTCGCGGTTCAGTTCCTGCATCAGGAAGTCGAGCCGGCGGCCGGCCGGTTCGTTCGCCGCGAAGCTCTTGCGAATCTCGGCGACGTGGCCGCGCAGACGGTCGAGTTCCTCATCCACATCCAGGCGCTGCGCGAGGATCGCGAGTTCCTGTTCCAGGCGGTCGTGGTCGACCGCGGCGACGATTTCGGCGATACGCTCGCGCAGCTTCGCGTGCATCCGCGCGCGCACCTCCGGCAGGCGCCCGGCGACCCGCGCGGCAACGTCGAGCACGCCGCTGCAACGCTGCTCGAGGTTCTCCTGGAGCCGCGCGCCCTCGCTCGCGCGGAACCGGTCGAGCTCGGCGAGCGCCTCGAGGAGCAGCGTCTGCGCGGCCTCGTGCACCGGCGTGATGTTGCGCGCCGTGTCGCAGACGACGCCCGGCCAGCGCAGCAGATCGACGACGCCGATCCGTCCGGCGGGGCCGGCGAGCTCGGCGATCTGCCTCGCGCGTGCGGCCAGGGACTCGATCAGTGCGGCGTCGAGATCCAGCGCGCCGGTGCCCGCGGCCGGCCGGAAGGATAGTGCGCATTCCGTCTTGCCGCGGCGCACCGCGCCGGCGATCGCCTGGCGGAACCGATTTTCGGCCGAGCGGAACTCCTCGGGCAGGCGCACGCTGACCTCGAGGAAGCGGTGATTCACCGTGCGGATCTCCCATACGAGATTTCCCGCCGGAACCGCGCGCTCGCGGCGCGCGAAGCCTGTCATGCTTCGAATCATGGAGGGGTTTGCGGCATAATCGGCGATAATCCGCCGGCGAGTCTAGCAGAAGACCAGGAGCCGCCATTGCAAATAGATACCGCGGATGTCAGCTTGATCGGACACCGCGAAGAGAACCAGGACCGGGTCGCGGTCGCTGCGGATGAACATTCGGCGCTGCTCGTCGCGATCGACGGTATGGGCGGGCACGCGCAAGGAGCCAGGGCCGCCGAGACGGCTCTCGCGGCATTGCTGGAGGCATTCTGGCAAACGCCGCATCCGGTGTTCGATCCGCTCGGCTTCCTGCATCTGGCGCTCGGCCGCGCCCACGACGAGGTCGTCAAGCTCGGTGCGGGGCTCGGCGTCGAGGCGCGTCCGCGCGCGACCAGCGCGATCTGCCTGGTCCAGGACTCGGCCGCTTACTGGGCGCACGTCGGCGACAGCCGCGTGTACCAGCTTCGCCAGCAGCGCGTGCTCGAGCGCACACGTGACCACAGCCACGTCGAAGTCCTGCTGCGCGAGGGTTTGATCACGGAGGCCGAGGTCCAGGGACATCCGATGCGCAACTACGTCGAATGCTGCCTCGGCGGCGATGCGGTGCTGCCGGAGATGAGCATCTCGACGCGCCGGCGTCTGAATGCCGGCGATGTCCTGCTGCTGTGCACCGACGGATTTTGGACCGGCCTCAAGGACGAGGATTTGATCCGGTTCGCGCAGGACCGGGACAAGGCGCTGCGCGTGGCGCTGACCGATCTCGGCAACCGGGCCGTCGACGCCGCCGCGCCGTACAGCGACAACACCAGCGCGGCGGTCCTGCGCTGGCGCGCGGCATGAACGAGCGTCCGAGCGGCCGCGCGCCCGACGAACTGCGCGCGCTCAGTTTCACGCGCCACTTCACGCGCCACGCGGAAGGTTCCGTCCTGGTCGGGTTCGGCGACACCCGGGTGTTGTGCACCGCGAGCGTCGAGGACGGGGTCCCGCCCTTCCTGCGCGGCAAGGCGCAGGGCTGGGTCACGGCAGAGTACGGCATGTTGCCGCGTGCGACCCACACTCGCGGTGCGCGCGAGGCGGCGCGCGGCAAGCAATCGGGACGCACGCAAGAGATCCAGCGGCTCATCGGGCGCAGCCTGCGGGCGGTCGTCGACCTCAAGGCGCTCGGCGAGCGCACCGTGACGCTCGACTGCGACGTGCTGCAGGCCGACGGCGGAACGCGCACGGCGGCGATCACCGGCGGCTTCGTCGCCCTCGCCGACGCCGTCGACTCGCTGCTCGAGCGGCGCATCCTGCGCAGCAACCCGCTGCATGGCCAGGTCGCCGCGGTGTCGGTCGGCATCTATCGCGGCGTCGCGGTCGTCGATCTCGACTATGCCGAGGATTCGAACGCGGAGACCGACATGAATGTCGTGATGAACAGCGGCGGCGGGTTCATCGAGATCCAGGGTACGGCGGAGGGGCACGCGTTCCGCCGCCACGAGTTCGACCGTTTGCTCGATCTCGCGACCGTCAGCATCGGCCGGCTGCATGCGGCGCAGATCGACGCCCGCGGCGGCTAGCCGGCTCGTCGTCGCGACCGGCAACCCCGGCAAGCTGCGCGAATTGCGCGCGCTGCTCGCCGGGCTGCCATTCGCGGTGGTCGGTCTGCGAGAGTTCGGCATCCTCGCGCCCGAGGAGACCGGCACGACGTTGCTCGCGAACGCGCTGCTGAAGGCGCGGCACGCCGCCGCCGCGACCGGCCTTGCGGTCGTTGCCGACGACTCGGGGCTCGAGGTCGACGCGCTCGGCGGAGCCCCGGGCGTGTACTCGGCCCGGTACGCCGGGCCGGATGCCGACGATGCGGCGAACAACGCCAAGTTAATCGCGGCGCTCGCCGGCCTGCCGCCCGCGAAGCGCGGCGCTCGCTACCGCTGCGTGCTGGCGTACCTGCCTGCGCTGCCCGGCGCTGCGCCGGTGATCGCCGAGGCCGTATGGCGAGGTTCGATCGTCGCCGAGCCGCGCGGCGCCGGCGGCTTCGGTTACGATCCGCTGTTCCTGCCGTCGGCATGCTCCAAGACCGCGGCCGAGCTCGACCCCGAGGTCAAGAACCGCGTCAGCCACCGCGGCGTCGCCCTACGCAGGCTGCGCGAGCGGCTCGAACGCGATGCGGCGGGCGGCGCTTGAGCACGCCGCCGCCGCTCGCATTGTATGTGCACATGCCCTGGTGCGTGCGCAAGTGCCCGTACTGCGATTTCAATTCCCACGCGCTGCGCGGGCCGCGGCCGGACGGCTCTTACGTCGATGCGCTGCTGCGCGACTTCGAGCGCGAGCTGGCGATGATCGACGGACGGACGATCGAGACGGTGTTCTTCGGCGGCGGCACGCCGAGCCTGTTCGCTGCGGACGATTACGCGCGCCTGCTCGCCGGGTTGCGCGCCCGCACGCCGATCGCCGCCGACGCGGAGATCACGCTCGAGGCGAACCCGGGCACCGTCGAGCGCGGCGCGTTCGCCGCCTACCGCCAGGCCGGCATCAACCGAGTCTCGCTCGGTGCGCAGACATTCTCCGCGAGCTCGCTCGCGGCGCTCGGTCGGATCCATTCGCCGCAGGAGACGCTGCGCGGCGTCGAGGAACTACAGGCTGCGCGGCTGGAGAACTTCAACCTCGATCTGATGTACGGTCTGCCGGAGCAAACGCCGGCGATGGCGCTCGCCGACGTCGCCGCTGCCTGCGCGCTCGGGCCCGCACACCTGTCGCATTACCAGCTCACGCTCGAACCGGGCACGGTGTTTCATTCGCGGCCGCCGCCGCTGCCCGGCGAGGATGCCATTTGGGCGATGCAGACCGAATGCCAGCGGCTGCTCGCGGACATGGGCTACGAGCAATACGAGGTCTCCGCTTACGCGCGCTCCGGCGGGCGTTGTCGGCACAACCTGAACTACTGGCGCTTCGGCGACTACGTCGGCATCGGCGCGGGCGCGCACGGCAAGCTGAGCCTCGAGTTGCCCGGGCGGATCCTGCGCAGCGTCAAGCCACGAATGCCGGGCGCGTACATCGCGGCCGCCGCCGGCGCCGAGGCGCGAATCGGCGAGCGCGCGCCGATCGCCGAGGACTCGCTGCCGTTCGAATTCATGCTCAACGCCCTGCGCCTCAACCAGGGGTTCGGCGACGCGGATTTCGAGGCGCGGACCGGCCTCGGCATGCAGCGGGTCACGCCGGCTCTGCTGGACGCGCGGCGCCGGGGCTTGCTCGAACGGCGCGCGGACGGCTGGCGGCCGAGCGAGCTCGGCCGGCGCTTTCTCAACGATCTGCAGGCCATTTTCCTGCCTTGAGCTTATGCACACCGGCAGAAGGTTCCCGATCAAAGCGGCACCTACGACACATTGCACGCACAATAGGTCAAATGAGCAACATAAGTGATTGATTTAATTATTAAAAGTGCCGTGTCTATTTTTTGACCAAATTAACATTTACAGATATTTGCCGGATCGGCGCTGCGGGCACTGCGGGCCGTCCACAGACTTATCCACAGTTAATGTGGACAATTGCGCGGGCCCCGCACCGCCTTGGCCCCCGGCTTGCCGCGGCGACGTTCAACGGCTAGACTGCGCGGCCCGTCTGGAGCCCGCGATCGGCTCGATCGGGCCCGACAGCCGGCATGGCGCTGCGCCATTGGCGCTTCGATTCTGCCGCAACGACACATGGCGAGGACTGGATCATGAAAGCCGGCATTCATCCCGATTACCAGGAAATCACCGTCAGTTGCTCCTGCGGCAACACGTTCAAGACGCGTTCGACAATCGGTCACGATCTGCAGATCGAAGTGTGCTCGAACTGTCATCCGTTCTACACCGGCAAGCAGAAGATCCTCGACACGGGCGGGCGCGTCGACAAGTTCCGCAAGAAGTACGCGACGCTCGCGCCGCGCGGCTGATCGCGAGCCGCGTGCTCGCGGGCGCGACGCGTTCCGCGCTCTTGCGCTCCACTGCATTCGCGCGACGGCGTCGCGCTTGCTTTCGCGTGCGCGCTCGTGCAAACCTTCCCGATCCAGGCACCCGCGGGCCGCTTCGAAATCGGATGAGCGCATGAGCACGAAGTACGAACTGAAGAACTCGGTGACCGGCAAGGCGACGCAACTCGATGCGATATCGGGCACGATCGGGCCGGACGTGCTGAACATCGCGCCGCTGCTGAAGGAACAGGGCATCTTCACGTTCGACCCGGGATTCATGGCGACCGCGAGTACGGACAGCAAGATCACGTACATCGACGGCGACGCCGGGGTGCTCCTGTATCGCGGCTATCCCGTCGAACAGCTCGCCGAGAAGTCGACCTATCTCGAGGTCGCCAATCTGCTGGTCTACGGCTCCCTGCCGTCGAAGGCGCAGCTGGAGGCGTTTCGGCTCTCGATCACCCACCACACGATGGTCAACGAGCAGCTGCTGCGCTTCTTCCAGGGCTTCAATCACAATGCGCATCCGATGGCCAAGGTCGCGGCGGTCGTCGCTTCGATGGCGGCCTTCTACCACGACTCCACGGACATCAACGACCCGCGGCACCGGGAGATATTCGCGCACCGGATCATCGCCAAGCTGCCGACGATCGCAGCGGCGGCCTACAAGCACTCGCTCGGCCAGCCCTTCATCTATCCACGCAACGACCTGCGCTACTGCTCGAACATGCTGAACATGTTCTTTGCGGTGCCGTGCGAGCCGTATGCGATCGATCCGATCGCGGCCGAAGCGATCGATCTGCTGTTCATACTGCACGCCGATCATGAGCAGAATGCGAGCACTTCGACGGTGCGGCTCGCCGGCAGCACCGGCGCGAACCCCTACGCCGCCATTTCCGCCGGTGTCTCGGCGCTCTGGGGCCCGGCCCACGGCGGGGCGAACGAAGCCGTGCTCGACATGCTCGAGGGAATCGGCACGACCGCGGGCATCGATGCCTTTCTCGCGCGCGTCAAGGACAAGCAGGGCAACGTCCGCTTGATGGGCTTCGGCCACCGTGTATACAAGAACTTCGATCCGCGCGCGAAGATCATCCGCGCGATGTGTTACCGGGTGCTGGAGAAGGTCGGTCGCACCGATTCGCCATTGTTCGAGCTCGCCCTGCGCCTCGAGGAGATCGCGCTGCAGGACGAATATTTCGTCTCACGCCAACTGTATCCGAACGTCGACTTCTACTCCGGCATCATCTACAGCGCGCTCGGCATCCCGCGCTCGATGTTTACGGTGATGTTCGCGATCGCGCGCACGGCCGGATGGGTCGCGCACTGGCAGGAAATGGTCTCCGACCCGCACATGCGCATCGGCCGGCCCCGTCAGCTGTACACCGGCCCGACCAAGCGGGACTACACGCCGATCGACAGGCGCTGAGCCGGTGGCGGTGGCGGCACGGCGTAGAACAGCCGCCGCGATGGCGGCCGTGACCGTCCTTGCCGCGGGCGCAGCAGCCGCATCCGCGGCGCCCGCGGCCGGGGTTTGTCCGCCGTCGTCGAGGCCGACCACGCCGGTCGCGCTCGGCACCGCGGAATGGAACGGCTGGGGCCGCGACGTCGACAACAACCGCTATCAACCGGAACCGGCATTGCGGGCGGCCGACGTGCCGAAGCTCGCGGTGAAATGGGCGTACGCCATGGCGCCGGCGGATGCCTACGGCCAGCCGACCGTGGTCGGCGGCCGTGTGTTCGTCACCAGTTCCGCGGGCTGGGTGTACTCGCTCGACGCCCGCACCGGCTGCACGTACTGGACGTTCGACGCGGCCGCGCCCGTCGATACGCCGATCGTCGTCGGCGAACTCGGCAAGCCGGTCCTGATCCGGCCGCGCTGGCGGCGCTGGCATCGGCAAAATGCCCACATCCCGGTGATCGAACCGCCGAGTGCGCTGATCTTCGGCGACGGCTCCGGCAACGTCTATGCGCTCGACGCCGAGCGCGGCACGCTGCTGTGGAAGGTCGCGGCCGGCGCGAGCATGCACGGCGGCGTGAGCGGCGCACCGGCGGTGTACGACGGGCGCGTTTATGTGCTGCTGACGAGCGCAGGTTTCACGCACGGCGCCGTCGCATCCCTGGACCTCGCGACCGGCGCGTTGCTCTGGGAATCGCCGATCCCGCGCTCGACCGCCGATCCGGCCGACGGCGGCGCCATCGCCGGCACGCCGACCGTCGATCCGCGGCGCGCATCGCTGTACGTCGCGGTCGGCGGCGCGGTCGTCGCGCTGGATCTGACCGACGGCCGGCCGCGTTGGGTCGCCCCGGTGCCGCCGCCGAATCGCCCCGATCCGGCCGACGATCCGGTCACCGATACGGCTGCGCCCGCCGGCAATCCGCCGATCCTGCAGTCGCTCGCGGACGGCCGACAGGTGCTGCTCTCGGCGAACGCCGCGGGCATCGCCTATGCTTTGGATCCGGACCGCAACGGCGCCCTGCTGTGGCAGGCGGCGGTGCTGCGCGGCACGGGCGGCGTCGAGTGGGCTCATGCCTCGGACCATCGCGACGTGTACGTCGCGTTCGCCGACCGCAGCCCGCAAGCGGGCAGTGACAACGCCGCTCTCGCCTCGCTCGCCATCGCGAGCGGCAAGGTACGCTGGCTGAAGCGCGCGTCGCAGCCGACCTGTGCGGTACAGGGCCGGCGCTGCGCGCCCGCGCACGCGCACGCGCTCACGGTGATACCCGGAATCGTCTTCAGCGGTTCGATCGATGGCCACCTGCGCGCGTACTCGACGATCGACGGCATGGCCGTCTGGGACTACGACACCGCGCGAAGCTTTCAGACCATCAACGGCGGTGCCGTCCGCGGCGGCTCGCTCGGCCGCGACGGACCGACGGTCGTCGACGGCATCGCCTACCTCGAGTCGGTGGACCGCGGCGCCGGCGGTGCGACGGATGGCGTGCTGCTCGCGTTTTCGGTCGACGCCAAGTAGGATCGCCGGGCCAATCCCGCCACCGACCGGCCTCGATTCGACCATGCTCCACTTCAGAGCGCAGAGATTCTGCTGCATCGCCCTTGCCGCGCTGAGCGTACCAAGCGTGAGCGCGCCGGCATGGGCGGGCGCGCGCCGGACCGCCGCGGTCTCGAATTCGGTGGTGAAGATCTTCGCGACGCTGCGTTACCCGGATCCCTACAAGCCGTGGACCAAGCAGGCGCCGACCCAGATCAGCGCTTCGGGCGTCGTGATCGGCGGGGACCGCATTCTGACGAACGCGCACGTCGTGCTCTACGCCGGGCAGATTCAGGTCCAGGCCCATGAGTCGGGCGACAAGATTCCGGCGCACATGGTAGCCGTCGCGCCGGGCATCGATCTGGCGGTGCTGAAGCTCGACGATGAATCGTTCTTCAAGAGCCATCAGCCGCTCGCGCTCGCCGCACAGCTGCCGCGGATCAAGGATGCGGTGCTGGTGTACGGCTTTCCGACGGGCGGCGCGTCGCTGTCGATCACCAAGGGCATCGTCTCGCGAATCGAGTTCGTGGCGTACAACTTTCCGGTGTCGGGACTGCGCGTACAGATCGACGCGGCGATCAATCCCGGCAACAGCGGCGGCCCGGCCGTCGTCGACGGTCGGATGATCGGGCTCGCGTTCAGCCGGCTCACCGGCGGCGCGCAGAACATCGGTTACATCATTCCGAACGAGGAAATCGCGCTGTTTCTCCGTGAGGTAGCCGACGGCCATTATGCCGGCAAGCCGGCGATGTACGACGAGCTGCAGACTCTGGAGAATCCGGCGCTGCGCACCTTTCTGCGGGTCGACCCCTCGACGCACGGCTTGGTCGTGCACCGGCCCTATGTGAGCGGGCCGTCCTATCCGCTCAAGCAGTGGGATGTCATCACGCGCATCGGCGACTCGCCGATCGATGACGAGGGCATGGTCAAGATCCGCACGGACCTGCGCGTCGACTTTCACTACCTGGTGCAGAAGCTCGCGCGCAACGGCCGCTTGCCGCTCGAGATCGTGCGCGGCGGCAAGCGAATGCACATCGAACTGCCGGTGCCCATCCATCGGCCGACGTTGGTCGGCAACCTGAACGGCCGATATCCGTCATATTTCATCTACGGACCCCTGGTGTTCTCGAAGGCGACCTGGCAGTTTCTCGCGTTCGCCGACAAGGACAGCGTCGCGCGGACCCTCGGCCTCATCCACAGCCCGCTGCTCGCCCATGCGCTCGACGCGCCGACGGCGCAGCGCCGGGAGCTGGTCGTGGTTGCCTCGCCGTTCTTCCCGCACGCCCTGGCGCTCGGTTATTCGAATCCGGCGGGCGAAGTCGTCTATTCGGTCGACGGGATCCGCGTGCGCAGCCTCGACGATCTGGTCGCGATCCTGCGCGATGCCACCGCGCCATTCGTGACGATCGAATTCGACCAGCGGACCGGCGAAAGCCTGGTATTTCCACGCAAGGCGATGGTCGCGTCGACCGAAGGCATACTCGCCGACAACGACGTGCGCTCGCAGGGCTCGCCGGGTGCGATGGCGGTCTGGCGGGCGAAAGGCGCCGGCCGAACCGCCGGGCGCTAGCCCTGATCGAGCAGCGTCGACAGCTCGCGCGCGTCGGCCCGGCGCATCGGTCGCCCGTCCACCGGTGAGTACGGCGCCTGCCGGATGCCGTCGATCGGAAACACGGTAGCTTCCACGGCGTGACCGAACGCCCCGAAGCGCAGCGCCGGGCAAGTGAGGCTGCGGTCCGCATCCATTTTGACGCGCCGTTCGTGCAGCGAATGCGCGACGCCGATGTCCATCAGCCGCAGCGCGACCGACTCCGACCGGTCGGCGAACAGGTGCAAATTGATGTCGCTGTGCAAGCTTGCGGTACCGGCGAGCACCGAGCCGACCAGCCGCGGCTGGAATTCATCGAGCAGGCGCATCGCCTCGAGCGCGACGCGGCGCTGGTGCCTGAGGCTGCGATCGTGGCGGTCCGTGTTGAACAGGCGATGACGCTCCCGCAGCGCCGCCTCGATCTCGACGTTGCGCGGCAGCACCGCGGCGTCGGCGATGCCGAGGCGAACGGCCGCCTTGCGTTTGGCCTGAAGAAAGTCATCGATGCCTTGATCGGACATGATCCGGGCCGCTTCTGCGGCGAGCGTGCGGCGCAGATCCCCGGCGCGCTGCGAAAATTTCCTCGCCATGAACGCGACGATCCTCAGAAAATGGACTTCTCGGAATCGACGGGTTTGGTGCCGTTCTTGCCGTAGGCGTTCTGCGGCTTCGGCAGGCTCCCGGCGATGAACTTCTCCATGATCGCGTTCGGGTCGTCCGCGCCCGCGAGCAGGCCCGTCTGCGAGTCGATCCGCGCGGTGACGATGCCGTCGGGGAGCGGCACGCGGCGCAGCGGCACGCCGGCGAGTGCCTGGTGCATGAAATACGTCCAGATCGGCACCGCCGTCCTGCCGCCCTCCTCGCCCGGACCGAGTGAACGATCCTGGTCGAAGCCGACCCACACCGTCGCGACGATGTCGCCGTTGAAACCGGCGAACCAAGCATCGCGGTGATCGTTGGTCGTGCCGGTCTTGCCGGCGACGTCGTCGCGCCCAAGCGCCCGGGCGCGCACCCCGGTGCCGTGGCGGATCACGTCCGCCATCATGTCCGAGAGCAGGTAGGCGACCTGGGGCCGTATCACCTGCGGCGCCAGATCCTGCGGCGGTATCAGGAATTTGCCGTCCGGCTCGCCGGTGTCGAGGCCGCTCGATTGGGTCCCGGCGGCCTGCGCGGTCGCGCCGGGCGTGCCGGCGGGCCTCGATGCGACGAGCGCGCCGAGCGCGCCGGCCGGCGGCAGCGCCTGCTCGCCGCATTCGAAACAGGCGATCGCCGGGTGGGCCTGGAAGATCGTCTTGCCGTGCCCGTCCTCGACCCGGTCGATGAAGTAGGAAGTGACCCGGAACCCGCCATTGGCGAACGGCGCATAGGCTTCGGCGAGCTGCAGCGGTGTGACGTCCGCGGTCCCCAGGGCGAGCGTGAGGTTGTCCGGCAGCTGGGACTTGTCGAAGCCGAAGCGCGTCACGTAGTTGCGGGCGTACTCGCCGCCGATGTCGCGCATCAGGCGCACCGCGACCAGATTGCGCGAGCGCACCAGCGCCACGCGCAGCCGCGTCGGCCCGTAGAACTTGTTGGCGTCGTTCTTCGGCCGCCAGGCCTTCGCATCGGTGGCATCGTCGAGCACGATCGGCGCGTCGAGCACGACGCTCGCGGGGGTATATCCCTTGTCGAACGCGGCCGCGTAGATGAACGGCTTGAACGCCGAGCCCGGTTGGCGCTGCGCCTGGGTCGCGCGATTGAAGTTGCTCTGGTAGTAGTCGAAGCCGCCGACCAGCGCCGAGATCGCCCCGTCGTGCGGATCGATCGCGACGAGCGCGCTCTGCGCCTGGGGCACCTGGACGAACTGCAGGTTCTGCGCGTTCGTGCCGACGGTGTAGATCACGTCGCCGCGATGGAACACGTCGGCCGCCGATGCGGGCGCGCGACCGACGTTGCCGCCGGGCAACGCGCGGCGGGCCCAAGCGATCTTGGCCCACGGCAGCGTGATCTGCCCCAGGTCCTTGACGAACACCAGCGCGCTCTTCGGCTCGACGCTCTCCACCACCGCCGGCCGCAGGCCGCCGACGACCGGGAAGCGCTCGAGACCGGTGTTCAGCGCACGGGCGTCGAGGGGCGCTGCGCCGAGCCGCAGATGTCCGGTCGGCCCGCGATATCCATGCCGGCGGTCGTACTCGAGCAGGCCGGTGCGCACCGCGATCCGGGCCGCGGTCTGCAGCCGCGAATCGATCGTCGTCACGACCTTGTACCCGCCGGTGTAGATGGCGTCGCCGTACTTTGCCTGCAGTGCAGCGCGGACCATCTCCGCGACGTAGGGCGCCTGCACTTCGAGCGTCGGTCCGTGCACCCGCGTGGCGACCGGGCTCGCGTTCGCCGCCAGGTACTCGGCGCGCGTGATGTCGCCGAGGTCGCGCAGGCGCCGCAACACGTAGGCGCGGCGAATCCGCGCGGCCTTCGGGTTCGCGACCGGATTGATGTCCGACGGCGCCTTCGGCAGGCCGGCGATCATCGCCATTTCGGCAATGCTCAACTGATCCAAACTCTTGCCGTAGTAGACCTCGGCCGCGGCGCCGACGCCGTAGGCGCGCTCGCCGAGGAAGGTGCGGTTCGCGTAGATCGAAAAGATGTCCTCCTTCGAGTATTTGGCCTCCATCAGCAGGGAAATGTAGATCTCGCTGAGCTTGCGCTTCATGTCGCGGCGCGGCGAAAGATAGACGTCGCGGGCGACCTGCATGGTGATGGTGCTGCCGCCCTCGCGCACGCCGCCGGCGCGCAGATCCGCGAGCGCGGCCCGCACGATGCCTTGCCAGTCGACGCCGTGATTCTGGAAGAAGCGGGCGTCCTCGGCGGCGAGGAACGCCTCGACCAGCATCTTGGGGATCTGATCGTAGCGGACCGGGATGCGCCGCTGCTCGCCGATCGAGGCGATCAGGCGGCCGTCCCGCGTATACACCCGCAGCGGCACCTGTAGCTGCACGTTCCTCAGGGTGTCGACGTTCGGCAGGCTGGGTTTGAGGTAAACGTAGGCGCAGACGTTGGCGTAGGCCAACAAGGCGGCGCCCGCCACGGCGAGGATACAAATGCGAGATATGAGAACCAGGTATCGTTTGAGCACGGAAAACCGTTCTAACTTATTGCGCGGGCGGGATTGCGCATGCATATTACCGCCGGTTGGATGGGCATACTCATCGAAAGGTGGGGACGCAAAGCTTCCGGTCTAAGGGCACATCGGGCCTAGGATAGCGGGGTTGCCGAGCCTTGAGGCGGCGGTTTGCGAACAGCGAGCTGCACGGCCCCAGGTTTGAATTCATCGGCAGCCGCTCCTCTCGGCGCATCGCTGGTCCCCCGGCCATTTGCTCGCCTCCTCGAGCCTTTTGAGACCTTGCCCCGGCAGATAAGTGCCGGAATCGGCTTGCGGAGGCGATTATCGTGAGTGGGTTCACGTTCGATTTGACAGTTTCTTGCTAAGTTGTGGCTCCGTAGCTAATCTGATGCACAAGTTTCGACCTACAAGATACTGAGCATAAAAGGAAAAATCGTGTGGTCGTTCGTTAAGAGCTATCGCCCGTTACTCGGGCTCGACATCACCACCTCGTCGGTGAAGCTGATCGAGCTGACCATGTCCGGCGGCCAGTATCGAGTGGAGTCCTACGCCGCGGAGCCGACGCCGCACAATGCCATCAACGAAAAGGCGATCGTCGACGCCGAAGCGGTCGGTGAAGCGATCCGCCGCGCGGTGAAGCGTTCCGGCGCGAAGAGCCGGCTCGCCGCGATCGCGATCAGCGGCGACGCGGCGATCACCAAGGTGATCCAGATGCCGAAGAGCCTCGGCGAGAACGAGCTCGAAGGCCAGGTCGAGATGCAGGCCGACCAGTACATTCCGTTCCCGATGGAGGAGGTCAGCTACGACTTCCAGGTCATCGGGCCGTCCGAGAAGGACCCGGAGATGATGGATGTGCTGCTGGTCGCGACGCGCACCGAGAACGTCGAGCAGCGGCGCGCCGCGGTGCAGGCCTCGGGGCTGACCGCGCAGCTCGTCGATGTCGAAGCGTTCGCCCTGGAGAACGCCTGCGCGCTGATGCGCCACCAGATGCCCGACGGCGGCATGGACCGCACGGTCGCGGTGGTCGACTTCGGCGCGAGCAGCACGACGTTCAGCGTGCTGCGCGACATGAAGGTCGTCTACACCCGCGATTTCGCCTTCGGCGGGCAGCTGCTCACCGAGGAGATCATGCGCACCTACGGACTGAGCATGGAGGAGGCGGGGCGCGCCAAGAAGGAGGGCGGCCTGCCGAGCAATTATCAGCCGGAGGTGCTCGACCCGTTCATCGACGACATGACCCAGCAGGTGAGCCGCTCGCTGCAGTTCTACCTCGCCTCGGGGAGCGGGCGCTCGCAGCCGGATCAGATATTGATCTGCGGCGGTTGCGCGAACATTGCCGGCGTCGCCGACGTCATCTCGAGCCGCGTGGGCGTGCCGGCCGAGAAGGGCGATCCGCTCGGCAACATGAAGGTGTCGTCGAAGGCCAGGGCGCAGGCCGTGGCGCGCGACGCCACCGCGCTATTGACGGCCTGCGGGCTCGCGCTGCGCAGCTTCGACTGAGGGCGACCATGCCGCGTATCAACCTATTACCCTGGCGCGAACAGCAACGCAAGATCCGCCGCAGAGAGTTCGGCCTCGCGGCCGGAGCGGCGGTCCTGGCGGCGATCATGTGCGCGCTCGGCGGCAAGCTCATCTACGCCGGACGGATCGATTCGCAGCTCGCGAAGAACGAGCTGCTGAAGGGCGAGATCAGCGAGCTCGACGGCCAGATCGCGGACATCATGGGTCTCGAGGAACGCAAGCAGCGGCTCGTCGCCCGCATGGAGATCATCGAGAAGCTGCAGCGCAGCCGGCCCGAGATCGTGCACCTGTTCGACGAGATCGTGCGCACGGTGCCGGACGGCGTCTACCTGACCGCGCTCGAGCAGAATGGTAAGAAGCTCGAGATCGACGGCATCGCCCAGTCGAGCACGCGCGTCTCGACGTTCATGCGCAACATCGACGCGTCGACGTGGATGGAAAACCCGGTGCTGCAGGTCGTCGAGGCGGCGAAGGATTCGCCGACCGGCGGCTCGAAGTTCGTGCTCACCGTCGATACGGTCGGCGTCCATCTCGATCATGGCGGCACGGTCAATCGCAAGAGGATCGCGGCGAAATGAACTTCCTCGAACAATTGCGCACCGTCGACCCGCGCGATCCGGGCCGCTGGCCGACCCCGATCCGCGCGTTCTTCGTGGGGCTTATCCTCCTCGTCTGCGTCGCGATCGCCTGGTACATGCTGGTGTGGACCCAGGACCGGCCGCGCCTGCTGCAGGCCGAGCAAGACGAGCAGTCGCTGCGCCAGCAGTTCGAGGCCAAGCAGCAGCGGGCGGCCAACCTGGACGCCTACAAGGCGCAGCTCGCGGAAATGGAGCGCAGCTTCGGTGCGATGTTGCGCCAGCTGCCGGGCCGCACCGAGGTGCCGAACCTGCTGGTGGACATTTCCCAGACCGGTCTCGCCGCGGGCCTGCAGGAGAAGCTGTTCCAGCCGGGTCCCGAGGTCGACAAGGGCTTCTACGCCGAGCTGCCGATCAAGATCCGCCTGGTCGGCAGCTACCACGAGTTCGGCAAGTTCGTGAGCGGTATCGCCGCGCTGCCGCGCATCGTCACGTTGCACGACATCCAGATCCAACCGGTCACCGCGCACGGCGCCGGCTTCGACGATCTGTCGATGGACGTGACGGCGAAGACCTACCGCTATATCGAGGACGACAAGTCCGGCGGCAAGATGCCGCCGAAGAGGATCGGAGGCGCGACGTGAAGCCAACAATCCGCAGGGCGGCGTTGCTAGCCGCGTTGCTCGGCAGCGTGCTGCTCGCCGGCTGTTCGAGCGGCCAGGGGCAGCTGAAGCAGTGGATCGCCCAGGTGAAGCAGCGCCCCGGCGGGCGCATCGAGCCGCTGCCCGAGGTCAAGCCCTACGAATCCTTCACCTACGGCGCGAGCAACCTGCGCTCGCCGTTCCAGCCGCAGGGCCCGGCGGACAACAATCCGTCGGCGGTGCGGCCGGACCAGCGGCGCAATCGGCAGTTCCTCGAGGGCTTCCCCCTCGATACGCTCAGGATGGTGGGCACGATGAAGATCGGCGGCCACTTCTACGGCCTGGTCGAGACCAAGGACGGCCTGGTGCACAAGGTGCGCCCGGGCAACTACGTCGGGCAGAGCGACGGCAAGATCACGTCCATCACGCCCAGCAGAATCAGCATCGTCGAAATCATCCCCGATGGACTCGGCGGCTACATCCAGCGACCGGCTTCGTTGGCCCTGGCCAATTGAAGCTTCACGGAGTGCAACGCATGACCAGTTTGAAGAATCGGATCGCAAGCGTGGCGGGCCTCGCACTGATCGCATTCGCCGCGATCCAGGTGCGCGCCCAGGCCGTTGCCCCCAACAAGCTCGAGGCGATCGACGTGCAGACCCTGTCCGGCCAGCAGGTGCAGCTGAAGCTGCGCTTGAGCGGCCCGGCGCCGAAGCCGTTCGCCTTCACGATCGACCGGCCGGCGCGCATCGCGCTCGACCTGCCGAACACGTCGATCGCCATGGCGTCGCGGCGCATCGACGTGCGCGCCGGCGGCGTCGACTCCGTGCTCGCCGCCGAGGCCGGCGGCCGCACGCGCGTCGTCATCGATCTGGACAGCCTGCTGCCGTACACGACCCAGGTCGAGGGCGACACGATCCTCGTCAATATCGGCGTGCGCCCGAGCGCCGCGCCGCCGCCGGCGGTCGCCGAACAGGGCGTCGTGCCGGTCGAGAACGCGGGCCTCGCCGCGGCCGCGCATTCGATCCGCAAGATCGATTTCCGCCGCGGCCCGAACGGCACCGGCCGGGTGATCGTGCACATGTCGGATTCGCGGATTGCGGTCAACAGCCGCCAGGAAGGCAACCAGATCATGGTCGACTTCCAGGGCGCCCGCTTGCCCGCCCGGCTGATGCGCCGCTACGACGTGACCGACTTCGCGACTCCGGTCAGATCGATCGACGCGGAGCGGAAAAACGGCGGCACGCGGTTGGTGATCAACGCGCACGGCGATTTCGACCAGCTGGCCTACCAGGCCGACGCCGAATACGTGATCGAGATCAAGCCATCGACCAAGCTCGCCACTCAAGAGGGCAAGAAGCAATACACCGGTGAACGCCTGACCCTGGATTTCCAGAACATCGACGTGCGCTCGGTCCTGCAGCTGCTCGCCGACACCGGCGGCCAGAACATCGTCGTCAGCGACTCGGTCACCGGCAATCTCACCTTGCGACTGCAGAACGTGCCCTGGGACGAGGCGCTGGACATCGTGCTGCGGACCAAGGGCCTCGACAAGATCCGCGAGGGCAACGTGATCATCGTCGGCCCGACCGCCGAACTCGCCGCGGATCAGAAGGCCCAGCTCGCCGCCCACAACCAGATCCAGGAACTCGAGCCGCTGCACACGGAATTCCTGCAGGTGAACTATGCGAAGGCCGCCGACCTCGCCGCGCTGATCCGGGCGAGCGGCGGCAAGAATTCGATGCTTTCCTCGCGCGGCGCGCTCTCGGTGGACGAGCGCACCAACACCTTGCTGATCAAGGATACCGACGAACGCCTCGCCAGCATCCGGCGCTTGGTGCAGAAGCTCGACGTACCGGTCAAGCAGGTGCTGATCGAGGCGCGCATCGTCGTCGTCACGGACCAGTTCGAGCGCGATCTCGGCGCGCGTTTCGGCGTGTCGACCGTGCAATCGAACGGCAGCAACGGGCTGCTGACGGTGAGCGGCAACGGTGCGGGCTCGAGCTCGGTGTTGACTTCGGCCACCGGCGGGGCGAACAACGCCACCTCCCTGCAATCGCCCGGGCTCACCAATCAGTACCAGGTGAACCTGCCGGTCGCGAATCCGGCCGGTGCGATCGGCGTCGCGCTCTTAGGCAGCAGTTATCTCGTCAACCTGGAGCTCTCGGCCGCGCAGAACGAGGGTCGCGGCGAAGTCATCTCCTCGCCGCGCGTGATCACCGCCAACCAGAAGGAGGCGACGATCATGCAGGGCGTCGAGATCCCGTACCAGCAGTCCGCATCCAGCGGTGCGACGACGACGCAGTTCAAGAATGCCGTGCTCAGCCTGAAAGTGACGCCCCTGATCACGCCCGACAACCGGGTGCTGCTCGACATCAACGTGAGCGACGACTCGGTCGGTCAGCTCGTGCAGAGTGCGACCGGCGGCACCGTACCCTCGATCAACACCCGCCAGATCATCACCCAGGTGCTGGTCAACGACGGTCAGACGGTCGTGCTCGGCGGCATTCTCGACACGACCAAGACCACCAGCGCCGACAAGGTGCCGTATCTCGGCGACATTCCGGTGCTCGGGTACCTGTTCAAGACGACGACCCGGATCAACAACAAGACCGAACTGCTGGTGTTCATCACGCCGAAGATTCTGCGCGAGGGTTCGAACCTGTACTGATCGCGGGTGCATTATGATCCGCGGTCGACATGCTCACGAAGTCGAACGTTTTCTTGATCGGCCCGATGGGTTCCGGGAAGACGGCCGTCGGCCGCCACCTCGCCCGGCTGCTGGGGTATTCGTTCCATGACAGCGACGCCGACATCGAGGCGAAGACGGGCGTCGACATCCGCTACATCTTCGACCGGGAGGGCGAATCCGGCTTCCGCGAACGCGAGAAGGAGTCGATCGAGCGGCTGACGAGCCTCGAGAACGTGGTTCTCGCGACCGGCGGGGGGGCGGTCATCGACCCGGACAACCGCCGCGCGCTCGCCGCACGGGGCGCGGTGATCTATCTCGAGACCTCGGTCGACCAGCAGATTGCGCGCACCCGCCACGGCCGCCACCGGCCGCTGCTGAGCGACGTCGACCCGCAGCGGGCATTGACCGATCTGATGCGGTGCCGGGCCGCACTGTATGCCGAGATCGCCGATTTCAAGGTCGCGACCGACCACCGCCGCGTGCAACTCGTCGCCGAGCAGATCCACCAGGAGTTGCGTCGGGCGCGGGGAGCCTGAGCTTCGTATAATCCACATGGTGCAAACCATCCACGTAGATCTCGGCCACACGCGCTACCCGATCGACATCGGGCCCGGCTTGCTCGGGGACCGCGCATTGCTGGACTTGCGGCTGCCGGGCGCGGATCTGTTCGTGGTCAGCAACCTGACCGTGGCGCCGTTGTACCTGCCGCGCTTGCGCGCCGCGTTGACCGATCGGCGCCTCGGCGAGTGCATCCTGGCGGATGGCGAGCGCCACAAGACGCTCGCAACCGCGGCCGCGGTTCTCGATGCCTTGGTCGAGCAGCGGTTCAACCGGGACACGACCGTGATCGCGCTCGGCGGCGGCGTCGTCGGCGACATCGGCGGTTTTGCCGCGGCCTGCTACCAGCGGGGCGTCGCCTGCGTGCAGATGCCGACCACGCTGCTCGCGCAGGTCGATTCCTCGGTCGGCGGCAAGACCGGCGTCAATCATCCGGGCGGCAAGAACCTGATCGGCGCGTTCCATCAACCGGCGGCGGTGATCGCCGATACCGAGAGCCTCGCGACGCTGCCGCAGCGCGAACTGCGCGCGGGCCTCGCCGAAGTCGTCAAGTACGGGTGCATCGCCGATGCGGCGTTGTTCGACTGGCTGGAGCGCAGCATGCCGCGGCTGCTCGCGCGCGACCCGGAGGCGCTGACCCATGCGATCCGCCGGTCCTGCGAGCTCAAGGCGAGCGTGGTCGCGCGCGACGAACGCGAGTCCGGACTGCGCGCGGTGTTGAATTTCGGCCATACGTTCGGCCATGCGATCGAGGCGGCGACCGGCTATCAGCGTTATCTGCACGGCGAGGCGGTCGCGATCGGCATGCTGATCGCGACCGATCTCTCGGCGCGGCTCGGCCTCGTCGATGCCCCGGTGCTCGCGCGCCTGCGCGCGCTGCTCGGCGCGGCGGGCCTGCCGCTGGATGCGCCGCGGATCGGCGCCGCCAAAGCGCGGCAGCTGCTGCAAATGGACAAGAAGGTGCTGCGCGGTGCGGTGCGGCTGGTGCTGCTCGCCGCGATCGGCAGGGCAACCGTGAGCGCGGACTACGGCGAAGAGGCGCTAGAGCGCACGCTCGTGGAGCATTTCGAATGAGCCAACTCGCGGCCTTTGCGGCCCACGACGGTCAGTCGCGCGGCCGGCGCCATGCGGAGCCGAAGCCCGCGTATCGCTCCGAATACCAGCGCGACCGCGATCGCATCGTGCATTCGACGGCGTTTCGCCGCTTGGTGTACAAGACGCAGGTGTTCGTCAACCACGAGGGCGATCTGTACCGGACCAGACTGACGCACACCTTGGAGGTCGCACAGATCGCCCGCACGGTCGCTCGCCAGCTGCGGCTCAACGAAACCCTCGCCGAGGCGGTCTGCCTCGCCCACGATCTCGGGCACACGCCCTTCGGTCACGCCGGCCAGGACGCGCTCAACGAATGCATGGCGGATTTCGGCGGCTTCGAACACAACCTGCAATCGCTGCGGGTCGTCGACGAGCTCGAGGAGCTCTACGCCGAATTCAACGGCCTGAATCTGACGTTCGAATGCCGCGAGGGCATCCTCAAGCACTGCTCGCACAAGAATGCGCTGGCGCTCGGTGAGATCGGCGAGCGGTTCATCAACCGCGAACAGCCCGGCCTCGAGGCGCAGCTCGCGAACTTCGCCGACGAGATCGCCTACAACAACCACGACGTCGACGACGGGATCCGCGCCGGCTTGATCACGCCGGAGGAGTTGTCGACCGTGCGGCTGTTCGCCGAGCATCACGGCCACGTCCTCGCGCTGCATCCGCAGATCGCGGGGCGCCGCCTCGTGTACGAGGTGCTGCGCCGGATGATCAATCAGCTGGTGACGGATCTCATCGATTCCTCGGCGGCGCGTCTCTCCGAGGCCGGGGTCGCGTCGATCCAGGAAGTGCGGACGCAACGGATCTTCCTGATCGGCTTCAGCGAGGAGACCGCTCGTTTGAACCAGGAACTGAAGTCGTTTTTGCGCGAGCGCCTCTATCGGCACTACAAGGTGCAGCGCATGACCGCGAAGGCGCGCCGCGTGGTGCGCGAATTGTTCGACGCGTTCTTCGCCGATCCGGCGCTGATGCCGGAGGAGCACCGGATGACCGGTTCGCGCCGCGAAGCCGTGCAGGGGCCGTCTGGCCGGGCTCGCGCGGTGGCCGATTACATCGCCGGCATGACCGATCGCTACGCGATCCTGGAGCACCGGCGGCTGTTCGACCCCGCGGCGCGCACGTGACGGTTGCGGCGGGCAACGATCTGCTGCTGCGCGCGCTGCTGCGCGAGCCGACGCCGCGGCGGCCGGTCTGGCTGATGCGCCAAGCCGGCCGCTATCTGCCCGAATATCGGGCGGCGCGCGCGCGCGCCGGCAGTTTCCTGGCGCTGTGCACGAACCCGCAACTCGCCTGCGAGATCACCCTGCAGCCGGTCGAGCGATATCCGCTGGATGGCGCGATCCTGTTCTCCGACATCCTGACGATACCGCACGCGATGAACCTCGGGCTGGAATTCGCGACCGGCGAGGGGCCGCACTTCGAGCATCCCGTGCGCACGGCAGCCGACATCGCGCGGCTGCCGGTGCCGGATCCGGGCACCGACCTGAAATACGTGGTCGATGCGGTCGCGCTGATACGCCGCGAGCTGCGCGGCCGGGTGCCGCTGATCGGTTTTGCAGGGTCGCCATGGACCGTTGCGACCTACATGGTCGAAGGCGGCGCCAGCAAGAACTTCGCCGCGATCAAGCGCATGCTCTACGGCGCGCCGCGGGAACTGCACCGGCTGCTCGAGCTGCTTGCGCGGGCGACGATCCTGTACTTGAATGCGCAGATTGGCGCAGGCGCCCAGGCCGTGATGCTGTTCGACACCTGGGGCGGCACGCTGACGCGGGGGCAATTCCGCGAATTTTCGTTGCGCTACATGGAGCAGATCATCGACGGTCTGACGCGCCGCGCCGACGGGCGCATCGTGCCGCGCATCGTGTTCACGAAGGGCGGCGGCGCGTGGCTCGGCGAGATCGCGGCGAGCGGTTGCGACGCGGCGGGCGTCGACTGGACGACCGACCTCGGCGAGGCGCGTGCGCTGGTCGGCGACCGGGTCGCGCTGCAGGGCAATCTCGATCCGGCGGCGCTGCACGCGCCGCCGCAGGTCCTGCGTGCCGAGGTGCGCCGCGTGCTCGAGAGCTTCGGCCGCGGACCGGGCCACGTGTTCAACCTCGGCCACGGCATCGCGCCCGACGTCGATCCGGAGCGCGTCGCGCTGCTCATCGACACCGTGCACGGCTATCGGACGGACTGAACCGCGGGGCGTCGGTGCGCCATCAGCCGGGCGCGCGCAGCTCGGCGCGCAGTTCATCGCGCAGGATGCGGCGCAGGATCTTGCCGACATTGGTTTTCGGCAGGGTCGCGCGAAAGTACACGTGCTTCGGCACTTTGTAACCGGTGAGATTCCTCCGGCAATGCTCTAGCAGGGCCTCGACATCGAGCGCCGGACCCTGCTTGACGACGAACAGCGCAACGGCTTCGCCGGAGTTCTCGTCGGGCTCGGCGACCGCCGCGACCTCGAGGATCCCGGGGAATTCGGCGGCCACGCTCTCCACTTCGTTCGGGTAGACGTTGAAGCCGGAGACCAGGATCATGTCCTTCTTCCGA
This sequence comes from Steroidobacteraceae bacterium, assembly GCA_035534275.1. Classification (GTDB taxonomy): domain Bacteria; phylum Pseudomonadota; class Gammaproteobacteria; order Steroidobacterales; family Steroidobacteraceae; genus Bog-1198. The sequence goes on from DATLSG010000008.1 coordinate 257,175, forward strand.
TCCTCGAGGTAGACGAAACCCTGGGCATCGATCCGGCCGACGTCGCCGGTGCGCAGCCAATCGTGATAGAAGACCTTCGCCGTCTCGTCGGCCCGATTCCAGTAGCCGCTCGTCACCTGCGGTCCGCGCACGCAGATCTCGCCGGTCGCGCCGATCTCGAGCTCGCGGCCGTCGTCGTCGCGAATCGAGATCTCGGTCGACGGGATCGGCAGGCCGATCGATCCGTTGAAGTCCACGTCGACCGGATTGATGCAGGCCGCCGGCGAGGTTTCGGTGAGCCCCCAGGCCTGGGTCAGGATGCAGCCGGTGACTTCCTTCCAGCGCGCAGCGACCACGCCCTGGACCGCCATGCCGCCGCCGAGGCTCACCCGCAGGGCGCCGAAATCCAGATCCGCGAAGCCGGGCGTGTGCAGCAGGGCGTTGAACAGCGTGTTCACGCCGCTGATGAAGAAGAACCGGTACTTGCGCAGCTCAGCGAGGAATCCGCCGAAATCGCGCGGATTGGTGATCAGCACGTTGTGCGCGCCGAGGTAGGTGAACATGAAGCAATTCGCCGTCAGCGAGAAGATGTGATACAGGGGCAGCGCCGTGATCACGATGGGTACCGTCGCGGCGGGCTGCGCGTCCAGCGTCGGGCGCAGCCAAGCGCTCGCCTGCAGCAGGTTTGCGACGATGTTCCGATGCGACAGGATCGCACCCTTGGCGATGCCGGTCGTGCCGCCGGTGTACTGCAGGAACGCCGGATCGGCCGCGCGGATCGCGACCGGTTCGAGGGCGAGACCGCGACCGGCCCGCAGCGCACTCGTGAACCGGATCGCTCCGGCGATCCGCCACGGCGGCACCTGCTTGCGGACGCGGCGCAGGACGAAGTTCACGATCGGTCCGCGGGGCACACCCAGCAGATCGCCGACCCCGGTGACCAGCACCTTGTCGAGCCCGACATGCGGCAAGACCTCCTGCAGTACGTGCGCGAAATTCTCCAGAATCACGATCGCCTTCGCGCCCGAATCCTCCAGCTGATGCTCGAGCTCGCGGGCGGTATACAGCGGATTGGTGTTGACGACGACCATTGCAGCGCGCAGTGCACCGAACAGCGCCACGGGATACTGCAGGATGTTCGGCATCATCAACGCGATCCGGTCGCCGGGCGCGAGGCCCGATCTCGTCTGCAACCAGGCGGCGAACGCGCGGCTCAGCGCGTCGAGCTGCGCGTAGGAGAGGGTCGTTCCCATGTTGCTGAACGCGGGGCGATCCCGGTATTTGCCGCAGGCTTCCTCGAACAGCTCCTTGATCGATGCATACCGGTCGACGTCGACGTCGGCGGGCACGCCCGGCGGATACCGCTGCAGCCAAATTCGCTCCACGCCCGCTCCCTCCTCGTTATGATGGGCGGTGTATAGCACCGGGCCGGCGCGCCAGCAACGTCGCGGCGGCGCCGTGTGGCGGGATCCTCGCGCGCCAGGAGCGGGACATGAACCTCAGGCCGGCCTTCTGCCTCCTCGCCTGCGCGGCCCTCTCCGGCTGCGTGATCGGCTACGGCCACTGCCTGTTCCTCGATCCGGCGCGCGTGTCGCTCACCGGCACGCTGCATTTTCGTTCGTACAAGGTCGGCGCCGACGTCGAACGTGTCGCGGTGCTATCGGCGGACCACTCGCAGTACGTCTACGCGCCGGCCGAAAGCCACCTCTGCCGCATGGCGAGCGACTTCCAGCTCAGCGGCTGGACCGACTACCCGCCGAGCTTGACCGACGGTACGCGCGTCTCGGTCGGGGGCTCGCTGGTCCAGTCCACCTCGCGGCGCCAGCACACGCACTTCCTGATCAAGTTGCGCACGCTCGTGCCGTTGACGCCCCCGCCGCGGCCCGTACCGTCGGCCCACAGCCCGCCGGCGCACTAATCGTTCGGGGCAGCCGTCCGCCGTTTCATTTGTGCAGCAGGGGCCGCAGCGCCGGCCAGACGTTGGCGAGCAACAGCGGCTGGCCGCGCTCGTTCGGATGCAGCCCATCGGCCTGCATCAGTGCCGGTTGCAAGGCGATTCCCCGCAGCAAAAACGGCACGAACGCGAGCCGTTGCCGCCGGGCGAGGTCGACGAACGCCCGGTGGAACTGCGCCGTATATTCCGGGCCGTAATTCGGCGGTAGGCGCATGCCGAGCAGCAACACCGCGGCGCGCGCGGCGCGCGCGAGCCGCGCCATCCGCCCGAGATTGGCGCGCATCTCGGCGATCGGCAGCGCGCGCAGGCCGTCGTTGCCGCCGAGTTCGAGGATCACGATCCGCGGACGGTGCAGGGCGAGCGCCCGCGGCAGGCGATCGAGCCCGCCGGCGGTCGTCTCGCCGCTGACGCTGGCGTTGATGACGCGGTATCCGTACCCTTGCCGGTCGAGCTTGGCTTGCAGCAACGCGACCCAGCCGATCTCGACGCGGATGCCGTAACCGGCGCTGATGCTGTCGCCGAACACCAGAATGGTGCGCGCGGTATGCGCGGCGGCGGACGCGGCCACGAACAGGCAGAGCAGCAACCAAGGTTTCACGGACACCTCCGATGCAAGCTGGACCGATCGACAGGATCAACGTCCTCGAGGCGCGCGGTCTGACCAAGACCGTCGCGAGCCCGGAGGGATCACTGACGATTCTCGCCGATGTGAGCCTGCAAGTGCGAGCCGGCGAGACACTGGCGATCGTCGGCGAGTCCGGCTCGGGAAAATCGACGCTTTTGTCGCTGCTGGCCGGCCTCGATACCCCCTCGAGCGGACGCGTCGCGATCGCCGGCATCGACCTCGCCGAGCTCGATGAGGATGGGCGCGCCGCGGTGCGCGGCCGGCAGGTCGGTTTCGTCTTTCAGTCCTTCCACCTGATCCCGTCGCTCACCGCGCTGGAGAATGTGATGCTGCCGCTGGAATTGGCGTCCCGGCCGCAGGTGCGTGCGAGCGCCGCGAAGGCGCTCGCCGAGGTCGGTCTTGGCCCGCGTCTCGCGCATTATCCGCGGCAGCTCTCCGGCGGCGAGCAACAACGCGTGGCGATTGCGCGAGCGTTCGTCACGCGCCCGCCGCTGCTGTTTGCCGACGAGCCGACCGGCAACCTGGATGCGGTCACCGGCCGGCGCGTCGCCGATCTGCTGTTCGGACTGAATCGCAGCGCCGGCAGCACCCTCGTTCTGGTCACGCACGACGGGGCGCTCGCCGCGCGCTGCGACCGGATACTGCAACTCGACGCCGGCCGCACGGTCGCCTGATGTCGCCGCCGTTCCTACGCTTCGCGGCGCGCAATCTGCGGCGCGATCTGCGGTCCGGCGAATCCCTGGTGCTGCTCGCCGCGCTCATCGTGGCGGTCGCATCGTCGAGCGCAGTTGGCTTGTTCACGAGCCGCATCGCCCAGGGCGTCGCGCGGCAGGCGACCCAGATTCTCGCCGCCGATCTGCGTCTGGAGTCGGCCGATCCGCTGCCGCGTGGCTATTTCGCGCGGGCGCACGCCGCGGGCTTGCGCACGGCCGAAGAGACCTCGTTTCCGACCGCATTGTTCGCCGGTGCCCGGAGCCAACTGGCGGCGGTGAACGCAGTGACCGCGGGCTATCCGCTGCGCGGCAGCGTGCGCATCGCCGATGTGCCCTACGGCCCCTCCCGCCCGACGCGCGCGATTCCCGCTCGCGGCGAGGTCTGGCTCGATGCGCGCATCGCCGCGCAGTTGCACCTCGAGCCCGGCGCCCGCTTGCACCTCGGCTCGGCGACGTTGCGCTTCGCCCGCGTGCTCGACTACCGTCCCGATCAGGGCGCCGGCTTCGTCAGTCTCGCACCGGCGGTGTTGATGAACGCGCAGGATCTGCCGGCGACCGGGCTGATCCAGCCGGGCAGCCGGGTGACCTATGCCGGCCTGTTCGCCGGCCCGGCGGGCGCGGTCGCCGCATTTCGCGCCTATCTGATCGCGCACCAGCGGCCGGGAGAGCGGCTGCGCGACGTCGGTGACAGCAGCCGGCAGCTGAATTCCGCGATCGATCGCGCCGGGCGGTTCTTGAGTCTGGCGAGTCTCGCCTCGGTCTTGCTGGCGGCGGTCGCCGTCGCGATGGCCACCCGCCGTTATGCGGCCCGGCACGTCGATGCGGTCGCGCTGATGAAGTGTCTGGGAGCCTCGCAGCGTCTCGTGCTGTCCGTCGCGGCGGTCGAGCTGTCGGCGCTGGCCGTTGCCGCGGTGGCCGCCGGCGCGGCGCTCGGGTTTCTCGGCGAATCGACGATCGCCTGGCTGTTGCGCGGACTGATCGAGCGCCATCTGCCGGCCGCCTCGCCGCTGCCCGTCGCCGTCGCCTTCGCCACGGTGTTCGTGATGCTCGCAGGCTTCGCGCTGCCCCCCCTGCTGCAGCTGAAGAGCACGCCGCCGCTGCGCGTCCTGCGGCGCACGGCAGAACCGCCGCCCCTGCGCCAGGGCCTTGTGTACGCGCTCGCGATCGCGGCCTTGTTCGCGATCCTCTGGCTGATGGTGCGCGATCCGCTGCTGGTCGCGTACCTATCGGCCGGCGTCGCCGGCGTCGGTCTCGCGCTCGCGGCGGCCGGTTACGCGCTGGTGCGCCTGACCGGCCGGTTTCGCGGCGCGGTCGGCGTCGCCTGGCGTTATGGACTCGCGAACGTTTCGCGTCGAGGCGCCGCGAGCGTCATCCAGGTGGTCGCCTTCGGCCTCGGCCTGATGGTCCTGCTGCTGCTCGTGGTCGTGCGTCGCGATCTGCTCGCCGATTGGCGCTCGAGCCTCGGGGCGCACGCGCCCAACAACTTCCTGATCAACATCCGTCCCGAGGACGTGCGGCCGCTGCGCCGCTATCTGCGCGATCGCGGCATCGGCGCGGTGCGGATGTATCCGATGATCCGCGCGCGCATCACGGCGATCGATTCGCGTCCGATCGCATCGTTGCGATTCGCAAGCGCGCGCGGCCGCATGTTCGCCGAACGCGAACAGAATCTGACCTGGTCGGCCGGCCTGATGCCGGACAACCGTCTCGTCGCCGGGCATTGGTGGACACGCGCCGATTACGGCAAGGCGCTGGTGTCGATTTCCACCGAATACCGCGACGCCCTGCAGCTGCAAGTCGGCGACGAATTGTCGTTCGACATCGCCGGGGAGTCCCTGACCGCCAAGGTCGCGAGCGTGCGCAAGGTGCGCTGGGACAGCTTTCGGCCGAACTTCTTCCTGGTCCTTCCGCCTCGCCTGCTGGACCACGCGGCCGGGACGTACATGACCAGCATCTACCTGAATGAGCGCGAGCGCCCGCAGCTGACCGGTCTCGTGCGGCGCTTTCCGACGGTCTCGGTGTTCGACGTGGACGCGATCCTCAAACAGATTCGCGGGATCATGGATCGGGCCTCGCTCGCGGTGCAGTATGTGTTCCTGTTCACGCTCGCCGCGGGCGTGGTCGTGCTGCTTGCCGCGGTGCAGGCGACGCGCGACGAGCGCCGCTACGAGAGCGCGATCCTGCGCACGCTCGGCGCGAGCCGCTTCACCGTTCTGAAGGGCGTCGCCGCGGAATTCATCGCGCTGGGATTCCTGTCGGGACTGCTCGCGGCGAGCGGCGCGACCGCGATCGGTTGGCTGCTCGCGCGCCGGCTGTTCTCGCTCGACTACACGCCCGATCCGAAGGTCTGGCTGATCGGCGTCGCCTGCGGCACGGTGCTGGTCGGCGCGAGCGGCACGCTCGCGGCGCGCCGCGTCGTCAACGCGCCGCCGATCGAGGGCCTACGCGAGGATCGGTGAGCGGCCCCGGCGGCGGTTCACCGCACGTTCATGATCATCCAGCCGTCGGCGACCGGTGCGCCGAAGAAGGGCAGCCCGTCGATTTGGATGTCGTACCGGCCGCTCGCGAGCGCGGAGGTGTTGAACGACAGCCGCAGATCGCCATTGGAGTCCTTGGCGATGTTCCGGATCGACAGCGCGCGCCCCTGGTCGCGCTTGTCGATCGCCACGCGAAAGCGCACCTGCTTGACGTAGCCCATGTCGATCCGCAGATCGACGAGTGTCGGGACGGTGTGATTCACGCTGAACCGGGCCTGATCGATCCCGGGCGAGCGGTCCGGCGTGATCCGCAGGCGGCGTTGCGCCGACGGCGGTTGCATGGAGCCGTGGGCGAGGCGCGCTCGCGCTTGCGTCAGCCGGTCGCGCAGCAGCAGATTGTTCCCGAGCAGCGCCCAGAAGGCCGCCAGGCTCAGCAAGCTGAGCACACCGAGGCCGGCCGCAAACCAGGGTGCCCGCCACCAGGGCAGGCGCGGCTCGGCCAGATCCGGTGCGCGGCCGCTCGCCTCGAGCAGCTGCAAGGTCGCCTGAGTGCGTTGCGGCAGGTTCAGCTCCTCCAGGTACTCGGGGTGTTCGGCGCACCAGCGCTCGAACTCGCGGGCGCCCTTGAACGGCAGCTTGCCGTCGAGATAGCGGTCGAGCAGCCGATGCTCGTCGATGAATGCGCGGTCGAAGCGCGGCGCGCCGCCGGGCAGGTTCGATACGGAGGTGGGCGGTTCGCTCATGGCGCGAGATCCTCGGCAAGGGTCAAGGTTGGCTGGTCATCGTCTCGCCGATCAGCCTGCAAAGTTCGCGAATCGCCGCCGCGCGAGTCGTCGACCTGCGCCAGACGGCGCCGACGCGCCGGGTCGGCGCCGGCCTCGCAAAATGCCGCACGGCGAGGCCGCGCTGCGAGCCGAACGGCGACTCGACGGCGAGTTCCGGCAGCAGCGTGATGCCGAGCCCGGCGACGACCATCTGGCGCAGCGTCTCCAGGCTGGTCGCGCGGAAATCCTCGGCCTCGCGCGCGCCGACGCGGTTGCACAGCTCGAGCGCCTGGTCGCGCAGACAATGCCCGTCCTCGAGCAGCAGCAGCGTCTGGCCGCGCAGGTCCTGGACCTTGATCGTCGCCTTGGCGGCGAGTGCATGGTTGTTCGGCAGCGCCACCGTGAACGCTTCTTGATACAGCTCGCAGGACTCCAACCCATCCTGCGGCGCGGGCAGCGCCATGATTCCAAGGTCGATCTCGCCGTCGCGCAGCCGTTTCAGCAAGGGTTCCGTCTGGTGTTCGTAGAGCATCAGGCCGAGATCCGGCAGCGTCTTGCGGATCCGCTTCAAGACGCGCGGCAAGAGGTACGGGCCGATCGTCGGGATCAAGCCGATCTTGAGCTTGCCGGCGAACGGCGCGCTGTTGCTGCGCGCGAGCGCCACGATCTCGTTGCTCTCGTCCAGCATGCGCCGGGCGCGGATCACGATCTGGCCGCCGACCTCCGTCAGTTGCACGCGCTTCGGGCGGCGCTCGACCAGCTTGACGCCGAGGTAATCCTCGAGCTTCTTCAGTTGCGCGGACAGCGTCGGTTGGCTGACGAAGGTCTTCTCGGCCGCCTTGCCGAAATGGCCGGTGTCGGCGAGAGCCACCAGGTACTTGAGGTCCTTCAGGTTCATTGCGACGCCGCGCATCCGGTCGATGCATAGATGATACCGATCGGTAAGATATTATCAATTTGCCCCGTATATGGCGCGGGCGGCGATCGCGCACCTCGGCGTAGAATGGCGCGTCAGGCGCATACCCCAAGCCCGGAGACTTCGAGCGCGACCATGGTCGAGCAACCCCATTCCACGCGACTGTCCGCCGGCGTCGTGGTCGTCAGTCTGGTCGAGCGCAAGTTGCGGTTCCTGCTGCTGCGCGCGTACCGCAACTGGGATTTCCCGAAGGGCATCGTCGAGAACGGTGAGGCGCCGATCGACGCGGCGCTGCGCGAGGTCCGCGAGGAGACGACGCTCGACGACATCTCGTTCGACTGGGGCCTCGTGTTCATGGAAACGGGGCCGTACAACCGCGGCAAGATCGCCCGCTATTACATTGCGCGCAGCAAGGAGCGCCTGGTGCGGCTGCCGATCAATCCGCAGATCGGCCGCCCCGAACACCAGGAGGCCGCCTGGGTCGCCTACGAACAGGCGCTCGAGATGGTCTCGGCGCGCCTGTTGCCGGTGGTGCGCTGGGCCTACGGGGTCGTGAATCACGGACCGCCGCCGCCGAGCCGTCCGCCGCCCGAAACGGCGTAGGCCACCCTCGCCTGCGCGCGATCTGCGCGGTCTCGCCGCCGACGTCGAATCGCCGCGCCTCAGGCGAGCGTGTGGAAGACCTTCTGCACGTCCTCGTCCTGCTCGAGCTTGTCGATCAGCGCGAGGACCTCGCCCGCCCGGGCCTCGGGAAGCTCGACCGGCGTCGAGCAGATGTACTCATGCTCGGCGACGAGCGGCGCGATCCCGCGCGCCTCGAGCGCCTCCTGGAGCCTGCCGAAGTCGTTGAACGCGCAGCGGATCACGAGCTGCGGTTCGCCCTTCTCGCCGCTGCTCTCGCCCATCTCCTCGAGGCCGTGGTCGATCAGGTCGAGCTCGAGCTCGTCCTGATCCTGGATGCTCGCCGGGTCGAGGCGGAACACGCCCATCTTTTTGAACTGGAAGCTGACGCTGCCGGTGCTGCCGAGGTTGCCGTCGTGCTTCGCGAGGACGTTGCGCACGCTCGCGACCGTGCGGGTCGGGTTGTCGGTCGCCGTCTCGACGAGCAGCGCCACGCCGTGCGGCGCGTAGCCCTCGTAGAGGACTTCCTGATAGTTTGCCGCCTCCTTGCCCGAGGCGCGGCGGATCGCCGCGTCGGTTTTGTCCTTCGGCATGTTCACCGCGCGGGCGTTCTGCAGAACGCGACGCAAGGTCGCATTGGACGCCGGATCGGGGCCGCCCGCGCGCACCGCGATCGTGATGTCCTTCGCGATGCGGGTGAACTGCTTCGCCATCCGGTTCCAGCGGGCGAACATCGCGTGCTTTCTGACTTCGAATATGCGTCCCATGGAGGCCAATGGTAGCAATACGCCGGCAAACAGCTAGACTTGACGGCCGTCCCGCCGAGAGATTTCCGATGAAGGCACATCCTGCGTCCGCGCCGGCGCCGAGCGAGCCGCCGAGCGCGAGCTTCCGCGATCTGGGCCTCGCCGAGGCCGTCCTCGCGGCGGTGGCCGACGTCGGCTACGAGGCGCCTTCGCCGATTCAGGCGGCGACGATCCCGGTACTGCTGTCCGGCGCCGACATGCTCGGGCAGGCGCAAACCGGCACCGGCAAGACCGCCGCGTTCGCCCTGCCCGCGCTGTCGCGGCTCGACCTCGCGTTGCACGAGCCGCAGGTCCTGGTGCTCGTGCCGACGCGCGAGCTCGCGCTGCAAGTCGCGGAAGCGTTTCAGCGCTACGCCGCGCGGCTGCCGGGATTCCACGTGCTGCCGATCTACGGCGGCCAGAGCTATCAGCCGCAATTGACCGCGCTGCGCCGCGGAGTGCACGTGGTCGTCGGCACGCCGGGCCGCGTGATCGACCACATCGAGCGCGGTACGCTGAAACTCGAACGCCTGACGCTGCTGGTGCTCGACGAGGCGGATGAGATGCTACAGATGGGCTTCGTCGACGCGGTCGAGAGCATCCTCGAGCGCACGCCGCCGCGGCGCCAGGTCGCGCTGTTCTCGGCGACGATGCCGGCGGCGATCCGCCGGATCGCCGCGCGGCACCTGCCGGCTGCGGTCTCGGTGACGATCGAGAGCCGGACCCGCACCGCGACGACGATCCACCAGCGCTACTGGCTGGTGAGCGGCGTGCACAAGCTCGATGCCCTGACGCGAATCCTCGAGGCGGAGACCTTCGACGGGATGCTCGTATTCACCCGCACCAAGCAATCGACCGTGGATTTGGCGCAGAAGCTGCAAGCGCGAGGCTTCGCCGCCGAGCCGCTGAACGGCGACATTGCGCAGGCTCTGCGTGAGCGCGCGGTCGCGCGCTTCAAGGCCGGGGAGAGCGACATTCTGGTCGCGACCGACGTCGCGGCCCGCGGTCTCGACGTGGAGCGGATCTCGCACGTCGTCAACTACGACGTGCCCTACGACACGGAGTCCTACGTTCACCGCATCGGCCGCACCGGCCGGGCTGGGCGCAGCGGCGAGGCGATCCTGTTCGTCGCCCCGCGCGAGCGCAACATGTTGCGCAGCATCGAGCGCGCCACCCGGCAACCGGTCGAGCAGATGCATCTGCCAAGTGTGGAAACGGTAAATCTGCGCCGGCTCGCGAAGTTCAAGCAGCGGATCCTCGAGACGATCGCGTCGCCGCGGACGCAGGCGTACCGGCAGATTCTGCAGCGGATCGAACAGGAGAGCGGTTCGCCGCTCGCCGACATCGCCGCGGCGCTCGCGGTGCTGGCCCAGGGCGCCGAACCGCTGCTGCTCGAGGCGAAGCACGGCGAGGCGCCGAGCGCGCCGCAGCCCTCGGCGATCAAAGAAACGCCGGCGCAAGCGACGCAGCCCTCGGCAGCCACCGCAACGCCGGCGCGAGCCGCGCGGCCCGCGGCGACGCGCGAGCCGTCCGCGCGGACGGCGCCGCCTCCGGGTGGGCGCCGCGCGCAGTTCGCCGAACGCGAGACGTTCCGCGTGGAGGTCGGCGCTGCGCACGGGGTCAAGCCGGGCAACATCGTCGGCGCCATCGCCAACGAAGCCGGCATCGACGGCGCGCACATCGGCCGGATCGACATCCGCGACGACCACAGCTTCGTCGACCTGCCGGCCGGCATGCCGGCGCCGATCTTCAAGCGTCTGCAGCGCGCGCGCGTCGGCGGCCGACCGCTCGCGATCGCGCGCGTCGCCGAGAAGCCGCCGAAGCCGCGGCGCGATCCGGCCGGGCGCCACGGCACCAGCCCGGGATCGCCCCGCAAGGCATGAGCGTTCGTTTGCCCGGCGTGCGCGACCCGCGGCTCAACGCCGTCAATGCCTTGATCGGCGCGAACGTCGCGATCTATTTCCTGGAATTCGCCTCGCACGGCACAATCGAAGTCTGGTTCGCGCTCTGGCCGCTGCAGCCGATCGACGGTGTGGTGTATTTCCACCTCTGGCAGATCGTGACCTACGCGTTCCTGCACAGCACGCAAACCATCTTCCATCTGCTGTTCAACATGCTGGGCTTGTGGATGTTCGGCGCCGAGGTCGAGCGCTACGTCGGGCCGCGCCGGCTGCTGTGCGTGTACTTCGCCTCGGTCGTCGCCGCGGCGCTCTCGCAGCTCATCGTGCCGGCGCTGCTCGGCGCCGCGCCGGAAGCGACGATCGGCGCCTCCGGCGGCGTTTTCGGCTTGTTGCTGACCTACGCGGTCCTTTTCCCGCGGCGCAAGGTCATCCCGCTGATCCCACCCATCCCGATGCCGGCGTGGTTGTTCGCGGCGCTATACGCGGCAGTGGAACTCGTGCTCGGTGTCACGGGCCACGAGGCGAGCGTCGCGCATTTCGCGCATCTCGGCGGCATGATCGGTGCGGCGCTCGTGCTCTTCTACTGGCGCCGGCGGCGGGCCTGAGCGCCGCGCCACGGGGCTGGCGTCAATCGCGGAAATTGTCGAACTGCAGGGGAATGCCCATCTCGGCCTTGCGCAACAGAGCGATCGCCTCCTGCAAATCGTCGCGCTTCTTGCCGATGATGCGCACCTTGTCGCCCTGAATCTGCGCCTGGACCTTCAAGCGCGAATCCTTGACGAGTCGCGCGACCTTCCTGCCGGTTTCGGCGTCGATCCCGTGCTTCATGACGGCGTCCTGCACGGCCCGCGCGAGATTCACCGTGGGCGGCTGCAGATCGAGACAGCCGACGTCGATGCCGCGCTTGGCGAGCTTCAGTTTCAGGATCTCGAGCATCTGCTTCAGCTGGAACGGTGCCGGCGCGGTCATCGTCACGGTGGTGTCGAGCAATTCGAACGCGGCCTCGACGCCCTTGAAGTCGAAGCGCTGCGCAAGCTCGCGCGAGGCCTGGTCGACCGCGTTGCGCAGCTCGTGCCGATCGATCTCGGAAACGACGTCGAAAGAGGGAATGTGCGCGGGCTCCTGCGTGTGGCGGCTCAACGATACCCGCGGGCCTGCAGCGTGAACAGCCTCGCGTAGCGGGCGTCCGCCGCCATCAGCTCGCCGTGGCTGCCGCGTTCGACGATCCTGCCCTCGTCGAGCACGAGGATCTGGTCGGCCATGCGTACCGTCGAGAAGCGGTGCGAGATCACGATCGCGATGCGCCGTCTGGTCAGCTCGCGAAAATGCTCGAAGACCTGCGCCTCGGCGCCGGCGTCGATCGACGCGGTCGGCTCGTCGAGCACCAGGATGTCGGCGTCCTGGCGCATGAACGCCCGGGCGAGCGCGATCTTCTGCCACTGTCCGCCGGACAGCTCCCGGCCGTTCTGGAACCACTTGCCGAGCTGGGTCCGGTAGCCCGCGGGCAGCTGCTCGACGAAGTCGTCGGCGAGTCCGTGCGCGGCCGCCGTACGCCAGCGCTCCTCGTCGTCGAAGGCCCGCTCGTCGCCCGCGCCGATGTTCTCGCCGACCAGCATCTGGTAGCGCGCGAAATCCTGGAAGATCACGCCGATCCGCCGCCGCAGGGTCGCCTCGTCCCAGTCGTTCAGATCCAGTCCGTCGAGCAGGATGCGGCCGCGCGTCGGCCGGTACAGGCGGGTCAGGAGCTTGATCAAGGTGGTCTTGCCGGAGCCGTTCTCGCCGACCAGCGCGAGACTCTCGCCCGGGCGCACGTGCAGGTCGATGTCGCTGAGCGCGGGCGCGGTGGCGCCGGGGTAGACGAACTCCACATTCTCGAAGCGGATCCCGTCGCCGGGCAGCGGGCCCACGGTCGCGCTGCCGCTCGCGCGGCCGACCGGCTGCTCGAGGTATTCGAACAGCGTCGAGAGGTACAGATTGTCCTCGTACATGCCGCCGATCGCCGACAGGGCGGCGCTGACCGCGGACTGCCCCTGCCGGAAGAGCATCAGATACATCGTCATCTGACCGAGCGTGATCGCGCCGGCGACGGTCTCGGCAGCGATCCAGGCGTAACCGCCGTAGAGCGTGACGGTCCCGAGCAGACCCAGGCCGAGACCCCAGGAATCCCGGCGAATCGACAGGTCCCGGTCCTCGGCGTAGAGCCGCGTGAAGATGTTGCGGTAGCGTTCGAGCAAGCGTGGACCGAGGCCGAACAGTTTCACTTCCTTCGCGTGATCCTCGCGTGCGAGCACCGATTCGAGGTAAAGCTGCATTCGCGATTCCGGCGCGCGCCAGCGGAACAGCCGGAACGCCTCGCCGGAGAACCGGGTCTCGGCGAAGAACGCCGGCAGGCCGGCCGCGGCGAGCAGCAGCACCGCCCATGGCGAGAAGCGGATCAGCAGGCCGCCGAACGACAGCAGCGAGATCCCGTTCTGCAACAGGCCGAAGGTGCGGATCACGAGACTGAGCGGCCGGCTCGACGCTTCGCGCCGCGCGCGTGTCAGCTTGTCGTAGAACTCGGAGTCCTCGAACTGCGCCAGGTCGAGCGTCAGCGCCTTGTCGAGGATCATCACGTTGACGCGCTGGCCGAGTTGCGCGCGCAGCAGGGACTGCGCGAGAGTCAGGCCGCGCGCGGCGGCCGCCGCACCGGCGACGCAGAGCGCCTCGAGGCCGACCAGCGACCAGACGCGGGAGAGCGCGAACGTGCCGGTGTGCCGGTGCAGTTCGGCCGCGTGCACCACCGCGTCGACGATCAGCGAGCCGACATAGGCGACCGCCGCCGGCAGCACGCCGGCGACGACCGTCAGCGCCGCCAGCGCGACCGACAGGCCCCTGTCGGTCGTCCAGACGAGCTCGAGCGCGCGCCGTCCGTAGACGAACACGCCGAGCAAGCCGCGGTGCAGAGCGCCGTCGCCGTCGTCCGCGAGCGGCGGCCCGGCGTGTGCCGTCTTGTGGAAGATCGCTTGGTCCTCGAGCGGCCCGATCCCGGCGAGCCGCAACACGCCGGCGTCAAGGATGCCGACCGATTACGAAGATGCAACGCGCGGCCCAGGCGCCGGCGCCGGTCTATAATATCGGCAGATCGTTCCTCTATGGCGGAGTGCCGGTGAAATTCAAGCCCTTGCTCGAGCGGTGGAAGAAGGAATCCGTACCCCCGCGGACCGCCGAGGAATACGCGGTGCGCCTGAGCCTCGACGATGCGTCGCGGCTGCGGGCCCTCGCGGAGCTGTTTCCCGGCTGTCCGCTCGAACGCATCATCACCGACCTGTTGCACGCGGCGCTCGATGAGATCGCCGCGTCCATGCCCTACGAAGCGGGGCCGAAGGTGATCTCGCGCGACGACCAGGGGGATCCGGTGTACGAGGATGTCGGATTGACGCCGCGATTCGTCGAGGCGAGCCGCAAGTTCAAGAAGAGCCTCGAGGCGGCGGCGAAGCGCCCGCCGGCACCGGCTTGACGCTGACGGCCGATCGCGGCGATACTCGAACGATGTCGCAACGTATGCACGCCTCGATTGCCGGCCGGCGGTGGCGGAGCCCGTCCACGAGGGGTGGGGCGCTGGCCGATTTCGTCTAAACAATCTTCCGTCTCGTACCAGAACCCATCTCCGACGCAGCCGGCGATGGGTTTTTTGTTGTCCGCCATTTGCATCGACCGAACCCCACATGAGAGCACCGTTCGACATTGCCGCCGATCTGGATACGCCGGTTTCGGCGTACTTGAAACTCGCGCCGTTCAAGCCCCGATTCTTGCTGGAGAGCGTCGAGGGCGGGGAGCGGCTCGCGCGCTACTCGTTCATCGGCTTCGGCGATTGCCTGGAAGTGCGCCTGGACCGCACCGGCGTCGCAGTCGGTGCGGCGCGCGCGCCGCGGCCCACCTCCCGCGAGGGCTTCCTCGACACGCTGCGTTCGGCGCTCGCCATTGCGCCGCAACCCCGGCCGAGCCTGCCCGGCGTGCCGCTGCTCGGCGGACTCGTCGGCTACACCGCGTATGACGCCGTGCGCTACTTCGAACGTCTGCCGGCGCGCAGTCTGGACCGCACCGAGGCGCCGCATGCGCACTACGTCGCGCCGCAGTCGCTCTTGGTGTTCGACCACCTGACGCGCGGCGTCGCGCTGCTGCACGACGGCACCGAAGCCGATCGGCAGGCCCTGCGCCGTGCGGTGGTGCTCGCGCTGCGCGGTCCGGTGCCGGCGGCGGGCCGTGCGGGCAACTTCTCCCCGGCGGCACCGTCGCTGTCGCCGACCGCGCACGCGGCCGGCGTGCGGCGCGCGCAGGAATCGATCGCCGCCGGCGATGTCTATCAGCTGGTGCTCTCGTCGCGCTTCGAGGGGCGGCATTCGCTGTCGCCGTTCGAGGTCTACCGCGCACTGCGCCTGCTCAATCCGTCGCCGTACATGTTCTTCTGCGAACTCGGCGACATCACCGTCGTCGGTTCCTCGCCCGAGGCGCTCGTCAAGCTGCACGGCGGTCGGGCGCAGCTGCGGCCGATCGCCGGGTCCCGGCCGCGCGGCGCCGATGACGAGCGCGACCTTGCGCTCGAGGCCGAACTGCTCGCCGATCCGAAGGAGAACGCCGAGCACGTGATGCTCGTCGATCTGGCGCGCAACGATCTCGGCCGGGTCGCGGTCGGCGGCTCCGTCGCGGTCGATCCGTACCGCGTGATCGAGCGCTACAGCCACGTGATGCATATCGTCAGCGGCGTCAACGGCCGGCTCGCACCGGGGCGCGACGCGTTCGACCTGTTCGCCGCAACGTTCCCGGCCGGCACGCTGGTCGGAGCGCCGAAGGTGCGCGCGATGCAGCTCATCGATGAACTCGAGCCGGTCGGCCGCGAGCTCTACGGCGGCACGGTGGGCTATTTCGGCCGGCAGGGCGACATGGACCAGGCGATCACGATTCGCACCCTGGTGTTTCGCGGCGATTGCTACAGCTATCAGGCGGGCGGCGGGATCGTCGCCGACAGCTCGGCGAAGCCTGAGTACGACGAGCTGCTGGCGAAGAGCGCGGTGCTGCGCAGCGCGCTCGCGCTCGCCGCGCAGGGCCTGTAGGCCATGCGCGCGCCGAAGATCCTGCTGATCGACAACTACGATTCGTTCACCTACAACCTCGTCCAGGCGTTCCTCGTGCTCGGCGCCGAGGTCGACGTGCGCCGCAACGACGCGATCGGCGTCGACGAGGCGCTCTCGATGGATCACAGCCACCTGGTGATTTCGCCCGGTCCCGGCACGCCGCGCGATGCCGGGGTGTCGCTCGCGATGATCGCGGCCTTCGCCGGCCGCAAGCCGATCTTCGGCGTGTGTCTCGGCCATCAGTCGCTCGTCGAGGCCTTCGGCGGCAGGGTCGTGCGCGCGGGGCGCCTGATGCACGGCAAGGTGTCGCAGGTCGCGCACGACGGCCGCGGCGTCTTCGCCGGCATCGGCCAGGGATTCACGGCCGGCCGCTACCATTCGCTGATCGCGGAGCCGCAGTCGATGCCGCCCACGCTCGAGGTGAGCGCGCGCACCGCGGAGGGCGAAATCATGGGCGTGCGCCACAAGCTGCTGCCGATCGAGGGCGTGCAGTTCCATCCGGAGAGCGTGCTCACGCCCGAGGGTCCCGCGTTGCTGGCCAATTTCCTGGGGATCTGAACGTGCAGAGTCCGTGCCAAATGCTCGAGCGGCTCCTCGACGGCGGCGACCTCGCGCAGGACGAAGCGGCTGCGCTGCTCGCGACCCTGGCCGCGGCGGACACGGCGCCCGCGTTCGCCGGCGCCGTGCTCGCGGCCTTGCGTGCGAAGGGCGTCACGGCCGCGGAGGTTCGCGGGTTCGCCGGCGCGATGCGCGCGCTCGCCCGCAAGCCGCGGCTGCCGATCCCGGTCGATGCGATCGACATCGTCGGCACCGGCGGCGACGCTTCGGGGAGCCTGAACCTGTCGACCGGCGCCGCACTGCTCACGGCGGCCTGCGGCATGCCGGTCGTCAAGCACGGCAACCGCTCGATCTCCAGCCGCTGCGGCAGCGCCGACTTGATCGAGGAACTCGGCTTGCGCCTGCCGCTCGACGAGGCGGCCGTGGCGCGCTGCCTCGAGGAAACCGGCTTCACCTTCCTGTTCGCTCCGTACTTCCACCCGGCGATGAAAGTGCTCGCGCCGGTGCGCAGCGCGCTCGGCGTGCGCACCGTGTTCAATCTTCTCGGACCGCTGACGAATCCGGCCGCGCCGCGTTTCCGGCTGATCGGCGCCTACGACGCCGCGAGCGCGCGTCTGATCGCCGAGACCGTCGCCGGCATGGACATCGAGCGCGCCTGGATCGTCCACGGCGCCGCCGGCTGGGACGAAGCGACGCCGATCGGGCCGTTCATCGCCCACGAGGTCTCTCTCGGCCGTATCGCCGAGCGGCAGGTGGACCCGCGAGATCTCGGCATGCCGTCCTGCGCGCCCGGGGCGCTGACCGGCGGCGATGCCGCTGCGAATGCCGCGGCACTCTTGGCGGTCTTCGAGCGGCGTGACCGCGGACCGCACCTTGCGGCCCTCACTTTGCAATGCGGCATTGCGCTGCACGTCGCCGACCGCGCCGACTCGCTCGCCGCCGGCATCGAGCGGGCGCGCGAGGCGGTCGAAAGCGGCCGCGCCGGCGAGTGGCTCGCGCATTTCCGGCTCCGGGCCGCCACGCTCGCGGCCGATCAGGCGGGGGCCGCGTGAGCGGCTTTCTCGACGAAATGGCGCGCACCAGCCGTGCGCGCGTCGCGCTGGCGCTCGCGCGCGAATCCACCGCAGCGCTCGAGCGGCGGGCGGTGGCGACGCCGCCCGCACCGCGCCTCGCGCTGTCGCCGCGCGGCTTCGACCTGATCGCCGAGATCAAGCTGCGTTCGCCCGCGGCCGGCGCGCTCGGCCGCGCCGCCGACGATTGGCTTGGCCGTGCCCGCGCTTACGCGCGCGCCGGCGCCGCCGCGGTGTCGGTGCTGACGGAGCCCGCGCGCTTCGACGGTGCGCTGGAACATCTGGCCGCGGCTGCGGACGCACTGCGGCCGCTCGGCGTGCCGGCGATGCGCAAGGACTTTCTGGTCGACCCGTACCAGGTGCTCGAGGCGCGCGCGTGCGGCGCGGGCGGAGTGCTCGTGATCCTGCGGCTGTTGTCGGCCCCGCAATGCGCGCAGCTGCTCGATGCAGCCTGTCGCCACGGCCTGTTCGTGCTGCTCGAGGCGTTTGACGCGGCGGAACTCGCGCTCGCCGGCGAGCTCGCCCGTGCTCACGCCGGCCGCGGCACGCTCCTCGCCGGCCTGAACTGCCGCGATCTGCAGACGCTCGAGGTCGTGCCGGAGCGCTTCGCGCAGTGCGCGCCAAGGCTGCCCGCGGGCGTCGCGACCGTCGCCGAGAGCGGCGTCGGCACGCCCGCGGATGCGTTGCGGCTGCGCGGGCTCGGCTACCGCCTCGTGCTGGTCGGCTCGGCACTGATGTCGCACGCGGATCCTGCGGGTTGGATCGGCGAGGTTTTGCGCGCCCCGCAAACCGAGCCGGCGCAAAACGGCTAAACTTGCACCCATGTGGATCAAGATTTGCGGAATCACCAGTGCCGACGCCGTTGCCGCGGCCGCAGCCGCCGGCGTCGATGCAATCGGCTTCGTCTTCGCGCCGAGCCCGCGGCAAGTGACTCCGGGCCAGGCGGCGCAGCTCGCGGCGCTCGCGCCGCCGGGCATCCTGCGCATCGCCGTCGCGCAGCATCCGCTGCAGATGAAGGTCGACGAGATCTGCCGCACCTTGCGGCCCGATTATTTTCAGACCGACGTCGAGGACCTGCGCGAGTTGCGCATCCCGCAGGGCGTGCAGCTGCTCCCCGTCGTGCGCTTCGGGCGCAAGACGCCGCATCCGCTGCCGGCCCGAATGCTGTTCGAGGGCCCGACGAGCGGCATCGGCGAGATCGCCGACTGGGGCCGGGCGGCGGAACTCGCGCGCCAGACGCAGCTGATACTCGCGGGCGGCCTGTCGGCGCAGAACGTCGACGAGGCGATCCGCGCGGTCAGGCCGTTCGGCGTCGACGTCAGCAGTGGCGTCGAGGAGGTTCCCGGCGTCAAGGATCCCCAGAAAATCGAGCAATTCGTCCGCGCGGTGCGCGAAGCCGCCGTTCGGCTCGAGATGGATTCATGAGTTCCCGAGCGCAGAGCGCGGCCCGCGAGGGCGTGCGCCTGCCGGACGCCCGCGGCCGGTACGGGGAGTTCGGCGGCCGCTACGTTCCGGAGACCTTGGTAGCGGCGCTCGAGCGCCTCCAGGCGGGCGTGGACCGATACCTGCCGAGCGCCGAGTTCCAGGTCGAATACCGCCGCGAACTCGCGACCTGGGTCGGCCGGCCGACCGCACTGTCGCAGGCCCGTAATCTGGGTGAGCGCTGGGGCGCCGAGGTGTGGCTGAAGCGTGAAGACCTCGCGCACACCGGCGCGCACAAGATCAACAATGCGATCGGCCAGACGATCCTCGCCAAGCGTCTCGGCGCGAAGCGCATCATCGCCGAAACCGGCGCCGGCCAGCATGGCGTCGCGAGCGCGGCCGCCGCGGCCCGCTTGGGGCTGCCCTGCGTCGTCTACATGGGTGCGGTCGACGTCGAGCGGCAGGCGCCGAACGTCGGCCGCATGCAGCTGCTCGGCGCGACCGTGGTGGCGGTGACGAGCGGCGACGGCACCTTGCGCGCGGCGATCGACGAGGCGCTGCGCGACTGGGTCGCGGATCCGGAGAATACCTACTACTCGATCGGTTCCGCGGTCGGCCCGCACCCCTATCCGTATCTCGTGCGCGAGCTGCAATCGGTGATCGGCCGCGAGGCCCGGGCGCAGATGCTCGAGCTCGCCGGCGCGCTGCCGGACGTCGCGGTTGCCTGCGTCGGCGGCGGCTCGAACGCGATCGGCCTGTTCCACCCGTTTCTCGACGATGCGGGCGTGCATCTGCTCGGCATCGAGGCCGGCGGCCGCGGCCCGGGTCTCGGCGACAATGCCGCCTCGTTGACCTTCGGCACGCCCGGCGTGCTCCACGGCAGCTATACGCTGATCCTGCAGGACGAGCACGGCCAGGTGCGGGAGACGCACTCGGTCTCGGCCGGGCTCGATTATTCGGGCGTCGGTCCGGAACACGCCTACCTGATGCGAACCGGCCGCGTTGCCTACCAGGCGGCGAGCGATGAGGAGGCGCTCGACGCCCTCGGCGAGTGCGCGCGCCACGAGGGGATATTGCCTGCGATCGAGACCGCGCACGCCTTCGCCGGCGCGCGCCGCTACGCCGCGGCTCATCCGGGTGCGCGCATCCTGATCGGCTGCTCGGGCCGCGGCGACAAGGACATGCCGATACTGCAGCGCACCTTGCTGAAGGACGCGGGTTGACGGCGGCGCCGCACGAGAGGATTTGCGCGGCGATTCGCGCGCCGAGGCACGAGGGCCGGCCGGCGCTCGTCGGCTTCCTGACCGCGGGATTCCCAGAGCGCAGCCGCTTTCGCGGCGACCTTGCGGCGGTCGCCGCCGCGTGCGACGTCGTCGAGATCGGCGTGCCGTTCACCGACCCGATGGCCGACGGGACGACGATTCAGCGGGCGAGCTTCGCGGCACTCGCCAACGGCGTCAACCTGCCGTGGATTCTCGACGAGCTGCGCGCCGCGGTGCGGCCCGGCGGCGCACCCGTCCTGCTGATGAGCTACCTGAACCCGTTGCTCGCCTACGGACTCGAACGCCTGCCGCGGGATGCGGCGGCGGCCGGCGTCGCCGGCTGCATCGTCCCGGATCTGCCGTTCGAGGAGCGCGCGGACCTTGCCGCGGCGCTCGACCGCGAGGGGCTCGCGCTCGTACAAATGGTTACGCCGGTGACGCCGCCCGCGCGGCTCGCGCGGCTGTGCGCGGCCGCTCAGGGCTTCGTCTACGCGGTGACGATGACCGGTACCACCGGCAAGTCGGCCGAGATCCCCGGCGATGTGCTCGAGTACATGGATCGTGTCCGCAAGGTCGCCGCGGTGCCGGTCTGCGCCGGTTTCGGCATCCGTTCGCGCGCGCAGGTCGCGCGCTTCACCGGCCACGTGGACGGGGTCATCGTCGGTTCGGCGCTCGTCGAAGTGCTCGAGCGCGGCGAGGATCCCCGCGAGTTTCTCGCGTCGTTGCGCTGAGGGGCGCCTTGGCCGGGGCCGGCATGGAGCGGGTGCGATGAAGCGGGTGTACCGGGCGGCGACGCTGCTGCAGGTCGCCCACGCGCGCAACCTCCTGATCACGGCCGGCATCCAGTGCGAGATTCGCAACCAGTACCTCGCCGGTGCGGCGGGCGAACTGCCGATGTTCGAGACTTGGCCGCAAGTGGTGGTCGAGGACGCCGATGAGGCGCGCGCACTGGGTGTCCTGGAGCGCGCATCGCGGCCGGCGGCCGGGGCACCGTGGATCTGCGATCGCTGCGGCGAACAGCTCGAACCGCAGTTCACCAGTTGCTGGCGCTGCGGCGCGGAGGCGAAGTCCTGAGAGCCGGGCCGCGGCGCCCACCGTCAGGTCCGGCACCGCAGTGGCGCTCAGACGGCCGATCGCGGCCTGGTCCAGTGCAGGCGCAGGAAGATCGCCGCCGCCGCGCCGAGCTGCAGCCAGCCTGCGGCGGCGTGCGGCGCGCCGAGTGCGAGCCAGATCAGACCCCCGAACCACAGCACGCCGGCGAGTATCGCCGCGTCGCGCCGCGCGTGCAGGCGCCGCATCTCGCTGCGCAGCTCGGCGAGCTCGGCAACGTGCACGCCCCAGCGGAATTGCCCGTCCGCCGCGGCACGCACGCCCGCCTTGACGATCTTCGGCACCTGCTTCAGCGTCTCGATCGCATCGGGCAGCTGGGCGCGGGCGCCCCGCAGGAGCGAACCCAGGCTGGTGCGGTCCCGCATCCACGCGCGCAGGATCGGCTGCGCGGTCTTCCACAAGTCGAGTTCCGGGTAGAGCTGGCGGCCGAGGCCCTCGATGTTCAACAGGGTCTTCTGCAGCAAGATGAGCTGCGGCTGGATCTGCATGTCGAACCGCCGTGCGGCCTCGAACAGGCGCAACAGCACCTGCGCGAACGAGATGTCCTTCAGCGGCTTGTTGAAGATCGGCTCGCAGACCGTACGCACGGCCGATTCGAGTTCGCTCATCCGCGTGCCGCCCGGCACCCAGCCGGATTCGACGTGCAGGGCCGCGACGCGGGCGTAATCCCGGTCGAAGAAGGCGAGGAAGTTCTCGGCGAGATAGTGCTGGTCGCGCGCCTCGAGCGTGCCGACGATGCCGAAATCGACCGCCGCGTATCGCGGGTTCTGCGGGTCCTCGACCTGCACGAAGATGTTTCCCGGATGCATGTCCGCATGAAAGAAGTTGTGGCGGAACACCTGGGTGAAGAAGATCTCGACGCCGTTCTCGGCGAGCTTCGCGATGTTCGTCCCGCACGCCCGCAGCTCATCGACGCGGTTGACGACGATGCCGTGGATCCGCTCCATCACCATCACGTTCGAGCGGCAGTAGTCCCAGTAGACTTCGGGGACGTAGAGCAGTTTCGAGCCCTGGAAATTGCGCTTCAGTTGCGACGCGTTGCCGGCCTCGCGCATCAGGTCGAGTTCGTCGAGGATCGTTTTGCGATATTCGGCGACGATCTCCCGCGGGCGCAGGCGCCGCGACTGCTCCCAGTACTGGTCCGCCAGGGCCGCGAGGGCCTCGAGCACCTCGAGGTCGCGCTCGATCACCGCGCGCATGCCGGGACGCAGGATCTTGACCACCACCTCGGTGCCGTCCTGCAGCTTCGCCGCGTGCACCTGGGCGATCGAGGCCGCGGCGAGCGGGGAGCGGTCGAACTGCGCGAAGATCTCGCCGAGCTTGCGGCCGAAGGTCGATTCGATCGCCGCGACCGCGAGCGCGCTGTCGAACGGCGGCACCCGGTCTTGCAGCAGCGCGAGCTCGTCGGCGATATCGAGGGGCAGCAGATCGCGGCGCGTCGACAGGGCCTGGCCGAACTTCACGAAGATCGGTCCGAGCTCCTCGAGCGCGAGGCGCAGGCGCATCCCGCGCGTCGTGCCGGCGCTGCGCTGGAACCAGGTCCAGGGGGACAGGTAGATGAGAAAACGGAACGGCCGATACAGATGCGTCGCACGGACGAAATCGTCCAGGCCGTGTCGGACGAGTGCGCGCTGAATTCCGAGCAGCCGGCCGACGACGCGCGGACGCATCAGGCGAGGCCCGGCCCGCGCGCCGTCGCGCGGCGACGCTCGAGGCGATCGAGGCGGGCCTGCGCGCGGTCGGCGGCTTCGCGCAGTTCATCCACGGCGCGCACGAATTCCTCGACCTGCGGCTTGGCGACGATGTCGCGGCTTTCCTCCTGCAGGTACTCGGCGAGGTTTTCGCCGAACGTGCGGCCGGCGCGCCGCAACCAAAGGCCTGTCTGCCGCGCGAGATTGCCGAGCCGGTGGGCCGGCAGGTCGCCGATGATCCGCGCCGCCTCTTCCTCGGGATCGGGACGCGCCAGAACCAGCAATTCGCGGAACGCCGCGGCGACCTCCGCGTCGCCGCGCACCTGCAGCGAACCCGCACCGAGCGGCCGGTCGTGCCGCGCCGTGACCAGCCGCAGCAGCGCCCCGGGCGGTCCGCAAATCGCCGCATCGGCTTCGCCGTCGCCGCCGGTTGCGAGGGTCAGGCGTCCGGCGTGGCACAAGGCGCGCAGCTGGACCACACCGTGCAGGTCGATCTGCAGGGTTTTGCCGTCGAGCCGGCGCGCGAGAGTGCCGGCTCGCGCCTGGCTGCCGATATTGCGGTTCAGCACGCCTTCGACGGCGGCGAGCCATGCGGGTGTGGCGGACATCGCCTAGATCTTGACGCCGCGGTGCAGTGCGACGATGCCGCCGCTCAAGTTGTGGTAGCGGGCCTGGGCGAAACCGGCGGTCCGCAGCATCTCGAGCAGCGTCTCCTGATCCGGGTGCATGCGGATCGACTCGGCGAGATAGCGGTAGCTCGCCGAGTCGCGGGCGACCACGGCGCCGAGGATCGGCAGCACGTTGAAGGAGTAAAGATCGCAAATCGCGCCGAGGCCCGGCAGCGTCGGCTTGGAGAATTCGAGCACCAGGAGCTGGCCGCCCGGCTTGAGCACGCGGTGCATCGAGGCAAGCGCGGCGGCCTTGTCGGTGACGTTGCGCAGGCCGAAGCCGATCGTCACAGCGTCGAAGGATTCGTCCTCGAACGGCAGCGCTTCGGCGTCGGCGACGACGCATTCGACGTTGCCGGCGATCCCATGATCGAGCAGGCGGTCGCGACCGCGCTCGAGCATCGCGCGATTCACGTCCGAGAGCACGACGCAGCCGTCCCGGCCCACCTGGCGGGCGAGGCCGATCGCCAGATCGCCGGTGCCGCCCGCGACGTCGAGCGCGCACTGCCCCGGGCGCAGGCCCGCGACGGCGAGCGTGAACTGCTTCCAGAGCCGGTGCACGCCGAGCGACATCAAGTCGTTCATCAGGTCGTAGCTGCCGGCGACGCTGTCGAACACGGCGCGGACGCGGCGGGCCTTTTCGGGCCGGTCAACGGTTTCGAAGCCGAAATCGGCGGTACGCTTGGGTTCGTTCATGCGCTGCAACCTCGGGGACTCGCGGCATTGTAGCCGTTTCCCGGGCGCACTTTAGGCCCCTCGCGGGTGGCCGGCCGCCGCGCAGCGCGCGCAGTAGCGCGACCAGTTCGCCTGCCGGTCGCGCCCGAGTTCGTAGAGCAGCGTCCAGCTGTAAAGCCCGGTGTCGTGGCCGTCGTCGAACATCAGGCGCACGGCATAGTGGCCGACCGGTTCGATCCCCCGGATGCCGACGGCCTCCTTGCCGGTGACCAGGACGCCCTCGCCCCCGCCGTGTCCCTTGACCTCGGCGGACGGTGAGAACACGCGCAGATACTCGAACGGCAGCTCGTAGTGCGCGCCGTCGGCGAAGCGCACGTCGAGCAGCCGGGATTCGGTCCGCAGCTTGATCTCGGTCGGCGCCGGCATCGCTGGCGAACGGCTCATCGCTGCCGCGCCGCGCGCCGGTGCGCCCCGCGCAGCTGCGTCGCGCGCCCGTTCACAGGATGTAGCGCGACAGATCCTCGTCGCGCGCAAGTTCGCCCAGATTGCTCTCGACGTAGTCGCGGTCGACGAGGATCCGCAAGCCGTCACGATCGCTCGCGTCGAACGAGACCGACTCGAGGAGACGTTCCATCACCGTGTGCAGGCGCCGCGCGCCGATGTTCTCGGTCCGTTCGTTGACCTCGAAGGCGACCTCGGCGAGGCGCCTGACGCCCGAGGCCTCGAACTGCAGCGTCACGCCCTCGGTCGCGAGCAGCGCCGCGTACTGCCGGCACAGCGAAGCGTCCGGTTCGGTCAGGATGCGTACGAAATCCTCGACCACCAGCGAGTCGAGCTCGACGCGGATCGGCAGCCGCCCCTGCAGTTCGGGAATCAGATCGGACGGCTTCGACATGTGGAATGCGCCGGAGGCGATGAACAGCACGTGATCGGTCTTGACCGTCCCGTACTTCGTGTTCACGGTGCAGCCCTCGACGAGCGGCAGCAGGTCGCGCTGCACGCCTTCGCGCGAAACGTCGGCTCCGGCCGTTTCCTGGCGGCGCGCGATCTTGTCGATCTCGTCGATGAAGACGATCCCGTTCTGTTCGGCGTTCTCGACCGCACGCAGCTTCAGTTCGTCCTCGTTGATCAACTTCGACGCTTCCTCCTCGGTCAGCAGCCGCAGCGCCTCCGGTATCTTGAGCTTGCGCTGGCGCGAGCGGCCGCTCGCCAGATTCTGGAACATGCTCTGCAGTTGTTGGGTCATCTCCTCCATTCCGGGCGGGCTCATGATCTCTACGCCGGCCGGCAGTGCGCGCACCTCGATCTCGATTTCACGGTCATCGAGCGAGCGCTCCCGCAGCATCTTGCGCAGGCGTTGGCGCGTGTCCAGATCACGCGCCGCGCGGTCCGACTGCGCGTCCGCGCGTGAACTCGGCAGCAGCGCGTCGAGCACCCGTTCCTCGGCGGCGTCGGTCGCCCGGTGATGAACTTTGGTGATCTCCTCCTCACGGGTCATTTTCACGGAGATCTCCACCAGATCACGGACGATGGAATCGACTTCGCGGCCGACATAGCCCACTTCCGTGAATTTCGTGGCCTCGACCTTGAGGAACGGCGCGCGGGCGAGGCGCGCCAGACGGCGCGCGATCTCGGTTTTGCCGACGCCGGTCGGGCCGATCATCAGGATGTTCTTCGGCGTGATCTCGGCCCGCAGTGCCGGATCCACGCGGCCGCGCCGCCAACGGTTGCGCAAGGCGATCGCGACCGCTCGCTTGGCGGCCTTCTGGCCGATGATGTGCTTGTCGAGCTCCTCGACGATCTCGCGCGGGGTCATTTGCGACATGAACGGCTACAGTTCCTCGATCGTCAAGCGGCGGTTCGTGTAGATGCAGATGTCGGCGGCGATGCCGAGGGCGCGCTCGACGATCTCGCGCGCCGGCAGTTCCGTCGCTGCGAGCAGCGCAAGCGCCGCGGCCTGGGCGAAGCCGCCGCCGGAACCGATCGCGATCAGGTCGTGCTCCGGTTCGATCACGTCGCCGGTACCGGAGATCACGAACGAGCGATCCAGGTCCGCGACGCAGAGCAGGGCCTCGAGGCGGCGCAGGCTGCGGTCCGTGCGCCAGTCCTTCGCCAGTTCGATCGCCGCGCGCGTGAGGTTGCCGAACTTCTCGAGCTTGCCCTCGAAGCGCTCGAACAGGGTGAAGGCATCCGCGGTCCCGCCGGCGAAACCGGCGAGCACCTTGTCGTCGTACAGCCGGCGCACCTTGCGCGCATTGTTCTTGATGACGGTCTGGCCGAGCGTGACCTGGCCGTCACCGCCGATCACCACGCGGCCGCCGCGGCGCACCGCGAGGATCGTCGTGCCGAGCATCCGGTTCGAATCGTGGCGATACGGGTCGTGGAGGTTCATCGGCGGTCTGCGGGCGATTGACGATCCAGGGGATGGGTCGATATGCGGGCCGCGCGGCCGATTTCAAGGCCGGGAGCGGCGGCGTGCGCGCGGATGGGCGGCATCGTAGACGCTCGCGAGACGCTGGAAGTCGACGTGGGTGTAGATCTGGGTCGTGGCGATGTCGGCATGACCGAGCAGTTCCTGCACGCCGCGCAGGTCCGCGCTCGATTCGAGCAGATGGGTGGCGAAGGAGTGCCGGAAGAGGTGCGGATGGACGTGCACGGCGAGCCCGGCGCGGCGCGCCCAAAGATCGACGCGCCGCTGGATCGCCCGCGACGACAGCCGCCGGCCCGCGCGGCTCAGGAACAGCGCCGCCTGCAGCGGCTTGCCGCCATCCGGCGCGGCGTCGCCGCCAGCCCGGCGCGCGGCGCACTGCGGCCGCGCGCCAAGCCACGCCGCGAGCGCCGCGCGCGCTTCGCGCCCGACCGGCACGATCCGCGTCTTGGCGCCCTTGCCGAGCACGCGCACCGTGGCGTCGCGCAGGTCGATGTCGCCGAGATTCAGGCCGACGAGTTCGCCGAGTCGCAACCCCGACGAATAGAACAGCTCCATGATCGCCTTGTCGCGCTGCGACAGGCGGTCGTCGGTGCGGAACGCGAGCAGGCTCGCCATCTGGTCGACGTCGAGCGTCGCCGGCAGGCGTTTGTTCGCGCGCGGCGCGCGCACGTCGCGCGCCGGATTGCGCTGCGCCGCGCCCTCGCGCTGCAGGTAGGCGAAGAAGCTGCGGACCGCCGACAGGCGCCGCTGCACGCTGCGCCCGCCGAGACCGCCGGCATGCTCCGCGGCGGCGAACGCGCGGATCCCGGCGTCGTCGACACCGCACCAGGCGTCGAGTCCGCGGCGCTCGAAGTGGCGCGCGAGCGCGTCGAGGTCGCGGCGGTAGGCGTCCGCGGTGTGTGGGCTCAGACGCCGCTCGCCGAGCAGGTGCGCGCAGAACCGATCGATCCAGTCGCGCAACGAGGCGTCCAGAACCGGCCCTGCCGCGCGCTCAGCGTGTCAGCGCATGCGCGATCAAGTCGCCGATCCGCCCAAGGAACTCGGTGCTCATCGCCGGGTGGAACCGCTCGACGTCGCTCGCGCCGATCGCGAGCAGCCCGAGACCACCCTTCGATCCGAGCGGGATCAGGGCCACGGAGCCGATTTCGATCGTGTCCTTGCCGAAGAGGAAGTCGCGCTGCGAATCGCGAATCTGGCCGCAGCGGGGCTTGCCCGACTGCAGGAGCGAGTCGAACATGTTGATCTCGGCGTCCGCCGGGTCGCCCGTGCGCAGGAAGCGCTGGGAGTTCGGCTCCAGGGTCCGGGCCGCGGCGATGAACAGGACCATCACCGCGTGCATCGCCTCGAAATCCTCGCGCATCGAGGTTTCGATCGCATCGACCGTCTGTTGCAGGTCGCGCGCGCGAATCAGCCGCTGGCTCAGGCGCTGGATGCGGTCGGCCAGCCCGTCGTTGGCGCGTGCAACCTCGACGAGTTCCGTGAGCCGCCGCTCGAGCGCCTGATTGCGCTCGCGCAGAACCCCGACCTGGCGCTCGACCAGACTCACGGTGGCCGCCTTGTCCCGCAGGTGAGGCAGCCGCAGCTTCGCGAACAGCGCCGCATTGCGTTCGAAGAAGTCCGGATTGGCCTGCAGATAGTCCGCGACCTTGGCGTCGGTCAGCGCATCTTCCTTGAGGCCGCGCGCGGAATTCGTCGTCATGGGCGATCGCTCCCGGTGGAAAGGCGCATCATAGCTCGATCGTACCGGTGAACACGACCAGCGCCGGCCCGGTGAGCCACGACGGCTCGTCGCCACCGGGCCAAGCGACCTGCGCGCGACCGCCGCGCAGGTCGACGTCGACCTCGGCATCGAGCAATCCGAGCTTGCGCCCGACCGCGACGGCCGCGCAGGCGCCGGTGCCGCAAGCGAGGGTTTCGCCGACGCCGCGCTCGAAGACCCGCAAAGATATCCGGCGCCGGTCGTGCACCTGCATGAAGCCGACGTTCACGCGTCGCGGGAACGCCGGGTGGCATTCGATCACGGGCCCGAGCCGTTCGATCGGCGCGCCGTCGACGTCGTCGACCTGAACGACCGCATGCGGGTTGCCCATCGACACCGCGCCGATGCGCATCTCGGTGCCGCCGGCCTCGAGCGGGTAGAGAAGCATTTCGCGCGGCGCCTCCATCGGCAGCGCCCGCGGATCGAAGTTCGGCACGCCCATCTCGACCGAGACGCGACCATCGTCCTCGATCCGGGCACGCATAGGGCCCCCGGGGCTGCGGATCGTCAGATCCCGGCCGAGTTGCGGCCGGCGCGCATGCACCAGGGCCGCTATGCAGCGCGCGCCGTTGCCGCATTGTTCGACCTCGCCGCCGTCGGCGTTGAAGACGCGGTAGTCGACGCTCGAGCCGTCGCCGCGCGGCCCTTCGAGCATCAGCGCCTGGTCGAAGCCGACACCGGTGTGACGGTCGGCGAGCCGGCACAACAGGGCAGGGTCGACGGTGCGGCCGGCGAACTGCGCAGGCGCGTCGAATACCAGGAAATCGTTGCCGAGACCCTGCATCTTCCAGAACTCGATGCGCATCGCTCCAGCATAGCCGATGCGCAGGCGAGCAGCGAGCGCAAGGGGTTGCGCAACGGCGTCGCGCGACTTACCTTACGAGCAACAACCAAGGCGAACGCACATGCGCCACATCATGGTATTGAATGCGAAGGGCGGTTGCGGCAAGAGCACGATCGCGACCAATCTGGCGGTGTTCTTCGCCCGCGACGGCAAGCAGACCTGTATCGCCGACTACGATCCGCAGCGCTCGAGCCTCGACTGGCTCGCCGCGCGCCCGGTCGATCTGCCGGCCATCAGCGGCGTGCCCGCGTTCGACGAGGGGATCCGCAACGTCCCGCGCAACACCGACGTGCTCTTGATCGACGCGCCGGCGCGGGTGCGCGGAACCGAGCTCAACGAGCTGGTGCGCCGCGCCGAGACGATCCTCGTGCCGGTGCTGCCTTCGTCGATCGACATCAGGGCCTGCGGCCATTTCATGGACGAACTGCTCGAGATCGGCAAGGTGTCGCGCAAACAGGCGCGTCTCGCGGTGATCGCGAACCGCGTCCGCGAGAACACGCTGATCTTCGAAGAGCTGGACCGCTACCTGGAGCATCTGAAGGTGCCTTATATCGGCAGCCTGCGCGAGGCGCAAAACTACGTGCGCGCGTATGCCCGCGGGATGGGTGTGCTGGAACTGCCCGAATATCTGGCGTGGCCGGACTGGCAGCAGTTCCAGCCGATCTGCGACTGGCTCGCGAGCAAGCGCAGCCAACCCTGAGAGGCCGCTGCCCTCGCCCGGCGCCGCGCGACCTTCAATCGCCGGTGAGGCTCGCGCGGATGCCGGCGTCGAGATCGGCGTAGCGCAGGCGCACGCCGAGTTCCTCGACGAGTCGCCGGTTGTCGACGCGCCGCGACTCACCCAGAAACGACCAGACACTCGGCGAGAACGTCCGCCGCGCGGTCTCGCGGCTGACGAACGGCGGCGGCGGCAGTCGCGCGATCCGTGCGACACGCAGCAGGAAGGCGGTCTGGCTGTCGTCGTTGCCGTCGGCGACGTTGAAGACCCGGTTCGCGGCGCGCGCCGATGTCCCGGCCGCGAGACAGGCGTCGACCAGATCGGCGACGTGTATCCGGTTCGTCGGCCTCGCCTCGTCGGGCGCAATCGCCGGCTCGCCGCGCCGCAATCGTTCGAGCGGCAGGCGACCCGGTCCATAGATTCCCGCGACGCGCAGGATGCACCAGGGGACCGCGCGCGCCTCGGCCCAGGCGCGCAGCGCGCCTTCCGCCGCGAGGCGCCGGATCGCGCGTGCCGTGCCGGGCCGCGGCGGCGAATCCTCATCGACCCGCGCGCCGGCCAGGTCGCCGTAGACTCCGGTCGTGCTCAGATAGACGATGCTTTGCGGCGTGCCGAGCAGCGCATCGAGGCAGCGTTCGAGGCGCGGATCGCCACTGCCGTCCGGCGCCGGCGGCGCCATGTAATAGACGAGCTGCGCGGCGGCGTCGATCGGCGCGCAGGCCCGGTCCAGATCCAGGGCGACCGCCGCGGCGCCGGCCGTCCCGATCCCGGCGAGGCTCGCGGCGCGCGTCGCAAAGCCGCGCACCGCGCACCGGCGCGCGACCAGGAGCTGCGCGAGCCGCAGCCCGGTATAGCCGCAGCCGACGATCGAGACGGGCGTCATGCTATCGTGCAAAGCCTCGAGGATCGCGAATGCGCGTGAGTCTAACCAAGTCCGAGCGTCGTTTCAGCGCCGCGGCGGATCAATCGCTGCTCGACGCCGCCATCGCCGCCGGCCTCGCGCTCGCGCACAGCTGCCGCAGCGGCAACTGCGGCGCTTGTCGTGCAACGCTGTTGCAGGGCGAAGTCACCTACCCGTACGGACCGCCTCTCGGCTTGTCGGCCGACGAGATCGGCGCGGGCAAGGTGCTGCTGTGCCAGGCGCGTGCGCGCACCGATCTCGAGCTCGACATCGACGAGATCCGGCGGCCTGAGGAGGTCGTGGTCAAGCGCCTGCCCTGCCGGATCGAGCATGCGCAGCGCCTCGCGCACGACGTGATCGCGCTGTATCTGCGCCTGCCCTCCGCCGAGGAGTTCGCGTTCCAGCCGGGCCAGTACCTCGACGTGATCCTGCCCGGCGGCCGGCGCCGCAGCTTCTCGATCGCATCGCCGCCGCACGACGCCCGTCTGGTCGAACTGCACGTGCGCCACGTGGCGGGCGGCGAATTCACGGACCGCTTGTTCGCCGCCGATCCGGCCAAGATCTTGCTGACGATCGAAGGGCCGCTCGGCGATTTTCGCTACCACCCGCCGCGGCTCGACGCTGCCGGCGCCGGCCGGCGGGCGAGCGGCGGCGCGGCGGCGCCGATGCTGTTGGTCGCCGGGGGCACGGGCTACGCGCCGATCAACGCCATTCTGCGTCATCTGGTCGATCAGGGCAGCGAACGCGACCTGTGGCTGTACTTCGGCGTGCGCGCGGAGCGCGATCTGTACGCCGATGCGCGCATTCGCGAGATCGCGGCCCGTGCACCCCGCCTGCGGTACGTGCCGGTGCTCTGCGAGCCGTCCGCCGACTGGCGCGGCCGGCGAGGCTTGGTGCACGAAGCCGTGCTCGCCGAGCATCCCCGGCTCGAGGCGTTCGATGTCTACGCGTGCGGACCGCCGGCGATGATTCAAGCGGTGCGGCGCGACTTCGCCGCTTGCGGCGCCGATCCGGCGCGCCTGTATTTCGATTCGTTCGACTATGCGCCGGACAGCGTCGCACGCCAGCGCAACAGCGCCTCGAGCAAGTCCTGATCCTCGGCGGATGCGGCCTCGATGATCGGCGCCGCGACGCCGAGGTGCGCGAGGCCCGTCGCGATCCGCGCGCCGGCCACCAGCCAGTGCAGGCGTTCGAACTGCGCGCGCAGCCCGGCGCCGGCTAAGCTGAGCAGTGCGGCGCCGATCTCGAGGCTCGTCGCGGTGACGATCTGCAACTCGCCGGCGGCGAGCCGCTGCTCGATCCGGCGCAGCCGCTCGGCACCGGGCGTCGCCGGCAGCCGCCGATAGACCTCGACCGCCCGCACGATCGCCCCGCGCTCGGCGAGTTCCTCGGCAAGCAGCTCGCGACCGCCGACGCCCTTGACGAGCACCACCCGCCGGCCGGCGAGATGCTGCAGGCGCGGTTCGGCAAGCAGATGCGCCGAATCGAAGCCGCCGCCGGGCACGATCGCGACGCGATAGCCGGCCTGATTGAGCGCGCGCTTCGTCGCCGGGCCGATCGCCGCGAGGATCAGATTGCGCCGCTGCCCGAGCAAGGCGGCGCCGAAGCGGACCGCGTTCGCGCTCGTGAAGATGACGAGATCGGCGTCGTCGAGCGGTCCCAAGCGCGCGGCGAGCTCGCGCTGCGCGGCGACGGGTTCAATCACGATCGCGGGCAGTTGAATGGTCGTCGCGCCGTGCTCCTCGAGCAGGCGGCACAGCGGCATCGCCTGCGTTTGCGGACGGGTGACCAGGACGCCGACGCCGTCCAGGGATCGCACGGCATCAATCCGTCCGCAGGCTGCCGAGCAGTGCGCCCGCGCCGGCGTCGAGCAGGCGCCGGGCGAGCTGCTCGCCGAGCGCGATGCCCTCGGCGGCGGATCCGGCGAGCGAGTCGCGCAGCAGGCGGCTGCCGTCCGGCGCGGCGACGAGTCCCTGCAGCGTGATTCGCGCGCCGTCGAGCGTCGCGTGCGCGGCGAGCGGCGACTGGCAGCTACCGCCGAGTCGGCGCGAGAACGCCCGCTCGGCGTCGAGCGCGGTTCGCGTCGCGGGGTGATCTAGCGCCGCCAGGCGTTCGACGGTGCCGACGTCGCCGGCGCGACACTCGATGCCGATGACGCCCTGGCCGACCGCCGGCAGGAAGATTTCCATCGGCAGGCGCGCGGCGATCCGCGATTCCCACCCGAGGCGCAGGAGGCCGGCGCAGGCGAGCACGATCGCATCGAGGCCGCCGTCGTCGAGCCGGCGCAGGCGCGTGTTCAGATTGCCGCGCAGGGCTTCGATGCACAGATCCGGCCGGGCGGCGAGGAGCTGCGCCTGCCGGCGCAGGCTCGACGTGCCGACGCGTGCGCCCTGCGGCAGCTCCTCGAGCCGGTGCGCGTGCGCTGCGACGAGCGCATCGCGCGCGTCGGCGCGCGCCAGCACCGCACCGATCATGAAGGCCGCCGGCAGATCGGCCGGCAGGTCCTTCATCGAATGCACCGCGAGGTCCGCCCGCCGTTCCTCGAGAGCGATTTCCAACTCCTTGACGAACAGGCCCTTGCCGCCGATCGCGGCGAGGCTGCGGTCGAGAATCAGATCGCCCTTCGTCGACATCGGCAGCAATTCGACGCCGAGCCCCGGATGGGCGGCGCGCAGCAGCGCGGCGACGTGCTCAGCCTGCCACAGCGCGAGCTGGCTCTTGCGGGTCGCGATGCGCAACGGCGCCCGGTGCACGGCGCGGCTCAGTTCTTGCGCTGCGTGTCGCCGCCGGCGAACAGCGCCGACTTCAGCCGATAGATCGTCGAGATGTCCTCGTCGCCGTGACCGGTGCGGATCAACTCGGCATATTCGGCAAGCGTCGATTCGACGACCGGCAATCGCACGCCGTGCGCGGCCGCCATCTGCCGGCAAATGCGCAGGTCCTTGTCGTGCAGACGCACGCGGAAGCCCGCCGGAAAGGCCATTTTCGCCATGAACGGCGCGCGGTTCACGAAGTACCAGCTCGATCCGGCGCCCTGGCCGAGCGTGTCGATCACCTGCTCGAGAGGCAGGCCTTCGGCCTGGGCGAATGCCATTGCTTCGGCGACCGCCTGGATGATCCCCGCGCACATGATCTGGTTCGTCGCCTTGGTGGCCTGGCCCGAGCCGCTTGCGCCGAGATACGCGATCTTGCGACCCAGGGTCTCGAGCACCGGCAACGCGCGCCGGAACACGGCCTCGTCGCCGCCGGCCATGATCGCGAGGGTGCCGAGCCGCGCGCCCTCCACGCCGCCACTCACCGGACAGTCGAGGAAGCCGACGCCGATGCGCGCGAGCGCGGCGTGCAGTTCACGCGCGGTCGCGGCGCCGACCGTCGAACAATCGATCACGATCTGGTTCGCCGCGAGGCCCGGCCGCAGCCCGTCGACGACCGCGCGCAGGTCCTCGTCGGCCGATACGCAGATCACGACCGCGTCGCAGTCGGCGGCAAGGTCCGCAAGTCGCGGGTAAGCCTTGCAACGGAGTTCATCGGCGAGGGCGGCGGCCTTCTCCGTGGTGCGATTCCATACACCGGCCAGCCAGCCGGCGCGGTGCAGATTGCGCGCCATCGGCGCGCCCATCGCGCCGAGTCCGACGAAGGCTGTTCGCATCGCTTGCAGATCCTCGTTGCTCGCCGTTTCGAGGCGTCAGGGTAAAGCTTTGCGGCGTGGGCGGCAAAGGGCGCCGTGCGGGCGATGCGCAAGCCACCGAGAAGGGGGCACCCGTTCACGGGTGCCCACGGGGCGTCAGGTCGAGCCGCCGCCGTTGCAGAGCTTGTCGGCCTGCTGCTTCGCGTCCATGCGCGCGGCGTCGATTTGCGCGGAGCTCATATAGTTGCGCTGGCCGTTCGCGCCGAGCGTGTACATGTGCCGGCCATTGATCAGCTGCTCGTAGTGGGCTTGCGCCGCGGCGCATTGCTTCTGGCGAGCCGCGGCAACATCGGCGTCGACCGCCTGCTGTTGTTGTCGGGTCTTGTCGGCGGCGAGTGCCTGATTGGCGAACGCGGCCGCGGAATTGGCCGGGGCCGATTTTGCCGGCGGCGCCGACCCCGATTCGCGGGTGCCGAGCAGGCGCACGATCGTCGCGTGCACGCCGTCGGGCGGGGTATCGCCATATTGCACCACGCCCTTCGCGTCCACCCACTTGTAGACGACCGCGGACGCCATCGCCGACCAGCCGAGCAGCACTGCACACAACAGAATGCGTTTCATGTTCCCGATCCTCGATGGCTTCCTACAAGGCGCGCGACCCGGATTCCCCCGTGCGGATCCGTACCGCTTGCCCCAGACTACAGACGAATATCTTACCGTCGCCGATTTTGCCCGTGCGCGCCGATTCGATGATCGCCTCGACGACCCGCTCGACCTGGTCGTCGTCTACGGCCAGCTCGAGCTTGACCTTCGGCAGAAAATCGACGACATATTCCGCCCCGCGATAAAGTTCAGTGTGACCCTTTTGGCGACCGAAACCTTTGACCTCGGTCACGGTAATGCCTTGCACCCCAACGTCGGCGAGCGCCGATCGGACCTCGTCGAGCTTGAACGGCTTGATGATGGCGACGACCATTTTCATCCTGGGAACTCCTCGCATTGCGGGCCGCTTGCTGGTGGCAGTGTAACAATGAAAAAATATCTTCCAATTACTGCGACGCAGCATGGATTGTTGCCGTGCGCTGCGCTATAAAAGCGCGGCATCTCGCGCCGTGTGATGGAAGTGCAAAAAAAGACGGCGGGCACGCGCTGACGCGCGCCCGCCGATCGGATATTCGCGCCGACGGGGGAGTTGGCTGGTTTGCCGGCGCGAGATGCTCCTAAATCGTCACTGTGCCGCCCGGTTGCCTAAATGGCGTCCGAGCCGGTTTCGCCGGTCCTGACGCGCATCGCGTGGCCGAGTTCGCAGATCCAGACCTTGCCATCGCCGGTCTTGCCGGTCCGCGCGACGTTGCAAACGGCCTCGACCACCTGTTCGGCAATCGCGTCGTCGACCGCAAGTTCGAGCTTCGCCTTGGGCACGAACGACACCGCATATTCCGCGCCGCGATAGAACTCGTTGTGGCCTTGCTGCCGCCCATAGCCATGCACCTCGGTCAGCGTGACGCCCTGAATGCCGATGTCGGCGATTGCCTGACGGACCTCATCGAGCTTGAACGGCTTGATGATCGCGGTGATCAGCTTCATCCGTTCTTTCGCGTTCGCATCGCCTAGTCCGCGCACCTCGACGGCCGTTTCCGGGTACCATTGATCTAAAGTGATTGCAGCTTCCATGCCAAGCGACCGTGTCCATGAATATCAAGCGCTTAGGCCCTGCGGGGCACGATGTCGTGCACCGTGCCGGCGCATGGGAACCGAGTCGTGCATCATGGAAGGGCGACGCCAAATGCATGCCCGGAGGTGCCGATGAATCTGATCACTTCGACCGCGCTCGACGATCTTGCGCACCGTCTCGCCGATTCGTTACCCCAGTCCCTGCGCGCGTTGGCCCGCGATCTGGAGGTCAACTTCAAGGCCGTGCTGCAGGCGCAGCTCGGCAAGCTGGATCTCGTCACGCGCCAGGACTTCGACGTGCAGGCGGCGCTGCTCGCGCGTGCCCGCGAGCAACTCGCGGCGATCGAAGCGAGACTCGGGGCGCTGGAAACGAAGGGCTCGGCACCCTAGGCCGCCCGACACGGTCCGGCCGACGCGTTTACTTGGCGAGCGATACCATGTAATCGACGGCGGCGCGAATCGTCGCATCCGGCCAGTTCGTGCCGCCGCGCGGCGGCATGGGGCCGAAGCCGTGCAGCGCGTGCTGGTACAGAACCGCCATACCCTGCGCTATCCGCGGCGCCCACGCGGCGCGGTCGCCCGCCTTGGGCGCGCCGTTGAGGCCGAGCGCATGGCAGGACGAACAGACCTGCTCGAACGCGTCCTTGCCGGTCTTGGGGATGGCCCCGGCCGGCGCCGCTGTCGTCGATGCGCTCGGAACTGCAAGCGCCGAGTTGTCCTGTCCCGAGATTGCCTCGCGGGCGAACGGCGTGATGTTTTTTTGCACCGCGCTCATGGGCATCGCCTGGGTCATTTGCTCGCGCAGTTGCGTGTGACCGAGCCAGCGCGCATACGCGAAAATACAGATCGCGATGAAGATCAAAATCCCCAGCACGACGCTGAAAGAGTTCATGAAATGGGTATCGGACGTTTCGTCGTTGGACACGGCAACTCGCTGATATTAGCCAGGAAACCCTTGGTGGGCCGACAGTATAGCGACAGCCAGTGACCGACGGAATAGCCGCGGCCGCGTCGCCAAGCCACCCTGTGCGGCCACCCTGTGCACATTCGCGTGGAACGCCCCGCGCGAGCGTCGCCCGCGATTACCGCGAAGAAGAAGTCGCTACAATAGAGTCCGACGCCGCTGAACATCCGGCGCGCGCGCAGCGGCCCGAGCCCGGCGAGTTGTTCCAGGACGAAGGCAAGAAATTCCTCACCCGGGGCGATTGTGCCTTTCGGGCGCCGGATCCGGGAGGAATGATGAACGCAACCATGGCGGGGCTTCTCCTCGTGCCGGCCCCCGCGGCGCATCGCTTACTGGAGTTCACACCGTGAACGTCGCGGCCCCGGTCTTGCCCCGGGGCCGCTGCGGCGGCGAATGAGGCCCGACGTGCCGTACTCTCTCGCCGCCGGCGCCGTGCTCGCGTTGCATCTGGCATTCATCGCGTTCGTGGTGCTCGGCGGCCTCATCGCGGTTCATCGGCGCTGGCTGATCGCACTACACCTGCCGGCGGCGGCATGGGGCGTGTACGTCGAGATCAGCGGCCGAATCTGTCCGCTCACGTATCTCGAGAACTTCCTACGCGGCAAGGCCGGCGAATCGGGGTACACCGGGAGCTTCGTCGAGCATTACCTGCTCGCGATCATCTACCCGGCCGATCTCACGCGCGGCATCCAGATCGTGCTCGCCGGCGTGGTGCTCGCCGCCAATGGGGCGATCTATGCGTGGATGTTCCGCCGACGGTCCGCGTGAAACAGCCGCCACGGGATGGGTTAGACTGCGACGGCGTCCGCCCGAACGGGTCGGCGGACGCAGCGACTCGAGGCCCAGCGATGTTCCGAATTCTCGCGATCGACCATCTGGTCCTGCGCGTGACCGATCTCGAGCGCACGCTGCGGTTCTATTGTGGCGCCTTGGGGTGCTCGATCGAGCGCCGGCTGGACGAGATCGGGCTGGTGCAATTGCGTGCCGGTCGTTCCCTGATCGACCTGGTGCCGATCGACGGCGAACTCGGCCGCGCGGGCGGCGCCGCACCCGGTGCGGGCGGGCGCAACCTCGATCACTTCTGCTTGCAGATAGAACCGTTCGACGAAGCCGCCATCGGCACGCAACTGACGCGCCACGGCGTGCCGGTCGGGGCGGTGGCATTGCGCTACGGTGCGCAAGGCGAGGGGCCGTCCGTTTACCTGACCGATCCCGACGGCAACGTCGTCGAGCTGAAGGGATCGCCTGCCGCATGAGCGCTCGACTCGACGACTTCGATCCGGGCATGACCGTCGGCGAGATCGCCATGCGCCGCGCGGCCGATGTCGCGGCACGCGCGCAGTTCGGTGCGCGTAGGTCTGCGGACACG
Source organism: Steroidobacteraceae bacterium (assembly GCA_035534275.1). Lineage (GTDB taxonomy): Bacteria > Pseudomonadota > Gammaproteobacteria > Steroidobacterales > Steroidobacteraceae > Bog-1198. Next base: position 295,765 of record DATLSG010000008.1, read on the forward strand.
TTCGAACCGCCCGATCCATAGGGTTCCTCATGGTCGAAAAATTGCTGATTCCGGGGATGTGGCTGTGCTGGGCGCTGTACTGGTGGATCGCCGCGCGAGGCACGAAGCGTAACCAGTGGCGCGAATCGCGCTGGTCACGGTTGCTGCACGGCATTCCGCTCGTGCTCGCGTTCGTGCTGCTGTCGCCGAGCCAAGCGCGGCTCCGCGGCGCCTCGCACGGCATGCTGTTCGCGGTCTACGCCTACTGGATCGGCGCGGTGCTGACCGCCGCCGGCCTGTCCTTCGCGATCTGGGCGCGTGCGCACCTCGGACGCAACTGGAGCGGAACGATCACGATCAAGGTCGACCACGAGTTGATCACGGGCGGACCGTACGCAATCGTGCGCCACCCGATCTATACCGGCATGCTGCTCGGCTTCGTCGGCTCGGCGATCGCGGTCGGCCGTTGGCGCGGCGTGTTGGCGGTCGCTCTCGCGGCGTGGGCGATCTGGCGCCGCGTCCGTCTCGAGGAAGCCGCGATGCGGCAGCAATTCGGCGCCCGGTACGAGCAATACTCGAAACGCGTCCCGGCGCTTATTCCGTTCATCCGGCTATGAACCGCGAATTCGCCACGCCTTGCATCGTTTATGTCGCCAATGCCGACACCCAGGACCTGTCGGTATTCGAACTGCGGCCTGACGGCCAGATGAGCCTGCGTTCGACCGTCGTGGTGCACCGGCCGGTGCACATCGGGCGCTCGATCGTGCTCGCGCTCAACCCGGATCGAAGTTTGCTGTACGCCGGACATCTGAGCGCGCCGGGACAAGCTGCAGTCGCCGTATTCGCGCTCGACGCGCAGACCGGCGCGCCGACGCCGCTCGGTGCCAGCCCGTTGGTCGACACAACCGCGTACCTGTCGACCGATCGCAGCGGACGCTTTCTGCTGAGCGCCTCGTATGCCGGCGACAAGGTGTCGATCCAGAAAATCGAGGCGGACGGCCGGGTCGGCGCGGCGGTGCAGGTCGTGGCGACCGAGCCGAAGGCGCATTGCATCGTCACGGATCCGTCGAACCGCTTCGTACTGCACACAAGCCTCGGCGGCGACCTGATCTACCAGGAACGATTCGATCCGCGGGACGGGCGAATGTCGCCGAACGAACCGCCGGCGATGAAGACGCGTGCCAAGTCCGGGCCGCGGTTCATTGAGTTTGCGCGGCACGCGGATCGAGCCTACCTGATCAACGAGCTCGACGGCACGGTGGACGTCCATCCGTTCGATCCGTCCTCAGGGGTCCTACGTCCGGCGACCCAGACGGCGAATACACTGCCTGACGGATTTTCCGGGCAGCCGTGGGGCGGCGACATTCATTTGCGCCCCGACGGACGATTTCTGTACGTCTCGGAGCGTACGACCAGCATGATCACCGTGTTCGCGGTCGATGCGGCGACCGGCCATTTGACGCGGGTCGATTCGGTGCCGACAGTTCGCCAGCCGCGCGCCTTCGCCATCGATCCGTACGGGCGCCATCTGCTGGCCGCGGGACAGCTGTCGAACACGGTGGCTTGCCACTTGATCGACGCGGCGACGGGCGAACTGATGCTGCTTCGGGAATATTCGGTCGGCAAGAACCCGACCTGGGTCGAAATCATCGCCTTGCGCTAGCCTGCGCGACGGGCGTGGAGGGCGGCGAGGGCCAGCGGATGGCATCACACGATCGAGCCCATATTCAAAATGGGCGCGCGGGCAGTGCTGATCGACCGCCGATTCGAAGACCATCACCGCCGCGCGGCCATGCAGCGTTCGTTGCCGTACAGATTCGAAGATGCGCTGCGTGGTTCAATGACACTGATCGTCGGCGCTGGCTCCCGCGGGCGCAGTACTTGATGCGCGTGGGTTGGATTTTTGCGCATGCCCATTGCGTCCCGTGATCGATCCTTCGCTCGGCAGAACTCGGGCTGGCGTCGTCCCGCATTCGACCGAGCCCGAACCAACCGCAACAGGAGATTGCACATGGACACCATACACACATCCTGGATAGTGCTCGGGACAATTCTGGTCGTTGCGTTGCTGGTAGCGGCGGCGTGGCTCATGTCGCAGAGGAAGAAGCAGCGATCCCAGAAGCTGCAGCAGCGCTTTGGCCCCGAATACAGCCGAACGGTCGATGCGCTCGGCGGCCGCGGAAAGGGCGAATCGGAACTCGAGGCGCGGGAAAAGCGCGTCGATCACCTCACCATCAAACCATTGACGCCATCCGAGGCGGCGAGGTTCAGTCAGGCATGGAGCGCTTTGCAGGGCCGGTTCGTCGACAACCCCAAAGGGGTCGTTGCCCAGGCGGATCAGTTGGTTCGTGAATTGATGCTGGCGCGCGGCTACCCGGTGGGTGACTTTGAGCACCGATCGGCCGACATCTCGGTCGATCACCCCGGCGTGGTGGAAAACTATCGGGCGGCGCAAGCGATCGCGGTACGCGATCAACGCGGCGAAGCCAATACGGAGGAATTGCGCAAGGCGGTCGTGCATTACCGTGTTCTTTTCGATGAACTGCTCGAGATACGGGAAGCCAAGCCACAAGGCAGTTCCAAAGCGGCCTAATCACAGACTTCCTGACATCGCCCGTTCCAGCGGCTGAGATCCCGCCCTGCTCGTGAACATTCTGCTCTCGGCGGTGATGTTCATCGGCACTTCCGTCGCCATCTGTTGGCCCGGTTGGGGGAGGCAGTGGACGCAGCTCGTTCTCCCCGAGTACTATCGCGACCCGCACTAACTGCGCCCGTAGCTCAGCTGGATAGAGTATTGGCCTCCGAAGCCAAGGGTCGCGCGTTCGAATCGCGCCGGGCGCGCCACGTACACGTCGCGCCGCACGCCGTGCGGCGCGACGCATCGATCGCCGTCGGCCACGGCCGGCAAGCGCGAGCCTGCGCATCGCACCCCTCTCGCAGGCATCGCCGTTGCGGGTCGCGCGATTAGCGGCACGAGCCGCATGCATCACCAGACTTACTTCTCAACGATCTGTTCGCTCTCGACACGGCTGCCGGCGCGTAGGCAGTGCAGCCGCGAGAAAATCCTCAGGCTCGAACACCACGCGCGTCGTGCCATCCCGGTACAGCCTCTACATCGATGCCGCACTTGACACAATACTGAAACAAATCGGCAACGGGAACGTCATTTCGAACACTTATCTTGCGGGCCTTCGGTGCGCGGTTTACGACGCGCAACCCTATAAAACAACCGAGGAACCGCCCCGTGACCCGACTCGTCTGCCGCAGCGTCTCGCACCTCTCCAGCATCGCGACCGCGGTCGCCGTCGCTCTCGCCGCATCGGCCGCTCATGCCGCGCCGGCATCCGCGTCTTCGCAGGCGTCCCTGTCTGGAAACGACACGCTGCAGGAGGTCATTGTCACCGGTAAGAAAGAGCAGCTGAAGAGCCTCAGGCGGATCTCGATCTACCAGTCCGCGTACGGCGACAAGGCCCTCGACCGCCAGCAGTTGAAGTCCGCCGGCGTGGTCGGCGGCGCGGCGCAGGCCCTGTCGTTCGCGCCCGGCATCAGCGTCTCAGGCTACGGCCAAACCGGCGGCACCAAGGCGTCGATCAGTATCAACGGGATCAGCCAGGGCTGGGCCGGTGCCTCTCCGGGAGCGGTCGACAACGGCGGCTTCGCGGTCAGCTTCGACGGCATACCGATGTCCAACCCCCTGACCGGGCTGTGGGAGACACCGGAGATTCCACAGACCGCCCTCCTGCAGGGCGCGCGCATCACCTACGGTCCAGGGGACCCGAGAGACCGCTGGTACAACAACATCGGCGGCGGCATCAACTTCGTGCCGGTCGAACCCTCGAACCAGGCCGGCGGCAAAGTACAGCTCACCGGCGGCAGTTTCAGCACCGAGAATGCCGACCTCATCCTGCAGACCGGCAAGTTCCACGGCTGGGAAACCGTGCTCGCCGGCGGCGCCGGCCGCTCGAACAGCTTCCGCACCTCCCCCGACGGCTACGCTTGGCCGACCCGCAACTTCGCCGGATTCTTCAAGACGCGCAAGGTGTTCAGCGCCGGCAATGTGAGCTTCGGCGCCTACCTCGCCGACGGCCACGGCTGGCGTCCCACGCTGATCCCAACGAGTCCGGTCGCCGGTCTGAGCGTCAACGGATTGGGTCAACCCGGCCCCACATTCAGCCAGCAGACCTCCGGATACTACAGTGCCGTCAACGAGCAAGTCTGGAGGAAGAACGACTTCAACCGCGTCTGGCTCGTCTACGCCCGGCAGAACCTGCGGCTCGACCAGTACGTGACGCTGCACAACCAGGTGTGGTACCGGCAGGGCAATCGCTTGCACCTGCATTACAACAACTACACCGCCTCCCTCGGCGCCCCCACCAACCTCGACGAGTGGAACGATCCGTCCTCGCACGACTATGGCGACAAGATCTGGAGTGATGTCTATCTGCCGTACAACCAGTTCAGTGTGGGCGGCTACTTCACCAACACTGTGTACAACACGCTGCAGCATTTCTATAACCCGGCGGACTGCTACACCTATAACGGCACCACAGCGCTGAGTGGCTATGGGGTCACGATCCAGCCTGGCAACCAATTCTGCGGCTCGCCCGCGTTCCCTGACGGTGGCTACCGCAACAACTTCTGGTATATGACCAATCTGGCGGCCTTCGTGCAGGATGCCATCACGCCGGTCGCGAGCCTGACCATCACCCCGGGCATCCGTGCGGTCGCCTTCGACACGAACTACTACCCCGAGGGCGCCGTGGAGGCTCCCTATGCCGAGCTCCTCGCCACGGCGCCCGCTGGCACGGTTTCACCCGGCTTTAGCAGCCAAGATCACGGCGTGCTTCCGGCGACCAGCACGCATTTCAATAAGCTCGAACCCTCCCTCACCGTCCGCTACCAGCCGCTGCACTGGCTGGCGATATACGGCAACTGGGCGACCGCCTATCGCCTCCCCCCGGTTGGCGGCGGCGGCGGCCTGTACCAGAAACAGTTGCCCACCGGCGACCTCCTCGAGAAAGGCCTCGAGTGGCAGGCCGGCAGCAAGCTGTTCTGGCCTGAGGTGGGCGCATTCAGCAAGGTACTGCTCAACGTCAACTACTACCGCCTGCATTTCAGCAATCAGTTCATCAGCAGTTGCACCACCTCGAGTTCGGTCAACTGCTCGCTCGCAACGGGTGATTCGCTGTACCACGGCGTCAATCTTTCGGCCGAGGCGAACCTCGGCACCCTCAAGATGTTCACCAACCTGAACGTCGAGAGCGCGTACTTCAACAACTACAATAACGGTGTGGCGTACAACGACCTGCCGGTTTCCGATGTACCGAAGAGTACGTTCAACATCGGCGCTTACTGGACTCACAGCATCCCCGGCGGCATCGCGCTCAAGCCGCGCGCGTGGTACCAGTACGTGGGTAAACAGGCGATGTGGGACAACAATGCGAGCGCGCCGAGCAATCAGTACCTGCCCTCCTACGGGGTGCTGAACCTCGCGCTCGCGGCGACGCTGCCCTCGTCCTGGTACGGGGACGCCGTCAAGGCGGTGAAGCTGAAAATCGAGGTCCTGAATGTGCTCAACCGCCAGTACAACACGTTTGGATACCTGGCTGCGGCAGGTGGTAACGACCTCTACGGCACGCAGGCCGGCGGATACGTGCTGGCCTACCCGGGTGCGCCGCGCGCGGTCTACGCGACGATCTCGATGAACTTTTGAGATATTCCCCCCAGTGCGAGCCCACCCTGCGCCTCCGTGCCGCGCGTTCGCGTGGCACGGAGGCGGGTTTAGGCGAGCTTGAACGCGACCGATGATCCGCCAAGCGTCACGCATTTTCGCCGCCCTGATTTTCGCATTGCCTTGCGCACGCGCGTTCGCCACCCTACCGCCGCCCGCGCGCCACGTACTCCTGATCAGCGTCGATGGGCTGCACGCGGTGGACCTCGCCCGGTATGTCGCGGATCATCCGCGCTCCGCACTGGGGCATCTGCAGGCGGCGGGCGTCAGCTACACGGACGCGCGCACGCCGGCGCCCGCCGACTCCTTCCCCGGCTTGCTTGCGCTGCTGACCGGCGGCACGCCGGCCGTCACCGGCGTGTACTACGATGTGACTTGGGACCGGCGCTTCGCGCCGCCCACCGGACCTTGCATTGCCCGCGGCGCGCGCGTCGCTTGGAATGAGAGCATCGACCGAGCCGGCGGCGGCAGCATCGATCCAGGGAAGCTACCGCGCGATCCGGCAAGGGGCTGCGCGCCGGTCCGGCCATGGCAGTATCTACGGGTGAATACCGTGTTCGACGTGGTGCGCCAAGCGGGCGGCGGCACGGCGTGGGCCGACAAGCATCCGGCGTACGACATCATCCAGGGTCCGCACGGCGATGGTGTCGAGGATCTGTACACTCCCGAGATCGGCGCGAACGGCGAGGATCTCGCGTCGGCGGCCGGCCGCGGCATTACCGGGTCGATTGTGCGCACCGAGGCCTATGACGCCCACAAGATGGAAGCCGTGCTGCACGAGATCGCCGGTTTGCGCCACGACGGGCGAACGCCGGCACCGGTCCCTGCGGTGTTCGGCCTGAACATACAGGAGGTCAACGTCGCCCAAAAAGTGGCCGGCTACCTCAGCGCCGACGGCGCGCCGTCGGCGCCGCTCGAGAATGCGTTGCACCACGTGGACGCGTTGCTGCACGAAGCACGTGCAGCGCTCGCCGCACACGGACTTGCCGCATCGACCCTGATCATTCTTACCGCGAAGCACGGCAACGGGCCGATCGACCCGTCGCGCGTGCGGCATATCCCCGCCATCGCCTTGCGCGAGGCGATTGAGCGTGCCGCACCGGGCGAACTGGCGCAACTGACCGCCGACCAGGGCGCGCTGGTTTGGCTGCATCGCGCCTCGGCGGCCGCGCGGATTGCGCACTCGCTGGATGCCGAGCGTGCGCCGCTCGGCATCCAGCGAGTGCTCTGGGGCGCACGTCTCGCGCTGCGATTCCCGGCGCCCGCCGGCGACAGCCGTGCGCCGGACTTGATCGTCATTCCCGAGGATGGCGTGATCTACGCCAAACCCGGCGCCGTCAAGCGCGCCGAACATGGCGGCTTTCTCGCTGATGACCGCCACGTCGCCTTGCTGCTCAGCGGGCCGATGCTCGCCGCACCGGGCCGGCGCCTGCATGCACCGGTGATGACCACCCAGGTCGCGCCGACCATTCTGCGTGCGCTCGGCCTCGATCCTGCGCGCCTCGATGCGGTGCGTGAGCAAGGTACGCCCGTCCTACGGGGCCTCGTTTGGCACGAGACCCAGTCAGAATGAGGAAACGCAAGACGTAGCCCCAGGGACTGATTTGCGCGCAGGTCGCTTCGAAAATCCCGCTTTAAAGGGTTTCCTTTGAAATCGGCTGGGTCGGCGCATCAGTCGGCCTGATTCCTCGGATTCCCAGGAGCTGCGGTAACCCCTCAGGCGCCGGGTGCACGGTGGCGGGGGCGATTGGCGTGCCCTCGGGCGGCGTCCTGCCGACCGCTTGAGTCTGCAGCCAGGCGGCAGACTTGGCGCCGGCCTTCGGCGGATCGAGAATGCGATACGCCAGCAGCTTCACCGGGTCAGTCGCGAAGAACCAGACGAGGGCGTAGCCCCAGACGAACGCAGCCCAGCCCCAGCCGATGGGCGTCATGAGAAATCCGTACACGGCGATCAACGTCGCCAGGAGTTGCGTGCCGAGCACCGCCATCCATAGCACTGGCGCGGGACGAATGGACCAGAACGGGCCGCGGGTGCGGGTCTGGAAAATCGTCAAATGTCCCGCTACCGACAGCATCAGATACGCCAGTGTTTGGCGATGCCCCCCATCCAGATGAAAGGCGCGGTCGCCGACGTAAAACAGACCGAATGAGGCGATCGGACCGACGATACCCAGTACCGTGGCGATCCCGAGCACCAGTGGCATGTTCCAGGCCTCAGGTTCGTTCTGGTAACGGACATTGTCGTAGGCAATGGAGAGGATGGCGCCGTCATTGAGCAGCGCCAGCATCACGATCATCACCGCCGTCAGCGGGTAGAAGTTGAAGATCAGGATCGCCAGCGTGATGAACAGCAGCACTCGCAACGTCTCGGCGATCCGGTAGATCGCATAGCTGTTCATCCGCTGGAAGATCTCGCGGCTCTCCTTGATCGCATCGATGATCACCGACAAACCCGGTGTCGTCAGTACGATGGAAGCTGCGGCGCGTGCCGCGTCGGTCGCGCCGCACACCGCGATGCCGCAGTCGGCTTGCTTGAGCGCCGGGGCGTCATTCACCCCGTCGCCCGTCATGGCGACGATATGCCCGCGCTTCTGCAACACCTCCACGATGTGAAACTTATGTTCGGGGAACACCTGGGCGAAGCCGTCGGCGCGCTCTATGGAGTCGGCAACCGCCGACGTCTCATCACGCCGGACCTCGCCCAGGCCGCCGGCGTCGAGAATGTTCACGCCCATGCCCAGCCTGCCGGCGGTTTCCCTGGCGATGGCGAGGGCATCGCCCGTGACCATCTTGATCTTGACACCCAATGCCAGCGCGGTCGCTACGGTGATCTCGGCGTCGTCGCGGGGCGGGTCGAACAGCGGCAGCACGCCGACGAACTGCCACGGCCCATCACCCTCGGCCCGCGCCACACCAAGGGAGCGAAAGCCGCGCGCGGCGAAGTCGTTGACCGCCGTCTCGACGGTCGAGCGCACCCGGCTCGCGTTCGCAGCGAGCGCCACGATCACCTGCGGCGCGCCCTTGGTCACCTTGAACGTCCGGCCATCCCTGGTTTTGATGGTGGCCTCGGTGCACTTATGGATGGGATCGAAGGGCTGGAAATGCACCAGCTCGTAATCTTTGAGCGAGTCTTTGTCCTTCACGCCGTCCAGAATGGCCAGATCGATGGTGTCGCTATTGTCCGCCCGGGACGCGAGCGCGCCATAGCGGATGATCTGTTCCGGTGAAATGCCGTCGACCCCGAACGGATCGCCGAGCGTCAGCTTGTTCTGCGTCAGCGTGCCGGTCTTGTCCGCACACAGCACGTCCACTCCCGCCAGTTCCTCGATGGCCACCAACTTGCTGACAATCGCCTTCTTGCCGGCAAGGCGGCGCGCACCGGTCGCCATGGTCACCGACAGCACCGCCGGCATCGCCACGGGAATCGCCGCGACGATCAGCACCAGCGCGAACTGCAGCGTGGTCAGGAGTGGATCGCCACGGAAGGTCGCAACGGCGATGATCGCCCCGACCAGCACTACCGCGAGAATTATCAGGTAATTGCCGATCTTCAACAGCGCTCGTTGGAAGTGGCTGACGGTGTGTGCCTCCTGCACCAGAAGCGCCGTGCGGCCGAAATAGGTGTGGATGCCGGTGGCATACACCAATGCGTTCATTTCCCCGCGGCGCACGATCGAACCGGAGTACACCGCCTCGCCGCAAGCGCGCGTCGCCGGCAGCGATTCGCCCGTCAGTGCGGACTGGTCCACCTCGAGTGAGTCGCCAGCCAATAGGCGCGCATCCGCCGGCACGATGTCGCCCAGGCGCAAGCGAATGACGTCCCCCGGCACCAGCTCGCGCGCCGCCGGGGTGATCCATTGCCCATCCCGTCTCGCCCGCGCAGTGATCGCAAGCTTCGCCTTCAGTGCGGCGACGGCGTTGCCGGCTTGGCGTTCTTCCGAGAATCCCACCACCGCATTGGCCATGAGCAGGAAGAGGATGATGCCGAAGTCCGGCCAGTGCCGCACCGCTCCAGACAAGATCACCGCCGCCTCGATCATCCAGGGGATCGGACCCCAGAAATAGCTGAGGAATTTCAGCAGCGGGTTGGCCTTCTTTTCCTCGATCTCGTTGGGTCCATATTGGGTCAGCCGCTTTGCCGCCTCGGCCTGGGTCAGCCCGCTCGGCGATGACTCCAACCGCTCCTCGAGCTCGAGCATGGGCAGTGTTATCAGCTCGTCCTTTGGCCCGGGCTTCGACGCCGATGCTTTGAGCAGTACGGTGGGTGGCGTCATGCTGGATGACCTTGATCTACGCGCCGGGCTTCACCCGGCGCGGGGAGGAGGCATTCGGTTGAATTGCACTCCACCTCCAGTTGCGGATTTCCGGCAGGTCCTGGCCGTGCTGGTCGATGTACTGCTTGTGCTCGATCAGCTTGTCCTGCATGCCTTGCTTCAGATAGGCGCCCTTCGTGCCCAGCTGCGGCAGCCGATCGATGACGTCGATCACCAGGTGAAAGCGGTCCAGATCGTTCTGCACGCGCATGTCGAAGGCGGTCGTGATCGTGCCCTCCTCCTTGTAGCCGCGGACGTGCAGGTTCTGGTTCGCGCGGCGATAGGTCAGGCGATGCACGAGCCAGGGATAGCCATGAAAGCCGAAGACGATGTGCTTGTCGCGGGTGAAGAGCGAGTCGTAGTCCCAATCGTTGAGCCCGTGCGGGTGCTCGGAGCTCGATTGCAGCTTCATCAAATCGACTACGTTCACCACCCGGATCTTCATATCCGGGAGATGCTCTCGCAGGATGGAAACCGCGGCCAGGATCTCCAGCGTTGGCGTATCGCCGCAACAGGCCAGGACCACATCCGGCTCGCTGCCTTGGTCGTTGCTCGCCCATTGCCAGATGCCGATGCCTTCCGTGCAGTGCACGACCGCTGCCTCCATGGTCAACCACTGCGGCAACGCGTGCTTGCCGGCAACCACCACGTTCACGTAGTGCCGGCTGCGCAGGCAGTGATCGAACACCGACAGCAGGCAGTTGGCGTCTGGTGGCAGATAGACCCGCACGATATCGGACTTCTTGCTGATGACGTGGTCGAGGAAGCCAGGATCCTGGTGCGTGAAGCCGTTGTGATCCTGCTGCCAGACGTGCGAGGCGAGTAGATAGTTCAGCGAGGCGATCTTGCGCCGCCAGGGCAGCTCGGAGGTGACTTTCAGCCACTTGGCATGCTGGCTGAACATCGAATCGACGATGCGGATGAAGGCCTCGTAGCTGTTGAAGAGGCCATGGCGCCCCGTGAGCAGGTACCCTTCCAGCCAGCCTTCGCACTGGTGTTCGCTGAGCATGGAATCCAGTACGCGTCCTGCGGGCGCGAGAAATTCATCGTTCCTGACCTCGCGGGCGTCCCACTGGCGGTTCGTGACCTCAAACACGGCGCCGAGAAGATTCGAGAGAGTTTCGTCAGGCCCGAAGATGCGGAAATTGCGCTGCGCACCGTTCAGCTTGACCACGTCACGCAGGAACCGGCCGAGCACCAGCGTATCCTGCGCATCGAGCGCGCCCGGTGAAGGCACGTGCACTGCGTGGGTGCGGAAGTCCGGCATGCGCAGATCGCGCAGCAGCGCGCCGCCGTTGGTGTGGGGATTGGCGCCCATGCGCCGCTCGCCCGCAGGCGCCAGCTCGGCGAGCTCGGGCCTCAGCCGGCCCTGCGGATCAAACAGCTCCTCGGCCTTGTAGCTCTTCATCCAGGTCTCGAGCTGCTGGACATGCTCGGGGTGCTCAGAATCCACCACCAGCGGCACCTGGTGGGCCCGGAAGGTGCCCTCCACCGGCAGGCCATCGACGATTTTCGGCCCGGTCCAGCCCTTGGGTGAGCGCAGCACGATCATGGGCCAGCGAGCTCGAGGCACGCCGGCCTGACTGCGCGCTTGTGCTTGGATGCGCCGGATGTCCTCGATGGCCTTGTCCAACGTCCCGGCCATCAGCTGGTGCATCGTCCGTGGATCATCGCCCTCGACGAAATAAGGCGTCCACCCGCAGCCGCGGATGAACTGCTCGAGCTCCTCATGCTCGATGCGGGCCAACACGGTGGGATTGCTGATCTTGTAGCCATTGAGATGCAGGATCGGCAACACCGCGCCGTCGGTCACGGCATTGAGCAATTTGGTGGACTGCCACGCGGTCGCCAACGGGCCCGTTTCCGCCTCACCGTCACCGATCACACAAGCCACGATCAGCTCGGGATTGTCGAACACCGCGCCGAATGCGTGGCTGAGCGAGTAGCCGAGCTCGCCGCCCTCGTGAATCGACCCCGGTGTCGTCGGCGCTACATGGCTGGAGATGCCGCCCGGAAAAGAGAATTGCTTGAAGAGCTTCTTCAGCCCGGCTTCGTCCTGGGTGATGTCCGGATACACCTCGCTCCAAGTTCCCTCGAGGTACACATTGCCGACGATCGCGGGGCCGCCGTGACCGGGACCGGCGACGTAGAACATGTCGAGGTCATACTTCCTGATGACCCGGTTCAGATGCACGTAGATGAAATTCTGACCAGGTGTCGTGCCCCAGTGGCCGACCACCAGCGGCTTCACGTGCGAGAGCTTCAGCGGCACCTTGAGCAGGGGATTGTCATACAGATAGATCTGACCGACCGACAGGTAGTTGGCGGCACGCCAATAGGCGTCCATCCGCTGCAGCAGTTCGGGCGAAAGGGGGTCAGCTGTCATGGCAAGGTCTCCATCAATTCCAACACCGGTACCGGGCCAGCGACTTTTCCCCCGCGACACACGCCATGCATGGCGCCGTCTCCATCGCCCCGGCGCGCGGGAAAAAAAAGTCATGGATCGGTCCTGCGCGCACGCCGGGGACCTTGTTCGCGGCGATGGACGTGCCGACCACGCCGCCAGAGAGCGGCGCAACCCACCCAGGGCTTGCCTTTGCAGGGCAAATCCTCCGTGGTCCTGGGCGACACCCACTCGCTGCTGGCTGGTGAGGCGGTCGAGTGAGTTCTACCGGCTGCAACCTCGTACGGTCTGTTCGACAGCGCACGGTAGTACGACGGGCACGGCGGGCAATTCTTGACGCGGACGCATCGGCGATTCGTGCAAAGCGAGCTCAGCTGCATGCTGAACACGCCGATCACGTTCTGTGAAGCCGACGTCGGTGCGCCGTCTCATCCGCGTGCGGTTTGCGGGCTCGAGCCCAGATCAAGGATGCGGACCACGGATCTTGCGATCATGAGTTCTTCGTCGGTGCGGATGACCCGGACTTTGACGGCAGCGGCGTCCGTGGAAATGAGCGGTGCGTTGCCCGCATTGCGCCGCCGGTCGAGTGCGATCCCGAGGTAATCGAGTCCGTCGCAGATGCGCTCGCGAATGAGCGGCGCGTTCTCGCCGATGCCGCCGGCGAAGACGAGTATTTCCAATCCGCCGAGCGCCGCCGCAAAGGCACCGATCCACTTCTTCGCCTGGTAGCAAAATAGCGCCACGGCCTCCGCGGCCCGCACGTCGGCACCCTCCTTCGCGAGCAGGTCGCGCATATCGGAACTGATCGCCGACACGCCCAACAATCCGGACTCATGGTTTACCATGTGGTCAAACTGCGCGGCGCTCGTCTGCTCGGTGCGCGCCAAGAAACTGACCAGCCCCGGGTCCAAATCGCCCGAGCGGGTACTCATGGACAATCCCGAGGCCGGCGTGAAACCCATGCTGGTGTCGATGCTCCTGCCGTCGCGCACGGCCGCCATGCTAGCCCCGTTGCCCAGATGCGCAAGAATCACCCGCCCGGAAGTTGCCGCAGTCTCGGCGAGTCGCGCAAGCTCTTCCATCAGGTAGGCGTAGGACAAACCGTGGAAGCCATAGCGCTGAACCCCCTTCGCCTCGAAGCGCCGCGGAATGGGCAGCAATTTCGCGACCCGCGGCATGTTGCGGTGAAAGGTTGTGTCGAAGCAGGCCACCTGGGGAAGCTGCGGATACCGCTGCCGGAACGCCTCGATGAGTTCGATCTCGCACGGCAGATGATCGGGGTCGTAGGGGGTGATGCCGCGCAGTTCGTCGAGCAATGCCGGCGTGACCGCTGTTGGCCCGGCGTGTTGCATGCCGTGGACTACGCGGTGGCCCACGCCGCGGAGCGCGGCGAACCCGGGCTGTTCTTTGAGCCAATCCATCAGGGATCTGACCGCCGACGGATGATCGGCGTCGGCCAGATTGCGGGTCTGCTGCTCTTTCTCGGTCGGATCATGGAACGTCATATTCGTCCCGCTCAACCCGATACGGTCAATTTTCCCGTACGTCCCTCGCTCCAGCGGCTCTGCGGTCCGATAAAGCGCGAACTTGATGCTCGAGGAGCCGCCGTTGATCGTCAGGATATGTTCATTATTTGGATCCACGAATGATTCCTTATATGCTGCCCCCCAGGCTGCCCTCGATGCGCCGATCCGGAATGATCCAGATGCCGGCGACGAGCACGTACAACGCAAGCCCGGCCCACGGGCTCACGAACGTCAGGGCGATGCCGATGGCGTACAGCACGATCGACATCAGGCCCTTGGTGTCCTTGCCGAACGCCGTCGCGAGCATCGAATCCCGGCCGTTCGCCGCCGCAAGGCAGCGGGCGAGGTTGTAGTAGGCGCTGGCGGCCATCAGCAAAACGCCGCCATACAGCGCAACCGGTGCCGCCGCGAAGTGATTGCCGTCCATCCATGCGGTGACGAACGGAATCAACGACAGCCAAAACAGCAGGTGCAGATTGGCCCAGAGCACGGCACCGCTGACGCTGTTCGCCGCGTGCAGCATGTGATGATGATTGTTCCAGTAGATCCCGACGTAGATGAAGCTGAGCACGTAGCTCAGCAAGGTCGGCACCACCTCGCGCAGCGCCTCGAACCCGGCGCCGCGCGGCGCCTTCAGCTCGAGCACCATGATCGTGATGATGATCGCGATCACACCGTCGCTGAACGCTACCAGCCGCCCTTTCCCCATCAACCACCCCGCGATTCGGCCAACCGGGAGGGTTGCGGCGCGGCAGGCCGCACCGCAATGCGCATCAATGCTTGTGTTCGATCGAGGCGAGATCGCTGACGAGGTCCAGCAAGCGCTGCTCGCCGCCGGCCGTGCCGACGTCGGCGACAAATTTGCCGTTGACCACGAAGGTCGGCACCCCGGTGATGTGGTAACGGTTCATCTGCTCGTCGGCGTGCCGCAAATCGGTCTCGACCGTGAACGAGTGGTAGGCGTTCGTGAACGCCTGCGCGGAAATGCCGTGCTTGGTGACGAATGCCAGCTGCATCCGCTCGGAGTCCGCGGCGGTGTTGCCGGTCAGCGGGTCGTTGTTGACGTGGATCTCGTTGAATATCGCGGTGTGCAACTGGTCGATCTTGCCGAGGCTCTCGACCGTGTAATACAGCCGGGCGAGCGCGCGATGGCTTGGCCCCCACATGACCGGGATCCGGTAAAAGGCGATGTACGGCGCCTTGGTCTTGCGCCACGCCTGGACCAACGGATCGATCGCATAACAGTGCGGGCAGGCATACCAGAAGAATTCGAGCACCTCGACCTTGCCGGGCGGGGCGAACGTCGGCTCCGCCGGCACGAGGCGCGTGTAATTCACGCCTTCCTGCCACATCGTCGGCCCGGCCAAGGATTCGGCCTTCGCGGTCCCGGAGACTGCGGCGACCGCGGCATACAGCGGGTTGTGGGCACCCGTGTCGCCCTTGGACTTATCGATCGTCTCGGACCTTTCTTCATTCAACTGCTTGAGTGTCGCCGGCCCGATCGTCATCGCCGACGATGCCGGTGTTGCCGCCGCGGCAGCCGATGCCGCCGGGTTCGCGGCGCCGGCCGTTGGGTGTTTCGCACACGCGGCGACGAGCATGCCGAGACCGAGCAGCAACGCGAGGCGGGTCGAGCGAATCATCAGCGTATCCCCTTTAGGTAGGAAGCGACGTTGCGCATGTCGTCGGCGGTCAGCCGCTTGGCGATGGTCTGCATGATGTCGTTGGGTCCGGTCGTCCGCGCGCCGGACGCGTATGCCTGCAGCTGCGTGATCACGTAGGTGGCATGTTGTCCGCGCAGCGCCGGGATCTTGCCGGGTTCATTGCCGGCCGCCATCGGACCGTGACAGCCCATGCACGCCGGAACGCCGCTCGATGGGTCGCCGCCACGGTACAGCTTCTCGCCGGCCTGCCAGTACGTCGGGTCGGCCAAGAGTCCGGTATTGGGCAAGCTGTCGAAATACGCTCCGAGATTTGCCATGTCCTGCGGCGTGAGCGTCGCGACGTTCGCCGCCATGATCGGATTCTGCCGTTTGCCGCTCTTGAAGTTCTGCAGTTGTTCAGCGATGTACCCGGCACCGATGCCGGCGAGGCTCGGCCACTGAGGATTGAGGCTGTTGCCGTTGGCCCCATGGCACGCGCGACAGACGACGGCTTTCGCCGCGCCCAGCTGGGCGTTGCCATCCGCAACGGCCGTAGCGCTGAGGATTGCGCCGCTGATCGCCGCCGCCAGAATCAAAAATCGCTTCATGATCGCGCTCTACCCCATAATCTTGGCTGAACCGAATTCGACGCCAAATTGTACACTAGGGTCAATAATTTACGTGCAACGGGCGGCCATGTCGACCTATCGGAATGTGAAATTCCTGACAAGTGCGGCAAGCGCTCGCCAGTTCGTCGAGGATAGTGGTCGCGAAGCGGCGTTCGCAGGCCGCTCGAACGCCGGCAAATCCACCGCGATCAACGTGCTCACGCAGCGCACGGCACTGGCGCGCGTCAGTCGTACGCCGGGCCGCACGCAGCTGATCAATTTCTTCGAGATCGAACCCGAACGACGCTTGGTGGATCTGCCGGGCTACGGCTTCGCGAAAGCACCGGCCGCGGTGCGGGAGCGTTGGTTGGCATTGATGCAACACTATTTCGCGACGCGCGAGTCGCTCGTCGGATTGGTGTTGATCGTCGACAGTCGGCGCGGACTCGGCGAACAGGATGTCGCGATGCTCGAATGGGCGCTCGCGAAGGGCCGCACCGCGCACGTGCTGCTGAGCAAGGCGGACAAGTTGAATCGCCAGGACTCGATCAGCGTGTTACGTCAGACCCAGGCGGCCTGCGTCGACACGGCGGTCACCGTGCAGTTATTTTCCGCGCACGCCCGTCAGGGTCTCGACGAGGCACGCGCCGTGATGAACGAATGGCTTTTGAAGGCGTAAAAAAAAGCCCCGATGGTTGCTTGGAAGCGGCCATCGGGGCAGACCAACCCGGCATGGGGATGACAGACCGGGTTTGCCCGCTCAGGGAGAAGAGCGGGGAGCGATTGTGTCGCTCGGTGATTTAGATGGGGTCGTCCGGCGAAAGTTCCAGGGCCCCGGGAAATTATCTTGTCGGGCCATAAGTCTCTAAAATTGCTGAATATTTGCCGCCGGCGAGCGCTCGCGGCGGTATTCAGTGCGCCTCGTCCCAGTTTCCGCCTGCGCCGACGTCGACCTTCAGCGCAACCTTGAGTTCGGCACTTCGCGCCATCCGCTCGCGCAACTCTCGGGCGACCGCACCCGCCGCGTCGGCGGCGACTTCGAGCACGAGTTCGTCGTGCACCTGCATGATCAGGCGGGCTCGCACTCCTTCGCGCCGGATCCACCCATCGACGTCGATCATCGCGCGCTTGATGATGTCGGCGGCGGTCCCCTGCATCGGCGCATTGATCGCACTGCGTTCCGCATACTGCCGTCGGGCCGCGTCGCGCGAGCGGATCTCGGGCAGATACAGCCGCCGGCCGAACACGGTTTCGACGAAGCCGTTTTCGCGAGCCTGGGCGCGCGTTTCCTCCATGTAGCGCTTCACGCCCGGATAGCGCTCGAAGTATCGGTCGACGTATTGCTGCGCCTGCGCGCGGCCGATGCCGATCTGGCGAGCAAGGCCGAATGCGGACATGCCATAGATCAATCCGAAATTGATCGCCTTTGCCGACCGGCGCTGATCGGCCGTCACGGCTTCCTCCGGCAGGCCGAACACTTCGGAGGCGGTCGCGCGATGAACGTCGCGGTCCGCCGCGAAGGCGCGCAGCAGGGCGTCGTCGCCGGAGAGGTGGGCCATGATCCGCAGCTCGATCTGCGAATAATCGGCGGCGAGGAGCACATGACCCGCCGGCGCGACGAATGCCTGGCGGATCCGGCGCCCCTCCGGCGTGCGGACGGGGATGTTTTGCAGGTTCGGATCCGACGACGACAGACGCCCGGTCGCAGCGACCGCTTGATGGTAGGACGTGTGAATCCGCCCGGTGGACGGTTCGATCTGATCCGGCAATTTGTCCGTGTAGGTCGATTTGAGTTTGGCAACGCCGCGGTAATCGAGGATCAACCGCGGCAGGGCGTGCTCCACAGCGAGTTCTTCCAGAACGTCCTCGGCCGTGGACGGCTGGCCGGTCGGCGTCTTGCGCTGCACCGGAATTCCCAGCTTGCCGAACAGGATTTCCTGCAACTGCTTCGGCGAGTCCAGGTTGAACTCGCCCCCGGCCTCCCGGTGCGCCTCGGTCTGCAGCTCGCACATGCGCGCGGCGAGTTCCGCGCTCTGCGCCTGCAAGCGGTCGCGATCCACCAGCACACCGGTTCGCTCCATTCGATAGAGCACCGCGACGAGCGGCTGCTCGATCGTCTCGTAGAGGGACTGCAGAAGCGGCTGCGCCTCGATGCGCGGCCACAAAGCGCGATGCAATTGCAGCGTGACGTCCGCGTCTTGCGCCGCATACTCGGTCGCCCGGGCGACCTCGACCTGGCTGAACGCCAACTGTTTGGCCCCCTTGCCGGCAACGTCCTCGTAGTGGATGGTCCTGATGCCCAGGTATTGCTCGGCGACCGAGTCCATGTCGTGCCGGTTCGCGGTGCTGTTCAGCACGTAGGACTCGAGCATCGTGTCGTACCGGTGGCCGGCGAGTGCAATGCCGTGGTTCGCCAAGACGTGCATGTCGTACTTCAAGTGGTGACCGAGCTTGAATCGCGCGGGGTCCTCGAGCCACGGCCGCAGCGCGGCGAGCACGGCGTCGCGATCGAGTTGCTGCGCAGCCCCGACATGATCATGCGCCAACGGGACGTAGGCCGCTTCACCGGCCGTCACCGCGAACGATAGACCGACGATGCGCGCGCGCATGTAGTTCAAGCTGTCCGTCTCGGTGTCGAACGATACGAGCGGCGCCGCGGCGAGGATCGACAGCCAGGCCGCGAGTGCCGGCTGTTCGGTGATCATCGCGTAATGCCGCGTCGCCACGGCAGGCCCCGCCGGCGGCGCCGCCGCTGCGGGCGCCGCGCGCGAGACGGGATGCGCTGGCGCGCCCGGTGCGGCACCGGGCGCGGCGCCCGCGAGCGACTCGACCGTCGCCGGACCGGCGCCGGGCGCCGTAGCTTCCAGGGATTTGAGCAGCAGACGAAGCTCGAGTCGTGCGTACAGGGCGCGCAGCGCCTGCAAGTTCTCCGGCGAGCCGCGCAAGTCCGCTGGCTCGACGTCGAGCGGCACGTCGGTCACGATCGTCGCGAGCCGGCGCGACAACTCCAGAGTCGCCAGTTCCCCGCGCAGGTTCTCGCCGACCTTCCCCGGGATCTCGGCCGCGTGTGCGACGATCGCTTCGAGCGTCTGGTATCGGTTCAGCCACTTCGCGGCCGTCTTCGGTCCGACGCCCGTGACGCCAGGAATGTTGTCGGAACTATCGCCGACGAGTGCGAGGTAATCGACGATCTGTTCGGGAAAGACGTCGAACTTTGCCTTGACACCCTCGCGGTCGAGACGCGTGTTGCTCATCGTATTGACGAGTCCGATGCCGGGACCGACGAGTTGTGCCATGTCCTTGTCGCCGGTCGAGATCAACACGGTGAAGCCGGCCGCGGCACCGCGCTTGGCGAGCGTGCCGATCACGTCATCGGCCTCGACGCCGGGGATGCGCAGCAGCGGCAGCCCCAGCGCGGTCACCACATCGAGCAGCGGCTGGACCTGCGCGCGCAACTCCTCCGGCATCGCCGGCCGATGTGCCTTGTACTGCTCGAACAGATCGTCGCGAAACGTGCGACCCGGCGCATCGAACACGACCGCGATCCGTTCCGGCGCCTCATCCTTGAGCAGCTTGTTCAGCATGTTGATGACGCCGAGGACGGCACCGGTCGGCTCGCCGCGGGAATTGCCGAGCGGCGGCAGCGCGTGGAAGGCGCGGTAGAGATACGAGGAGCCATCGACGAGGAGCAGCTTGCCCGCGCTCATCGGGGCACCGGCGCAGCCGACGTCAAGGTTGGCGCGCGCCGCCCGGCGCCGCGCGATCGGGTGCTGCCGGCGCGGCGGCGGACGCGGTCGATGCCGGCGCGGTCGATGCCCGCGGCGGGGCAACCGGCCGCGCGCCGCGACCCGGCAGGATCAACGGTCCCCGTTGACCGCAACCCGACAACAGCACGCCGACCGCGGCCGCGAGGCATAGGACTCTCATCGACGCAGTATAGTCCGGCCGCTTCCAGGCGGCCCGCCGGCAGCCCCGCGCCTCGCTGCCGCCGTTCATCGAGATTGCGGCGGCGAGGCGGGGTGTGCGGCCGGTGCGCCGTTTGCGGCCGGTTGGCGCTTGACGCTCAAGAGCCGGACATCGAAGATCAGCAGCGAGCCCGGCGGAATGCCCGGTCGAGGGCTTTGTCCGTAGCCGAGGTCGGGGGGGATGAACAGCTCCCAGCTTGCGCCCGGGCGCATCATCGCGAGCGCTTCCTGCCAGCCCTTGATCACCGCATCGACCGGAAACGTCGCCGGCCGGCCGCGCTTGTACGAGCTGTCGAACTCGGTGCCGTCGATCAGGCGGCCGCGATAATGCACCGTGACGATGTCGGTCGGTGCGGGCGCAGCGGCCTTCGCGTCCCCCGCGGCGAGGATCCGATACTGCAATCCCGATGCCGTCGTCTCGACTCCCGGTCGCCTGCCGTTGCGCGCGAGGAACGCGCGCGCCGCCGCTTCGTGGCGCGTGAGGCTCGCCTGCATCACAACACGCACGAATGCCTGCAGGCGCTGTTGCTCGGCGGGATCGGTCTTGCGGCCGGCGAGTCCATCCTTGATGCCGCGGGCCACCGCGCCGATCGACACCTGGTTGGTGATGCCGATCCGTTGCATCTGGGAACCGAAGTTGACGCCGAGGATGTAGCCCGCTTGGTCGGGGTTCAGCATCGCCGGGGCTTTGGCAGCCGGCGCGGGCGCAGGCGGCGCGGCCGGTGTTTGCGCGAATCCCGCGAGCGGCGCCAAGCCGAGAAGCAAAACCGCGCAGGCGCGCGGCAACGATCCGTCGTGTGTCATGTTCGTGGTCCTGGTGTCTCGGTTGCCCTATGGATGAATGAGAAGCCGTTCGTCGCAGCCTCGCCGGAGCCTATTTCTCGTCGTTCTTCTTCCCGCTCAACGCTGCGGCGACCCGACGATACGCTTCGCGGAACGCAATGCCCTCGGTCACGACCAACGCGTTCGCCTCGGCGGCGGCGTCGATCGACGGGTCGAGCCGGATTCGTTCCGACCGGAACCGCACGCCGGCGAGCGCACTCGGCAGGATGTCGAGCGTCTGCGCGCAGGAGTCGATCGCGCGAAACAGCGGCGGCTTGATGAGTTGCAGGTCACGGTGATAGCCGGAACCGAGCTTCTGGGTCAGCCCGAGCACTTCGTTCAGCGCCGCCTGCGCGACCGCGCTGCGCCCGCGCATGATCTCGAATACGTCCGGATTGCGCTTCTGCGGCATGATCGACGAGCCGGTCGTGAACTCCTGCGGCAGGCTGATGAAGCCGAATTCCTCGGTGTAATACAGACACAGATCGGCGGCAAGCCGGCCGAGATCCTGGGTGAGCAGGGTGATCTCGAACAGCAGGTGAGCTTCGGCCTTGCCGCGCGACAGTTGCACGGCCGTCACCGGCTCCTGGACTTCCAGGAAGCCGAGCCGGCGCCGCGTCGCCTCGCGATCCACGGCGAGGTTCGGCGTGCCGTAGCCGGCCGCCGACCCCAGCGGGTTCTTGCCCGCGCGCCGCGCGGTCTCGGCGAGGCCCTGCGCGTCGTCGCGTATCTCCGCGGCGAAACCCCCGGCCCACAGCGCAACGGTGCTGGGCATCGCCTGCTGCATGTGGCTGTAGCCCGGCAGGCGGATCGCGCCATCGCGCGCGGCGAGCGCCGTGAGCGCCTCGGCGACCTCCAGCGCGCCGATGCGCAGCGCTTGCGCGGCGTCGCGCAGATACAGGCGCA
Source organism: Steroidobacteraceae bacterium (assembly GCA_035534275.1). Taxonomy (GTDB): domain Bacteria; phylum Pseudomonadota; class Gammaproteobacteria; order Steroidobacterales; family Steroidobacteraceae; genus Bog-1198. The sequence goes on from DATLSG010000008.1 coordinate 317,662, forward strand.
GCGCCGCGAGCACCTGATCGTTGCGCGACCGGCCTGCGTGGATGCGGCCGCCGGCGGCGCCGATGCGCGCGGTGAGCCGATTCTCGATTGCGCTCTGGCCGTCCTCTTCCTCCAAGCGTACGCGCCACTCGCCGCGGGCGTGCTCGGCGGCGATCTCGGCGAGCGCGCCGCGGATCGCGGCGAGATCCTGTGCCGCGACGAGACCCTGCGCCGCGAGCATCTCCACGTGGGCGATCGACGCTTCGACGTCGTAGCCCACGAGCCGATCGTCGAGCGCGTGATCCTCGCCCGCCGTGTATGCGAGCACCCGCGCATCCAGCGGTTTTCCCTTGTCCCAGAGCCGGCTCATGGTTCGCGTCCGCTGATCCTTAGGTCACGCCTGGGCGGCCGCAATCTGCTGCTCGGCCGGGCTCAATGCATTCAGATCGGCGACGACCAGCGTGCCCGTGCCCTCGTTCGTGAAAATCTCCGCCAGCAGGCTGTCGCGTGATCGGTACGAGATTACGTGCACCCGGCGCACCCCGCCGCGGATCGCGCTCTCGATCGCGGCCGCCTTGGGCAGCATGCCGTCGTTCAGGCTGCCCTGTTCGCGCAGCCGCTTCAATCCCTTCAGATCCGTGTAGGAGATCAAGGAACGCGGATCCTCGAGCCGCTCGAGGATGCCCGCGGCGCCGGTGCACAGCAGCAGCTTCTCGGCCGACAGGCTCGCGCCGATCGCCGCGGCCACCGTGTCGGCGTTGATGTTGAGCAGCGTGCCGCGCGAGTCCGCGGACAAGGGACTCACGACGGGCATCAGGCCGCCGTCGAGCAGCTTGTCGATCGCCGCGGTGTCCACCGCATCGATATCGCCGACGAAGCCGTAGTCGATGGTCTCGGCGGAGCCCTCGGCGAGTGGCACCGGCGGGCGTCTGCGCGCGCGAATCAGGCCCGCGGCGACGCCGCTGATGCCGATCGCCTCGATCGCGAGCTCGCGGCAAATTGCCAGAATCCGCGTGTTGATCAGGCCGTTCAGCACCATCGCGGTGGCGTCGATCGATGGCTGATCGGTCACGCGGCGCCCGCCAACCATGCGAGTCTCGATGCCGAGCGCCGCCTGCACGCGATCGAGCTGCGGGCCGCCGCCATGCACCAGCACGGTCTTGATCCCCACCTGGTGCAGGACCGCAACCTGTTCGATCAGCGCGCGTGTCGACTCGTGGTCGGCAAACACCGCGCCGCCGGCCTTGATGACGAACACCTTGCCCTTGTACATGCGGATGTACGGGGCGGCGCTCTTCAATGCGCGCACGGCGATCGAGGGATCCGGTCGACTGCTGATCATGACGTTGTGACTCCGCTGCGGCCGCCGCAACACTGTTCAGGCGAGCATGCGGTGCAGAACGGCCATCTGCACCACGAGACGATTGAACGCTTCGCGCTTGACGACGGCGCGCGATCCGTCGAGCACTTCGTCGGCGACCGCGACGTTGCGGCGCACCGGCAGGCAATGCATCAGCTTGGCCTCGCGCGCAGCGCCGGCGAACCAGCGTTCGCGCACGCACCAGTCGCCGAGATCGGCGCGCAGGCGGGCATCCGCCTCGACGTCCCCGTAATAGGCCGTGGTGCCCCATTCCTTCGCGTACAGCACGTCGGCGCCGGCGAGCGCAGCCGGGCGGTCCGCGGTCTCGCTGACCGCACCGCCGGAGGCGGCCGCCGCCGCGCGCGCCTTCTCCATGATCGTGGGCGGCAGGGCGAAGCCTTCGGGCCGCAGGACGACGACTTCCATGCCGCGCATCGCCGCCATGTGCAGCGTCGCCGCGGGGACCGCGAGCGGCAGCGGCCGCGGATGATAGGCCCAGCTCAGCACGAACTTGCCGCGCCTCGGCACCTGCAGCTCATCGAGCGTACGCCAGTCTGCGAGCGCCTGGCACGGATGATTCACCGCCGACTCGAGATTCACCAGCGGCTTGTCGCACAGCGCGTCGATCATCGTGAACAGGGGCTCGGCGAGATCGGACTGCAGGTTGCGCCCTTCGGCGAATGCCCGCACGCCGAGCAGGTCGCAATACGAGGCGAGCACGGGTATGGCCTCGCGGATGTGCTCGGCGCAGTTGCCGTTCATGACCGTGCTGAGGCGCGTCTCGAGCTGCCAGCTGCCCTGGCCCGGCGTGATCACGAACGAGTCGCCGCCGAGGCGGGACATGCCGGCCTGGAACGAGGCCAGCGTGCGCAAGCTCGGATTGAGGAACACGAGGCCGAGGACCTTCCCCGCGAGGGCCGTCGGCTGCGGCTTGTCCTGCAGCGATTGCGCGAACGCCAGGAGGTCGACGACCGCTTCGCGCGACAGGTCCGCGAGATCGAGGAAGCGATTCATGAACGGATTTGCGCGAGTGCATCGCAGAGCTGATCGACGTGACCCTCGGTGAGGATGTATGCCGGCAGCAGCCGCAGCACGCCAGGATCGCCGCTCGTGCCGGCGAGGATGTGTTTTTCCAGCAGCGCCGCCTGCACCTCCTTGGCGGGTCGCGACGTCCTCAGTCCGAGCAGGAACCCGAGACCCTGGACGCCGGTCACCGGCCCGACGAGGCAGTTCGCGCGGATATAGGCCGATACCGTGCGCACATTCGCGAGCAGGGATTCGGACTCGATCGCCTCGATCACCGCTTCGGCGACCGCGCAGGCCATCGGGCCGCCGCCGAACGTCGTGCCCATGTCGTCGTGCTGGATCTGCCGGGCGACGCGCCTCGAGAGCATCAGCGCCGAGACGGGAAAGCCGTTGCCGAGCGCCTTCGCCGCGGTGAGCATGTCCGGTGTCACGCCGTGATGGTTCGCCGCAAACGGCGCGCCGCTGCGCCCCATCCCGCATTGCACCTCGTCGAATATCAGCAGCGCGCCGGCCTCGTCGCAGCGCCGGCGCAGCGCTTGCAGCATGGGCTTGCCGAGGTCAAAGGCACCGCCCACGCCCTGCACGGGCTCGACGATGACCGCCGCCGTGTCGCGATCGATGATGCCGTCGAGTGCAGCCGGGTCGTCGCGCGGCGCGAAGCTCACGTCGAACGGGCGCCGCGGGAAGCCATACCACTTCTCGATCGCGCCCCAGGTGACCGCGCCGGCGGCGGCGGTGCGGCCGTGCCAACCGTGCTCGAGCGCGACGGCCTTCGTCCGGCCGGTGATCTTGAACGCCATCTTCAGGGCGTTCTCATTGGCTTCGGCGCCGCTGTTGATCCAGAAGATCGTGTCGAGTCCGAGATCGGCGAACTTCACGAGCTTGGCGGCGGCGCGCTCGCGGATCGCCATCGGCAGCGCGTTCGTTTGGAATGCGATCTGCCGCGCCTGCCGCTCGAGCGCCGCAAGCCAGCGAGGATGACCGTAGCCGAGCCCGGCGACGGCGTGCCCGCCGTAGAAATCGAGGTATTTTCGACCGTCGCGCGCGTGGATCCAAACGCCGTCGCCGCGGGCGACGTCGATCGGGTATTGGGCGAAGACCTTCGCGAGGTGACTCGCGGGCGCATCGGTCGGGCTGTTCACGGCGGTCCTCATCTCGCTCATCAGGTCCAGCCCGGCGCCGGCGCGGTGAGGCCGGCGCGCTCATCGAGGCCGAACAGGCGGTTCATCCATTGCATGGCGCCACCCGCGGCGCCCTTGTGCAGATTGTCGACGACGCTCATCACCGCGACCGTCGCGCCGTCGGCGGCGACACCGAGGTGCGCGTAGTTGCTGGCGACGACGTCCTTGATCCGCGGCATCCCGTCGACGACGCGCACGAACGGCCGGTTCGCATAGTATGCCGCGAACGCTGCGCGGACGCCGGCGCCCGTCATCGCCTTCCTGAGCCGCCCCTGCACCGTCATGTGAATGCCGCGCGCAAACGGCCCGGAGAGCGGCACGAAGCGCAGATCCGCGGCAACGCCGGTCGCCGCTTCGGCACAGGCGAGGATCTCCGGAACGTGTCGGTGCGTCAGCGGATTGTAGGCATACAAATCGCCGTGCCGCCGCGGATGATGCGTGCCCTCGACCGGTTTGCGGCCCGAGCCGGTGCTGCCGGTCACGCCGCTCGCGAAGAGCGTCGATTCGGTCAGGCCGGCGCTCAGCAATGGCACGATCGCGAGCAGCGCCGCAGTTGCGAAGCAGCCCGGGTGGGCGACGTGCGGCGTCGGCGAGGCGTCGAGATGTTCGGGCAGTGCGCAGGTGAAGTCCGCGATCCGCGCCGGCGCGCCGTGCGCCTGGCCGTAGACCGCGCCGTACAGGGCGGCGTTCGGGTAGCGAAAATCCGCGGAGATGTCGACGCAATGCACCCGCGCCCCGACCTCTTCCGCGGCCTTGAGCAGGCGGTCGATCGTCGCCGCGGCGGCGCCGTGCGGCGCTGCCGAGAAGAGCGCCGACTGCGGCTCGCGCCGGATCAATGCCTCGAGTTCATCGAGGTTGCAAAAGCGCCGTTCGGGGTAGACGCCGCACAGATGCGGAAAGGCCTGCGCGATCTGCCCGCCCGCCTGGCTGTCCGACAAGATGCCGGCGAGTTCGAAGTGCGGGTGGCCGGCGAGCAGACGCAGTAGTTCGCCGGCCACGTAGCCGGTGCCGCCGAGCACGAGCGCGGGTGTGCGCGGGCTCATTCCGCGGCGACTCGGGATTCGCCCACCCGCGGTATTCCCAGCCGGGAAATGATGTGATCGCCGAGATCCGCCGGGTGGCTGATGGCGTTGAACGCCTCGACGCCCATCGTTTCGCGGATGATCTGCACGCCGACCTGGTTGTCGGTCGCCGGTCCGGTGACGACCGCCGGCTCGATCTGGAAACGCTCGCGCAGCAGCTTGACCCCGCCCCAGGCGGCGACCGGGTCGTTCGCCGACAGGGCGACCGCGGTCAGGACCGGTTTGATTGCCTCGTCCCGCAGAATTGCCTCCACGCCGTAGCCGCCGAGCAGACCGTCGCCGAGCTCGAAGACGATCACGTCCGGTGTGCCGGCCGCCATTTCCGTCAACATCGCGCGCGTCAATGCCGGGCCGTTCTGCGCGGTGGTCGTGACCACTCCGAGATCGGTGAAGATCATCGTGCGTCGGGCGCCCGCATCCTCGAACGCCAGGATGTCGCGGCGCAGCGAGACACCGGTGGCCTTGAACGCGTCGACCGTGAGTCCCCGGTGGCGCATTCTCGCGATGATCGCCGCCGCGGCCGCCGTCTTGCCCGCCTCCATGCAAGTGCCGACGAGCGCGACGATCGGCACGCCGCGCGCATCGAGCGTCGCGTCGGGATCGAGCGATTTGTATCCGGCCTTCGCCGGGACCCCGATCCGCTCGCCGAGGTAGGGAAAGGCGAGCACCGCGCCGAGCACGCGGCAGTCGAACGGCTTGCCCTTGTCGGGCGTCGCCGAGTCGCAGATGCCGAGCACGCCGCCGATATTGAGCATCTGGATCACGTCTCCGGGCTGCAAGGCCTGCGGGATGTGTCCGGAATAGCCGAACAGCGCCCGCCGGTGGCCGAGCGCGCCCACGACGACGTCGCCCCGCGAGACCTTCGCCATCCGGCCGCTCGTCAACTCCAGCGTGTTGTAGCTCGGCTTGTTGGTCAGGACCTCGACGACGAGCACGGTGCCTTCCTCGCAGACGATGTCGGCCGAGATTCGCACTTCGTGCGACAGACCGCAGGCCTGGGTGATCGAGGCGATCTTGTCGACGACGATCGTGCGCATGCCGCTCATGGCGGATTGCCTGCGGCACGCCGGTAGAAGATGCCCGGCAGCGACAGGATCTTCGAGTAACCGAGCGCGTCCGCCGGCGTCCATTCGCCCGCGGCCTCGCCGTACACGCCCTTGGAGGCGGCCATCAGCGAGTACGGCGAGGCGACACCCTCGACGAACGCCGAACCCGGCCGCAGCAACACCGTGACCTCGCCGCTCACGCGCGCCTGGGATGAGCCGAGCAGCGCCTCTATGTCGCGGCACACCGGGTCGAGATGCTGCCCCTCGTGTACCAGATCGCCGTAGGGTTGCGCGAGCATCTCCTTGATGCGGGCCTGCTTGCCGCTCAGCACCAGCTTCTCGAGTTCGCGGTGCGCGTTCAGCAGGATCTCGGCGGCCGGCGCCTCGAACGCGACCCGACCCTTGGTGCCGATCACCGTGTCGCCGAGATGAATTCCGCGGCCGATGCCGAACGGTCCGCCGAGCGCCTCGAGCCGCTCGATCACGGCGACCGGCGAGAGCGCCTCGCCGTCGAGCGAGCAGGGCACGCCACGATCGAAACCGATCACGTGACGCTGCGGCGCGCGCGGACTCGTGAACGCATCGCGCGACAGGACCCAGGCGGATTCGGGAATGCTGCCCAGTGAATTGAGCGTCTCCCGGCCGCCGATCGTGACGCCCCAGAGGCCGCGGTTCACGGAATAGGCGGCGCCGAACGGCGGCACCGGCAGCCCGCGCGCCTCGAGATACGCGAGCTGTTCCGGCCGCTTGAACGCGCGGTCACGGACCGGCGCAAGGATCTCGAGATCAGGCGCGAGCGTGCGCAGCGCGACCTCGAAGCGCACCTGATCGTTGCCGGCCGCGGTGCAGCCGTGCGCGACGCACCGCGCGCCCATCTGCATCGCGAGCTGCGCGATCGTTTGCGCCTGCAGGACGCGCTCCGCGCCGACGCAAAGCGGATAGAGCTGACCGCGGCGCACGTTGCCCATGATCAGGTACTTGAGCACCTGGTCGAAATACGCGGTGCGCGCATCGACCAGGCGGTGTTCGATCGCGCCGAGCGCGCGCGATCTGTCGGCGAGCAACCGCGCGGCAGCGGCGTCGAGGCCGCCCGTGTCGATCGTCACGGCGACCACCGGGCGACCGTAGGTCTCGGTCAGCCATGGCACCAGGAAGGAGGTGTCGAGACCGCCGGAAAAGGCGAGAAGTATGGGCTCGTTGCCCGAAGGAGCGGACGTAGTCATGGGATGCGTTAAATTCCGAAAATCGCGAGCAGGCGTTCGCCGAGGCGGCGCTGATCGCGGGCGCCGCGCGTGGCGATGAAGATCGTGTCGTCGCCGGATATCGTGCCCGCGATCTCCGGCCACGCCGCCGCGTCGATCGCCACGGTGACGCTTTGCGCCGAACCGATCTTGGTCTTGAGCACGGTGAGGTTGGCGCCGGCGGTCACGCGGGAGCTGACGAACCGGCGCAGTGTCGAAAAATCGCTCATCGAGCGCGCCGCTTCGTCCGCGAGCACGTAGCGGCGACCGAGCTTAGCGACGCCGAGTTCCCGCAGGTCGCGGCTGACGCTCGATTGGGTTGCCGGATGGCCGCGTTTGCGCAGTATCTCGACGAGTTCGGCCTGGCGCACGACGGTGTGTTCGCGGAGGATTTTCGCGAGCAGATTGCGGCGCGCCGGCGCACCGTTGGGATCGTTCATCGTGCGCAGCATGAATGCGGCCTGTGCATAAATTGGCGCGTATCCTGCATAAAAATGCAGGCCCTGTCAACGGCGCCGTCGACGGGGTCGCGACAGCGCGCCGGCCGCCCTGCTACCCTAGGCGAATCATGCTCGATACGATCGACATCGAGACCGCGCCGGCGCCGAACGCGGCCGTGATCTGGCTGCACGGCCTCGGCGCGGACGGCCACGACTTCGAACCGATCGTGCCGCACATCGTCGCCGATCGCGAGCGGGCGTGGCGGTTCGTTTTTCCGCACGCACCGATCCGGCCCGTGACCTTGAACGGCGGGATGCGGATGCGAGCCTGGTACGACATCAAGAGTCTCGATCGCAAGACGACCGAGGATCTGCAGGGCTTCACGGACGCCGCCGCCGGGGTTCGCGAAATCCTCGCGCGCGAGGCCGCCCGGGGTATTCCGGCGAGCCGGATCGTGCTCGGCGGCTTCTCGCAGGGCGGCGCCGTTTCGCTGTACACCGCGCCGCGCCTGGCCGAGCGGCTGGCCGGAGTGCTGGCGCTCTCCTGTTACCTGCCGCTCGCCGACCGGCTTGCGGCCGAGCGTGCCGCGGCGAACGATGCGACCCCGATCTTCATGGCGCACGGTCTCGAGGACAACGTATTGCAGCACGCGCTCGGCGCGCGATCCCGCGACCAACTACGCGCCCTCGGCTATCACGTCGAGTGGTACGAGTATCCGATGCCGCACAGCGTCTGCGCGGAGGAGATTGCCGCGATCCGGCAGTTCCTGTTCGCGGTGCTGCCTTAGGCTCTGAAAATGAATGGCTCGGGCGGCCGGCGACGTGCCGGCCGTCACGCCGTCGGCGGGCTCGCGCCGAGGCCGATGACGAGGATCCAAAGCAGCAAAATCGCGAGCATGACGAGCGCCTGGCCGAAGAGCCAAATGGCGAAGGCGCGCCGCGTCGGCAGCCGTTCGGCCTCGCTGAAGCCCATGACCTGGAGCAGCAGGCTCCAGCAGACCAGCAGGACGTGCACCAGGAACCCGGTCCGCACCAACAGCGCGACGAAGGGTTCGAGACCCGGCGGTGGCGTGCTCTCGAACGTCGGTGCGCCGGCGAGCGCCGCGGTCAGCAGCCAGATCGCGAGTGAGGCGAGCATCGGTGCGCCGCTGTAGGCGAGGACGTGGAAGATCTGGGTGCGGGTCGCGACGCCTCCGGCGCGCCGGCCGAGGCGAACGTAGACCGCGGTCATCAGATACAGGCCGATTATGCCGGCGATCGGCCCGGCGATCAGCGCGCGGCCGAGAATCCCTGCGATGTCGGTGTTCGCGCCCGCCGACTGCGCACGGCTCAGCGACAGCCAGCTGACGATTCCCTGCACGGCTCCGAGCAGGTAATCGACGCGCGTGATCGGCGCGTCGGCCAACTCCCGGACCACGCGGCGCGGCCGCAGCCAGACGTCGTGCAACGGGTGGATCGGTTCGGGCGGGGTCTCGTCGGCCATCGGTGCTCGTCGGATGTGCAGCGGCAGGTTACGAGATCCATGGGCGCAACTCCAGTCGGACGGCAGATGACAGACATCTGATTCAGGACTAATCTGCGCCGCACGGTACCTAGCAAGTGTTGAATCGACCCGCGAGGAGAAGATTGACCATGGCTAAGAAGTCCAAGGCGAAGAAGACCAAGATCCGGGTTAAAGCCAAGACCAAGACCAAGGCCAAGACCAAGGCCCGACCCAAGGCCAGACCCAAGAAGGCGGCCGCGAAGCGGCGCTCCGCGGCGAAGGGCCGCAAAGCGGTGGCGAGGAAGGCGTCCACGAGCAGGCGGCCGGCGAAGTCCGTGAAGAGCGCGCCAAAGAAAGTGGTGAAGAAGGCGGCCAAGGCCAAGCGCACCGCGCCGCGACCGCGGCCGGCGGCGCCGTCACCGATGCCGGCCATGAGCTTCGCCGCGCCCATCGAGGCGCCCGCGAACCCTGCGCCCGCGCCGGCCCCCGAAACCCCGGCGCCCTGACGCAAGACCTGGGGCGGTCGGCGCGCAGGCCCGTCACGCGAGGGATAGGTACGCGTCCCACGCGGTCTTGACGATCAGTGCGCCGACGACGATCACGAATGCGGCGCGGACGAAGCGGCTGCCGTGCCGCAGAGCCGTCTGTGCGCCGAGCGCGCTGCCCGCGATGTTGCAGGCGCCGAGGGCGAGCGCGAGCGGCCAGCGAATGTGGCCGTGGGTGCCGAAGTACAGCAGTGCGCCGGCGTTCGTTGCGACGTTGACCAGGCGGGCGCTTGCGGCCGCACAGACGAAATCGAAACCGTAGACGCGCACGAAGTAGAGCATCAGGAAATTGCCGGTGCCTGGGCCGAAGAACCCATCGTAGGCGGCGATTGCGGCGACAACGGCGAGCGCCGCCACCCGGCGCGGGCCGCGCAGCGCGACGGGTGCATGGCGCGCGCCCAGGTCCCGGTGCGACAGGACGTAGAGCAGCACGGCGGTCAGGATCAGCGGTACTGCGGCGCGAAAGGCGGCCGGCGACAGCACGGTTGCGAGGCTCGCGCCGAGCAGTGCGAACGGCAGGGCGACCGCTGCCGCCGGTAGCAGGACGCGCCAGGAAATCCGCACCGAGCGCGCATACCGGGCGAACGCCGTCGTTGTACCGAGAATACCCGCGAGCTTGTTCGTGCCGAGCAGCGTCGCCGGCGCTTCGGTCGGATAAGCGGCGAGCAGGGCCGGCAGCTGGATCAAACCGCCGCCCCCGACCATCGAGTCGACGAAGCCGGCGCAGCCGGCCGCGCCCAGGACGAACAGGAGATTGGCGAACCCGCCGCCCGGCATGATCGACGTCAGAGCCCGGCCCCCCGCAACTCGCGCAAGCTGCGCCCCGGAGCCGCATCGAACCAGTGCTCGATCAGATTGAACGAAATCGACAGCACCGGCGGTAGCTGCACCGCGCCCGCGGCGATGTCCTCGCGGCTGACCCAACGGGCGTCCTCCAGCTCCAGGTCCTTGCGGCGGATCGCGGTCGAGGCGGCCCTGGCAGTGAAACCGAGCATCAAAGATGCCGGAAACGGCCACGGTTGGGACGCGAAATACTCGATCTGGCGGATCGACACCCCGGTCTCTTCGATGACCTCGCGCGCGACCGCGTCTTCGAGGGACTCGCCGGGCTCGACGAAACCGGCGATCGTCGAGTAGCGGCCCGGCGGCCAGCTCGCCTGACGGCCGAGCAGTGCCCGTACCCCGTCATCGACCAGCACGATGATGGCCGGATCGATTCGCGGGAATTGTTCGATCCGGCATTGAGGGTTGACGCACAACAGGGCATGCCCGCCACGCGACGGAACGGTTGGCGAGCCGCAGGCGCCGCAGTGGCGGTGGCGCCGCCGCCAGGAAGTCATCGCGCGCGCATAACCGAGAAGTCCAGCCTCCTCGGCCGGCAACAGTGGGGCGATCGCGCGCAAGTCCTCGAAGCGCGCGCCCGGCAGGATCTGCGGTGGCTCGATCGATTCGATCTCCAGAGCGAAGCAGTGCCGGTTCGCAAAGTGGCCGAGCAGGATCAACGCGTCGGGGTCGCGCAACTGCGGCGACAGGTTCCCGAGGTCGATCAGAGCCGCGCGCCGCGGCTCGGCCTCGAGGATCAAGTTGCGCGAGTTCCAGACGACGGCGACGCCGCTGTGGCGGTCGGCAAGCGCCGCCTCGAACCACGATGGATCCTGACGCAAGTGCGCCGCGCGATCGAGATACGGGCCGGAGAACGTGGTGCATCGTCCCATCGGCCGGATTCTAGCAGGGCGCGGCTCACCGTCCCGGTACGCACACCGGTGGCGGTTGGCAGTTCGCGCAGGCCACGTCGCGCCGTGCGAGCAGGTCGCGCAGCCGGACCCCGCCGCATGGCGGGCAGCGCGCCATGTCGATCTCGGTATGCCGCGCGAGGGCCCACAACAGGAACCATGCGTGCTCGAAGGAAATCCGCGCGGGTTGGTGCAGGTCCGCGTACGCCTCATAGGCGCAGCACAGCAGAGCGCCCGAATCGAGCGCGCCGATCCGGTAACGCGATTCGATCCCGCCCGGCGTCGCCTCGAGCAGACCGTGGAGCAGGTACAGGCTCGCCAATTGTGCAGCCTGGAAATGCCGTTCCGGGCTGCGGAAGAAATAGGCGGCCTGGCGCGGCGATTTGCCGCGGTGCCTGGGCACCGGCGCACTGCACCGCTCCTCGACGTAGCTACGGTACAGCTTGCGGATCCGGTCGTCGCTGAGCCCGGTCCAAAGCCGGATCGTGCAGGTGCGCGCCTCCAGCCGGATGAGGCGCAGCGCCAAGTCGAAGCGCGTTCGATCGCGGGTGTAACGGTCGTCCGATATCCGCATGGCCCATCCTCCCTGTCGATGAAAATCCCTATATTTGCAGTGTATATAAATTTGACAAAAATTTATCACAAAGTTAGCGTCCTTGCCCAGGGGTCATCCGGCGCATATCGCGGCGCGTTCGCCCGGAAATGCGCCAGCGGATCGGGGCAGCGTGCCGACGCCGCACAGATCGCGGCAGGGGGATAGCAAGATGCAGGAGCCGAGCGCCGATAGCTGGAGCCGGGAGGCGTCGATCACGGTCGAGATCGCGCGCGCGCTGCGCGAACTGAACCTGGGATTCCTGCAGCTGGACGGCTTTGCCGCACCGCGACTGACGGCGTTGCCGGACGCGCGCAAGGCCGCCATCGCGAGCTGTCCGTACGCCTTGTTCGACCTGCGGTTCCATGACGGGACGTACTGGCAGCCGCGCCTGCGCGAGCCGGAGCCGGGGTGCGTCGCAGAAATGCCCCCGGTGGACGAGGCGACCGTCGCGTTCGTGCGCTTGGTGCTCTTCTACGCCTGGCACCTGGCCTCGACGACGCGGCTGCGGGCGCGTCTGCTGCTCGGCATGCACGAACGCACCGCAGCGGCCTTCGCCGAGGCGACGGTCGGGCGCCTGTCGGCGCTCGCGGTCGGCGAATCCGTCCACCTGACGCCGCGCTGGAGCCATTGTGAGGCCTTCTGGCTGAGTCTTGCCGAGGCCGCCGAACGCTCCGACCGGTCGGGGTTGCGGCGCGTCCAGCTCTACGGGCTGCAGCTTGCCGCCGCCACGCGGCTGCCGTGACCGGCCGGGGCGGCCCCCCTCCGGCACCCCCCGAGCCGGCGCTGATATCGTCCGGCGAGAGCCCGGGGTCATTGCGGACCGCGCCTCGCGCAGTTTAATCTTCGCCGTCCTATGCCCGCCCTCGTCCTCCGCCAGCTCGCCAAAACCTACAAGAACGGCATCCAAGCGCTCAAAGGCATCGATCTGGAGGTCGAGAGCGGCGATTTCTTCGCCCTGCTCGGTCCGAACGGCGCGGGCAAGACGACGGCGATCGGCATCATCACCTCGCTGGTCACGAAGACCTCCGGCAGCGTCCAGGTGTTCGGACACGACATCGATCGCGAACTCGCGGTGGCGAAGTCCTGCATCGGCATCGTCCCCCAGGAGCTGAACTTCAATCAGTTCGAGTCCTTGTCCACGATCGTCGTCAACCAGGCCGGCTTCTACGGCATCGATCGGCGAATCGCGAAACCGCGCGCGGAGAAGTATCTGCGACAACTGCAGCTCTGGGATCGACGCCACTCGATCGCCCGCTCTCTATCCGGCGGCATGAAGCGGCGGTTGATGATCGCCCGGGCTCTGATGCACGAACCCGAGCTCCTGATCCTCGACGAGCCGACCGCCGGGGTTGACATCGAGGTGCGTCGCTCGATGTGGGAATTCCTTAGCAAGATCAATGCCGACGGCACGACGATCATCCTGACGACTCACTACCTCGAGGAGGCGGAGAGCCTCTGCCGGAACGTCGCGATCATCGACGGCGGCCGGATCATCGAGCGCGACAGCATGGCGAACGTGCTGCGCAAGCTGCAGACCGAGACTTTCGTGCTGAACCTGCGGTCCGCCTGCGCCGCTGCGCCGCGGATCGCGGGGTTCCACACGACCTTGAGCGACGAGCACACGCTCGAGATCGAGTTGTCGAAGGGACAGAGCCTGAACGAGGTGTTCGCGCAATTGACCGCGTCGGGGATCGAGGTCGACAGCATGCGCAACAAGGTCAATCGCCTCGAGGAACTGTTCATCCGCCTGGTCGACTCCGGCGCCCGCAGGGCCGAAAGTGCGGCGCGGGAGGTTGCGGCGACCGGGGAGGTCGCATGAGCGGTGCCGTCTCGCGCGCCGCCGCCGACTGGGTCGGATTCAAGACCATCCTGATCCGCGAGTTCGGCCGGATCGTGCGCATCTGGGGCCAGACGATCCTGCCGCCGGCCGTGACCTCCACCTTGTACTTCATCATCTTCGGCAGCCTGATCGGTCGCCGCGTCGGCAAGGTCGGCGGGCACGACTACATGCAGTTCATCGCTCCCGGCCTGATCATGATGACCGTGATCCAGAATTCCTACGGCAACGTCGTGTCATCGTTCTTCGGCGCCAAGTTCGGCAAGCATCTGGAGGAGCTGCTGGTCTCGCCGTTGCCGAATTGGCTGATCGTGCTCGGCTACGTCGCGGGCGGCGTGATCCGCGGCTTCTTGGTGGGCACCGTCGTCACGATAGTCTCACTGTTCTTCACGCGTCTGTCGCCCGCGCACGTCGCGGCGATCGTCTCGGCCGCGTTCCTGACGAGCTTCGTGTTCGCCCTCGGCGGCTTCATCAACGCGATGTTCGCGAAGAACTTCGACCAGATATCCTGGTTTCCGACGTTCGTCCTCACGCCGCTCACCTATCTGGGCGGCGTCTTTTATTCGATCAACATGCTGCCGGCATGGGCTCTGGTTGCGTCGCACGCCAATCCGATCCTGTACATGGTCAGCGCATTCCGGTACGGTTTCCTCAACACGTCGGAGGTCGATCTGCGGCTCGCCTATGGGATCATGGTTGGCGCGGCCGTCGGCATGTTCACGCTGGCCGTCGTGCTGATGAATCGCGGCGCCGGAATTCGCGAATGACGAGGTTTGCTCGTGCCGACGCCTCGTGTATCGTTCTTTGCACGGCGGACATCACGCCATTAACAGGAGTTGCAGAATGAGCGAGGAAAAGCAGCAGAAATTCACCGCCAAGGTGCGCCGCGGGCTGGTGTGGGTGCACGGGATCGCGGGCGCGGAACTTGCGCGCAGGAAGGCCGAGGCGGTCGGCGTGCGCATCGAGGGTTTCACGGCGGCAGAACTTGCGGACGTTGAATCGGCGCTGACGTGGATCGGGCAGAACAAGGAAGCGGCGCAGAAGGCATCGACCTAGATCCGGCGGGCGTGGCGCCCAAGGCGGTTGCCGGCGCCGGCGGCCGCGCGGCGGTGCTTGGCCGGCGCGATACCATGATGGGCAAATCATGATGCGCAAGCGCGCGCTCATCGTCGACGATTCGAAGTCGGCGCGGGTCGTCTTGAGCCGCATGCTCGAGAAATACGGCATCGAGGTGGACATGGCCGAGTCCGCCGAGCAGGCCATCGGCTATCTCGAGCACAATCGTCCCGACGCGATCTTCATGGACCATCTGATGCCCGGCATGGACGGCCTGCAGGCCGTGCAGGCGATCAAGGGCAACCCGCAGACGGCCATGATTCCCATCATGATGTACACCTCGCAGGAAGGCGAACTGTACGTCGGGCAGGCACGGGCGCTCGGCGCGATGGGCGTATTGCCGAAACAGGTCCGGCCGGTCGACGTCTCCAAGGTGCTGTACGAACTGCACCTGTTGCCGGATCGTCGGGATGCCGAGGAATCGTCGTTCGCGCCGGTCGAGCTGGACCCATCGGGCACGGCGAAGGCTCCGGCCTCGGCGGCCGCGGCGAACACCGATCCGGGCAAGCGAATCGAACTGGCGATCCGCGATCAGTCCGCGGAGTTGCGGCGCTTCATCGTCGCGAGTCTCGACAGCTTCGCGGCACGCGTCGTCGGCGAGCTGCGCAATCTGCCGGCACGGGTGGTGGTCGAACCGGCGCCGGCGGCCGCGGCCGCGGCCGCGGCCGCGCAAAAACCACCGTGGGCCTGGATCGCGGCGACGGTGGCGGCGGCTCTCGCCGCGCTCGGCTTCGGGCTCTTGTGGATGGGCGCGCGCAACGACGGCGCCGGCGCCCGCGCCGAGCTCGCCACGTTCTCGACGCAGGCCAAGGATCTCGCGCGCTCACGCGAGGTTCTCGATGAGACCGTCAGGCGCTTGACCGCCGCGCTCGCCAATTCATCGGCGCGCGCCGCCGCCGCGGTGGCGGGTGGCACCGCCGCGGCAGGTGCGGGTGGCGCGAGCGGTGCGGACGGCGCGAATCCCGCCGGGTCCACTGCGCTGTCCGCCACGCGGACCGCGCTGGTGCCATACGGGGAAGTACCGCTCGATCGCGGGCGCCTGGACGTCATGCGCGATCTGCTGACGCAGCTCGTCGCCGAGGGCTTCCGCGGCGTGGTCAAGGTGACGAGCTACGCCGGGCTCTTCTGTCTCGGCGGCGATGCGACGACCGGCTACGTGCCCGCGAAACCGAATGTGCCGGCCGTCGATTGCGCCGCGATCGGCAATCCGTTCGAGGATTCGCTCTCCGGCCAGCAGCGTCAGTCGCTCGCCTTCGGCAACCTGATTGCCGGCGTGCGCGAGCGCACCGGCGGCGCGATCTCGGTCACGATTCAGGACGGAGCGAGCTCGCACGTCGCCATGCCGTATCCGGCACAAACCGCAACCTTGACCGCCGCTGAATGGAACAAGGCGGCCGCGGCGAACAACCGGGTCGAGTTCGCGGTGCAGCCAGCCGCGGCACCCTGAGCGCCCGGCCGCGGATTGCCCAGGGCGCTAGAAGGCGATCCGCACGAAAAGTTGCGGGCCTCTGGCGAGGAAGTCGAACAGGCCGGCGTTCCCCGCCTGCCGCGAGTTCAAGTTTGCCCGCACCTCATGGTAACCGAGGGCGAACGAGACGTTCGGCCGATAGCGGTACAGAGCGTTCAGTTCGTAGATGCCGAGTGCACCCTGCAGATGGTCGACGCTGAGCTTCATGTACTGCGCGCGTCCCTCGAAATAGAACCGGCGGCTCGCGACCCAGGTCGCGTCGATGCCGAGTGTCGGAAACGGTCCGGCCAGGTTCTCGCTCTGATCGATATGGCGCGTTTGCGTCTGCACGCGGGCACGCGCCGAGATGTCGATTTCATGGACGCTGAACGTGCCGGCGAGTTCGAGCTTGTCGGTGCGCCAGAACGAGTAGCCGTAGGTGATCCCGAACGAGCGCAGTTCGAGGTCGGTCTGCACCGGATCGCCGTTCTGCAGGGTGGCGTCGCGAAATACGATCGGCCCTGCGGCAGGCGAACGCGCGAGCACCCGGGTCGCGTCGCGGTTCAGGCTGAAATAATCGAAGCTGACGCGGTGCCTCTTGCCGGCCCGCAGCATGATCTCGAACATCGGCTCGAACTTCGTGCGCTGCAGGCCGAGGTCGTCCTCGGCGCTGAGGTAGGTGCCCGCCGTTCCCGCGCTGCCGTCCAGCTGCAAGGTCGTCGTCGCGGTGTAGACCGCGGCGCCGAGCGACAGGCGCACGCGCTCGTCGATCGGATTGATGGTGTCGTCGCCGGCGCGAGCCGTGCTCGCCGCCGTCGCCAGCGCGAGCGCGATCAGCGCCGCAGCGGTCCTCGTCATGCGGTTCTCCCGAACGATCGCGGCGGCGATCGTCTTCGTCGTGCTCTCCATAGAATGCGGCAATGTGCCGCAACACTCAAAGCGCGCGGTATCTGTCGCCAATCGCGAACAGTGGCGGCGGATCAGTCGCGGCGTCTTTCCTCGAACTCGACGATCCCGCCGTCCGAGGTGACGCCTATGTCGCCGTCGATGATCGCCCCGTTGGCGATCGAGACGCTGCCCGCGCTCACCGAGCCGCGGATCTCGGCCGTGCGGCCGATCTCCAATTTTTCGTCGACCCGCAGGCCGCCGACGATCTTGCCGCAGACGATCGCCGCTCGCGCGCGGATCTGGCCGTGCCAGGCGCCGCTCACGGTGAGATTCAAATGTCCCTCGAGATCGCCGTCGCCGCGGATCTCCCCGGCGATGATGAACGATCCGTTGCCGCGCAGGTTGCCGACGATCTGCGATCCGGCGCCGATCACGGTCGTGGCCGTCGGGCTGCGGTCGAGGAAGCGCCGCGTCTTGGTCGCCGGGGGGCGGTCGTCGTTTTCGTCGCTCATGGATATTTGATACCCGATTCGTGATCCGGCGACTGTGACGGGCTTGGCGTCGCCGACAGTTGCCGCAAATCGACGTACAATACAGCGTCTGCCGCAGCCGTGAGAATACCGATGCAACGAAAGCCCTGGATCGCCGTCGCCGCCGCGTGCCTGGTGGTTCTCGCCCTCGCGGGCTGCAACCGCGAACAGGGCGATTGGCAAAAGGCGCGCGCCGCGAACGACGCGAACGCCTATCAGCTGTACCTGCAGAAATATCCGAACGGGTCCTTCGCGGCCCAAGCCCAGGCACGGCTGTCGCAACTGCAGGAGGATCAGGACTGGCAGAAGGCGCGCGCGGCCAACACGGCCGCTGCGTATCAGGCGTTCCTGCAGCTTCATCCGGAAGGCAAGTGGGCCGAGGAGGCCCGGATCCGGATCGAGAACTTCGCCCTGGCGCAACCGCCCGGCGGCGTCCCCGCAGCCCCCGGCACCGCAGCAACCGGCCCGGCAACAAGCCCCGCGCCGCCGGCCTCGGCCGCCCCGTCGGGGCAGCAGCTGCTGCGGCCGCAAACACCAAAGCCGCGGGTCGCGGCGCGCGCGGCCTCTGGCCACCATGGCGTACAGCTCGGGGCGTTCAAGTCCGGTAAAGCGGCGGCGCTTCGGCACTGGCGCGTGCTCGTCACGCAGGATCGCACGCTGCTGCGCGGGTTGCGCCCGCGGGTAGTTGCGGCGAGGACCGCGGTCGGCCGGCTGGACCGACTGCAAGTGGAGGGATTGTCGGCGGCACGCGCCACGGCGATCTGCCGCCGGTTGCATGCGCGCTCCCAGCCATGCGTGGTGCTCGCGCCGCCGCGCCGCGCCCGGCATTGAGGCCGCTCAGTGACGAAGATTGTCGGCTCGAGCCCTGGCGTTGAGTCTGCAAGTCATTGAAATAAGAGCATTTCCATCGCGGCAGGCAGACGACGATTGACGTTTGATTGTTTCCCTTGGCGCCTACGCGCGCCGGCCGAGTCGGTCGAGCATGAACGCGTATTCCAGGGCTATCTCGCGATAGTGCTCGAAACGGCCGGCCTTGCCGCCATGGCCGGCCTGCATTTCCACGTGCAGCAGCAGCGGGTTGCGGTCCGTCTTCAGGGCACGTAGCTTCGCGACCCATTTGACCGGCTCGTAGTATTGCACCTGGCTGTCCCAGAGGCCGGCGGTGACGAACATCGCCGGGTAATCCTGGGCGCGTACATTGTCGTACGGTGAGTAAGACAGCAGATACTCGTAGTCGTCGCGGCCGGTGGGGTCACCCCATTCGTCATACTCGTTGGTCGTGAGCGGAATGCTCCGATCGAGCATCGTCGTGACCACATCGACGAACGGCACCTGCGCGACGATCGCCCGGTACAAGTCCGGCGCCATGTTCGCCACCGCCGCGACCAGCAGGCCGCCGGCACTGCCGCCCATCGCGAACACCTTGTCGGGCGCCGCATAGCGGTGCGCGGTGAGATCGCGGGTGACGTCGATGAAATCCGTGAAGGAATTGCGCTTGTGGCGCAGTCGCCCCGCATCGTACCAGGCACGTCCCATCTCCTGGCCGCCGCGGACGTGGGCGATCGCGCAGACGAAACCGCGGTCGAGCAGACTCAGCCGCGAGATCGAGAACACCGGATCGAGGCACAGCCCGTACGCGCCGTACGCATACAGCAGCAGCGGCGCGCTGCCGTCGAGCGGGGTGTCGCGCCGATGGACGATCGACACCGGGACCTGCGCGCCGTCTTGCGCCCTCGCGAAGCGCAATTCGGTCCTGTAGCGGGCAGGGTCGAAGTCGCCGACGACCGGTTCGCGCTTCAACAGCACGCGCTCGCCGGTCAAAGCATCGAAGTCGTAGGTCGTCGTCGGCGTCGTCGGCGACGAATAAGTGTAGCGGACGAGGGCGGTGTCCATCGTCGGGTTGTCGCCAAGATCGGTGGCGAATGCGCTCTCCTCGCCGTCGATCCAGCGTTCGCGGAACGGATTTTGCGCGGGCGCGCCGCCGCCGAGCGCAACATCCGGCAAGGGGGTGAGCAGTATCCGGCGCAAGCCGCCGACGCGTACCGTCGCCGCGACGAAGCGCGCGAACACGTCGAAATCGTGGATGAACCCGTCCTGCCGGTGCGCCACGAGTTCGCGCCATCCGGTTCGATCCGAATTCGCGCCGATCGGCGCGCAGAGCAGGCGGAAGTTCGTCGCCCGCCAATTGCTGCGAACCACGAACCAGGGCCCGCTGTCTTCGATCTGATATTCGTGGTCCCGCTCGTGCGGCAGAAACACCTTGAACGCGAGCGCCGGGTCGTCCGCTGCGGCGTAGCGCCATTCCGAACAGACCGTGCTCTCCATGTGGATGAAAATGAAGCGCTCCGATTTCGACTTCGAGACGCCGGTGTAGAAGCTACGGTCGGTTTGTTCGAACACCAGTTCGTCGGCGCGCCCGTCGCTGCCGACGTGGTGTTTCCTGACGTAGATTCCGAGCAGTGTCTCGGCGTCCTTGGCGACGTACAGCAACGTGCGGTTGTCGTTCGCCCAGGCGAGGTCCGCCTCGACGTTCTCGATGGCCGTCGGCAGCGTCTCGCCGGTCACGAGATTCTTCAGCCGCAGCCGGTACTCGCGCCGGCCGATCGTGTCCTCGCAATAGGCGAGCATCCGCGAGTCGGGCGAGACCTCGAGCGCACCGATCTGGTAGTAATCGTGCGCCGCCGCGGGCGCGTTGGCGTCGATCAGGATCTCCTCCGCCGCGTCCATCGAACCGGGCCGCCGGGCGAAAATCGGCTGCTCCCGGCCGCCCTCGTACCGGGCGTAATACCAGTAGCCGTGCTTGAAATAGGGCACGCTGAGGTCGTCCTGCGGCAAGCGGCCGACGATTTCATCGAACAAGCGGTTCTCGAGCCCGGCCGCCGCGGCCATGGTCGCCCGCCGGTAGGCGTTCTCGGCGCGCAGATGCGCGAGCACTTGCGGGTTCGTGCGCTCGTCGTCACGCAGCCAGTAGTATGAATCGCTTCGCGCGCCGAACGGGGAGGGCACGGCGTGCGGCCGCCGGGCGGCCACAGGCGGCTCGACGCCGACGGGCGCTTGCGCTTGGCGTTCGGTCATGATGTTTCTCGCATGGCGCCCGGAGTATAGTCATATCCGAGGAGCGCACAGACGCTTCCGGCCGTCGGATTCGCCGGGATGAGGGGGGAGAGAAATCATGCATACCGTCCGCCAGCTGCTCGCCTTGAAAGGACACCAACTGTTCTCCGTCGGACCGCAGGACTCGGTACTGCGCGCGATCGAAGTGATGGCGACCCAGCACGTCGGTGCGCTGCTCGTGATGGAGGCGGGCGCTCTGCTCGGGGTGATCTCCGAGCGCGACTATGCGCGCAAGGTGATCCTGATGAACCGTTCGTCGCACGACACCACCGTCGCCACCATCATGAGTGCGCCGGTGATCACGGTCGGGCTCGGCGACACGGTCAAGCATTGCATGGAGGTCTGCACGGGCGAGCGGATCCGCCACCTGCCCGTGGTCGATGGCAACGCCGTCGTCGGCATCGTGTCGATCGGCGATCTGGTGAAGGCGATGTTGCAGGAACAAAGCCAGCAGATCGAACAGCTCGAGCGCTACATCGCCGGGTGAGCCCGGCGGCGGACCGCCTGCGCACGCCCGCGGTGCCCAGCACGACGTGCTCCGACGCGGGCGTTGACCGTGCCCGTCACCCTAGTATCATGAGACGCATTACCAGGCACGCGTAGCGGCGTTCGCCCGTCCTGGCGCGATCGAGCGCGCGCCTCGAACCGGTTTAATTCGTTGTTTGGCAAGGCTTTGCGGCCGCAGCCGTAAGGTGCGGGATGGTATGGGCAGCTCCATGGTCGATCGTCAATCCCCCTTTCTGATCGACGGCGCGGCGGGCGTCGATGCGCGTGCGCTCGACTGGGGCCTGTACCGGCGGGCCTACGAGAAGGATTCCTGCGGCTTCGGCCTGATCGCGAGCCTCGACGATCGGCCGAGCCACTGGCTCGTCGGCAATGCGATCAGGTCGCTGAATCGGCTGACGCATCGCGGTGCGGTGGCGGCGGACGGCAAGACCGGCGACGGCTGCGGCGTGCTGATCAAGATGCCGGTCGAGTTCATGCGCGCGGTCGCGGCCGAGAGCGGCATCGTCCTCACCTCGCCGTTCGGTGCCGGCCTCGTGTTCCAAAGCCAGGACCCGGCCAAGGCTGCGCACGCACGGCGGGTGCTCGGCGAGGCGCTGGAGGCCGAGAAATTCGTGGTCGCCGGCTTTCGTCCGGTGCCGACCGATGCGTCGGCGTGCGGCGCCGAGGCGCTGAAGACCATGCCCTCGATCGAGCAGATCTTCGTCAATTTCCACGGCGACATCGACGAGGCAACGTTCAACCGCAAGCTGTACCTTGCACGCCGCCGCGCGGAGAAGCGCCTCGAGAACGACGATCCGGTGTTCTACGTGCCGTCGCTGTCGGCGAGCACGATCGTCTACAAGGGCATGGTGATGCCGCAGTTCCTCGCGCAGTTCTACCCGGACCTCGAGGATGCGCGCTTGGAGACCTCGGTCGCGGTGTTCCATCAGCGCTTCTCGACGAACACCCTGCCCCAATGGCGCCTCGCCCATCCGTATCGCTACCTTGCGCACAACGGCGAGATCAACACCATCCAGGGCAACCGCAGCTGGGCGGTCGCGCGCGGGCCGCTGTTCCGTTCGCCGCTGCTGCCCGACCTGCGCGACATCCTGCCGGTCGTCTCGATGTCCGGGTCGGATTCGCAGTCACTGGACAACATGCTGGAGCTGCTGCTGGTCGGCGGCCTCGACCCGATGCACGCGATGCGGATGCTGATCCCTCCCGCGTGGCAATCGGTCGACATGATCGACCCGGATCTGAAGGCGTTCTACGAATACTACGCGACGCACATGGAGCCCTGGGACGGTCCGGCCGGCATCGTGCTGACGGACGGCCGCCATGCCTGCTGCACGCTCGATCGCAACGGCCTGCGTCCGGCGCGCTGGGTCATCACCAAGAACCGGCACATCACGATCGCCTCCGAAGCCGGCGTCTGGGACTACGCCGCCGGGGACGTCGTGAAGAAGGGCAAGCTCGGCCCCGGCGAGATGATCTCGCTCGACCTGCAGACCGGCGAACTGATGGATACGAGGCGGATCGACGATCTCTTGAAGAGCCGACATCCGTACAAGACCTGGTTGAAGAAGGGTGTGCGCTACCTGCAGACCGACCTGATCGACCCGCGGCTCGCCGCGGAGCCGTTCGACCGCGACACGCTCGCCTCGTATCAGAAGATGTTCAACATCTCGGCGGAGGAGCGCGACGAGATCATCCGCGTGCTCGCCGAGGACGAGAGCGAGGCCGTCGGGTCGATGGGCGACGACACGCCGATGCCGGTCCTGTCGAGGAAGGTCCGTTCGCTGTTCGACTATTTTCGGCAACAGTTCGCCCAGGTCACGAATCCGCCGATCGATTCCCTGCGCGAGAGCATCGTGATGTCGCTGCAGACGCAAATCGGCCCGGAGTGCAACATCTTCGTGCCGCTGCCGCAGCATGCCGAACAGATCGTGCTGAGCTCCCCGGTGCTCTCGCAGCGCAAGCTGCGCCAGATCGTCGCGCTCGCCGGCAGCGGCGTGCCACACGAATTTCTCGACCTGCAGTACGCGCAGACGCTGGACCTCGAGACGGCGATTCGCACCGTGTGCGACCAGGCGGAACGCGCGGTCCGCGGCGGCAAGCTCGTGCTGCTGCTCTCGGATCGTTACCTCGTCGCCGGGAAACTCCCGATCCACGCCCTGCTCGCGACCGGTGCGGTGCACCACAGGCTCGTCGCCACCGGGCTGCGGTGCAAGTGCAACATCCTTGTCGAAACCGGCACGGCGCGCGATCCGCATCACTTCGCCTGCCTGATCGGCTACGGCGCGACCGCCGTCTACCCCTACCTCGCGTACCAGACCTTGTTCGACATGCTGCAAAAGGGCGCGTTGAGCGTGGACGAGGAGGCGCGCCAGGAGATCGGCCGCAGTTACCGTCGCGGCATCCGCAAGGGACTGTTCAAGATCATGTCGAAGATGGGCATCTCGACGATCGCGAGCTACCGCAGCGCGCAGTTGTTCGAGATCGTCGGCCTGGCCGACGAGGTCGTCGAATTGTGTTTCAAGGGATCCGACAGCCGCATCCAGGGCGCGGATTTCGCGGATCTGGAGCGCGATGCGCGGTTGCTCGCGAAGGCCGCCCGCGATTCGCGGCAAGCGGTCGCGCAGGGCGGGTTGCTGAAGTACATGCACGACGGCGAGTACCACATGTACAACCCGGACGTGATCGCGACGCTGCAGGCGGCGGTCGCGACCGGCGACTACGAACGCTACCGGCAGTTCGCGCAACTGGTCAACGAGCGTCCGATATCCTGCATCCGCGACCTCCTGCGCCTGCGAGCCTCGTCGGCGCCGGTGCCGATCGAGGAGGTGGAGCCCGCCGCCAAGATCCTGCTGCGCTTCGACAGCGCCGGCATGTCCTTGGGCGCCCTGTCGCCGGAGGCGCACGAGGCGCTCGCGATCGCGATGAACCGGCTCGGTGCGCGCTCGAACTCCGGGGAGGGCGGCGAGGATCCTGCGCGCTACGGCACCGAGCGCAACTCCAAGATCAAGCAGGTCGCCTCCGGCCGGTTCGGCGTCACGCCCGAGTACCTGATCAATGCCGAGGTGCTGCAGATCAAGGTCGCGCAGGGCGCGAAACCCGGCGAGGGCGGCCAGCTGCCGGGGCACAAGGTCAACGAGATGATCGCGCGCCTGCGCTTTGCGCGGCCCGGCGTCGGGCTGATCTCGCCGCCGCCGCACCACGACATCTACTCGATCGAGGATCTGGCACAACTGATCTTCGACCTGAAGCAGGTCAATCCGCACGCGCTGGTCTCGGTGAAGCTCGTCGCCGAACCCGGCGTCGGCACCGTCGCGGCCGGGGTCGCCAAGGCCTATGCGGACCTCATCACGATCAGCGGTTACGACGGCGGCACCGGCGCGAGTCCGTTGTCGTCGATCAAGTACGCCGGCACGCCGTGGGAGCTGGGGCTCGCCGAGACGCATCAGACGCTGCGTGTGAACGAGCTGCGACACCGCGTGCGGCTGCAGACCGACGGCGGCCTGAAAACCGGTCTCGACGTCATCAAGGCGGCGATCATCGGCGCCGAGAGCTTCGGCTTCGGCACCGCGCCGATGGTGGCCCTCGGCTGCAAGTACCTGCGAATCTGCCATCTGAACAACTGCGCGACCGGCGTCGCGACCCAGCACGCCGTGCTGCGCTCGAAGTATTTCATCGGCCTGCCCGAGATGGTGATCAACTATTTCAGGTTCGTCGCCGAGGAATGCCGCGAGCTCATGGCCTCGCTCGGCGTGCGCAGCATTGCGGAGCTGATCGGCCGCACCGAGCTGCTGGAGATCCTCCCGGGCGAGACCCCGAAGCAGGGCAAGCTCGACCTCACGCCGGTGCTCGCCAACGCGCGCCTGGTCTCGGACAAACCGCAGTACTGTGTCGATCCGCACAACGAGCCGTTCGACAAGGGAGTGCTCGCCGAGCGGATGCTCGCCGACATGCGGGCCGCGATCGCCGCAAAATCCGGCGGCGCTTTCGGCTATCCGGTCAGCAATTTCCACCGTTCGATCGGTGCGCGCATCTCCGGGGAGATCGCGCGGCGCTGGGGCGATTACGGCATGAGCGACGTGCCGATCGTCGTACGCCTCACGGGTTCGGCCGGGCAGAGCTTCGGTGTCTGGAACGCCGGCGGCTTGCACCTGCATCTCGAGGGCGAGGCGAACGACTATGTCGGCAAGGGGATGGCGGCGGGCAAGATCGTCCTGAAGCCGCCCGCGGGATCGGCGTTCGTCGCGCGCGAGACCGTGATCATGGGCAACACCTGCCTGTACGGCGCGACCGGCGGTGAGTTGTTTGCCGCCGGTGTGGCCGGCGAGCGCTTCGCCGTGCGCAACTCGGGCGCGATCGCGGTGATCGAGGGTGTCGGCGACCATTGTTGCGAGTACATGACCGGCGGCGTGGTCTGCGTGCTCGGGCGCACCGGCGTGAACTTCGGCGCGGGCTTCACCGGGGGATTTGCCTACGTGCTCGACCTGGAGCGTGATTTCGTCGACCGCTACAACCACGAGCTGATCGACATCCACCGGGTCTCGCCGGAGGGCATGGGCACGCACGTGCAGCACCTGTACGGTCTGATCGAGCAGCACGTCGCCGAAACCGGCAGCGCCTGGGGCGAGCAGCTGCTCGCCGACTTTCGCAGCTACGTCGGCCGGTTCTGGGTGGTCAAGCCGAAAGCCGCCGCGATCGGCTCCCTGCTCGAGAATCTGCGGCGTGCGGCGTGAGCGCCCCGCGAGCGAAGGATTCGTCGATGGCGGACAAGAACCTGCAATTCTTGGATGTTGCGCGCAAGGACCCGGACAAGCTGGCGATCGAGGAACGGACGCGGCACTTTCGCGAAATCTACGCCGAGTATGGCGCTGAGGAGGCCGGGCAGCAGGCGGGGCGCTGTGTGTCGTGCGGCAACCCGTTCTGCGAATGGAAGTGCCCGGTCCACAACTACATTCCGAACTGGCTGACCCTGATCAGCGAGGGCAAGCTGTTCGAGGCGGCGGAGCTGTCGCATCGGACGAATTCGCTGCCGGAGGTGTGCGGGCGGATCTGCCCACAGGACCGGCTCTGCGAGGGTGCCTGCACCTTGAACGACGGGCTCGGCGCGGTCTCGATCGGTGCGATCGAGAAATACATCACCGACGAGGCATTCAAGCTCGGTTGGACGCCGGATCTGTCGGGTGTGACGCCGAGCACCAAGCGCGTCGCGATCGTCGGCGCGGGACCCGCGGGGCTCGCTTGCGCCGACGTGCTCGCGCGCAACGGCGTACGTTCCGTCGTCTTCGACCGGTATCCGCGGATCGGCGGCATGCTCACCTTCGGCATCCCGCCGTTCAAGCTGGAGAAGGAGGTCGTCGAGAAGCGCCGCGAGATCATGCAGGGCATGGGCGTCGAGTTCCGGCTCGGCGTCGAGGTCGGACGCGACGTCGCATTCGATGAGCTGCACGCGCAATTCGACGCGGTGTTCCTCGGCATGGGCACCTATGGCTTCGTCAAGGGCGGCTTCACCGGTGAGGACCTGCCCGGTGTCCACGAGGCGCTGCCGTACCTGATATCGAACATCCGCCGCGAGCTCGGGCTCGCCGAGAACCCCGGCGATTTCATCGACCTGCGGGACAAGCAGGTGGTCGTGCTCGGCGGCGGCGATACGGGCATGGATTGCAACCGCACCGCGATCCGGCAGGGCGCGGCGAGCGTGAGCTGTACCTACCGGCGCGACGAGGCGAACATGCCGGGCTCGCGCCGCGACTACAAGAACAGCAGGGAAGAAGGCGTGACCTTCCTGTTCAACCGCCAACCCGTCGAGATTGTCGGCACGGATCGGGTGCAGGGCGTCAAGCTGGTCGAGACGCGCCTCGGAGCGCCGGACCGGCGCGGCCGACGCACCCCCGAGGTCGTCCCCGCCACCGAGGAGACGATCCCGGCCGATGCCGTGATCGTCGCGTTCGGCTTTCTGCCGAGTCCGGCCGAGTGGTTCGCCGCGCAGCGCATCGCACTGCATCCGAACGGCCGCGTGCGGGTCGCGACGATGGGCGCTCTGCGCTTTCAGACGACGAACCCGAAGGTGTTCGCCGGCGGCGACATGGTGCGCGGCTCGGACCTGGTCGTCACGGCGGTGTTCGAGGGGCGCCAGGCGGCGCTCGGCATCCTCGAGCATCTCGGCATCGAGACGGCCGAAGCCTAAGCCGGATCACCCACCCGCCTGCGCCCCGAAGCGAATCAGCCGACGAGGGTGATCCGGCCCGGGGATGCGGCGTCCGAAAACGGCGAGTATTGGCGGCGGCGCTGCCGTACAGTGGCCGCATGCCGCGCATTACCGATGGTGATCGCAAGGAGATATGCCCACATGAACTACCACGCCTATGTCGACAGCCCGATCGGGCGCCTGCGCCTGTACGGCGACGAGCGCGCCGTGACCGCGCTGGTGCTCGATCCGCAGGCCGCGCCGATCGATGCGCCGGCGCGGGGCGGCACGAATCCCGCCGTCGATCCGGGGATCGAGGATCCACGGGCCGGGGTGCTGCCGGTGGCGGCGCGCCAGCTCGCCGAATATTTCGCCGGCGCGCGCCACACGTTCGCGTTGCCGCTCGCGGCGCGTGGGTCGCCGTTCCAGGAGCGGGTCTGGCGCGCGTTGCTCGGGATTGCGTACGGCCGCACGCAAAGCTATGGCGAAATCGCGCGCCGCATCGGCCAACCGGCCGCGGCACGCGCGGTCGGCATGGCGAACAACCGCAATCCGCTGCCGATCTTCGTGCCCTGCCATCGTGTGATCGGTGCCGATGGCACGCTGGTCGGTTACGGCGGCGGCCTCGAGCGCAAGCGCTGGCTGCTTACCCTGGAGAGCACGGCGGGCGCGGCGGCCGCAAATTCGCGGCAGTGAACGCGCGGCCGCTCAGAACGCCGACAGCCCGGTCAATTCCCGTCCGACGCTGAGCTGGTGGATCGACTCGGTTCCTTCGTAGGTGACGACGCTCTCGAGGTTCAGCATGTGCCGGATCGGCGCGAACTCGGCGCTGATCCCGGCGCCGCCGAGCATGTCGCGGCAGTCCCTGGCGATATCGAGCGCCGCGCGCGTATTGTTCCATTTTGCGAGCGACACCTGGACCGGCGTCATCTCGCCCCGATCCTTCAGCCGGCCGAGCTGCAGCGCGAGTAATTGCGCGGTCGTGATCTTGCGCGCCATCTCGGCGAGGCGCACCTGGATCAGTTGATTGGCGGCGAGCGGCCGGCCGAACAGCACCCGCGTCTTGGTGTAATCCAGCAGTTGCGCGAGGCACGCCTGGCCGGCGCCGATCACGCCCCAGGAGATTCCGTAGCGCGCCTGGGTCAGGCAGGAGAGCGGCCCCTTGAGCCCGAGCGCACCGGGCAGGCGATTCTCGTCCGGCACGACGACGTCGTCGAAGAACAACGCGCCGGTCGCCGATGCTCGCAGGCTGAACTTGTCGTGGATCTCGGATGTGGTGAAACCGCGCGTGTCCCTGTCGATGAGGAATCCGCGCACGCCCTCGTCGGTCAGCGCCCAGGCGACGCAGAGGTCGGCGACCGGCGCGTTCGTGATCCACATCTTGGAACCGTTGATGACCCAGTCGCCGCCGCGGCGCTTCGCATGCGTCTTCATGTTCGCCGGATCGGATCCGCCGTGCGCCTCGGTCAGACCGAAGCAGCCGATCGTCTCGCCGCGCGCCATCGGAGGCAGGTACCGGCTCTTCTGCGCCTCGGAACCGAACGCGTGGATCGGATACATGCACAGGCTCGACTGCACCGAGACGAAGCTGCGCAGCGCCGAGTCGCCGCGCTCCAGCTCCTGGCAGATCAAGCCCGAGGATACGGCGTTCATGCCGGCGCAACCGTAGCCCTCGAGGGAGCTGCCGAGCAGACCCATCGAGGCGAGTTCGCCGACCAGTTCGCGCGGAAAGCGCTGCTCGGCGAAGGCTTTGGCGATGATCGGGATCACCTTCTCGTCGACCATGCGCGCGACGGCATCCTGAACCTGCCGTTCCTGCTCATCGAGCAGACTGCGCAGGTCGAACAGGTCGAGGGGATCGTTCGTCTTCTGGGTCATGCCAGTCTCCCGTCCGGGCCGCCATCGTCGTGCGGCGGTGCGCGCGGCGACCCGCGCGCGCCGCCCGCATGTGCAGGTGTTACGCCAGACGCTGGGCCGCGAGGGCGGCGACGGCGCTCGATCAGGCCGCCATCAGGGTCTTCAGCTTGCCGATCGCGTTGACCTCGACCTGCCGCACACGCTCGGCGGAGATTCCGTACTCATCGGCCAGGTCATGCAGGGTGGCTTTGTCCTCGGTCATCCACCGCCGGCGCAGGATGTTGCGGCTGCGTTCGTCGAGCTTCCCGAGCGCGACGCTGAGACGGTCGGCGGAGTCTTCCTCCCATTCCTCGCGCTCGAGCTCGACGGCCGGATCGGCGTTGCTCGCCGGCAGGTACAGAGCCGGCGAATAGCCTTCCTCGTCATCGGCGTCGGGTGCGGGATCGAACGCGAGATCCCGTGCCGAGAGGCGCTGTTCCATCTCGCGCACGTCGCGCACCTCGACGCCGAGGTCTTTCGCGACCGCCTGGGTCTCCGCTTCGGTCAGCCAGGCGAGATTCTTCTTCAGCCGGCGCAGGTTGAAGAACAGCTTGCGCTGCGCCTTGGTCGTTGCGACCTTGACGAGGCGCCAGTTGCGCAGCACGAATTCATGGATCTCGGCGCGGATCCAATGCACCGCGAACGACACCAGCCGAACGCCGACGCCCGGGTCGAAGCGCTTGACCGCCTTCATCAGGCCGATGTTGCCTTCCTGGATCAAATCGCCGATCGGCAGACCGTAGCCGGCGTAGCCGCGCGCGATGTGCACGACGAAGCGCAGGTGCGAAAGCACCAGTTCGCGCGCCGCCTGCAGGTCGCCCTCGTCGCGGAAGCGGGTCGCGAGCGCGACTTCCTCGTCCTTGGAGAGGATCGGGATCTGCGAGATCCGGCCGACATACGAGTCGAGGCTTCCGATCGGACCCGCGAATACCAGTCCGCCCTGCTTTGCAACCAACGCTGTGCTCATCGGTGTCAACCTCCGAAATACCTTGGACAGAATGATAGCACTCTTGCAGTTGGAGTGCTAAAAAGCGGCCGGGTTTCGTCGCGCACGTTGGAAAAAATTACCCTTTATTAATAATGGCTTACGAAGGGTTGATCGCACGGATATGTTGCGTCGCCGCGAGCCAGGATCCGAGCCAGCCGAGGAGGCCCGCGGCCGCAAGGACGCACATCGCCGTCGGCAGATCGAGCCCAGCGAGGCGAAACTGGCTGCCATAGAGGCGCGCGAGACGCCCGATGGGGCCCGAGATGGCGGCGACCGCGACGGCGACGAGCGCCAGCGCGAGCAGGCCGCCGCCGAGCCCGTACCAGATCCCGCTGTACAAGAAGGGGCGCCGGACGAAGCCATCGGTGCCGCCGACGAGCTTCATCACCTCGATTTCGGTGCGGCGGTTCAGGATATCCAGCCGGATCGTGTTGCCGGCGATCAGCATGACGCCGACGCCGAGCAGGCCGCCGGCGAGCAGTGCGACCCGCTGCAGCAGGGCGATCATCGCCAGCAGGCGTTCGACCCATTCGCTGTCGATCTGCACCCGATCGACCCCCGTGAGGTCGAGAATCGCCTTCTTCAAAGTGGCGATACCGGCCGGCGTGCTGGCGCCGGGCGCGGGCGTCACGATCAGTGTGTTCGGCAGCGGATTGGCCGCGAGCGCATCGAGCGCCGCGCCGAAGCCCGAATACTTGCGGAACTCGGCGAGCGCCTGCGGGGCGAGGATGACGCGCACGGCCGACACGTCGCCGCGCCCCCGCAGGCGCACGGCGATCCGCCGCGTCTGCGCGCCGGTCGCGGATTTCGCAAGGTACACCGACAGGTTGAAGGCGTCGTTCCAGCCCGTGCCCGCCTGCCGCGCGTTCTGCAGTATCAGGTACAGGCACAGCGGCAAGGCGATCGCGATGCCGATGACCGCCATCGTCATCAAGCTCGCGAACGGCGCGTCGGCGATGCGCCCGAGCGAACCGACCAAGGTCTGCGCATGCCGCGCGAAATAGGCGCCGACGCTCACGTTGGCGTCTGCACGGCGACGCGGCCGTCGCCAAGAACGATGCGGCGCGCGCCGAATTGGTCGATCAAGTGCAGGTCATGGGTTGCGACCACGACGGTGACACCGACGTCGTTGAAGCGCTTGAAGAGGCGCATCACCTCGAGCGAGAGGTCCGGATCGAGATTGCCGGTCGGCTCGTCGGCGATCAGCAGCGGCGGCTTGCCGACGACCGCGCGCGCGATGCCGACGCGCTGTTGTTCGCCGGCCGACAGCTCCATCGGCCGGTTGCGCTCCTTGCCGAGCAGCCCCACCTGGTCGAGCGCCGCGCGCACGCGCTTGTCGATCTCCTTGCGCGGCACGCCGGCGATGATGAGCGGCAGCGCGACGTTGTCGCCCACGGGGCGGTCGAACAGCAGCTTGTTGTCCTGGAACACGACGCCGATCTGGCGCCGGAACTGCGCGACGCCGCGCGCGCCGATCGAAGCGGTCGCGCGGTCGCCGACGACGACGCGGCCGCGTGTCGGGCGCTCGATCAAGGCGATCAATTTGAGGATGCTGCTCTTGCCCGCCCCGGAGGGCCCGGTGAGGAACGTCAGGTCGCCGCGCTCGATTTTGAACGAAACGCCCGCGAGGGCCTCGCGGCCGCTCGGGTAACGCTTGTGGACCTGGTCGAACTGGATCATGCCGTGCCGGCCGCCGCGGGCTTGAGCAGCGCGGCGACGAATTCTTCCGCCTTGAACTCGCCGAAATCCTCGAGCGATTCGCCGACGCCGATGAAGCGGATCGGGATCTTGAATTTCTGCGCGATCGCGAGCACGACGCCGCCCTTCGCGGTGCCGTCGAGCTTGGTGATCACGAGACCGGTCACGCCGAGGTTGCGGTCGAACTCCGCGGTCTGCACGAGCGCGTTCTGCCCGATCGTGCCGTCGAGCACCAACAGCACCTCGTGCGGCGCGGTCGGGTCGAGACGCGCCAGCACGCGCTTGACTTTCTTCAGCTCCTCCATCAGATGCGCCTGCGTGTGCAGGCGGCCGGCGGTGTCGGCGATCAATACGTCGACCTTGCGCGCGCGGGCCGCCTGCAGGCCGTCGTAGATCACGGCGGCGGGCTCGGCGCCGGCTTGCTGGGCGATCAACGGCACGCCGTTCCTCTGCGCCCAGACGGCGAGTTGCTCGCGAGCG
This sequence comes from Steroidobacteraceae bacterium, assembly GCA_035534275.1. Classification (GTDB taxonomy): domain Bacteria; phylum Pseudomonadota; class Gammaproteobacteria; order Steroidobacterales; family Steroidobacteraceae; genus Bog-1198. The sequence goes on from DATLSG010000008.1 coordinate 350,052, forward strand.
GCCGCGCGAAACGTGTCGCCCGAGGCGAGCATCACGCTGCGGCCCTGCGCGATCAGCCGGTGTGCGAGCTTGCCGATGGTCGTCGTCTTGCCGGCGCCGTTGATGCCGACCACCAGGATCACGTAGGGCTGCGCCCGGTCGTCGATCCGCAGCGGCCGCTCGACCGGCGCCAGGATCTCGAGCATCGAGCCGCGCAGCGCCCCGACCAGGGCATCGACGTCAGCGAGTTCCCGGCGCGCGACCCGCTTGGCGAGATCCTCGAGGATGCGCGAACTTGCGTCGACGCCGACGTCGGCGCCGATCATCCGGCTCTCGAGCTCCTCGAGCACCTGCGCGTCGATCTGGCGCCCCGGCAGGATGCCCTTGATCCCCTCGGCCATCCAGGAAGAACCCGTGTTCAGGCGGGCGCTGAGGCGCTTGAAGAAGCCCGGCGCGGCAGGCGGCGTCGATTCGGTCATCATGTCGGCGGGAGCTTATCAGAGCCGCGGGGATGCGGAATTTTACGCGTATGATCGCCGGCGTGGCGAACCCCAAGGCGCGGGCGCGCAGCGCGCGCCACTCGATCCGGATCGTCGGCGGCGCATGGCGCGGCCGACGGATCCCGTTCCCTGATTTGCCAGAGCTGCGGCCGACGCCCGACCGGGTGCGCGAGACGCTGTTCAACTGGCTGCAGCCGTTCACCGGCGGCGCCCGCTGCCTCGACTTGTTCGCCGGATCCGGCGCGCTTGGACTGGAGGCGTTGTCGCGCGGCGCCTGCGAGGCCGTGTTCGTCGACCGTTCGGCGCAGGTCGCCGCGAGCGTGCGCGAGCAGCTCGCGCGCCTCGGCGCCGGGCACCGGGCGAGCGTGCACTGCGAGGCGGCCGAAGATTATCTGCGCGCCACGGTCGTGCCGTTCGACCTCGTGTTCCTCGATCCGCCGTTCCGCGCGAACGCCCTCGCCGGGATCTTGCCGGCGCTCGCCGAGCGCGCCTGGGTCGTTGCCGGCGGCCACCTGTACCTCGAGAGCGAACGCGCCGCCGGCGCGCCGCCGCTGCCGGCCGGCTGGCGCCTGGTGAAATCCAAGTTCGCCGGCGAGGTGGGTTATCATCTGGCGCGCAGAGAACGATAGGCACCGACGCCCATGCACAAGAGAAACGCGATCTACCCCGGCACCTTCGATCCGATCACGAACGGCCACCACGATCTGGTGCGGCGCGCGGCAAGCATCTTCGACCGTCTCGTCGTCGCGGTTGCCGCGAACCCCAACAAGGCGCCGATGTTCTCGCTCGATCAGCGGGTCGACATGGCGCGGCGTGTGCTCGCCGACATGCCGAACGTCGAAGTCCGCGGCTATTCCGGGTTGACGGTGGACTTTGCGCGGCAGAATGGCCTGTCGGTCGTAGTGCGGGGCTTGCGGGCGGTGTCGGATTTCGAGTTCGAATTCCAGCTGGCGAACATGAGCCGCCACCTCTCGGCCGACATCGAGTCGGTGTTCATGACGCCCAAGGAGCAGTACACGTTCATCTCCTCGACGCTGGTGCGCGAGATCGCGGTTCTGGGCGGGGACGTGTCGGAATTCGTGCACCCGATCGTCGAGACCGAACTGAAGCGGGTGAGACAGGTGTGAGCGCGGTTCAGCGCCGCTGGCAGGCCGGACACCAATAGGTCGCCCTCTGCCCGAGGGTGCGCCGCGCGATCGGCGAGCCGCAGCGGCGGCAGGGCTTGCCGGTCCTTTCATAGACGGCCAGCTTCCGGCGGAAGTGGCCGGGCGCGCCGGAGGCATCGACGTAGTCGCGCAGGGTCGTGCCGCCGGTGCGGATCGCCGCGGCGAGCACCTGCTTGATGGCGCCGGTCAAGGCGCGCGCCTGCGCCCGCGTCACACGCGCGCCCGGCAGCGCCGGATGCACGCCGGCGCGAAACAGCGCCTCGCTCGCATAGATGTTGCCGACGCCGACGACGATGCGGGAGTTCATCAACAGCGACTTGATCGCGACCTTGCGACCGCGCGTCGCGGCGAACAAGGCGTCGGCGTCGAACTCGGCACTCAGGGGTTCCGCCGCGAGTCGCGCGAGCAGCGGGTGCTCGCGCGGGTCGCGCGCCGTGAAGTGCAGACTGCCGAAGCGGCGCGGATCGTGGTAGCGCAGGCACATCCCGGTCTCGAGCCGCAGGTCCCAATGGTCGTGCGGCCGCGGCGGCGTCTGCGCCGGCAGCAGCCGCAGGCTCCCCGACATGCCCAGATGCACGATCGCCGTGCCCGTATCGAACCGCAGCAGAAGATACTTGGCACGTCGGTCGACGCCGCGGACGATCTGGCCGCGAACCGCCGCCTCGACGCCCGGGGCAATCGGCCAGCGCAGCTGGCGCTTGCGTACCAGCAGGTCGAGCGTTCGCCGGCCGACGAGCGCCGGTTCGATGCCGCGGCGGGTGGTTTCGACTTCGGGAAGCTCGGGCAAGGGGTGAGGCGCCCACGCGCGGCACCGCCGATCAATGGCGTTGCGCGCCGCGGTCCCGGTCTACTTGATCTTCGACTCTTTGTAGGCCACGTGCTTGCGCACGACCGGATCGAATTTCTTGGTTTCGAGCTTGTCCGGGTGCAGGCGCTTATTCTTGGTCGTCGTGTAGTAGTGGCCGGTGCCGGCGGACGATATCAGCTTGATCTTGTCGCGCATCGCGGGGTGACCTCGGTTAGACCTTGACGCCCTGGCCGCGCAGCTGCGCGACGACGACGTCGACGCCGCGTTTCTCGATCGTGCGCAGGCCGCGGGTGCTCACCCGCAGGCTGACGAATCGCCGTTCCGTCTCCAGCCAGAACCGATGCGTGTGCAGATTCGGCAGAAAACGCCGGCGCTTGTGATTGTTCGCGTGCGAGACGGTGTTCCCCGTCTTCGGCCGCTTCCCGGTGACCTGGCAAACTCGCGACATGACGTGAACCTTTGGCCGTGGAGTTCCGAACGAGCCGCGTTTTATACCAGGCGCGCGTGGCACGTTCAATAGATTTTGCGAATTGCCCTTCCAATTCAGCGAGATAGCCGACCGAAGCCAGCGCGGTGCGCGCCGCTGCGCGCAAGCGCTCTAGGCGAGGAATCCGCGCTCCGCGAGGGACACGCTCGCACCGTCGCCGACCACGATGTGATCGAGCAGACGGATGTCGACGAGGCCGAGCGCCTCCTTGATCCTGCGCGTGATGCACTCGTCGGCCTGGCTCGGCTCCGGGATGCCCGAGGGATGATTGTGCGCGACAATGACCGCGGCGCAGTTCCACGCCAGAGCCTGCTTGACGATTTCGCGCGGGTGCACGCTTGCCCCGTCGATCGTGCCCCGGAACAAGGGTTCGAAATGAATCAAACGGTGCCGGTTGTCGAGATACAGACAACAGAAGACCTCGTGCTCCAGATCGCGCAGGCGCGCGGTGAGGAAGTCGCGCGTCGCCCGCGGGCTCGACAAGGCCGGCCCGGTGCGCAGCGCCTCGGTGAGCTGGCGGCGCGCGATCTCGACCGCGGCCTGCAGCTCGGCGTAGCGCGCGGGACCGAGCCCCGGCTGTGCGCAAAAGCGCGCGCGATCGGCGGCGATCAGCTTGCGCAGAGAGCTGAAGCCGCTCAACACCTCGCGGGCGAGCTGCACGGCTGAGCGGCCGCGGATTCCGCGGCGCAGCAGGATCGCGAGCAACTCGGCGTCCGATAGCGATTCGGCGCCGTACCGCAGCAGCTTTTCGCGCGGCCGCTCATCGATCGGCCAATCGGAGATCGCCATGGCGACAGGATGACCCGCGCCGTGTCCGCGGAACAGGCGCAAATCGCGGGCGATGGCGCAGTTTCGCTCCCCCTCAGGCGCGCCCGGAGCTGCCGAAGCCGCCGTCGGCGCGCGCCGTCGCCGCGAAATCCTCGACGATCTCGAACTGCGCATGGACGACCGGGACGACGATCAGCTGCGCGATCCGGTCGCCCGGGTTGATCGTGAACGGCATGTCGCCGCGGTTCCAGCAGGAGACCATCAACGGACCTTGATAATCGGAATCGATCAGGCCGACGAGGTTGCCGAGCACGATGCCATGCTTGTGGCCGAGGCCCGAGCGCGGCAGCAGCAGCGCCGCGTAGCCCGGATCGGCGATGTACAGCGCGATGCCGGTCGGAACCAGCTCGGCGCAGCCCGGGCCGAGGGCGAGCGGCGCGTCGAGGCACGCGCGCAGGTCGACGCCGGCGGAGCCGTCGGTCGCGTGCCGCGGCAGGGGGAACTCGCTGCCGATGCGCCGATCGAGGATTTTCAGCTTGATCCGCCCGCTCATCGGCTCAACGCCGGCTGCGCCGGCTGCGGTTGCGGCTGAGCGGCGCGGCCGGGGTCCGGCGCGCGCGCACGGCGCGCCGCGCGGGTCCCGGCGGCGGCGGCAGGCGCCGCGCGATCAATGCGACGAGTTCGCGTGCGACCTCGACCTTCGGCGCTCGCGCGATCTCGGCCTTGCCGCCCGGCCAGATCACGGTCAGCGCATTGTCCTCGCAGTCGAAGGCGAGGCCGTCGCCGACGCGGTTGGCGGCGATCATGTCGAGCTTCTTGCGCTTGAGCTTGGCGCGCGCATTTTCCTCCACGTCGTTGGTCTCCGCCGCGAAGCCGACCACGAAGGGCCTTTTCGCCATGTCGGCGACCGACATGACGATGTCCGGGGCGGGTTCGAGGTCGAGCTTGACGGCGACACCCTGCTTCTTGATCTTCTGTCTGGCGATCTCGACCGGCTGGAAATCGGCGACCGCGGCGGCGGCGATGAACAGATCGGCCTCGGCGACGTGGCGATGGACCGCCGCGAGCATCTCGCGCGCGCTCTCGACGTCGATTCGGCTGATTCCGGCCGGCGTCGGCAGGTTCACCGGGCCGGTCACCAGCGTCACGTGGGCGCCCGCCTCGCGCGCGGCGGCGGCGACGGCGAAGCCCATTTTTCCGGAACTGCGATTCGTCAGGTAACGCACCGGGTCGATGCGCTCGCGTGTCGGGCCGGCGGTGATCAGCACGTTGAGCCCGGCGAGCAGGCCGGCGTTCGGCGGTGCGTCCAGCAGGCTCTCGGCGATCTTGGCCGGTTCCCACATGCGACCGGGGCCGACCTCGCCGCAGGCCTGGCTGCCGGATCCCGGGCCGAGCAGGCGCACGTCCCGGCCGATCAAGGCCGCAACGTTGGCCTGGGTCGCCTTGTGCTGCCACATGACCCGGTTCATCGCCGGTGCGACGCAGATCGGCGCCTCCGTCGCGAGGCAGAGCGTCGACAGCAGGTCATTGGCGCGGCCGCCGGCGAGACGCGCGAGGAAGTCCGCGCTCGCCGGCGCGATCAGCACGAGTTCCGCCCAGCGTGCGAGTTCGATGTGACCCATCGCCGCTTCCGCCGCCTCGTCCCAAAGATCGTGGCGCGCCGGCCGCCCTGAGACGGCTTGAAAGGCGAGCGGCGAGACGAAGCGGCAGGCCGCCGCGGTCAGCACGACCTGGACGTCGGCGCCCCGCTCGATCAGGCGTCGCACCAGGTCGGGGCTCTTGTAGGCGGCGATACCGCCGGTCACGCCGAGCAGAATGCGCTTTTTCGGAATCAATGGATGCCCTTCAATTCCTTGAATCGCTTGATGTCGCCGTCGAACTGCGCGCGCATCGCCGTCTCCTCGCCCTGCTTTTCGACGAGGTTCTGCCGCTGCGTACGGATGTCGGTGCCGACCCGCACCAGATCGTCCGCGAGCTGGTCCGGCATCGGCGCAGCCTTGGGATTCGCCGCATAGGGCCGGTAGCGCAGGCTGTCCGCGCGCAGCCGCACGAGCTTCGCTTGCAGAATGTCGAGGAACTGGCGGGTGACGTTGACCTGGTCGGCGACCAGCGCGAGGCGCTGGTCGCGCAGACGTACGATGTCGCTCACCGACACGTAAGTGTTCAACAGATTGCGGTCACGGTTGCGCTTGGCTTGCGCGGCGTGTTCGCGCTGCTGCTCCGCCGCGATCTCGGCCGCGGTTTGCTGTGCCGCCATGCGCTTGACCACGACGCCCTCCGGATTCACGACCTCGCGCTCGCGCGACGAGTATTTCGGCGGGATCTGATCGCCGTAGTGCACGATGCCGTGGCTGTCGACCCAGCGGTAGACGTTGGTGCCGGCGTGCCCGGTCTGCGCAATCAGGCAGCCGATCGCCGCAGCGATCGAGGCGATGCGGCGGACTCTGACGGTATTGTTCACAGGTGTCCCTCCATGCAGAACCGGCCCATTCTGCGGCGAACGCACCTCGGGCGCCATGACGCGCCGCTCATGCGCGACTGCCATAACGCTCCCGGTAGGCGAGCAGGGCCGCGTATTCACCGCCGCCGCGGGCCGCGACGTGGGCGAGCAGATCCGCGAGCGTCAGGATCGGGATCACCGGGATGGCAAACTGCTCCCCGATCTCCTGTACGGCCGACAGGCGGCTTTCGGCGCCCCGCTCCTGACGATCGAGCGCGAGGACGACGCCGGCCGGGTGGGCGCCGGCGTCACGGATCAGGCCGATCGACTCGCGGACCGCCGTCCCGGCCGTGATCACATCGTCGACGATCAGTACGCGTCCGCGCAGCGGACCGCCGACGATGCCGCCGCCCTCGCCATGATCCTTGATCTCCTTGCGATTGAACGCGAACGGCGGATTCAGCCCGTGCTCGGAGGCGAGCGCTGCGGCGGCGACCGTGACCAGCGGAATGCCCTTATAGGCGGGTCCAAACAGCACGTCGAACGCGACGTCCGAGGCCATGATCGCGGCGGCATAGGCCCGGCCGACCGCGGCGACCGCCTCGCCGGTGCTAAAGAGGCCGGCGTTGAAGAAGTACGGGCTGTCGCGCCCCGATTTGAGCTTGAACCGGCCGAACTTGAGCACGCCCAGCCGCAGGCACAAGTCGATGAATTCGCGCTGGTAGGGCTGCGGCATAGGGTCGGAAGTCTCGCAAGGGAATCGCCGCTTCGCAAGCGCCGGTACGGGTCCGCAAGGCCGCTGGTATCATCGCCGGCGATGCGCGTCGTCACGCTGAATGTGAATGGTATCCGCTCCGCCGCAAGCAAGGGCTTCTTCGACTGGCTGGGCCGCCAGCAGGCCGACGTCGTTTGTGTGCAGGAGACCAAGGCCCAGGTTGCGCAGCTCACCGATCCGGTATTCTGGCCGCGCGGCTACCATTGCACCTATTTCGATGCGCGGGCCAAAGGCTATGCCGGGACCGCGCTGTACGCAAAGCGCGAACCGCAGCGCCTCGAGCGCGGCTTTGGCGCGCCGGAGTTCGACGGTGAGGGGCGCTATCTCGAGGCGCAATTCGCCCACCTGACCGTGGTCTCGCTGTACCTGCCCTCCGGATCCGCCGGGCCGCATCGCCAGGAATCGAAGTTCCGGTTCCTGGAGGCGTTCATGCCGCATCTGCGCAGGCTGCAGCGGCGCCGCAAGCCGACGATTCTCTGCGGCGATTGGAACATCGCGCATCGGCCGATCGATCTGAAGAACTGGAGATCGAACCAGAAGCACTCGGGGTTCCTGCCCGAGGAGCGGCGCTGGCTCGACGAACTGTTCGGCGGTGGGCGCTACGTCGATGCGTTTCGCGTCGTCAACGATGAGGCCGACCAGTACACGTGGTGGTCGAACCGCGGCCAGGCGTACGCGAAAAACGTCGGCTGGCGCATCGATTATCACGTCACGAGCGCCGCGCTGCGCGACCGGATCCGCCGCGCCGCCATCTACAAGGAACGGCGATTCTCCGATCATGCGCCGCTCATCATCGATTACGACGTCGAGCTCTAACGCTTGACGCCGGCGCGCAAGCCCACCCTGGTCGAGGCCCTGCGCGACCGGCGCATGCTGGCGACGCTGCTGCTCGGCTTCGCCTCGGGACTGCCGTTCAATCTGACCGGCGCGACCTTGCAGGCCTGGCTCGCCGACGCGAAGCTCGACATCCGCACGATCGGCCTGTTCTCGCTGGTCGGATTGCCGTATGTGCTGAAATTCCTCTGGGCGCCGATGCTCGACCGGTATCTGCCGCCCCTGCTCGGCAGGCGCCGGGGCTGGATACTGATCTACCAGTTGGGCCTTGCCGTCGCGATCGGCGCGATGGGACTCTCCTCCCCGCAAAAGGCGCCCTTCGTCCTCGGACTGATCGCGCTGATCGTCGCGACTCTCTCGGCCTCGCAGGACATCGTGATCGACGCGTATCGCGTCGATCTGATCCCGTCGGAGCAGCGGGCGCTCGCCGCGGCGGCCAGCGCCTTCGGCTACCGTACCGCGGCGATGTTCGCCGGCGCGGTGATCGTGCTGATTGCCGCGCGCACCGGCTGGCGGACCGCCTACGGCATCGTCGCCGTGCTGATGGCGATGACCACGCTCGCGACGCTCTGGTCGCCGGAGCCGGAGCGGCCCGGCCGGCCGCCGCCGACGCTGCTCGAGGCGGTGGTCGAGCCGGCGAAGGATTTTCTGCGCCAGCCGGGTGCTTGGGGCTTTCTGTTGCTGGTGCTGCTCTACAAGTTCGGCGACGCGTTCGCGCTCAGTCTGTACAGCGCCTTCATGCTCAAGGGCGTGGGCTTCTCGCTCGCCCAGCTCAGCATCGCCGGCAAGGTCAACATGACCGTCTCGACGATGATCGGCACCGCGCTCGGCGGCTGGCTCTACATGCGCTGGGGCATGTTCCGTTCACTGCTGACGTTCGGTGTGCTGCAGGCGGTGACGCTCCTGCTGTTCATGTGGCTCGCGCTTGCCGGCAAACTGCTATGGCTGATGATCCTGGCGACGAGCCTCGACAATCTGGCCGGCGGCATGGGCCTCGCGGCGTTCATCGCGTTCCTCATGGCGCAATGCACACCGAACTACAGCGCGACCCAGTACGCTCTGCTGTCCGCGCTCGCCGCCGTGCCGCGAGTATTGATCGCCTCGGTCGCCGGCGCCGTCGTGCATTCCGTGGGCTGGGCGCACTTCTTCTTCGTCACGTTTCTGTCGGCGACGCCGGGAATCCTGCTGTTGCTGTGGATGCGGCCGAGGATCCGGCAGCTGGAAGGGCGCGAGCGGGCGAGGTTCGCGAATCGATGACGCGACGGCAGCCGTCGCGCGCACGCCGCAGTTGAGGCTTTCAGCGCCGCAGCGCGCCGTCGACCGAGCCGGCCCAGGATGGCTGCGCGATGTCCTCGAATTCCCGCTCGAGATCCTCGGCGCCGATGTCGACCGAGCCCGACCAATCCTCCGGTGCCTCGGCATTGTCGATCGAACCCTCGAGCATCTGCTCGGTCCACGAATCGAAGTCCATTTCCGTGACCGAGCCGTCGAAGTACTGGATCTCGACCGTCTGATCCGCGTCGTCGATCGCCACGACTTCGAACAGATCGCCAGCGGCGTCCCGATACCATTGCTCCACGATTGGTTTGGCCAGGTGCATCGTCGCGCTCCTCGGATTCTCGTATGTTCACCGCATTCAACTCTGATTGCCGCCACGGCGCAATAGGCGGGAATTGCGCGGAGCAACAACGCCGGCAGCCGGCAAAGCGCGTGCCATTTCCCCGCATAAAGTATCGCCGCGAGGGCCCGCCGCGAGCGCCGCTCGTCAGTCCTGCCGCCTTATGTACGCCAGGTCCCAGACGCGATGACCCAAGCGCAGACCGCGGCGCTCGAAACGCGTGCACGGCCGGAACTGCGGGCGCGCGACGAAGCCTCGATCCGCACTCAGGGAGGCGAGCCGCGGCTCGGCGGTGCAGACGGCGAGCATCTGCTCGGCGTACGGCTGCCAGTCCGTGGCGAGCCGCAATTCGCCGCCCGCGCGCAGCTTGCCGGCGACGGTGGCGACGAAACGAGCGTCGACCAGACGCCGTTTGACGTGCCGCTTCTTGTGCCAAGGATCGGGAAAGAATACGAGCACCTCGTCGAACGAGGCCTCGGCGAGGTTATGCGCCAGAACCTCGACCGCGTCGCGACAGATCACGCGCAGGTTGGCGAGCCGTGCGCGGCCGGCTTGCAGCAGCAGCCGGCCGACACCCGGTCGATGGACCTCGACGCCGAGGTAATCGATCTGTGGATTGGCCTCGGCGAGCGTGCCGATCACCTCGCCGGCGCCGAAACCGATCTCCAGCCATCGCGGCGCGCGGCGGCCGAAGAGCGCATCGAGATCGAGAGGTCCATCGACCGCGTCGATCCCGTAGATCGGCCACAGGTCCGCGAGCGCGCGCTCCTGAGCGGTGGTGACCCGGCCGGCGCGCAGCACGAAGCTGCGTATGGTTCGTCGCGATTGCATCGCCGCGAAGTGTGCCTGATATGATCGAGCGATGCGCAAATCCGGCCGCCATGCCTGGGCGGGAATGCTCCTGACCTGCCTCGCCCTCGGCGGTTGCGCGACCTTGCCGAAGAACGTCGACCAGTTTGCGTCGCACGCACTGCGCAATCCCGGCAGCACGCGGCTCGGACGCATCGTCGCGCGCAGCGGCGACGACGAGGACGGCAAATTGTCCGGAATTCGCCTGCTGTCCTCCGGCGAGGAAGCATTCGACAGCCTGATCGCGCTCGCCGACAACGCGCAGCGCACGCTCGACCTGCAGTACTACATCATCGACGACGACGAATCCTCGCGGGTCGTCCTGCAGCACGTGCGCATGGCCGCGCAGCGCGGCGTCAGGGTTCGCATACTGGTCGATGACTTGAACACGGCCGGACAGGACGGGCGCTTCATGCGTCTCGGCGAATTGCCGAACATCGAAGTGCGGCTCTTCAATCCCTTCCCCGGCGGCCGCTTCGCGATGTGGAGCCGCTTTCTGTTCTCGGCATACGACATACTGCGGATCAATCACCGGATGCACAACAAGCTGTTCGTCGCCGACAACGCGATCGCGATCACCGGCGGGCGCAACATCGGCAATCAGTACTTCACGCGCGGTCGAACCTACAATTTCGTCGATCTGGACGTCATCGCCGCCGGTCCGATCGTCGCGCAGCTGTCCGCATCGTTCGACCGGTTCTGGAACAGCAAGTACTCCTACCCGATCTCGTCGGTCGATGCGCCGGTGCCGACCGAGCGCGAGCCGGAACTGAACACGGCCGGCACGGGTCCCGAGGGCGGCGATTTTCTGAGGCGCGAGATCGCTGCGGGGCATTTGCGGTTCGATTGGGTGCCGGCGACGGTTCTCGCCGACCGGCCGGTGAAGATCGCGAGCGAGACCTCGCCGGCCGAAGAGAGGACCATCGCGAACAACGTCGCGGCCTTGATCCGGTCGGCGAAAAAAGACGTGCTGATCATCTCGCCGTATTTCGTTCCCGGCAAGCAGGGGATGGCGCTGATGCGCAGCCTCGTCGAGCGTGGCGTGCACATCCACGTCCTGACCAACTCGCTTGCGACGACCGATGCGCCGATCGTCGACGTCGCCTATTCGCGCTATCGCGAACCGCTGCTGAAGATGGGGGTGGATCTGCGCGAGCTGCGGCCGAAGATCGGCGAGGCCCGACCGCGCTTTCATGCGTTCGGTCGTTCGAGCGCCGGCCTGCACGCCAAGGCGATCGTGATCGACGATCGTACGGTGTTCATCGGATCTTTGAACATGGACGCCCGGTCGGCGCACACCAATACCGAACTCGGGATCGTCTTCAAGAGCCCCGTGATCGCCGGCCAGGTCACGGCGCTGTTCGAGGCCATCGCGAGGTACGGCTGCTACAAGCTGAAGTTGATCGGCCGCAGCGACAAGATCGAATGGATCGGCGAGGGCCCGGGCGCCGAGCGCATCTGGTATCACGACCCCGAAACGACGTTCCTGCAGCGGCTGGTGGTCAAGCTGCTGACGCCGTTCGCGCCCGAACAGCTGCTATGAGCGGTAGCGGACGTGGTTTGCGGCGGCGCAGCACCGGCGCGTCGGCGCCAACGCCGGCGCGCGGCGGGGCATTGCGGCGCAGCGCGCGCCGGGCGATTCCTGGCTACAATCCGCCGCCATGCAATCGCTGCAACATCTGATCGACAGCAACCGGCGCTGGGCGGAGACGGTCAAGCACCGCGATCCGGAATTCTTCGCCAGGCTCGCCCGTCAACAGTCGCCGCGCTATCTGTGGATCGGCTGCTCGGACAGCCGCGTGCCGGCCACCGAGATCTGCGGCCTGCCACCCGGTGAGATGTTCGTCCACCGCAACGTCGCGAACGTCGTCGTGCACACCGACCTGAATTGCCTGTCGGTGATCCAGTTCGCGGTCGACGTTCTCCAGGTTCGAGACATCATCGTCTGCGGGCACTACGGCTGCAGCGGCGTGCGCGCGACCCTGGCCGGTGAGAAGGTGGGCCTCGCCGACAACTGGTTGCGCCACGTGCAGGACGTGCGCGAGCGCCACCACGCCACCCTGGCGGTCATCGGCGATTACCCGGCGCGCGAGCGCCGGCTATGCGAACTGAACGTGATCGAGCAGGTCACGCACGTCTGCCAGACCTCGATCGTTCGCGAGGCTTGGAACCGCGGCCAGGCCGTGCAGGTGCACGGCTGGATCTACGGCCTCGACAACGGTCTGGTCCGCGACCTCGACTGTACGATGACGGGCATCGACGAGACCCGCGCGCACGGTTCTGCGGGGTTCGCGGGGTCGTCGCCGCCGGGATGAGCGCGGCGGGATTCGTTCAAGAGCTGCTCACGCCCGCCGATCTCGCGGCCCGGCCCGATGTCTGGTGGCGCGGCGTGCTCGGTGTCGTCGGTTGCGCCGCGCCGCCGCCGCTCGGCGGCCAGGACTTGCCGACGGCCGTCTGCGGTACCCCGCCGTTGGACGGCAGCCAGGAACTTTGCGAGGTCTGGCGCGCGGCCGAGGGCGGCCCGCCGCAAGAATCGACCCGGACGGCGAGCAGCGAGGCGATGCGCTTCCGCAGCGCGGCCGGGATCACTTTTGGCGCGGTCCGCGTCGACGAGCGTGGCATGCACCGCGGCGGCGGCGCCGACGAGGCCGAGGCATTGCGCGAAGCGACCGGCACGGCCTACGGCATGGTGTTCGATGCGCTGGAACGTGCGTGCCACCCATGGCTCGTCCGCGTCTGGCATTACCTGCCGGACATCAACCGCGAGGTCGGCGGCGAAGAGCGCTATCGCCTCTTCAACTCGGCGCGGCGAGCGGCGTTCGAGCGTCGCGGTCTCGGCGCAGACGGCTCGGCGCCGGCGGCGACGGCGGTCGGGTCGACCCGCGGCGGGCCGTTGACGATCTACTTTCTCGCCGCGGCGGTACGGCCGATCATGATCGAGAATCCGCGTCAGATCAGCGCCTACCACTATCCGCCGCGGTACGGGCGCGCCAGTCCGCTGTTCTCGCGCGCCTGCCTCCTGCCCGATTCGCAGGCAGCGCATTTGTTCGTCTCCGGCACCGCGAGCATCGTCGGCCATCGCACGGTGCATGCGGGGGACGCGGCGGCGCAGGCGGGCGTGGCGCTCGATAACCTCTCGATCATCGTCGAGCAGGCCGAGCGCTTGCGCGCCGCGCAGCGGCAGAGCGTCGGCGCCCTATGCCTCAAGGTGTACCTGCGCCGCGCAGCCGATCTCGACGCGGTGCGCAGCGAGATCGGGCGTCGCGGCGTCGCGGCCGGCAGCGTCGCTTATCTGCGCGCGGACATCTGTCGCACCGATCTGCTGGTCGAGATCGAGGGCTACGCGCGTCTCACCCGGTCCACGCCGTGAGTTAAGCGAAGCGATGCGCGCGTGCTATCCTCCGCCGCCGGGAATTCGATGAAAAGCGGGAGGGATGATGATGAACCGGGACGTAAAGGGCATCTATCACTATCCGGGGCGGAGCCTGCCGGTGCTCACGATCCGGCAGGCCGGTGACGGCTCAGGCTTCCCGGCCCGCATCGTCGCGATCGTGCCGTGAGCGGGCCCGGCATGAGCGCCTCGGCGCCGTTGATCGAATACGCGGACGCGAGTGCCGAAGTGCGCGCGGTCTACGACGACATCATGGCGACGCGCAAGACCGACTGGATCAACAACTTCTGGAAGGCGCTCGCCAACGATCCGCCGACACTGCGGCGCATCTGGTCGAACATCAAGGAGGTCATGGGTCCCGGTGCGCTCGATCCCGTGACCAAGGAACTGCTGTACGTCGCGGTGAGCGTCACGACCGGCTGCGGCTATTGCATTGCCTCGCACAGTTCCTCGGCGCGCGCCAAGGGGATGACGCCGGCGCAATTCGCCGAGATGCTGGCGATCGTCGGCCTCGCGAACGAGACCAACCGCCTGGTCACGGGACTGGGCGTGCCGATCGACGAGCGCTTCCGCTGAGCGCTGCCACCACGGGTAACAGACAAGGGCCGAACACGACCATGAGCAAAAAAATGATCCCGGACGATCGGCTGCGCTGCGGGGCCGCCATGCCCGCCGAGCCGCTGCAGGGGGGCACGCTGGCTGTCGACGTATGCAGTCCGCCGCGGCCGCACTGGCTCGCCCGCACCGACGCCTACCTGCGGCGCTGAACGCATGGGTGGTTTCACCGTCTCGCCGCGCGCCCGCGCGGCTCTCGAGGAATTCAAGGCGCCTGAACGGCTCGGTTTCGGCGCGGTGTGGGCGCCGGTCATGTACTCGGCCGAGTGGCGGGACGGCGGCTGGGGCGGCGGCGAACTACTGCCGTACGGCCCGATCGAGATCCTGCCGGGCGCGCGCGTCCTGCAATATGGCGAGCTCGTCTTCGAAGGGATGAAGGCGTACTGCGTCGGCCGCTCCTGGCCGAACCTTTTCCGTCCGCGCGACAACTGGCAGCGCCTGACCCGGTCGGCCGAGCGACTGGCGATGGCGCCGGTGCCGGAGGCGCTGTTTTTCGAGGCGATCGACGCGGTCGCCGGCGCCTGCCGGCCGTTGATTCCGAATGCGACCGGCCGGTCGCTGTATCTACGGCCGTTCATCTTCGGCACCGAGGCCGGCTACCTGCTGCGCAATTCGCTCGAATACCGCTTCATGGTCGTCGCGAATCCGGTCGAAAGCTACGCCTCCGGACCGATGCGCGTCGCGGTCGAGCGCAACGACGTGCGTGCGGCGGTCGGCGGCGTCGGCACGGCGAAGGCCTCGGCGAACTACGCCGCGTCACTGCGCGCCTCGAGCGCCGCAGCCGCCCGCGGCTACACGGTCGCGCTGTGGCTCGACGCCCGCGAACAGCGTTACATCCAGGAGCTGTCCGGCATGAACCTGTTCGCGGTGATCCGCGGGGAACTGCATACGCCGGAACTCGACGGCGCGATTCTCGCGGGCATCACGCGCGATTCGCTGCTCGCCCTCGCGCGCCATCTGGGTTTCAAGCTGCACGAGCGGCGGATCGCGATCGACGAGCTGCTGGGGCAGGTTGCGAGCGGCGAGTGCACAGAGCTGTTCGCCTGCGGCACCGCTGCGATCGTCAGTCCGATCAGCGTGCTCGCGGATCGCGACGGGCGTGAATATGCGCCGGCGAGGGTGGATGAGATCGCCGCGAAGCTTCGCGAAGCGCTGCTTGCGATCCAGGAGCGGCGGGCGCCGGATGTCTTCGGCTGGACCCGCGACGTCGCGCCCTTCACCGCGGCGCTGTAGGCGCCCTCGCTGCGGGATGCGGGACGCCGGCAGCCACGATGCTCGGGCCCAACCGTGGTGCGCAACGCGTGCCGCCCGACCGAGTGGGTGCGCGCCGGGGCTGCCGATGAGCCGCTCGGTTGCCCTCCACCGGGCGCGACCCTAGAATCCGCAACGGCGTCGCGGGTGTAGTTCAATGGTAGAACTGTAGCTTCCCAAGCTACTAACGTGGGTTCGATTCCCATCGCCCGCTCCAATCTTAGCCAGCGCTGGCCAATGGCAGCGAATGCACCGCCCGCTGCGAAGTGCTCGGTACGCTCGCGGGCGTTCGCCAGCATTGGCCGAGGTTTCACACGCACGCTGATTCCGAACGTAGACGGGCATTGATCAGCGCGCCATGACTCGCAGCCAACTGGGACGGAAAATCAGTCTGGCCCTGCGCACGCCGCGCTCACGGGCTGACTGCCGCATGTGTCCCCGGAAAGTACTCCGTGTGGGTCTCGCCAGCGCGCCCGAAATAGAGCACGCGACGGCCCTGGAAAGAGACCTGATATCCCGCGCATCCTGCGCGCTTCACTTTGTCGCAAAAGCCGCTATAGGTGTACCCAGGCACGAGCGCTTGCGCTTCGCGAATAGCCGCCTTTACCACGTCTACATTGAACTCAGTTGCGACTGCAACCTCGCTCGTATGCGTCGGCAGCTGAAAGCCCTCTCCGTCCTGCAGATAGTAGGCTGCGAGACCGAGTCTCAGATCGATCAGGTAGCCGTCGAAGGCAGCCGCCATCAACGTGCCGACGACTTGCGGAAAGGTCATCGTGCCGCTCTCGGCGCCTTCCAGACATTGACGGGCGATTTCAAGATTTTTGGAATCCATGGATTTGTTCCTTGTCGGGCTGAAGATTGCTTCAGGTCATGGGGATCGACTTCAAACCGTGATGTGCGACCAGGCTTCTGAGCACGCGCTCAAGCGCGGCGCGCTCTCTGGCGGTTATGTGGCCAAAGAACTCCGCGTCATTCTCGTCAGCGAGTGCGGCCAGGGTTGGGACTAGCGCATTACCCGCAGATGTGAGCGCAAGCGAGTGCGCGCGCAGATCTTTTGCATTGTCCTCGCGCGAGATCAACTTCTTCTGTATCAGGCGGTCTGCAAGTTTGCTGATGGCGCCACGCGTGAGCCCGAGACGCTCAGCTAGGCTACTAGGGGCAACGGCCTTCTCGCCGTACAGTTCGTGCAGGACCACCCACTCGGCTGCCGTCACGTCTTCGTTCGCCAACTTTCGCGCGAAAGCGTAGGAGACATGGTTGGAAACGAAGCGCAGCCAGTATCCCAAGTGGGCGCTGAGCGGTGAAACGGGAGACTTCGGCTGCATGATGGCTCGTTTGGTTTCCTAGTAAACTACATGCATATAGTTTCCTTGTCAACCATATTCCGCGCCGCTTCGATGAGTGGAAAGCCCATGCTCTGGTTCCTATCCGCTCAGTCGATGTCTGGTTGCGCGGCGGTATAACTACGGTTATACTCTGGGGATGAAAACAGCGATCTCGATCCCAGATGAAATCTTTGAGCAGGCGGAGCGCCTCGCCAAAACGCGCGGCTGGTCCCGCAGCGAGCTGTATGCCAATGCGGTGTCTGCCTTCGTCAATAGCGAAAGATTTTCGGGTGTTCGCGAGAAGCTCGATACCATATACGCAGATTGCGCAGATGATTCGGCCGTCGAGCCGCTGCTTGCTGACGCGCAGGCACGCTCCATAGCCAAAGATAAGTGGTAGTGCGTCGGGGAGAGATCTGGTGGGCATCCCTCGGAGACCCGCAAGGCTCTGGGCCCGGATACCGAAGACCGGTACTCGTAATCCAGTCTAACGATTTCAACGAAAGCGCAATAAGCACCTCGATCTGCGCAGTGATTACGTCGAACATGCGTCTGGCAGCTGCTCCCGGTAATGTTCGAGTTACCCGGCGTGTCAGCAGCCTGCCCCACGACTCGGTCGTCAATGTGTCGCAGCTCATTACGTTAGACAAGAGTCTCTTGACCGATAAGGTGAGCCGATTGCCTGCGGAATCATTGCGCGAAGTCGAAGCGGGTATCAAACTGGTGTTGGCGCTGTGATCATGCGGGCCCGCATCGGCGAACTCACATCGCTGCGATTGGCTGGCGTTGGCTGGTCTGGCAGCGTTTTTCACACAAGAATCGCACGCAGGGCTGTGCCGCAGTTGCAAACCTCTGATTCGTATAGGCTGACATTCGCTTCGCGATATATTCGATTCCCATCACCCGCTCCACTTCCAGGCAACGCCAGGCCACGCACGGCAACGAGATTGGCGTCAAGACATCGATCGGATGGGAAAGTCTTGGGAAATCGACGCTCACAGAGCGGCGGTTTCATTGCCTCACGTAGCCCTGCATTGCCCTTAGATTCACACGTACAGTCACACGCAGCAATATCCAAGAATATTTAGTGTGAATCCCAAGCTCGAGAGCGCCGACGGCAGTTTGCTTGGTCCGCATGACCCTTTGCTGCCGGTCGCGAACGACCGGTTTGGGACGGCGGTTATCGAAAGATCACATCAGAAGCGCTGCTCCCAAGGATTGACTCAATGTCAGTGAAATGATTCGCGCTCCCGAACAATCCACGCCAGCGCGAATTTCCGAAACGAGTGACTTGGACCGGATTGATGGCCAACCGAAAAGCACGCGCACCCCGACGATGAGGTCATCTGCGAGACAGTATACACTTAGGTCTTGCCCTAAGTAATGGTCTCCGATATAGTTAGGTATATGCCTAATCAAACCGTCCAACTGAACCAGGTGTTCCAGGCGCTGGCGGATCCGACGCGCCGGGCGGTGCTGAAGCGACTGAGCCGTGGGCCTGTGTCTACGCTCAAGTTGGCCCGTCCGTTCGACATGGCGCTGCCATCTTTTACACAGCACCTGAGCGTGTTGGAACGGTTCGGATTGGTGAAATCGACAAAATCCGGTCGCGTACGAACATACGAGCTCGTGCCCCGACCATTGCAGGCAGCCGAGGTCTGGATGACGGATCGGCGGAAGCTCTGGGAGCGCCGTCTGGATCAACTGGACGACTATCTGCTCACGATGAAGGAGAACGACGATGAAAACGAAGAATGAGCTGGACCTCGTGCTGGAGCGCGTAGTGGACGTTTCGCCGGAGCTGGTGTTCAAGGCCTGGACCACGCCGAAGCATTTGATGCCATGGTTCTGTCCGAAGCCATACCGAACCGTCGAGTGCGAGATCGACTTGAAGCCCGGCGGCAAGTTCTTCGCGCAGATGGTGGACCCAAACGGCAACAAACTGCCTGCGGAGCCTGGCTGCTATCTGGAGGTCGTGCCGAACCGCAAGCTCGTCTGGACCTCCGCGCTCGGTCCCGGCTACCGGCCGCATAAACCGACCTCCGCTCCGTGGTTCTTCACCGCCGTGCTCACGTTCGAGCCGCACGGCAGCGGCGGCTGCAAGTACACGGCCACTGCTATCCACACCACCAAGGAGGACGCCGAGGCGCACGAGAAGATGGGCTTCAGCCAGGGCTGGGGCAAGGTGCTCGAGCAGCTGGTCGAGTACGTGAAGACCACGCCGATGAGTTGAGGCGCCGCCGATCCGACCGGCTCGACTCCGGAATCGCGGTTTGAATGGCTACTTTCTGGCAGACGAATTGGACTCACGAATGACTGGGTTGGCCGAGCGCGCCAGTTCACAACATCTCCCTCTCATCGGACTGGGGATATTTTCTGTCGAAGAAGAATTGGCCTTCAGGAGCTTTAGGTCGAATTGCGTTTTTTTCTGGAAGCCGCACGCGGCGCTTGATCAGGGCGGCATTTTTCTTCGCGAGACGGCTTTGCGCCGCGAGCAGCTGCGGCCAGCGGCGTTCGCGAAAGGGCACTGAGTTGATTTCCCGCGCCGGCACCTCGCCTAGGAGATCGATTCCTTCCGCCAAGAGTACCTGAGAGAGCCGAGGATCGAAAGCAATGACCGCGACTCGCTCGACCGCCTCGAGAATTACCCGCACCGATTCCTCCGCGAGCAACACGCGCAGAAATTTCGCCATGACGCCGACGGCGAGCTTCATTTGCGCGCGGCCGACCGAGTTTTGTTTTGAGGGCAACAGGTCCAAATTGCGCAGCCGACTCTCGAGTACATCGAGCGGGTGAAGAACCCGAATATGCGCGCCGTTGGCGAGCACGAGGTCCACGGCCCGCGCTTCGATTGACGCCGTGTCGAGGCCCGCAATGGATTTCAAGAAATCGATTTGTTTGATTCCGCCGTCGGGAAGCGTGATGCTCACCTTCGCGGTTTGCGGGGTCGAATCCTCCACCGACGGGACGTAGAGCCGCCACCGCAGTGCCGCGCTCAACGCATTCGCCACCGCTCGGGAACCTACGAAGTCCACATCGAGCGTGATCTTGTCTGCGAGTTCCCCCGTGGGTGCGACGACAAAGAACTGGGCCCAGACGGCAAGGGCCTGACCGCCCACCAGAAGCGCTTCCTGGCCGCAGAACTTCAAGACCGCGCCAATTTCTTCCTCGGTCAAGGCGAGTTCATAGGCCTGCCCGTTCATTTGCCGCGTCCCGACGGCCAGCCGCGAACGCGGGCGCCTCGAATCATACTGGAGCGCACCAAAAGCCGGTTCTCACCAGACAAATCCGACCGTGCATTGTGCGCGGGGGCTTGGTCGCGCGCCTGCGCGGCCTCCTTCATGGCCCAAAGCTCACCGGCTGGCAGCCGCTCGACGCGACGCATCGCTTCAATCGGGAAGGGGATTGCCTCCTGTAGTACCACTTGTTGCAGGAACAATCGGATCGCATCGCTCAATTCCAGTCCGCACCCAGAGAGTATTTGGGCGGCTTGAGCCTTCAAGTCCGAATCGATGCGCGCTCGGACCACACTATCCTTCCTTTTCATGGTGCTACATTGTAGCTACATTTCTCTCGGTACTCAAGATTGAGACCAAAAATGCGATTTTTGGATGCGGGAAGTGACCTATCCGTTGGAAGGCCACGGGCCCGGCCGGCAAACACGGATGGCTCGAGCAAAAGACGTCTGCTCGATCTGTAAAATCAATGGGCGACCGGCAATGCCGCCTGCCACATCAGAATGCACAGCCGTTGGCTCACGTATCCCTACGTTGCCCCACATACCGCGGAAATTCACACGCTAATCACACTTGGCATCAGCATTCGCACGAAGCCGCTCGTTTTCTAGTTTCGGCCTCGTCTTACTTGGTCATCGTCAGCGCGCGCATCCGGTACTCGCCGGTGATCTTGCGCATCGCCGGGTAGTCCTTCTGAGCGATCTCGTTGGTCTCCTTGTTCCGCTCGGAGCCCCAGGCCTTCATGAACGCTTCGTACCGCGCCTTGTTCGGCGCCAGTTGCGCGTCGTCCTTGAATTTGGCCACGAGCATCATGTTGAAGTTGCCGCTCTGCGGCAGGTCGCTGACATAGATGTGGTAATTCTCGACTTGACCCAATTTCTTCGCCACTTCCATGCTCGCCACCCAGGTCTTCTTGAGTCCGGCGAGATAGGCGTTGCGCATGTTCGCATGGACCTTGACCGTCGTGATCGACCACACCGCGTGGCTCACCGTGTAGTCCTTGTATTGATGTAGATCCGCACGGGCAGCGGTCGCCGCGAAAACGCTCGCCAGAAGAATCACGCTTAAATGAATGCGCATCACAAACTCCTTAGGGTTGTCATTATTGGTGGTCTTGCTTGCTGACATGACGCCCTCCGGCCGGATTCGACGAGATCTCGGAGCGCTCGTCTGTCCCTAGCGCTCTTATCCCTCCGGCCAATCGGCGACCCCGCGCTCGAGGCATCGGTGTCCGCGATCATACGCCGATGCGCGAGCGTTGCGCGCCCTGGCGATGCGCCCCGCCGGCCCCGAACCGCGGTCCCCGGCCGCCCGGTTCAGCGCCGCCGGGCCGTCCCTTGCACCTCGACGAGCGCGAGGGCGTAGGCCGGCAGGGACATCGTCAGCGCGGATTTGCGCAACAAGACCTTGGTCGCCGCGGGCAGTCGCGCGGCGCGTCGCAAGGTCTCGATCTGCGCCGGCGTTGGATAGCGCGGCGAGCCCATCCGGACGTAGGCCGGACGCAGGTCGCCGTGCAGCGAATCGATCTGGGTGATGCGCGCCGAGTCGGCGGTGAGGTTGGTGAACCGCAGCTTGATCGTGCGCGCCGGGCCGGGACGACCCGGCGGCGCATAATTCCACACCGCGACGACGATGGTGCCGTCCGCGCGGCGGGTCGCGATCACGGAATCCGCGGCGAGCTCGAGCCGCCGATGGCCAAGCCGGTGCAGCAGGCGAAACGCGTTGAAGGCGGGCTTGGGGATGCCGCGTTCAGCCAGCAGGCCGAAGCCGCCGTACAGGGGTTTTCTGATCACCCCTTGTTCCTCGAAGACGTCGGAGAATGTCCAGTAGGACATCATGTTCACGAGGCCGTCGCAGCGACTGATCGTCGTCGCGAGCCAGGGACCCATGTAGGCCGAATCGGTGACCGCCGAATCGTTGTCGTACGCGGCGTTGAATTCGCTCCAGATCAGGGGCAATCCGGGCCGGGCCGAGGCCGCGATTTCGTCGTGCACCTTGCGCACGGCGCGGCAGACCAGCCGATCGCGCGCAATTCGCTCGTGCGTGCCGAACACGTTCCGCGCGCTGTCGTTGCCATAGACGTGCGTCGAGACGAAATCGACCGGCACATGGTGCTTGATCGCGTGCGCGATGAAGGCGCTCACCCAGGCGGCCTGCGCCGTAGCGGGACCGCCGACCCGCAGACGCGGGTCCACGGCCTTGAGCGCGCGTGCGGTGTGGTCGTAGAGCCGAAAGTAACTCGCCTGGCGCGGCCTGCCACCCCAAAAATCCAGGTTCGGCTCGTTCCAGACCTCGAAGTACCAGGTGGCGACCTCGTCGATCCCGTAGCGCCCGACCAGGTGCCGCGCGAACGCGCGGATCAGCGCGTCCCAGCGCGGGTAGCTCTTCGGCGGCGACACGTTCGGCCGGTACCAAAACGGATGAATCAGCCGGCGGGCGGCGAGCTTGTACGGCATGAAGTCGAGTTCGACGAACGGCTTGACACCGGCAGCCAGCAAACCGTCGTAGATCTGATCGACGTAGGAGAAGTTGTAGACGGCCCGGCCGCGCTTGTCCTCGCTGTAGACACCGACGTCGTCGTCGAGAATCCCGTGGAAACGCACGTAGCGCATTTCCGTCACGCGTTTCGTTGCCCGCAAATCGCGCCGGTAACGGTCGCGCAGCGCGAGAATCGCGCGCCCGGAACCGAACATCTTCTCCCAGAAATGCGGGAATGGCTGCGAGGGCGCAGCCGCGTCGATCACGATCGTCACGGGCGGCGGCGCAAACGCCGGCGGCGCGTGAGCCGGCGGGCTCGCGACGCACAATGGCGCCGCCCCGGCGAGCAGTATGCAGAAAAATATCCGGTTCATTGACGGCATGGGCAGATCGTCCGGGCCGCAGGTCGGCGATGTCGGCAAATTACCGTAAACAAGCCTTCGGCGCTCGGGTACAATGCGCGCCCCGCCGCAGCCGGTCCTCCTTCCCGAGGGGCCGCCGTCGCAGGCGCGGCGACAAATTGTTCGAATTTTCCGGTGAACGGCCGGCCCGGCCGACCGCCGCGGATTTGCCATCGGATCGCAACATGCTCAGCACCGTTAGTCTGACGATTCAATTCGGCGCAAAGCCGCTCTTCGACCAGGTGAGCGTCAAATTCGCCGACGGCAACCGCTACGGCCTCATCGGCGCGAACGGTTGCGGCAAGTCGACGCTGATGAGGATTCTCGGCGGCGACCTGGAGCCGAGCGCCGGCGACGTGGTGCTGCAGACCGGCATGCGGCTCGGCAAGCTCGACCAGAACCAGTTCGGCTACGAGGACGAGCGCGTGCTCGATGTCGTCCTGCAGGGCCACAGGGAGATGTGGCAGGCGATGCGTGCGCGCGACCTGATCTATGCCGATGCGGATGCGAGCGACGCGGATTACATGCGGGCCGCCGAACTCGAGAGCACGTTCGCCGGTTACGGCGGCTACGACGCGCAGGCGCGCGCCAGTGCACTGCTGACGGCGGCGGGAATCGACGGCTCCAAGCACGAGCGCCCAATGCGCGAGGTGGCGCCCGGCCTGAAATTGCGCGTGCTGCTCGCGCAGGCGCTGTTCTCGCGCCCAGACGTGCTGCTGCTCGATGAGCCGACGAACAATCTCGACATCCATTCGATCCGCTGGCTCGAGCGCACGCTGAACGAGTACGACGCGACGATGGTCATCATCAGTCACGACCGGCATTTCCTCAACGAGGTCTGCACGCACATCGCCGACCTCGACTTCCAGCGACTGACGATCTATCCGGGCAATTACGACGACTTCATGCTGGCGTCGATGCAGGCGCGCGAGCGCGTCGAATCGGCGAACGCGAAGGCCCGCGACCGCATCGCCGACCTGCAGGAGTTCGTGCGCCGCTTCTCGGCGAACGCGTCGAAAGCGCGGCAGGCTACTTCGCGCAAGCGCCAGCTCGAGAAGATCAAGATCGAGGAGGTGCGCCCGTCGTCGCGCCAGAACCCATACATTCGGTTCGAGCAGGGCAAGAAGCTGTATCGATCCGCGGTGACCGTCGAGAATCTGCGTTTCGGCTTTCCGGGCGCGCAGGCGCCGGTGCTGCGCAAGGTCTCGCTCGCGGTCGAGGCCGGCGAGCGCATCGCGATCATCGGTCCGAACGGCGCCGGCAAGACGACGCTGATGCGCTGTCTAGCCGGCG
This sequence comes from Steroidobacteraceae bacterium, assembly GCA_035534275.1. Taxonomy (GTDB): domain Bacteria; phylum Pseudomonadota; class Gammaproteobacteria; order Steroidobacterales; family Steroidobacteraceae; genus Bog-1198. The sequence goes on from DATLSG010000008.1 coordinate 374,269, forward strand.
AGTTGCGACCGGACTCGGGACGGATTACCTGGGTCGAGAGTGCGAACCCGGGCTACATGCCGCAGGATCCGCAGGCCGAGTTCGACACCAAGATGACGCTGTTCGAGTGGATGTCCACCTGGAGCGGCAAGGCGGACGACGATCAGCTCGTGCGGGCGACGCTCGGCCGCCTGCTGTTCTCGGGCGAAGAGACCAAGAAATCGGTGAAGGTGCTCTCCGGCGGCGAGAAGGGTCGCATGATCTACGGCAAGTTGATGCTGACGAAGCCGAACGTACTGTTGCTCGACGAACCGACGAATCACATGGACATGGAGACGATCGAGTCGCTGCAGATCGGCCTCGAGCGCTACCAAGGGACCTTGATCTTCGTCTCGCACGACCGGCAATTCGTCGGCGCGCTCGCGACGCGGATCCTCGAGCTGCATGCCGACGGCGAGATCACCGACTTCAGGGGCAACTACGACGAGTATCTGCAAAAGCTCGGAGTCGACGCCTGAAGCGTGCCGGTACGGCGTTCACCGCGCCCGGGGGATTGTCCAGCAGCTCGGGATGTGGCGCAGGCCGATCTTCGGATAGTAGCCTTCCGCCGCCGGCGCCGCGATCAGGAACAGGGAGGTCTGCTCGCCGGCTGCGGCGTGCGTCTCCCCGATCAGGCGCTTGCCGATGCCGCGCCGCTGATACGCGACCTCGACCGCGAGATCGCAAAGGTAACAGCAGTACGAGAAGTCGCTGATCGCGCGCGAGACGCCGACGAGACGCCCGCCGTCGCGCGCGGTCGCGATGACGTCGGCGCCGCCGAGCATGCGCCCGAGGCGTTGCAGGTCGGCGACGGGCCGGCGTTCGCCGAGCGTCGAGGCGACGAGCACGGCGCGGAATTCCTCGGCCGAGAGGTTCGGTTCGACGGCGTAGGCGATCGTCGCCGCGAGCCCGCTCATCGGCGCCGCTGCGCATCGGGTGCGGTCACGACGGCCGCGAAGGCCGCGAAGGCCGCGACAAAGGGAGCGTGAAATTCGATGGCCGTCGGCATCGCGGCTAAACTAATGCTTGTGCCGACAAATCACAACGATCGCGGCGGCCGAACGGGCGGCCGGATGAACGGGGAGGCGCACATGTTCAAGGCACTCGTACCCGATGATTCGAGCGGGAGCGGCGGCGCGCCGGCGCACGGGCGGGCGGCGTGAAGACGTTCCTGCTCGCCTTCACGGCCTTATTCTCGATCGTCAATCCCCTGTCGGGCGCGTTCATCTTCTTCGGCGCGACGCGCGGGCTCGACAAGCGGGTGCGCGCCCAGGTGTCGCGCTGGGTCGCAATCTACGCGTTCTCGATCGTCACCGCCTCACTGTACGTCGGTGCCTACGTGCTCGGCTTTTTCGGCATCTCGATTCCGGTGCTGCGCGTCGCCGGCGGCATCGTCATTGCCATGTCCGGCTGGCGCATGCTGACCGAGCCGGATGCGACCGAGCAGCGGCGCAGCGAGACGCCGCATCCGCGCTCGATCGCCATCCCGCCGAGCCGGCTCGCGTTCTATCCGTTGACGATGCCGCTGACGACGGGTCCCGGGACGATCTCGGTCGCGGTTTCCCTGGGCGCGAGCCGGCCCAGCGGCTTTTATCCGCCCTTGTTCGAATTCTTCATCGCGACGCTCGCGGCGGTCATGTTGCTGACGCTGCTCATTTACCTGGCGTATCGCCATAGCGCACGCCTTGCCGACCTGATCGGTGCGACCGGCACGACGATCGTCGTGCGCCTGTCTGCGTTCCTGCTGTTCTGCATCGGCATCCAGGTGCTGTGGAACGGTGCTGCGGAACTGCTCGGCACGCTGCCGCTCGGCTCGGCGGGGATCAGCTGAATGCCAGACCGATCCGGCCGGGCGCCCGGCCGCGTTGACCGGGGGTAGTTTCCGGGGCAGACTGTCGGCGCGTCCAGGAGTCCGTCGGCCGGCGAGGCCGGCGGGTGAAACGGGAAGCCGGTGAAGCCCCGATGGGCCAGTCCGGCGCTGCCCCCGCAACGGTCAGCGAGCCAAGCCGGGTCTCATTGCCACTACGCGTTTCGCGTGGGAAGGCGACCCGGCCGGGAGGTCGTCCCACTCGCAAGCCCGTATACCGACCTGTCACGCGGCGGCACGTGTTGCGGCGGGCGACGGCGGTGCGGATTGGCCGGTGTCGATCACCCTCCTTCTCCGGCACCCACCAAGGTCTCTCCCCCCGGCACCGATTTGGGCGTTTCCGGCGGGCGCACGGCGGGTGCGCGCAGGGGTTCTCGGGACATGATCGGCATTGCGAGCGCGTCGGCGCGCGTCCGGCATCCGGCGATGATCGGCGCGCTCGCGTGCGCGGCGTTCGCCTACGGTGTGTTCGCGCAGGCCGCGGCGGGCGCCGTGGTGCTGCGCGACGACTCGAACCGCAGCGTCGTCGTGCCGCACGATCCACGGCGCATCATCACGCTGCTGCCGTCGCTGACGGAGACGGTCTGTGCGCTCGGCGCCTGCAACCGCCTGGTCGCGGTCGGCCGCTTCGACGACTGGCCGCCGAGCGTCAAGCGCCTACCCAAAGTCGGCGATCTGGACGAGGTGAACATCGAGCGGATCGTCGCGCTGCGGCCGGATCTCGTGCTGCTCAGCAATTCGCAGCGGGTCGGCGCGCGCCTGCGCGAGCTCGGCATTGCCTCCTTCGCGATCGAAACCGACCGGTACGCCGACATCGCGCGCACCGTGCGCATCGTCGGTGAACTGCTGGGCGTGCCGCAACGCGCCGCGGCGCTGAACGCACGCATCCGCGCGCAGGTGCGCGCGGTTGCCGACGCGGCGATGGCCCAGCGCCGCGGCCCGGCACCCAAGGTCTATTTCGAGGTCGATCCGGCGCCGTACGCCGCCGGACCGGACTCGTACATCGGGGGGCTGCTCGCGAAGCTCGGCGTGCGCAACATCGTCGCGGCGAAACTTGGCCCATTTCCGCTGCTGAACCCCGAATATGTCGTGCGGCGCGATCCGGACGTGATTTTCATCTCGCGCGCCGCGGCGCCGCACCTGGCCGAGCGGCCGGGCTGGGCGGGAATCAAGGCGGTGCGCGAACATCGGATCTGCACGTTCCCCGAGCGCGTGCGCGAGACGATCATGCGCCCCGGGCCACGCGTCGCCGAGGGATTGCGCGCAATCGCCGCATGCCTCGCGCGGGTGGCGCCATGAGTGCGACGCGCTCGACGCTGATCGACGCGCTGCCGCGGGCCTTCGGCGAGGAGCGTCCGCCGGTCGCGTGGTGGCTGGCAGGCTGCCTCGCGATCACGACGGTACTCACGTTCGGCGGCCTGCTCGTCGGCACCTCGAGCATCCATACGTCGCTGCGCTGGATCCTGTCGCCGGACGCGCAGTCGGCGGTCGTCCTCTGGGACATCCGGCTGCCGCGCACGGTCGGTGCCTGGTTCGTCGGCGCCTTGCTGGGGCTCGCCGGCGCGATCGCCCAGGGCGTGTTCCGCAATCCGCTCGCCGAGCCGTATCTGCTCGGCACGGCCTCGGGCGCGGCGCTCGGAGTGACGATCGTGCTGTTCGCGAGCGGCGCGTCGGTGGGCGCGCTCGCCTGGACGGGCCAACTGGGGCTCGCCGGCGCGGCGGTCGTCGGCGCCTGCGCGGCGATCGCGCTGACGATCGCGCTCGCGCGCGGCGTGCTGCAGACCTCGAATCTGCTCCTGTCGGGCATCGTGGTCGGATTTCTGCTGAGCGCGGTCACCTCGCTGCTGCTGCTCACCAAACCCGACATGTGGCGCACGATGCAGGTCTTCCTGCTCGGCAGCACCGGCTTTCTCGGTTGGTCGTCGACCTCGCTCCTCGCCGTGGTGTTCTGCGTCTGCGCGATTCCCGCGGTGCTGTTCTCGCGCGGCCTCGACGCATTGACGCTCGGCGAGGACACGGCGCAGTCGCTGGGGCTGTCCTTGCCGACCCTGCGCCTCGCGATGCTCGGCATCGTCTGTGCGGCGACCGCGGCGACGGTCGGCGAGGTCGGCATCGTCGGCTTCGTCGGTCTGGTTGCGCCGCATCTGGTGCGCGAAACGCTTACCGTGAACCATCGCTATCTACTGATTGCCTCGCCCCTGTGCGGCGGCGCGCTGCTGCAAGCTGCGGACCTCGTCAGCCGCTGGATCATCCGCCCGGCGGAATTGCCGGTTGGCGCCGTCACCGCCTGCGTCGGCGGCGCCTACCTCGCGTTGCTCCTATGGCGGCGCACGCGCGATGCTTGAGCCCGCCCCCAGCACTCCTGAGCGGCCGATCGCGCTCGCCTGCCGCGATCTCGTCGTCGGCTATGGCGCGCGCACGGTACTCGATCGCGTATCCCTGCAGATCCCGGCGGGCCGTTGGAGCGCGATCGTCGGGCCGAACGGCAGCGGCAAGTCCACCCTGCTACGAACGCTTGCGGGCCTGCTGCGCCCGCGCAGCGGAACGATCTGGCTGCAGGGGCGGCCGTTCGGCGCCTGGCCGCGGCGCGAACGTGCGCGGCGCCTGGGCTGGCTCGCGCAGACCGCGGTCGCGACCGATCTGACCGCGGCCGAAGTCGTTGCGCTGGGCCGGTTCGCGCACGGCGGCTGGCTCGCGCATCGCGACGTCGACGACGATGCGGCGATCGACCGGGCGATGCGCGCGACCGGGTCCCTGCGGTGGGCGGCGCGGCGCGTATCGACCCTGTCGGGCGGCGAACGCCAGCGGGTGCACCTCGCGCGCGTGCTCGCCGTCGAGGCGTCGGTGCTGCTGCTCGACGAGCCGACGACGCACCTCGATCCGCCGCATCAGGAGGACATCGCCCGTTTGCTGCGCCAGCAGGCGCACGGCTGCGGCGTGGCGGTCGTGAGCGCGATCCACGATCTGTCGCTCGCGCTGACCGCGGATCGGCTGATCGTGCTCGGCGAGGATGGGCTCGTCGGCCACGGTTCGGTGCGCGAGGCGCTCGCCGGCGACTGGCTGTCGCTTGCGTTCCGCACGCGCGTCAACGTGGTCGAGCACGACGGTGCGCATCTGTGGCGGCCGGCCGTCGCCGTCCTTGCCGATGAGTAGCCGGGGCCGTGCCGTCATGGTCTGCGGCACGACCAGCGGCGCCGGCAAGAGCCTGCTCGCGACCGCGCTCGCGCGCTGGTACGCGCGCGCGGGATTCAAGGTGGCGCCGTTCAAGGCGCAGAACATGAGCAACAACGCACGCGTCGTCGACGGCGGCGAGATCGGCAGCGCGCAGTACTTCCAGGCGCTCGCCGCCGGTTGCGAGCCGGACGTACGCATGAACCCGGTGCTGCTGAAGCCGGAGACCGAAATGCGCAGCCAGGTGATTCTGCTCGGCCGGCGCGACGACGCGCTCGCGGCGATGCCGTGGCACGCGCGCTCGTCGCTGCTCTGGCCGACGATCCAGGCCTGTCTCGACGCACTGATCGATGGCAACGAGGTGATCGTAATCGAGGGCGCGGGTTCGCCGGCGGAAATCAACCTGCAGGCGACGGACATCGTCAACATGCGGGTCGCGGCGCATGCGGCGGCCGCGACCCTGCTGGTCGCCGACATCGACCGGGGCGGTGCGTTCGCGCACTTATATGGCACGCATCAATTGCTGCCGCCCGAGCACCGTGCGTTGATTCGCGGCTTCGTGCTCAACAAGTTCCGCGGCGACGCCGGCCTGCTCGAGCCGGGACCGCGCTTGCTCGAGTCGCTGACCGGAGTACCGACCCTCGCCGTGCTGCCGATGTGGCGTGGCCACGGATTGCCGGAAGAGGATGGGGTCTTCGACGCGCGCGGCGGCGGCCACGGTCCGGCGGTGGCCATCGTCGCCTACCCGCAGATCAGCAATCTCGACGAGTTCACGCCGCTCGGCCGCGTCCCGGGTCTCGGCCTGCGCTGGGCGCGCGATGCCGGCGCGGTCGCGGGCGCCGATCTGCTGATCCTGCCCGGATCGAAACAGGTCGCCGCCGACCTCGCATGGTTGCGGCGCACCGGCATCGACGTGGCGATCGCGGCGCACGTCGAGGCCGGCAAGCGGCTGCTCGCAATCTGCGGCGGGCTGCAAATGCTCGGCGCCGAAGTCGCGGATCCGCACGGCGTCGAGGGGGCGGCGCACGGCCTCGGTCTGCTGCCGTATTCGACCGAGTTCGCGGCGACCAAACGCTACCGCCGCGGCCACTACCGGTTCGGCCCGCTCGAGGGTGCCTGGGCGCCGCTCGGTGGCGTCGACTTTTGCGGCTACGAAATCCGCCACGGAGGCACCAAGCCACTCGCGCCGCGCGGCGGCTCGCCGCTCGCGGCGGTGCTCGACGAGGACTGCGGTTGGCAGTGCGGCGCCACCCTCGCACTCTACGTTCACGGCCTGTTCGAGAGCGCGGCCGTCATGCGGGCGTTGTTCGGCCACGACACGCCCGCGCTCGAGGATACCCTGAACGGTCTCGCCGACTTCGTCGACGCGGGCTTCGGCCGCGCGACGTTGCTGTCGCTGGTCGCCTGAGCGGCGTGCTCAGCCCCTGCGCGGGGGCCGCATGGCCTCGCGCGGCAAGCGGATCGGCAGGCGCGCGCGGATCGCGGCGTCGACCGTCTCCGGGATGTGCGCCGGGAAATGCTCCGCGAGAATCGTCTCGAGCTTGCGCGCTGCGCGTTCGACGACGGCCGGCCGGCCTTGCACCACCCACTCGTTCGGACTCGAGCGGTCGCCGACACTCGGATAGACGTATTCCTTCTGCATCCGCTGCAGCGTCTGATCGGCGCCGAGGAAATGGCCCGGCCCCTCCAAGCAGACCTTGCGAATCGTCTCGATCGACAGCGATTCGTCGCTGACGTCGATTCCCTTGATCGTGCGCTGCACGGCGCCGATGATGTCGTTGTCGATGATCAAGCTCTCCATGCTGAATCCCAGCAGGCTCGCGAGCATCCCCGCCGACTCGTAGATCAGGTTGGCGCCCGCGTTGCCGACGAGCGCGTGGTTGTACGCCTTCTCATAACCGGACTGGACGTCGGGCATTTTCGCGTCGCTCATGCCGGACGCGGTACCGCCCGTGAGGTCGTAGTAGCGCGCGAGCTGTGCGCTCGCCGCGGATAGCAGCGCCTGCTCGGGGCTGCCGCCGGACATCGCGCCGGTGCGCAGGTCCGAGACGAAACACCAGGTGCCGAAGATCGCCGGCGCGCCGGGCTTGATCGCGTTCACATAGACGAGCCCGGCGAGGCATTCGGCGACTTCCTGGACGAGCGCCGCCCCGAGCGCCGCGGGCGCGGTCGCGCCCGCCTGACCGGCCGAGAGCAACAGCACCGGCATGCCGCCCCGCACCGCAATCTCGAGGCACAGGCAGGCGTCATAAGCGAATTTCAGCGGCGGCACCACGAAGCAGTTGGACTGGCTGACGAACGGCCGGGCGCGCCACTGTTCCTCGCCGCCGGCGATCAGATGCAGCATTTCGAGGCTCGCTTCGACGTGCTCCGGACGCACCCAGCTCGTGCCGACGTGCTTGGTCGTGCCGGCAACGCATGCGTAGGCGGTGTTGATGTCCATCTCGAGCGGATTGACCAGCTCCCGGCAGACGACCGAGCGCTGGTAGAAGTGCAGATGGTCGAGGGTGTCCGCGACGCGGGCAATGTTGTACAGGTCCTGCGTGCTCGAGTCGCGGTACTCGCCGGTCTTTGCGTTGACGATATGCACCGCGGCGCCCGCCGTGCCGAAGTACACACGCGAGCCCCAGGGTTCCATGTCGTGCTTGGGATCCTGCCCATGCAATACGAAATGGCGTCCGGCGCGGGCGAGCGTGTCCTCGACCAGCGCGCGGGGAAACAGCAGGCGGCCCTGCGGCGAGAGGCGCGCGCCGGCGCGGGTCATGCACTCGATGCCCGAAGGGGTCGCGTCGGCGAGCCCGATCTGCTCGAGCACGTCGAGCGCCGCCCGATGGATGCGTACGACATCGGCATCGGCGAGCGGCTTGTATCGTCCGCCCAGCATGCCGGGCATCACCGGGCGCAGGTTCTCCGGCAGGGGCGCCGCGCGGGCGGCGTGGCGGGCGGCGCGCGCGCCGCGGCGCGCGACGATCGGCTCGGTTTCACTCATGATGCGGTGTCCTCCGCGGATCCGACAGCCAGAATGCAGCGCCCTGCGGGTGCCGCCCCGATTCGCTACACTGTTGAGCGGTACAGCGTAGCGGAGCGACGGCGCAAACACCACCGATGAGCGTGATCACCTGCAATGAGGATCTGCGCGTGCTGGCACGACGGCGCGTGCCGCGGATGTTCTACGATTATGTGGATTCCGGATCCTGGACGGAGAGCACGTACAAAGCCAACGAGACCGAATTGCGCAAGCTAAAGCTGCGCCAGCGGGTCGCGGTCGACATCGAGCGCCGTTCGCTGCGCAGCCGGATGATCGGCGAGGAAGTGGCGATGCCGGTGGCGATCGCGCCGACCGGCCTGTGCGGGATGCAGTACGCGGACGGCGAGATTCTTGCGGCGCGGGCGGCGGAGAAATTCGGCATTCCATTCACGCTGTCGACGATGAGCATCTGCTCGATCGAGGACGTCGCTGCGCACACGCAGGCGCCGTTCTGGTTCCAGCTTTATGTGATGCGCGACCGGGATTTCATCGAGCGCCTGATCGACCGGGCGAAGGCGGCCGGCTGCTCGGCGTTGATGTTGACGCTCGATCTGCAGATTCTCGGGCAGCGGCACAAGGATCTGAAGAACGGCCTGTCGGCGCCGCCGCGGCCGACGTTGCGCAACCTGGTCGATCTGGCGATGAAGCCGCGATGGTGTCTCGGCATGCTCGGCACGCGCCGCCGCAGCTTCGGCAACATCGTCGGCCATGCCCGCGGCGTGGAAAATATGGATTCGCTGGCCGAATGGACCTCTGCACAGTTCGATCCGCGCCTGAGCTGGAGCGACGTCGAATGGATCAAGCGCCGATGGGGCGGCAAGCTCGTGCTGAAGGGCATCATGGACGAGGCCGACGCACGGCTCGCGGCCGACAGCGGCGCCGACGCACTGATCGTCTCGAACCACGGCGGCCGCCAGCTCGACGGCGCGCCCTCCTCGGTCGAGGCGCTGCCGGCGATCGTCGATGCGGCCGGCTCGCGCATCGAGGTATGGATGGACGGCGGCATTCGCAGCGGCCAGGACGTGCTGAAGGCGATCGCGCTCGGCGCGCGCGGCACGCTGATCGGCCGCGCGTTTCTCTACGGCCTCGGCGCCATGGGCGAGGCGGGCGTCACGAAATGCCTCGAGCTGATCCGCAACGAACTCGACCTGACGATGGCCTTCTGCGGCTACTCGGACATCGGGTCGGTGGATCGCGCGGCGATCCTATGAGCTGACGCTGGGGCAAGGCGGCGGGCGCGGTGCCCGCCCGGCGCACCGCGCCATCGAGCCCGGCTGCGGCGCTCACGCTGTTGCGGCTCCGGGACGACCGGGGCCAGGTCGTGCGGATCCGCGACTCGCCTCAGAACGCGCCCGGAAACAGACCGCCGTCGAGCAGGATATTCTGGCCGGTGATATAGCCGGCGTGCACGCTGCAGAGAAATGCGCAGGTTTGGCCGAATTCACCGGGGTTGCCGAAGCGCTTCGCGGGAATCGACGCCATCTCGTCGGCGGCGACCGCTGCTTCCGATCCGCCGGAACGCCGCGCCGACGCCGCGAAACCGTCGCGCAGGCGGCGGGTGTCGAAGTATCCGGGCAGTAGATTGTTGATCGTGACGTTGCGGCCGGCGACCGTGCGCGCGATGCCGGCGACGAACGCCGTCAAACCCGCCCGCGCGCCGCTCGACAGGTCGAGACCGGCGATCGGCATCTTCACGCTGATCGAAGTGATGTTGACGATCCGACCGAAGCCGCGGGCAATCATGCCGTCGATCACCTTTTGCATGAGCTCGATCGGCGTGAGCATGTTCATCGCCACGCCGGAGAGCATCGCCGGGCGGTCGAGCAAGCGGAAGTCGCGGAACGGCGGCCCGCCGTTGTTGTTGACCAGAATGTCCGGCTGCGGGCACGCGGCGAGCAGCGCCGCCTGTCCGGCCGGATCGGCGATATCGGCGGCGACCGCAGTCACTTCGACGCCCGTCGCGCGACGGATCTCGCCGGCGGTCGTCTCGAGTTGCGCCGCGTCGCGCCCGTTGATCACCAAGGACACGCCCGCCTCGGCGAGCGCGAGCGCGCAACCCTTGCCGAGACCCTGACTCGATGCGCAAACGATCGCCCGCTTACCGCG
>DATLSG010000009.1:0-6393 GCA_035534275.1 Steroidobacteraceae bacterium
AACCAGCGCGGTAGTATTTCGCGAGCACGCGGCGCACGACGTCCTTGTCGATTACAATGCCGAACGTTTGTGAGATTTGCTCGGCAATGCGCTGGCAGCCGAAGCAGGGGTTGCGAGCTTTCATCTCGATGATGGCGGCGACCGCCTCTTTCAGCGGACGAGAACAGGCGGCGATACTTCCGATCGACCAGCGCCTTGTGGAACCGTAATAACGTCGCCGGCTTGAGAATTGCGGCGCGCCCCGCGACTCGTCGAAGACGCACGAACAGCGTCATCAATCCGAGCACGAATCGATTGTTGCCAGAGGCGGGGCGCGTCGACGGCAACGGCGGCCGATGAGAAGCTGCTGTTTAAGCAGCAAGGACTCGGCAACGACGGAGCGCACACCGCCGGAGCGCGCGAGCTTGGCCAGGGTGACGATCAATTACACTGCGAGAAGAAGCAAGTCACGCATCGTCGAGGCAGGCTACCAGGGATACCATGCTGCACAAAGCCGCTCGCATATGGCGCCTTACGCTATGATTCGCGAATTCGCACCCCACAGGTACAATTCCTGCCAGATCTGTCAATAACTGCAGGACGATTCGGAACTGTGCGAACACGCGTCGATAATGTCATATTCGCTACGTGGCCTCTCAATTGCGCGAATCGCATTAATGCGGAGCACAGCGGTGCGCTGCATCGCCAAGGAGCGACGGAATGTATTTGAATGCGCTCGGCACCGCGTTGCCCGAACATTGCTATACCAAGGACCAGTGCTGGGCCGCATTCACTGCGTCCGATTGGTTCGAACGGCTGGACACACGCGCGCATGCAGTGACGAAGGCAGTTCTTGCCCGGGACAACGGCATCGAAGAACGCTGGCTCGCGGTCGATTCGCTGCAAGAAGCCTTCGCCATCGATCCCGATACCTTGCATCGGCGTTTCGCCGTGCAAGCGCCGCGATTGGCATCCGCCGCGGGTCGATCCGCCCTGAACCGCGCGGGCCTGACGGCAACGGCCATCGATGCGATCATCGTCACAACCTGCACGGGCTATCTGTGCCCGGGCCTCAGCGGCTACGTGCTTGAGCGACTCGGCCTACGACCCGACGTGCTGTGTTTCGATCTGGTCGGACAGGGTTGCGCCGGAGCGCTGCCGAACTGGCAGCTGGCGAATGCGCTGCTGGGCGCGCGGCAATGCGAACACGTTCTCTCGATCTGCGTCGAGGTGTGCAGCGCCGCCATGTATCTCGATAACGACCCCGGCGTGTTGATCAGTGCTTGTCTGTTCGGCGATGGAGCCGGCGCTGCGGTGCTTTCGCGCGGACGACCGCCCGATCGGCGTTCGATCGAGTGGACTGACACGGTCTCATTCACGGCGCCGAAGGATCGCGAGTCGTTGCGCTTCGAACATCGTGCCGGGATGTTGCGCAATGTACTGACCCGGGCGGTGCCCGGGCTCGCGGCCGAGCATGCGAATGAAGTGCTCGTCGCCGCGCTCGACCGCGCCGGATTGGTACGTGGACAAATCGCCGGCTGGATCATGCACGCGGGGGGACGCGACGTCCTGATCGCCCTCGAGGAACGCCTGGGCCTGGCGCCCCAGGCGCTGCGCCACAGCCGCGACACGCTGCGCAAGTTCGGCAACCTGAGCAGCGCATTCGTCTATTTCGTGCTCGACGCGGCCATCGCCGACGGCACCCCGGGCGGCTGGTGGTGGATGTCGTCGTTTGGTGCCGGGTTCACGTGTCACGGTGCCTTACTCGCGGTCGAGTAAGCGGTCCAATGCGAGTCAAACCACGTCGCGTTTGTGCAGAACACCTGGATGAACTTCCCCCGGAGAATATACAGGCGCGGCGCTCTCGCCGCGACTTACGTCGCGTACATCGTGCGATGAATTCCGTCTCGATCTTACGGCGCACCGTCAACGGACTGCGACTCGGGGCTCCGCCGCGGCGAATCCTCGAATTGGGCGCGGGGGATGGCAGCTTGTTGCTGCGGCTCGCGCGCGTGCTCAAACCGCGCTGGACGGGGGTCGAAGTGACACTGCTCGACCGTCACGACCTCGTGACCGAGGCCACGCGCAGGGCGTACCGGGAGCTCGACTGGGTGGTAACCATAATCCGCGCCGACGCACTTGCCTGGGCGCGGGAGCCCGTGGCGGCGCGATATGATTTGTGCATCGCGATGCTGTTCCTTCATCACTTCGACACGGTTCGGCTGAGCGTACTGTTGAGCGCCGCCGCGGCGCGCACTGATGCCTTCGTCTGCGGCGAACCGCGACGAGATCTTCTCGGTCGCGTGGCGAGTGCATGCATCGGCGTGATCGGCGCTAACCGGATCACGCGGGAGGACGCGGTGACCAGTGTGGCCGCTGGCTTTCGCGGAAGGGAACTGTCGACACTCTGGGCACGGGTGGCGGGCGACTGGAGCGTCGGCGAATTTCGCGCACTGCCGTTCATGCATTGCTTTACGGCGGTGCGCGCCCCCGGTGCGGGGGGCCGCGGCCATGCGCTTTGACGCCGACGCGCTCGTGATCGGTGCTGGTCCCGCCGGAGCCGCGACGGCGATCTGGCTTGCCGCCGCCGGCTGGCGTGTGGTCTTGGTCGAGCGGAACGCGTATCCGCGGCAGAAAGTATGCGGCGAGTGCATATCAGCGGGCAGCCTATCGCTCCTCGACGCGCTCGGCGTCGGCCCCGCGGTTCGTGAAATTTCGGGGCCCGAACTGCGGCAAGTCTGCTGGATCGGCCGGCGTGCGACGGTCATTGCACAGTTCCCGCCGTGCACTGCGGGCGGCGATCGGTATGGGCGCGCCATCGGCCGCGATCGTCTCGATGACCTGCTGCTCGAACGCGCCCGCGGCTTGGGGGTCGAGGTGCTGCAGCCGGCCACGGTTTGCTCCGTGGGTGGCGGCCCCGGTCGCTTCGACTGCGCAATCTCGGGGCCGACGCGACGTCCTCGCCCTGGAGCGGACGAGAACAGGACGGACGATACGCGCCGGGTGCGGGTCGTCATTGACGCGCATGGCTCCTGGGAAAGCGCACCGACACGAACCGACGGCAGCGCGTCCCCGCGGGTCGTGCAGGCGGCCAGGCGTGGTGCCGATCTCTTTGCCTTCAAGACGAGTTTGCGCAACACAGCCCTCGCGCCCGGATTGCTGGGTGTGATCTCGATCGTCGGCGGTTATGGCGGAATCGTCATCGCCGATGGTGGGCGAACGACGCTTGCCTGCTGCATTCGCCGCGACCGGCTGTCGATGTGCCGTGCCCAACTGCCGGGTGCGACGGCCGGGACCGCGGTCGGCGAATTTCTGAGCCGCTCATGCCCGGCACTTCGCGGCCTGCTCGAAGCCGCATGGCACGACGGGCGTTGGCTGTCGGTCGGGCCGATCCGACCCGGAATCCGCGTCGGCGCCGATGGCGACGTCTTCCGCGTCGGCAACGCGGCGGGCGAAGCGCACCCGCTGATCGGCGAGGGCATCAGCATCGCGCTGCAGTCGGCCGGCCTGCTGGCCGAGCATCTGTTGAGCGAGCCGGCCGCGAGACTCGGTCGGCGTCGCACCCACGAACTCAATCGCCGCTATGCGGCCGCGTGGCGCGATGCCTTCGCCGCACGACTGCGGTTCGCAGCCTGGTACGCGCATACGGCGATGCACCCGGTATGCACCGCTCAGGCACAGTTCCTGATGCGCCGCTGGCCTTCATTATTGACCCTTGCGGCACGGTGGGCAGGAAAGGCCCGCCCGCCAATCGTTCGAATCACATCGACAGAGATGCACCCATGAACACCATTGACACCCTTCAGGACATATTGGTTCGCGATTACCAGGTGGCGCGCGCCCTTCTTACGCCGGACGCGCCGCTCAGCGCCCTCGGAATCGACTCGCTCGGCTTTCTGGAATTGATGTTCAAGATCGAGGATCGCTTCCACGTCAAGATCCCCGGCGATATGCCGACCGATTTGCACACGCTGCAGGACGTCGTCCGGTACATCGACGCACTGATTGACACTCGACCCGCCGCCCATCCGCATGCGGTCGGCGCGCAGGCTCTCGAGCCATGACCGAGCGCCGCATCGCCATCACGGGACTTGGCGTCGTCGCACCGATCGGCAACTCGATCGACGAGCTGCTGACGAATCTGGCGGACGGCCGGTCCGGCGTGCGGCGGTTGCCGCCCGCGCTCGCCTGCCGCCTGCGTTCGCCCATCGCCGCGACCGTCGACTTCGAAGACGGCGCGCATTTCGACGCGCCCCGCCTGCGCATGCTGGATCGGGTCAGCCGGCTGGCGCTGGTGGCGGCCGACCGCGCCATTGCCGATGCGCGCCTCGACTTCGCCAAGGAGCGGCGCGACCGCTGCGGCGTCTTCGTCGGCAGCAGTCTCGGCGGCGCGGAGACGACCGACGACGGCTATCTCAAGCTTTATGCGCAAGCCTCGGAGCGGGTGAATCCTTACAGCGTGCTCGCCGCAATGACCAACGCAGCCGCGTCCTGGATCGCCATCGAGCACGCGCTCTGCGGGCCGAACCTCACGTTCTCGACAGCTTGTTCGTCGTCGGCGGTCGCGCTCGGCGAGGCTGCACGGCGAATCCAGCACGGCGAGGTGGACGTGATGCTGGCAGGGGGGGCGGAAGCGCCGCTGACGTTCGGCGTGTTGCGCGCGTGGGAGGCATTGCGCACGCTTGCGACAGAGGACGCCGGCGACCCGGCCGCCTCCTGCCGGCCCTTTTCGCTCGACCGCAACGGCCTGGTCATCGGCGAGGGAGCCGCATTTCTGGTGCTCGAGGAGTGGCAGCGGGCCGTCGAGCGCGGCGCGACAATCCACGCCGAGCTGTCCGGCTACGGGCTGACTTGCGACGCGGGGCACATCGCGCGCCCCAGCGTGCAAGGGCAAGCAAGTGCAATGCGTGCCGCCTTGGATTCGGCAGCCTTGACGCCCGCCGCCATCGGCTACATCAACGCCCACGGTTCGGCCACGATGCAAAACGACGCCACCGAAACCGCCGCGATCAAAGAAGTCTTCGGCGAGCAAGCGTATGTCATCCCGGTCAGCTCGACGAAATCCACGCACGGGCACTTATTGGGCGCCGCCGGTGCGCTGGAATTCGCGATAGCCGTCATCAGCCTCGAAAGCGGCCTGCTGCCGCCGACCATGCACCTGCGTGTCGCGGATCCGGCCTGCGACCTCGACTACGTGCCCGGGCGTGCGCGCACCGGCGTGGAGCTGCGCGCCGTGATGTCGAACTCGTTCGCCTTCGGCGGCACCAATGCGGTGCTGATCGCCGAAGCGGCGCTCGATTGATGCCGGCGGACGGCGAAATTCTATGTACGCTTACAGACAGACTCCAGCCACGGTTGGCCGCATGCTGCAGACCGTTCATCATCGGGGACTGCACATGATAAGGAAATTACTAACGACGTTCCTCGTCGTCGGCGCGCTGATCGGCCCGATCGTGGCCGTGTCTGCCGGCGATTCGGACACGAATCGATCGCAGCCGAAGGCATTCGTCAAGGATTCGGTCATCACCGCCAAGGTCAAGGCCCGCCTCGCCGGCGAGCACATCACGAGCCTCGGCCGAATCCACGTCGATACAGACAAGTACGGCATGGTTTGGCTGCGGGGCACCGCCGGCACGCAGGCCGCGGCCGACAGGGCGGTGGAAATCGCCCGCACGACGGACGGCGTCAGAGGCGTGCATAGCCGAATCAAGGTCAGAAAGGACGATTGACACGCCGGGGACGACTCCCATCCCCCTGCTGTGTGACAAGTCAAACGAAGCGTAGCTCCTTGGTTTAATTTCTTTTGGTCTATTGTGGTTTGTCAGGATTTTCTCTCCGGTCTTCGTGCTTCGTGCGATTTATGGCTGAACGACCTGCTATTCGTGGTCGGAACCGTAGCTCCGCTGCCAGTTGCGTAATTCGCTGTCCATACATCAAGCGCCGTGTCTCATACTCTCCAACGTGAAGCCGCCCAAGCGGCTCACCAGGGGGACGGACGAGGTCGCGGCATATCATTCACACCGGTCGTGGCGATGTCGGCATGTCCCAGCCATTCCCGGATTTTCGCGATGTCGGCACGGTGATCGAGGGCATTCGTGGCGGCCGTTGCACGCGCGCATGGGCGCCGATCTTGAAGCCCAGCGCCAGCGCGTAGCGGCGCACGAGTTTGTAGACACCGTCGGGGGCGATGGTGTCGTCGAGTTTGCCGGTGCGGTTGTTGCTGACGCGTTGGAACAAGGCGCCTTCGGCGTCAGCAGCGTGTGTCGAGCTCCGCCTAGCCCACACTATGCGTGAACGAACTGATTTTGGTGATCATTTGTCCGAGTATCGCGATGTTGAGGTGTGATGTCGATGCGCGGCGGTGAGTTCGGCGCATTGGTGGACACGGCGGCACGATTTTCGCCGTCGTGGCGG
>DATLSG010000010.1:0-49147 GCA_035534275.1 Steroidobacteraceae bacterium
AGATGGTGATGCCCGGGGACAACATCAAGATCATCGTCGAGCTGATTGCGCCGATTGCGATGGAGCAGGGATTGCGCTTTGCGATCCGCGAAGGGGGTAAAACCGTCGGTGCCGGGGTCGTGTCCAAGGTGATCGCGTAAGGTTTACAGGGCAGTAGCTCAATTGGCAGAGCGGCGGTCTCCAAAACCGCAGGTTGGGGGTTCGATTCCCTCCTGCCCTGCCAGACTCGGCGCCTTGTGGAGCAACGGCTGAAGCAGACTATGGCAGAACCGCAAACACCCGCCGAGGCGTCAGCGAAAGATACGGCGCTGATCGTTCTCGGCTTGATCGCGATATTCGGCGGGATCGTCGCATTCTACTGGTACGACCAGTGGCCGCTGCTGCCGCGTGTCGGCCTGGTGGTCGGCGGCGTCGTCGCGGGTCTTGGTCTCGCGTGGGTGAGCTCCCTCGGGCGCGAATTCTGGCAGTTCGCCCTGGTTTCGCGGATCGAGCTGCGCAAGGTGGTCTGGCCGGGCCGCGAGGAGACGATCCGGATGACGACGGTCGTGTTCTTCTTCGCGGCGTTGATGGGCGTATTTTTTTGGGGGCTCGATTGGGTCCTCACGTGGATGACCCGGTTGTTGACCGGACAATCGGCTTGAATTGCCCGGAGCGCTTATGTCCCTGCGATGGTATGTCGTTCACGCCTACTCGAATTTCGAGCACAAGGTCGCCGAATCGCTGAAGGAGCGGGTCAAGCGGGCGGGCCTCGAGCCGAAGTTCGGCGAGATCCTCGTGCCGACCGAGGAGGTCGTGGAGATGCGCGACGGCCAGAAGCGCAAGTCCGACCGCAAGTTCTTCCCGGGCTATGTGCTCGTGCAGATGGAAATGGACGAGGACACCTGGCATCTCGTCAAGGAAGTGCCGAAGGTGCTCGGATTCATCGGCGGCACGAGCGACAAGCCGGCGGCGATCACCGATCGCGAGGCGATGTCGATCCTGCGAAGAGTCGAAGAGGGCGCCGACAAGCCGAAGCCGAAGGTGCTGTTCGAGCCCGGCGAGGTGGTGCGGGTGACGGAAGGTCCGTTCAACGACTTCAACGGCGTCGTCGAGTCGGTGAACTACGAGAAGAACCGGCTGCACGTCGCGGTCCAGATTCTCGGCCGCTCGACGCCGGTGGAATTGGAGTTCTCGCAAGTCGAGAAGGGTTGATGGGCGAATCGGGGAGCCTCTCGCTGCAGAGGCGTTTGCACCCACAGGAGCATGTCGATGGCGAAGAAGGTTACCGGCTACATCAAGTTGCAGATTCCCGCGGGCCAGGCCAATCCGAGCCCGCCGGTCGGACCGGCACTCGGCCAGCAGGGCGTGAACATCATGGAGTTCTGCAAGACGTTCAACGCGCAGACGCAGTCGCTGGAGAAAGGCCTGCCGACCCCGGTCGTGATCACGGTCTACAGCGATCGCAGCTTCACGTTCGTGCTGAAGACGCCGCCGGCGTCGGTGCTGATCGCGAAGGCGCTGAACATTGCGAAGGGCAGCGCCACGCCGAATACGGCGAAGGTCGGCAAGATCACGCGCCAACAGCTCGAGGACATCGCCAGGTTGAAGACGCCGGATTTGACCGCGGCCGATCTCGATGCGGCGGTGCGTACGATCGCCGGCAGCGCCCGCAGCATGGGCGTCGACGTGGAGGGGGTGTGACATGGCTGCGGTAGTCAAGCGGGCCAAGAGCTGGAAAGACAAGCTGCCGCCGGGCCGGACGTTTCCGATCGACGATGCGCTGAAGCTCGTGAAGGAGTTCGCCACGGCGAAATTCAATGAATCGGTCGACGTCGCCGTGAATCTCGGCGTCGACGCGACCAAGTCGGATCAGCAGGTGCGCGGCTCGACCGTGATGCCGCACGGCACCGGCAAGACCGTGCGCGTCGCCGTGTTCACGCAGGGCAAGAACGTCGACGCCGCGAAAGCCGCCGGCGCCGACATCGTCGGTTTCGAGGACCTCGCCGAGAAGGTGAAGGCGGGGCAAATGGATTTTGACGTGGTGATCGCGAGTCCGGATGCGATGCGCATCGTCGGCCAACTCGGCCAGATCCTCGGGCCGCGCGGCTTGATGCCGAACCCCAAGGTCGGCACCGTGACGCCGGACGTCGCCGGCGCGGTCAAGAACGCGAAGTCCGGTCAAGTGCGCTATCGCACCGACAAGGCGGGCATCGTGCACGCACAGATCGGGCGCGCGAGCTTCGAGCCAGGCGCGCTGAAGGAGAATCTGCTGGCCCTGCTCGCGGATCTGCAGAAGGTCAAGCCCGCGGCCTCGAAGGGCATCTATCTGAAGAGGATCACCGTGTCCTCGACCATGGGGCCGGGTGTCGCGGTGGATCAGGCAAGCCTCGGGCTTTGAAGGCTTGTCGGACGGTTGAAGGAATTGATGGAGGGTCGCGCAACGTCCTCGGGGACCGCGCGCACCCACCGTCGAAGACCGCAGGCGGGCGCGGAGCCCTCAAAACATCGCCTGCGCAGATGGTGGGATCCGAATCAGGAGCTTCCTGGTGAAGGTCGCACCGCAGGAGTGCCCGACGGCACTCGAGGGTGGGCGCGAGCATCCGGCTCGGGCCTGTGTGTGACGCTTCTTAACGGGGGACCGTAATGGCGCTCAAGTTGGAAGAGAAGAAAGTCGTGGTGGCGCAGGTCCATGCGATCGCGGCGAAAGCCGTGTCCGTCGTCGGTGCCGAGAACCGGGGCTTGACCGTGGGGCAGATGACCGATTTGCGGGCGAAGGCCCGCAAGGAAGGGGTGTATCTGCGCGTCGTCAAGAACACGCTCGCGCGCAAGGCCGTTGCCGGCACTCCTTTCGAGTGCATCGCACCGGCGTTGAAAGGCCCCGTCGTGCTCGCATTCTCCAATGACGATCCGGGCGCCGCCGCGCGCATCGTCAAGGCGTTCGCGAAGGACAACGCCAAGCTGGTGACGACACTGGTGTCTCTGGGCGGGCAGCTGCTCAAGGCGCAAGACCTCGAGCGCGTGGCGACATTGCCGACGCGCGCGCAGGCGCTGTCGCAACTGCTGGGCGTGATCAAGGCGCCGATCGCGAAGTTCGTTGGTACCTTGGCCGCTCCCAACACGAAGTTGGTGCGCACCTTGGCGGCGGTTCTCGAAGCCAAGACGGCCGGGCAAGTGCCGGCGGCTGGTTGAAACCTGATTCGGCCGAAAGGCCTCAAGTAGCTATCTGGAGTTAATCATGGCTGTTACGAAAGACGAAATCCTCGAAACGATCTCCAAGATGTCCGTCATGGAGGTGGTCGAGTTGATCGCCGACATGGAGAAGAAATTCAACGTCACGGCCGCGGCTCCCGTCGCGGTCGTCGCCGGCGGCGCGGCGGGCGGTGCAGCCGCACCCGTGGCCGAGGAGAAGACGGAGTTCACGGTGACGATGACCGAATACGGCGCCAACAAGGTCGGCGTGATCAAGGTCATCCGCGAGATCACCGGCTTGGGTCTCAAGGAGGCGAAGGACCTGGTCGAAGGGGCCCCGTCGACCGTCAAGGAAGCGATCCCGAAGGCGGATGCCGAGGCGATCAAGAAAAAGCTCGAGGAAGCGGGCGCGAAGGCTGCTATCAAGTAGTGACCTACGCCGATGCGCGCCGGTCGACGGTTGCCGCGGATTGCGCGGCCGCCGTCGGCCGCGCCGATATTGTGTCTGAAGCTGGATAAAGGGTGACCCGCATGGCCTATTCCTTCACCGAAAAGAAGCGCATCCGCAAGAACTTTGGCAAGCGTCCCAGCATCCTGGGCACGCCGTACCTGCTGGCGATCCAGCTGGATTCGTACCGCCGATTCCTGCAAACCGAGGTCGCGGAGTCGCAGCGCGCCAAGGTGGGCCTGCACGCCGCCTTCGACAGCGTCTTCCCGATCTCCAGCTACTCGGGCAATGCGACGCTGGAGTACGTGAGCTACCGTCTCGGCGAGCCGGTGTTCGACGTCAAGGAGTGCCAGCTCCGGGGCCTGACCTACGCGGCGCCGCTGCGCGTGAAGGTGCGCCTCGTGGTCCTCGACAAGGAGGCGAGCGGCGCCAAGAAGCCGGTCAAGGACGTGCGCGAACAGGAGGTCTACCTCGGCGAACTGCCGTTGATGACCGACAATGGCACGTTCATCATCAACGGTACCGAGCGGGTCATCGTTTCGCAGCTGCACCGCAGCCCCGGCGTGTTCTTCGACCACGATCGCGGCAAGACGCACTCCTCCGGCAAGCTGCTGTTCTCGGCGCGGATCATTCCCTACCGCGGTTCCTGGCTCGACTTCGAGTTCGACCCCAAGGATTGCGTGTTCGCGCGCATCGACCGGCGGCGCAAGCTTCCGGTCACGATCATCCTGCGCGCGCTCGGCTATACGGAGGAACAGATCCTCGACACGTTCTTCGACAAGAACACGTTCTATTTGTCGAAGAAAGAGGTCGAATTCGCGATCATTCCGCAGCGCCTGCGCGGCGAGACCGCGACGTTCGAGATCCGCATCGGCAAGAAGATCGTCGTCGAGGAAGGCCGGCGCATCACCGCGCGCCACGTGCGCGACCTCGAGGAGGCCGGCGTCAAGCGCCTGCCCGTGCCGACCGAATATCTGCAGGGCAAGATCCTCGCCCACGACATCGTCAACACCGAGACCGGCGAGATCCTCGCCAAGGCCAACGAAATCCTGAACGTCGCGACGGTCGGCAAGCTGATCGAGAACGGCATCACGGAGATCCGCACACTGTTCGTCAACGACCTCGACCGCGGGCCGTACATGTCGGATACGCTGCGCATCGATCCGACGAAGACGCGCCTCGAGGCGCTGGTCGAGATCTACCGCATGATGCGTCCCGGCGAGCCGCCGACCAAGGATGCAGCCGAGAACCTGTTTCAGAACCTGTTCTTCAACGGCGAACGCTACGACCTGTCGCCGGTTGGACGCATGAAATTCAACCGCCGGGTCGGGCGCGAGGAGATTACCGGCTCGGGGGTCCTCAGCAAGGAGGACATCATCGAGGTCATGAAGACGCTGATCGACATCCGCAACGGCAACGGCCAGGTCGACGACATCGACCACCTCGGCAACCGCCGCGTGCGCAGCGTCGGCGAGATGGCGGAGAACGCGTTCCGCATCGGGCTGGTTCGGGTCGAGCGGGCCGTCAAGGAACGGCTGACGATCGCCGAAAGCGAGCCGATCATGCCGCAGGAGATGATCAACGCGAAGCCGGTCGCGGCCGCGGTGAAGGAATTCTTCGGCTCCTCGCAGCTCTCGCAGTTCATGGACCAGAACAATCCGCTCTCCGAGGTGACCCACAAGCGCCGGGTGTCGGCACTTGGCCCCGGCGGGCTCACGCGTGAGCGCGCCGGCTTCGAGGTTCGCGACGTGCATCCGACGCATTACGGCCGCGTCTGCCCGATCGAAACGCCGGAAGGGCCGAACATCGGCCTGATCAATTCACTGGCCGTGTACGCGCGAACGAACGACTACGGCTTCCTCGAGACGCCGTACCGGCGCGTGGCGAACGGCCGGGTGAGCGACAAGATCGACTACCTGTCCGCGATCGAGGAAGGTCAGTACGTGATCGCGCAGGCGAACGCCGCGCTCAACGCGAAGGGCGAGTTCACCGCCGATCTCGTCTCCTGCCGGACGCAAAACGAGTTCACGCTGTCCGCGCCGGACAAGATCGATTTCATGGACGTCAGCCCGAAGCAGATCGTTTCGGTCGCGGCATCCCTGATCCCGTTCCTCGAGCACGACGACGCGAACCGCGCCTTGATGGGCTCGAACATGCAGCGCCAGGCGGTGCCGACGCTGCGATCCGAGACGCCGATGGTCGGCACGGGCATGGAGCGCGCGGTGGCGATCGACTCGGGCGTGACCGTGGTCGCGCGCCGCGGCGGGGTCGTCGATTCGGTCGACGCTTCGCGCATCGTCGTGCGGGTCAACGACGACGAAACGACCGCCGGCGAGCCGGGTGTCGACATCTATTCGCTCACCAAGTACACGCGTTCGAACCAGAACACCTGCATCAACCAGCGTCCGCTGGTGAACGCCGGAGATTCCATCCGGCGCGGCGACGTGCTCGCCGACGGACCGTCCACCGACCTCGGTGAACTCGCGCTCGGCCAGAATCTGCTGGTCGCATTCATGCCTTGGAACGGCTACAACTTCGAGGACTCGATCCTGATCTCCGAGCGCGTCGTCGAGGAGGACCGGTTCACGACGATCCACATCGAGGAGCTCACCTGCGTCGCCCGCGACACCAAGCTCGGGCCCGAGGAGATCACCGCGGACATTCCGAACGTCGGCGATTCGGCGCTCGCGAAGCTCGACGAGGCGGGCATCGCCTTCATCGGCGCGGAGGTGCGCGCCGGCGACATCCTGGTCGGCAAGGTGACCCCGAAGGGCGAGACGCAATTGACGCCCGAGGAGAAGTTGCTGCGGGCGATCTTCGGCGAGAAGGCCTCCGACGTGAAGGACACGAGCTTGCGCGTGCCGCCCGGCATGGACGGCACCGTGATCGACGTGCGGGTGTTCACCCGCGACGGCGTCGAGAAGGACTCGCGTGCGCTCTCGATCGAGAAGGCGGAGCTGGAGCGCGTGCGCAAGGATCTCGCGGATCAGCAGCGCATTCTCGAAGACGACCTCTTTTTGCGCGTGCGCGGGATGCTCGATGGCAAGACGGCCACCGCGGGACCGAAGAAGCTGAAGGGCGGCTCGCGGATCGAGACGGCGTATTTGGCCGAGCTGCCGCGCGAACAGTGGTTCGAGATCCGGCTGGCGGAGGAGGACGCAAACGCCCAGCTCGAGACCGTGGCGGAGCGCCTGAAGGGCCAAAGGCGCGCATTCGAGAAGCGTTTCGAGGAGAAGAAGGCGAAGATCACCGCCGGGGACGACCTGGCTCCCGGCGTCCTGAAGATGGTCAAGGTGTACCTCGCGGTCAAGCGGCGCGTCCAGCCGGGCGACAAGATGGCGGGGCGCCACGGCAACAAGGGCGTGATCTCCTCGATCGTACCGGTCGAGGACATGCCGTACATGGCGGACGGCACGCCGGTCGACATCGTGCTGAACCCGCTCGGTGTGCCGTCGCGCATGAACATCGGCCAGATCCTCGAGACCCATCTCGGCTGGGCCGCGAAGGGGCTCGGCGCCAAGATCGGCAAGATGCTCGAGGCGCAGGCCGCCCTCGCGGAGATCCGCAAATTCCTCGGCGAGGTGTACAACCAGACGGGCGGCCAGAAGGAGAACCTCGCCTCGCTCACCGACACGGAAATCGGCGAACTCGCGCGCAACCTGCGGCACGGCGTGCCGATGGCGACGCCGGTCTTCGACGGCGCGAGCGAAGAGGAGATCAAGAGCCTGCTGACGCTCGCCGACCTGCCGACGAGCGGGCAGACGACGCTGCACGACGGGCGCACGGGCGAGAAATTCGAGAGGCCCGTGACCGTCGGCTACATGTACATGCTGAAGTTGAACCACCTCGTGGATGACAAGATGCATGCGCGTTCGACCGGCCCTTACAGTCTGGTCACGCAGCAGCCTCTCGGCGGCAAGGCGCAGTTCGGCGGCCAGCGCTTCGGCGAGATGGAGGTGTGGGCGCTCGAGGCCTACGGCGCCGCGTACACCCTGCAGGAGATGCTCACGGTCAAGTCGGACGACGTCAACGGGCGCACGCAGATGTACAAGGCGATCGTCGACGGCAATCACGAGATGAAAGCCGGGATGCCGGAGTCGTTCAACGTGCTCGTCAAGGAGATCCGATCCCTGGCGATCAACATCGAACTCGAGAGCGAGGCCTAAGCCATGAAAGATCTATTGAAGTTGTTCAAGCAGCAGGTGCCGGTCGAGAATTTCGACTCGATCAAGATCGGCCTCGCCTCGCCCGACATGATCCGCTCCTGGTCGTACGGCGAGGTGAAGAAGCCCGAGACGATCAACTATCGCACCTTCAAACCCGAGCGCGACGGGCTCTTCTGCGCGAAGATCTTCGGCCCGGTCAAGGATTACGAGTGTCTCTGCGGCAAATACAAGCGGCTGAAGCACCGGGGCGTCGTCTGCGAGAAGTGCGGCGTGGAGGTGACCCAGTCCAAGGTGCGCCGCGAACGCATGGGCCACATCGAGCTCGCGAGCCCGACGGCGCACATCTGGTTCCTCAAGTCGCTCCCCTCGCGCATCGGCCTGATGCTCGACATGACGCTGCGCGAGATAGAACGGGTGCTGTACTTCGAGGCCTTCGTGGTCGTCGATCCGGGCATGACCTCGCTGCAGCGCGGCCAGCTGCTGACGGACGAGATGTACCTGGAGTCTATCGAGGAGCATGGCGATGAATTCGACGCGCGCATGGGCGCCGAGGCCGTGCACGAACTCCTGAAATCGATGGACCTTCCGGCCGAAGTGGTCAAGGTTCGCGAGGACATGGCGAACACCAACTCCGAGACCAAGATCAAGCGCTTGTCGAAGCGCCTGAAGCTGATCGAATCGTTCATCGAGTCCGGCAACAAGCCGGAGTGGATGGTGCTCACGGTGCTGCCGGTGCTGCCACCCGATCTGCGGCCGCTGGTGCCGCTCGACGGCGGGCGGTTCGCGACCTCGGATCTGAACGACCTGTACCGCCGCGTGATCAACCGCAACAACCGCTTGCGCCGTCTGCTCGAGCTCAACGCGCCGGACATCATCGTTCGCAACGAGAAGCGCATGCTGCAGGAGGCGGTCGACGCCCTGCTCGACAACGGCCGGCGCGGCCGCGCGATCACCGGCACCAACAAGCGCCCGCTGAAGTCTCTTGCGGACATGATCAAGGGCAAGCAGGGCCGGTTCCGGCAGAACCTGCTCGGCAAGCGCGTCGATTATTCGGGCCGCTCCGTGATCGTCGTCGGTCCGACGCTGCGCCTGCACCAGTGCGGCCTGCCGAAGAAGATGGCCCTCGAGCTGTTCAAGCCGTTCATCTTCTCGAAGCTGCAGCTGCGCGGCGAGGCCTCGACGATCAAGGCCGCCAAAAGGCTCGTCGAGCGCGAGGGGCCGGAGGTTTGGGACATTCTCGAGGAGGTCATCCGCGAGCACCCGGTTCTGCTGAACCGCGCGCCGACGCTGCACCGACTCGGCATCCAGGCTTTCGAGCCGGTGCTGATCGAAGGCAAGGCGATCCAGCTGCACCCGCTGGTCTGCACCGCGTTCAACGCCGACTTCGACGGCGACCAGATGGCCGTGCACGTGCCGCTGTCGATCGAGGCGCAGCTCGAAGCGCGCGCCTTGATGATGTCGTCGAACAACATCCTCTCACCGGCCAACGGCGATCCGATCATCGTGCCGTCGCAGGACGTGGTGCTCGGGCTCTACTACATGACCCGCGAACGCGTCGGCGCGAAGGGCGAGGGCATGATGTTCGGCGACGTCGCCGAGGTCCACCGCGCCTACGAGAGCCGCAACGTCGAACTGCAGGCGAAGGTGAAGGTCCGGCTGTCGGAGCATCTGCGCGACGCGGCGAGCGGTGCGCTGGTCGGACGCCGGCGGGTCGTCGACACGACCGTCGGGCGCGCGCTGCTGTCGGAGATTTTGCCGAAGGGCCTGTCGTTCGATGCGATCAACCAGGACATGACGAAGAAGACGATCTCGGCGACCATCAACATGTGCTACCGCTCGGTCGGGTTGAAGGAGACCGTCGTGTTCGCCGATCAGTTGATGTACACGGGGTTCAATTATGCGACCCGCGCCGGTGTGTCGATCGGCGTCGACGACATGGTCGTGCCACAACAGAAGACCAAGATCCTGGCGACCGCCGAACGCGAGGTCAAGGAGATTCAGGAGCAGTTCTCCTCCGGTCTCGTGACCAACGGCGAACGCTACAACAAGGTCGTCGACATCTGGTCGCGCACCAACGATCAGGTTGCGAAGGCCATGATGGAGAAGCTCGGCACCGACGAGGTCGCCGACGCGAAGGGCAACAAGGTCCGCCAGAAGTCGTTCAATTCGATCTTCATGATGGCCGACTCCGGCGCCCGCGGCTCGGCGGCGCAAATCCGCCAGCTCGCCGGCATGCGCGGCCTGATGGCGAAGCCGGACGGCTCGATCATCGAGACGCCGATCACCGCGAACTTTCGCGAGGGCTTGAACGTCCTGCAGTACTTCATCTCGACGCACGGCGCGCGCAAGGGCCTCGCCGACACGGCATTGAAGACCGCGAACTCCGGCTATCTGACGCGCCGGCTCGTCGACGTGGCGCAGGATCTGGTCGTCACCGAGATCGACTGCGGCACGTCGAACGGCCTGTCGATCACGCCGATCGTCGAGGGCGGCGACGTCGTCGAGGGGCTCGGCGAACGCGTGCTGGGGCGCGTCGCCGCGCAGGCTGTGGTCGTCGCGGCGAGCGGCGAAGTGCTGGTCGAAGCGGGCGTGCTGATCGACGAGAAGCTGGTCAAGCTGCTCGAGAAGATGGGCATCGACCAGGTCATGGTGCGATCGCCGATCACCTGCGAGACGCGCTACGGGGTGTGCTCGCAGTGCTACGGGCGCGATCTCGGCCGCGGCCACCGCATCAACATCGGCGAGGCGGTCGGCGTCATCGCCGCGCAGTCGATCGGCGAGCCGGGCACGCAGCTCACGATGCGCACGTTTCACGTGGGCGGTGCGGCATCGCGGGCCGCCGCGGCGAACGGCGTCGAGGTAAAGTCAAAGGGGACGATCCGCCTGCACAACATCAAGACCGTGCGCCACGAGAAGGGCCACCTGGTCGCGGTGTCCCGCTCGGGAGAACTCGGCGTCGTCGACGAATTCGGACGCGAGCGCGAGCGCTACAAGATCCCGTATGGCGCGACCATCACCATCAACGATGGGGACACCGTCGGCGCCGGCCAGTCGGTCGCGAATTGGGATCCGCATACGCACCCGGTCGTGACCGAGGTCGCGGGCATGATCAGGTTCCAGGACTTCGTCGACGGCATCACCGTGACCTCCCAGGTCGACGATGTCACGGGCCTCACGAGCACGGTCGTGCTCGATCCGAAGCAGCGCGGATCCGGCGGCAAGGACCTGCGGCCGGTCGTGCGCCTGACGAACGCCAAAGGCAAGGAAGTCACGTTCGCGAACACCGACATCCCGGCGGTCTACGCGCTGCCTGCGGGCGCGATCGTCAGCCTCGAGGACGGCGCCAAGGTGTCGGTCGGCGACATCATCGCGCGCATTCCGCAGGAGTCCTCGAAGACCCGCGACATCACCGGCGGTTTGCCGCGCGTCGCGGATCTGTTCGAGGCTCGCAAACCCAAGGATTCGGCGATTCTGGCCGAGCGCAGCGGCACGGTGAGCTTCGGCAAGGAGACCAAGGGCAAGCGCCGGCTGATCATCACGAACGAGCAGAGCGAGAAGTACGAGGAACTGATCCCCAAGTGGCGCCACCTGAATGTGTTCGAAGGCGAACAGGTCGAGAAGGGCGAGGTGATCGCCGACGGTGAGCCGAATCCGCACGACATCCTGCGCCTGCAGGGCGTCGAGGCACTCGCCAATTATCTCGTTCGCGAGATTCAGGACGTCTACCGGCTCCAGGGCGTGAAGATCAACGACAAGCACATCGAGGTCATCGTCCGGCAGATGCTGCGCAAGATCGAGGTCCAGGACATCGGCGACTCGGCGCTGTTGCGCGGCGAACAGATGGACCGGGGGCGTCTGCTCGACGTCATCGCGAAGCAAAGGACCGAGGGTAAGAACCAGTCGACCTGGGAGCCGCTCCTTCTCGGCATCACCAAGGCATCCCTGGCGACCGAGTCGTTCATATCGGCGGCCTCGTTCCAGGAAACGACGCGCGTCCTCACCGAAGCGGCGGTGCGCGGCCTGAAGGACGATCTGCGCGGTCTCAAGGAAAACGTGATCGTCGGACGCTTGATCCCCGCGGGCACGGGCTTTGCGTATCACGCGCGGCGGCGGCGCGCGAGCGACGATTCGCGGCGGCGCAATTTCATGGACGTCGGCGGCGGGGTCGGCGAATCCGAGGATTCGGTGCCGGCCGGGGATACGGAATCCGCCGAATGAGCGGCGCGCGCGCGAGGAACTAGGGCGACAGCCCGGCGCCGGCTCCGTCGGGAGCCCGGCGCCGGAACCTCCGGCGTCTTTGGCGGCCGGCACGAGGTTCGGCAGCAGACATCATGCGCTTGATTCGCAGATCCGCGTTTACGACCACGCGCTGGAAGAACGGCGGCGGTGTCACGCACGAGGCGGTGCGCGAGCCCGCGGGTGCCGACGCATATCTCTGGCGGATCAGCGTCGCCGAGATCGCCGCCTCGGGACCGTTCTCCGATTTCGCCGGCTATCGCCGGCACATGCTGCTGCTGCAGGGCGACGGGGTGAGCCTGCGCTTCTCGAACGGGGAGCGTCGCAGCCTGCGGCAGGTCGGCGATCTTGCCGAATTCGACGGCGCACTGCGCACCGAATGCGACCTGCTCGGCGGACCCTGCGCGGACTTGAACTTGATGACCGCGCGGTCCACCGTGACCGCCGACGCGCGCGTCCGCCGGCTGTCAGAGCCCGTCGTGCTCAGTGCGCGCCCCGGCGAGACTCTGGCGATCTTCTGCATGGATCGCGCGTTGCTCATCGAACATGGCACGTCGGCGCCGGCCACGCTCGGCCGGTGGGATCTGGCGCTGGTGAACGCGAGCGGCGCCGGCATCCGTTGCTCCGCCGACAGGGGCGAGGACACGCAGGTGTTCGTCGCCAGACTCGCCCGCAGCGCGCCATCCGTTCCTCGAGAGGATCAGCATGCTCGATAGCCATCCCGACTCGCCGAAATCCGCCGATCTTGCCGCGCTGCGCCAGGCGATCCGGGATCATGGTCTGTGGCCGGAGGAGGGCTCGGTCACGCGTTTGCTGCGCAGCCTGGAACTGACCGGGGGCGCCCGCCACCGCGCGATCGCGCTCGCGAAGGGGTTGGTCGAGGGCGCACGCGCCCGCCGCGACGAGCGGCCGTTCCTCGACGCGTTTCTCCAGGAATTCGGCCTGTCGAATCAGGAGGGCATCGCCTTGATGTGCATCGCCGAGGCGCTGCTGCGGATTCCCGATGACGCGACCGCAGACCGTCTGATCGCCGAACAGCTCACCGGCGGGGACTGGTCCGCGCACTCCGGCAGATCCGAGTCGTTGTTCGTGAATGCCTCGACCTGGGGATTGATGTTGACCGGTGGGATCCTGGATCTGGACGCATCGATCAAATCCGACGCCGCCGGCTGGCTGCGAGCGCTGACCCGCAGGGCAGGCGAACCGGTCGTGCGGCTCGCGGTGCGCCGGGCGATGCGCATCATCGGCGGCGAATTCGTCGTCGGCCGCACGATCGAGGAGGCGCTGCAGCGCAGTGCCTCGGAAAAGGCGCTCGCGCTCTGCTCGTTCGACATGCTCGGCGAGGGTGCACGGACGCGGCGCGACGCGGAGCGCTACTGCAGCTCCTATGCCCACGCGATCGATGCGATCGGCGCCGCGGCGAAGGGCCGCGCCGTGCACGCCACCTCGTCGATCTCGATCAAGTTGTCGGCACTCGAGCCTCGCTATGCGCCGATGCAGCGGGCCCCGGCACTCGCACGCCTGCTGCCGCGCGTTGCGCTGCTCGCCGAGCGGGCCGCCCGCGCCGGCATCCAAATGACGATCGACGCCGAAGAGGCGGATCGACTGGATCTGTCGCTCGAGGTGATCGAGGCTCTCGGCCGACAGGCGGCGACGCGCGAGTGGCCCGGTCTCGGCCTCGCGGTGCAGGCGTACGGCAAGCGCTCGCTCGACGTGATCGACTGGGTCGGCGCGCTCGCGCGTGCCACGGGCCGCCGCATGACCGTGCGGCTGGTCAAGGGAGCCTACTGGGACAGCGAGATCAAACGTGCGCAGGAGCGCGGCCTCGTCGGCTACCCGGTGTACACGCGCAAGGTGACGACCGACGTAGCCTATCTTGCCTGCGCGGGGCGATTGTTCGGTCACCGGGACGCGATCTACCCACAGTTCGCGACCCACAACGCGCACACGATCGCGGCGATCCTCGAACTCGCACCGCCCGGCGCGCCGTACGAATTCCAGCGGCTGCACGGCATGGGCGGCCTGCTATACGCCGAGGCGATCCGGCAAATCGACCGATTTCCACCGATTCGCGCCTACGCGCCGGTCGGCCCGCACAAGGACCTGCTCGCCTACCTGGTGCGCCGTTTGCTGGAGAACGGCGCCAACACGTCGTTCGTCAACCGGTTCATGGACGAGAAAGTGCCGGTCGATGAGGTGGTGCGCGATCCGGTTGCCGAATTGGAGCACCTGGAAACCGCGCAGAATCCGTTGCTGCCCGATCCGGCCGCACTGTATGCGGACCGGCGCAACTCACGGGGCGTCGATCTCGGCGATCCGCGTGAAATCGACGCATTGTGCGCCGCCGTCGAGGATCGGCGCAGCACGGCGCACCGGGCGGGACCGATCCTCGACGGCGAGCGCCACGACGGCGAGGCGCAGACGATCACGAATCCGGCGGACCGCCGCGAACTCGTCGGGCGCTTGCGTGACGCGACCGCCGAAGAGATCGCAGGCGCGTTCGAGGCGGCTGCGGGGGCGCAGGTGTCCTGGAACCTCGCCGGCGGCGCGGTGCGCGCCCTGGCGCTCGAGAAGGCTGCGGATCTGCTCGAAGCCCGACGTGCGCAGTTCTTCGAGCTGCTGGTGCGGGAGGCGGGCAAGACGCTCGGCGATGCCCTCGCCGAGGTCCGCGAAGCCGCGGACTTCTGCCGTTATTACGCGCTGCAGGCGCGCACGCTGTTCGACCGCGCCGTGCCGCTCGCCGGGCCGACGGGCGAGTCGAACGAGCTGCGGCTGCAGGGACGCGGCGTGTTCGCGTGCATCAGTCCGTGGAATTTTCCCCTGGCGATCTTCGCCGGACAGACGACCGCCGCACTCGCCGCCGGCAACGCGGTCGTCGCCAAGCCGGCCGAACCCACGCCGCTCGTCGCCGCGCAATTCGTCGCCTTGCTGCACGAGGCGGGCGTGACCCCGGAGGCGCTGCAATTCGTGCCGTCGCCGGGGCGGGCGTTCGCCGAGGCCGCATTCCGGCATGCAGCGCTCGCCGGCGTCGCCATGACCGGCTCCACCGCGACCGCGATCACCATCAACCGGGCGTTGGCCGCGCGCCAAGGCTGCATTCTGCCGCTGATCGCCGAGACCGGCGGCATGAATGCGATGCTCGTCGATTCGACCGCGTTGCCCGAGCAGGTGGTCGATGACGTGGTCAATTCGGCGTTCATCAGCGCGGGCCAGCGTTGCTCGGCGCTGCGCTTGCTGTTCGTGCAAGAAGACGTCGCCGACACGATCATCGACATGATTGCCGGCGCGATGGACGAACTGATCATCGGCGATCCGGCGCGCGCCGAGACCGACGTCGGCCCCGTGATCACGGCGACGGCGGCCGCGAAGCTCATGACGCATGTCGCACGGATGCGCACAGAGGCGCGCGTGCTCAAGGTCTGCGAACTCGGCGCTGCGCATCGGCACGGGACGTTCGTCGCGCCGCACCTGATCGAGCTGCGCAGTGCGTCGCAACTCGAGGGCGAGGAGTTCGGTCCGATTCTCCATGTCGTTCGTTACAAGGCGCGCGACGTCGACCAGGTGCTCGCGGCGATCCGGGCGACGCAATATGGCCTGACGCTCGGCGTGCAGACACGCCTCGAGTCCTTTTGGCGCCAGGTCTACCGGGAAACGAACGTCGGCAACACCTACGTGAACCGCAACATGATCGGCGCGGTCGTCGGTGTTCAGCCGTTCGGCGGTACGGGACTCTCGGGAACGGGCCCGAAGGCGGGCGGCCCGCATTATCTCGCGCGTTTCGCGAACGAGCGGACCTTGACGGTCAACACGACGGCGACGGGCGGCAATGCCGCACTGCTGAACTTGGGACAGTGAGCCCGAGGGGCGTAGTGAGGATCGCGCGCACGCCGGTGAGGCGCGCACCGTAGCGCCGCTCAGCAGCTTTGTCCTTGGCCACCGGGGGGAGCGCCCGGCCACGCCGACCCATGGGTGGTGTCAAGGCACGCTCAAGCTCAAATCGAATCGAATGACCACGGCGTCCGCTCGCGTTGCGACGCTCAAAATACGAAACCCGTCGAGGCGAGTCCGTGAGCCGCCGGTCGCCACCACCTCCTGCCTGACGAACGCGGATACATCGAGTTTCGCGACGTGCGGCATGATCTGCGGGTCGAGCTGCAGTGCAAGATTGAAGGCATTACGGGTCGCTGCATCGTCAATGCGATCGATACGAATGTCGTCGAGTATCAGCAGGTGTCCACGGCCAAGCAATCTGCCGGACAGAGTGACGTTGGACGCAAAGTCGGCACCTTCACAGCCGTTGCCCACCGGTTGTCCGAGTCGCGACGACAAATGCGCGTGCAGGACCAGACGGCCCTGGACGAGGCGGATAAAGGGAGATTCAAGATAGCTGTAACAGCCGCCGTCATCGATCAGATACCACCGGCCGCCGCGGTCAAAAAGTTGCTCGACCACCAAGGTTTGCACGCCGCGCGGACCGACTGAAAGCGCCGATTGCGCTGCAGCCGGAACCGCCAACGCGAACCCGGCGACGGCGGCGGCGATGCAAGCCGGCGCAGAGCGACGGTACAAATTGCGAATATCCCTGCTCACGTGGCAGTTTACACCGAATGCGTTCACCAGAGCGGCGTCGGCACACCGTTCGGACGATGGATGGTTTATATTCACACCGCCTCGCGGATTCCAGCCTTTCATTGCCAGGAGATCCAGGATGCCCGCGCCTCATAAGCCCGAAGGATATACGACGGTCTCGCCCTATCTGGTCGTAAATGGTGCACGCAGCACGATTGACTTCCTGGTACGCGTATTCGATGCGGTGGAACTGCGTCGCTTCGAAGATTCGTCCTGCAAGATCATGCATGCGGAAGTTCGCGTTGCCGACTCGGTGGTGATGCTCGCCGATGGCGGCCCGCATTGGCCACCTGTGCCTTGTTATGTCCATGTCTACGTGCCGGACGTGGACGCCACGTACCGGCGCGCACTAGAGGCAGGCGCCGTCTCGGTGCAGGAGCCGATCAAGAAGAGTGACGCCGATAAGCGTGGCGGAGTCAAGGATCCCGGCGGCACGACCTGGTGGATTGCGACGATGCTCGAGTGACGATGCCCAGCGGGCATTAGGAGAGGCCGCGGATGAACCTGATCGAATCCATCGTCGCCGACGCCGAACCCATCCGTGCCCTGAGGCGCGACATTCACGCCCATCCGGAGACCTGCTACGAAGAACATCGCACGTCGAATCTGATCGCCGAGCAGTTGCAGGCCTTGGGAATCCCCATACATCGCGGACTCGGCAAGACCGGTGTCGTCGGCATCGTCAAGCACGGCCACCGCTCCCGCGCGGTCGGCCTGCGGGCGGATATCGACGCCTTACCGATCACCGAGAGCAATACCTTTGCCCACCGCAGTACGCATGCCGGCCGGATGCATGCTTGCGGCCACGACGGGCATACGGCGATGCTGCTCGCCGCGGCGAGGCATCTGGCGCAGCACCGGCATTTCGACGGCACCGTCTACCTCGTCTTTCAACCGGCCGAGGAGGGCGGTGCGGGCGCGCGCGCGATGATCCGCGACGGCTTGTTCGATCGATTCCCGATGGAGGCGATCTTCGGCGCGCACAACTGGCCGGGCCTCGCGGTTGGCCAGTTCGCGCTCAAGGAGGGGGCGGTTTTCGCCTCGACCAGCGAGTTCAAGCTGGTGATCCACGGGCTGGGCGCACATGCCGCAATGCCCCATAACGGCATCGACCCCGTGCCGATCGCCTGTCAGGTCGTCCAGGCCTGGCAGAGCGTGATCACGCGCAACCGGCGTCCGATCGACCCGGGCGTGATCTCGGTGACGATGATCCGTGCCGGGGAGGCAACCAACGTGATCCCCGGCTCGTGCGAATTGCAAGGCACCGTGCGTACGTTCTCGACCGAGCTGCTCGATTTGATCGAGGGGCGCATGCGCCGGATCGCCGAGGCGACCTGCGAGGCGTTCGGCGCCGGCTGCGCCTTTTCGTTCAACCGCAATTACCCGCCGACCATCAATCATCCGCGCGAGACGCGGTTCGTGCGCGAGGTGCTCGGCCGTCTGGTCGGCGCGGACCGGGTGCTCGATTTCGAGCCGACGATGGGCGGGGAGGATTTCAGCTTTTTCCTCCTCGAGAAGCCCGGTTGCTATTTCCTGATCGGCAACGGCGACGGCGAGCACCGCGCCGGCGGCCATGGGGAGGGCCCCTGCATGCTGCACAACCCCAGTTATGACTTCAACGACGCATTGATCCCGCTCGGCGGATCGGCCTGGGTGAAGCTCGCCGAGGCCTGGCTGCAGGCGCCGCCTCCGGGCGTGTGAATCGAGCGGATCGGCGCTGGTCGATGCGCGCCCGAGCGGTGGCCGGTCGCCATGGCTTGCCCAAGGGCAGCGCCTGGATTCGGCTGGCGCAGGCTTGCGGGACGTGCGAGCATGCGCGCAACCGGATCGGAGCCGCCGATGCGCCGCAGTTTGCGTACGACCCCGCCAAGAAAAGTCCTGATCCAGCGCCATTCGCGTTCGGTGCGCGTGCTGCATTGGGTGAACTTCCTCACTCTCGCGATCATGCTGATGAGCGGGCTGCAGATCTTCAACGCGCACCCCTCGCTTTACTGGGGCGCATCGTCGAATTTCGCGCACCGCTTGCTGCGTATGGAGGCGATGGACGATGCCGCGGGACATACCGAGGGCCTGACGATCGTCGATGGGCACCGCTTCGTCACGACCGGTGTGTTCGGCTGGTCGCGCGGCTCGGACGGAAGCTACACCGAGCGGGGATTTCCCGCGTGGGCGACGCTGCCCGGCTCGACCTGGCTCGCCATGGGCCGGCTCTGGCATCTGTTCTTCGCCTGGGTGCTGGTCCTCAATGGCGCCGCGTACGTCCTGATCGGCATCCTCTCGGGACACCTGCGGCGCGATCTGTTGCCGACGCGTGCGGATTGGCGCTCGCTGCTGCACACTTTCGCCGAGCACGTCCGGCTGCGATTCCCGAAAGGCGAGCAGGCGCGCCACTACAACGGGATTCAAAAGCTGTCCTACCTGGGCATCGTGTTCATCGTCGCTCCGGTGATGGTGCTGAGCGGCCTTGCGATGTCGCCGACGATGGACGCCGGCTACCCCTGGCTGCTGTCGCTGTTCGACGGCCGGCAAAGCGCCCGGACGATCCACTTCCTCGGCGCGATGACACTGTTGGCCTT
This sequence comes from Steroidobacteraceae bacterium, assembly GCA_035534275.1. Classification (GTDB taxonomy): domain Bacteria; phylum Pseudomonadota; class Gammaproteobacteria; order Steroidobacterales; family Steroidobacteraceae; genus Bog-1198. The sequence continues at coordinate 19,224 of DATLSG010000010.1, forward strand.
CTTCCTGGTGCACATCGCGATGGTGATCGTGTCGGGCCTTTGGAACAATTTGCGCTCGATGATCACGGGACGCTATACCATCGAGGCGGCGGAGCCCGTCGCGCAGGGTGCGCCGCATGAGTGAATTGATCGATCCGCGCCGGCGGCGGCTGATCCTCGGTCTCGGTGCGGGTGCGGGGAGTCTGCTGCTCGGCGGCTGCGAGCGCATTTCGAACGATCCACGCACGCCAAGCGTCCTCGGGTCCGCGCAATGGCTGACACGGGCCGTGCAACGGGCGCTCGTAGCGCGCGACGCGCGCGCGCCGGAATATCGCCGTTCGGACATCGCGCCGGTGTTTCGCCCGAACGGCACGACCGATCCGGACAATCCTCGCTATCAGACGCTCGCGCAGAACCAATTCCGCGACTGGCGGTTGCGGGTGGACGGCCTCGTCGCGAATCCCCAGGAGTTCTCGCTCGATGCCATCCGGGCGATGCCGGCTCACACGCAGATCACGCGCCACGATTGCGTCGAGGGCTGGAGCTGCATCGGGCAATGGACCGGCGTGCAGCTGCGCCACGTACTGGCGCTCGTCCTGCCGAAGCCGCAGGCCCGCTACGTGATGTTCTTCTGCGCAGACCCGATGGACGGCGGGACGAAATACTACGAAAGCATCGACCTGCGGGAGGCGGCCCATGCGCAGACCCTGCTTGCGTATGCCTTGAACGGCATTACGTTGCCGGTCGCCTACGGGGCGCCGCTGCGCTTGCGCCTCGGCCGGCAGCTCGGCTACAAGATGGCCAAGTACGTGATGCACGTTCAATTGGTCGATAGCTACCGGCCGTTCGGCCAGGGGCATGGCGGCTATTGGGAAGACCAGGGTTATGCCTGGTACGCGGGAATCTGAACCGGCGCGCTCGGCGGTGAAGCCTATTGCGCCGCCTGCCGGTGCAGCGTTTCGGGCAGGAAGAACAGCGTGACGAAAAACCCGATGCCGGCCACTGCCACCGGGTACCACAGACCCGCGTACAGGTTGCCGGTCGCCGCGACGATCGCGAACGCGGTCGCCGGCAGGAAGCCGCCGAACCAGCCGACGCCGATGTGGTAGGGAACCGACAATGCCGTATAGCGGATCCTGGTCGGAAACAGCTCGACGAGCGCCGCCGCCTGCGGGCCGTAGAGCGCGGTCGCCGCGACCAGGAAAAACAGCAATACCGCGAGCGTCAGCGGCAGGTCGATGCGATCCGGCGCGGCGGTGAGCGGATAGCCGGCGGCGGCCAAGGCGCCGCGCAAGCGCGCTGCGAAATTGCGCATCGCAATTGCCGGCGCCGGCATGCCGAGGCCGGCCGCGCCGACGCTCGCGATCGCCTCATGGCCGACGAGGATCACCGCCGCAGTCCCGGGCGGCGCGGCGCGATTGCTGTACGCGATGCCCCGATCGGTCAACGCCGCCTTGGCGACGTCGCACGCCGTCACGAATTTCGCCCTGCCGATCAGATCGAACTGCAGGGAACAGTCCGCGGGCGGTGCGACGACGACGACCGGTGCGCGTGCGTTTGCGCTGGCGAGCGCCGGGTTTGCGGCCTCGGCGAGCAGATGGAATCCCGGGATGAAGCCGAGCGCCGCGAGGCCAAGCCCGAACAGCATGACGGGTTTGCGGCCGATGCGATCCGACAACCAGCCGAAGAACAGATACAGAGGCGCCGACGCGAGCGTCGCCACGAGCAACAGCAGGTTCACCGTCACCGGCGGCACCGCGATGACCCGTTCGAGGAAGAATTGGCTGTAGAACTGTGCGGTGTACCAGACGACGCCCTGGCCGGCGAGGATCCCGAACAGCACCGTGAGCACCCAGCGCAGATTTCTCCAGCGCAGGAAGGCCTCGGCGAGCGGCGCGCGACTCAACGCACCGGCAGCCTGGATGCGGCGAAATTCCGGGGATTCCGCGAGCTTCAGGCGGATCCACAAGGACAGTGCGAGCAGCAGCAGCGATACGGCGAACGGCACGCGCCAACCCCAGGCCGCAAACGCCGTTTCACCAACGGCAGTGCGCACCGTCAGGATCACGACCAGCGCAAGCGCGAGGCCGATGCCCGCCGAGCCCTGGACCCAGCTCGTCGCGAGACCCCTGCGGTGCGCGGTCGTGTGCTCGGCGACGTAAATCGCCGCGCCGCCGTACTCACCGCCGATCGCGAAGCCCTGCAACATGCGCAACGCCACGAGCAGATAACCGGCGCTGCCGCCGATCGCGGCGTGCCCGGGCAGCACCGCAACCAGGAAGGTGGCGAGGCCCATCAGCGTGATCGTCACCAGGAACGTGCGCTTGCGACCGGTGCGGTCGCCGAACCAGCCGAAGATGATCGCGCCGAAGGGCCGCACGGCAAAGCCGGCCGCGAACGTGAGCAGCGCAAGCAGGTAGCTCTGCGCCGCGCCGACGCCGGAGAAGAATTGCCGGCCGATGATCGCAGCCAGCGAACCGAAGATGAAGAAGTCGTACCATTCGAACACGGTGCCGACCGCCGAGGCGGCCACGACCAGCGCCAGCCGGTTGCGGCGCGCGGGCTCACCGGTTCGTTCCGGCGCCGTCGTCATGAACGTCAGCGCCTTCGCCAGGATTCGGTCGGCACGTCCGGCGGCGCGGGCAGGGATTTGAGGTAGGTGACCAGCACCCAAACGCCGCGCGCCCCGAGCACGCCGCCGAAGGCCGGCATGCCCTTGGGCCGGCCGTAGAAGATCGAGCGGAACACGGCCGCGTCGGAACCGCCGTAGCGCCAGCGCCCGTCGGCGAGACTCGGTCCCACCCAACCCGAGCCGTCCCCCCCATGGCAGCCGTCGCAATTCATCGATGTGAAGAGTGCGGCGCCGGCCTTGGCGATCTTGGTGTTGCCATGGTACGGATTGCGCACCGATGGACCGGGCGGGGCCATGCCGTCCGCGGCGAGGTGCGCGGGGTTGCGCACGCCCGGGGCGGCGACGGGCGCGGCGGCGACGGGCGGGGCGGCGACGGGCGCGGCGGCGGGCGGCGTGGCGCCGTAGCTGCCTGCAAAGACCAGAGCGAGTGCGCCCGGCAGCGCGAGGCGCACGGCGTGCCGCAGGCGCAGGTTCCGAGGGCTGCGCTGCACGGGGCTCATAGGCCGAAGATCCAGACGATGCCGCCCTGGCTCGTGCGGCTCGCGATGTCCTTGATGAAGTCGGCGGGCGCGCGTACGTCGGTGGGGTCGTCGGAGCGGGTATCGCCCGCGAGCAGCGCCCAATCGCCGCCGATGCCGGCGTACACGGCCACGTATTGCCGGCCGTCGGGGCCGCGATAGGCAATCGGATTCCCGACCACACCGGAGCCGACCTTGAAGCGATACAGCAGCTTGCCGCTCGTCGCATCGACCGCCTTGAACCAACCGTCGAGCGTGCCATAGAAGACGACGTTGCCGGCGGTCGCGAGCGCGCCGCTCCAGCTCGGATACCGTTCCGGATCCTTCCAGGCGATGCGTCCCGTGGCGCCATTCCAGGCGATGAACGCGCCGAGATTGCCGCCGGGACCCGCCATATACGGGCTCGTCACCCCGATGTATGGAGTGCCCTTCAAGTACGACACGCGCGAGGCGGCGTAGTCCATGCACAGATTATTGGTCGAGGTGTAGAACAAATGCGTGCGCGGCGAGTATGCCGCGGGCGAGGAGGGGCTGACGCCGCCCTCGAGGCTCGGACAGATGCCCTTGACATTGCCTTCGGCGACCCCGGTCTGCATCGCCGGATCGACGACCGGGCGGCCGTCGGCCAGATCGATCGAGGTCGCCCAGGTGACATGGGCGAAGGGTTTCGCGACCAGCACCCGCCCCGTCGCCCGATCGAGCGTGTACGCAAAGCCATTCTTGTCGAAATGCACCAGCGCATCGACTCGCCGGCCCGCGATCGTCAGATCGGCGAGGATCATGGCTCCGGTGGCGTCGTAATCCCAGCTGTCATGCGGTGTGAACTGATAGGCCCACACGAGCGCCCCATCCTCGGGCCTGCGCGCGAGCACGCTGCTCGTCCAGCGGTCATCGCCCGCGCGCTCGTCGGCGTCGTACGGTCCGGCGTTGCCGGTGCCGTAGTAAATGAGATCGAGCTTCGGGTCGTAGGAAATCCATCCCCAGACCGGCGCGCCGCCGTGCTTCCAGGTGCCGTGCGCCCAGCTGCGCGCGCCGAGCTCGGTGCCGCTGACGTACGGCGGATGGAAGATTCCCGGCCGCACGAGCATGCCGGCATCCGGGCCGAGGTTGTGGGCCGTCCAAACGATGCGACCGGTGTGCAGGTCGAGTGCCTTCAACCAGCCGTAGATCCCGAACTCGCCGCCGGAAGCGCCGACGAGCACGCGATCGCGGACCACGAACGGCGCCATCGTCGTGGTCTCGCCATCGGCGACGTCCGCAATCTTGGTTTTCCAGATCCGGCGCCCGGTCGCCGCGTCGACCGCGACCGTGTGGCCGTCGAGCAGGTTATAGATGATCTTGCCGTCGGCGAAGACCGCGCCGCGGTTGACGGCGTCGCAACAAGACTCGCCGATCGCGTCGGCGTTCACGTCCGGGCGATACTTCCACTTGAGCGGATAGCCGGGTCGGGTCAGATCGAAGGCATAGAGGACGTTCGGCCACGGCGTCACGACGTACATCGTGTCATCGACGACGAGGGGTTGGCCCTCATGACCGCCGAGCACCCCGGTGGAGAAGGTCCACAGAGGCCGCAGATGCGGCGCGTTCGCCGCATCGATCTGCTGCAGACGGCTGAAGCGCGTCGCGGCGTCGTCCCCCGCCGGCATACGCCACTCGCCGCCGGCCCCCGCGGGCGGCGCAGCCGGCGCCGCGGCGGCCAATATGCGCTGGGCGCCGACGGCAAGCGAGAGGATTGCGAGGGCTGCGGCGGCGCGCATGCTGGGACGATCGCGTTGATCCGCTTGGCGAGGCACGATGGCCCGGAACATAGCACGCTCGAAAGTGCGCGACCAGACCGCGACCGCGACCGCGGGCAGCGCGCGGGGCGCCGGGCGCCGGGCGCGGCAGTTCACCTGCCGGTCGGCACGCTCATCGGGGCTTCGACGTGACTGAAGAACGGGGAACGATCGCCCGGTAGCGTCACGCGCCGCGCACCGCCCGATCCCGCAGGCTCCCGAGCAGCGCGTGCAGCAACTGCACGAGAGGCGCCGCCCGTGCCGCGTCGAACTGCGGCCGGCGCGCCTCGCGCAGGTAGGCGGCCTGGGCGATTTCCAGCTGTACCGCCTCGACCCCGTGGGCGGGCGCGCCGTAGTGCCGGGTGATGTAGCCACCCTTGAAGCGGCCGTCGAGCACGTAGGAGAAGCGCTCCTGCGCGCCCAGGTGCAGGGCGATATGCCGGGCGGTGTTCACGGCGCAGCTGCCCCCGTCGGCGGTGCCGACGTTCAGATCGGGCAGCCGGCCGTCGAACAACGCCGGCACGGTCGAACGAATCGAGTGAGCGTCCCACAGCAAGCAGTGCCCGTGACGGGCGATCTGCAAATCGATCAACTGGCGCAGCCGCGCATGGAACGGGCGCCAATAGCGCTGCAGGCGCTCCTCGACCTGCGCCGCCGTCGGCTCGTCGCCGGGCGCGTACAGTGCGCCGCCGTCGAAGGTCTCGGTCGGGCAGACGGCGGTTTCGCGCTTGCCCGGATACAGGCGCGCGCCGTCCGGCGGCCGGTTCAGGTCGACGAGGTAGCGCGAATGTGTCGCGCGGATCACCGAGGCGCCGAGGGCGGCATGAAATTCGTAGAGCTGCGGCACGAACCAGTCGGTGTCCGGCAGGTCGCGAGCCGCCGGTTCGATCCGCGCCGCGATCGCGGCCGGCAGGTAGGTGCCGGAATGCGGCATGCTGATCACGAGCGGCGAGGTGCCTTCGGTCGTCAGGAACAAGGGCTCGTCCGCCGGTCGCGGATCCGCACTCGCCGCCGTCATGCGCGCATCGTCGAGGGCAGGATCTCGCCCACGCGATCGAGGAAGCCGCCGCCGCGAACCCAGGCCTGGGCAGCGCGGATGTCGGGCGAGAGGTAGCGGTCGGCGGCGTAGAACGGCACGCGCGCGCGCAGTTCGCCGTGCACCTCATCGAGCAAGCGCGAGGAGCGCGCGGGTCGATGGAAATCGATGCCCTGCGCCGCGACCAGCAGTTCGATGCCGACGATGGCGGCCGCATTGTCGATCATCGGTCCCAGGCGCCGTGCCGCGTGAGTCGCCATGCTGACGTGATCCTCCTGATTCGCCGAGGTCGGGATGGAGTCGATGCTGCACGGCGTCGCGATCGCCTTGTTCTCGGCGACCAGCGCCGCCGCCGTCACCTGCGCGACCATGAAGCCGCTGTTGACGCCGCTGTGTTCGACCAAGAACGGCGGCAAGCCGCTCATTTTCGGGTCGACCAGCACGGCGACCCGCCGCTCCGACAGGCTGCCGATCTCCGCAAGCGCGAGCGCCATCGTGTCGGCCACGAACGCGACCGGCTCGGCGTGGAAATTGCCGCCCGACAGGGCGTCGCCGCCGTCGGTGAACAGCAAGGGGTTGTCGGTGACCGCGTTCGCCTCGATCGCGAGCGTCGCCGCCGCCTGCCGGATGAGATCGAGACATGCGCCCATGACCTGCGGCTGACAGCGAAACGAGTAAGGATCCTGGACGCGCGTGCAATCGACGTGCGAGGCGCGAATCGCGCTGCCGGCGATCAACCGCCGATACTGCGCGGCCACCGCGATCTGGCCGGGTTGGCCGCGGACGGCGTGAATTCGCGCGTCGAACGGCGCATCGCTCCCCTTCAGCGCGTCGACCGACATCGCGCCGGCGACGATCGCGGCGGCAAACACCGCCTCGATGCCGAACAGCGCCGACAGCGCGAGCGCGGTCGAGACCTGGGTGCCGTTGATCAGCGCGAGTCCCTCCTTGGGCCGCAGCCGCAGGGGTTCGAGACCCGCGCGGCGCAGTCCCTCGGCCGCCGGCGCAGTGCGGCCCTCGAGGCGCACCTCGCCGATGCCGAGCAGTGCGAGGCTCAGATGCGCGAGCGGCGCGAGGTCGCCGGATGCGCCGACCGATCCCTGCGCCGGGATCAGCGGATAGACCTCGTGATCGACGAGTGCGATCAGCGCATCGACCAATTGCCGGCCGACGCCGGAGTGGCCGCGCGCGAGCGCGTTGATCTTCAGCGCGAGCACCAGGCGGACGATGCCGTCCGGCAGGTACTCGCCGACGCCGGCCGCATGCGACAGCAACAGGTTGCGCTGCAGGGTCTCGAGTTGATCGGCCGGGATCCGCGTCTGCGCGAGCAGTCCGAACCCGGTGTTGATCCCGTAGGTGGAGTCGCCGCGCGCGACGATGCGATCGACCAGCGCGCTCGCCGCGTCGATGCGCGCGCGATCGGCGGCGCCCAACCCGAGGCGCAGCGGCGCGGCGTGCAGCCGGCGCAGGTCGGCGAGCGTCAATTCGCCGGCGCGAAACTCGAACCGTGGAGCGGCGGCGGGCGCGCTCATCGCGATCCGCCGATCATCGGCAGGTTCAGGCCCCGTTCGCGCGCACAGTCGATCGCCGTCGGGTAGCCGGCGTCGGCGTGGCGCATCACGCCGGTCGCCGGATCGTTCCACAGGACCCGCGCGATGCGCCGCGCCGCGGCATCCGTGCCGTCGCAGACGATCACGACGCCGGCGTGCTGCGAGTAGCCCATGCCGACGCCGCCGCCGTGATGGATCGACACCCAGGTCGCGCCGCTCGCGGTGTTGAGCAGCGCGTTCAGCAGCGGCCAGTCGGACACCGCGTCCGAGCCGTCGCGCATCGCCTCGGTCTCGCGGTTCGGGCTCGCGACCGAACCGGAGTCGAGGTGGTCGCGGCCGATCACGATGGGCGCTTCGAGTTCGCCGCGCGCGACCATTTCATTGAACGCGAGGCCCAGCCGGTGCCGCTCCCCGAGCCCCACCCAGCAGATGCGGGCCGGCAGTCCCTGGAACTGGATCCGCGCGCGCGCCATGTCGAGCCAGTGATGCAGATGCGGATCGTCCGGAATCAATTCCTTCACCTTGGCGTCGGTCTTGTAGATGTCCTGCGGATCGCCGGACAACGCGGCCCAGCGGAACGGGCCGATCCCGCGGCAGAACAGCGGCCGGATGTATTCGGGCACGAAGCCCGGGATGTCGAAGGCGCGTTCGACGCCTTCGTCCCGCGCGCCCTGGCGCAGGTTGTTGCCGTAGTCGAAGACCGGCAGGCCCATCGCCCGGTAGCGCAGCAGATATTCGACGTGCCGCGCCATGGATTTCTTCGCCGCCGCCGCCGTGCCCGCCGGATCCTCGATCCGGCGCCGGTCCCACTCGGCGACGCTCCAGCCTTGCGGCAGGTAACCGTTCACCGGATCGTGCGCGGAGGTCTGGTCGGTCAACGCATCGGGGCGGATGCCGCGCTCGAGCAGCGTGTGCAGTACATCGACGATGTTGCCGAGCAGCGCGACGGAGGTCGGCCGACCGGCCTTCGCGGCATCGTCGAGGCGGCGCAGCGCTTCGTCGAGCGAGGCGGCTTCGACGTCGACGTAGCCGGTCTGCAGCCGTTTGGCGATGTGCTCCTGCCGGCATTCGACGGCGAGCATGTTCGCGCCGGCCATCGTCGCCGCGAGCGGCTGCGCGCCGCCCATGCCGCCGAGGCCCGCCGTCAGAATCCATTTGCCGGCGAGAGCGCCGCCGAAGTGGCGGCGGCCCATCTCGACGAAGGTTTCATAAGTGCCTTGGACGATGCCCTGGCTGCCGATGTAGATCCAGGAGCCCGCGGTCATCTGGCCGAACATCATCAGACCGCGCCGGTCGAGTTCGTGGAAGTGCTCCCAAGTCGCCCAGTGGGGCACGAGGTTTGAATTCGCGATCAGCACGCGCGGCGCGTCCGCATGGGTCGTGAATACGCCGACCGGCTTGCCGGACTGGATCAGCAGAGTCTCGTCCTCGCGCAGCGCCTTGAGCGTCTCGACGATCCGGTCGTAGCAATCCCAGTCGCGCGCGGCACGGCCGATCCCGCCGTACACCACCAGTTGCGCGGGGTTCTCCGCGACCTCGGGGTCCAGATTGTTCATCAGCATTCTGAGCGGCGCTTCGGTCGTCCAGCAGCGCGCGGACAGTTGCGTGCCGCGCGGCGCGCGGATGATTCGGGACTCTGGCGGCGTGCGCATGGCGGGCGGTTCCTTACGGACGGAAGCGTCCGGACAATTCGTAACGCGAGCCCGGATAGTGCAGCTTCGCGACGGAGGCGATGGCGCCTGCCGACCAGGTTCGTCGGATCACGAGCAGGCACGGCTCCCCGGGTGTCGTCGCGAGCAGCCGCGCGGTGCGCGCATCGGGCATCGTCGCGCGCAGCACGTGCTCGGCCTCCTGCAGTGGCGCCGCCTCGATGAGAAAGTCGTGCGGCGTGATCTGCGTGAAATCGACGTCGAGGTAGCCGGCCGCGAGCTTCGCGAGCACGTAGCGATCCTCGAGTTGCACCGGCCGCTCGTTCTCGAAGTGCACCAGCGAGGAGAAAAACAGTTCCGTTCGGGGCGGCGCGCGGAAGTCCTCGGCGAGACTCGCGACCGCGCGAACGCGCTCGAGCGCGACGACCTCGACGCGGTAGGCCGAGCCGCGATCGCGGATCTCGTCGGCGATGCTGCGAATTTCCAGAGGATGGGCGTGCGCCTGGCGCTCGGCGACGAAGCTGCCGACGCCGGCGACGCGGATCAAGACGCCCTCGTCGCGCAGTTCGCGCAACGCCCGATTGGCCGTCATGCGCGAAACGCCGAATGACTTGACGATTTCGTTCTCCGACGGCACACGCTGCGCCGGCACCCATTTGCCCGAGCCGATGTTCTCGAGGATGTGACGCTTGACTTGCTGGTACAGGGGCTGCAGCGCGGCGCTTTGCTTCGACATGCCGGCAGCATAAGCTGTATAGACAACTATAGTCAACTAGCGGAAACCCGCACTGCCGGGACCGGTGCTGCGCGCGTCGCCCGATGGATGCGCCGCCGCTTCAGGATTCGGCGGCGAGGTCGCGCAGCAATCGGCAAAATTGCTCGCGTGCGGCCTGTTCGTGGCGATGCGCACCGTCCTTGATGACCCAGCGGCCGGCGACGAGGCAGTCGCGGATCGCGGCCCGGCCGCCGGCGAACAACAGGTGATCGAGCGCGGCCTCGGGGGCGGCGCCGGCGAGCGTCGGGTGGTCGGGATCGAGGACGAGCCAGTCGGCCCGGCGGCCCACCGCGATTTCCCCGACCGGCTGACCGAGCGCGCGGGCGCCTGCGAGGGCCGCGTCGCGCCACAGCGTGGTGCCGACGTGTGGCTCGTCCTCGCCGGCGAGCAAGAGGCGGCGGCGCCGGCGCAGGCGCTGTTGATATTCGAGCCAGCGCAGCTCCTCGGCCGGGTCGACCGTCGCCTGACTGTCCGAGCCGATGCACAGCCTCCCGCCCGCGCCGCTGAAACGCATCGCATCGAAGAAGCCGTCGCCAAGATTTGCCTCGGTGCTGATCGACACGCAGACCGCCGCGCCGATCGCGGCGATTCCGGCGAGCTCGGCGCGCGTCGCGTGGGTGCAATGCACGAGGCACCAGCGATCGTCGAGCACGCCCGAACGCAGCAACAGATCGATCGGTCGAGCGCCGGTCGCGCGCTCACAGTGGCGAACCTCGAGCAGCTGTTCGGCGACGTGGATGTGAATCGGCATCGCCGGATCGAGCGCGCGCAAGCGCGCCGCGGCCTCGCGGATCGTCTCGAGCGACACCGCGCGCAGGCTGTGGAACGCGGCGCCGGTGCAAATCGCCGGCGTGGGCGATCGCCGTTCGGCGGCGATGCGTTGCCCGACGGCGTCGAGGAACTCCTCGGTACCCAGTCGAAACCGCCGCTGCTCCGGTCGCAACGCAAGGGCGCCGAAATCGGCGTGCTGGTAGAGCGTCGGCAGCAAGGTGAGCCCGATGCCGGCGTCGCGCGCGGCCGCGACGAGCGCGTCCCACAGTGCCAGGTCCACGGGCGGCGTGTCGCCGGCCCCCGGGCGGGCGCGGTGCAGGTAGTGAAACTCCGCGACCGAGGTGTAGCCGGCCTTCAGCATCTCGATGAACAGCTGCGTCGCGATGATGCGCAGGCTCGCGGCATCGATGCGGTTGGCGAGCCGGTACATCGCACGCCGCCAGGTCCAGAAGCTGTCCTTGGCCCGCGCGCGGCACTCGGCGCCGCCGGCGAGCGCGCGCTGAAACGCATGACTGTGCGCGTTCGGCATCCCCGGGACGACGTAGCCGGCGACCCGCACCGCTTCCTCGGCGGGGCCGCCAACGGCGATTTCGGCGATCATGCCGGTGTCCGCGACGGTGGCGACGACGTCGCGGGTCCAACCCGCGGGCAGCAGCGCCCAATCCAGCCGATACCGGCGTGTCGCGTGGATCGTCGTCATGGCACCACCTGCCTATACCTGTATAGGTAACCTAGCTTGCCTTATGATGCACCGATCGGCAATCGACTGCAGATCGAGGTGTCAATGGATCGGCGCATGGATTGGGACCGGGTGTGGACCGGTGCGAACCTCGCGACCATGGCGCCGGGTGAGGATCCCTACGGCACCTTGACCGACGCGGCGCTCGCCGTCAAAGGCGAGCGGATCGCGTGGATCGGACCCTCGACGCAGGCCGCGGCCATCGCCGCGGCCTGCGGCATTGCGGCGCACGACGTGGCGGGCCGGTGGATCACGCCGGGATTGATCGACTGCCACACCCATCTCGTCTACGGCGGCAATCGAGTCGCCGAGTTCGAGCAGCGCCTGCGCGGCGCGAGCTATGAGCAGATCGCGCGCGCCGGCGGCGGCATCCAGTCGACCGTGCGGGCGACGCGCGCATCGAGCCGGGACGAACTGCACGCGAGCGCCGTGCGCCGCGCGCGGCGGCTGATGGCCGAAGGCGTCACGACGATCGAGATCAAATCCGGGTACGGCCTGAGCGGCGAGGTCGAGCGCCGGCTGCTCGAGGTCGCGCGCGGCCTCGAGCGCGAGTTGCCGGTGTCGATCCGCACGACTTATCTCGGGTTGCACGCGTTGCCCGAGGAGTTCGCCGCCGACCGGCGCGCCTATGTCGACGCCGCGAGCGGTCCGTGGCTCGAGGCGATCGTCGCCGCCGGACTCGCCGACGCGGCCGACGCGTTCTGCGAGTCGATCGCGTTCACGGTGGAGGAATGCGAGCGCTATTTTCGTGCCGCGCGCGCGGCGGGGCTGCCCATACGCGTGCACGCGGGACAGCTGCGCGACATCGGCGCCGCACAACTCGCCGCTCGCTACGGGGCCTTGTCGGCCGATCACCTCGAGTACTTGAGCGCCGACGGCGTGCATGCACTCGCCTCGGCGGGGACCGTCGCCGTGTTGTTGCCCTGTGCGTACTTCGTACTGCGCCAGCAGGACCCGCCGCCGGTCGCCGCGTTGCGGGAGGCCGGAGTGCCGATCGCGGTTGCGACCGACTGCAATCCCGGCACCGCGCCGTGTACGTCGATCCTGCTCGCGCTCGCGATGGCCTGCACGCTGTTCGCCCTGACGCCGGAGGAAGCGCTGCGCGGCGCCACCGCGAACGCGGCGCGTGCTCTCGGGCTCGCCGCCGACCGCGGCACGCTCGAAGTCGGCAAACGCGCCGACTTCGCGCTCTGGGAGATCGAGCGGCCGGCGCAACTGTGCTATGCGTTGGGCGCGAATCCCTGCGTCGGCGTCGTGCACGGCGGACGGCAGCGGGGATTGCCGTGATCGAGGCGGTCAAGCACGCGGTAAGACGCGGGTAGGAGCGGCAACGGTGCCTTTGCGTGAACTGGAAGCGTACCTGCACGAGCACATGCCCCTGTCATTGGCGATGCAGGTTGCCGTCGAGGAAGTGTCGGCGCAGCAGGTCGTACTCGGAGCACCGCTCCTGCCGAACGTCAATCACCAGGACACCGTCTTCGGCGGTAGCGCCTCGGCGCTCGCCATCCTCGCAGCCTGGTCGCTGTTGCACACCAAGCTCACCGCCGCAGGCTACAAAACCCGGCTGGTGATTCAGCGCAGCGCCATGAACTATGAGAAAGCAATGCCGGGCTACTTCACGGCGCGCGCGCTCGCACCTTCGCCCCAAGCCTGGGTGGCGTTCACACGCATGCTCGAGCGCAAGGGTCGCGCGCGGACGGGCGTAACGGCAACGCTCTGGTGCGAAGGCCATGAATGTGGGCACTTCGAAGGGGACTTCGTCGCACTTGGAAAAGCGCATCCTTAGGGCGAGTGCCCCAACCGCGGCGCCCGCATGGTCGCCCGCTGCCGATCCAAGGTACGCAACGCCAGCGCTTCGCTGACGTGCGCCGGTTCGATTTGCGGCCGGTCGCCCATGTCGGCGATGGTGCGCGCCACCTTCAAGATGCGGTGGTAGGCACGAGCCGACAGGCCGAGTTGGTCCATGGCGCGTTCCAAGACGCCCAAGCCCGCGGCGTTCGGCGTGCAATGACGCTCGACGGCCGCATTGTCCAGACCGGCGTTGCAGCCGCCCTGCCGCCGTAGCTGCAGCTCTCGTGTCCGCAGGACGCGAACGGCGACCTGCTTGCTGGTTTCATGGCCGCCACTGCGCTCGCGCAGGCTCTTGAACTGCACCCGCGGAACGTGCACGTGCAGGTCCAATCGATCGAGCAGCGGACCCGAAATGCGATTGCGATACCGCAGTACCTGCTCGGCGGTGCAGTGGCAACAGCCGTTCGGGTCGCCGAGATAGCCACAAGGACATGGGTTCATCGCCGCGATCAACTGGAAGCGCGCCGGAAATTCCGCCTGACCGGCCGCGCGCGCAAGCGTAATGGCGCCAAGTTCCAGTGGTTCCCGCAGCATTTCCAGGACGTGCCCCGCGAATTCCGGCAGTTCATCGAGAAACAGCACGCCGTTGTGCGCCAGAGAAATCTCGCCCGGTCGCGGCAGCACGCCACCGCCGATCAGGGCCGCGGCCGAGGCGCTGTGATGCGGATTGCGAAACGGCCGCGTGCGCCACTCGCCCGGCTTCAGCGGACGGCCCGCAATCGAGCGCAGCGCCGCGACCTCCAGGGCTTGCGCATCGTTCATCGGCGGCACGATGCCGGGCAGCCGTTGTGCGAGCATGCTTTTCCCTGCCCCGGGCGATCCAATCAGCAACAGACTATGCTGACCTGCGGCAGCAATTTCCAGGGCGCGCCTGGCATGCGACTGGCCGTGCACGTCGCACAGGTCGGGTAGCACCGCAGGAGCCACGCAAGGCGAGTCCACTCGATAAAGCCCAAGACGATCGGTGCCGCTGAAATGCGCGCACACGTCCAAAATGTGTCGGGCGGCGATCACCTCGCAATCCTTGACGAGCGCCGCTTCGGCGGCGTTGATTTGCGGCAAAATGATCGGGTGCCGAGCGAGGGCGGCGGCGAGGGCCGCCGGCAATACCGCCTTCATCGACCGCAATTCACCGCTCAGCGAAAGCTCGCCGTAGAGTTCACAATCACTCAACTCGGAACGGGCGTCGGTGACTTGACCGGAAGCAATGAGGATGCCGATGGCGATGGGCAGATCGAATCGGCCGCCCTCTTTGGGCAGATCGGCCGGCGCGAGGTTGACGGTGATGCGTCCGCAGGGAAATTGAAAATCGGAGTTGCCGAGTGCCGCCCGAACACGATCCTTGCTCTCCTTCACCACGGCTTGCGGCAGGCCGACGATGTTGAAGGCCGGGAGTCCGGAGCCGATGTCGACTTCGACTCGCACCTGAGGTGCATCGATTCCGCGCTGTTCCCGGCTGAGTACGGTGGCAACGGCCATCCCTTGCCTCGCAGGTCTCGATAGGTTGAGCGTTACCGCCGGATTCCAGGCAACCGATGTTAATGCCGGCGGCCGACGCGCTGGCCCTCGGCAACATCCGCAAATATCGAATTATCGACGCACCGGTTGGCGGCGAGTGTTACCGGCTACGGGGGCCTTCAGCCGCCGGTCGTCTTCGGCCGCAGCGCTTCGCGGTGCCGCATCAGCCGATCAGCGACCGCAGGCGGGTGGTGCGCGACCCGTCGCCGGCCTGCGCCGCCTCGGCGGCGCGATGCAGCAGCCGTGCCGCATCCGCCGCGTCGAGCGCGTGGCTGAACAGAAAGCCCTGGGCCTCCTGGCACTCGTGTTCCTGCAAAAACATCAACTGCGGAAAGCTCTCGACGCCCTCCGCGGTCACCTGGATGCGCAGGGCGTGCGACATCGCGATGATCGCCGCCGCGATGGCGCGATCATCGCTGCAGTCGAGCAGGCTGGCGACGAAGGAGCGATCGATCTTCAGCCGGTCGACGGCGAAATTGCGCAGCCGGCCGAGACTCGAGTAGCCGGTGCCGAAATCGTCGATCGCGAGGCGAACGCCGACCTCCTTGAGTTGCGCGAACGCATGCTCGGCCCAGGTTTCATCCTTCATGATCACCGACTCGGTGATCTCGAGTTCGAGCAACGCGGGATCGATGCCGGTGTCGTGGATGATGCCGGCGACCACTTGCGGAAATTCCTTGGACGTGAACTGCTGACCCGACACGTTGACCGCCATGCGTACCGGCGGCAGGCCCTCGTCGCGCCAGGCCCTCGCCTGGACACAAGCCGTACGCAAGACCCATTCGCCGATCTCCATGATCAACCCCGTCTCCTCGGCGACCGGGACGAAGTCGGCCGGCGACACCGCGCCGAGTTCCGGGTTCGTCCAGCGCAGCAGCGCCTCCATGCCCGAGATGGTGCCGAGGCGCACGTCGAACTGAGGTTGATAATGCACGGTGAATTCCCCGCGCTGCAGTGCGCCGCGCAATTGCCCTTCGATCTTGAAGCGCTGCAGCGCCACCGTGTTCATCTGGGTGTCGAAGTACGCGTACGACGCCGGACCCCGGCGTTTCGCGAAGTACATCGCAAGATCGGCGTTGCGCAACAGACTGGCCACATCCGTCCCGTCGGCCGGGCAAATCGCAATGCCGATGCTCGGAGTGATCACCACGGTGTGTTTGGCGAGGCTCATGGGCGCCTGCAATTCCTCGATCAGCCGCCCGGCGACCACCCCGGCGTCCTCGCAGTTCGCCAACTGCGGCAGGATCATGACGAATTCGTCGCCGCCGAAACGCGCGATGTGCCCGGAGCGCAGGTTTTTCCCGAACTCGCCGCTCCCGTCCTCGCCGCTGCCGCCGTCGCCACTGCGCAAGGCGCGCCGCAGACGCGCGGCGACCAGACACAACAATTCGTCACCGACGGAATGACCGAGGGTGTCGTTGATCCGCTTGAAATTATCGAGGTCGAGGTAGAGCACCGCGAGGGATTGCCGGGTTTTCACCGCCGTGTGGATCGCGCTGCCGAGGCAACTTTGCGACTGCTGCCGGTTGGCGAGGCCTGTCAGCGGGTCGAAATACGCCAGCTTGACGATGCGGTGCTCGGCGCGCCACTTGCTGCCGAGGGAAATCGTCATCTGGCGGATCTCGTGCGGATGAAAGGGTTTCTGCAAATAAGACAGCTTGTCCTCCGGCGGCACGAGGCCGCCGATCGCGGCCGGATCGGTATCCGAATACGCGGTGCATATGACGATTTCGATCGCGGGGTCGAGTTCCCGAATGCGCGCCGCCGCCCAAACACCGTCATGGCCGGGCGGCATGCGCATGTCGAGAAACGCGACCGCGAACGGCCGACCGGCGGCGACCGCGTCGCGAACCGCTTCAACCGCGGCGGCGGCGTCCTTGACGAATAGCGGATCGAATGCAGGCGATTTCTCCGCGACGCCTTGTGCGACCGTGTCGGGCGAGGTTTTGCTGAACAAACGGGCCCGCAGGTCGCGAAACGCGGCGAGATCCTTGCTCACATCCGCTTCGATGAGTATTTGTTGATAGGCATCCCGCACTTCGGCCTCGTCGTCGGCGACGAGTACACGGACGGACGATCGATCGCGCTCAGTCACTGGCAACCTCCCGGACACTCAAGTACTTGGTGAAGATTCTTGCCCCCCCAGGGGCAGAATCAGGTGCATGGAAGCGCCGCGGCCCGGTCCGTCGCTCACGGCCCAAATTCGCCCGCCGAGCGCCCGGATCGCGTTCGCGCACCAGTGCAGACCGATGCCGTGGTTCGTGGCGCCGGATTTCGTCGTAAAGCCCTTCTCGAACACGCGTTCGAGATCCTCGCTGGCGATGCCGACGCCGTCGTCCCGGCAATGCAGGTGCAATTGATCGCGATCGGCTTCGCGGAGGATTTCGGCGCCGACGCGCAGCATCCCCTTGCTCTTGCCGACGTCGCGCACGGCTTCCGCCGCATTGATGATCAGATTTTGCAGCACCAGCCGCAGGACGTTGCGCACCACTCGGACCGCGCCGACACCTTGCAGGGACTCGTCGGGGTCTATTTGCAGTCGCTGCCGGCTCGCATCCGGCACCAACTCGAGCGACTGCGCCACGAGTTCCGTCAGCTTGACCGACTCGAAGACGGGCGCGCGGCTCGCCGAGGCGAGCATGTGCTCGGAGAGCGCCGCCCGCATCATCGCCGTCTGGCGCTGCATGATGCCGACGTCGGCCGCCGAATCGTGCACCAGCTGCGCGATTTGCCGGCAGCCGAGTTCGGCGAATTGCACCAGCGCGGCGTGTCTTGCCGCATCGCGCGTCTCGCCGCCGATTTCCGTGACCGCCCGCGCGAGATCCTCGACCGGAGCCGCCTGCAGGCGCCGCTCCAGCCCCGCGAGGCGCACGCCGAGCGGAGTCAAGGCGTTGCCGAGGTTGTGCATGATCCCCTTGGCCATCTCGGCGAAGCCCGCCTGGAAGGATTGGTCGGCGAGCTGCCTGCGCACATCGGCGAGTCGCTCGACCATGCGATCGAACTCCCGGGCGAGCCGCCCGAACTCATCCTTGCTGGTGAAATTCAGGCGCGCGGACAGATCCGCGTCGTTGGCGACAGCCACGGCGTGCCGCGTCACCCGCGTGAGCGGCGCAAGGACGAGACGATTGAGCAGGACGACCACGAGGGCGAGGACGGCGATCGCCGCCGCGACGATCGAGGCGGAGGCGTAGTGAATCGCCGTTCGGCCCCGCGCCGTGATCGCCCGCGGCACATCCACGCGCAGCGTCATCAACGGCCGCCGGTAAACGTCCGTGAAGGTCCCGAACACTTCGGTGAGCGTGCTCGTGTCGACGACCCGGTCGGTGCCCGCGGCGCCACCGGCCTGCACCATCGTGATATTGGTTTGCGTCTGCGAAGCGAGTCCATGCATGCGCGCCGGGCTCAGCAGGCGCCCCATGATGACCATGCCGAGCGGACGCCCACGGCCGGTGCCGTTCAGGATCGGCGCGCCGGCCATCAGCATCACCCCGAGATTGGTTCGAATCAAACCGCGCGGCGACTTCATGGTCCCCAGATATTTGCGCCAGGGAAAATCCGCGCGCAGCGACGCCCCGGAGGCGAGGCTTCCTTGCAATGACAGGCGCGTCGGCAGCACATTGCCCGACCACAGGACGATATGCCCGGCGAGATCGACGAAGACGATGGTGTCGACGCGCACCTGCCGCACCGCGGACTCGGTCACGTTCGTGCGTATGAACTGCCGGTTGTGGTCCTGCACGAACCGATAGGCGTCCCCCCAGTTCGCCCAGTCCATCGCGTCGACCTGCAGTGCTTTCAGGTCGCGGTCCGTCGCCAGGCGCACGCGCTTCATCGACGTGAGCGCGTTCGAGCGCTCCAGCCGTGTGAAGCTCGGCATCACGACCTCGGTTTGAATCGCGATGGCGAGCACGCTCAGGATGGCAAACATCAGTGCGAGCAAGGCGATGACTTTCAAGCGCAGGTTCATCATTTGACAGATAACAGAAGGTGGTCGCCGCGGATGTGTGTCGGTACTGGTTTAGCGGGGCAGCCGCGCAGCTTCGCCGCAGGATCGTGACGCGCATCACAAAGTTGCGGGCCCGCCGCCCGCGGGCGAGCGCGGCGAGCACGGCTTCGCGGCGGGGATATACTGTGTCGCGTCCCCCGGGTGCGGTAGTCGCGACTCGCGGCACGGAGACTGCATGCGCTTGATCAGCCCATCGATGCGCGCCGCACCGGCGATCCTGCTGGCCCTCGGCGTGCTCAGCGGCTGCGCGAGAAAGCCGGTGCCACCCGTGCGCTCGCCGCGCCCGCCGCAACCGCGGTTGACGCTGCCGGCTGCGCTGTCCCGCCCGATCGAATCGACCGCGTCAGGCCCCGCGGTCGCGCCGAGGGCCGTGCGCGCCCCGACCGCGCCACGATCGGTACCGGCGCCGGCACCGCGCGCGATGCCGAAGGTGCAGGCCTCGACGGGGAACCGGCCGTCACACGCACCCGGGTCGTCCCCGGCCGCGGCGCCGCCCGCTCCGGCGTCGCGATCGCCGGCGCCCGTGTTGCCGCCGCCCGTGACAGCGGCGCCGCCGGCGCCCGTGTTGCCGCCGCCCGTGACAGCGGCGCCGCCCGTGACAGCGGCGCCGCCGGTGACAGCCGCGCCGGCGGCGCATGCCGGAACGCTCGATTTGAAGTCCCTGGAACAGCGGCTTCGCGACACCCACGCGATCGGCCTGTTCACCAAGCTCTCGCTGAAGAATCAGGTCGACGATCTGCTGGCCCAGTTCCGGGCGCTCTACAGCGGCCAAAGTCATGCATCGATGGCCGACCTCCACCAGCGCTACGACCTTTTGCTGATGAAGGTGCTGTCGCTGCTCCAGGGTTCCGACCCGCCGCTCGCCGCGGATATCGCCGCGTCGCGCGGCGCGATCTGGCGGCTTTTGTCGGATCCGAAGAAATTCGCGAAAATGCAGCCATAGCAACCATGACCGGAGGGGACGACATGAGACAGCATTTGGTTTTCGCGGCCCTGGCGGCCGCCGCCGTGTTCGGCGCGGCACAAGCGGCGCGCACCGAGAGACCGTTGGTTTCCAAGGACTTGATGGCGACGATCGCGCTGCAGGGCAAGCGCTGCGACAAAATCGTCGCGGTCAAGCGCAACGGCGACAGCGATTACAGCGTCAAGTGCCGGGACGGCAATCGTTATCACATCTACGTCGATTCGCAGGGCCGCGTCGTCGTCACCAAGCTGTAGCGGGGCGGTGTCGGCGATCTGGTCGTCGTCGGCCGCGGACGGCAGCGACGCGGGGAGCGTTAGTTGGCTATACTGCGGCGGTCATCCGCAGCCCCGCCCCGACCCATGACCACATTGACGCATCTACAGCGTCTCGAGGCCGAGAGCATCCACATCATGCGCGAGGTCGTTGCCGAGACCGATCGGCCCGTCATGCTGTATTCGATCGGCAAGGACAGTGCGGTGATGCTGCACGTCGCGAGAAAGGCCTTCCATCCGGCGCCGCCGCCGTTTCCGCTGCTGCACGTCGATACCACCTGGAAGTTCCGCGAGATGTACGCCGCGCGCGACCGGCTGGCCGCGGAGCCCGGCATCGAATTGCTGATCTATCGCAATCCCGAAGCCGTCGAACTCGGCATCAATCCATTCACGCACGGTTCCGCGGTGCACACCGACTTGTGGAAGACCCAGGGCTTGAAGAAGGCGCTGGATCGATTCGGCTTCGACGTCGCCTTCGGCGGGGCGCGCCGCGACGAGGAGAGATCGCGCGCGAAGGAACGGGTCTTCTCGTTCCGCACCGCCCAGCACCACTGGGACCCGAAGAATCAGCGGCCCGAGCTGTGGAATCTGTACAACACCCGCAAGCACAAGGGCCAGTCGATCCGTGTCTTCCCGCTGTCGAACTGGACCGAGCTCGACGTCTGGCAATACATCCACCTCGAGAAAATCCCGATCGTCTCCCTCTACTACGCCAAGGAGCGGCCGGTCGTCGAGCGCGACGGCGCTTTGATCATGGTCGACGACGAGCGCATGCCTCTCGCCCCCGGGGAGCGGCCGGCGCTGAAGCGGGTGCGTTTTCGCACGCTGGGCTGCTATCCGTTGACGGGGGCGATCGAGAGTTCGGCGGACAGCCTGCCGGCGATCATCCGCGAGATGCTGGCCGCGCGCACCTCCGAGCGCCAGGGCCGCGTGATCGACCGCGACGGCGCGGCGTCGATGGAAAAGAAGAAGCAGGAGGGCTATTTCTGATGACCGGCGCTGCGGATTCGATGCCCCAGGACGTCGCCGACTATCTGAGCGCCCAACAGCGCAAACGCCTGCTGCGATTCATCACCTGCGGCAGCGTCGACGACGGCAAGAGTTCGCTGATCGGCAGGCTCCTCTACGAGGCCAAGACACTGCTCGAGGATCAGCTTGCAGTCCTCGCGGATGAGTCGCGGCGCATCGGCACGACCGGCGGCGAGCTCGATTTCGCACTGTTGCTCGACGGGCTTTCCGCCGAGCGCGAGCAGGGAATCACGATCGACGTCGCCTACCGGTTCTTCGCGACGGAGAGGCGCAAGTTCATCGTCGCCGACACGCCCGGTCACGAACAATACACGCGTAACATGGTTACCGGCGCCTCGACCGCCGATGCCGCGGTGATCCTCGTCGACGCGCGCAAGGGTGTGTTGATCCAAACCCGCCGGCACAGCTTCATCGCCTCGCTCCTCGGCATCCGCCACGTCGCGCTCGCGATCAACAAGATGGATTTGATCGCCTATTCGCAGGAGCGGTTCACGCAGCTCTGCCGGGAGTACCGCGCCTTCGCCGAGAGCATCGGCCTCGTCGAGGTCACCTGCCTGCCGATCTCGGCCCTGCAGGGGGACAATGTGACGGTCGCGAGCGAGCGCACCCCCTGGTTCGATGGCCCGACCTTGCTCGAGTTTCTCGAGACCGTGCAGATCGACGAGGATCGGCTGCAGCGCGCCCCGTTGCGTCTGCCGATCCAATGGGTCAATCGGCCGAGCCAGGACTTTCGCGGCTTCGCCGGCCAGGTCGCGAGCGGAGTCCTGCGGCGCGGCGACGCCGTGCGCATCGGCCCTGCCGGCACCCAGAGCGTCGTCACGCGCATCGTCACGCGCGATGGCGATCTCGAGCAGGCGGTGGCCGGCCAGTCGGTCACCGTGTGCCTGCGCGAGGAAATCGACGTGAGCCGTGGCGACGTGCTGTCGCATCCCGATTCGGCGCCGGCGGCGGCCGACGAGTTCGAGGCCACCGTGGTTTGGATGCATGAACAGCCGATGCTGCGTGGCCGATCCTACCTGATGAAAATAGGCGCGAAGACCGTGACCGCGACGGTGATGCCGCTGAAATACAAGATCAACGTCAACACCCTGGAGCACCTCGCCGCGACGCGGCTCGATCTGAACGAAATCGGCGTCTGCGATCTGGAACTCGACCGCGCGGTCGCCTTCGATCCGTACGCGCAGAATCGTGCGACCGGTGCGTTCATCCTGATCGACCGCGTGACCAACTACACGGTCGGTGCCGGCATGCTGCGCTTCGCGCTGCGTCGCTCGCAGAACGTCCACTGGCAGGCGACGGACGTCGACCAGGCGGGGCGCGCCCGGCTGAACGGGCATCAGCCCTGCGTCCTATGGTTCACCGGCCTGTCGGGCGCCGGCAAGTCGACGATCGCGAACCTGCTGGAGAAGCGCCTGCACGCGCTCGGGCAGCACACCTATCTGCTGGACGGGGACAACGTCCGCCACGGCCTGAACAAAGACCTCGGGTTCACCGACGCCGATCGCGTGGAGAACATCCGCCGCGTCGCCGAGGTCGCGAAGCTGATGCTCGACGCGGGCCTGATCGTGCTGGTGTCGTTCATCTCCCCGTTTCGCAACGAGCGGCGGATGGCCCGCTCGCTGGTCGGCGACGCCGAGTTCCTCGAGGTCTTCATCGATACGCCGCTCGCGCTCGCGGAACGACGCGACGTGAAGGGCCTGTACCAGAAGGCGCGGCAGGGCCAGCTGAAGAACTTCACCGGCATCGATTCGCCGTACGAGACGCCGGAGAATCCCGAGATCCGCATCGACACGACCTCGGTGGGCGCCGACGAGGCCGCCCTGGAGATACTTCGGGAGCTGCAGCGGCGCGGCATCGTCGCCGGCGAATGAGCGCGGGCGCGGCCGTTCGGCCGTGCTAAGCTGCTCGGCGTAGGCCGGCGGCGAGCGCCCGCGCCGCCTGCGTGCGCCGCCCGCAAACCTTGAGGATTCGATAGAGTCAGTACCATGAGCGACCGTTTGACGCCTCTGCTCGCGCAACGCGCGTGGCTGCTCGCCGACGGAGCGACCGGCAGCAATCTGTTCGCCCGCGGCTTGACCTCGGGGGACGCACCGGAGCTCTGGAACACCGAACACCCGGAACGCGTCGGTGAGCTGCACCGCGCTTTCGTCGATGCCGGCGCCGACATCCTCTTGACCAACAGCTTCGGTGGCACGCGGCATCGCTTGAAGCTGCACCGGGCCGAGGGGCGGGTCGGGGAATTGAACGAGCTGGCGGCGCGCTTGGCGCGCACCGCGGCGGATCATGCCGACCGCGTCGTGCTGGTCGGCGGCAGCATGGGCCCGACCGGCGAGATTCTCGAGCCGCTCGGCCCGCTGTCCGCGGCAGCGGCGCGCGAGTCCTTCGCCGAGCAGGCGGGGGCGCTCGCGCGCGGCGGCGCGGACATCCTGTGGATCGAGACGATGTCCTCGGTCGAGGAGACCGAAGCGGCGATCGAGGGGGCGGCTCGCACGGCACTGCCGGTCGTGACGACCTTGAGCTTCGACACGAACGGCCGGACGATGATGGGCATCACGCCGGCGGACCTCGCGGGCATCGGCCGCAAGCATCAGCTGGCGGCATGCGGCAGCAATTGCGGCGTCGGCGCCGCAGAACTCGTCGCATCGATCGTCAATCTCGCCGCCGCGGCGGATCCGTCCGCCGTGCTGGTCGCGAAGGGCAACTGCGGCATTCCTCAGTTCGTCGACGGTGCGATCCGCTTCAACGGCACGCCCGAGCTGATGGCGGACTACGCCCGGCTCGCGCTCGACGCCGGCGCCCGGATCATCGGCGGCTGCTGCGGCACGACGCCCGAGCATCTGCGCGCGATGCGCCAGGCGCTCGAAGGGTACGTGCGCGGGCCGAAGCCGGACCTGGCAGCGATCGAAGCGCGCCTCGGGACGATCTCGAACGGCGCCACCGCGCAGCTTCGCGGCGAGATGGATCGTCTCGCCGGGGCCGCGCCCGGTGCCGCCGGGCGGCGCATGCCGAGACACCGCCCGGTGCGCGCCGAAGGCACTTGAACGATCCCGAGGCGATACGCACGCCGGTCCGCGGCGCACTGCTGCGCGTGCTCGGCAAGGCGTTCGCGGTGTCGGCGGCGATCGGCACGACGATCGGCGGCGGCATCCTCTACACGCCGGGAAAGATCGCCGCGCTCCTGCCCGATGCCCGCTGGATCCTCGGCATCTGGGCCTTCGGCGGGCTCAATGCGCTGCTCGGCGCGACGGTGTTCGCCGAGCTCGGCGCGATGATCCCGCGCAGCGGAGGTCCGTACCCGTTCGCACGGCGCGCCCTCGGGGAGTATGCGGCGTTCGTCGTCGGCTACACGCAGTGGATCCTCGACTGCGCCGCGAACGCGGCGCTGCTGTTGCTGGTGGGCGAGTACACGGTCGTTATGCTGCCGACACTGCGCTCGACCGCGGTGGCGATCGCCTTCGGCGCGCTGATCGTGCTCACGGCCTTGAACTGGCGCGGCGTGCGCGGCGGCGGCTGGATCCAGGTGACGACGACACTTGCGAAGACCGTCGCTCTCGGCGGTGTCGCCGCTGCGGCTTTCTGGATGCGGCGAGTGGCTCCGGGTGCTGCGGCGCCGGCCGGTCCCCACGGGCTCGGCTGGATCATCCCATCGATCCTCGCGATGCAGGGGGTGATCTTCACCTACGACAGCTATTACGCGCCGATCTTCTTCGGCGAAGAGCTGCGGGATCCGGGGCGGGAGATTCCCCGCGCGATTTTCCGCGGCCTGGCGGTGATCATTCCGATCTATCTGCTGTTGAATGCCGCTTTCCTGCGCGTGTTGCCGATCGCGAGGATGGCCAACGAATCCTTCGTCGGCGGCGCGGCCGCGCAGGTGCTGTTCGGCCCCCACGGCGACCAGATCATCCGCACGATCGTCATCGTTTCGGTGCTGGGCACCTGCAACGCGCTCATGCTCGTCACGGCGCGAGTACTGCTCGCGATGGGGCGCGACGGCCTGTTCGCGCGCCAAGCCATGCGGGTCAATCCCGGCGGCACACCCACGGTCGCGTTGCTGCTCAGCACGATCGTCGCCGGGGCGTTTCTCGCCTCCGGCACGTTCAATGCGGTGCTGGCGGTCGTCTCGCTGCTGATGGCGGTCAATTATCTTCTGGTCTTTGTGTCGTTGGTGGTGCTGCGCATCAAGGAGCCGCGAACCGCGCGGCCTTATCGGGCCTGGGGGTATCCGTGGACCACCGGCGCGGCGATCCTGATCGGCATCGTGTTCGTCTTCGGCGTCGCCTTGAGCGACCCGTTTCATAGCGCGATCGCCCTCGGGCTTTTGTTGGGCAGTTATCCGCTGTATCGAGGGACGCGCCGCCTGTTCCAATCGGGTGCGCCCGCCGGATAGGCGCTTGCGCGGCCGGCCGACGGGGCCGTCGCGCGTCGCGCTTCAGCGGCCGTGATCGGCATGCGGCGTCGCAGCACCGCCTTGACAGTGGACGGCCGGGTTTCTACAATCGCGGGCCTTTGTCGCCGGGCAACTCGTCCCGCGTCAGAACGTTTCATCAAATCCGAGCCGCCCCGTCGGGGACGGCTCCCAAAAGCATTGGGCTTCCTGAAGGTACCTATGGCGACGACGACACAGTTGATCCGCACCGGCCGCAAGGAGCCCACGTGGAAATCGAAGGTTCCGGCCCTCGCGGCGTCGCCGCAAAAGCGCGGCGTTTGCACGCGTGTCTATACGACGACACCGAAAAAGCCGAACTCCGCACTGCGCAAGGTGTGCCGCGTTCGCCTGACGAATGGCTACGAAGTGTCGAGCTACATCGGCGGCGAGGGCCACAATCTGCAGGAGCACTCGGTGGTCCTGATCCGGGGGGGCCGCGTCAAGGACCTGCCCGGCGTGCGCTACCACACGGTGCGTGGGGCGCTCGATTGCGCCGGTGTCAGTGACCGGCGCCAGGGCCGTTCGAAGTACGGCGCCAAGCGCCCCAAGAAGTGAACGAGAGATAGAGAACACGCATGTCCCGCAGAGCAGCAGCACCGCATCGCACGATTCTCCCGGATCCGAAATTCGGCAACGACATGTTGGCGAAATTCATCAACATGGTCATGGAGCGCGGCAAGAAGTCCGTCGCCGAAAAGATCGTCTACGGGGCGATCGACCGGATCGGCGACAAGACCGGCCGCGCCGGCGGCGATGCGATCGGCGTATTGCAGCAGGCGCTCGACAACGTCAAACCGGTCGTCGAAGTGAAGTCGCGGCGCGTCGGCGGCGCGACGTATCAGGTTCCGGTCGAAGTCCGTACGAACCGCCGCCAGACGCTCGCGATGCGCTGGGTGATCGAGGCGGCGACCGATCGAAGCGAGAAGTCGATGGCGCACCGTCTCGCCGCCGAATTGATGGAGGCCGCCGAGAACCGCGGCGCCGCCGTGCGCAAGCGCGAAGACACGCATCGCATGGCCGAGGCAAACAAAGCCTTCGCGCACTATCGCTGGTGACGATGCGCGGCGGGCCGACCGCCGCGCCGTCTGAAGCTTTAAGGACAGGACCGTGCTACGTACGACGCCCATCGAGCGGTACCGAAACATCGGTATTTCCGCGCACATCGACGCCGGCAAAACCACGGCAACCGAGCGCATCCTGTTCTACACCGGCGTCTCCCACAAGATCGGCGAAGTGCACGACGGTGCCGCCGTGATGGATTACATGGAGCAGGAGCAGGAGCGCGGAATCACGATCACCGCGGCCGCGACCACCTGCTTCTGGCGGGGGATGGACAAGCAGTTCCCCGAGCACCGGATCAACATCATCGACACGCCGGGCCACGTGGATTTCACGATCGAAGTCGAGCGCAGCCTCCGTGTCCTGGATTCGGCGATCGCGGTGTATTGCGCGGTATCGGGCGTCCAGCCGCAATCCGAGACCGTCTGGCGCCAGATGAACAAGTACCACGTGCCGCGCGTCGCCTTCGTCAACAAGATGGATCGGGCCGGCGCCGATTTCCTGCGCTGCGTCGAGCAGATTCGCACGCGCCTGCGTGGCAATCCGGTGCCGATCCAGCTGCCGATCGGCGCGGAGGACCGGTTTCTGGGCGTCGTCGACCTGGTCAAGATGAAGTCCATCTGGTGGGACGACGAAACCCAGGGCATGAAGTTCGAGTACCGCGACATCGCGGACGACATGCGCGCGGACTGCGAGGCGTGGCGGGCGAAGATGATCGAGGCGGCGGCCGAGGGCGACGAGGAGTTGATCGAGAAGTATCTCGAGAGCGGCAATTTGAGCGATGCCGAGATCAAGCGCGGCCTGCGGGCGCGCGCATTGAAAAACGAGATCTGTCTCGTGACCTGTGGATCGGCGTTCAAGAACAAAGGCGTGCAGGCGGTGCTCGACGCGGTCATCGAGTACATGCCCTCACCGGTCGAGGTCCCTGCGGTCACCGGCCACGGCGAGCGGGGCGAATCGCTGACGCGGCAAGCCTCCGATGGCGAGCCCTTCGCGGCGCTCGCCTTCAAGATCCTGAACGATCCCTTCGTCGGCAACCTGACGTTCTTTCGCGTGTACTCGGGAACCTTGAACTGCGGCGACCAGGTGTTCGTGCCGAACAAGAACCGCAACGAGCGGATCGGGCGCCTGCTGCAGATGCATGCGAGCGACCGGTCGGAAATCAAGGAAGTGTGGGCGGGCGACATCGCGGCGGCGGTGGGCCTGAAGGACGTGACCACCGGTGACACGCTGTGCGATCCGGCCAAGGTCATCGTGCTCGAGAAGATGGAGTTCCCCGAGCCCGTGATCTCGGTCGCTGTGGAACCGAGGACCAAGGTCGACCAGGAGAAGATGGGTCTCGCGCTGCAGCGCCTGGCGAAGGAGGATCCTTCGTTTCGCGTGCATACGGATCAGGAATCCGGCCAGACGATCATCTCCGGTATGGGCGAACTGCACCTCGAGATCATCGTCGACCGCATGAAGCGCGAATTCAAGGTCGAGGCGAACGTCGGCAAGCCGCAGGTCGCCTACCGGGAGACCATCCGTGCCAGGGTCGAGTCGGAGGGCAAGTTCGTCCGCCAATCCGGCGGCCGGGGCCAATACGGCCACGTTTGGCTGCGGATCGAACCGCGTGCGCCGGGCACGGGCTATGAGTTCGTCAACGCGATCGTCGGCGGCTCCGTGCCGCGCGAATTCATCCCGGCGGTCGACAAGGGCGTCCAGGAAGCCGTGCAGACCGGCGTGCTCGCCGGCTATCCCATCGTCGACGTCAAGGTCACGATCTTCGACGGCTCCTATCACGACGTCGACTCCAACGAAATGGCGTTCCGGATCGCCGGGTCGATGGGCTTCAAGGACGGCTTTCGCAAGGCGAAACCCGTGCTCCTCGAGCCGATCATGAAGGTCGAGGTCGTGACGCCCGAGGATTACTACGGGGACATCGTCGGCGACCTGAATCGCCGCCGCGGCCAGATCATCGGCATGGAGGACTCGCCGTCTGGCAAGGTGGTCACCGCCGATGTGCCGCTCGCCGAGATGTTCCAGTATTCGACTGCGATGCGCTCGATGAGCCAGGGCCGCGCGAACTACACGATGGAGTTCGCCAAGTACATGGAAGTGCCGAGCAACGTCGCCGACGCCGTGATGAAGAAGGCTTCGTAAGAGCCACACCGGGCAGATCGCATTTTCAAGAGGTAATCGCCGTGTCGAAGGGGAAGTTTGAGCGAACGAAGCCGCACGTGAACGTGGGGACGATTGGGCATGTGGACCATGGCAAGACGACTTTGACGGCGGCGCTGACGAAGGTGATGGCGGAGAAGTATGGCGGCGAGTACAAGGCGTACGACCAGATTGACAAGGCGCCGGAGGAGCGAGCGCGTGGGATCACGATAGCGACGGCGCACGTGGAGTATCAGAGCGCGGCGCGGCACTACGCGCACGTGGATTGTCCCGGGCACGCGGACTACGTGAAGAACATGATCACGGGTGCGGCGCAGATGGACGGGGCGATCTTGGTGGTATCGGCGGCGGACGGGCCGATGCCGCAGACGCGCGAGCACATATTGCTGGCCCGGCAGGTGGGCGTGCCGTACATCGTGGTGTATTTGAACAAGGCGGACATGGTAGACGACGCGGAGTTGCTCGAGCTGGTGGAGCTTGAGGTGCGCGATTTATTGACGACGTACAAGTTTCCCGGGGACAAGACGCCGATTGTGACGGGCTCTGCGCTGAAGGCGCTCGAAGGGGAGGCGGGCGAGCTTGGGGTGGGCTCGGTGCTGAAGCTGGTGCAGGCGCTGGATGAGTACATTCCGGTGCCGAAGCGGGCGGTGGAGGGGGCGTTTTTGATGCCTGTGGAGGACGTATTTTCGATTGCGGGGCGCGGCACGGTGGTGACGGGGCGCATAGAGCGCGGGGTGGTGAAGGTGAACGACGAGGTAGAGATCGTCGGGATCCGGGCGACGGCGAAGACGACGTGCACGGGCGTGGAGATGTTCCGGAAGCTGTTGGACGAGGGTCAGGCGGGGGACAACGTGGGGGTATTGCTGCGCGGCACGAAGCGCGAAGAGGTGGAGCGCGGGCAGGTGCTGTGCAAGCCCGGGAGCATCAATCCGCACACGAAGTTCGAGGCCGAGGTGTACGTGCTGACGAAGGAAGAGGGCGGGCGGCACACGCCGTTTTTCAAGGGTTATCGGCCGCAGTTTTACTTTCGCACGACGGACGTGACGGGGGCGGTGGAGTTGCCGGCGGGCGCGGAGATGGTGATGCCCGGGGACAACATCAAGATCATCGTCGAGCTGATTGCGCCGATTGCGATGGAGCAGGGATTGCGCTTTGCGATCCGCGAAGGGGGTAAAACCGTCGGTGCCGGGGTCGTGTCCAAGGTGATCGCGTAAG
>DATLSG010000011.1:0-168901 GCA_035534275.1 Steroidobacteraceae bacterium
CGGCGACCGCGAAATCTACCGCCATTGTCCCGTCCAAAAAGGCCTGCAGCTGTGCCAGGGTCTGTAATTGTCCGTCGTTCATGTGGATCACCATGCGTTGCATCATGGTCGATCCCAGCTACCTGCTCAGACTCATACCCCATTGGAAAAGGCTCGGGCTTGCCTTCCCCGGCTCGCCGCGACAGCATGCCGCGAGCCTTTCAGTCCCGTGAAATCCACCGAAACCGGACATCTTTACAAGGCGCCACGTCAGGAGGTCTGAATTTGGCGCAGAGGGTGAGATTCGAACTCACGGTCGCCGTGAAGCGACGCCGGTTTTCAAGTCTATGGGGTCGCACGTCAGCGGCACGCACTCGCACGTCCAAGCCAACATTTCCCATCTCATCAACGTGTCGCCGAAGCTACGTTTATCGCGGTTTCAGCATCAAGTGCAACTTGAGTGCAACTTGGAAACCGGGTTTGTCATGCAGTTCTTGCGCCGGAATTCGCTGTGGATTACAATGTGGACTTCAATAGCCAGTATTATAGCTATCCATGAAAACCATACAGATGACGATTGACCCGCACTTGCTCAAGGCGGTGGACAAGCTGACAAGGGTGCGCAAGACGACTCGCTCCGCGTTGATTCGCGACGCCCTGGAGGCAGAGCTTCGCCGCGAGCGTGTAGGTGATCTCGAAGCGCGTCACGCCGCTGGTTACGCCGAACACCCGCCGCTTCCGGACGAACTCTCCCCGTGGCTCGATCAGCAGGACTGGGGCAACCGGTGAAACGCGGCGACGTTTGTTGGTATACCTTCCCCGCGCCAAACAATCGACGACCGGTGCTTATCCTGACACGTGATTCGGCGATCCCCGTACTAAACAGCGTCACCGTTGCGCCGATTACCTCGACGATCCGCAGCATTCCGACTGAAGTGGTCCTTACGAGCGAAGATGGTCTGCCCGAAACCTGCGCTGCAAATTTCGATAATATCCAGACGGTCCCGAAAGCAAACATCAGCGCACCGATAACTCATCTGTCCGCGTCCAAAATGAGGGCTGCAGCGGGCGCGATTGGTTTCGCCCTTGGGTGCGCGATCCCGTAGCGATGTTGGCGGAGAGGGTGAGATTCGAACTCACGAGACCCGTGAAGGTCCTCCGGTTTTCAAGACCGGTGCATTCAACCGCTCTGCCACCTCTCCGTGCGCGGCATTTTACCCGAGATGCTAACTTACCCAAGGGGCGCCGGTGCGACGCGTTGCTGCATGAACTCGTCCAGCCGGTCACACACCGCATCCACCTCGATCAAATCCATGACGCCCGGACGCTCGATCTTGGTCCACCAAGGGAGTTCCTCGGGCGTCCGGCCGAGGAACCGCCGGGCCGCCTCGGGGTAGCGGTCGATGCACCACGGCCGGCTGAAGTACGGACCGCTGCGCTGCGGGTTGGTCGCCGCGTACAGGCCGATGACGGGCGTGCCGACCGCGGTCGCCATGTGCACCGGACCGCTGTCCGGGGCGAGCAGCACGGTCGTCCGCCAGAGCAGCGCGAGCATCTGCGGCAGCGTGTCGCGGCCGATCTGATCGATAATGGGTACATGCGCGGCTGCGCGAATCGCGGCGCCCAGCGTGCGCTCGAGCGGGCTCGGACCGCCGCAGAGGATCACCCGCATCCCGTGCCGTCGCGCGGCGTGATCGGCAAGCGCCGCGTAACGCTCGGCGGCCCAGTTGCGCAGTGCGTGGCTGGACGCCGGACTGATGACGAGGGTCGGCTGCGAATCCGGAATCAGCCCTGCGGCATATGACATAGCGTCCGCGGGGACCGGCAGGTTCCACTCGAGCGGGTGATCGCGATCGCCGGCGCCGAGGGCATCGGCAAACCCGAGGAAGCTGTCGAGCACGTGCTCGCGCACACGGGCCGGCACCCGTGCATTCGTGAACAGCCATTGCAGTTCGCGCGCGCGGGCCCGGTCGAAGCCGAGTTTCACGGTTGCGCGCACCACCGTGCTCAGGAGGTTTGCGCGCAGCGAGACCTGTAGATCCAGCAGCAGATCGAATCGGCGGCCGGAAAGCGCCCGGCGCAGGCGGAACCATTCGCTGCGGAATCGGCTCTTGTCTACGGCCAGGAGCTCGACGCCGGGAAGCAGGCGCAGAAGCTTCGCCTCGACGCGGCCGATGATCCATGTGATCCGGCAGTCCGGCCATGCACGCCGCAGCCTGTTGATCAGCGGTACGACGTGGCAGGTATCGCCGATCGCCGACAGACGCAGCACGCACAGGCTCCGGGGCGCGGCCGAGATGACCGGGGTGCGGCCGCCCCGCTCGGCGCCGGCGGCGGGCAGGATGGCAATGGCGGCGGACCCTCCGGTAGGCTGGATGGGCGGGTCTCACGCGAACTTTGACCGTGCGCCCCGCTCTAAATCCCGTGCGGCCATTATGTCACGGCTCGGCGCACGGCCGGGCGCGTTGCCGGCCGCAGTGGTAGAATTTACGGGCGATGAGTCTCAGCCAAGGAGCAATGAGGATCATGAACCAATTTCCGATGAACAATCCGGCCTACCCGGGCGCCGCAATGGACGGCCGAAGCCTGTTCATATCCCGCGTCTATACCCACGTGGTCGGCGGAATCCTGGGATTCGTGCTGGTCGAGATGGTGTTGTTCGAGTCCGGGCTGGCCGGCGCGATCGCGCGCTACATGTTCGGCCTGCCGTGGCTGCTGATTCTCGGCGCGTTCATGGTCACGGGTTGGCTCGCGACCCGCACCGCCCAGTCGAGCGCCTCGATCGGCATGCAATACTTCTCGTACGCCGTCTACGTGGTCGCCGAAGCGCTGATCTTCGTGCCGCTCCTGTACATCGCGAACGCGAAGGCCCCGGGCACGATCGACAGTGCGACGCTCATCACCTTCCTGGGCGCCGGCGGCCTGATGTTCGTCGCCCACCACACACGCAAGGATTTCTCCTTCCTGCGCGCAATCCTGCTGTGGGGCGGCGTGCTCGCGCTGGTTGCGATCATCGGCGGCGCGATCTTCGGCTTTCAGCTCGGCACCTGGTTCTCGGTCGCGATGATCGGCTTCGCCGGAGCGGCGGTGCTGTACGACACGTCGAACATCATCCACGCCTATCCGGAGGACCGGTACGTGTCGGCCGCGATGCAGCTGTTCGCGTCGATTGCACTGATGTTCTGGTACGTGTTGCGCCTGACGATGGGCGGCGGCCGCCGGTAGGCTCCGCGGCATCGCCGGACGATACCGGCCGGTCGGGCGAGCGGCCTTGCACGGCGGCCGACGAACCAAACCTCGCTGCTGGCGATCGCTGGCGGCGGCTACTGGTGTGCTCGCCCGTCGATTGAACCGTCCGCAATGCCAGTTGCGGCTGGCGAGGGTCTTGCGCAACGATGTCGCCGGGCCGGCGGCGGTCGTGACGGATCCTCGCGATCAGCGTACGGGGATCGCCTCGAAGGCGACCGTCGCGTTCGTCGTGGGATCCTTCGCCTGCCCGGTGATCACTCCGCGGTCGTTGATGTCCTGGGCATCGGTGAGGACCAAGGCCGTGCCCGGGGCGACCAGCGCGTTGAGGTCGGTCATCTTCCCGTCCTGCCAGAGGAAGGCATGCCCCGAGGGGTAGGACACGCCGACCACTTGATTGCGATCATTCACTGCGAGAGCTTCGCTCACGGCATCGCCGCTGAGTGTGCCTAGGTCGCAGGTGCTGCCTCGCGGGGTCATCTTGCCGTTGCAGGTGAAAGAGCGCGCAGACCAGAAGAACGCCTGGAAATTCGCCTGGCCGCCGGTCGGTCCGTCCCCGGGCTGGTCCGAGAATCCGACCACGTCTCCCTGGTTGTTGATGTCCATCGGCGTATTCCAGTATGCCCCGCCGAGTGTGGGCAGCTGGCGTACCACCCTGCCGTGGCGCCACATCACCATGTGCTCCGCGGTGGCGCCCCCGATCGCCCCATCGCAGATGCCGGAAATGCCGACGACCTGGCCCCTTTGATTGATGGCGGTCGCGGCACCGTCGAGATCGCCCGGATACGGAGCCAGCTCGATCGGCCGGTAGTGGTCGCCGTCCCGGGCATGATCACCGTCCCGCACCCACATCACCGCCTCGAACTGCAGCGTCTGGCTGTTGTTCGTAAATTCGCCGCAGGTTGGATCGTGCACGGTGTTCTCGGCCCAGCCCACGATCTGCCCGCGGTTGTTGACGCCGGTCGCGAAGCCGTTGTCGCCGCCCAAGGTGGGGAGCGCGGACATCACGCCATCGCGCCAGACGAACCCCCGGCATACGCGGCCGTCACCCACGTAAAAGACGGCCAGATAACAGCTCCACTGCTCGCCGAGCGGCTGCATTTTCGCGGTTTCCGCGATGCCGACGATCACTCCGTGATCGTTGCGGTTGGGCCACGCAACGGCGCTGTTCGGGCCGCCCAGCGTTCCGAGACTCTTCGCCCCACCGCCGCTCCACAGCTCGGCGTGCATCGTGAAGTCCGGCAGCGTCGAGAAGCCGGCGGTCCATCCTGGCTGGTTGTTGCTGGTTCCCTGGCTGATCGCACCTCCCCCCGGATCGCCGAGGTTGATCACACGAAACAAGGTTCTTCCCGAATCGCCTGCATAGGCACACAGGGAAAACGCGAGAGATGCGATTGCGCTGATCAGCCCGAGGTCCAGTTTTATTCTCATGACGGACTCCTCATGTCGACACCATGCCCCGTTGACACCACGCCCCACCCTGCGCGAATCCCGGAGTGCCAAATCGTTGGATTCGTGGATCGGACTCGTCGCGACTCCCGCCGTGCGCAAGTCGTTCAGTCGACGCACGAGTTAATATAGGCCACGGCTGCGGATCTTCTGGCTGTAATCGGACCTCGAAGTGTCGTGATCAAATTACGTTCAATGGCATTACCATCCGCACATCCGTTCTCCTGCACGGGCCACGAAGTGCAATTCGACGAGCAAACCTGCGAACAGGCGCGTCTGAACCGCGACGCACGCTTCGACGGACGCATCTTCATCGGTGTGATCTCCACCGGCGTGTATTGCCGGCCCGTGTGTCCTGCGCCTCATGCGAAACGGGCGCACGTGCAATATTTCCCCACGGCCGCCGCCGCTGCGACGGCCGGATTCCGCCCCTGTCTGCGTTGCCGGCCCGAGGTGGCGCCGGGCACGCCCGCCTGGAACGGAACAGCGACTACCGTGAGCCGCGGATTGCGGCTGATTGCAGAAGGGGCGCTGGATGAAGACGGCGTCGAGGCTCTCGCGGAACGCCTGGGCGTCACCTCGAGGCATCTCTCCCGGCTTTTTCTGCGGCATCTGGGAGCGCTGCCGACGACGGTCGCCCGCATCAGGCGGCTGCACTTCGCCAAGCAACTCATCAGCGATACGACTCTGTCCATGGCGCAGATCGCCACGGGCTCGGGATTTGGCAGCATTCGCCGTTTCAATGACGTCTTCCGCGAGCTCTATGGGCGCGCACCCTCCGAGCTCAGACGCCTGGGCAGGCGGCCAGGCATCGGCGACCACGAGTACGTATTTCATCTGGCCTACCGCCCGCCCTACGATTGGGATTCGCTGCTCGTCTTTCTCGCCGCGCGCTCGACGCCAGGCGTGGAAGCGATATGCGACGGGATCTATCGCCGGGCGATCATGGTGCGCGATGTACAGGGGATACTAGAGGTCGGCAGGATTGCGGAACGTCACACGCTGCGCATCCACATTCATCTGACGCAACCGGTACACCTGCTGCAGGTCATATCGCGAGTGCGCACGATGTTCGATCTGGCGGCCGATCCCGAGGTCATCCACCGGCATTTGAGCCGCGATCATCTGCTCGCACCGCTGTTGGATCGCCACCCGGGGCTGCGGCTGGTTGGCGCTTGGGATCCTTTCGAGGCCGTGGTTCAGGCGCTGCTCGGCCAAAGTTTCGCTCCGGATGAGGTCGGGAGCCTCATGGACCGGCTGGTCCGTCGTCACGGAGAGCCGCTGACTGTCACGACGGCTGCCGCCGACCTGCGTTGCACCTTCCCGCGGCCGGCCGCCCTAGCCGCGGGCGCCCTTTCATTCATGCCGCAATCCGCCGCGCGCATGATCCGGGCCGCTGCGCAGGTCATGTGCGCGATGGGACATGACGGTTCGCTCGATGAGCTTCTTTCCAGGCTCAGAGGCATCGAGGGCATCGATGAGTCCGCGATTCAATACGTCGCACTGCGCGTGCTCAACGACCCGGACGCATTTCCGGCCGGCGACGAGGCTGTCATGCGTGCAGTCGTCCCGATATTTCCTTCGCAGGGCTTGCCACAGCATGTCGATGGTTGGAGGCCGTGGCGGGGGTACGCCGCCATGGTTCTCATGTGCGCGGCAGGTGAGCTGCAAACCGCTGGCCGCCGGCGCGCAGCCGGATCCCTCGAAGGGAGGCCGCCGTTGCTGAAGTTCGCTGCCCGTAGAGGCGGTTCACGGCTGGCGGTAGTCGGTCAACCCCGTGGTTCCGGTTGACGGCAGCGGGCTCGATCGACTTACCTACGCACGTTATCGTATGGTCATCGATGCCTTGCGCCGGCCTCCAGGCGCTCGATACCGCCCATGTAGGGTCTGAGCGCGCCCGGGATCGAGATGCCACCGTCGGCTTGTTGGTAGTTCTCGAGAATCGCCACCAGTGCGCGCCCCACCGCGACCCCGGAGCCGTTCAAGGTGTGCACCAATTCGGGCTTGCCGGTGACCGGGTTGCGCCAGCGAGCTTGCATGCGCCGCGCCTGGAACGCCTCGCAGTTGCTGCACGAACTGATCTCCCGGTATCGCCCCTGACTCGGCAGCCAGACTTCGAGATCGTAGGACTTGGCGCTCGCAAAGCCGATGTCGCCGGCGCAGAGCGCGACGACCCGGTACGGCAGTTCGAGGGCACGCAACACGGCCTCCGCATGCCCCGTCAGTTCCTCGAGCGCCCGGTAGGAGTGCTCCGGCGCGACGATCTGTACGAGCTCCACCTTGTCAAACTGATGCTGGCGGATCATTCCGCGCGTGTCCTTGCCGGCGGCGCCCGCCTCCGAGCGGAAGCACGGTGTGTGCGCGACGTAGCGCAGGGGCAGTTCCTGCGGCGAAAGGATCCGCCCGCCGGCGAGATTGGTCAGCGGCACCTCGGCGGTCGGAATCAGGTAGTACCCGGGATCGCCGCGAACCGCGAATAAGTCCTGCTCGAACTTCGGCAGCTGGCCCGTGCCCATGAGCGCGGCGCCGTGGACGAGGTACGGTACGTAGGCCTCGCGATAGCCGTGCTCTTGCGTGTGCAGGTCGAGCATGAGCTGCACGAGGGAGCGATGCAGCCGTGCGAGCGGACCTGTCATGACGACGAAGCGGGTGCCCGAGATGCGTCCGGCGGCCTCGAAGTCCATGCCGAGCCGCTCGCCGAGCGCGACATGGTCCCTGGGCGCGAAGGTCAGCGTGCGGGGCTCGCCCCAGCGCCGCAGCTCGACGTTCGCGCTCTCGTCGCGACCATCCGGCACGCTCGCGTGCAGCAGGTTCGGCAGCCCGAGCTGCAGGGCCGCGAGTTCCGCCTGCAGCCGTTCGAGGTCGGCGTCGACGGCTTGCAGACGCGCGCCGAGCGCCTCACCGGCCGTGAGCAAGGCGGCGCTGTCGGCGCCCTGCACCTTCGCCGCGCCGATCGCCCTCGCGGTCGCGTTGCGTTCGGCGCGCAATCGATCCGCCTCGATCTGCGCGGTCTTGCGCCGCTCCTCGATGCCCGAGAAGCGTGCAACGTCGAGCACGACGCCGCGGCGCGCAAGTTGCGCAGCGACGCCCGCCGGGTCGTTGCGCAGGAGCTTGGGGTCGAGCACGATCGATTCCTCCGCGGTTGCAAACATGGGGTCCGAGCCGCCATTGTAGGCGATGCCCGCGCGCCGTCACGCGGCCGGACCGGCGCCTTTCTTTTGCCGGTCGCGGGCGCGGCGTGCCTCGAGCGCCTCGCCGATCTTGATTTCCAGGCCCCGCGGCGCCGGCTGGTAATAGCGCCTCTGCGGCATGCCGTCGGGCAGATAGCGCTCGCCGGCGGCGTACGCATCCGGCTCGTCGTGCGCGTAGCGGTAGTCCTTGCCGAAGCCCAGTTCCTTCATCAGCCGCGTCGGCGCATTGCGCAGGTGCAGGGGGACCTCGAGCGAACCATGGCTCGTCGCATCCTCGGTCGCCGCCTGGAACGCGGCATAGACCGCGTTGCTCTTCGCGGCGCAGGCCATGAAGACGATCGCCTGCGCGATCGCGAGTTCTCCTTCCGGGCTCCCCAGGCGCTCGTACACCGCGCAGGCCTCGAGCGCGAGCGACAGCGCGCGCGGATCCGCGTTGCCGATGTCCTCGCTCGCCATCCGCAACGCGCGCCGGGCGATGTACAGTGGATCGCAACCGCCGGCGAGCATCCGGCACAGCCAGTACAGCGCGGCGTCCGGATCGCTGCCGCGCACCGACTTGTGCAGTGCCGAGATCTGGTCGTAGAAGTTCTCGCCGCCCTTGTCGAAGCGCAGGTAATTGCCGCCGATCACCGCGCGCGTCGATGCGCCGGTGAGGACACGCATGCCGTTCTCGACTTCGGCGAGGTCGGCGGCAGTCTCCAGCAAGTTCAGCATCCGCCGCGCGTCGCCGTCGGCCGCGGCGATCAGCAATTCGCGGGCGGCGGGCTCGAGCGTGACCTGCAGGCTGCCGAGTCCGCGTTGCGCATCGGCGAGCGCCCGGTCGAGCAGCGCGCCGAGATCGGCCGCATCCAGGGATTTCAGCAAATACACGCGGGCGCGCGACAACAGCGCGTTGTTCACCTCGAACGAGGGATTCTCGGTCGTCGCGCCGATGAAGATCAGGGTGCCGTCCTCGACGTACGGCAGGAACGTGTCCTGTTGCGCCTTGTTGAAGCGATGCACCTCGTCGAGGAACAGCACCGTATCGCGCGTGCCGCGCAGAGCGCACGCCCGTTCGACCGTGGCGCGGATCTCCTTGATGCCCGCGAGCACTGCGGAGAGCGCGACGAACTGCGCATCGGCCGCGCCCGCCACCAGGCGCGCGAGCGTGGTCTTGCCCGTGCCCGGAGGACCCCAGAGGATCATCGAGTGCGGTTTGCCGGCCTCGAGCGCCCGCCGCAGCGGCGCGCCGGCGCCGAGCAGGTGCCTCTGGCCGACGGTCTCGTCGAGACTGCGCGGCCGGAGGCGATCGGCGAGCGGCCGATACGCGCCTCCCCGGCCGTCGTTCACGGCGAGACGCGCCCGATCACGTCGACGCCGGGCGGCGGCGTGAAGACGAACAGCGATGCGGCGAGCGGAATGTTGCGCTTCGGGTTCGAGAAAGCGAGCCGCGTGACCTGGTCGAGTTTGTCGGCGAACAGCATCCGCACCAGTTCGCCGTGCGAGAACGCGATGCGGATCGCCTGGAAATCGCTGGTCGGATGCTTCGGGATCAGTTGATACCACTCGAAGCCGTCGCCGCTCTTCGGCAGCGCGGTGATGTCGAACTGGCTGCCGACCGTCACACCGCCGGCGAGCAGGACGGCCGGCGTGCTCGCGAGCGTCGAATCGAGATCGCGGACGTTGGCCTGCGCGAGGTCCTTGTCGTAGAACCACAGCAGCTTGCCGTCGGCGAGCACCAGCTGTTGCGAGGGCTTGAGGTAGTCCCAGCGGAACTTCCCGGGCCGCTCGAGGTACAGGTGGCCCGATGCGCTGCGCAGCAGCTTGCCGTTCGCATCGTCGATCTCCTGTGTGAAATCCGCGGACCAGGTCTTCAGGCCGGCCAGATGATGCTCGACGCGCGCCGCCGCGGAGGCATTCGTCTTCTGCGCATGGACCGGGTGCAGGAACAAGAACGCGCAGCCCGCAATACCGGCCAGGCGAAGCAACTTGGTCATCGACTCACTCCTCGGGCGGCGGCGCGCCGTATATCTCGCGATTGCCGTTCGATTGCAGGGGACCCACCAAGCCGGCGGCTTCCATCGCCTCGACGAGTCTCGCCGCGCGGTTGTAGCCGATCTTCAGCCGGCGCTGGACGCCGGATATCGAAGCCTTGCGCGACTCGGTGACGATCCGCACCGCCTCATCGTACAGCGGATCCTGTTCGGCGTCCGCGCCGCCGTCGCCGGCCTCGTCGTCATCTGACGCAAATCCGGGAATCTGATTCCGTGGACCCTCGAGGATCTCGTCGATGTAGACCGGCGGCGCGGCCGCCTTCAGGCCGCCGACGACCCGATGGACCTCCTGGTCCGAGACGAACGCGCCGTGCACACGCGTCGGAATCGACGTGCCCGGCGGCAGGTACAGCATGTCGCCGTGCCCGAGGAGCGACTCGGCGCCGCTCTGGTCGAGAATCGTCCGCGAGTCGACCTTCGCCGAGACCTGGAAGGCGATACGCGTGGGAATGTTCGCCTTGATCAGGCCCGTGATCACGTCGACCGAGGGTCGCTGCGTCGCCAGGATCAGGTGGATCCCCGAGGCGCGCGCCTTCTGCGCGAGGCGCGCGATCAGCTCCTCGACCTTCTTGCCGACGATCATCATCAGGTCCGCGAGCTCGTCGATGATCACGACGATGAACGGCAGGGTCGTCAGTTCCGGCACGTCCCCTGCGACGATGCCCGGAACGCCCTGCGCGATCTTTTGCATCCGGATGGGGTCCTTGATCGGCTTGCCCGCGTCCGCGGCATCCCGGACCTTGCGGTTGAAGCCGCCGATGTTGCGCACGCCGAGAGCGGACATCAGCTGGTAACGCCGCTCCATTTCGGCGACGCACCAGCGCAGGGCATTCGCCGCCTGTTTCATGTCGGTGACGACCGGCGCGAGCAGGTGTGCAATCCCCTCGTACACGGACAGTTCGAGCATCTTCGGATCGATCATGATCATGCGCACTTGTTCGGGGCCCGCCTTGTAGACGAGGCTCAAGACCATCGCGTTGATGCCCACCGACTTGCCCGAGCCGGTCGTGCCGGCGATCAACAAATGCGGCATGCGCGCCAGGTCCGCGACGACCGGCGCGCCGCCGATGTCCTTGCCGAGCGCGAGCGCGAGCGGCGAGGCAAGATCGTCGTAGGGCTTGGATTTGATGATCTCGCCGAGCGTGACGATCTCGCGCTTCTCGTTCGGGATCTCGAGGCCGACGACCGACTTGCCGGGGATGACCTCGACCACGCGCACGCTGATCGCCGATAACGCGCGGGCGAGATCCTTCGCCAGATTGCTGATCTGGTTGACCTTGACCCCCGGCGCGGGGCGCAGCTCGAAGCGCGTGACCACGGGTCCCGGCTGCACCGCGACGACCTCGGCGTCGACGCCGAAGTCCTTGAGCTTCAGCTCGACCAGCCGCGACATCGCCTCGAGGGCCTCATCGGAATACGTCGGCTCGCGCGCCGGCGGCTCGTCGAGCAACGACAGCGCGGGCAGTTCGCTCGATTTCGGCGTGTCGAACAGCGGCACCTGGCGCTCCCGCTCGACGCGATCGGACCGCGGCACGGCCGGCATCGACGGCTCGATCCGCGGCGGCAGCCGCGGCGGCGCCTTCCTTTGCTCCTCGCGAACCACATCCTGGCGCGCCTGCTTGCGCTGCTGCCCGCCCGCGAGTTCCCGGCGCCGCGCGAGCCGCTCGCCCAGCCAGTCGATCGAGTGCAAGGTCGCCGCGCCGAGCCGGTCCATGACCGTGAACCAGGAGACGCCGAGAAACAGGGCGACGCCCGCGAACCACAGGCCGAGCAGCAGCAGGGTCGCGCCGAGCGGCTGCAGGCCACGCGCGCCGCCCTTGCCGACGAGCTCGCCGAGCACGCCGCCGGCGCTGTTCGGCAGACCCGCGGCGCTCCAGTGGAGCGAGGCGAGGCCGCAACTCGTGAGCAGCGTCAGGGCGAAGCCCCCGGCGCGCACCAGCGTGTTCATGCGCGAACGACCGGTGCCGGGCACCGCGTTGTCATGCACGAGCCAGCCCGCGTAGCCCAGCATGAGCGGGAACAGATACGCCGGCCGGCCGAACAAAAAGAAGAAAAAGGCGGCGAGCCACGCGCCGACCGGCCCGATCCAATTGCCGACCGCACCGGGCACGCCGGTGTCGGCGAAGCCCGGATCGAGTCGATGGTAGGACCAGAGCGCGAGCAACAGGATCAAACCGAGCGCGCCGAGCACCCACAGTGTACCCTCGCGCAGCGAGCGCGCGACCGCAGCAGACAGCGCCGGTTTTGGCCTCAGCCGCTTGCCGTCCGCCGAATTCCCTGCTTCGAGGTCCCTGATGGTCGTTTACCCAACTATTTGAACAACTTAGACTATCGAGCGGATGGCCGCCCGCCCGCGGCGCGCCGCCTGGGCCACCCTCGGAGGAAAATTGTACATGAGCGAAGTCACCCATAGCCGCCTGATCATCCTGGGATCCGGGCCCGCGGGTTATACGGCCGCGGTGTACGCGGCGCGGGCGAACCGCAGCCCGCTGCTGATCACCGGGCTCGAACAAGGTGGCCAGTTGATGACGACGACCGACGTCGACAACTGGCCGGGGGACATCGAGGGGTTGCAGGGTCCGGCGCTGATGGAGCGGATGCGCGCGCATGCAGAGCGCTTTGCGACGCGGATCGTCGTCGATCATGTCAACCGCGTCGACCTGCGCCGCCGGCCGTTCGCACTCGCCGGCGACGGCGGCGAGTACAGCTGCGACGCCCTGATCGTCGCGACCGGCGCGTCGGCGCAATATCTCGGCTTGCCGTCGGAGGAGCGCTTCCGCGGCCAGGGCGTCTCGGCGTGCGCGACCTGCGACGGCTTTTTCTACCGCGGCAAGCGCGTCGCCGTGATCGGCGGCGGCAACACCGCCGTCGAAGAAGCCCTGTACCTCGCGAACATCGCCGCGCACGTGACGCTCGTGCACCGGCGCGATACCCTGCGCGCCGAGCGGATCCTGCAGGACCGCCTGTTCGCCCTCGAGAACGCCGGCAAGCTCACGCTCCTCTGGAACCACCTCGTCGAGGAGATCCTCGGCGACGCGACCGGCGTCACCGGCCTGCGCCTGCGCTCGAGCACGGGCCCAGCGACCCGCGAGCTGCGCGTCGATGGGGTGTTCATCGCCGTCGGTCACCGTCCCAACACGCAGTTGTTCGAGGGCCAGATCGAGATGCGCGGCGGCTACATCGTCGTGCAGGGCGGCACGGCCGGCGATGCGACCGCGGCGAGCGTCGCCGGAGTGTTCGCCGCCGGCGACGTCGCCGACCATGTCTACCGCCAGGCCGTGACCTCGGCAGGCACCGGTTGCATGGCGGCACTCGATGCGGACCGTTACCTCGAACAGCTCGGCGCAGCGGCGGATCTGCCACGGCGCTGCGCGGTCTCGTGAAACCCGGCACTGCGCGCGGCTCCCCGGCCGCGCCGCACCGCGCGCGCATGCTGCGCGCGATCGACGAGGTCGACGCGGCGGCCTGGAACGGGCTCGCCGGCACTGCCCAGCCCTTCCTGCGGCACGAATTTCTCGCCGCCCTCGAGCAGACCGGCTGCGTCGCCCCGAAGCTCGGCTGGGCGCCGCGCCATCTGCTCATCGACGACGCCCAGGGGCGCCTCGTCGGCGCGATGCCGCTGTACCTGAAAGGTCACTCCCGCGGCGAGTTCGTCTTCGATTTCGCGTGGGCCAACGCCTACCACGAGCACGGTCTGCGCTACTACCCGAAGCTCGTCGCCGCGGTGCCGTTCACGCCGGTGACCGGCGCGCGGCTGCTGACGGCGGCCGACTGCGATGCGGCGGCGGTGCGCGGCGCGCTGCTCGCCGCCGCACGCGAGCACGTGCGCGCCGAGGGTCTGTCCTCGTGGCACGTACTGTTTCCGCTCGACGCCGAACTCGCATCGCTCGAGCGCGCGCAGCTGATCGCGCGGCGCGATTGCCAGTTCCACTGGCACAACCGCGGCTACGGCTCGTTCGAGGCGTTCCTCGCGACCTTCACGGCGGAAAAGCGCAAGAAGGCGAAGCGCGAGCGGCGGCGGGTCGCCGAGGCCGGAATCACCTTCGATACCCGCCACGGCGGCGAGATCGACGGCGCGCTGTGGGCGAGGCTCTACGAGTTCTACGCCGACACGTTCCACAGGCACGGTCATGAACCGTACCTGAACCTCGCCTTCTTCCGGCGGATCGCGGCGGCGCTCCCCGCGAGCCTGATGCTGAAGATCGCGCGGCTCGGCGGGGAACCGATCGCGGTGGCGATCTTCTTCGTCGGCACCGATGCCCTCTATGGCCGCTACTGGGGTGCCGGTGGCAATTATCACAGCCTGCACTTCGAGGCCTGCTACTACCAGGGCATCGACTATTGCATCGAGCGCGGGCTCGCACGTTTCGAGCCGGGCACGCAGGGCGAGCACAAGGTGCCGCGCGGTTTCGTGCCGGCGCGGACGGCTTCCGCGCACCTGATCGAGGATCCGCGCTTCGCCGCCGCGATCCGCGATTTCGCCGCGCGCGAGGCGTGCAGCATCGATGCGTACATGGCCGCGGTCGACGAACACGT
Organism: Steroidobacteraceae bacterium; assembly: GCA_035534275.1. Classification (GTDB taxonomy): domain Bacteria; phylum Pseudomonadota; class Gammaproteobacteria; order Steroidobacterales; family Steroidobacteraceae; genus Bog-1198. The sequence goes on from DATLSG010000011.1 coordinate 14,435, forward strand.
TCCCTACCACCGGCATACCGAGGAGTTGCGGCTCTGACGAGGCTCCCGTGGCTCGGCGTCGAGGCCGACGGCGAGTGGTTCCCGCCGCTCGACGAGGCCTTGAGCGATCCGCCCGGCCTGCTCGCGGCCGGCGGCGATCTGCGACCGGCGCGCGTGCTCGCGGCGTACGAGCGCGGCATCTTCCCCTGGTACTCGGACCGGCAGCCGATCCTGTGGTGGTCGCCAGATCCACGGATGGTCCTGTATCCGGGGGAATTCAAATGCTCGCGGAGCCTCGCGAAGACGCTGCGTTCGGGGCGCTTCGAGACGCGCCTCGACACGGCGTTCGGCGAGACGATCCGCGCCTGCGCGGCGCCGCGGCGCTGCGGCACCGATACCTGGCTGAATCCGCAGATGATCGCCGCCTACGAGCAGCTGCACGCCGGCGGCTATGCGCACTCGATCGAGACGATGCACGCCGGCCGGCTCGTCGGCGGCTTGTACGGGCTGCAGCTCGGCGGCGTGTTCTTCGGCGAATCGATGTTCAGTCGCATCGCCGATGCCTCCAAAGCGGCGCTGGCGCGACTCGTCGAGGAGTGCCGCCGGCGCGACATCGACGTGATCGACTGCCAGGTCGCAAGCGAACACCTCGCCAGTCTCGGCGCGCGGGAAATCCCGCGCCGCAAGTTCGCCGCCCTGCTGCACGCACGCGCGCGCCGCGAGCCCACCGGTCCCTGGGGCGAGGCGCCGGAGCGGTAAATTGCTTTAGTCGGAGGCTTTAATGCACAATGCGCGCGGTTTCCGGCAGACGATCAGGACGCATGTCAAAAGAAGAAGCCATACAGTTCGAGGGCGAGGTCGTCGAGACCCTGCCCAACACGACGTTCCGCGTCAAATTGAAGACCGGACACGTCGTCACGGCACACATCTCGGGGAAGATGCGCAAAAACTACATTCGCATCCTGACCGGCGACCAGGTCACCGTCGAAATGACGCCCTATGACCTGACGAAGGGGCGGATCGTCTACCGCGGCCGCTGATCGTCGGCTTCGCGCGCCGCCGGCGCGGCTCAGTTCTCCTGCGGCACCAAGGCGGGTTCGTTCGTGCCACGCGGCTGCAACTCCAGCTTCTCCCCGTCCTTGCTCAGGGTGACTTCGACGTGTCCGCCGTCGACCAGCCTGCCGAACAGCAGTTCCTCGGCGAGGGGCCGCTTGATGAACTCCTGGATCACGCGCGCCATCGGCCGTGCACCCATCTTCGGATCGTAGCCGCGCTTGGCGATCCAGCGGCGCGCCGCCTCGTCGACCGAGATCGATACGTGCTTCTGTTCGAGCTGCGCCTCGGCCTCGACGAGCAATTTGTCGACCACGCGCTCGATCGTGTCCTGGTCGAGCGCGGCGAACTGGATCACCGCATCGAGACGGTTGCGAAACTCCGGCGAGAACAGCCGCCGGATCGCCTCCAGCCCGTCGGTCGCCGCGTCCGACTGCGTGAAGCCGATGCTCGGCCGATTCATCTCGAACGCGCCGGCATTCGTCGTCATGACGATGATGACGTGGCGGAAGTCGGCCTTGCGGCCGTTGTTGTCGGTGAGCGTGCCGTGGTCCATCACCTGCAGCAGCAGGTTGAACACGTCCGGGTGCGCCTTCTCGATCTCGTCGAGCAGCAGCACGCAGTGCGGATGTTTGGCGATCGCCTCGGTCAGCAAGCCGCCCTGGTCGAATCCGACGTAGCCGGGCGGCGCGCCGATCAGCCGCGACACCGTGTGGCGCTCCATGTACTCGGACATGTCGAAGCGCACGAACTCGACGCCCATCACCAGCGAGAGCTGGCGCGTGACCTCGGTCTTGCCGACGCCCGTGGGGCCCGCGAACAGGAACGAACCGACCGGCTTGCGCTGGTCGCCGAGCCCGGAGCGGGACATCTTGATCGCCGCGGCGAGCGCCTCGATCGCCTTGTCCTGGCCGAAGATCGTGAGCTTCAGGTTGCGCTCGAGGTTGCGCAGCACGTCGCGGTCGGACACCGACACGTTCTTCGGCGGGATGCGCGCGATCCGCGCGACGACGTGCTCGATGTGGCTGACCGTGACGGCGGATTCGCGCTTCTCGACCGGCTTCAGGCGCAGGTTCGCGCCCGCCTCGTCCACCACGTCGATCGCCTTGTCCGGCATGTGCCGGTCGTTGATGTGCCGCGCCGCGAGCTCGGCGGCGGCGCGCAGCGCATCGTCGTCGTAGGTGATGCCGTGATGTTCCTCGAACTTCGATTTCAGGCCGCGCAGGATGTCGATCGTGTCCTGCACCGAGGGCTCGGTGACGTCGATCTTCTGGAATCGTCGCGCGAGCGCATGGTCCTTCTCGAAGATGCCGCGATACTCGTTGTAGGTCGTCGAGCCGATGCAGCGTAGGTCGCCGTTGGCGAGCGCGGGCTTGATCAGATTCGAGGCGTCCATGACGCCGCCGGAGGCCGCGCCCGCGCCGATCACGGTGTGAATCTCGTCGACGAACAGGATCGCGCCCGGCTGCTTCTTGACCTCGGCGAGCACCGCCTTCAAGCGCTTCTCGAAGTCGCCGCGGTATTTGGTTCCGGCGACCAGCGAGCCCATGTCGAGCGAATAGATGGTCGCGTCCGCGAGGACGTCGGGCACCTGGCTCTCGACGATCATCCGCGCGAGCCCTTCGGCGATCGCGGTCTTGCCGACGCCCGCCTCGCCGACGTACAGCGGATTGTTCTTGCGCCGGCGGCACAGGATCTCGATCGTACGCTCGATCTCGAGCCGGCGGCCGATCAGCGGATCGATCTTGCCGCGGCGGGCCGATTCGTTGAGATTCGTCGCGTACTTCTCGAGAGCGCTGCCGCCGCCCTCGCCGTCGCGCTCGGGTTCGGCGGATGCGCCGGTGTCGTCGCGCTCGCTGCGTTCCTCGCCGCCGGCCTTCGACAGGCCGTGCGCGATGAAATTGACGACGTCGAGCCGCGACACGTCCTGCATCGACAGCAGGTAGGCGGCATGCGATTGTTTCTCGCTGAAGATCGCCACCAGCACGTTGGAGACCGTGACCTCCTTCTTGCCGCTCGATTGCACGTGGAACACGGCGCGCTGCAGCACGCGCTGGAAGCCGAGCGTCGGTTGCACATCGCGGTCCTCGCCGTCGGGCAGCCGCGGGGTGGTCTGCTCGATGAACTGCTTCAGTTCGTTCTTCAATTTTGCGGTTTCCGCGCCGCAGGACTTGAGGATCTCGCGGATCTTCGGCGTGTCCATGATCGCGAGCAGCAGGTGCTCGACGGTCATGAATTCATGGCGCGCCTCGCGGGCGCCGGCGAAGGCATCGTTCAGGCAAAACTCGAGTTCTTGACTTAGCACGTTCTACGCCTCTTCTAGCGTTGCCATCAGCGGATGCTGATGTTGGCGCGCGTATGCAACCACCTGGGCCACCTTGGTCTCCGCGATCTCGTAGGTGAACACCCCGCACACCCCCTTGCCCTTCGTATGCACCTCCAGCATAACGCGGGTCGCCTTCGTGCGGTCCATCGCGAAGTATCGCTCCAGGATGTCGATGACGAACTCCATCGGCGTGTAATCGTCGTTGATCAGGAGCACCTGGTACAGGGGCGGGCGTTTCAGCCGCGGCGCGGCCTCCTCGACGACCAGGCCGGTGGCGCCCCGTCCACGTTCATCGTCGTGCCGATCTCGTTCGCTCATGGTCCTGCAGTTTATAGGGTGCCGGGGCGCCCTTTACAAGCCGCGCCGCCGGTGGCCGGAGTGCGGTCGGGGCAGTGTCGCCAAATGGTGTCACTTCACTTTAACAAGTAAAAACAAATGCTTGAGAGTTCAGGCCGATAAAACGTATCATGACCACCACACACAGCCTCGAGCGGCACGCTGGACAATGCTTGACGCACGCTTCAACGAATGGTGGTCGCGCCTGCCGGCGAACGGGCCCTGGCTGGTATCGGCGCTGTTCGTCGTGCTGATCGCGGTCGAAGCGGCGCGGATCGCGATCACGCTGCTCGGCGGAGGTCCGACCGCCGCGCTCGGCGCCGCCGTCCCGCTCGCACCGGCGCCGCCGCCCGTCGATGCGCAATATATCGCGGCGGCGCATTTGTTCGGCATCGCCCGCCTCGATTCCGGCGCGCAGAATCCGGCCGACGCGCCGCCAACGACCGCCAACCTGACGCTCGCCGGCACCATCGCTACGCAAGATCCGAAGCACGGCCTCGCGATCATCGTCGCGGGCGGCCCGTCGAAGGTCTATTCGGTCAGCGACGCGGTTGGCGGCGCCTCGCTGTATGGAGTCTATCCAGACCGCGTCGTGCTCGACCGCGGCGGCGTGCTCGAGACGCTGAAGATGCCGCAGCGGCTGCCGGCCGGGCAGGGAACTCTCCCCTATCCGATGCGCAACACCGCGACCGTACGGACTTTGAACAACCTCCGGCAGATGGTCCAGACCAACCCGGGGATCCTGAATACGGTACTGCGAGCGGTACCCTCCTATGACACCCAAGCGGGCCGCCTGCGCGGCTTTCGAATCTACCCGGGCATAAATCGCCGGGCGTTCGCCGGCCTCGGCCTGCAACCCGGGGACCTCGTGACCGCGATCGACGGCACGCCGCTCGACGACCCGCAGCGAGGCCGGGCGATCTTCGATACGATCGAGTCGTCGGACCAGGCGGTCGTAACGGTCGAGCGCAACGGCCAGACTCTGACCTTGACCCTGAACATCGCCCAGGTCGCCGCGCAGGCGGGGCGCGAGCTCGCGCCGCCGGCGGGCCGCCTGCCGCGGCCGTACGCGCCGCCGAATCTAAATGAATAAGCCACGCGACTGTCCAACGCGTTCACACCACGAGAAGCCCCGATGTCGCAGCGCATGACCCTCCCCCGCCGGCCGCACCGCCCAGGCCTCCACGCCGCGGCGCTCGCGGTCGCACTCGCGGTGTCCACGACCGCCATGCTGTGGGTCGCGGTGCCGGGCCGCGCGCTTGCGCAGGTGCGCCCGGCCGCGGGGCCGACGATCACGCCGAACTACAAGGATGCCGACCTCAGCCAGATCATCCAGGCGGTGAGCGAGGTCACCGGCAAGAACTTCATCGTCGATCCGCGGGTGAACGCCAAGGTCACGATGCTCTCCTCGACGCCGATGTCGCCGGCGGCGTTCTACCAGGCGTTCCTCTCGGTGCTGCAGGTCTATGGCTACGTCGCCGTGCCGGCCGGCAACGTCATCAAGATCATCCCGAACATCGATGAGCGCGAGTATCCGTCCGAGGACCTGCCGCGCAACGTCAATTCGACCTCGGATGAACTCGTCACGCAGGTCATCACGGTCAAGAACATCAGCGCCGCGCAGCTCGTGCCGCTGCTGCGTCCGCTGATCCCGCAATACGGGCAGCTCGCCGCCTATCCGGGCGGCAACATGCTGATCATCTCGGACCGGGCGAGCAACGTCGCGCGCATCATCCGCATCGTGCGGCGCATGGACGAGGACAGCAACGAGCCGTTCGAGCTGATCCCGCTGCACAACGCGAGCGCCAATGACGTCGTGCGTACCGTGAACCAGCTGAGCCAGGGCGCCGTCGCGCAGGGCGCTGCGGCGGTGCACATCGTCGCCGACGAGCGCACCAACAGCGTGCTGCTGAGCGGCGACAAGGCGATGCGCCTGCGGATGAAGGCGCTGATCCTGACGCTCGATTTGCCGATGAAGTCCGGCGGCGACACGCGCGTGCGCTATTTGCACTATGCCGATGCGGAGAAACTCGCCGCCAAACTGCGCGGCCAGGCGTCGGCGTCGGAAAAGGCGTCGGCCGGGAGCCCCCTCGTGGGCGCAGCGGCCGCCGCCGGCGGCGGCGCGAATTTTGGCCACGACGTGACGATCTGGGCGGACGAGCCGACCAACGCGCTGGTGATCACCGCGCCGCCGAAGACGATGAAGTCGCTGATGAAGGTGATCGACAAGCTCGACATCCGCCGCGCCCAGGTGCAGGTGCGGGCGATCATCGTCGAGATCGACATCACCAAGAACTCGAATCTCGGCGTGCAGTGGATCATCGACGGTGTGAACAGCAACACGCTCGCCGGCGTGTCGAACCTGCCGACCACCGGCGGCGTGAGCATCGTCGATCTCGCCGCGGCGGCCGCGGGCAAGACCTTGAGCGCGATCAGCGGCTCGGCACTCGGCACCGGCGTCTCCCTGGCGGTCGGGCGCTACAACAAGAATTCGGGGACGAACTTCGCGGCACTGCTGCAGGCGCTGCGCAGCGACGGCGCGAGCAACATCATCTCCACGCCGTCCGTGATCACGATGAACAACGAGGCAGCCGAGGTCAAAGTCACCCAGGAGATCCCGATCGTCACCGGCAGCTACGCGACGTCGACCCAGAGCGTCAACGGCACGACGAGCCCCTTCCAGACGATTCAGCAGGAACAGGTCGGCACGATCCTGAAAGTCACGCCGCACATCAACGAAGGCAACTCGGTGCAGCTGAAGATCTCGCAGGAGGACTCCTCGCCGGGAGCGGTGCTGCCCGGCACGACGGAAATCTCGACCAACAAGCGCGCGATCAAGACCACCGTGCTGGTGCAAAACGGCGGCATCGTCGTGCTCGGCGGCCTGATCTCCGACACCGTCAACGAAAGCGAGGACCGGATTCCGCTGCTCGGCCGCATCCCGTTGATCGGCGCGCTGTTTCGCTCGCGCGGCGGATCGCACGAGAAGAAGGAACTGATGGTGTTCATCCAGCCGACGATCCTGCGCAACCAGGCGGAGCTCGAGACGACGAGCCGCGCGCAGTACCGCAACATCCGCCACCAGCAGATGCGGTTGCACCACGGCAAGGTCACCTTGCTGCCCGGGGTGCGCCAGCCGGTGATCCCGCAGATGGCGCCGCCGCAAGCGGCCCCGGCCGCGCCGCCGCCGCAAGCTCCGCCGCAGGCAACGCCGTCGCAGGCGGCGCCGGCCGCCGCGCCCCCCGCCGGCGGCGGCCGCGGCCCGTGAGCGCCGAGTTCGAACTGCCGACCGATGAACGCAAGCTCGCGTTCCCGTTCGCGAAGCGCCACGGCATCCTCGTGCGCGGCATCGCCGGCGGCGTCGCCGACACGGTCTACCGGCAGGGCGTTTCGCCGCTCGCGATCGCCGAGGCGCGACGCTTCGTCGGCGCCCCGCTCAAGCTGAGCAAGGTCTCGGAGGAAGCCTTCGACGCGATGCTGCGAATCGCGTACGAGGCCGGTTCCGGCGCGGCGATGCAGATGCTCGAGGGACTCGACGACGACACGGACCTCGCGCACCTCGCCGAGGACATCCCGGAGTCCTCGGACCTGCTGGAAAGCGACGACGAGGCGCCGATCATCCGCCTGATCAACGCGCTGCTCACCCAGGCGGTCAAGGAGAACGGGTCCGACATCCACATCGAACCCTATGAGAACCGCCTGGTGATCCGCTTCCGGGTCGACGGCGTGCTGCGCGAGGTTCTGCAGACCAAGCGCGCGGTGGCGCCGCTCGTGGTCTCGCGGATCAAGGTGATGTCGAAGCTCGACATCGCCGAGCGCCGCCTGCCGCAAGACGGGCGCATCTCGCTCAGGATCGCCGGCCGCGCGGTCGACGTGCGCGTCTCGACGCTGCCCTCGGGGCACGGTGAGCGGGTCGTGCTGCGGCTCCTCGACAAGCAGGCCGGACGCATCGAACTCACCTCGCTCGGCATGGACCGGCGCACTCAGGATGCGATGGATGGGATCATCCGCAAGCCGCATGGCATCATTCTCGTGACGGGACCCACCGGCTCCGGCAAGACGACGACCCTGTACGCCTCCCTCGAACAGATCAACGACAACACCCGCAACGTGATGACGGTCGAGGACCCGATCGAGTACTACATCGACGGGATCGGCCAGACCCAGGTAAACACCAAGGTCGAGATGACCTTCGCCCGCGGATTGCGCGCGATCCTGCGCCAGGACCCCGACGTCGTGATGGTCGGCGAGATCCGCGATCTCGAGACCGCGCAGATCGCGGTGCAGGCGAGCTTGACCGGCCACCTCGTGCTCTCGACGCTGCACACGAACACGGCGGTCGGCGCCGTAACGCGCCTGCGCGACATGGGAATCGAGCCGTTCCTGCTGTCCTCGAGCCTGATCGGGGTCCTCGCCCAGCGCCTGGTGCGCGTGCTCAACCCGGAGACGAAGGAGCGGTTCACGGCCGGCGAATACGAACGGCGCTTGCTCAACATCGGCCCGCACGGCGCCCCCGTCGAGCTGTACCGGCCGAGCAGCGAACCCGGCAGCGGCTATCGCGGCCGCACCGGGATCTACGAACTGATCGCGGTCGACGATCACATGCGCACGATGATCCACGACGGCGCCTCCGAACAGGAGCTCGAACGCTACGCCCGCTCGATGAGCCCCGGCATCCGCGACGACGGCCGCCGCAAGGTGCTCGCCGGCGAGACGACGCTCGAAGAAGTGCTGCGCGTGACGCGCGAGGACTGATGGGGGCATTCGAGTACACGGCACTCGATGCCGGGGGCAAGGAGCGCCACGGACTGATCGAAGGCGACACCGCCAAGCACGTGCGCCAGCTGCTGCGCGAGAGGCAGCTGCTGCCGATCGAGATCCAGGAAGCCGCACAAAGCGAACAGAAGCGCGGCCGCGCGCGCGGCCTGCTGGTGCGCCGCGGGATCTCCTCGCTCGACCTCGCCATGGTGACGCGACAGCTCGCGACGCTGGTGCGGGCGGGCCTGCCGCTCGACGAATCCCTCCAGGCGGTCGCCGAGCAGACCGAGAAGCCGCGGGTGCAGCGGATCGTGCTCGGCGTGCGCAGCCGCGTCGTCGAGGGACATCCGCTCGCCGAGGGCTTTCGCGACTTCCCGCAGGCCTTCCCCGAGATCTACCGCGCGACGGTGTCGGCCGGCGAACAGTCCGGTCGGCTCGATCACGTGCTCGACCGGCTCGCCGATTTCACCGAGTCGCGCCAGGCCATGGGCCAGGAGGTGAGCAACGCGCTCGTCTACCCGATCGTGCTGCTGGTGCTGTCGTTCGCGATCGTCTCGTTCCTGCTCGCCTACGTGGTGCCGCAGGTCGTCGCGGTGTTCGAGGCGGGGCACGAGCAGCTGCCGCTCGCGACGCGGATCCTGATCGGCACGAGCCATGCGCTGCGCCGCTACTGGATCTACGGCGCGGTCGTGGTCGCGCTCGCCGTCTGGGGCTTCTCGCGCTGGCTGAAGCGGACCGAATCGCGCCTGCGCTTCGACCGCTTCCTGCTGCGCGTACCGCTCGCCGGCAAGTTGATCCGCGGTCTGAACACCGCCCGCTTCGCCCGCACTTTCAGCATCCTCACCGCGAGCGCCGTGCCGGTGCTCGAGGCGCTGCGCATATCCGCCGACGTCATCAATAACCAGCCGATGAAGCAGGCGGTGCTCGAGGCCGCGCTGCGCGTGCGCGAGGGTGCGCCGATCGGCAAGTCGCTCGCGGCGCGCAAGCTCTACCCGCCGATGATGATCCACTTGATCTCGAGCGGCGAGGCGAGCGGCGAGCTGGAAAAGATGCTCGAGCGCGCGGCAGCGAATCAGGAGCGGGAGATGGACGGCCTGATCGCAACGATGACCAATCTCCTCGGCCCGTTCATGGTCGTGTTCATGGGCGGCGTGGTGATGTTCATCGTGATCGCCCTGTTGCTGCCCATCTTCCGGCTCAACGACCTGGTCAAATAGCGCGCCCGCACGCGGCCCTTGCGGCCCGTGGCCCGGCGCAATGCGCGCGCTGCGCCGGGACCGCGTCCCGGGTATTGCGTACCCGCCCCATTTCCGATAAAAACCGCGCGAGAAGGTCGATCAGGCCGGGGCTCCGATGACATGAGCGAAAAGCCGGAATCCGACGAGTTCGAGGAGGAGGACGCCGAGGAACCGGCGGCCGGTGCCGAAGACGTCGACGTCGACCACATCATGCGCGACGTCGAGTCGCTGCGCCGGCGGACGCCAAAGGGCGCCGAACCCGCCTGGCGACGCCTCGAGCGGGTGATGGAGGAGCGGCGCACAGCGGACCTGCTCAGCGATTTCGAGGATTACGAAATCGGCGCGGACGGCGCCGCGCCGAAGACACCAAAAAAAAAGAAAAAAGCCCGCTGACGCCCCCGGCACCTTGTCACGCTACTCCTGTACGGGCACGATGGCGCTCATCGTCGCCGCGGCCGCGCTCCGGCGCCTCGGCGGCGCCCAGGGGTGTCGACGGGGGAAGTCTCGAGCATGACGAACGCTGAACGCGCCGCGGCCGGCGTCGATGGCGCGGCTGCCGGCCGCGCCGCCGCGGCCGCCGTGGTGGCCGCGCGCCTCGACCGGCTGCCCTCCTCCCGCGCGATCTGGTCGATCGTGATGCTGATCTCCGCCGGCGGGATCTTCGAGTATTACGACCTCTTCTTCACCGCCTACGTGGCGCCCGGCATGATCCACAGCGGCCTGTTCACGGCGCAGAGCCTCGGGATCTTCGGGGTGCTCTCGGCGATCGGCGTCGCGGGTTTCGGCACGTTCGTCTTCGCCACGTTCGCCGGCCTGTGGTTCGGCGTGGTGTTCCTCGGCGCGGCGGCCGACCGCCTCGGCCGCAAGCGCGCCTTCACCGGCGCCCTGCTCTGGTACGTCGCCTGCACGGTGATCATGGCCTTGCAGCGCAGTGGCGAGATGCTGGACGTGTGGCGATTCATCGCCGGCATCGGCTTCGGCGTGCAGCTCGTCACGATCGATGCGTATATCTCCGAATTCGTGCCCGCCGCGATCCGCGGCCGTGCCTTCTCGCTGAATCAGGTGATCAGCTTCGCGGTCGTGCCGCTGGTCGCGCTGTTCGCCTGGCTGCTCGTGCCGCGGGAGGTCCTCGGCCTCGACGGCTGGCGCGTCGTCGTGCTGATCGGCTCGATCGGCGCGATCGTCGTCTGGTTCCTCGCCGCGGCGCTGCCGGAGAGTCCGCGCTGGCTCGCCGAGCGCGGCCGGATCGCCGAGGCCGAAGCGATCGTCACCGCGCTCGAGCAACGCGTCGTCGCGGAGCACGGCGGCCCGCTGCCACCGCCCGTCACGCCGACCGCGCCCGCGCCGGACGCGGCTTTGCACCACGCGCGGCTGTTCGACCGGCGCCATCGAGCGCGCACGATCATGCTGTCGGTGTTCAACGCCGCGCAGGTGATCGGCTTCTACGGCTTCAACGCCTGGGTGCCGGCGCTGCTGATCGCGCGCGGCATCACGATCACGCACAGTCTCGAATTTTCCTTCATCATCGCGATCGCCCAACCGGTGGGCCCGGCGCTCGGCGCACTGTTCGCCGACCGGATCGAGCGCCGCACCCAGATCATCGCCGCACTGGTCGTGATGGGCGCAGCGATGCCGGTGTTCGCCCGCCTCTCGAGCGCGGCGGCGCTGATCGCGGTCGGCGTCGCCTTCACGCTGGCCGCGAACGTCATGTCCTACGCGTATCACAACTACCAGGCCGAGCTGTTCCCGACCGAGATCCGCGCCCGTGCGGTCGGTTTCGTCTATTCCTGGAGCCGGCTCGCGGCGGCGTTCGGCGGCCTCGCAGTCGGCTACTTTCTGCACAGCGGCGGCGTGCCGGCGGTCGCGGCGTTCATCGCCGGCGCGATGCTGATCGCCATCGCCGCGATCGCCCTGTTCGGCCCGCGCACCAAGGGGCTGACACTCGAGCAGATCGAACACTGAGCAGGGACTGCGCCCGAGCGTCGAACCGTGCGCGCGCGAACGCGCGGATCGCCGCGCCTCAGTGGAAATCCCGCGACACCACCGGCAGCTCACCGAGCAACGCCGACAGATCGCCGAGTGCATCGGCGATGAGATGCTGCACGTCCCCCTGGCGCTGCAGGCGGCCGCACACCTCCAGAAGCCGCGCCTCGATGAGCGCGGCGTGATGCGCCGCCGCGACCCGCTGCCAGACGATCAGGTTCACGTGCCCGGTCTCGTCCTCGAGCGTGACGAAGGTGACGCCGCCGGCGCTGCCGGGCCGCTGGCGCGTGATCACCAGGCCCGCCGTGCGCACGCGCGCGCCGGCCCGCAGATCCCACAGCGCCGCGGCCGGCGTGACGCTGCGCGCGGCGAGACGCTCGCGCAGCAGGGCGAGCGGGTGGCGGCGCAGCGTCAGGCCGACACTCGCGTAGTCGGCGACGATCTCGCCGCCCTCGCGCGGCGCGCGCAGCAGCGCGAGCCCCTCGCCGGCCGCGCTGCCGGCCGGCAGTAGCGGCAGCGCCCGCTCGACGCCGCCGACCTCCCAGGCCGCGCGGTGCCGATGGCCGCCGAGCGATGCCAGCGCGTCGGCCGCCGCGAGCGCCTCCAGGTCGCCGCGATGCAGCGCCGCTCGTTCGGCAAGATCGGCGATCCCCTCGAACGGTCGCGCGGCGCGCGCCTCGAGGAGCCGCGATGCGCCGGCCTGCGACAGCCGTCTGACGAGCCGCAGCCCCAGGCGCAGCGCCGCACGTCCGTCGGCGCGCCGCTCGAGCGTCGAGTCCCAATCGCTCTGCGCGGCGCTCACGGGTCGGACCTCGACGCCGTGCGCGCGCACGTCGCGCACGAGTTGCGCCGGTGCATAGAAGCCCATCGGCTGGCTGTTCAAGAGTGCGGCGCAAAACGCCGCCGGCTCATGGCGCTTGAGCCATGCGGACGTGTAGACGAGCAGCGCAAAACTCGCCGCGTGCGATTCCGGAAAGCCGTATTCGCCGAAGCCCAGGATCTGCTGGAAGATCTGCCGCGCGAAGCCCTCGGCATAGCCGCGCTCGCGCATGCCGCCGATCAGGCGGCGTTCGAACGGCTCGAGGCCGCCCTTGCGCCGCCAGGCCGCCATCGAACGGCGCAGCCGGTCCGCCTCGCCGGGCGTGAAGCCGGCGGCGACGATCGCGAGCTGCATGACCTGTTCCTGAAAGATCGGCACGCCGAGCGTGCGGCTCAGCACCGATTCGACCGCGGGGCTCGGGTAGTCGACCGCCTCCTCGCCGTTGCGGCGGCGCAGGTACGGATGCACCATCTCGCCCTGGATCGGGCCCGGCCGGACGATCGCGACCTCGATGACCAGATCGTAGAAATTGCGCGGCCGCAGCCGCGGCAGCATCGCCATCTGGGCGCGCGATTCGATCTGGAACACGCCGGTGGTGTCGGCGCGGCAGATCATCTCGTAGACCTCCGGGTCCTCGGCCGGTACGTTCGCGATCGTGAGCTCGCCCGGGACCCGGGCCGAACCGCCGAAGCCCCCGACCAGGGCGAATGCGCGGCGGATCGCCGACAGCATGCCGAGCCCGAGCACGTCGACCTTGATCAGGCCGAGCGCGTCCAGATCGTCCTTGTCCCACTGGATCACGGTGCGTTCGGGCATCGCGGCGTTCTCGATCGGCACCAGCTCGTCGAGCCGGCCGCGCGATATGACGAAGCCGCCGACGTGCTGCGACAGATGCCGCGGGAAACCGCGGATCTCCTCGATGAGCGCGAGGAGGCGCGCCGCGCGCGGGCCGCCCGGATCGCAGCCGGCCGCGCGCAACCGCCCGGGCTCGATGCCGCACCCATCCCGCCATTGCACGCCCTTCGCGAGTTGCTCGAGCAGCGCCGGCTCCAGGCCGAGCGCCTTGCCGACGTCGCGCAGCGCGCTGCGCCGGCGATAGCGGATCACGGTGGCCGCGAGCGCCGCTCGCTCGCGGCCGTACTTGCGGTAGAGGTACTGGATCACCTCCTCGCGCCGCTCGTGCTCGAAATCGACGTCGATGTCCGGCGGCTCGTCGCGCTCGCGGGATATGAACCGCTCGAACAGCATCGACATCCGCGACGGATCGACCTCGGTGATCCGGAGGCAATAGCAAACCGCGGAGTTCGCCGCCGAGCCGCGTCCCTGGCACAGGATCCCGCGCGAGCGCGCGAAATGCACCACATCGTGCACGGTGAGGAAGAACGGTTCGTAGCGCAGCTCCGCGATCAGCGCGAGTTCGTGCTCGATCGTCGCGCGCACCGGCGACGGCGCGCCGCCGGGCCAGCGCCGCCGCACACCTTCCTCGGTGAGCGCGCGCAGATGGCTCGCCGGCGTCGCGCCGGCGGGCACGATCTCCTGCGGGTATTCGTAACGCAGTTCGCCGAGGTCGAAGCGGCAGCGTTCGGCGATCTCGACCGTCGCCGCGAGCAGCGGCGCCGGATACAGCTCGCGCAGGCGGTGCAGCGGGCGCAGATGCCGCTCGCCGTTGGCGAACAGCGCGAAGCCGGCCTCGGCGAGCGGTGTGTTCAGGCGGATCGCGGTCAACACGTCCTGCAGCGCGCGGCGGCCGCGGCGGTGCATGTGCACGTCGCCCGCGGCGATCCGCGGCACGCCGAGTTCCGCGCCCAGCGCCTCGAGCTCGGCGAGGCGGCGGGCGTCGAGGCCGCCCGTCAACAGCTCGACACCGATCCACAGGCGCCCCGGGAAACGCTCGCGCAGCCAGAGACCCGCCTCGCGCCGCCGCACCGCGGCCGCAGCGGCGGCGGGGAGCCAGATGAGCAGGCAATCCTCGAGCGCGTCCTCGAGGTCCGCGCGCGCGAGCGCGTAGCCGCCCTTCACGCTCGCGCGCCGCGCCCGGCTGATCAGCCGGGCGAGCGCGCCGTAGCCGCGGCGCGAGGTCGCGAGCGCGACGAGCGTGAGACCGCAGGCGCAGCGCAGCTCGGCGCCGACGATCAACGGCAACGCATGTTCCCTCGCCGCGAGATGCGCGCGCACGACGCCGGCGAAGGAGCACTCGTCGGTCAGCGCGAGCGCGCGATAGCCGAGACGTTTGGCCTGGACGACGAGTTCCTCCGGGCTCGAAGCGCCGCGCAGGAACGTGTAATGACTCAAGGCGTGCAGTTCGGCGTACATCGGGCCCGGCTCAAGCGAAGACGCCGTGCAGGTACCAGTGACCGCTGCGCCGCTCCTGGAAGACCCACAGGCGCGCGCCCTGCGTGCGGCGCGCGATGTAATAATCGCGCGCGATCCCGGCGCCGTCCCACCAGCCGCTCTCGATGCGTTCGGGCCCATGCTCCAGGCGCCAATCGCCGGCCGGTGCGGCGCGCGGCGCGAGGAACGCCGGCTCCGGCAGCAACCAGACGGGCCGCGACACGCCCTCCCCGGCGCCGCCGCCGGCGGCCGCCGGCGCATGGCCGGCCCGTAGCTCGTGCACACGGCGCGACGCGGCTTCGGGACGATGCTCGGCGACCGCCGAGACGCCGTAGACCGCGTTCTCGCCGAACCGGGCGCGCAGGCGCTCGATCAGCTGCGCGGCGCCATCGCGACCGGCCGCACCACCGAACGCGTCGAGGGATCCGGCCGGCAGAGGCGCAAGCGCCGCCGAGCGCAGCAGGGCGGCGCGCACCGGCGCGGCAAGCTCGAGCCGCGACAGGCGTTCGGCGAGCACCTCGCGCAGGCGCCGCGGATCGCCGGTCACGTCCGCGAAGCCGAGGGTGAGCCGCGTCGCCGGCGCCGCACGGTGCCGCAGGCACAGTTGCAGACGCTGCACGCCCGCCTGCCGCTCGCGCAGGAATCGGGCGCAACGCCCGACCAAGGGCTCGAGCGCCCTCACGAGCGTCGCGACCCGGTCGATCTCGGCGTCGAAATCGCATCGTTCGTGGAAGCGCTCGCGCGGCACGAACGCCCGGCGCGGCGCCGGCGCGCGCGCGAGCGCCGCGTCGAGGTCGGTCAGGATCCCGGTGCCGAACCGCCGCGCGAGCCCCGCCCGCGGCAGGCGCAGCAGATCGCCGAGACGCGTGACGCCGATCGCGCGCAGCCGTGCGAGCCGCTGCGGTTCCCACGCCGTGCAGGCGATCGGCAATTGCGCCAGACAGCCCGCGAGCGCCGCCGGATCCTCGATCGGCGTCCGTCCGCCCGAGCGCGCGAACCACAGCGCCGCGAGCGGCGAAGGTGCGGCGGCGCTCTGTACGGGCACGCCGATGTCCGCCCAGCCCGCGTCGATGCGGGCCTGCAGGGCTGCGGCCGTGCCGAACAGGCGCAGACTGCCGCGAATCTCGAGCAACAACGCCGCGGGTGGCTCGAGACTGACGAACGAGGTGAAACGCTGTGCGTGGCGCGCGAGGCGGCACAAGCATTCGGTCGACGGCTCAGTAGTGGGCAGTTGTGGAAATACCGCGGCATACCAAAGCGGCCGGTTGCGTGCGCGCACCGGCACCTGTGGCGTCGCGGGCGCGCGCGGCACGGTGGCTGCGCGCGACGGCGACAAGGCAGGCGCCGCGGCGAACAGATCCGCGGTTCGCGATTCCTTCGCGCGCGCGATCATCGCAGCTCGAGGTCGACGGATCCTGGACAGCCGCCGCGAACCTTCAACAGTTCCAGGTGCAGCGCGCGCTCGTCGCGGGTCATCGACAATCGCAGGCACGCCGGCGAGGACTCGAACCGGTGGCGCTCGGGACGCACCAGCACGCCGAGCGCGCCACCCTCTTCGGCGGCGAGCTTCAGGCGCCGCAGCCAGCGTTCATCGGTGCCCTTCAGCCACAGGAAAACGGCGGCGCAGGCACCTGAACCGAGGGCCTGCTCGGCGGCCCACAGGGCCTCGATCGCCGACGGCGGACGCACGACCAGAAAGCGGCGCAGATCGAGTCCCTGCTGCGCGAGCGCCGGCGCATACGGCTCGTGAGGCGGTGCGATCCAGACCAGCCAGGGCGCCTCGCCGGCCGCTTCGCGCTGGCAGGCGACGAGGGCCGGCAGGAACAGTTGCACCTCGCCGAGGCCATGCTCGGCGATCAGCACCTCGATCAGCGAGGCGGTGGGCCAGCCGCCACCCGGCAAGCGCGCATCCAGCGCTTGCCGGCCGGTCGGCCAGACCGGCCGCGGCAGCGCGGCCGAAGCGTCCTTTAATTTCCAGACGCGCGCATCTGCGAGGAGCTCCGCCAGCGAGGCACTTTCCACGCGGCATCCGTCTTCACGCGGCATCCAGGGCTTTACCGCGGCGCAGGACGCCGACGACGACACCTTCGATGATCATCGCCTGTTCCTGCAGATCGACCCGGATCGGTTCGAAGTCGGCGTTCTCCGGCAACAGCCAGACGATCCGGCCTTCCTGCCGGTAGCGCTTGACCGTGACCTCGTTCTCCAGGCGTGCAACGACGATCTGGCGGTTGCGCACCTCGGGAGTGCGATGCACGGCGACCAGGTCGCCGTCGAGGATGCCGGCGTTTTTCATGCTCATGCCGTGCACCTGCAACAGATAATGCGGTTGCGGCTGAAACAGCTGCGGGTCGATCTGGTAGCGCGCCTCGATGTGCTCCTCGGCGAGGATCGGCCGGCCGGCGGCGACGCGGCCGATCAGCGGCAGCCCGAGCTGCTCGCGCAGCACGTCTTTCAGCTGGATGCCGCGCGAAGCGCCGGGGATGAGGTCGATCACGCCCTTGCGTTGCAGTGCGCGCAGGTGCTCTTCGGCCGCATTCGGCGATTTGAAGCCGAGGGTGCGCGCGATCTCCGCGCGCGTCGGCGGCATCCCGCTCTCGACGATGCTCTCCTGGATGAGCCTGAGAATCTGCGTCTGCCGGGGGGTGAGATCGGACATGCGGCACCTGTATATCTAGACAGTATTGGCATTATATACAGCCAGAAGTGTCTGGCAAGTGCGGCGGCGGCGCGCTAATTTGCCGGTCGACCCGCTGCGCCCCCACCCGATGAGGAGATGCGATGACCGACGACCCCAAGGATCCCGCGAACGACCAGGCCCTCGGCATGCGCTGCCCGATCACGCGCCGCGATTTCCTCAACGGCATCGCGGTCGGCGCCACCGCAATGGCCTCGCAGCCGCTGTTCGCCGCCGCGCCGGGCGAACCGCAGGGCACCATCGCCACGCCTTCCCAGGACATGCCCGGCTACTACCCGCCGGCCCTCACCGGCCTGCGCGGCGACGCTCCCGGCAGCTTCGAGAACGCGCACGCGCTGCGCGACGGACATCACTGGAGCGGCGCGGCCGACACCGGCGAGCACTACGACCTGATCGTCGTCGGCGGCGGTATCAGCGGACTCGCCGCCGCACACTTCTACCGCGCGAACGCCGGTGCGAACAGCCGCATCCTGATTCTCGACAATCACGACGACTTCGGCGGCCACGCCAAGCGCAACGAGTTTCATCTCGACGGCCGCCTGGAGCTGATGAACGGCGGCACCGAGGACATCGACAGCCCGCGGCCCTACAGCCGGATCGCGATGGACCTGATCAAGACTCTCGGGATCGACGTCCCTGCATTGCAACAGACCACTCAGCACCACAAGTTCTACGAGGAGATCGGCCTGCAAAATGCCGCGTTCTTCGACCGCGAGACCTTCGGCGCCGACAAACTCTGCGTCGGGCTCGGCAAGCGCCCCATTGCCGAGGTCCTCGCCGACGCGCCGCTGTCGCCGCGCGCGCGCGCGAAGATCGCCGAGATCGAGGAAGGAGACGTCGATTACCTGCCGGGCCTGTCCTCCGATGAGAAGAAACAGCGCTTGTCGCGGATCAGTTACGAGGCGTTCCTGCGGGACGACGCGCACGCGGAACCCGCGGTGCTGCACTATTACCATGCACGCACGATGGGCGAATGGGGCGTCGGCACCGACGCAGTCTCGGCACTCGACTGCTGGGGCTTTCACCACCGCATACGCGGATTCCAGGGAATGCACCTCGCCAAGGGCTCGATCGAGCGGATGGGACCGACGCCGGCCGGCTACGAAGACACCGGCGGCTCGCCGTTCCTGCACTTCCCGGACGGCAATGCGACCATCGCCCGCTCCCTGGTCCGCGACCTGATCCCGGCCGCGCTGCCCGGCGCCGGCGTCGAGAACATCGTCACGGCGCGGGCCGACTACGGCAAGCTGGATCGCGACGGCGAGCCCGTGCGGCTGCGCCTGAACAGCACGGTGATCCGTGCGCGCAATCTCGGCGAACCGCAGACCGCGCGTGAAGTCGAGATCAGCTACGTGCGCCACGGTCGTGCCTACAAGGCGCGCGCGCGCGGCGCCGTGCTCGCCGGCTACAACATGATGATCCCGTACCTCGTTCCGGAACTGCCCGCGGTGCAGCGCGCGGCGCTGCACGCGCTGGTGAAGACGCCGCTGGTCTACGCGAGCGTGGCGCTGCGCGACTGGCGCGCGTTCGCCGCGCTGAAGGTTGGCGACGTGTATTCGCCCGGCAGTTACTTCCCGCACTTCTACCTCAATCCGCGCGTCGACATCGGCGCGTACCGCGCGCCGACCTCGCCCGGCGAGCCGATCCTGGTGCACATGGTGCGCACGCCGTGCAAGCCGGGCCTGTCCGAGCACGACCAGAACAAGGTCGGCCGCAGCGAGCTGTTGATCACGCCGTTCGCGACCTTCGAGCGCAGGATCCGCGATCAGCTCGGCCGCTCGCTCGGCGGCGGCGGATTCGATCCGGCGCGCGACATCACCGCGATCACGGTGAACCGCCACGCCCACGGCTATGCGCCGGAGTTCAACCCGTTGTGGGATCCGGACGTACCGCCCGCCGAGCGCGCGAACGTCGTCGGCCGCGCACAATTCGGCCGCCTCACGATCGCCAACTCGGACGCGGGCGGCGAGGCATACACCGATTCGGCCATCAATCAGGGATTTCGCGCCGTGATGGAACTGTTGAGCAGTTGATCGTGTCCAACCGCGCGAGTGCTCGATTTCGCCGGTTGCGGCCGGTCATCGTGACGTCGAATTAATTCGCGGGCGGTGAGTCTGCGCCGAAATTTGTCGTGCAATACCGACAAACGGCCTGTTTCGGGTTGCAATTGACAGCGAAAATTCGTTTTAATTGACGACTGTGTTGCGCCGCAGACGAACCCGCCCTGGAGACTGGGTTCGGCTGCGGCGACACTGCAAGGTTTTCGAAGATCAATGGAACAACTCTAGGGGAATATTTATGAAATTTGCAACGATGGTTAAGGTGTCGGCGGCCGCGGCCTGCCTGCTCGCGTTCACGGGCTGCACCGATCTGAAGCCGATCCAGTCTCAAATCGACGATTTGAAGGCCCAGGTCAGCAAGCTGCAGGGCGACACGGCGAAGGCCTCGAGCGATGCGGCTGCCGCGAACTCGGCCGCTTCGAGCGCTGCCTCGGCGGCGAACGCCGCGCAGAGCACGGCCAACCAGGCTCTGTCGACCGCGCAGGCGAACCAGACGTCGATCGAACAGATCAACGAGAAGATGAATCGGATGTTCAAGCACTCGGTCTCGAAGTAAGACTTCGCACCGACTCGCTCATTCGATCGTAAGGAAAACGCCGCGGCTCGGGCCGCGGCGTTTTTTTTGCTGCGCGCGTCCGGTCAGGCGTCCGCGGCACCCTGCACCGGGCACGCCTCAGTAGCGGACGAGCGCCGATCCCCAGGTGAACCCTCCGCCGAAGGCCTCGAGCAGGAGGGTTTGCCCGCGCGTCACCCGGCCGTCGCGCACGCCGACGTCGAGCGCGAGCGGCACCGAGGCGGCCGAGGTGTTGCCGTGCGTCTGGATCGTCACGATGACCCGCTCCATCGGCAGATCCAGGCGCTTGGCGACCGCCTCGATGATCCGGATATTCGCCTGATGCGGGATCAACCAGTCGATCTGCGACTGCTCGATGCCGTTGGCGGCGAGCGTCTCGGTGACCAGCTGGCCGAGCGTGTTGACCGCAACCTTGTAGACCTCGTTGCCCTTCATGCGCACGCCCGCCTTGCCCGCGCACACGAGCTTGAAGCCGAGCGAGATCCCGTCCGGATACAGCAGCAGATCCTTGTACTTGCCGTCGGCATGCAGATGCGTGCTGATGATTCCCGGCTCCTTCGACGGTTGCAGCACCACCGCGCCCGCGCCGTCGGCGAACAGCACGCAGGTGCCGCGATCGGTCCAATCGACGAGGCGGGTCAGGGTCTCCGCGCCGACGACCAGCGCGCACTTCGCTTCGCCGAGGCGCACGAACTTGTCGGCGACGCTGAGCGCGTAGAGGAAGCTCGCGCACGCCGCCTCCAGGCTGAACGCCGGGCAGCCGTGGATGTTCAAGCGGTGCTGCAGCAAGGTGCCGACGTTCGGGAACACGAGATCCGGCGTCGTCGTGCCGACGCAGATGAGGTCGACGTCCGCGGGCGAGACGCCGGCCGCGGCCATGGCGTTGCGCGACGCGTGCTCGGCGAGGTCGGTCGTCGTCTCACCGTCCACCGCGATGTGCCGCTGCGAGATGCCGGTGCGCGTGCGGATCCACTCGTCGCTCGTGTCGACGATGCGCTCCAGATCGGCGTTGGTGAGGATTTTCTCCGGCAGATAGCTGCCGGTGCCGGCGATGCGCGAATACATTCTCGGGAATCCCTCAGGGCACCGGTAGCGAGCCGAGCCGTTCTGCGATGCGTGCCGGTACGCCGCTACGCGCCTCGAGAATGGCCACTTCGATCGCGCGCTGGAAGGCGAACGCATCGGCGCCGCCGTGACTCTTGATCACGACGCCGTTCAAACCGACCATGCTCGCGCCATTATAGCGTCGCGGATCGAGCCGCGAACGCAGGGCGCTCAGCGCGGGCGCGGCGATCAGCGCCCCGAGCTTGCGCGCCGGGTTGCGCGTGAACTCCTCGCGCATCGCCTCGGCGATCAGCCGGGCCGCGCCCTCCATGGTCTTCAGTGCGACGTTGCCCGTGAAGCCATCGGTGACGACCACGTCGACCGCGTCGCCGAAGATGTCGTGGCCCTCGACGAAACCGACATAGTTCAGGTCGCCCGCGACGAGCAGATTGTGGGCGCCCTGGACGACCTCGTCGCCCTTGATGTCCTCCTCGCCGATGTTCAGCAGGCCGACCCTCGGGGCGGCATGCGCCGCGCCCTGATCGGCGGCGAGCACGCTGCCCATCACCGCGAACTGGCACAGCTGCCCGGGCGTCGCGGTCGCATTTGCGCCGAGGTCCAGCATGAACGTATGGCCGCCGCGCGAGGGGATCCACGAAGCGATCGCCGGACGCTCGACGCCGGGCAGCATCTTCAGCACGAAGTGCGCGGTCGCCATCAGCGCGCCGGTGTTGCCCGCGCTCACGCACGCGCCGGCCTCGCGCGCCTTGACCAGATCGAGCGCGCGGCGCATCGACGAATCCTTCTTGTGCCGCAAGGCGTCGCGCGGATGGTCCGCCATCGTGACGACGTCGGCGGCGTGCAACCATGCGAGGTTCGCCGGCACGAGCCGCGCGAAATCCCGCCCGCGCTCTTCGGTCCGCCCGACCAAGGTGAAACGCACGTCCGGGTGCTCGCGGGCCGCCGCGAGCGCGGCGGGCACGAACACGGCCGGGCCATGGTCGCCGCTCATCACGTCGACGGCAATGTGCAACGGCACGGGCACGGGGCGCATGGGGTGTGCTTGCGCGCGGGCCGGCTCATCGAAGCCGCCGGCGCAAGCGGCAAACTATTCTTCGTCGGCCGCGGCGGCGTCGGCCTTGGTCTCGAGCACCTTGCGGCCGCGGTAGAAGCCGTCGCGGCTCACGCGATGACGCAGATGCGACTCGCCGCTCTTCGCCTCCACCGAGACGGCCGGCTGCGCGAGCGCCGAGTGCGAGCGGTGCATGCCGCGCTTCGACGGGGTCTTTCTACTCTTTTGAACTGCCATGATCGCTATGTCCTATCGGTTTTCTGCAATAAATCGCGCAAGGCGCCGAACGGCCGCACCGTTTCCGGCCCCGCCGGCCCGTCCGCGCCGAGTTGCGGCGCCCGACCGCAGCGCCCGGGCGCACTGCAAGACGGCGCGAGCGGTGCGGCCAGCAAAAATTCCTCCTCGGCGAGCTCGACGAGCGCTGCCGATCCGTCCGTCAGCGCGTAAGGCTCCCGGCCGCCCGACGAGGCATCTGCGGCATCCGCGGCGGCGAACTCGATTTCGCTGCGCGCCGCGACCGTGTACGGCATCATCGACAGACAGCGCTGGCAGACGAGCTGGGCCGCGGCTTCGATCTCGACCGTCACGCCGGCGCGACCGGACTCGGTTCGCGCGAACGCGAACGTCGCGCGCAGCGTGCCTTGCGGCTCGGCGAGCAAGTCCTGCAGCCTCGGCAGGTCGGCGAGCGCATAAACTCGCTCGAGCCTCGCACCCTCCCGGGCCAAGCGCTCGCAATCGACGATTTCCCGCAAGCCGCTCGCCATGGGCCGCGTATAATAGGGCCGGATACCCCCTCTGTCAAAACCAAACGGACCGCAAGTCGTTGTTTTTGAAGTCTCCCCCGAAACTCCTTCTGGCCTCGACCTCGACCTACCGGCGCATGCTCCTCGCCCGTCTCGCAGTGCCTTTCGAATGCAGGTCGCCGGGGGTCGACGAGGCGGCGCACTCCGGCGAGACGCCGGCGAAGCTCGCCGCTCGCCTCGCCGGTGCCAAGGCGCGCCGCGTCGCTGCGCTAGACCCCGATGCGTGGGTCGTCGGCGCCGACCAGGTCGCCGTGCTCGCAGATCCTGCGGGCGCCGATCGCCTGCTCGGCAAGCCCGGTACGGCCGAGCGCTGCCGCGAGCAGCTCGCCGCCTGTTCCGGTCGCAGCGTCGCCTTCCTGACCGCGGTCGCCGTGCTGCGCGGCCGTGACGGCACCGCGCACGAGTTCCTCGACACCACCCGGGTCGCGTTCCGACGGCTCGATCCGGCGTCGATCGAGCGCTACGTCGCCGGCGAATCGCCGCTCGACTGCGCCGGCGGCTTCAAGAGCGAGGGCCTCGGGATCGCGCTGTTCGAGTCCATTGCGAGCACCGATCCGACCGCGCTCGTCGGTCTGCCGCTGATCGCCCTCGCCGCCATCCTGCGCGCCTGCGGGTATCAGATCCCCTGACGCCGGCGCGCGGCCTTCTGCGGTTGCGTGCGGCCGATCGCGTCGAGCACGGCGGCGAGCTCGGCGGGCAGCGGCGAGCTCGCGTGAAACGGCACGCCGGTGCCCGGCCAGTCGAAGGCGACGGAGTGCGCGTGCAGGAACGTGCGCTTCAGCCCGAACTCGCGCAGCGCGGCGTTGCGCGTTCGATCGCCGTACTTGTCGTCGCCCAACAGCGGATGGCCGGCATACGCCGCGTGCACGCGAATCTGATGCGTTCGCCCGGTCGGGATCCCGACCTCCATCAGCGTCGCGAGCTTGCCGAAGAACTGCACGGGCGTAAACACGCTGACCGAGCTCTTGCCGGCCGTGGCGACGCGCACGTGCCGCTCGCCGCGCTCGCGGGCATCGGTCGCGAGCGGCGCGTCGATGCGCTTCTTGCCGAGCTGCCAGCTGCCGCCGACCAGCGCAAGATAGGTCTTTTGCAGGCCGCCGTCGCGGATCATCGCGTGCAAGGCCGCGAGCGTCGCGCGGTCGCGCGCGACCAGCAGGCAGCCGCTCGTGTCCCGATCCAACCGATGCACCAGTTCGAGATTCTCCTGCGGCCTCGCGGCGCGCAAGGTCTCGATCACGCCGAAGCTCATGCCGCTGCCGCCGTGCACCGCGACCCCGCTCGGCTTGTCGATCACCAGCAAATGCCGGTCTTGGTGGATGACCGCGCGCTCGATCAGCTCCTGCAGACTCGCCGACGGCCGGACCGGCGCATCCGTATGATCGATCCGCACCGGCGGCAGACGCACCGAGTCGCCGGCCGCCAGCCGATACTGCGCAGCCACCCGCTTCGCGTTGACCCGCACTTCGCCCTTGCGCAACAGCCGGTAGACGCGGCTGCGCGGCACCGACTTGAATTGCCGCAGCAGAAAATTATCGATCCGTTGACCGGCTTGCGCCTCGGTGACTCGATGCGTCGACACGGCACTCTTGGCGTGCGCGCCGTGCGCGCCGCTGCCGGGCGCAGTGCGAGGGCCGCTCATCGCGCCACTCGGCCGAATTCTAAGATGTTGATTACATTGACCATCAAGAGTGCTCGTGTTAGTCTTCCAAGACCGTGCCAGGGCGGCGGATCCTCGAATGGATGACGCGCGAAGGCACCGGTTTCAAGGTGGCGCCCCGGTCCGTTGGGGAGCCGCATATTAGTTGGTTCTGGACTTCCAGACCATCGCTCGGCCGATGAGAAAGACGCAGGAAGGCCTCGCGAGGCGCTCGCGTCGTGAAAGCGGTCAACCGAGAACCAAGGTCCCGGGCTTGCCGTATACATTGTGGTCAGTTTGGTTCGTGATGCGGTCGATCGCAGATCATGCGCTCGGCGGCACGCAGAGCCGTGTCGCGTCCGGCGGCTCGGTCCCGGCCTCCATTCTCCTGCTCTCGTCGGCCCCTACCACGTCAGTTGGGGCAAATGAAAAGAATGCTTGTCAACGCAATTCAAGAAGAAGAATTGCGAGTCGCGCTGGTCGACGGTCAGAAACTCTACGACCTGTCTATCGAAATCCCTTCCCGGGAACAGAAAAAATCCAACATCTATAAAGGCCGGATCACCCGCGTCGAACCGAGCCTCGAGGCCGCGTTCGTCGAGTACGGCGCGCAGCGCCACGGCTTTCTGCCGCTGAAGGAAGTCTCGAAGGAGTGCTTCCGCCAGCAACCGGCGGCGGGCGGACGCGTCAACATCAAGGACGTGCTGCAGGAAGGCCAGGAACTCATCGTGCAGGTCGAGAAGGAGGAACGCGGCAACAAGGGCGCCGCGCTGACGACCTTCATCAGCCTCGCCGGGCGCTTCCTCGTGCTGATGCCGAACAATCCGCGCGCCGGCGGCGTCTCGCGCCGCATCGAGGGCGAGGATCGCGACCAGACGCGCGAGGCGATGAACGCGCTGCAGATCCCCGACGGCATGGGTGCGATCGTGCGCACCGCCGGCGTCGGCCGCTCGACCGAGGAACTGCAGTGGGATCTCGACCACCTGAGGAGCGCCTGGGACGCGATCATCCAAGGGGCCGAGACCAAGGCCGCGCCGTTCCTGATCTTCCAGGAAGGCGATGCGGTCACGCGCGCGCTGCGCGATTATTTCTCGGACGACATCGGCGAGTGCCTGATCGATCAGCCGGAGGCGTTCCAGAAAGCGCAGGAATACATGCAGCGCTTCATGCCGCCGGACACGCAGCGCAAACTGAAGGTCTACCAGGATCCGGTGCCGCTGTTCACGCGCTATCAGATCGAGAGCCAGATCGAGTCGGCGTACTCGCACAAGGTCACGCTGCCCTCGGGCGGCAGCCTGGTGATCGATCAGACCGAAGCACTGGTCTCGGTCGACATCAACTCGGCGCGCAGCACGCGCGGCGGCGACATCGAAGCAACCGCGCGCAATACGAACCTCGAGGCGGCCGAGGAGATCGCGCGACAGCTGCGGCTGCGCGACATCGGCGGCCTGATCGTCATCGATTTCATCGACATGGAACTGCCGGCGAACCAGCGCGCGGTCGAGGACATGCTGCGCGAGGCGGTGAAGATGGACCGCGCGCGGATCCAGATCGGCCGGCTGTCGCGATTCGGCCTGCTGGAGATGTCGCGGCAACGGCTGCGGCCCGCTCTCAGCGAGACGACGCACATCAGCTGCCCGCGCTGCGGCGGGATGGGTTCGATCCGCGGCGTCGAGTCGATGTCGCTCGCACTGTTGCGCCTGATCGGCGAGGAGGCGCGCAAGGAGCGCACCGGCCGGGTCATCGCGCAGGTGCCGGTCGACATCGCGACTTACCTCATCAACGAGAAGCGCGACTGGCTGAACCAGATCGAATCGCGTGACAAGGTGTCGCTGGTGATCGTGCCGAATCCGCACATGCAGACGCCGGCATATTCGCTGCGACGGATCCGCGACGACGAGAAGGAGCTGCCGGAGAACAACCCCGTGAGCTACCTGATCCCCGAGCAGCCGGCGATCGAAGATTCGAACATCGGCGACCGCGACAAGAAGCCGCCGACCGACGTGCCGCTCGTACCGACGATACTGCCGAGCTCGGCGGCCCCGATCGTGCCGATCCCGGTCGAACCGCCGGCGCCCATGCAGGCCGTGCCGGCGGGTCCGCGCCGCGGCGCGCTCGTGCGGCTGTGGATCTGGCTCGTCGGCGAGCGTCCCATGGCCAGGGAACCGGCGGCGCGCTCCGCAACGCCGGCGCATCAGCCGCGTGAGCACGCCGGCCCGCGCGATGTACGCCACGACCGCTACCGCGGGCGCGACGGCCGCGATCGCGACGGACGCTCGCGCGACGGGCGGCGCGACGGGCCGCGCGAGAGCCGGCGCGACGAGCCGCGCCGCGACGGTCGATCCCGCTACGAAGGACGCGGCGACGGGCCGGCGCGCGCACCGAGCGCGCCCCGCGCGGAGACGCCCCGCGATCAGGCCCTGCGCGCCGATCAGCCACCGCGCAACGACCAGGCTCCACGCAACGACCAAGCTGCGCGCAACGACCAAGCTGCGCGCAACGACCAAGCTCCGCGCAGCGACCAGCCGCCGCGCGGCGACCGGACACCACGCGGCGAACGCGAGCCGGGTGAGCGCACCGGGCGCAGCCGCCGCCGGCGCGGCGGCCGCGGTCGGCGTGAGGGCGGCGAACACGCCGCGAACGGCCCGCAGAATGCGCCGAGAACCGCCGCCGAACCGGGCGCATCCGCCGCGCCGGGCGGCGAGGCCCCGCAGGCTGGCGCTGAGAGCGCCGCGGCATCGCCCGCTCGTGAATTTGCGCCGCCACGCGAAACGCCGCCCGCTCGTGAGCTTGCGCCGGCACGCGAGACGCAGCCGCCGCGTGAACACACTCCGGCGAGCGAACCGGCACCACCACGCGAAGGCGCACCAGTCGCGCAGCCGCAACTGCCACTGCCACCGCCACCACCACCGGCGGCCTCGGTGAGCGAGCCGAAGTACGTCGTCTGGTCGTCGTCGGCGGGATCAGCTCCGCCGAAGAGTCCCGACGATCGCTGAGGCCGGGGCGCGCGCGCCGGGAGAGCGGCGCCCGGCGCTGGAATCACCGCGGCTGCGCGAGCCTGCAGGGCAGCCCATCGCAGGCGATCGGCAGGATCGCCGCGTGCTTACCGGTGGCGGCGCGCCGACCAAAGGCGCAGTCGCAGCCGCAGCGCGGCACTCACCACGATCGCGGCGAAAGCCAGGCCGCGCAGCAGCGCGATCGCCGTCTCACCGAGGATCGCGACCGCGCCATGGCGATGGTGCGGGCCGAGCGCCAGCGCGGCGAGGCTTGCGAGTGCGGCGGTCGCGGGATACACGCTGAACCACGCCGCGCGCTCGGCGGCACGGAGTGTGCGCTGCGGCCGCGGGTTCGGCGCCCGTGCGCACAGCGCGCGCCCTGCAATCCAGATCACGACCGCGAGTCCAAACAGCGAACTGCCCTGTTGCAGGAGCTTGAAGATCAGCAGCTGATGTCCGCCGACGTTGGCGAGGTCGTCGTTCAACGCCGGGAACATGCGCACGCCGCGCGCGCCTTCGTGGGTGAAGCCGTCCCAGGCGACATGCGTGACCGCGCCGGCGAGGACGCCAGCCGCGGCGACGAGCCATTGCCGCGCATTGCCGAGCCGGGCCGCGGCCGCGTACGGGTGCGCCCGCCAGTAGCTGCCGTCCGGCAAGGCCTCGAGGACCGCCCGCTTGATCAGCAACTGGAAGATCCAGTAAGCAAGCAGACCCATCGGCAGGCAGAACGCGAACAGCGCGACGAGGCTGTGCGTTTCGGAGCGCGGCGGATCCCACGGCAACAGGTAGCCGGCGTCGGGGATCATGCTGCCGATCACCGCCGCCGACAGCAGGCGCCGCGGCGCCAGCCAGCGCGAGAACGGCAGCACGGCGGCGGTGTGGGAGATCGTGTAAGGCATCGGGCGCGCTATCCTCCGGTCGCTGCGAGCTCGGCGATGAAGCCGCGGGATGCGGCCGTCACGAGATCGAGCACCGTCTCGAAGGCCTGCGCGTCGCCGTAGTATGGATCCGGCACGTCGAGACGGCCGAGTTGCGGCGCATAGTGCATGATGAGCCGCAATTGCGCGGTTGCACCGGCGGGCCGGAGCGCCTGCAAATCGCGCAGGTTCGCGGCGTCCATCGCCAGCAGAAAATCAAAGTGCGTGAAATCCTCGAGCGCGATCTGCCGCGCCCGCAGGTCGCCGATGTCCACGCCGCGGGCGAGCGCGGCACGCCGGCTGCGCGGATCCGGGGGATAGCCGATGTGATAGGCGCCGGTGCCGGCGGAGTCGACCTCGATGCGCAAGTCCGGCGCCTCACGCGCCGCGAGATCGCGCAACACGCCCTGCGCGGTCGGACTGCGGCAGATGTTACCGAGACAGACGCAAAGCACCCGGATCACGCGCCACCCAGGACCATGCGCACACGCTCCAGGTCCTCGGGAGTGTCGATTCCCGGCGGCGGCGCCTCGGCGAGCGCCAGGATGTGGATGCGCATGCCGTGTTCCAGCGCCCGTAATTGTTCGAGCCGTTCGCTGCGCTCGAGCGGCGTCGGCTCGAGGCTCGCGAAACGCAGCAACGCCGCGACCCGGTACGCATAAACCCCGACGTGCCGCCAGGCACCGTCGAAGCGCGCCGGTCGGCCGTCCTGCGTGGCATCGCGCGGCCAGGGAATCGGCGCACGGCTGAAATACAGCGCCTCGCCCGTCGCGCCGCGCACGGCCTTGACGCAGTTCGGGTCGAGGAACTCGGCGAGGCTGCGAAACGGCGCCGCCGCCGTCGCCACATCGGCGCCCCGATCGCGCGCGAGCGCCTCGGCGAGGTTGGCGATCAGGCGCGGATCGATCAGCGGTTCGTCGCCTTGGACGTTGACGACGATCTCCTCGGCTGCGAACCCCAGGCGGCGCGCGACCTCGGCGACCCGGTCCGTCCCCGAGGCGTGCTCCGGCGCGGTCATCAGGCACTCGGCACCGAATCCGGCGGCGGCGGCGGCAATGCGTTCGTCGTCGGTCGCGACGATGACACGTTGCGCGCCGCTCGCGCAGGCGCGCTGCCAAACCAGCTGGACGAGCGGCCGGCCGCCGATCGGGGCGAGCATCTTCGCCGGCAGCCGGGTCGAGGCATAGCGGGCCGGGATCACGACCTTGAACATCGGCGGCCGGACTGCGCGCGCTAGCGATCGAGCAAGGGATCGTCGGCGGCGAGCGTGCGCGCCTCGTCCGGCAGCATCACCGGGATATCGTCACGCACCGGATAGGCGAGCCGGTCGGCGCGACAGATGAGCTCCGGCGCGGGGCCGCCGCCCGCGAGGTGCAGCGGCCCCTTGCAGATCGGACACACCAACAGATCCAGCAGTCGTTTATCCACGTTCGACCTCATCCTCGTCCGCTCGCCGTACCGCCCGTCCACCGCGCCGCTGCCGCTAGCGCGCGCATCACCCGATCGACCAGCGCCGCCTCGTCCGCCGCGCCGAACGACGCGTCGACCGGGACGAACCAATGCCGCTCGTCGGCCAGACCGGTGCATTTTACGGCATCCTTCTCGGTCATCAGCACCGGATTGCGGTCGGGGAAGCGGATATCGTCCGCCCGCAGGGTCGCATGGTCGTCGAGCGGGTGTTCGGTCACCTCGAGCCCGGCGGCGCGCAGCATGCGAAAAAAGCGCTCCGGGTTGGCGATTCCGGCCACGGCGTGCACGGTCCGGCCGGCGAAGCTCGCGAGCGGCACCGCCGCGCCGCCGCACAGACCGACCGCAACCGGCGCCTCGAGCCGCATCGCGAACTCGCCGGCGGCCGGTGTGCCGCCGTTGACGACGATCGCATCGACCGCGGCCAGCCGTTGCGGCGACTCGCGCAGCGGCCCGGCTGGCAGCAGCCGGCCATTGCCGAAGCGCCGATCGCCGTCGATCACGACGATCTGCACATCCCGTGCGAGCGCGTAATGTTGCAAGCCGTCGTCGCTCACGACGACATCGCAACCGGCCGCGACCAGCAGCTGCGCGGCCGCGGGTCGCGCCCGGCCGATCGCGACCGGCAATCCGGTGCGCCGCGCGAGCAGCAGCGGCTCGTCGCCGACGAGCGCGGCCGCATCGCCCGGCTCGACGAGCCTCGGGCCGGCCGACGAGCCGCCATAGCCGCGCGTCGCGATTCCGGGACGGCGGCCCGCGGCCGCGAGCCGCGCCGCCAGCCAGGCGACGAGCGGCGTCTTGCCGGTGCCGCCGACGCTCAGGTTGCCGACGACGATGACCGGGCAGCCGACGCGGCGCGACACGAGCCACCCCCGCCGGTACGCCGCCCGCCGCGCCGCGCTCGCCGCGCCGTAGACCCTGGAGGCCGCCACCAGCCAGCCCGGCGGCGAACCCCGGTACCAGAGGCGATTGAACCAGGACTGGGCCGACATGCGTTGCGTCCGGTGCCGCCGCTCAGGCGTTGAACTGCATCCCGTGCAGCGCCGCGTACAGGCCGCCGGCCGCGAGCAGTTCCCGGTGCGTGCCGGTCTCGACGATGGCGCCACGGTCGAGCACGATGATCCGGTCCGCGCCTTCGACGGTCGACAGGCGGTGCGCGATCACGAGCGTCGTGCGCCCGCGCATCAGCAGCGCGAGCTCCTGCTGCACCCGGCGCTCCGATTCATTGTCGAGCGCCGCGGTTGCCTCGTCGAGGATCAGCACCGGCGAGTCCTTGAGCAGCGCCCGGGCGATCGAGATCCGCTGGCGCTGCCCGCCGGAGAGGTTCTGGCCGCGGTCGCTGAGCGGGCTGTCGAGCCCCTGCGGCTGGCTCGCGACGAAGTCGACGACGTTCGCGGCGCGCGCGGCCTCGTAGATTTCGGCATCGGTCTTGCCGACCGCGTTGAACGCGATGTTGTTGCGGATCGTGTCGTTGAACAGCACGACGTCCTGGCTGACGAGGCTCACCTGCGATCGCAGGTCCTCGAGGCGGTAGTCGCGCACGTCGTGGCCGTCGAGCAGCACCGCCCCGCCGCGCACGTCATAGAAGCGCGGCACGAGACTGACGAGCGTCGTCTTGCCGCTGCCCGAGCGGCCGACGATCGCGACGGTTTCCCCGGGGCGGGCGCGAAAACTGACGTCCGCGAGCACGGCGCCCTTGTCGTGCGCATACTCGAAGGAGACGTTGCGGAACTCGATCTCGCCGCGCGCCCGTTCGAGCCGCAGCCCGCCGCCGCGATCCTCGGGCGCGTGGTCGATGATCTCGAAGACGCTCTCGCCGGCGGCGATGCCCTGCTGCAGGGGACCGCTGATGTTGACCAGCCGGCGCAGGTGCGGCGGAATCATCATCGCGGCGGCGAGGAAACCGATGAACACGTCGATGCGCAGGCCGTGGGCGAAGACCTGGCGCTCCGCCACGTAGAGCACGCTCGCGAGCGCGATCGAGGCGATCAGCTGCACCACCGGATTGCTGAGCGCGCTCGCCAGCACGAGTTTCATGTTCGAGGCGCGGTTCGCCTCGTTGACGCGCTCGAAACGCTCGATCTGATGCTGCTCGGCATTGAAGATCTTGATCAGCCGATGCGCGTCGATCGCCTCCTTCGCCACCCGGGTGATGTCGCCCATCGAATTCTGGATCCGCGTGCTGTAGCGGCGGAAGCTGCGGTTCGCCACCTGCATCAGCCAGCCGATCGGCGGCGCCGCGGCGATGCAAAAGAGCGCCAGGCGCCAGTTCCAGTAGAACAGGTACGCGAGCAAGCCGACGACGCTCAGGCTGTCGCGGATCAGCGATACGGAGGCGTTGGTCGCCGCGGCCGCGACCATCTCCGTGTTGTAGGTGAGCTTCGAGAGCAAATGCCCGGACTGCTGGCCGTCGAGGAAGGAGGTGGGCAGGCGCAGATAGTGCGCGAACACCTCGTGGCGCAGCCGCTTGATGATCTGGCGGCCGACCCAGCCCGGAAAGTAGTTCGAGGCGAAGTCGCCGAGCCCGCGCAGCAGAAACAGGCCGACCACGGCTGCGGGAACCAGCCACAGCACCTTCGGATCGTGCTCGAGGAACGTGCCGTGCGCGAAGGTCTGAACGAGGTAGGCGAGCCCGGCCTCGGTCGCCGCGAACAGCATCATGCCGAGCACGCCGATCAAGTACACGCCGAGGTGCGGGCGGGCATACGAGAGCAGTCGCCGATAGACCGCCCAGGGATTGCGGCTCGCCGCGCCCGTGCCGTCCGGCACCGCGCTCACCGCGCGGCGCCCTCGTGGGTGGTCGCGATGTCGAGGCGCGCGAAGCCGAGCTGCCCCGCGACGTCCATCGCCGTGACCACCGACTGGTGCGTCGTGCGCCCATCCGCGCGGATCAGCAGCGGTCCGCGCTGCGCACCGGCGGCCTTCGCGAGCGCCGCCCGCAGCGTCCGCGGATTCTCGTTCACCAGCTCGCGACCGTTGACGAGGTAGCTGCCGTTCGCGGTGATCGTGATCACGAGCGGATCGCGCAGGCCCGCGGCCGGCACGTCGCTCGCGCGCGGCAGTTCGACGCGAATCCTCGAGCCGTGCTGGAAGGTCGTCGAGATCATGAAGAAGATCAGCAACACGAGCAGCACGTCGATCATCGAGATCAAATTGATCTCCGGATCGTCCCCGCGCGCGCGCTGCCGCAATTTCATCGCGGCCCCCGTCCCGCCGCCGTCGCGCGCTCATCGAGCGCATCGACGAGCTTCATCGCCTCCTTCTCCATCTGGATGACCAGGCGATCGACCTTGCCGCGCAGGTAGCGGTAGGCGATCAGCGATGGAATCGCGACACTGAGTCCCCCCGCCGTCGTGATCAGGGCCTCGCCGATGCCGCCGGACAGCAACCGCGGATCGCCGAGGCCGCCCGCCGTGATCGCGTTGAAGGCGTGGATGATGCCCGCCACGGTGCCGAGCAGGCCGAGCAGCGGCGCCACCGCCGCGATCGTGCCGAGGGAGTTCAGGAAGCGCTCCAGGTCGTGCACGACGTGCCGTCCGCCGTCCTCCAGCCGCTCGACCATCAGGTCGCGGGGCTTGTTGCGGTTCCTCAGACCGATCGCGAGCAGCTTGCCGAGCGGGGAGTTGCGCTCGAGCGCGGCGATGAACTCATCGTTCAATTCGCCCGATTCGATCCAGTTCCAGACCCGGCGGCCGAGGTCGCGCGGTATCACGCGTCCCGTCTGCAGCGCCCACAGGCGCTCCAGGATGATCGCGACCGCCGCTATCGAGCACAGGACGATCGGCCACATGAAGCCGCCGCCAGCGCGGATGATTTCCCACATTGCCGACCCGTTCGTTGCTTCGGTGTGAGCCGGCATGATACTTGACCGGCTGCGGCAGAGACAGACCGGGCCGCGGGCGCCCCGCCCTGCCGCGGTTTCGCGACGGCTGGCGCGGCGACACGGCATAATGGACCCAGGGAAACGGCAAACGAAGCACCATGCAGCGCTGGCTGAAATCGATCACCCCGAACCGCGAGTCGCTCGAAAGGCACTGGTGCCTGAAGCCGTTCGCCGCGATCGTCGGCCAGCCCGGCTGCTGGACGTTTCACCGCGCGAACGTCACCCGCGCGTTCGCCCTAGGCCTGTTCATCGCGTTCATCCCGCCGACGCCGTTCTTCCCGGTGCACGTCGTCGTCTGCTCGATCCTCGGCGTGCTGCTGCGCCTGAACCTGCCGGTGTTGTACGCGACGGTGTTCCTCAGCAATCCGTTCACCTGGTTGCCGCAGATCGCGGGCTCCCTCTGGCTCGGCTCGAAGCTGCTCGGCATCGATCTCGTGCCCTTCATTCGTCAACTGGGCGAGGGCCCCCTCGGCGCGATGGTCGGCCGGGTCTGGCCGCCGCTGCTGCTCGGCGCGCTCGCGCTCGGCACGGTTGCCGCGCTCCTCGGCTACGTGCTCGCGCAGTTCGCATGGCGCCTGCGCGTCGTGCGCCATCTGCGCCGGCGGCGCAAACGCTCAGCCGCCCGCGCCCGCGCCGCCGGCGCGCTCGATTAGCCGGCCTTCGGCGAGCGTCAAGATCCGCTCCATGCGCGCCGCCAGGCGCTCGTCGTGCGTGACGATCACGAGGCTCGTGCCGAACTCGCGATTCAGCTCGAGCATCAGCTCGAACACCTGCGCGGCGTTCGCGCCGTCGAGATTGCCGGTGGGCTCGTCGGCGAGCACCAGTTGCGGGCGCGTGACGAGCGCGCGCGCGACGGCCGCGCGCTGCCGTTCCCCGCCCGAAAGTTGCGAGGGCCGGTGTTCGAGCCGCTCGCCGAGGCCGACCCGCCGCAGCAGCGCCGCCGCCGCCGCGCGCGCCGCGCGCGGCTGCATGCGCCGCACGAGCAGCGGCATCGCCACGTTCTCGAGCGCACTGAACTCGGGCAGCAGGTGGTGGAACTGGTAGACGAAACCGACCGCCCTGTTACGCAGTTCGCCGCGGCCCGCGTCGCTGAGCTCGGTGATGGCGGCGCCGGCAATGCGCACGCTGCCCGCGCTCGGCAGGTCGAGGCCGCCGAGCAGTTGCAACAGCGTCGTCTTGCCCGAACCGGAGGCGCCGACGATCGCAATCCGCTCGCCGCGGCGCACCGCGACGTCGGCGCCGCGCAGCACCCGCAGCGTCGTCGCGCCTTGGACGAACTCCTTGACGAGACCCGTCCCCTCGAGCACCAGATCGTTCGCGATGGCCATCCGGTCGATTCCTCAGTCGTTGCGCAGGGAGTCGGCGGGGGCGAGCCGCGCCGCCCGCCATGCAGGGTAGATCGTCGACACGCAGGCAAGCGCGAACGCAATGCCGCAGATGCGCAGCACGTCGCCCGGCAACACCCGCGCCGGCAGCTCGCTCATGAAGTACACGCGCGCATCCAGGAACTTGACGCCGAGCAGGTGCTGCAGAGCGCCCACCAGATCCTGCAGGTTTACCGAGATCAGCACGCCGAGGGCGACGCCGGCGGCGATGCCGAGCACGCCGATGAGGCTCCCCTGCACGACGAAGATCGCGAGGATGCTGCGCGGCGAGGCACCGAGCGTGCGCAGGATCGCGATGTCGCGGCGCTTGTCCTTGACCACCATGACCATCGTCGAGACCACGTTGAACGCGGCGACCGCGACGACCAGCGAGAGGATCACGAACAGGATGTGCTTCGTGATCTGGATCGAGCGGAAGAAGTTCGCGTGCTGGCCGGTCCAGTCGTCGACGTAGAAGCCGCCGCCGAGCGCGAGCGCGGCGCGGCGCACGATCTGCGGCGCCTGGTACATGTCGTGCATGCGCAGGCGGATGCCCGTCACGGCGCCGCCCATGCGCAGCACTCTGGCCGCGTCGCCCATGGACACGAGTGCGACCCGCCGGTCGAAGTCGTACATGCCGACCGACAGGATGCCGGCGACGCGGAACGAGCGCATCCGCGGGATGATCCCCACCGGCGTGACGTCGCCCTCGGCGACGATCATCACCACCCGGTCGCCGACCCGCGCGCCGAGCGCCGCCGCAAGATCCTTGCCAAGGATCACGCGGTAGGACCCGCAGGTGAGGTCGCCCAGCCGCCCGCTCAGCAGGTGGCTGCCGAGCGAGGCGACGCGTGCCTCCGACCGCGGGTCGATGCCCTCGATCAGGATCCCCGCGGATTTGCCGCGGCGGATCAGCATGCCCTGCTGTTCAACGTACGGCGCGGCGCCGGCGATGCCCGGAAACTTCTCGAGTGTCGCCAGATCGCGCCGCCAATCCGTGATCCGCCCCTCGAGGCCGGAGATCGTCGCGTGCGCGGTCAGGCTCAGGATCCGGGTGCGCAGCACCTCCTCGAAGCCGTTCATGACCGACAGCACGACGATCAGCACCGCGACGCCGAGACACAGGCCGAGCATCGCGATGGTCGCGATCAAGGAAGCGAAGCCGCGCCGGGGCGACGCCCGCAGATAGCGCAAACCGAGGAAGCCCTCGTACCAGAAGCCCATCATTCGTACCGCAGGGCTTCGGCGGGCAGCGTCCGCGCCGCCCGCCGCGCCGGATAGATCGTCGCGACGAAGGTGAGCAGCAGGGCCGTGACCGCGATGATCACGATGTCGCGTACATGCGGCTCGCTCGGGATCGTCGAGATGTAGTACACGTTCGGATCCATGATGTAGAACCCGAAGGTGTTCTGCAGAAACGGCACGATCGTGCCGACGTTGAGCGCGAGCGCGAGTCCGAGCGCGACGCCGATCGCCGTGCCGGTCCAGCCGATCAGCAGGCCCTGGGTCATGAACACGGCGAGCACGCCCCCCGGGGTCATGCCGAGGGTGCGCAGGATGGCGATGTCGGTGCGCTTGTCGTTGACGACCATGACGAGGGTCGCGACGATGTTGAACGCCGCGACCGCGACGATCAACATCAGGATCAGGCCCATCATGGTCTTCTCGATGCCCACCGCGCGGAAGAACACCGCGTCCTGCTGGGTCCAATCGCGCGCGGTGAGCCCCGGCACGCGCCTCGCCGCCGCGCGCGCGAGCGCCGGCGAGTCGAGCACGTCGTCGAACTTCAGGCGGATACCGGTCGGTCCGTGCAGGTCGCGCAGCGCCTCGGCGTCTTGCAGGTCGATCAGCGCGAGCACGCTGTCGTGTTCCTGCAGCCCGACCTCGAAGGTGCCGACCACCTGGAATTGCTGCAGCCGCGGCGCAAACTGCGTGCCGCGCGCGCCGTTCGCCGGATCGCCGCTCGGGATCATCACCGTCACGCTGTCGCCGACGCCGACCTGCAGCTTGTAGGCGAGCATTCGGCCGAGGATGATGCCGTGCAGCCCGGGCTTGAGGTTCGAAAGCCTCCCCTGGGTCATCGACCGGGCGACCGTCGATACGCTGCGCTCGAGCGCCGGATCGACGCCGCGCAGGATCGCGCCGCTCATCGAGGGCGCGCGGCTCAGGATGGCGTCGGTGTCGAGGTACGGCGCCGCGCCGACCAGTCCCTTCGAGCCGCGCAGGGCTTGGATCCGCCGCCGCCAGTCGGTGATCGCCGCGCCGCCGTCGCGCAGCACCGCATCGGCCGAAACGCTCAGCAGGCGCGTGCGCAGTTCCGTCTGGAAGCCGTTCATCACCGACAACACCGTGATCAGCGCCGCGACGCCCACAGCCACGCCGAGCAAGGAGACCCAGGTGATGAACGAGACGAAGAAGCTGTGCTCGCGGGCCAGCGAATAGCGCAGGCCGACGAAGAGCGGAAGCGGTTGAAACATGTCCGGCGATTAAACCACAGGCCGGCAAATTTCGGGCCCGGAGCGATGAAAAAGAGCCGATCCGGGCATTCCTCGGAATGTTAAGTGCGTCAAATTTCGCGGTTTTTGACCGGTGCTATAGTGGCGGGGTTCTGAGCAATCGCGTCGAGGTGCGCCATGCGGTTCGGAAAATGGCTGATTGCCGCGCTGCTCGCGGCGGGGGTTTGCGGATACGCTGCCGCCGAGATGATCGCGGTCGGCGGCTCGATCGAGGTCGCGAAGCCCGCGTTCCCGACGCCGAAGCGCGGCATGACGATGGCCGAAGTCGCCAGGCGCTTCGGCGAGCCGCGCGAGAAATTGCCGGCGGTCGGCAAGCCGCCGATCACCCGCTGGCAATATTCCGGCTACACGGTGTATTTCGAATACCAGTACGTGATCGACAGCGTGGTTGCGGGCTGACGCCCGCTTCGCGTAACATCGCGGGCCCGTTGGCTTCAGCGCCGACCGCGAGCGGCCGCGCCCGCGGCCGCCGCCCGTGGTGCCGTTTGCCGCGACGATGAGTTCCGCGACCGCCCTCCCCGTGACCAAGCAACTGCTTGCGCCGCGCCTGCCGACCTCGCCGGCCGAACCGTTGCGCTGGGGGCGCCTGTACGGCGCCGCGACGGCGCTGGCGATCGCCGAGGTTGCGGCCGCCGTCGCGCAGCCGCTGATCGTGATCGCGCGCACGCCACGCGCCGCGGAGGCGCTGTGCGAGGAGATCGCCTTCTTTGCCGGCGCGGGCCTGGCGGTGGACAGTTTCCCCGATCTGGAGACGCTGCCCTACGACGGCTTCTCGGCGCACCCGGACATCACCTCGGCGCGCTTGCGTGCACTCGCCGCTCTGCCGCGCGCGCAGCGCGGCGTCTGGGTCGCCGCGATCGACGCGCTGCTGCAGCGGTTGCCGCCGCGCAGCTACATCGAGGCGCACTCCCTGCAGGTGCGCCTCGGCGAGGAACTCGACGTCGCCGCCTTGCGCGCGCGGCTCGCCGCGGCCGGCTACGCCGCCGTCACGCAGGTCGCCGCGCACGGCGAGTTCGCGGTGCGAGGCTCGCTGATCGACGTGTTTCCGATGGGCTCGGACGAGCCCTACCGCATCGACATGCTCGATCGCAGCGTCGACAGCATCCGCGTGTTCGACCCGCAAACACAGCGCTCCGGGGCCAAGCCGCCGAAAATCGACCTGCTGCCGGCACGCGAGACGCCGCTCGATCCGGACGCGGTGCGCGAGTTCCGCCGCCGCTACCGCAGCCGCTTCGGCGGCGACCTCGGCGAGCAGCCGGTGTATCGCGACGTCAGCCGCGCAATTGCCGCGGCCGGCGTCGAGTACTACCTGCCGCTGTTCTTCGAGCGCGCCGCGGTCTTCTTCGAGTACCTGCCGCCCGCCGCGATCCTGATCGACGTCGACGACGCCTGCGCCTCGGCCGAGACCGTCTGGAGCGGGATCTGCGCGCGCCATGAGCAGCTGCGGCACGATCTGCAGCGCCCGATCCTCGATCCGGGCGAGCTGTTCCAGGACCCCGGCGAGTTCGCCGCCGGCATCGCGCATTGGCCGCTGGTGCGCGCACAGAACTTCGAGCTGACGCCGGACACGGCCGGCGCCGCGCAGAACTTCGCGACCGCGAACCCGGTGCGGGTCGCGGTCGACGTGCGCGCCGAGGAGCCGGCCGCCGCGCTCGCCGCGCATCTGTCGGCAACGCCGGCGCGCGTGCTGCTGGTCGC
The DNA here is from genome assembly GCA_035534275.1 of Steroidobacteraceae bacterium. GTDB lineage: Bacteria > Pseudomonadota > Gammaproteobacteria > Steroidobacterales > Steroidobacteraceae > Bog-1198. Next base: position 53,987 of record DATLSG010000011.1, read on the forward strand.
CGAATCGGCGGGACGCCGGGAATTGCTGCTCGACCTGCTGCGCGGGCGCGGGATCCGCCCGCACCCCTACGACAGCTTCTTAGCATTCGCCGAGGGCGGGGCAAAACTCGGTATCACGGTGTCGACCGCCGCGCCAGGACTGCGGCTCGAAGCGCCGCCGCTCGAGATCCTGACCGAATCGCAGCTGTTCGCCGACCGGGCGCGCCAGGAACGGCGCCGCCGCCGGGCCGAGCGGGATCCGGCCAAGATCCTCAAGGAGCTGGCGGACCTGCGGATCGGCGCGCCGGTCGTGCACGAGACCTACGGCGTCGGCCGCTATCGCGGCCTGCAGACGATGGACGTCGCGGGACAGCTCGGCGAATTCCTGGTCCTGGAATACGCCGACGGGGACACGCTGTACGTACCGGTCCAGGCACTGCACCTCGTGTCGCGCTATACGGGCGCACCGGCCGAAACCGCCCCGCTGCACAAGTTGGGCGGCGACCAGTGGCAGAAGGCCCGGCGCAAGGCCGCGCAGCGGATCCGCGACGTCGCCGCGGAGCTGCTCGACCTGTACTCGCGCCGCGCCGCGCGCCAGGGCGCGGTGATCACCGCACCGGAGGCCGAGTACCGCGCCTTCCAGTCCGGCTTTCCCTTCGAGGAGACCGCCGACCAGGCCGCGGCGATCGCCGAGGTGCTCGCCGACCTGCGCTCCGGCAAGCCGATGGATCGGGTCATCTGCGGCGACGTCGGTTTCGGCAAGACCGAAGTCGCGCTGCGCGCCGCGTTTGTCGCGGCGCAGGCCGGTAAGCAGGTCGCGGTGCTGGTGCCGACCACCCTGCTCGCGCAGCAGCACCTGACGACGTTCACCGACCGCTTCGCCGACTGGCCGGTGCGCATCGAGAGCCTGTCGCGGTTCCGCAGCGCCAAGGAGGCCGACGCGGTGCTCGCGGGCATCGCGAGCGGTGCGGTCGACATCGTGATCGCGACGCAGAGGCTCCTGCAGGGCAAGGTGCGCTTCAAGGATCTGGGCCTCGTCATCGTCGATGAGGAGCACCGCTTCGGCGTGCGCGACAAGGAGAAGCTGAAGGCGCTGCGTGCGGAGGTTGACGTGTTGACCCTGACTGCGACGCCGATCCCGCGCACGCTGAACATGGCGATGGGCGGCCTGCGCGATCTGTCGCTGATCACGACCCCGCCGGCGGAGCGGCTTGCGGTAAAGACCTTCGTGCTGGAATGGAACGAATCGATCGTGCGCGAGGCCTGCCTGCGCGAGATCCGCCGCGGCGGCCAGGTCTACTTCGTGCACAATTCGATCGACACGATCGAGCGCACCGCGCAGGCGGTCCGCGAGCTGGTACCCGAGGCGACGGTCACGGTCGGGCACGGGCAGATGCGCGAGCGCGATCTGGAACAGTTGATGCTCGACTTCTATCACCGGCGCTTCAACGTGCTGGTGTGCACGACGATCATCGAGAGCGGCATCGACGTACCGACCGCGAACACGATCGTGATCGACCGCGCCGACCGCTTCGGGCTCGCGCAGATCCACCAATTGCGCGGCCGTGTCGGCCGCTCGCATCACCGCGCGTACGCCTATCTGATCACGCCGCCGCACGCGGCGATGACCGCCGACGCGGTCAAGCGCCTCGAGGCGCTCGAGTCACTCGAGGAGCTCGGCGCCGGGTTCACTCTCGCGACCCATGATCTCGAGATCCGCGGCGCCGGCGAACTGCTCGGCGACGAGCAAAGCGGCCAGATCGAGGAGATCGGCTTCAATCTGTACATGGAACTGTTGGCCAGAGCGGTCGCCGCGCTGCAGGCCGGCAAGCAGCCGGACCTCGAGCGCGCGCTCGACGCCGGGCCCGAGATCGACCTGCACGTGCCGGCGCTGATCCCGCAGGACTACGTGCCCGACGTGCACCTGCGCCTGATGCTCTACAAGCGCATCGCCGGCATCGCCTCCGGCGAGGAACTCGACGAGATGCGGGCCGAACTGATCGATCGTTTCGGGCCGCTGCCGGCGTTCGCCGGCTCGCTGCTGCGCATTGCGCGCCTGCGGCTGCGCGCCGCGGCGCTCGGCATCCGCAAGATCGACGCCGGCGCCGCCGCCGGCTATCTGCAGTTCGAGGAGCGCAACTCGGTCGAACCGCAGCGCGTGCTCGAGCTGATCCGGCGCAAGCCGCAGGAATACCGCCTCGACGGACCGCTGAAACTGCGCTTTACGCACGCGGAACGCGGCGAGGAGCAGCGGTTCGCGCGCATCGACCGTTTGCTCGATCAGCTCGCTTGATCGCCGCCCCGGTCACGCCGCGCGATTTCGGCCGAGCTGTTTCGCGACCGCGAGCTGCCGGCGTGCCTGGTCGAGCAGGCTTGCCGGCTGCGCATCGAGCGCCGGCGTCGCCGCGGCGACGCCGACGCTGACGCTGACGTAGCGAACCACGGTCGATCGCGGGTGGTGGATGCGCAGCTCGCGCACCCGCTCGGCCATGGTGTTGCCGATCCGCATCGCCTGCTCGCCGCCGACTCCGGGCGCGAACGCGAGCAGGTTGCCGCCTTCGATGCGCGCGACGGCGTCGCTCGCGCGGCGCAGGCAGCCGCCGATGCAGTGGCCGACGCGGCGGATCGCCGAATCGCCGGCGGCGCGGCCGAACGTCGCGTTGTACAGCCCGAGCGCATCGACGTCGATGCAGAACGCGGCGATGCTGTGCTGCTCGCTCTGCGCCGTCGACCAGTCGCGCTTCAGCAGTTCCTCGAGATAGGCGGCGCTGTACAGTCCGGTCAGCCGATCGTCGCGGACCGCGACCGGCACCGGCAGCGGCGGGACGCGCACATCGTGGGCGGCGGCGGTCCGGCCCTTCAGGCGCTCGGTCGCGTCCCGGTGGTAGCCGGCGTAGAGCGTCAGGCGGCCCGGCGGCTCGAACAGCGGCACGATGCAGATCTCGTTCCAGAACATCGTGCCGTCCTTGCGGTAGTTGCGCATCAACACGCGGCAGGACTCTTCGCGCCGGATCGCCTCGCCTAAGGATTGCCGGCCGTCCTGATCGCGGTCCGTCCCCTGCAGGATTCGCAGGTTGTGGCCGAGCAGGTCCGCGGCCGCAAAGCCCGTCAGCCGCTCGAACGCGGGGTTGACGTAGAGCACCGGGCGGTCCGGATCGACCGCATCGACCAGGACGATGCCCTCGGGCGCCGCATCGACGATGCGGCCAAGGGCGCTCGCGTCGGCCGGCCTCACGTTCCGGCCTCCGTGAGCCTGAGCGGCGGCGCGGCCGACAGCGCCGCGACCGCCGCCGCGGCCTCCCGCCAGCGCGGCATCGCCGCGAGATCCGTGGGCGCTGCGCCGCGCGCGCGCATGCGCATGATCCGCGCCTGCGAGGCCGGATTCATCCGCTCGGGCTTGAAGTGATCGAGCACCGCGAGCACCGCCGGCCGATCGTTGCAGATCGGCAGCACGTCACAGCCGGCGGCAAAGCTCGCGCGCGCGCGCGCGACGATGTCGCCGAACGCCGCCGCGCCCGTCATCGTCAGGTCGTCGGCGAACACACAGCCGTGGAACTGCAGATCGCCGCGCAGGATCTCGCTGATCCAGCGATGCGACAGGCTCGCCGGCAGCTCGTCGACCCGGGTGTAGACGACGTGCGCGGCCATGACCGCCGACAGATTGTTCGCGATCAGCAGCCGATACGGCCTGAGGTCGGCCTCCAGGTCCGCGAGGCTGCGCCGGTCGACCGGCAGCGCGACGTGCGAGTCGGCGACGACCGCGCCGTGTCCCGGGAAATGCTTGGCGGTCGCCGCCATGCCCGCCTCGCGCATGCCGGCGGCGTAGGCGGCGGCGAGCGCACCGACCGCATCCGCCTCCTTGTGAAACGCGCGGTCGCCGATGATCTCGCTGACCCCGTAGTCGAGATCCACGCAGGGCGCGAAGCTGAAATCGACGCCGGCGGCACGCAGCTCGATCGCCATCAGCCAGCCGGCCGTGTGCGCAAGCGCGAGCGTGCCGCGCCGATCCTCGGCGAGGCCCCGGCCGAGCGCGCGCGCCGCCGGCAGGCGCGTGAAGCCCTCGCGCAAGCGCTGCACCCGCCCGCCCTCGTGATCGACCGCGACCAGCAGCGCAGGACTGCGCAGCGCCCTGATCGACGCGGTCAGCGCGGCGAGCTGCGCGGGATCGTGGTAGTTGCGGCCGAACAGGAGCACACCGCCGACCAGCGGGTGACCGAGGACCTCGCGGTCGGCCGCCGACAGCTGCGTGCTCGCGACGTCGACCATCAGGGGCCCGAGGCTCATTGCCGGCGCTCGAATACCGCGATGGATTCGACGTGAGTCGTGTGCGGAAACATGTCCATTACCCCCGCGGCGGCCAGCTCGTACTCCTGGGAGGCGGCCAGGATCCCTGCGTCGCGCGCCAAGCTCCCCGGATGGCACGAAATATACACGACTCGCCGGGGGCGCCAATGCACGATCCGCTCGATGAGCTCGCGAGCGCCGGCCCGCGGTGGGTCGAGCAGCAGCAGATCGTAGCGCTCGGCGGCCCAGGGACCGAAGGAGACCGGCTCGAACAGGTTGTCGGCGTGGAATTGCGCGTTGTCGATGCCGTTGGCGGCGGCATTCGCCCGCGCCTTCTCGACGAGCGAGGCATCCCCCTCGATGCCGACCACGCGCGCCGCGCGCCGCGCGAGCGGCAGGGTGAAGTTGCCGAGGCCGCAGAACAGGTCGAGCACCGTCTCGCCGGGCAGGGGATCGAGCGCCGCGACCGCCGCGCCGACCATCGCATCGTTGAGCCGGCGGTTGACCTGGACGAAGTCGGCGGGGCCGAAGCGGATGCGCACGTCGCAACCGCCGATCGCGTACTCAAGCGCCGGCGCCGGGGCGCCGAGCGGCCGGATGGAATCAGGGCCGGCGCTTTGCAGATGGATCTGCACGCCAAGACGGCGGCCGAAATTCTCGAGCAGGACGCGATCCGCGTCGCTCGGCTCCTGCATCACCCGCAGCACGAGTGCCGCCGACTCGTCCCCCGCCGCGAGTTCGACCTGCGGCACGTGCTCGCGGATCGACAGTGCGCCCACGAGCGCCGCGAGCTGCGCCGGCAGCGTCGCGAACTCCCCGGTGAGCACCTCGCAGCGAACGAGGTCCGCGAGATACGGCTTGTCGCGCTCGCGAAAACCGGCGAGCACACGGCCCTTCTTCGGCACGTAGCGCACGCCGAGGCGCGCACGCCGTCGGTAGCCCCACTCCGGGCCGCGCAAGGGCGGGATGATGCGCAGGGGCCGCACCCGGCCGATGCGTGCGAGATCGTCGAGCAACTGTTGCTGCTTCGCAGCGAGCTGCGCCTCGGCGGCAAGGTGCTGCAGCGAGCAGCCGCCGCAGACCCCGAAATGCGCACAGCGCGCGGCAACGCGGTCCTTCGAGGCGCGCAGGACCTCGAGAAGGTCCGCCTCGTCCATCCGCCGCCGCCGCCTGCGGATCTCGATGGCGACCCGTTCGCCGGGCAACGCGCCGGCGACGAACACCGCCTTGCCGTCGACGCGCGCGACGCCGCGCCCGTCGTGCGCGAGCGCGACGATCTCGGCCTCGAGGCGCTCGCCGCGCCTCATGAGTCGGGCCACGCCGCGGCAAACTCGCGCCAGTGCGCGGCGGTGGAATCCTCGAGCATGCGCCGCGCACGCGCGATCTCGGCGGCGTGCTCGGTCGGCGACAGATTGCCGCGGATCAGTTCGAAGCGCAGGTAGATCAGATAGGTGTTGAGCACGTCCGTCTCGCAGTAGGCGCGGATTCTGCCGATCTCGCCGCGCCGATACGCATCCCAGACCTCGCCGCCGTGCATACCGATCTTGCCGGGCAAGCCGAGCAGGACCGCCGCATCGTTCAGGGCGATCCGGCCGCGGCCCTGGAAGCCCGAGAGGATGTCCATCAGATCCATGTGACGCCAGTGGAAGCGGCTGAGATAATTGCGGTAGCGAAAGCTTTGGTCGTGGTCGCCGAGCTCCCAGTAGCGCGCCGCGCTCACCCCGTGCAACAGGCTGCGGTAGTGCAGCACCGGCAGATCGAATCCGCCGCCGTTCCACGAAACGAGGTCCGGCGTGAACTTGTCCAGGCCGTCGAAGAAGCGCTCGATCAGATCCTTCTCCGGTGCGTCCTCCTCGCCGAGACTCCAGACCCTCAGCGAGTCGCGCGAGCGCATCGCCACCGAGATCGCGACGATCCGGTGGCGCTCGTGCGACAGGAACTCGGATCCGGTCTCCTCGCGGCGCTTGCCGAACATGACCGTCGCGACCTGCTCGTCGGACAGGTCGCGCAGCCCGTACAGGCGCCGGCCGAGATCGGTGTCCGGAACGGTTTCGATGTCGAAGATCAGCGTGTTCACGGCACGGCGTCCTTTCTCGAGCCCTGCGTGGCGGCGCCGCGAGCCTCAGCGGCGCGCCGCGCTCATCAGTTCCTTCATGTCGCGCACCGCCTTCGCGAGTCCCTCGAACAGCGCGCGCGCGACGATCGAATGACCGATGTTCAGCTCGACGATCTGCGGGATCGCCGCGACCGGCGCGACGTTGTGGTAGTGCAATCCGTGCCCGGCATGCACCGTGAGGCCGAGCGCGGCGCCGGCGCGCGCCGCCGCGCGCAGGCGCGCGAACTCGCGGGCGCGCGCGGCGCCGGCGGCCCCGGCGTAGGCGCCGGTGTGCAGCTCGACGACCGGCGCGCCGGCGCGCTGTGCCGCCTCGAGCTGCGCCGGCTCGGGATCGACGAACACCGAGACCCGCACGCCCGCGGCGCCGAGCGCGCGGCAGGCGTCCGCGACCCGCGCGCCTTGGGCGCATACGTCGAGACCGCCCTCGGTGGTGATCTCCCGGCGCGATTCGGGCACGAGGCAGCAGTCCTGCGGACGCGCCTCGCAGGCGATGCGCAGCATCTCGTCGGTCACCGCCATTTCCAGGTTCAGGCGCGTCTGCAGCGCCTCGCACAGGACCGCGACGTCGCGATCCTGGATGTGCCTGCGATCCTCGCGCAGGTGCACCGTGATGCTGTCGGCGCCCGACTGCTCGGCGAGCAGTGCCGCGTGCAGCGGATCCGGATAACGGACGCCGCGCGCCTCGCGCAAGGTCGCGACGTGATCGATGTTCACGCCGAGCGCAATCGTCCCGGCACTGGCGGCGTCCGGGTTCATGCCTGCCGCCCGCGGTGCAGTTGCGCAAGGATCTGCCGCGAATTGAGCGGCCGGCCATCGAGGCAGCTGTCGATCGCCGCGCGCAGCACGCGCTTCGCGTCGCGCAGGCTGCGCGCATCGCTGAACGCCTCGGCGTCGAGCTCGGCGAGGGATCGGCCATAGACCGCGCCGGGCGCCTCGGCGACGCAGGCCCGAGGGCCGCCCTGCGGCTCGATCCGGTAGTACATCGTCGGCTCGATCGGCCGCCCCTCCTCGGTGCACGTCAACTGCAGACCATAGCCGAGTTCATCGAGCAGCCGCTTCTCGAAGCGCCGCAGGCACGCCTCCTGGTCGGGCTGCGCGGCGAGTGCTTGCAGCGCCTCGGCGTAGCAGGCGAACACCCGCGGGTTCGGATCGCCCCGCTCGGTCAGCTTCAACAGCAGTTCGTTCAGGTAAAAGCCGCTCATCAGCCGGCTCGGCGGCAGGGACGCCGCGGGCCCATCGACCTCGGCGCCGACCAGACGGCAGGCGTCCGACCGGCCGGACCAGGAAATCAGCAGCCGCTGGAAGGGCCGCAGCACCGCGCCGAGCTTCGATTTCGGACCGGCGACGCCGCGCGCGAACAGCGACAGGCGGCCGTGCTCGGCGGTGAACGCCTCGAGGATGCGGCTCGTGTCGCGGTACGCGTAGTGATGCAGGACGTACGCCGGCGTCAGCCAGACTCGTTGCGCGTCCCTCACGGCCGCTCGTACCCGAACTGCTTCAGCGCGATCTCGCTGTCGGCCCAGTTCTCCTTGACCTTGACCCACAACTCCAGATGCACGGAACGCTGCCACAGGTCGGCGAGTTCGATCCTCGCGAGCCGGCCGATCTCCTTCAGCCGCTCGCCGCGCTGGCCGATCACGATCGCCTTCTGGCCCGGCCGTTCGACCCAGATCACGGCGTGGATCGTGATGCGCTCGCGCTCGTCGGCGAAACGCTCGATCTGCACGTTGATCCCGTACGGCAGCTCCTCGCGCAGATTCAGCGTCAGCTTCTCGCGGATCACCTCCGCGGCGTGGAACGGCTCGTCGCGGTCGGTCAGCACCTCGGGCGCGAACGCCGCCGGCCCTTCGGGCACGCGCGAACCGACCAGCTCGACCAGGCGGGCGAGATTTTCGCCGTCCTGCGCGGATACCGGCACGAGCGCCGAGGCGGGGATCCGCTCGCTCAGCCGCTCGAGGAACGGCAGCAGCCGGTCCCTCGGGTGCACGCGATCGACCTTGTTGACGACGACGATCAGCGGTTGCTTCAGCCCGCGTACGCGCTCCCAGACCCATTCGTCCTCGTCCGTGAAGCGCATCGCCTCGACGACGAACAGCAGCACGTCGGCGTCGCGCGAGGAACTGATCGCGACGCGATTCATATACTGATTCATGATCCGCCGCGCCGAGGCGTGCAGGCCGGGCGTATCGATCAGCACGAGCTGCGTGGCGGGTCGGTTGACGACACCGAGAATCCGATGACGGGTCGTCTGCGGCTTCGGCGCGACGATCGAGACCTTGCGGCCGACGAGCGCGTTGACCAGCGTCGATTTGCCGACGTTCGGCCGGCCGACGATCGCGACGAAGCCGCAGCGAAAGGTCGGTTCGCTCATGCGGGTTTGCGCCGTTCGAGCGGCAACAACGCGATCAGGCGGTCGGCCGCGAGCTGTTCGGCGGCGCGGCGGCTGGCGCCGTCGCCCTGCGCCGCGAGACCGAGCGCCGGCACGTCGCAACGGACGGCGAAGGACTGCGCGTGCGGCTCGCCGCCGACGGCCGTCACGGTGTACTCCGGCAGCGCGATCCCGCGGCCCTGCAGCGCTTCCTGCAGCCGCGTCTTCGGGTCCTTGAGCAGGGTGGCGGCCGGCAGCTGCGCGAGCCGCGGCCCGACCAGCCGGCGCACCACCGCGGCGGCGGCCTCGAACCCGGCATCGAGGAACACCGCGCCGACGATCGCCTCGAGCGCATCGGCGAGGATCGACAGCCGTCGGTGACCGCCGCTCTTCAGCTCACCGGCGCCGAAGGTCAGCTGCTCGCCGACGCCCCGCTCCGCGGCGATCCGCCCGAGCGCCTCGCCGCTGACGAGCGTCGCCCGTTGCCGCGACAGGGCTCCCTCGTCGGCGCCGGGGAACGCCTCGTAGAGCATCGAGGCGACGGCCAGACCGAACACCGAGTCACCGAGGAACTCGAGCCGCTCGTTGTGCCGGGCGCCGGCGCTGCGATGCTTGAGGGCCATCGCGCAAAGATCCGGGCGCGCGAACGTGTGACCGAACTGCTGTTCGATCCAGACCGCCATCTGCGTCGGCGCACGCGCGGCCGTCACTGCAGCGGCACGGTCTTGTCGAAATGTGCCACCAGCGAGACGTTGCCGATGAACGGCACCTCATCGTCATAGGCGACGTGCAGTGCGACCGAGTCGTTGCCCTTCTCGATCTGCACGTCGGTCGATTGGATGTTGCTGATGCCCTCGACCTCCCAGTGCCGCTCGAGGGCGCGCCGGATCGCCCAATCATCGGCCGCGTTGCCCTTCATCTCGGCCGCGACCGAATCCATCGTGTGGGCAATGTTCATGTAGTTCAGATAGATCGGCGTCAGCCGGACCCCCGCATACACGAGCACACCGGCCATCGCCAAGATGAGCACCAAGCCGATGAAAGTCATTCCTCGTTGACGATGCCGCATGTCGCCCTCCGCAGGCCGTTGGTCAATGGATCCCTAGTGGATCAGGTGTCCGATCCTGCCCCAAAGCGGGCCGTCGCGCATGTCCAGATTCAGCCAGACGATGACCGCCTTGCCGACCAGGTTCGCCGCCGGGACGAAGCCGGGCGCATCCGGATCGCTCTGCCAGCGGCTGTCCTTGCTGTTGTTGCGGTTGTCGCCCATGAAGAAATAGTGGCCCGGCGGCACGGTCCACTCGCCCGTCTTGACCGGTCCGTTGGCGAACATGATCCGGTGGTGGTGCGCGCCGAGCTGTTCCCAGGCCGTGCCGACGCCGGCGTAATTCCACTGGTCGTCCTTCGGCCCCTTATAGACCGGTCCGGGGGTCTGCGGCACCGGCTTGCCGTTGACGTAGACCTGGTCGTTCGCGTCGACCCGGACGCGGTCGCCGGGCAGACCGACGAGCCGCTTGATGTAGTCGATCTTCGGGTTCGGCGGCAGGCGAAAGACGATCACATCGCCGCGCTGCGGCTTGCCGGTCGGCAGCACCAGCGTGTCGGTGACCGGCAGGCGCAGGCCGTAGGCGAACTTCTCGACGAAGATGAAGTCCCCGTCGTACAGGGTCGGCATCATCGAATCCGACGGGATCCGGAACGGCTCGAAGAGGAACGAGCGGATCACGAGCACGAGCAGGATCACCGGGAAGAACGAGCGCGCATACTCGACCGCGACCGGCTCGCGCACCTGCGCATCGGCCGTGCCGGCTTCGCGCGCGAGACTCTGCCGGCGCCGCCGGAAGAACCCGCGGTCGACTCCCCAGATCGCGCCGCTGACCGCGCCGGCCGCGACCAGCATCAGGCTGAAGTCGACCGCCTCGTAGCGGAACATGCGCCAGAGCGCGAGCGCGGCGATCGCGAGCAGCGCGTAGCCGGCGATTCGCGGCAGCGGCGGCTCCCGGGCGCCGGTCGCGGCCGGATCACGCCTGGGGCGCAGCACCCAGCCGTCATAGAGGATGAGGGCGATGCAACCGAGCGCGGCGCACGCCATGGCGATGATAAAGCCGTTTCCGTCCGTCACGAATACCCCCGGGTCCGAGAAGATTGGCCGATCAACCGGGCTTCTTGCCGACACGCAGCACGGCGAGGAACGCCTCCTGCGGAATCTCGACCTGCCCGACCTGCTTCATGCGCTTCTTGCCCGCCTTCTGCTTCTCGAGCAACTTGCGCTTGCGCGTGATGTCGCCGCCGTAGCACTTGGCGAGCACGTTCTTGCGCATCGCCTTGATGCTCGCGCGCGCGATGATGTGGCTGCCGATCGCCGCCTGCACGGCGACATCGAACATCTGCCGTGGAATCAGCTCCTGCATCTTGTCGACCAGCTCCCGGCCCCGCGAATAGGCATGCTCCCGGTGCACGATCAGCGACAGCGCGTCGATCGGGTCGCCGTTGATCAGCACGTCGAGCTTGACCAGCGGCGCTCGCTGGAAGTGGCTGAATTCGTAGTCGAAGGAGGCGTAGCCGCGGCTCGCGGACTTCAAGCGGTCGAAGAAGTCGAGCACGACCTCGGCGAGCGGCAGTTCGTACTGCAGCGATACCTGGCTGCCGAGGAACAGCATCTTCTTCTGCACGCCGCGCTTCTCGCTGCACAGCGTCAGTACCGCGCCGACGTGGTCCGGCGGCACGAGGATGTTCGCGGTGATGATGGGTTCGCGCAATTCGGCGATGCGATCCTGGGAGGGCAGCTTGGCCGGATTGTCGACGCTGATCACGCCGCCGTCTGTGAGCAAGATCTCGTAGATCACGGTCGGCGCGCTGGTGATCAGCTGCAGGTCGTACTCGCGCTCCAGCCGCTCCTGCACGATGTCCATGTGCAGCAGGCCGAGGAAGCCGCAGCGAAAGCCGAAGCCGAGCGCCGTCGACACCTCGGGCTCGAAGTGCAGCGCCGAATCGTTGAGCTTCAGCTTCTTCAGCGCGTCGCGGAACTGCTCGTAGTCGTCGGAGCTGACCGGAAAGAGGCCGGCGAAGACCCGCGGTTGAACCTGTTTGAAGCCCGCGAGCGGCGCCGCGGCGGGCACCGCGTCCAGCGTGATCGTGTCGCCGACCGGCGCACCGTCGATCTCCCTGATGCCGGCGATGACGAATCCGACCTCGCCGGTGCCGAGCTCGCGGCGGGTGACCGGCTTCGGCGCGAAGCGGCCCAGCCGGTCGACCTGGTGGCTGCGGCCGGTCGACATCACGCGGATCTTCGCCCCGGTCGGCAGCATGCCGTGCATCACCCGCACCAGCGAGACGACGCCGACGTAGTTGTCGAACCAGGAGTCGATGATCAACGCCTGCAGCGGCCCGTGCGGATTGCCCGACGGCGGCGGGATGCGCTTGACCAGCTGCTCGAGCAACTCCGGGATGCCGCGGCCGGTCTTCGCGCTCACCAGCGCCGCATCCCCGGCGGGAATGCCGATGATCTCCTCGATCTCGTGGATCACCTTCGCCGGATCCGCCGACGGCAGGTCGATCTTGTTGATGACCGGCAACACTTCGAGCCCCTGCTCGATCGCCGTGTAGCAGTTGGCGACGCTCTGCGCCTCGACGCCCTGCGCGGCGTCGACGACCAGCAGCGCGCCTTCGCAGGCGGCGAGCGAACGCGAGACCTCGTAGGAAAAATCCACGTGCCCCGGGGTGTCGATGAGATTCAGCTGATAGGTCTCCCCGTCGGCCGATTGAAATGCGAGCGTGACGCTCTGCGCCTTGATCGTGATGCCGCGCTCGCGCTCCAGGTCCATCGAGTCGAGCACCTGGGCCTGCATCTCGCGCTCGTCGAGACCGCCGCAAACCTGGATGAAGCGATCCGCGAGCGTCGACTTGCCGTGATCGATGTGGGCGATGATCGAGAAATTGCGGATATTCTTCATCTCATCCGGGTTTCGGCAAACCCCGGATTATACCGGTCATCGCGCCGACGCGAGCGCTTTGTGCACTTCCTCGGCGTCCAAGCGGCCGTGGCAGACGAGCTCGCCGCCGAACAGCAGCACCGGAATCTTGTGACCGTAACGCACCCGCGTCGCCGGATCGCGATCGACGTCCAGCACTTCGACCGGATGGCCGGCGGCCGCCGGCAGCGCGGCGAGCGACTCCAGCATCGCCTCGCACAGATGGCAGCCCGGGCGCGAGTAGAGCGTGAAGCGGGCGGTCGCCGCCATCGACCCTCGGCTTCAGCGCCTTGCCGGCGCCGGCGTCATCGCGCCGCCGGTGAAGGGCCGGACCGCGTGCGCGATGAATTCGACCGTCTGCGCCGGCACCTCGCCGACGGCCGTGACCGGGTGCCCCTCGACCACGGTCGAAAAGGCGAAACCCGCGTCGATCCGCGCGAGCCCGCGCAATGGCGCGTGCGCGGCGCGCATCGCCGCCCCCACGCCACGCTTGCGCTCGACGAACAGCGACACCGTCGCAAGGCCGTCTGAGTAGACCAGGTGTTCGGCGGGTCGCTGCGCCGATCCGATCGTCTGTACCCCGGCCGCGGTCAGACGGAACCCGGGCGGCAGCCGCGCCGGGCGCAGGTCCGCGGCGCCGGCGCTCGCCCGGGCGGTCGGGCCCTGGACGATCCAGCGCATGCCCGCGGTCGGCACGTTCGGCCGCAGCTCGCGGTCGGCGATCGTCTTCGGCATCTCGAGGGTCGCGAACAGGATCTGCTCGAGCACGCGGCCCCGCGAGTCGCACAGTTGCGTCTTCAGCGGCATCGCCGTCTTGCGATCGAGCCACAGCCGGTAGCCGAAGCGGAATTGATCCTTCGGGCTCACGACGATCACCTTGACCGGCTTGCCGAGCAAGCGCTCATCGGGCAGCGCCGAAATCCGGTAGAACCTGTCGACCCGCGGCCCGAATCGCGGCAGCGTGCTGAGGAAGGGCGAGTGGGTCGGTTGCGTCTCGACCAGCACGGTGTGCTCGTCGGGCAGATAGCAGGTCAGGCGGCCGTTGCCGCTGCGGATGTACTCGCGCCCGGACCCCTCGAGCGATTGCAGCCGCTCGGTCACCCGGCCGTGCCGATAGCGGTGGACGATGCGCATCGCCTCGACACGGCCGTCGCTCAGATGAAAGAAGGTGCCGTCGTAGTCGCGGGTCGCGAGCGCCCGGCTCATCTTCTCGAGCCAGGCGCGTGGATCGGAGGCGGTCGCCGAGAGCACCGGCGCCGTGGCGAGCAAGCCGCAGAAAACCGCGCGGCGCAGGATGCGCGCGCTGCTCCGTTGGGCGGCGCCGATCATGGACCGCCGGAGGCGCTCACCGATCGCGGGACATCGCCCGGCGGCTGGACGCTCGCGGCGCTCGCCGCGGCCCCGGTCGTCGCCGCGTTCGCGGGCGCCAGTGCCGAGGCCGCCGGCGGGAAGGTCGCGGCTGGTTCCGCGATCAGTCCGGACAACAGATTCCGCTGGCCGAGGAAGGAGGTATATTCACTGTGCGCGAACACGTAGTTCGTCAAGCGTGCCGGCGCCAGCGCCGCCGGTGTCTGCGCGAGTGTCGTCGGCACCGTGTAGGACAGCGCCTCGTGATCGGCCTTGGCGAGAACCGCGCCCGCGGCCGCGCCGCTCGAGCCGGCGACGACGCCCGCCGCCCGCGCGGCCGTGAGCGGTGCCCGCCCACCGGAGGCGCTCATGATGGTCGGTGTGTCGGCGCGTTGCTGCAATCCCAGCACCGCGAGCACCGCCACCCCGGCGGCCACCGCACCGCTCGCCGCGTGTCGCCACAGCCAAGCGCGTCGCGGGCGCAGCTGCACGCCGCCTGCGAGCGGCGCTTGCGCCTCGATCGCGCGGTTGATCCTGGCCGCAAAGCCCGGCGACAGGGGCGCGCCCCCGGCGGCGCGAGACGCTTCGCCGATCAGGGCGTAACGACCGAAGCACTCGCGCAGATGCGCCTCCCGGGTCAGGCGCCTCAGCAGCAGTTCGGTTTGCGCACGCGGCAACTCGCCGTCGAGAAAGGCCGAGATCTGTTCACGGATTTGTTCGCTCATGGCTCCTCAGGGCGGCCCAAGCCGGCGTCAAAAATGGGTCTCAACTTCTTGTCGATCGCCTCGCGCGCGCGGAAGATCCGTGAGCGTACGGTGCCCACCGGACAGTCCATCGTTTGCGCGATGTCCTCGTAACTCAAACCCTCGAGCTCGCGCAGCACGATCGCGGTGCGCAAATCCTCCGGCAGGTTCTCGATCGCCCGGTTGACCGTGTCGCGGATCTCCTCGGTCAACAGCAGCGCCTCGGGTGTCTCGGATTCGGCGAGCCGGGAGTTCAGCTCGTACTGCTCCGGATCCTGCAGGTCCAGGGCGTAATCCATCGGCCGGCGCTTGTTCGCAACCAGCGCGTTCTTCGCGCTATTAATCGCGATGCGGTAGAGCCAGGTATAGAAGGCGCTGTCGCCGCGGAACGAGGGCAAGGCGCGATAGGCCTTGACGAACGCCTCCTGCGCGATGTCCTCGGCCTCGGTGGTGTCGTGAACATAACGCATGATCAGCTTCAACACCTTGTGCTGGTATCGCAAGACCAGCAAATCGAATGCCGCGCGTTCCCCGCGCTGAACCCGCTCCACCAGCTTGAGGTCGCCGTCGTCAACCGTCATTCGCGACCCCGACCCGGCGGGATCCCACCCCGGTCTGTCGCAGTAGACAGACCGACCTGACGAAAGTTCGCAGATCTTTGCACTCGGCAGGGCTGATACGTGACGTTGCGCACAGGGGGCGGATTCTAGCAGCCGTTTGCCGGCCCAACGGCGCAGCTCGCCGTGGCGGCGCCGGCGACGATCCGGTCGATCAACGCCGCCAGCTCCGGCGCGGCGGGCCGCAGGCGCCCGAGGCAGTACGCCTGGATCTGCGTGTCGGGGACTTCCAGCAAGCGACGAAAGGCTTCCTGGTCGGCGCCGGACGCGGTGCAATACTGCCGGTCCAGGTAGCTGCGTAGCAGCACGTCGAGTTCCCGCATGCCGCGCCGGCAGCGCCAGCGCAGGCGGCCGAGTTCACGGGCGTCGATGTCGGCCACCAGCCGGATCCTCGGTCAATAGCGCCGATGCGACATCATCTGCTTCAATTCGCCGATCGCCCGCGCCGGGTTCAAGTCCTTCGGGCATGCCTCCGTGCAGTTCATGATCGTATGGCAGCGGTACAGCCGGAACGGATCCTCGAGCTGGTCCAAGCGTTCGCCGGCCGCCTCGTCGCGGCTGTCGACGATCCAGCGGTAGGCGGCGAGCAGCGCCGCAGGCCCGAGGTAGCGGTCGCTGTTCCACCAGTAGCTCGGGCAGCTCGTCGAACAGCAGGCACAGAGGATGCAAGCGGACGGACGGTCGATCCGCTCCTGCTCCTCCTTCGATTGCAGCCGCTCGCGGTCGGGTGGCGCCGGCGTGCGCGTCTGCAGCCACGGCTTGATCGAGGCGTACTGGGCGTAGAAGTCGGTCAGGTCCGCGACCAGATCCTTGATCACCGGCAGGTGCGGCAGCGGATAGATGCGCACGTCGCCGCCGCTGTCCGCGCAGGCGCTGATGCACGCGAGCCCGTTGCGGCCGTCGATGTTCATCGCACAGGAGCCGCAGATGCCCTCACGGCAGGAGCGGCGGAAGGTGAGCGTCGGGTCGATCTCGTTCTTGATCTTGATCAGGACGTCGAGCACCATCGGCCCGCAGCCGTGCATGTCGATCTCGTAGCTGTCGAGGCGCGGGTTTTCCGGCGAATCCGGGTCGAAGCGGTAGATCCTGAACACGCGCAGATTGCCCGCGCCCGCGGGCGCCTTGAAGACCCGGCCGTCCTTGCGGACCTTGGAATTGGCGGGCAGCGAAAACTCGGCCATCGATCCGTCTCCTCAGTACGTCCGCGCCTTCGGCGGAATCGTCGCGACATCGTCGCTCAGCGTGTTCAGGTGCACCGGGCGGTAATCGATCCGCGACGCCCCGGCCGCATCGACCCAGCACAGACTGTGCTTCAGCCAGTTCCGGTCGTCGCGCTCCGGATAATCCTCGCGGGCGTGTGCGCCGCGGCTCTCGGTGCGATTGGCCGCCGAGTGCATCGTCGCCACCGCCTGGCGCAGCAGGTTGTCGAGCTCCAGCGTCTCGATCAGGTCCGTGTTCCAGACGAGCGAGCGGTCCGACACCTTGATCTCGCGGAACGAGTCGAACACCTCGGCGAGGCCGCGCTTGCCGTCGCTCAGGGACTCGCCGGTACGAAACACCGCGGCATCGCGCTGCATGGTCCGCTGCATCGCGAGGCGGATCCCGGCGGTCGGCAGCGAACCCCGGGCGTTGCGCAGCCGATCGAGCCGTTCGATCGCCGGCTGCGCGGCGGCTGCCGGCAGCGGGCGGTGGGCGGCGCCCGCTTGCAGCGTGCGCGCGCAATGCTTGGCGGCGGCGCGGCCGAACACGACCAAATCGAGCAGCGAGTTCGAACCGAGGCGATTCGCGCCGTGCACCGAGACGCAGGCCCCCTCGCCGACCGCCATCAGCCCCGGCACGACCTCGTCGCCGCCGGCGGCGTTCAGGCGCATCACTTCGCCGTTGAGGTTGCAGGGGATGCCGCCCATGTTGTAGTGGGCCGTCGGCAGCACCGGGATCGGCGCTTTGTTGACGTCGACGCCGGCAAAGATTCGCGTCGTCTCGGCGATGCCCGGCAGGCGCTCCTTGATCACCTCGGGCCCGAGCTGTTCGAGGTGCAGGTGGATGTGGTCCTTGTGCGGGCCGACGCCGCGGCCCTCGCGGATCTCGATGGTCATCGAGCGGCTGACCACGTCGCGCGAGGCGAGGTCCTTGGCGTTCGGCGCATAGCGCTCCATGAAGCGCTCGCCCGCCGAGTTCGTCAGGTAGCCGCCCTCGCCGCGCGCTCCTTCGGTGATCAGGCAGCCGGAGCCGTAGATCCCGGTCGGGTGGAACTGGACGAATTCCATGTCCTGCAGCGGCAGGCCGGCGCGCAGCACCATGCCGCCGCCGTCGCCCGTGCAGGTGTGCGCCGAGGTGCAGGAAAACCACGCGCGCCCGTAGCCGCCGGTCGCGAGGATCACCCGCTGTGCCCGAAACCGGTGCAGGGTGCCATCGGCGAGGTCGAGCGCGACGACGCCGCGGCACTCGCCGTTCTCCATCAGCAGGTCGAGCGCGAAGTACTCGACGAAGAACGTCGCCGCATGTTGCAAGGACTGCTGATAGAGAGTGTGCAGCATCGCATGGCCGGTGCGGTCGGCCGCCGCGCAGGTGCGCTGCGCCGTGCCCTCGCCGTAGTGGGTCGTCATGCCGCCGAACGGCCGCTGATAAATCAGCCCGTCCTCGGTGCGCGAGAACGGCACGCCGTAGTGCTCCAGTTCGATCACCGCGGCCGGCGCCTCCTTGCACATCATCTCGATGGCATCCTGATCGCCGAGCCAGTCCGAGCCTTTGACGGTGTCATACATGTGCCAGCGCCAGTCGTCCTCGCCCATGTTGCCGAGCGCGGCCGAGATGCCGCCCTGGGCGGCGACCGTGTGGCTGCGCGTCGGGAACACCTTCGTCAGGCAGGCAGTACTCAAGCCCGCCTCGGCCAGGCCGACGGTCGCGCGCAGGCCGGCGCCGCCGGCGCCGACGACGACGACGTCGTAGCTGTGATCCGTGCACGCATAGTCGGTCATGTCAGCGGGGTTCCAATCGTCAGGCGCAGGATCGCGAAAATGCCGGCCGCGCCGATCAGCACGTGCAGGAAGCGCAGCCCGACGGTCGTCACCAGCTTCGCGGCGGGCGCGTGCACGTAGTCCTCGACGATCACCGTCGTGCCGAGATGCGAATGATAGGCGAGCACGACGACGCCGAGCGCCGCGAGCACGCCGTCGACCGGCCGCGCCAGCCAGTGATGCACGCTCGCGTAGCCGAAGTCCGGCAGCGCGAGCGCGCCGATCAGGAACCACAGCGTGAGCGGCACGAGCGCGACCGCGCTCAGGCGTTGCGCCCACCAGTGCCCGGTACCGTCCTTCGCAGAGCCGAGCCCCGCGACCCGTCCGAGCGGACTGCGCATGCTCGCCGGTCGCCTCTCAACCATGGGCACCCGCTCCGATGTGCGCCACCAGCAGGCCGGCGACCGCCGTCAACGCGAGCGCGCCGACGACCACCAGCCAGCCGCTCGCGTGGCGCGCGCGGCGGCCGTAGCCGTAGCCCACGTCCCAGGCGAGGTGCCGTATACCGTTCAGCAAGTGGTAGAAGAACGCGAAGCCGAACCCCGAGAGCGCGAGCGCACCGGCCGGTCCGCCGAGCAGGCGCATCGCACGCGCATAGCACTCGGGACCCGCGGCGAGCGCGGCAAGCCAGGCGACGAAGCCGACCAGCGCGATCGACAGCGCCGCCCCGGTCATGCGGTGGACGATCGACAGCGTGTTGCCCATCTGCCAGCGGTAGATCTGTAGATGCGGCGACAGGGGTCTTGCGCGTGCTGGCATGTTCGGTTCTCGAGTTGAAGCGGGCGGCGCTGCGGCGGCGAAGGGCGGCTAGAAGTCGATGCAGCGGCCGCGCAATTCCCAATCGCCGAAGCGTGTCGGCTCCGGGCCGTCGCGTCCGCCGACCTCGCGCGGCGCGGCCGGTGCCGGCGGCGGCCATGAATGGGCCGCGCCGGGCGCTGCGGACATGGCCGATTCTGCTGCGGGGTCGTCGTGCAAGATCACAGCAGCGATTTTGCCAGAAAAAGCCGTTGGATAACCATGCCGGCGGCAAAGATGCGCGCGCCGGGTTGACATCGCCGGCGCGCTGCCCACTTATTGGCAGCATGACGCCGCTCGCCGGACGATTGGCTCGCCTGGGCCTGCTGCGCTTCAGCGGTGCGGATGCTGCGGCGTTCCTGCAAGGCCAGATCACCAATGACCTGCGCCGGCTCGCCTCGGCACAGCCCCTGCTCGGCGCGCAGACCAATGTCCAGGGCCGGGTGCTCGCCGTGCTGAACCTGGTGCCGCACTCCTCCGGGATTCTCGCGATCCTGCCGGACGAACTGGCGGCGCCGACCGCCCGGAGCCTCGCCAAATTCGTGCTGCGCGCGAAGGTGCGCATCGAGCCGGTCGGCGCGGACGAACTCGTCGTCGCCGGGCAGCACGGCACGCAGACTCTGCTCGCAGCGGGCTGCCCGCTGCCGCAGCCGGCCGCCGGCTATGTCGAATGGGACGGCATCGGCATCGGCCGGGTGGCCGCCGACCCGGGACGCTGCTGGATCATCGGCGCGCGCACGCGGCTCGATGCGCTCGGCTTCGGCGGCGATCCGGTCGACGCCGCGCGGATCGAGCACGACTGGCGGCTCGCGGACGTGCGCGCCGGAGTGCCACAGGTCTATGCGGCGACGCGCGAATCGTTCGTGCCGCAGATGCTGAACCTGGATCTCGTCGGGGCCATCAGCTTCACCAAGGGCTGCTACACGGGCCAGGAGATCGTCGCCCGCACGCAGCATCTCGGCCGGATCAAGCGCCGGCTGCTGCGCGTCGCGCTGCGCGCAGCGGGCGGTTCGGGCGCGCCGAGCGTCGGCGGACTCGTCCGATTCGCCGACGGGCGCAGCGGTCGGCTCAGCGAAATCCAGGCGGTCGACGGCGGCTTCGAGGGCCTCGCGGTCGCGCCGCTCGAACCGGCCGGCGCCGCCGCCGAGCCGGCCGAGGACACGGCGGCCCCGGCGGGCGCCGAGGCGCCGCCGCTCGTCACGCAGTTGCCGCTGCCATACGCGCTCGCACCGGCCCCGTAGCGCCGGCCAAGGGCACCTGCCAGGGGCAGCGCCAGCCCCGCGCGCCGGTTGGCGCGGCGAGCGCCGCTGCGCCTCACAGATCGATGATCTCGATGTCGCCGGCCGAGAGCGCCTCACCGAAAAAGAGGCTGCCGATCTGCGCGAACCGCGCGGCGCCGTCGGTCGCGAGCCAGCGCACGCGCCCCGCGCCCCGCGCCGCCCGCCCGTCGCCGAGCAGGCGCTGCACGGCGGCGGCCGTCGTCGCCGCCGAATCGACGATGCGCACGGCGGGCGGCACGACCGCCGCGATCGCCGCCGCGAGCAGCGGAAAATGCGTGCAGCCGAGCACCAGCGTGTCCGGCGCCTGCGGCCCGTCGAACATCCCGTCGAGATAACGGTGCGCCACGGCCTCGGTGAGCGGCCCCTCGGTCCAGCCCTCCTCGGCCAGCGCGACGAACAGCGGGCAGGCTCGGGCGACGACCCGCGTCTGCGCGCCGTGCCGGCGGATCGCATCCTGGTACGCACCGCCCGCGATCGTCCCCTCGGTGCCGATCACGGCGATGCTGGCGGCGCGCGAGGCGGCGACCGCCGCCGCCGCACCCGGCTCGATCACGCCGACGACGGGCATGTCGGCGAATTCCCGGCGCAGCGGCTCCAGCGCGGACGCCGAGGCGGTGTTGCAGGCGACGACCAGACCGCCGATGCCGCGCGCGCGCAGCGCCGCCGCGCATTGCAGGGAATAGCGCGCGACGGTCGCCGCGCTCTTGGTGCCGTAAGGCAGCCGCGCCGTGTCGCCGAGATAGATGAAATCCGCCGCGGGCAGCGCGCGGCGCAGCGCCCGCAGCACCGTCAAGCCGCCGACCCCGGAGTCGAACACGCCGATCGGCGCAGCGTCGGTGCGCATCGCGCCGTCAGTTCTCCGGACGCATGTGCGGGAACAGCAGCACGTCGCGGATCGAGGGCGAGTCGGTGAAGAACATCACCAGCCGGTCGATGCCGACGCCGAGCCCCCCGGCGGGCGGCATGCCGTACTCCAGCGCCCGCACATAGTCGGCGTCGTAGTACATCGCCTCTTCATCGCCGGCGCTCTTGCGCTCGGCCTGTTCGCGGAACCGCTGCGCCTGGTCCTCCGCATCGTTCAGTTCGGAGAAGCCGTTCGCGTATTCGCGGCCGCCGATGAACAGCTCGAAGCGGTCGGTGATGAACGGATCGGCGTCGTTGCGCCGCGCAAGCGGCGAGACCTCGGCCGGATACGCGTAGGCGAAGGTCGGCTGGATCAGCGTTTGCTCGCCGGTCTTCTCGAAGATCTCGATCTGCAGCTTGCCGGCCCCGTCGCCCGGCCTGTAGGCGATGCCCAGCCGGTCGCAGGCGCGGCGCAGGGCCGCGACGTCGCGCAAAGCCCGCAGCTCGAGCTGCGGGTTGTTCTCGAGCAGGATCTGCTCGATCGTCAGCCGGCGAAAGGCGCCGCCGAGCTCGTACTCGCGCCCCTGGTAGAGGATCCGCCGCGAACCCGTCAGCATGTCGGCGATGCCGTGGAACATGCGCTCGACGATCGCCATGATGTCCGTGTAGTCCGCATACGCCTGGTAGAGCTCGAGCATCGTGAACTCGGGATTGTGCTGCGTCGACAGGCCCTCGTTGCGAAAGTTGCGGTTGATCTCGAAGACGCGCTCGAAGCCGCCGACCGTGAGGCGCTTCAGGTACAGCTCCGGCGCGATCCGCAGATACATGTCCATGTCGAGCGCGTTGTGATGGGTCTTGAAGGGCCGCGCCACCGCACCGCCCGGAATCGGCTGCAACATCGGCGTCTCGACCTCGAGAAAACCCGCGGCGTCGAGCAAGTCCCGCAGGTAGCGCATGATGAGCGAGCGCGTCGCGAATACCCGGCGGCTTTGCTCGTTGACGATCAGATCGACGTAGCGGCGGCGGTAGCGCAGTTCCGTGTCGGCGATGCCATGCCACTTGTCCGGCAGCGGCCGCAGGCTCTTCGTCAGGAGCCGCAGCTCGCCGGCGCGCACCGACAGCTCGCCCGTCTTGGTCTTGAACAGCGTCCCTTGCGCGCCGACCAGGTCGCCCACGTCCCAGCCGCGAAACTCCTGGTAGGCTTCGCCGAGGAGCTGCTGCTGCAGGAACAGCTGGATCCCGCCGCTCGAGTCCTCGATGCGCGCGAAGCTCGCCTTGCCCATGACCCGCTTCGCCATCATCCGTCCGGCGACGCTCACCCGCACGCCCTCGGCCTCGAGCGCCTCGGCGGAGCGCGCGCCGTAGGTGTCGATGAGCTCCCCGGCGCGCGCGTTGCGCCGAAAGTCGTTCGGAAACGCGTTGCCCCGCTCGCGCAGGCGCGCGAGCTTCGCGCGACGCTCGGCGATCAGGTGGTTCTCCGCGGGCTGATCGCCCGCCGCGCGGTTCTCGGCGGATCGGCCGCGGTCGTCTTCGCTCATAGTCCCTGCTTCAGGCTGGCCTGCAAAAATTCGTCCAGCGCTCCGTCGAGCACCGCGGTCGTGTTGCCGATCTCGACGCCGGTGCGCAGATCCTTGATCCGCGACTGATCGAGCACGTAGCTGCGGATCTGGTTGCCCCAGCTGACGTCGGACTTCGAATCCTCGAGCACCTTCGCCGCCGCATTGCGCTTGTTGAACTCGAGTTCATAGAGCTTCGCCTTGAGCATCTTCATCGCGGTGGCCCGATTCTTGTGCTGGCTGCGCTCGCTCTGGCAGGCGACGACGATGCCGGTCGGCGTGTGCGTGATCCGCACCGCCGACTCGGTCTTGTTCACGTGCTGTCCGCCCGCGCCGCTCGAGCGATACACGTCGACGCGCAGATCCGCCGGATTGATCTCGATGTCGATGTCGTCGTCGACCTCGGGCGAGACGAACACGGAGGCGAACGAGGTGTGCCGGCGGTTCCCCGAGTCGAACGGCGACTTGCGCACCAGCCGGTGCACACCGGTCTCGGTGCGCAGCCAGCCGTAGGCGTAGCCGCCGTTCATGCTGATCGTCGCGCCCTTGATCCCGGCGACCTCGCCGTCGCTCTGGTCGATGATCTCGGTGCGGATGCCGTGCGCGTCGGCCCACTTCAGGTACATGCGCAGCAGCATTGCCGCCCAGTCCTGCGCCTCGGTGCCGCCGGCGCCGGCCTGGATGTCGAGGAACGCGCTGTGCGAATCCATCGGGCCGGGAAACATGCGCTGGAACTCGAGCCGCTCGACGTCGCCGTTCAGGCGCTCGAGGTCGGCCTCGACGCCGCCGACCGCGGCGAGGTCCTGCTCGGTGGCGGCGAGATCCAGCAGCTCCGCGGCGTCGCCGAGGCCGCGGTCGAGCCGGTCGATGCCGCCGACGATTTCCTCCAGGCGGGCGCGTTCCCGGCCGAATTCCTGCGCCCGGCCGGAATCGTTCCAGACGCCGGGTTCGGCTAGCTCGCGGACGACTTCCTGCAGGCGTTCGTGCTTGTTGTCGTAATCAAAGATACCTCCTCAAGGACTGCACGCGCTCCTCGAGATCTTTGATGAACCGCTTGATCTGGTTGATTTCCATGGCGCCGGATCCTAGCACAGAAGCAGCGCCGGCCCTCAGATGACCCGCAGGTGCCGGCAGTTGAGCTGCAGCCGGGCGCGGCCGTTCCACTCGTTCGCCTCGAGCTGGTACGCGGCCGCGACGCGCGCACCGGCGCGCGGCAGCGCGGCGGCCGCGGCGCCGTCGATGAAACCAAAGGCGATCGCGTCGAACGCTGCGTGGCTGTCGACGCGCCGCGCGCCGTTCGCGGCGGCGGGGGCCGGGCGCAGCTTGAGTTTCAAGTGCCGCTCGCCGACGACGCGCGCCTCACAGATCTCGAACTCGCCGTCGAACACCGGCTCGGCGAAGCCCTGGCCCCAGGGACCGCCGGCGGCGAGCGCGCGCGCGGTCTCGAGCGACAGCTCGGCGGGGCTCAGTTCGCCGTCCGACAGGATCACGCCGGCGAGCGTCGCCGGATCCGCGCGCCCGGCGACTTCCGCGGCGAACGCCGTGCGGAACGCCTCGAGCTTATCCGGCCGCAGCGTCAATCCGGCGGCCATCGCGTGGCCGCCGAACTGATCGATCAAGCCGGGATGGCGCACCGAGATCGCCTCGAGGGCATCGCGCACGTGCACCCCCGGGATCGAGCGCGCCGAGCCGCGCAAACTGCCGTCGGCGGCGACGGCGAAGGCGACGACCGGCCGGTGGAGCCGTTCCTTGATGCGCCCGGCGACCAGCCCAACGACGCCTTGGTGCCAGCTCGCGTCGAACAGGCACAGGCCGAGCGCGGATTCGCCGGCCGGCGAGGCGCGCATCGCGGCGGCGATGTCGATCGCCTCGAGCTGCATGCGCCGTTCGATCTCGCGGCGCTCCTCGTTGAGCGCCGACAGCCGCGCGGCGAGCGCCGCCGCCTCATCGGCCGAATCGGCGAGCAGGCACTCGATCCCGAGCCGCATGTCGGCGATGCGCCCGGCGGCATTCAGACGCGGCGCGGCCGCAAAGCCCAGATCCGCCGCCGACACCTCCTCGAGACGGCGCGAGCCGGCCGCGAGCAGCGCGCGCACGCCCGCGACGCAACGGCCCGAGCGGATCCGCCGCAAGCCCTGCGCAACCAGTATCCGGTTGTTGCGGTCGAGCGGCACGACGTCGGCGACCGTGCCGAGCGCGACCAGATCGAGCAGCTGCGCCGGGTTGAAGCCGGTCTGCGGCAGGCTGCGCGCGAGCGCCGCGATCACGTAGAACGCGACGCCGACGCCGGCGAGCGCGGGGCTCGCGAACGTGGAGGATCGCAGGTTCGGGTTGACGATCGCGTCGGCGGCCGGCAGTTCGGCGCCCGGCAGGTGATGGTCCGTGACCAGCACGGCGATGCCGAGCGCGCGCGCCGCGGCGACGCCGTCGATGCTCGAGACGCCGTTGTCGACGGTGACGATCAGGCTCGGCCGCAACTGCGCGGCCCGCGCGACGATCTGCGGGGTCAAGCCATAGCCGAAGCGGAAGCGGTCGGGAACCAGGAAATCGACCTGCGCAAAGCCGAGCGCGCGCAGCGCGCGCACCATGAGCGCGCTGCTGGTCGCGCCGTCGGCGTCGAAGTCGCCGACGATGAGAACGCACCCAGTGGTGCGGTGTGCGGCTAGCAGGGCCGCCGCCTCCGCCGCGCCGGCGAGCGAACCGACCGGCAACAGATGCGCAAGCGACAGATCCAGATCGTGATCGCAGCGCAGGCCGCGCGCCGCGTAGACGCGCCTCAGCACCGGATTGAGGGCCGCCGAAAAGGTCGCGGCCGCCGCGGCAACGCGCCGTTCGATCCGCGCCGTGCCGTTCAAGCGAAATACTCCCACCACGGCCGCGCGCGCCGCCAGAACCACCGGCGCTGCGGCGCGCCGAGGCGGTACGCGCGCCGTCCGGCGCTGAGGACGAGGCGCTCGTGGCGCCGCGCCGCGAGTTGTCCGAGCGCGGGTTCGAGCCAGCGCGTTTCGGCATCGCGCCACGCCGCCGAGCCCGGCGTCGCCGCGACGCAGACCACGCCCGATCTGCCGTCGCGCGGGTGGCTCTCGCAGCGGTCGAGCGCGGCGAAAAACACGTCCGCGCCGCCGGCCCAACCGGCGAGGCACGGCGGCCGCGCGAGCGGTGCGCCACCGCCCCACAGCCACAGCCCGCCGAGCGCCGCGGCGCCGCGGCGCTCGCGCTCGCGATTGACCGGGTGCTCGTGCAACCACATCTCGATCTCGCTCGCCAACGCGCGCCACGCCGGCGCATCGCGGCCGCCCGCCTGGAACCGGCCCACGTCCTCGCCGAGGATCGGCGCCGGATCCTGCGTCTCGGCGATCAGCGGCCGCTCGAGCACGCAGAACAGCGCGCCCGTCGGCGCGGCGAGCAGCCGTTGCGCGGGTGCGAACAGGCGGTTGAAATCCGCCGCGAGCTGTGCCGCCTCCGCCGGTTCGAGCGCGATCAGGCCGTCGGCGGCGAGATGCACGCGCGTCAGCGTCGGCACGTAGCGCACCGGCGTCGCCAGATACACCGCGGGTGCGTCGAGCGGCCCGAACGCGCGGTACAGGGCGGCCGGGCAAATCCCGGGCCAGGACTCACCCGGCGCCGCGATCAGCTCGAACGCCTCGCGCCGCCAGTCCGCCGCCGTGGCGCATTCGTCGGCGCGGCACAGCAGGCGCTCGAGCAGCGGCGCGCGCGCCAACGGCGGCGCTTCCTCGAGCCACGCTGCGGGCGGCGCCGGGAATCGCACGAAGCATGTGGAGTTGGGACGGGGCATCGCGAGTTTGGGTATCTTATGCGAATGCGATTCACCCAGGACTCCCCCGGCAACGCCCATCTGATCCGCGGTTACGCGGACGGCGAGTTCCGCATCGACGATCGGCGCATCCGCGGCGGCCTGATCCTGAGCGCGACCGAAATCCTCCTCGCGCCGGAGCTGCGCGATCCGGGCGACATCGGCGCGGCACACATCGAGCGCATACTCGCGATGCAACCGGAGGTCGTGCTGCTCGGCACCGGGGCGGCGCAACGCTTCCCCGATGCTTCGCTCGCGGCGCAGTTCTGGTCGCGGGGCATCGGCTTCGAGGTGATGGACAGCGGCGCGGCCTGCCGCACGTTCAACGTTCTGGCCGCCGAGCGGCGCCGGGCGGTCGCCGCGCTGTTGCCCTGACCGGGCCGGCGACTCGCGCCCCGGCCGAAAATGGCGGGGCGCGTACTAGAAGACTCAAGGATTGCAGATCGGCTCCCATCGCGTCGACGTCCAAGCGGTTCATCGCGCAATTTTGAGAAATATTATTTTTCTTATTGATATTATTACTTTTTTTCCCCTAATCAGTCCCTGATGTCCCCGTTCCGCGCCCCCGCCGTAGTCGGCAGTTGCGGCCGCAGTGTAGACACAAGAGCCGGCCGCGGGCAAGCATCGACGACGGAATCGTTCTGCGATCGAGACGACCTTCGCGCACACCGACGCGTTCAGCGCCCGCCCGGCAGGTACGGCAGCGGATCGATCGTGCGCCCGTCCGCGCGGATCTCGAAGTACAGCATCGGCGTGCCGTGCGCGTCCTCGCCCATGCGCGCGATCTGCGCGCCGGCGCCGACCTCCTCGCCCTGGCGCACCGTCACCGACGCGTTGTACGCATACGCCGACAGCACGCTCGCGCTGTGCTTGATGATCACCAGCAAACCGAACCCGCGGATCCCGCTACCGGTATAGACCACGCGCCCGGCCGCGGCGGCGCGCACCACCTGATCGAGTTTGCCGGGAATCAGCAACGCGCCGTTGACCAAGCGGCGCACCGGGCCGCTGCGCGGCGTCGGCCAGGTCCAGCGCAGCGCTGCGGCCGCCGCGGAGCGCACCTGCCAGGGCGGCGGCGCCCGGTTTCGCGGCGCGACCCCACGCACGGGCGATGCGGTGCGGCGCGCCGCCGGCGGCACCGCTGGAGTGCCGGCCGATCGAGCGGCGGCCGATCGCGGCGCGCGCGCTGCGCCGCCCATCGACTGCCGCAGCCGCAGCCGTTCGCCGACGAAGATCTGATACCCGGGGCCGATGTGGTTCCAGGCGGCGAGCCGGCGATAGTCGAGGTCGTTGCGCCAGGCGATGCTGTAGAGCGTGTCGCCGGGCCGCACGACGTACTCGCGCGGCGCCCGCACGACTTCGCCCGCGCAGCCGGCGAGCAGCGCGAGAAGCACGACGGCGGCACCGATCGATCGAGCCACGCGGCCGCGCTAGCGATGCAATCCCGACAGCAAGGGCACGAAACTCACCGCGCCGAGCGGCTGGCGCTCGATCCGCGTCTCGGTTCTCGTGTAACGCATCAGCTCCTGGCGTCCGTCGGGGCCGACCGGCGCGATCAGGCGCCCGCCCACGCCGAGCTGCTCGAACAGCGCGGGCGGCACGCTGTGCGGCGCGGCGGCGAGCAGGATGCCGTCGAACGGCGCACGCGCGGGCCAGCCGCCGATGCCGTCGTCGTGGCGGCAGCGCACGTTGCGGATCTTCAATTCGCGCAGGTTACGCCGTGCCCGGCCGAGCAGCGGCTCGATCCGCTCGATCGTGTAGATCTCCGTCGCGAACACCGACAGCACCGCCGTCTGGTAGCCGCAGCCGGTGCCGATCTCCAGGACCTTGCGCAGCGGCCCGCCGGTGATCAAGGCCTCCGTCATGCGCGCGACGATGTACGGTTGCGAGATCGTCTGGCCGTAGCCGATCGGCAGCGCGGTGTCCTCGTAGGCGCGGCTCGCGAGCGCCTCGTCGACGAACAGGTGGCGCGGCACGTGGCGTATCCGGTCGAGCACCCGTTGATCACGGATCCCCTGATCGGCGAGGCGCTGAATCAGCCGCTCGCGCGTGCGCGCCGAGGTCATTCCGATGCCGGAATGGCGCGAATGTTCCAACGGACTACTCAAGCCGCAGCCAGCGCTCGGTGTCCGCGAGCGCGGCGTGGCGCGTCAGGTCGATCTGCAGCGGCGTGATCGAAGCGTAGCCCTCCGCGATCGCGTGAAAGTCGGTGCCGGGCCCGGCGTCCTGGCCGGCGCCCGCGGAGCCGACCCAGAACACGTCGCGGCCGCGCGGATCCTGCGCGCGCACGACCGGCGCGCTGCGGTGCCGGTTACCGAGGCGCGTAACCCGCAGGCCGCGCAGCTCCTCGTCCGGCAGATCCGGCACATTGACGTTCAGGATCACCGAGTTCTGCAGCGGCGCCTTGGTGAGGCGCTCGACCAGGGTCGCGGCGACGCGCGCCGCCGCGGCGAAGTTGCGCGGGCTGCCCGGCTCGACGCACAGCGACACGGCGACCGCCGAGAGGCCGAGGAATCGACCCTCCATCGCCGCAGCGACGGTGCCCGAATAGAGCACGTCGTCGCCGAGATTCGCGCCGTCGTTGACGCCGGAGACGACCAGATCGTGCTCGAAATCGAAGAAGCCGGAGATCGCCAGGTGCACGCAGTCGGTCGGCGTGCCGTTCACGTAATACCCCTGGGTGTCATAGCCCCAGACACGCAGCGGCACGTCGAGCGTGAGCGAGTTGCTCGCGCCACTGCGGTTGCGATCCGGCGCGACGACCGTCACCGCACCGAGCGGGGCGAGCGCCGCCCGCAGCGCCGCCAAACCTGCGGCGCGATAGCCGTCGTCGTTCGAGAGTAAGATTTTCACTGCTGGTTCGCGCAGCGCCAAAGGGTGGCGAGTCGCGCCGTGCGAACTATACTGTAAGCCCAACATCGCCGATAGCCGAGCGAATCCGCCCATGAGCGCCGAGGAAAAGCGCAACGATCCGCACGCACATGACGAGCGCCGCCCGGTCGAGGAGGACGCCGCGGCGTTCCGCGAGGCGATGCGCGGCGTGCGTCCCATCGCACCGCCGGCCGCGGCGCGCCTGCCGCCCTCGCCCGCCCGCAGTCGAGCGCCACGGGCCCGCGCGGCGGCGTCCGCCGATGCAGCCGCCGCCGATGCGCCGTTCGTCGACAGCTCGGTGCCGCCGCCCGAGCGGCTGTCGTTCCGCCGGCCCGGCGTGCGCGACGGACAGATGCGCCAACTGCGCCGCGGCACCCCGCGCATCGAGGACGAGATCGATCTGCACGGACTCACCCAGGTACAGGCGCACCGCCTGCTCGTCGAGTTCCTCGACGCGAGCCGCGACCGGGGCCTGCGCTGCGTGCGGATCATCCACGGCAAGGGCACGCGCTCGGGGCCGCGCGGCGCGGTGCTCAAAGCCGGCGTCAACGAATGGCTGCGCCGCCGGCACGAGGTTCTCGCCTTCACCTCGGCGCGGCCGGGCGACGGCGGCGGCGGCGCGGTCTACGTGCTGCTGCGCGCCTGAGCGCGCGGGACTTCAGGAACGCGGTGCATCGAGCAGCACGCAGGCGGCGGCGGCCAGCCCGTCGCCGCGGCCGACGAAGCCGAGGCGCTCGGTCGTCGTCGCCTTGACGTTGATCGCGCCCTGCGCGACGCCGAGATCGGCGGCGAGCCGCTCGGTCATCGCCGCGCGGTGCTTGGCGATGCGCGGCGCCTCGGCGAGCACGGTCACGTCCGCATTGACGAGCGCGAGGCCCGCGGCGCGCATCCGCGCGGCGACCTCACGCAGGAATACGCGGCTGTCGGCGCCGCGATGGCGCGGATCACTGTCCGGGAAATGCTCGCCGATGTCGCCCGCGCCGAGCGCGCCGAGGATCGCGTCGCACAGGGCGTGGATCACGACGTCGCCGTCGGAGTGCGCGACGATCCCCCGGCCGTGCGCGATCCGCACGCCGCCGAGCACCACGTGATCGCCCTCGCCGAACGCGTGGACGTCGAAGCCTTGACCGACCCGCAGCCGCGTCGCGGCCGGTTGCCCGAGGATCCTGGCGGCGCTCGCCAGATCCTGCGCCCGCGTGACCTTGATGTTGCACGGCGAGCCCGCGACGAGCACGTGCCCGTGGCCGGCGCGCTCCATCGCCTGCGCCTCGTCGGTGACCGTGACGCCGGCGGCGGCCGCGGCCGCGAGCGCTGCGCGCAGCGGCGCATACGGGAACACCTGCGGAGTGAGCGCGCGCCACAGTCCCGTGCGATCGAGCGTCTCGATCGCACCGTCGGCCGATTGCCGCTTGATGGTGTCGACGAGCGGTGCGGCGAGCACCGCCCCGGGGGCGCCCCGATCGAGCGCGGCGAACAGATCGGCGATTTCCCGCGCGCCGAGACAGGGCCGGGCGGCGTCGTGCACCAGCACCCAATCGTCGGCGGCCGCCCGATCGGCGAGGGCCGCCAGTCCGTTCGCGACCGAAATCTGCCGGCTCGCGCCGCCGATCGCCGAGCGCAGGCGCGGATTGGCGAGCCGCGCGGCGATGCCGGCCCAGTGCTCATCCTGCGCGCCGACGACGACGACGGTCGCCTCGATGCGTGGATTGCCGAGCAACTCGGCGAGCGCCCATTCGATCATCGTGCGCCCGGCGAGCGTGGCGTATTGTTTCGCCAGCGCCGCGCCGGGCGCGAAGCGCTCGCCGCGGCCGGCGGCCGGCAGCACGGCGAACACGCGCCTCGCGGTGGCCGCCGCGCTCATTCGTTGCGGGCGGTGATGTCGTGCGCCGGCGGTGCGGGTGTGTTCGCCGGAACGACCTCGTAGAAAGTTTCGTTCGCGCCGATCATGCCAAGCTCGCTGCGCGCCCGCTCCTCGAGTGCGCCTCGGCCGACCTTCAAGTCCTGAACCTCGGCGGCGAGGCGCCGGTTGTGCTCGCTCTGGGCCTGGTTCGCGGTCGTCTGCGCGGCGATATCGGTGCGCAGGCGCATGATTTCACGCATGCCCTGGCCGGACACCCACAAGCGGTATTGCAGCAAGATCGCTGCCAAAGCCAGTGACGCGGCAAAAACCCTCATGGGCACAGGAGCTTAGCACGAATACTTAAGAAAGAGCATAGTGTCGGACGAGCGCACGGCGCGCCGGATGGGCGCCAAAGCAGCGATGCCGCTCACAGCAGGG
Organism: Steroidobacteraceae bacterium; assembly: GCA_035534275.1. Classification (GTDB taxonomy): domain Bacteria; phylum Pseudomonadota; class Gammaproteobacteria; order Steroidobacterales; family Steroidobacteraceae; genus Bog-1198. The sequence goes on from DATLSG010000011.1 coordinate 85,866, forward strand.
ATTCCTCGAAGGGCTGGCGCTTGACGGCGCGGTCGATCTCGACCAGCGTCGCGAGCAGGGGCGCGACGCGCGCGAGCGGCCAGGCGTTCGGGCCGTCAGACAGCGCCTTCGCCGGATCCGGGTGCGTCTCCAGAAACACTCCGGCGACGCCCGCCGCGACCGCCGCGCGCGCGAGCACCGGAACGAACTCGCGCTGGCCGCCGGATGAATCCCCCCTGCCGCCCGGCAGCTGCACCGAGTGCGTCGCGTCGAAGACCACCGGGCAGCCGGTCGCGCGCAGCACCGCGAGCGAGCGCATGTCGGCGACCAGATTGTTGTAGCCGAACGAGAAGCCGCGCTCGCACACCATGATTTGCGTGTTGCCGGCCGATCGCGCCTTGTCGACGACGTTCTGCATCTCCCACGGCGAAAGGAACTGGCCCTTCTTGAGGTTGACCGGGCGGCCCTGCGAGGCCACCGCGACGATGAAGTTCGTCTGCCGGCAGAGGAAGGCCGGGGTCTGCAGCACGTCGACCACGCTCGCGACCTCGGCGAGCGGGGTGTCCTCGTGCACGTCGGTGAGCACCGGCACGCCGTATAGCGAGCGCACCCGCTCGAGCGCCTGCAGGCCGCGCTCGAGCCCCGGCCCGCGAAAGCTCGCGCGCGAGGAGCGGTTCGCCTTGTCGAAGGAGGCCTTGAAGATGAACGGCACGCCGAGCGCCGCCGTCGTCTCGCGCAAGGATCCGGCGACATCGAGCACCAGCTGCTCGCTCTCGATCACACAGGGGCCGGCGATCAGGAACAGCGGCCGCCCGTCGCCGATCTCGTGCGCGCCGAGCTTCATGCCGTCGACGCCGTCGCGCGCCCGGGCAGCTGCGCCGCCCGGTATTCGCGCGCCGCGCGGACGAAGCCGGTGAACAGCGGATGGCCGTCGCGCGGTGTCGAGGTGAACTCCGGATGGAACTGGCTCGCGACGAACCAAGGATGGCCCGGCAACTCGATCACTTCGACGAGACCGTCGACCGAGAAGCCGGAGAAGCGCAGCCCGCCGGCGCGCATCTCCTCCAGGTAATTGTTGTTGAACTCGTAGCGATGGCGGTGGCGCTCGAAAATCGTCTCGGTGCCGTAGATCGAGTGCGCGAGGGACCCGGCGACGAGCCGCGCCTCCTGCGCGCCGAGACGCATGCTGCCGCCGAGGTTCGTATGCTCGTCGCGCACCTGCTGGCCGCGCGCGAGGTCCTGCCATTCGGTGATCAGTGCGATCACCGGATGGTTGGTCGCGCGGTCGAATTCGCTGCTGTTCGCGCCCTTCAGGGCGAGCACGTCGCGGGCGAACTCGATGATCGCGAGCTGCATCCCGAGGCAGATGCCGAGGTAGGGCACGCCATTCTCGCGGGCGTGGCGGATTGCCTGGATCTTGCCTTCGATGCCGCGGTCGCCGAAGCCGCCGGGCACGAGGATCGCGTCCATGCCCTGCAGGGCGCCGGGGCCGGAACGTTCGATGTCCTGGGATTCGAAGTAATGGATGTTCACGCGCGTGCGCGTCTTGATCCCGCCGTGCATCAAGGCCTCGTTCAGCGAGATGTACGAGTCCCGGACCTGCACGTACTTGCCGACCATGCCGACGTCGACCACCGCTTCGGGACTCTGGCGCGCGCCGACCACCGCGCGCCAGTCGGCGAGATCGGTCGGCGGCGCATCGAGGCGCAGCTTGTCGACGACGATGTCGTCGAGGCCCTGTTCGTGCAGCAGCAGCGGTATCTTGTAGATGTCGTCCGCATCGACCGCGGAGATCACCGCACGCTCCTCGACGTTGGTGAAGAGCGCGATCTTGCGCCGTTGCTCATCGGGCAGCGGTTGGGCGCAGCGGCACAGCAGGATGTCGGGCTGGATGCCGATGCCGCGCAGTTCCTTCACCGAATGCTGCGTCGGCTTGGTCTTGATCTCGCCGGAGCCGCCGACGACCGGCACGAGGGTGAGGTGCATATAAACGACGTGGTTGCGGCCGAGCTCGACGCCCATCTGCCGGATCGCCTCGAGAAAGGGCAGCGACTCGATGTCGCCCACGGTGCCGCCGATCTCGACCATGCAGACGTCGGCGTCGCCCGCACCCATGCGCACGCGGTACTTGATCTCGTCGGTGATGTGCGGAATGACCTGCACCGTCGCGCCGAGATAATCGCCGCGCCGCTCCTTGGCGATCACCCGTTCGTAGATCCGCCCGGTCGTGAAATTGCTGTTGCGCCCGGTCGTCGTGCGCACGAAGCGCTCGTAGTGCCCCAGATCGAGATCGGTCTCGGTGCCGTCGGCGGTGACGAACACCTCGCCATGCTGAAACGGGCTCATCGTGCCCGGATCGACGTTGATGTACGGATCGAGCTTCACCATGCCCACTTTCAGGCCGCGAGCCTCGAGGATCGCACCGAGCGAGGCGGACGCGATGCCTTTGCCGAGCGAGGAGACGACGCCGCCGGTGACGAAAACGAATCTGCTCATGTTGGACCGCCGCCGCTGGAAACGCCCGGCCTGCGAGCCGCCGCGGGTTCACCGCGCACGCGCGCCGGCCTGGTTGGGGATTACGGGAATTCGACGGGAGTTCAGGCTACCAGATCACAGGAGGGCGAACAATCGGTAGAATCGCGGCAACCCGGGCGGGCGGGCGGCCGCTGCAGCATCCGTGTGCGGATGCCGGGGGGCTATCCGCTGCCGATCGACGCCCCCGCGCGGGTCTTTAGAGTACGTCCTCCCACGAACGGCTGAGCCGCAACGCACTCAGGATCACGCCGACCATGCTGTAAGTCTGCGGAAAATTGCCCCATTGCCTGCCGGTCTCGGGATCGATGTCCTCGGAGAACAGGCCTGCGGCATTGCGCCGCGCGAGCAGCCGCTCGAACAGCGTGCGCGCCTCGTCGAAGCGGCCGACGCCCGCGAGGGCGTTCACGTACCAGAACGAGCACATCGTGAAGGTGTTCTGCGGCACGCCAAAATCATCCGCATGCAGGTATCGGAACACGAGGTCGCCGCGCACGAGCTCGCGCTCGACCGCCGCGAGAGTCGCGACAAAACGCGGATCGCGCGCCTCGAGGAAGCCGAGGTCCGGCAGCAGCAGCGCGGTCGCGTCGAGTTCGCACCCGTCGAGGCGGCCGACGAACGCATTCTTGGCGTCGCTCCACGCGCGCAGCAGGATCTCGGCCCGCATCGCGTCGGCGCGCCGACGCCAGAAGCCGGCGCGGTCCTCGATCCGCAGTTGTGCGGCGATGCGCGCGAGGCGGTCGCAAGCCGCCCAGCACATGACCGCGGAAAACGTGTGCACGGACGTCTGGCCGCGGAACTCCCAGGGACCTGCGTCTGGCTGGGCGAAGCGGATTGCCGCGCGCTCCCCGAGCACCTCCAGCCGCAAGAACAGCGGCACGTCGCCGGGAGTCGTCAATCGCTGATCGAAGAATAGCTGGCTTGCGGCGAGGACCACCGCGCCGTACACGTCGTGCTGCGTCTGTTCGTAGGCGAGGTTACCGACCCGCACGGGGCCCATGCCGAGGTAACCGTCCAAGGAGTCGACGACGCGTTCCTCGATGCGCGACTCGCCACCGATGCCGTACAACGGCTGCAGCACGCCGCCCGGCGAGCGCACGACGACCCGGTCCAGATAGCGCAGGTACCCTTCCATCGTGTTCGTCGTGCCGAGCCGATTGAGCGCGTGGATCACGAAATAACTGTCGCGCAGCCAGCAAAAGCGGTAGTCCCAGTTGCGCTCGCTGCCGGAGACCTCCGGTATCGAAGTCGTGATCGCGGCGAGCACCGCGCCGGTGTCCTCGTAGGTGCAGAGCTTCAGCGTGACGGCCGCACGGATCACCGCCTCCTGCCAGTCGAACGGGATCGCGAGGCCGCGCACCCATTCCTGCCAGTAGTTTCGCGTCTCGTCGAGCCAATCGCGCGCGAGCGCAAGGGGCGCGTGCTCGATCGTTTCGTCGGGGGTGAGGAGCAGGGCGATCGGCCCGTCGAGCACGAACGGGGTCTCGTCGAGCAGCGAGGCCAGGGACGCGTTCGTGGTTACCCGGTACTGGACAGGCGGCGCACTGTAGCGGATATGGTGGCTGCCGGCGACGCGCTGCGGTTCCTCCGCGCCATACCGGCTCCTCGGCTTCAGGCGCACCGTGACCACAGGCCGTCCTGCGAGCGGCTCGATCAGGCGCACGATGCTCATCGGCCGAAATACGCGGCCGCGCTGCCGGAACCGCGGGCAGAAATCCGTGATCCGCACCGTATTGCCGTTGGCGTCGTCGAGCACGGTCTCGAGGATCGCCGTGTTGTGTGCGTAGCTCGAGCGCGCGTCGACGACCCCGCGCAGATCGACCGCGCAGACGCCGGAGCGCGACCGGCCGCCATCGCGCTGCAACAGTCCGCAGAACACCGGATCGCCATCCGGCCTCGGCAAGCACGCCCACACGATACTGCCGGCGCGGTCGACGAGCGCGGCGATCTGGCAGTTGCCGATCAGCGCGAGATCGAGCCCGTCCGCAGATCCGGGATTCATTGCCCATGCTCCTTCAGCGCCGCGATCCGGCCGAGCCAGTCGCGCACGGCCGTCGGATCCGGCAGGTGCCATTGTGCGCGCACGCGGTCGCCGACCGCGACCGAGATTCCGCCGCTCGCCTCGACGAAGCGCAGGCCGTCGCAATCGGTGTAGTCGTCGCCGACGAACACGGGCGTGTGGCCCGCGAACGGCGGCTCGGCGAGAAACGCCTCGATCGCGGCGACCTTCGTGTAGCCGCTAGGTTTGATCTCGAGCACCATGTTGCCCTCCTGGATGTGAAACGCGGCTCCGAGCCCGGCGGCGACGCGCCGGACCAGTCCGCGCGCCGGCGCCTCGAAGTGCGGCGCTGCGCGATAGTGCAGCGCCAGTGCGAGACCCTTGTCCTCGAAGCGCGTGCCCGGGCAACGCGCGGCGAACGCACGCAGCGCCTCGCGCGCGCCGTCGAGATCGACGCCCGCGATTGCCGCGCGATGCAGAACTCCCGATGCGCTGCGCCGCTCGGCGCCGTGCAGGCCGGCGGCCGCGAAGCGCAGTGGCGCAAACAATTCGTCGAGCTTGCCGATGCCACGGCCGCTCACGAGCGCTATGCGCCCCGCAAGGCTGCGCTCGACATCCTGCAACAGGCGATTCAGACACTCGTCGGAACGCGTGTCCTGCGGCGAATCGGTGAAATCGATCAGCGTACCGTCGACGTCCAAGAACAGGCACCAGTCTGCGGACGGCGTCGGCGCGGCGTACTTCATCATTGGAAAAATGGCGGAGATTTAGGGCAGATTCTTGGGAAATATCCCGATTCCGATCTTCGTACGGCGCTGGACCCCGACTTTATCCTTCTGGCGTCGACCGCCCGTCGGGCGCCGCGGGCCGTCGGTTTTATCATGAGCATAATGCGACCCGTTGTTCTATCATCGCGGGGTGCGCCGCGATGCGTACTCGCGACCAAGTCGCCACTCCTGAGGACTTCGAGCGCCGGCCCTCGTCCGCGGCCTGGCAGGGAGCCGCGATGTTGAAGTTGATATTCCTCCGTCTCGTGCTGCCCGTGACGCTGGCGTCCTGCATCGTTGCGTTCTTCGGCATCCCATACATGGACAAGCTGCTGGCCGAATGGTTTCGCGGCGATGTCGAAATGCGCGCGCAACTCGTGATGAGCTCGATGCAGCGGCCGGTCTCGCAACTGGTCTCGAAGGACGACCTCGCGAAGCTGCGTCAGTACCTCTCACACATCACCAGCGACAAGCGCCTGCTCGCGATCGCGGTCTGCCGGCCGGACGGCACGCCGATCGTCGAGACGGAGCTCACGCCGGCCGCGGTGTCCTGCCGCCACGATATCGGCGAGAAGAAGCCCGCCGAGCAGATCGTGCATCTGCCCTCCGGCTCCGTACAGATCTCGCGATTCGACTTCGATACCGCGAGGCCGCCGTACCGGGTATTGCTGGTCCACGACCTGAGCTTCGTCGACCGGCGGCAGCGCACCATGCGGGATTTCATACTCGCTTTCGTCTCGATCTCGGTGATCGTGCTCGCGTTGCTGATCGTACTCGCCGCCTGGCTGCAACTGCGCCGTTGGATCCAGACGCTGATCGGCGACATCCGCGGGCGCCGCTTTCTCGACGACGCGCATTCGTCGCGATCGTCGCTGCCGATTCTCTCCGAGGTGCGCGAAGTGCTCGCGGAAATCGAGAAGCAGCAGCGCCTCGAGATCGACTTCCGCGAAAATTGGACGCCCCAGGCGCTGCACCAGGTCGTCGAAAACCACTTGCAGTCGGCGCAGGTGCTGATCGTATCGAACCGCGAGCCGTACATCCACAATCGCGCACCCGACGGTAGCGCGACGGTGAATGTGCCGGCGAGCGGCATGGTCACCGCGCTGGAACCGATCATGCGGGCCTGCGGCGGCGTCTGGATCGCGCATGGCAGCGGCACCGCTGACCGGGACGTCGTCGACCGCTACGACCACCTGCGCGTCCCCCCGGACGACCCGCAATACACGCTGCGCCGCGTCTGGCTGACGCCGGAGGAGGAGGCGGGCTATTACTACGGTTTCTCGAACGAGGGGATCTGGCCTCTGTGCCATCTCGCCTACGTGCGCCCGGAATTCCGCGCCGGCGACTGGCGGGTCTACGAGGAGGTGAACGAGAAGTTCGCTCGGGTCTGCGCAGCCGAGGCGACCACCGACAAGCCCGTCGTGCTGATCCAGGACTTCCATTTCGCGCTGGTGCCGAAGTTGCTGCGCGACAAGCTGCCGGCGGCGACCATCGCGCTCTTCTGGCACATTCCCTGGCCGAATTCCGAGACTTTCGGCGTTTGTCCCTGGAAGCGCGACATGCTGCTGCACATGCTCTCGGCGGACGTGCTCGGCTTCCACACGCGCTATCACTGCCAGAATTTTCTGGACACGGTCGATCGCTTCATCGAGTGCCAGATCGACCGCGAACACATGACCGTGAGCCACCAGGGCCGCGTCTGCCGCGTCGCACCGTATCCGATCTCGATCGAATGGCCGCCAAGGTGGCTCAAGTCCACGCCGGACGTCGCAACCTGCCGCGCCGAGGTGCGCGAGCGATATAAAATCGGCGTTAATGTGCGCATCGGGCTCAGCGTGGAGAGGTGGGACTTCACGAAGGGCATCATCGAGCGGTTCCATGCGCTCGAAGCCTTGCTCGACCGCAATTCGCGCCAGCGCGGCCGGATCAGCCTGCTGCAGATCGCGGCGCCTTCGCGCAGCCAGCTGCCGGCCTACCAGTCGCTGCAGCGCCAGACACTGGCGGAGGCCGAACGGATCAACGCGAAGTACGCCGAATCCGGCTGGCGGCCGATTGTGCTGATCGGCGAACACCAGGCGCCGCAGCGCGTGTTCGAACTGTACCGCGCGGCGGATTTCTGCCTCGTGAACAGCCTGCACGATGGTATGAACCTCGTCGCCAAAGAATTCGTCGCCGCGCGAGACGACGAGGACGGCGTGCTGATTCTGAGCACGTTCGCCGGGGCTTCGCGGGAATTGCCGGAGGCGCTGCTGATCAATCCGTTCGACGTCGCGGAAACCGCGGATGCGATGGAGACGGCGATGCGGATGGGCCGTGAGGAGCGCCAGAGCCGGATGGGGCTGATGCGCCGCACGGTCAAGGAGAACAATGTCTACCGCTGGGCTGGGCGCATGCTGATGGACATGGCGCGCATCCGCCAGCGCCAGAATCTGTCCGCGGTCACACTGCGCAATCGCAGCTAGCGCGATCTAGGGCGCGAGGCGCGCGGCGAACTCGCACTATAATGCCCGCCCGCATCACTCGGAACGGCGAGGATAACGCCATGCTGCGAAAGGCCCTATCGCTCTGGATCCTGATCCTGCTCGCCGCGACTTCGCCGGCGTTCGCACAACCAGCGCTGAGCGCACTGCAGCCATTGCCCGCCTCCTCGATCGCCACCAGGGGTGCGGCCGACGCGCCGCGCATCGACGCGCTAGCGATACCCTCGCATCCGCTCTCGGTCGTCGGACCGCGCGGCGCGCTGCTCGGCTTCCAGGACGGCTCGTACGAGGCCTGGGTTTTTCCGTGGAAGCTGCTCGCGAACATGCGCATCACGGTGCGCATGCAAGGCTACCCGGTGCCGATCGACGTCAACGGGCAGGCGTCCGGCATACGCGTGCGGCCGTGGGCGACGACGATCACCTACTCGCACGCGAACTTCACGATAAGGCAGATCATGCTGGCGCCGCAGCATGCGGCCGACGATAGCGGCGCGATCGTTCTGTATCAAATCGAGGCGGTGCGCCCCATGACGCTGACCTTCAGCTTCGATCCGAAAATGCAGCGCATGTGGCCGGCGCCATCCGACGGTCCGGTGTCGCCCGAATGGGTCCCGACTGCGGGCGGCTCGGGCTTTTACATCCTGCACCTGAATTTTCCGCAACATACTGCCGCACTTGCGTTGCCGACCGCGCGTCCCGGAATACTGGCACCTTACCAGGAGCGAGCGAAGTACTGGCCGCTACAGTTCGTGCTGCGCTTCGACCCGAAACGCGACGCACACAGGCTGTTCCCGTTGCTGATGGTGCTCGGGCAGCGCACCGCCGGTTCGTCGCCGGCCGCTCTCGCGCGCAAGCTCGCCGCGCTCGACGGCGCCGTGCGGCAGGAGTATCGGGCTACGCGACGCCATTTTCGCCATCTGCTCGCGACGCGCACGCGCCTGATGTCGCCGGATGCAAGGCTAAACGCCGCGTTCGCGTGGGCCGAGGTCGCGATCGACCAGTTGCGCGTCGAGGCGACGCCGGGCCATCGCGAGGAGGCGTTGACCGCCGGCTTCGTCAACTCCGGCGATTCCGCGCGCCCGGGCTTCGGTTGGTTCTTCGGCCGCGATGCGCTTTGGACGCTGTACGCCGTCGATAGTGACGGGGACTTTCGCACCGCCCGACACGAGTTCGAGTTCCTGTTTGCAAGGCAACGCGCCGACGGCAAGATCATGCATGAATACGCGCAGACGGCGGCGCTGGTCGATTGGGGTGCGTTGCCCTACGAATATGCGGCCGCCGACAGCACCCCTCTGCTCATCATGGCCGCCGCCGATTACCTGCATGTGAGCGGTGACCGCGCCTTCATCGCCGCGCATTGGGCGAACATCGCGAAGGCCTGGCATTTCGAAACCATGCACGTCTCAACCGACGGCTTCTTCAACAACTCACAGGGCACCGGCTGGGTCGAGTCCTGGGTGCCGCGCATGCCAGAGCAGGAAATCTACCTGGCGGCGCTCGACCAACAAGCGAGCGCCGCGATGGCGGATCTGGCGCGCGCCACGGGGCATGAGGATCTCGCAAGCGCCGCGCGCGCGCGTGCGCAGCGTCTCGCACGCGTTCTGCAGCGCGAGTATTACGAGCCCCGGCTGCGCTTTTATGCGTTCAGTCACAATGCCGACGGGAGCGTCGACCCGACACCGACGATCTTCCCCAGCGTCGCGTTCTGGGATGGGGATTTACGGCTTGCCGCGGATGGGCCGATGCTGCGACGCTGGGCATCGAGCGAATTCTCGACCGACTGGGGGGCGCGCGACGTCGGCGATCACGTCTCGTTCTACGACCCGATCAGCTATCACCAGGGTTCGGTCTGGCCGCTGTTCACCGGCTGGCTGTCGGTCGCCGAGTATCGGGCGGGCCAGCCGCTCGCGGGCGAGGCGGCGCTGATGCAAAACGCGAATCTCACCTTCGCGCAAGATCTCGGCAGCGTCACCGAATTGCTCTCGGGACATTACTTCCAGGTGCTCGGCCGCAGCACGGCGCATCAACTGTGGTCCTCGGCGATGGTGATCTCGCCGGTCCTTCGCGGCATGTTCGGCCTGCGGTGGGATGCAGCCGGCCGGGTGCTCAGCGTCACGCCGCAGCTGCCGGCCACATGGCGGCACGCAGTGCTGCGCCATGTGCCGTTCGGCGACTCGACGGTGACGCTGTCCTTCACGCGCAGCGGCGCACAGTGGCTGGTCGCAGCCTCAGGCAAGGCGGCCGCCGACTTGCACCTCGAATCGCGCGCCCGCGGCGCGAAGCTCGTGGGCGACACGCTGCATATTCCGCTGCCGGCGGTCGAGATCTCCATACCGCATCATCGTCTGCCGCAGTTCGGCGCGACCACGCGGCAGATGAAGGTTCTGGATGAGCAATACACGAATGACGGGTTGACGCTCGAACTCGCGGCGCCCGGGGGGACGAGGGCGACGCTCGAGGCGCATGCGAACCTTGCCGGCTTGAACCTGCGCGCGAGCGGCGCGGCGCTCGGGCCGCCGGACGGAAGCGATCGGCTGCTCACCGTGAGCTTTCCGCCGGGAGCGGGCTACGTCGAGCGCGCGGTGCGCCTCGCCTGGTCACCGTAGACCGCCGCCACCGTGAATGTGGCTAATTGCCGACAGCACTGGCTGTTGCCTTCGCAAACGATTCGCATTACATTGCCGGTAGGGGACAGATCAGCGGCATGGCCGCGACGGCAATTGTAAGGAGCGACGCACCGCGAGCGCCTGGACGATCACCACCGCCGGCCTGCGCGAGTTCGCACGAGCTTGCGCATACAACAAAGAACGTCCGGAAAATCTCTGACGTTTCCGGGCCCCGCGGCGTACAGGCAACAAAGTCACCGGCGCCGTCCGCTGGTGTCGCTGTGGGGGCCGTCATCGCCAGAATGCCGCGCGCTGATCCGATCGTAGATGTGTCCCGGATGACCGCGGACCGCACTGGCTCATGAACCCGGGAGTACAATCTATGCGAACAATAAACAACATGGTGGCACGCACGAATCCTCGCGCGAATCGGCCGCGCGCGGCAGCCTCGCCGGGGGTCGCCGTACCCCGAAGCGTTTTCGAGCTTGGACGGCATCGGGCGCCGCGAATCGCCGTGAATTCCCTCGCCGCGGCGGTGGCCGGCATCCTGTACTGCGCGAGCGGCACCGCCCATGCGCAGAACCCGGCGGCGCCGGCGCAGACGCCCGCCGCCAACTCGCTGAGCGAGATCGTCGTGACCGCTTCGGCCTACGCCCAGGGCGTCAAGATGCTCGACGCGAGCTACAACATCGTCACCGCCGACGCATCACAGATCAAAATGGCGAACGCCGTCAGCACGGCGGACCTCTTGAAGATCTCGCCGGGCATCTGGCCGGAATCCTCGGGCGGTGAAACCGGCGCGAACATCGAGATCGCCGGCATCCCGGGCGGCGGCGATGCGCCGTACTTCACCAACATGATCGAGGGCTCGCCGCTCTACGGCATGCCGTCGCTCTCGTTCATGGACTCGAGCTCCTTCCTGCGGCTCGACGACACCGTCCAGCGCGTCGAAGTCGTGCAGTTCGGTCCGGGCGCGATCTATGGGCCGGGGCAGATGGGCGCAACCGCCAACTTCATCCTGCGGCGCGGCACCGACAAGCCGACCGGCTCGCTCGGCCTGACCTACGGCAGCGAAGGCATGGAGCGCATCGATGCCTTCTACGGCGGCAAGATCGCCGACGGCTGGTACGGCAGCGCCGGCGGCTTCTACCGGCGTTCCGACGGCGTGCGCTCGCCGCAGTTCCCGTCCGACAACGGTGGCCAGTTCACGGCGACGATCTCGCACAACGTCGACGGCGGCTCGTTCATGTTCTGGGTCCGCGAGTTGAACGACAATAACCAGTTCATCGTGCCGGTTCCCGTGGTGCAAAACGGCAACTCTTTCTCGAGTTATCCGGGATTCAACGCACTGACCTCTTCGTACGGCAGCCACGCGATCCAGTACGTCAATGTGCCGAGTCCGCAAGGCGGCTTCGAGAGCGCGAACCTCGCGAACGGCCGCGGCGGCGACCTGCACTTCTTCGGCTTCGATTACAACGTCCGGTTCGCCGACGGCTGGTCCGTGGTCGACCACTTTCTGTTCGACGGCGGCAATCTCAACACCAACGCATTGTTCTCCGGGCCGAACCCGCGACCGTTGAGCTACTACCTCTACGGCTGCAACGCCGCCGAGCCGGCGGGTTACTGCAACGCGAGCAATCAGCCGGTCGACACCAACAACCTCAACGGCGGCGCGGGCTATCCGACGAGCCAGAACATCAGCGCGACCTATCCGGGGGGCACCGCGGTGCCGCTCACCCAGAGCGTGATCCAGCAGGGCTGGTGGTACATCCAGAAGCGCCTGCAGAACCTGACCGACGAGCTGCGCGTCAACAAGGACATCGGCGGGGGCCACACGCTCACCGGCGGCGTGTACTTCGCCCACTACACGGACGACGACAACTGGTCGCTCGGCAACCAGATGATCATGACCAACACGCCGAATGCGGCGCCGATCCAGCTGAGTTACGTGCAGGGCGGCAACACCTACGCCCTGTCGAGCCCGCAAGGCTTCGTGAACTTCAACGGCAACTTCAACATCATCGAGCACGGCGACGCGACCAACATCGCGCCCTACTTCGGCGACTCGTGGAAGACCGATCACTGGCTGGTCGACGCCTCGGCGCGCCTCGAGACGATCGATGCGCATCAGCGCACCTGCAACACGAGCCCACAACAACTCGGCACGATCTACCAGCTCTACGAGACCGCCGTGCCGGTCTGCAACGGCACCTGGAACATCGAGCACTACGTCAAGGCGAAGCCGTCGTTCACGGTCGGCGCCAATTATGAGATCTCGCACCATATGAGCGTGTACGTGCGCTGGAACACCGGTACGCACTTCGACGACTTCGACAACGGCATCCGCGGCCAAAACGGCAACTTCTCGCCGCTGCAGACGGTGAAGAACTACGAGGGCGGCTTCAAGTGGCAGACACCGCTCCTCTACCTCGACATCAGCGTCTATCATCGCCAATTCACCGGTCTGCAGTACCAGGAGACCAATGCGACGGGCGTCGCGACCGGCGCGATCTCGACCTACGGTTCCGACTCGAAAGGCGTCAACTTCTCGGGCACGGTGAGGCCGTTCAAGCACTTCGACATCAACGTGCTCGGCGACTACATGGACGGGCATTACACGCATTACACCGGTTGCGCCCCGTACATCGACATCAATGGCAACAACCAGTGCGCGCAGCTCAACGGCGCACCGCTGCAGCGGCAGCCGAAATTCCAGGTAAGCGTGACCCCGAGCTACATGGTGCTGCAGAACTGGGGGGATGTGACCGGCTGGGTCACGTACGAACATGTCGGCCAGCGCTATGAGGATCAGTCGGGTCTACAGCCCCTGGGCTCGTACTACATGCTGAGCGCGGGTGTCGTCGCCGACCTCGGCGACAACTGGCAGTTCCGGCTGCAGGGCACCAACCTCACCAACCAGATCGGTCTCACCGAGGGCAACGCGCGCAAGTTCGGCTACGAAGTCGGCATCAACAACGTGATCATGGCGCGTCCGATCCAGGGTCGCGAGGTGAACATCGAGGCGAAGTACAAGTTCTGAGCGAAGCCTGATTCTGACCGAAGCGTGATCGAGCAGCCCGGTGTCGCGTCGGCGGCGACGCGACACCGGGCTTGGTCGGGCCGGGCAACCCAGCCGACTGGGCGCCCATGGGCGGATGCGCGACAATGCGCCCGATGACTGCCGCAATGGCCGATGACATGCGGCGCGTCAGCGGGCTGCTGCAAGCCGGCCGCTTTCGTGACGCGCAGACGGAACTCGAAGCGATCGTCGCGGCGAACCCGCTGTATGTCGAGGCGCTGCGCCTGCTCGCGGGCGCCAAGCAGGGGCTCGGCGACGCCGCGGCGGCGCAAGCGCTGCTGCGCCGGGCGCTCGCGATCGACCCCGACTGGACGCCGACGCTCGCGACACTCGGCGAGTTCCTGTTGATCGGCGGCCGGCGCGACGAGGCGCTGCCGCTCTTGCAGCGCGCCGTTGCCGGCGCGACGCCCGTCGCGCGCGCGGCGTTCCTGCTCGCCCGCCAGCACAACGAAAGTCATCGACCGCTGGACGCGCTCGCGGTCGCATCTCCCTGGTGCCGCACCGGGCGAATCGACCCGGACCTCGCGACTCAGCATGTCGCCGCGCTGGTGGCGCTCGGCCGCCATGATGAGGCGATCGCCCATTATCGTGGCGCCGTCGCCGCCGCGCCGGACGACGCCGGCGCGGCGCAGGCGCTCACGGTCGCGCTCAATGCCGCCGACCGCAGCGACGAAGCGGCTCGCGTCGCCGAGCAAGCCATCGCGCGCGGCCACCGATCGGCGACTCTGTACAGCGGCTACGCACGCAGCCTGATCGCGCAGGGCGAGTATGCGCGGGCCGAGACTGCCTTGCGCGACGGCCTGCGACTCGAGCCGCGACTCGTCGAGGCGCACAATGCCCTCGCGCAGCTCGTCTGGCTGCGCAGCGGCAACATCGCCGAGGCGACCGCCTTGCTCGATCAAGCATTGACGCGCTTTGCCGACGATGACTCGCTGTGGGCGGCCAAGGCCGCGCTCCTGCAGGGATCCGGGGACTCGCGCGCCGCCTATGCCTGCCTCGCCGAGCGCGCCGCGCGCCGGCAGGCGCCGCCGATGTTGCTGATTCGCGCAGCCCTCCCGGCGCTCGAACACGAGCCGGCGGCCGCCCTGCGCCTCGCCGGGCGCGCGCTCGAGCTCCTGCCGCAGAACGCGGCCGCGCGATCCGTGCTCGCCGCCGCCCATCTCGGCGTCGGCAATGCGGATGCTGCGCTCGCCCATTGTGAGCGCCTGCTCGCGAACACGCCGGACGATCAGTACCTGATCGCGCTGCAGACGACCGCCTGGCGCATGCTGGGCGACCCACGCTACGCCGCACTCTGCGACTATCCGCATCTGGTGCTGCCGGTCGAGCTCGAGCCGCCGGCGCCGTGGCGGGAGCTCGCGGGTTTTCTGGCGGATGTGAAGACGGCGCTCGAGCGCCTGCACGACCCTCACGGTCACGCGCTGTTGTTCCAGTCGTTGCGACACGGCACCGAGACTTCGCAGGATCTGACGCGCAGCGCCGATCCGGCGATCCAGGGGCTGTTTCGCAGCTTCGCGGCGCCGATCGAACGGTATCTGGCGCACATTGGCCGCGGCGGCGATCCCCTGCGCCGCCGAATCCGCAGCCGCTGGCGCTTCAACGGCAGCTGGTCGGTCCGCCTACGCACGTCGGGATACCATACCAACCACGTCCATCCGCGCGGCTGGATCTCCTCGGCATGCTACATCGCGCTGCCCGACGGCATGAGCGAGGCGGGATCGCCCGCCGGCACCCTCACGTTCGGCGAGCCGGGCATCGCGACGACGCCGCCTCTCGGTGCCGAGTACTCGGTTCGGCCGCGCGCCGGCATGCTGCTGCTGTTTCCGTCGTACTTCTGGCACGGCACGGTGCCGTTTCACGGCGACCAGGCGCGCCTGACGGTCGCCTTCGACGTCGTCCCCGACGCTTAGGCGCCGTCGAGTGCGTTGAAGGCAATCGTGATGCGCGGCTCGTCGCTCGCATGCGGCTCGACGTAGTGCTCGATCCAGCAGGGGAACAGCACGAGGAGCCCGGCACTCGGCGTGAGATGAATGTCGGTATGGCCGTTCGGCACGGGACCCTTGAACGAGCCGAGGATCACTCCGGGCCGCGGATCGCGAAATACGAACTGGCCGGATCCGCGCGGCACGTGCAGGTAGAAACTGCCCGACAGCAGCGTCCCCTCGTGCATGTGCAGGAAGTTGAACCCGCCCCGATCGTGCAGATTGATCCAGGATTGCAGATGAAAGGCGCGCTCGCCCTGCCCCATCTCGCGCAAGGCGTTGGCGCAGGCCGCCCGGACGGCGGTGCGCAGCGCCGCGAAACCGGGGCGCTCGAGCACCGCCATGTCTTCGCTGTTCCAGCCGCAGCGATTGGTCCGCCCGGCGGCCTTCGGACTCGCGGCGCGCATCGCAAGCACGTCCTGCACCCAGGCCGCGAGCGCCGGCGCAAGCGGCGCGAGTTCCGCCTGCCAGATCCGGGTCGGAAACAGATCGAGAGGCCGCATCATGGCAGCAGCGTTCGCGTCAGAACGGCCTTGCCGGCCGCATCGCGCCGGATGACGATCCGATAGTGCCGGCCGCGGAACACGACGTCGGTCAATGTGAGCGAGCGCCAGGCCGGCGGCAAGATCGGCGGATACGCATCGACCAGGCCACGCGCGCCGATGCGCAAACCGGTGAGACCGTAAACGAGGCTCTGTATGAAACCGCCGGAGCCGGTGAGGAAGTATCCCGTATTGTTGGTCGCATCCTCCGGGCGCACGTTGAACGGCGGCTCGAACATGTCGGCGGCGGCGTCGCGCTCGACCCAGCGGGTCGCCTCCGGCGTACTGCCGAGGGCGGCCGCGGCGATTGCGATCGGCGCAAGTCCCATCGTGCTCGGCGTGCGGTTCGAGGTATCCAGCCACCGCACGGCCATCGCGTAGTCGTTGCGCCGCAGCTGCGCGCTCATCGGCAAGTCGATGGACGGAAACGCGAGGAACGCGAGGTCGCTGCCGACACCGCCGTGCGGCACGCTCGCATCCATGTCGAGGTGGTGCTGTGCGGACTTTGCGAACGGCACGTCCATGTGGGCGGCGATGTCGGCCCAGCGCGGATCGGCTCGCTTGCCGAGGAGCGCCGCCGCGGCGCCCGCGATCGACAGCGCCTTGGCGGCGCCGACGTTCGTATAGGTGTCGTTGGGCACGTCGGCATAGTTTTCCTCGACCGAGGTGACGTGGCGTATTTCGAAACGATGTTTTCCGGGGTCGTAGATCGCACGGCTCGTCCAGAAGCGGGCGACATCGCGGATCACCGGCCAACCGTCCCGCTCGAGCCATGCACGATCGCCGGTCGCGAGGTAGTACTGCCACTGGGCGATCGCGATGTCCGCGTTGACGTGGATCTCGCGCTGCCCGAGCACCCACGCGGCATGCAGCACCTGTTCGGTGCCGTACTGCGGGTCGGATTCCCACGGATACTTCGCGCCGCGCAAGCCCCCCGCGTGCGCAATCTGCCGCGCCGCAGGCAGGGTGCGATCGCGAAACATCACCAAGGACCGCGCGCGCTGCGGATGCAGCAGCAACAGCGCCGGGAACATCCAGCTGTCGCTGTCCCAGAAGATGTGGCCGAAATAGCCGGTCGTCAAGCCGCAGGCCCCGACGGCCCAGGCGGTGTCGGGCGTCGTATTGGACAGCAGATAATACAGGTCCGAATGCACGACCCGCTGCACCCGCGGATCGCCGGCGATGCGGATATCCCGCTTCCACAGGCGGCCCCACGCCAAGCGCTGCGCGCCGAGCAGCGCCGCGAAACCGCGCGTGCGCGCGGCCGCAGCGAGCGCGGTGTCGGCCGCGCCGTCGCCGCCCCAGTTCGCACGCGACACGGCGACGTACTTGGTAAAGGTGTAGGTCGCGCCTTTGCGCACCCGGATGCGCAGGTCGAGCGACAAGCGGTAGGCGCTCTTGTACAGAGCGACCGCAGCGGGCCGGAGCCCGCGCGGCAGGCCGATCGCGGCTGCTTCGGCCATCCGCAGTCCGCGTTCGGCGCGGCCGTCGATCCGCAGCGTCAGTTGCCTGCGGCTGCCGGCAGCCGCGAGCACGTGTGTGTCGCCGTGATACCACAGGGCGGCACGATCGGGGGTCGCCGGCGCAATCGCGGTCAGCGTCAGGTTGTTCGCGGCGACCGCGATCCTCATTTCGGCGCCGGTCAAGCGGGCGAGCGGCAGTCGCGGCTGATGCGGCGCCCACAGATTGAGCGCAAAGGACAGCTGCACGACGCCGTCGAACGCCGGCGTGATCGAGATGCGACTCGCGGCCAGGTGGGGCGATGCCTCGCTGATCAAAGTGATGACCTTGATCCGCGTCGCGTTGCCGTGGTCGAGGTAGCGATACCGGGTCGTCAGCGTCCCGTCGTGCAGGTTGAGCACTTGACGGTAATCCTGGAACGTCGCGGCGTTCAGGCCGACATCGTTCATCCAGTCGTGGCCCGCCGCCGAGCGGCCGGTGCTGTAATCGATCTCGGTCCAGCCGGGAATCGCCGCCGGCCGCGACACGTCGCCCTTACCATAGTCCATGAAGGCGACCAGGTAGGATAGATTGCCCTCGGTACCGCGCGGCGCGGTCAGGGTCGAGAAATAGCCGTTGCCGAGCTCGCCCGGAAAGTACGCGGCGAGGTCCTTCGCGGTCGCGGTCAAGAGAAAGCTCCGGTCGGTCGCGGCCCGCGCGAACGAGGCGGCGCCGCAGAGGACCAGCACGACGAGCCGGAAGATCGCTGCGCCGCGATGCTTCACGCCCTCAGCGTCCCGCGGCGGCTGCCCGTCGATCGCCGTGATCGGACCGCCCGGCGGCTCCGCTGACCAGCAGCTGATGCAGTTTCAGGTACACGCCGTTGGTCCAACCGAAACCGACGACGTTCTGCGTGTAGCCCGCGCTGATGTTCACGTCGGAGTTGCCGAGCACCATGTTGTACTTCTCGCGAATCGTCCCGTCCGCGGCGAAGCTGCGATCGACCGTCGCGAGGAACTTGCGGGCGAGACGCCGGGCGTCGGCGTGAAAGCCATAGGCGTAGAGGCCCGATATCGCGAGCCAGTTGGTCGGCGCCCAGCCATACGGCGCATCCCACTGCGCGCCGCTCGGCCGATCGTCCATCATCAGTCCGCCCAGACGCTCGAAGATCGGCAGGTGTGCGCGCACCGCGGCAGCCTGGCGCGCAGAGGCGACGCCGGCCCACAAAGGATAGAACGTCGAGAGATAGGGTTCCGGCGACGGTTTGCCGGTGACGAAATCGAAATCCTCGTACAGGCCGGCCGCGGGACGCCACAGATAGCGATCGATCGCCGCCTTGCGGGCTGCCGCGGTCCGCGCCCAGCGCGCGGCGGCCGCCGTCTTGCCGAGCTGGCGGGCGAAATCCCGCAGGTCGAGCTCGGAGCGGTAGAGCAGACTGTTCAAGCTCACGGGCGCGTAATGCTGCGTGGAACCGCCAAACGGGCCGAAATGGAAATTGATGTCGAAGCCCGATTCGCGCATCGCGCGATCGCCACGGTAGAAAGCGGCGGTCAGCCGGTAGCCGTCCAGCCACGCGCCCGCGCAAACCGGCGAGCTGCGCACGTCGCAGCTGGTCGCGGCGAGACGCGTGGCCTCGAGCTTGTCCGGATGCTCCGGCCCCTTGAGCAGATAACCGGGATTCTCGGCTCGGTGCGCGAGCAGCCACTTGATCACGCCGCGATAATAATCGCTGTTCTGCGCCTCCAGCACCGGACCGCTCCCCAGATCGAAGTAGCGGGCGAGGCCGGTGGCACCGGCGCGGTGTGCCGGGCGCATCCAGATCGCATGATTGCGCACGGCGAGCGGATACGCTCGTGCGAGCCACGCGCGCTTTTGCGCCGGATCGTGAAAGATGCCGGGATCGTCGAGCACGGCAACCATCATCGCGGTCAGAAACGGCGGCTGCGAGCGGCTCAGATAATAGCTGCGGTTCGCATTCAGTACCCCGCCGTAGTACTGGACCTCGAACAGCGCGTTATCGACCATGCCGAGCGCGAGCGCACCACGGTGATCGGCGACCAGGCCGAGGACGATGAAATAGCTGTCCCAGCCGTACATCTCGTTGAAAAAACCACCCGGCACGATGTAGGGGTGCGGCAGGTACAGCAAACCCTGCGCGGGCAATTGCCGCGGATCCAGATCGCCGAGGCGATGGATCACGCGCGGCAAGCGGCGCACGTCGACGTGGCAGCGCGTCGCCACCGACGCGATTGCCGGCGACTCCGGCAACTGCGCCGGCAGATAGAGTATCGGCCGGGTGGCCACCTTCTGATCGGCGAGCGAGGCGCAATCGCCCATCGATCGGGTCAATGTGGCCCAGGCGTGGTGGATATAGGCGAGGGTTCTCGCCGGATCCGGCTTGGCGGTCGCCGCCCGCGCGGCCGTAGCGACGAACGCGGCGAGCAGCAGAAGCTGAGCCCAGCTTGGTTTGTTCTTCATCCGTGCCCCCACTTTGGCCGAAGTCAATGCCCCGCCGTCATGATACACGCGGGCGGACGCCGCCCGCAGCCGGCGTCCGCCGTGCGGGTTGCATTCATTGCCAGGTCACGCGGAGCCGGTCGCGGATCGCCCGCGCGGGCAGCACGACGGTTGCCACGGCTCGCCGCGCATCCCAAATCGGACGCCCGACGCGCAGCCCGCCGAGCGACACCGAAGACGGTGCGCGGCGCGCGTGGATGCGCAGCTCGTACGAGCGGCTCGGCAACTGCCCGCGATACGCGCCCTTGGTCGGGCCGATGACCAGACGGTGCAAACCCTCGCGATTGGTCGCATAGCCCATCGGCGTCAACGCGTAACGGCCCCTGGCATAGGCGAGCGAGACGCCGTCGTCCTCGTATAGATCGAAGCGGCCGGTGCGCGAGCCGAAGACATCGACGATGAGCGGGTCCGGCGCCTTACTCATCGAGTGGGCCTGCATCGAGTGGTCCTGCGCGGATCGCTCCGGGATCAACGCGCCGTCGCGGACGAAGACCGGCGTCGCATCGGTCGCAAAATGGGCGGTGAATGCGCGGCCACCGTCGTAGCGTTTGCCGGTGAAGAAATCGATCCAGTGGCCGGGCGGCAGGTAAACGCGGCGTTCGCCGCCGGCGGCGAGCACGGGGGCGACCAGCATTTGCGCGCCAAGCAGGTACTCGTAAGGATGCCGGTAGGCCGCCGGGAGATCGGGATAGCGCAGGTACAGCGGCCGCAGGATCGGCAAGGATTGCGTGTGCGCGAGCCACGCGTCGGTATACAGATAGGGGATCAGGCGCGCATGCAGCGTGAAGTATTTCCTGGCGAGCGCGATGCCGCGGGCACCGTACACCCACGGCATGCGCAGGTTGCCCTCGCGCGGATTCTCGTGCGCGCTGTGCAGGCGCAGGATCGGGCTGAAGGCGCCGAACTCCACCCAGCGGGCGTAGAGCTCAAATGGGATCTTGCCGCCGTGAAAGCCGCCGATGTCGTGGCTGATGTACGGCATCAGCACATTGCCGCCGCGCGCCGAAAACGCGACCTCATAGGCGAGCACCGGCCACTCGGAATACGTATCGCCGGTAAAGAACCCCGGATACCGTTCGCTCCCCCAGCCGCCATAGCGGCCGAGAATGAAAGCGCGCCGGCCGGTGAGCCGCTGCATGTAATCGTAGTAGATCCGGTTGGTCCACAGTTGTTCGTCGAGGCCGGGCATGCGCACCGCGCCGCTGCCGCCGTCGACCCACCAGACGTTCACGCCCTGGCGTACGAGCGGCGCGTGCAGATCGCGCATGAAAATTTCTGCCTGCCGCCGGTTCGACAGATCGAAGCGGATCGGCTGCGGCGGCAGAGCGTCGCGGATCGAGGCGCCGACACGCGGCGCTGCGCCGCCGCGTTCCTTGCCGCCGCCGCGCGCGGCGGGCGTCACGCGCAGCACGATGTCGTTTTTCCGGCCCGCTTCGACGTAGGAGGAAATATCGGCATGCGTCGTGCGTCGCGGCCAGTGCGCCTGGCTGTGCGCCGCTTCCCGGCCGTTGACGAACAGCCCATAGCTCCCATCGACCGCGCCCACGACCAGGTACAGCCGGCCCGGAGGCCGCGCCGGCAGCCGGACGGAAGCCCGATACCACGCGGTCCCTCCGTGGTTCGAGACCCGCCACCGCTTCGAGAGGTCCACATCGAACGAGGGCTTCACCGCGGGCGCACGGCCGAGGTCGCGCAACACGGCCGGGGCGTGGCTGTCGTGGTAGGAAAGAATGCTCTCGTCGGTGTTGGCATAGCCCGGATGGTCGTTGAGGCCGAGCTCGATGCCGCGCTCGTGCAACCAGTTCGCGAGTTGCCGGGGATGCGGGATCAGCGGACTCCAGTCGTAACCGCCCTGCCAGCCATAATTATGCCACCCGAAATCGAGCACCAGGGTGCGCAGCGGAATGTGCTCGCGTGCGAACCTCGCGACTTCGCGCTCGAGATGCCGCTGGTCATAGCGCTCGAAGGCCGGTTGCGCCCACTGCGCCGCACCGGGCTGGTACTCGAAATTGAGGTCCGTGATCCAGGGGCCGAGGACGTAGCGCGGGATCATCGGGATCGGTCCGCAGAGCCGCGCGTACTCGGTCAATGCCTTGCGGTAGTCATGCGCATAGGTGAACAGATACCAATCCTGGCCGTGCCGATCGGTCCGCGGCTCGATCCAGGTGTGCTGCGCGTTCCATACCGGTGTCTCACTATCGTCGATGAACGCAAAGCCACTGCGGCTCAATAGCCCCGGCTCGGCGGGCGCGAGCAGCACGTCGATCCCCGGGATGATGTCGCCGACCGGACTCTCGCGATCGCCGTGTCCCGCCGGCAGATTGGCCGCGGCGATGTTGTCGAGCGAATAGGTCAGTCCGCCGAGATTGCGCCGGTCGACCTCGCCGGGATGCCAGCGGTGCACGCGCCCGGCGCGATCGGTCCAGGTCACCTGCAGATTCTTCGCGGTAAACCGTCCGGAGCGCAGCCGGTAGCGCAGCGTCGCCGCGTTCGTCGCCTCGATCAGCCAGCCGTCCCGCTGCCTCACGCGCACCGCGACCGCCGGCCAGTGCCGTTGGTGCACGACCGCGGTCGGCGCATCGACGAACTCGCCCGCGGAGGAGTATTCCAGGCGCACGAGTGAGGGCGTCAGAAACTCGAAGCGCACGTGCGGGTCGGCGGCAGCAGACGCGCCATGCGCCGCGGCGGGGCAAATCAACACGGCCGGCGTCAGACCGATCAGCGCCCATTTCGCGATGCGACGGAGTGTGCCGTGATGACGCATAGGTCGGTTCGAGTATATGCCTGTTTATCGCTGTGAGTGGCAATGAGGTGCCGCCCGCCTCGCCCGACGCAAGATGCGACGCAAGGCCCGACGCAAAGCGCGACGCAAGGCGCGACGGCAACACGTCAGACGAGCGTCGGCGCGCCCTCCCAGGCGATGCCGGCGCCGGTCCCGGCGGGCGGCACGCGATCGCGCGCGTCGGCCCACAGATCGCCGACCGCGATCAGGCGGCCGTCGGCGTGAACGAACGGCAGCGCGCCGCGCATCCACGGCAGGATGCCGTCCGCCTGGCATAGATGTTGTACGCTGCGGGTCGCGGCGCGCGGCGCGGGCTTGAGCGACTCGCCGCCGCGGCGCGCCGTCACGCTGAGCAGCGGCGGCAGGCGAGCGGCGTCGAAGCCGCCCGTGCGCTCGACCCAGCGCAAGCGGCCGAGCCCCGCGCCGAGCTCGAGCGTCGGCTGCGCGCGCGGCTCCCAGTGCAGGGTGCCGGCGATGCGCGGCGGTGCGGCCGCCGTCAGATGGATGCGGCCGCGGTAGCGGCGCAGCGCGTGCTCGCCCCAGGCGACGACCGGCAAATGGTCCGCGCGCGCCTCCAGGCACTGGCGCAAGGCCTCGGCGAGGCGTGCGCTCGGCGGCGGCAGCGCGCGCTCGCCGATCCAGCGGCGCAGCGCGTTGCCGCGCCGGGCGTGGGCGAGCGGGCGCAGGCGCGCGATCGACAGCGCCTCGCCGTCGCGCAACGAGGCAAGATCGGCATCCGCGACCGCGTTCAGCACCTCGAGCGCCTCGCCCGCGTACCGCGCGGCGCGGCCGAGCGCGCCGGCCGCGCCGGGCCAGCGATCCTCGATCGCCGGCCAGACGCACAGCCGCAGATGGACCCGGTCGAAGCGTGGATCGCAATTCATCGGATCGGCGATCGTCGCGAGCCCGAGCGCCGCCGCGCAGCGCGCGAGGTCGCCGCGCGAGCGCTCGAGCAACGGCCGCAGGTGCGAGCCGCGGCCGAGCGGACGGACACGGGGCATGCCGGCGAGTCCTGCGGGACCCGCGCCGCGCAGCGCCTGCAGCAGCACGGTCTCGGCCTGATCCTCGGCGTGGTGCGCGGTCAGCAGGCACTCACCGGCGGCGAGCTGCGCGCCGAGCGCGGCGTAGCGCGCCTCGCGCGCGACCGCCTCGAGCGATGCGCCGCGCGCGGCGCGCACCGGCACCGCGACAATCGACAAGGGCACGCCGAGGCGCGCGCAGAGCTCGGCGCACACGCGGCGGAAGTCCGCGGCCGCCGGCTGCAGGCCGTGATCCACGTGCACCGCGCGCACGGTCCGGCCGGCACCGGCGAGGCACGCCGCGGCGGCGAGCAGGCAGGCCGAATCGGTCCCGCCGCTCACGGCGACGACGACCGCGGTGGTCCGCGGCGGCAGCTGCCTCTCGAG
Organism: Steroidobacteraceae bacterium; assembly: GCA_035534275.1. GTDB lineage: Bacteria > Pseudomonadota > Gammaproteobacteria > Steroidobacterales > Steroidobacteraceae > Bog-1198. The sequence goes on from DATLSG010000011.1 coordinate 109,977, forward strand.
CAACGCCGCGAGCGCGGCCGCGCACGGCTCCATCGCGGCTTCAGGCTTCGTGGAATGCGCCGAAGGAACGCAGCCGCGCCTGGCGCGCATCGAGCAGCTGCGTGACCGGCATCGCCCGCAGCTCGTTCAAGTGCCGCAGAATGCACGCCTGCAGCGATTCGCCCATCGCCTGCGGATCCCGATGGGCCGCGCCGCAAGGCTCCTTGAGCACCTCGTCGACCAGGCCGAGCTTCTTCAGCCGATCCGCGGTGCCGCCCATCGCGTCGGCCGCGATCTCCTTCTTGTCGGTGCTCTTCCACAGGATCGACGCACAACTCTCGGGTGAGATCACCGAATAGACGGCAAACTGCAGCATCACCAGCCGATCGCAGACGCCAATCGCGAGCGCGCCGCCCGAGCCGCCTTCGCCGATCACGATCGAGAGCACCGGAGCGGCGAGCGCCGACATCTCGAACAGGTTGCGGGCGATCGCCTCACTCTGGCCGCGCTCCTCCGAGCCGATCCCCGGATACGCGCCCGGTGTGTCGATCAAGGTGATCACCGGCAGCCGGAAGCGCTCGGCCATCATCATCAGCCGGAGCGCCTTGCGATACCCTTCCGGCTTCGGCATGCCGTAGTTGCGGCGTACGCGCTCCTTGGTGTCGCGCCCCTTCTGATGGCCGATCACGACGACCGGGATGCCGCCGATGCGGGCGAGGCCACCGACGATCGCCAGGTCATCGCCGTACATGCGGTCACCGTGCAATTCGTGCCAGTCGGTGAAGATCATCGACACGTAGTCCAGGGTGTACGGCCGCTGCGGATGGCGCGCGAGCTGCGTGATCTGCCAGGGCGTGAGGTTCTGGAAGATGCCGACGGTGAGCGCGCGGCTCTTCGCCTGCAGCCGCTTGATCTCCTCGGTGATGTTGGCGCTCGCGTCGGTGCCGAGAAACTTCAACTCCTCGATCTTCGCCTCCAGCTCGGCAATTGGCTGTTCAAAATCTAAGAAATTCATTTCCATGTTGAAGTTTCCTCATCCTGAATCTCGATCCGCGGACCGTAGGTCAAATGCCAGGCGCTGCGCCCGAGCAGAGCCGTCAGCTGGTCGAGCAGTTCGCGTGCCGGCCGGACCGACCAGGCCTCGGCGAACGTCACCCGCCCCGAATAGCCCGGGCGCTGAATGAACACGCCGATCCCACAGGTGCCGCGCAGATACGGCCGGAGCAGTTCCTCGAGGCGGCTCATTCCGGCCGGACCGTCGAATTGCTCCGGCCAGCGGATCCATAGTCGGCGGGCATGGCGCTCGCGCGCCCGGTCGATGTCGATCACGGATTTCGCCTGCAGCCGCCAGTCCTCGATGAAGTCATCGAAGCGCAACGTGCCGTCGATCAACAGGATCGCGTCCTTGACGATGATGTCGCGATGTTTCTGGTAGATCTCCTCGTAAAGGCTCACCTCGAGTCGTCCGCTGCGATCGTCGAGGATCAGTGTGACGCGGTTCGGGCGCCGCCGCACCTCCAGCACCAGCCCGGCGACGGACGTCGGTTTGCCGGCGCTCCAGGCGCGGCCGCCCTCGACCGGCGCCGGTTTCGGGCCGCCGACGTCGGCGAGTCGCGCGCCGACCAGAAACTTCAGGTCCGGCTCGTACGGCGTGATCGGGTGCCCGCTCAGGAAGAGCCCGAGGGTCTCGCGCTCGCCGGCGAGGCGCACCGAGTCGCTCCATTCGGGCAGCGCCGCGTCCTCGGTCGCGGCGAGGCCGAACAGATCCACCTGGCCGGTGCTCTGCGCGCGCGAATTCTGTTCGCCGAGGTGCATCGCCCGATCGAGCTGCGCGGCGAGGGTCGCGCGGTTTGCCCCGAGCGTGTCGAGACAGCCGGAGCGGATCAGCGCCTCGAGGACCCGTCGGTTGACGCGCTGCAGGTCGATGCGCCGGCACAAATCCGGCAGATCGCGATACGCACCGCCGCGCGTGCGCTCCTCGACGATCGCCTCGACGGCCGAGGCGCCGGCGCCCTTGACCGCGCCGAGTCCGTAGCGGATGCGCGCCGGCCCGGCGACCGTGAACTTGTAGACGGATTCGTTGACGTCCGGCGCCAGCACCTCGAGGTCCATGCTCGCGCACTCGTCGATCAAGGTCACCACTTTGTCGGTCTTGTCCATGTCGGCCGAGAGCACGGCCGCCATGAACGCCGCCGGGTGATGCGCCTTCAACCACGCGGTCTGGTAGGACAGCAGCGCATACGCCGCCGAGTGCGACTTGTTGAAGCCGTAGCCGGCGAACTTCTCCATCAGATCGAAAATGTGCGTCGCCCGGCTCTCGCGCACGCCGCGCGCGACGGCGCCGTCGACGAACACCGCGCGCTGTTTGGCCATCTCCTCGGCCTTTTTCTTGCCCATCGCGCGCCGCAGCAGGTCGGCGCCTCCCAGGGTGTAGCCGGCGAGGATCTGCGCGATCTGCATGACCTGTTCCTGATACAGGATCACGCCGTAGGTCGCCGCGAGAACGGGCTCGAGGTCCGGATGCAGGTAATCGATCGTCGCGCCGCTGGTGTCGTGCTTGCGCGCGATGAAATCCTCGACCATGCCCGACTGCAGCGGCCCTGGCCGGAACAGCGCGACCAGCGCGACGATGTCGCCGAAGCGGTCGGGCTGGAGCCTGCGGATCAGGTCCTTCATGCCGCGCGACTCGAGCTGGAACACCGCGGTCGTGCGGCAGCTCTTCAGCAGCTGGTAGGTCGGCGCATCGTCCATCGGCAAGGCCTCGATCGCGAGCGGCGGCGAGCCCGCGCGCGCGCGCTCGGCGTTGATGTCGCGCACGGCCCAGTCGATGATCGTGAGCGTGCGCAGGCCGAGGAAGTCGAACTTGACGAGGCCGGCTGCCTCGACGTCGTCCTTGTCGAATTGCGTCACCGGCGCGCCGCCGCCTTCCTCGCAGTAAAGCGGCGTGAAGTCGGTGAGCACCGAGGGCGCGATCACGACGCCGCCGGCGTGGGTGCCGGCGTTGCGCACCAGGCCCTCGAGCGCGCGCGCCAGGTCGATCAGTTCGCGCACCTCACCGTCGCCCGCATACAGGCGCGCAAACTCCTCCTCCTGGGCGAGCGCCTTGTCGAGCGTGATGCCGATCTCGAACGGAATCAGCTTGGCGATCTTGTCGACGTAGCCATAGTTGTGCCCGAGCACGCGGCCGACGTCGCGCACGACCGCCTTCGCCGCGAGCGTGCCGTAGGTGATGATCTGCGAGACGCGGTCGCGGCCATACTTGTGCGCGACGTAGTCGATCACCCGGTCGCGTCCCTCCATGCAGAAATCGACGTCGAAATCCGGCATCGAGACGCGCTCCGGGTTGAGGAAGCGCTCGAACAGCAGGTCGTGTTCCAGAGGATCGAGGTCGGTGATGCCGAGCGCATAGGCGGCGAGCGAGCCGGCGCCGGAGCCGCGCCCGGGCCCCACGGGCACGCCGTTGTGCCGCGCCCAGCGGATGAAATCGGCGACGATCAGGAAGTAGCCGGCGAACCCCATCTGGCAGATCACGTCGAGCTCGAGCGCGAGACGCCGCCCATAGGCCTCGGCGTCGCGCGCCACGGCCGCCGCGGCGAGGCGCCCCTGCAGGCCGCGGGCGGATTCCTCGCGCAGGAACTGGTCGGTGCTGCTGCCGGCCGGCACCGGATAGGCGGGCAGCATCGAAGCGCCGAGCCTGATCTCGAGCGAGCAGCGCCTGGCGATTTCGAGCGTGTTCTGCAGCAGCTGCGGCGCGTCGGCGAACAACTCGGCCATCTGCGCCGGGCTCTTGAGGTATTGCTCCTCGGTGTAGCGGCGCGCCCGCGCGGCGTCGGCGAGCTGCGTGCCGTCGTGAATGCAGACCCGCGCCTCGTGCGCCTCGAAATCGGCGCGCGCGAGGAAGCGCACGTCGTTGGTTGCGACCGCCGGCACGCCGCGCAGGTCGGCGAGATCGAGGATCGCCTCGCTGAGCGCACGCTCGCCGGGGCGGCCGGTGCGCTGCGCCTCGAGATAGAAGCGGTCGCCGCACAGCGCGAGCCAGGCGTCGAGACAGCGGGCCGCCTCGTCCTCGCGGCCGCGCGCGAGCGCGAGCCCGATGTCGCCGTGCGCCGCGCCGCAGAGCACGATGAGGCCGCCGAGGCGCTCCGCGTCGAGCCAGGCGCGCTCGAGCTGCGGTGCGCCGCCGCGCTGGCCCTCGAGGTAGGAGCGGGTCACGAGCTCGGTCAGGTGGCGGTAGCCGGCGAGGTTCTGGCACAGCAGGACGATGCGCGACGGCGCGGCTCGATCGCCGCTCTCGCGGATCCAGGCATCGACGCCGACCAGCGGCTTCACGCCCGCGCGCTGGGCCTCCTTGTAGAACTTGACCATCGCGAACAGGTTGCTCTGGTCGGTCAACGCGACCGCGGGCATCCCGGCCGCGGCGACCGCACTCATCAGCTCGGGCACGCGCACGATCCCGTCGACCAGCGAGTACTCGGTGTGCACGCGCAGGTGGACGAACGCGTTCATGCCCGCCCTCGCAGCGCCTCGGCGACCGGCGCGAACGAACGCCGGTGCAGCGGACACGGGCCGAACCGGCGCAGCAGCCGGCGGTGTTCGGCGGTCGGATAGCCCTTGTGCCGCGCGAAGCCGTATTGTGGATACAGCGCGTCGACACGTTCCATGTATTCGTCGCGCGCGGTCTTCGCCAGGATCGAGGCCGCGCCGATCACCGCCACGGTCGCGTCGCCGCGCACGATGCACAGCGCGTCGATCGCGCGGCCGAGGCCGCCGAGTGCGGGCGCTCGATTGCCGTCGATCAGCAGGCGGTCGGGCGGCAGCGCGAGGGCGAGCACGGCGCGGCGCATCGCCAGATGGGTCGCCTGGAGGATGTCGAGCGCGTCGATCTCCGCCGGGTCCGCCCAGCCGACACCGTGCGCCGCCGCCTCGCTCCGGATACTCGCCGCGAGCCGCAGGCGCACCGCCGCGCTCAGGGATTTGGAGTCGGCGAGCCCGCGCAGGCGCGAGCCGGGGCGCAGGATCACGGCGCCCGCGACCACCGGTCCCGCGAGCGGTCCGCGTCCCGCCTCGTCGATGCCGGCGACGAAGGCGGTCACGCGGCCCCCGCCCGGCCGAGCAGGCCGAGGATCGCGCGCGCCGCGCCCGCGCTCGCTCCGCGGCGCAGGGTCGCGTGAATCGTCGCGAACTGCGCGAGCAGTTCCGCCCGCCGCGGCGCATCGTCCAGCCACATCAAGAGCTCCGCTGCGATCGCCTCCGGGACTATGTCGTCCTGGAAATACTCGCCGACGATGCGCCGCTGCGCAAGTAGGTTCGGTTGGGCGAAATACGCCGATTTGACCAGCTTGAAGCGCCGCAGCGCCCACGCGGTCATGCGCCCGAGGCGGTAGACGACGACCATCGGCCGCCGGCACAGCGCCGCCTCCAGGCTCGCGGTGCCGGAGGCGACCAGCGCGGCGTCGGCCGCGATCAAGGCCGCCTGCGCACCGCCGTCGAGCAGCCGCACGGACACCGCCGGGGCGCGCGCGGCGAGCGCGGCGGCGAAGATCTCGCGGGTCGCCGCGCTCGCCATCGGCGCGATGAACGCAAGATCGGGGCGCAGCGCGGCGAGGTGGCGCACGGTTGCCGCGAAGTCGGGCCCCAGACGGCGCACCTCGCCGCGCCGGCTCCCGGGCAGCAGCGCGATCACCCGCGCCGCGCCCGGCAGCCCGAGCGCCGCACGCGCCGCGGCGCGGTCGACCTGCACCGGGATCTGATCGGCGAGCGGATGGCCGACGAATTCGGCGCGCAGCCCCTGCTCGTCGTAGAAACGCTTCTCGAACGGCAGCAGGCACAGCACGAGGTCGACCGCCTCGCACATGCCGCGCACGCGCTCGCTGCGCCAGGCCCAGACCTGGGGACTCACGTATTGCACGGTCGGAATGCCCGCCGCGCGCAGGCGGCGCGCCAGTCCCAAATTGAATTCCGGAGAATCGATGCCGACGAACACATCCGGCCGCGCCGCGAGCAGCGCGCGGCGCACGCGCGCGCGCAAGCGCAACAGCCGCGGCAGTTCGGCGAGGATCTCGAACAGGCCCATCACCGCGAGCGATTCGGCCGGCTCCCAGACCTCGCAACCGGCGGCGCGCATCTTCGGCCCGGCGATGCCGAAGAAGCGGGCCTGCGGCGCGAGCGCGCGCAGCGATTCGATGAGCGCGGCGCCGAGCGTGTCACCGGACGCCTCTCCCGCCACCAGCGCGACCCGCAATGGATCCGGCATGCTCTTCAGCGAACGATGCTGCGCGAGCTTTGCTTGATGAACGCGACGAACGGGGCGATTTCCGGCTGTTCGAGCGCGGCCCTCTCGAGTTCGGCGAGCGCGATCGCGAGCTTCAGCCCCGAGCGGTACAGCGTGCGATAGGCGCGGCGGATGTTGCGGATCTGTTCCGGCCCGAATCCGCGGCGTTTCAGCCCCTCGCTGTTGACGCTGTGCGGCACGGCCGGCTGGCCGATCGCCATCAGGTACGGCGGCACGTCGCGGGTCACCGCGGCGTTGTTGGCGATGAAGCAGTGCGCGCCGATCTTGGTGTACTGATGCACGGCGGACAGACCGCCGAAGATGACCCAGTCGCCGACCTCGACGTGGCCGCCGAGCGTCGCACAATTGGCCATCACGATCTGGTCGCCGAGCTGGCAGTCGTGCGCGACGTGAGCGTAGGACATCAGCAGGTTGTCGTTGCCGATCCGCGTGACGCCGCGATCGTGGGTGGTGCCGCGATTCACGCTCACGAACTCGCGGAACACGTTGCGATCGCCGATCTCCAGGCGCGTCGGTTCGCCGCGGTACTTCTTGTCCTGGGGCGCATCGCCGATCGAGGCGAACTGGAAGACCCGGTTGTCGCGGCCGATCCGGGTCGGGCCGTTGAGCACCGCATGCGGCCCGATCCAGCTGCCCTTGCCGATGGTCACGTCGGCACCGATGATCGTGTAGGGCCCGACCTCGACGTCCGCGTCGAGCTCGGCCCGCGGCGAGACGATCGCGCGCGCATCGATCACTTCGGCTCCCCGCTCCTGTCCTGGGCGCGCGTCTCGGGAGCGACCATGATTTCCGCCGCCGCCACTTCGACGCCGTCGACCTCGGCGAGGCACTGGAATTTCCAGATGCCCTTGATCGAGCGCAGCAGCGTCGCCTTCAGCACGATCTGGTCGCCCGGCTCGACGGGCTTGCGAAAGCGCGCCTTGTCGATCGCGACGAAATAGAAGCGGGTCTCCTCGTCCGGCACCACGCGCGCCGTGACGAAGGCGAGCAGGCCGCAGGTCTGCGCGAGCGCCTCGATCAGGATCACGCCCGGCATCACCGGCCGGTGGGGAAAGTGGCCCGTGAAGAACGGCTCGTTGTAGGTGACGTTCTTCAAGGCGACGATGCGTTCCCCGGGCACGCACTCGCGCACGCGATCGACGAGCAGGAAGGGATATCGGTGCGGCAATTGCCGCATGATCGCCTCGATGTCCATGTAGGGTGGTTCGCTCATCGATCGCTCCTTCGAAAGTTCTCGCTCAATCGGGCCGCGCGGCCCGGCCGAGGCGCCGCAGCTGCGCGACCGTGCGCCGCCAGGCGCGCGTATCCACGGCCGGGATGCCGGCCGAGTAGCTGCCCGGCTCGCGGATCGACGCGCTCACCAGCGTGCAGCCGGTCACCGCGACGTCATCGGCGATGCTCAGATGGCCGGCGAAGCCGACCATGCCGCCGATCATGCAGCGCTTGCCGATCGAGGTGCTGCCGGAGATGCCGGTGCAGGCGGCGATCGCCGTGTGCGCGCCGATGCTCACGTTGTGGCCGACCTGGATCTGATTGTCGAGCTTCACGCCGTCCTCGATCACCGTGTCGTCGATCGCGCCGCGATCGACCGTCGTGTTCGCGCCGATCTCGACGTCGTCGCCGACGCGCACCCCGCCCTGCTGCGGCACCTTGAACCAGGCCTCGCCGTCGCGGGCGAAGCCGAAGCCGTCCGAGCCGATCACGGCGCCCGGGTGCACGATGCAGCGCTCGCCGAGGCGCACGCCGGGCCCGAGCGTGACCCGGGCGATCAGCCGCGAATCGGCGCCGAGCCGCGCGCCGCGCTGCACGATGCAGCCCGGCCCGACGAACGAGCGCTCGCCGAGTTCGACATCGTCCTCGACGATCGCGAGCGCGGCGACGGTCGCCGAACGCGGCACGCGCGCGCCGGCGGCGAGCACCGCGCTCGGATGGATGCCGGGCGCGGCGGCCGGCTCCGGGTGCAGCACCGCGGCGATCCGCGCATACGCCAGATAGGGGTTCGCGTCGATCAGCGCCGCGACCGGGCAGGCGGCGGCATCCCGCTCGCAGAGCACGACCGCCGTCGCCCGGGTCGCCGCGAGCTGGCGCCGGTAGCGGCTGTTGGCGAGAAAGCTGAGCGCGCCGGCGGTGGCGCCGGCGAGCGTCGCGACCCGCGACACCTGCAGATCCGGGTCGCCCCGCAAGGTCAACCCGAAACGCACCGCCAGCTTCCCCAGGCTGTGGCCGTCGGTCTGCACGTGCCGCGCGCGAGCCGCGTTCGAGCGGGTCCCGAAGCTTAGTGTTGCGGGCCGCCGCGCTTCTTCGCGCCGGCAGGGGCTTCCGGCAGCGTGGCCGGCTTGGTCATCAGCAGCGCGAGCACCCCGGGGGTGATGTCGTAGCTCTCCTTGGCGAAGAAAACGCCGTCGCCGAAGACGATGTCGAGACCCTTCGACCGCGCGTAGTCCTGGATCTGCGCCAGCAGGAAGTGCTGCACCTTGCCGAGCTCCTCGTTGCGCTGCGCGGACACGTCGTCCTGGAACGAGTGCGCCTTGGCCTGGAAGTCGCTCTGTTCGTCGCGCAGAGCACTTTCAGCCTTGATCCGCTCGGCGTCGGCCATCATCTGGCCGTTCTTCTCGAGGTTGGCGTTCTTCGCCTTCAAATCGCTCTGCATGGCGAGGAGCGCGCGCTGCCGCGGCGCGAATTCCTTCTGCAGGGAGCGCATCGCGGTCTTCGTCTGTGGGGCTTCCTGCAGCAGTTGCTGGAAATTGACCACGCCAATCTTGGTCTGCGCGCTCGCGCCCTGGGCGACGGCGAGTCCGCACAGGCACAGGGCCAGCAGCGGAATCGAACGGGTAAAGGTCGACATGTTGACTCTGAGGCCTCGCATGATGTGTGGGATCAAAACGCTTGTCCGATGGAAAACTGAAACCGCTCAGTCTGATCGCCGAACTGGACCGTATTCCCCGGGTTGGGATTCAACGGAATGCCGTACGAGAACCGGAACAACCCGAGCGGCGCAAGCCACTCCACCGCCAAGCCGGCCGACCGTTTGAGATTATTATAGCTGAAATGATAAGTGACCGGCGTCGAGTCGTCGACCCCCAGGAACTGGATCTTGTTGCCGGTCTGGAACACGTTGCCCATGTCGTAGAACAGGCTCACCCGGGCCGCGCTCTGCCACTTCGCCGGCACCGGCAGGATCAACTCCAGGCGGTTCACGGTGAGGAGGTTGCCGCCGTAAGGGTTGCCGATGCCGATGTTGTCCCGCGGGCCGAGGGTCGCCTCGCGGTAGCCGCGGACGCTGTCCGGCCCGCCGGCGTAATAGTTCATGTACGGCGGCAGCGCGGTGGTGTGCCCGAGCGCCGAGGCGTAGTTGACCTGCGCGTTGTCGCTGATCAGGAACCGGCCCCATAGCGGGATGTACTTGGCGAACTGGTAGCTGAGCGCGTAGTAGCGCACGTTGCTCGGCGGGATCGCCAGGCGCGCCGAGAAGGCGTTGCGCATGCCGCGGGTCGCGAACAGGAAGCGGTTGCGCGAATCCATCGACCAGCCGGCGGTGAGCTCGTAGGTGTAGAAATCCGAGCCGTAGACCGTGTACGGGCTGTCGAGCGAATTGACCACACCGTCGCCGTTGGTGTCGGCGACCACCCGCGAGAAGGTGTTGCCGTTCGACCTCACCCAGTTGACCGCCTGCTGCGCGCTGTAGCCCTGCGAGGTGACCAGCGAGTTCTTGTTCGCCGACAGGCCGAGTTCGACGTACTGATATTCGCTGATCGGGTAGGCGTACTGCAGCGCCGCGGTCAGCTGCTTGGTGCCGAAAACCGAGGAGGACGAGACGAACTGCGTGACGTCGCGATAGGTCAACGAGGCGGTGCGCGAGACGCCGTCGATCGTCGTGTACGGATTGGTCTCGGAGAAGGTGTAGGTCTTGGCGTACTTGCCGGCGTTGATGTCGAGCGAGATGCGATCGCCGGTCCCCATGAAATTGCTGTGCACGAAGTTGCCGTTCAGGCTGATGCCGTACGCGCCCGAATAGCCGATGCCGCCGCCGAACTGGCCCGGCAGCCCCTCTTTGATCTTGTAATTGACGTCCACGAGGTCGGCGCTGCCCGGCACCGGCTTGGTGGTGTAGCTCACCTTTTTGACGAACGGCAGGCGCTGAATGCGCTGCTTGGAGCGTTCCAGCGCCGAGTTCGACAGCCACCCGCCCTCCAGCTGGCGCATCTCCCGGCGCAGGGTCACGTCATTGATCGAGGACTCGTTGCGGAAGTTGATGTGACGGACGTAGACGCGGTTGCCGGGCTCGACGTAGAACGTGAGCGCCACCGTGTCGAGCTTCTTGTCGGCGGTCGGCACCGGCTCGATCTTCGAGAACGCGTAACCGTCGGCGCCGAGCCGGTAGCGCATGTCCTCCTGGGACTTCGAGATCAGCTTGCGGTTGTAGATCTCGCCGGGCTTGATCAGCAGCAGCCGGCGCAGATCGGCCTCGGGGATCACCATCGTGCCGGCGAGCTTGACCGTGGAGACGCGGAACACCCTGCCCTGGTGGATGTTCACCGTGATGAACATGTTGTGCATGCCGGGGGTGATCGTCACCTGCGTCGAGTCGATGCGGAAGTTGGCGTATCCGCGGTCCATGAAGTAGGAGCGGATCCGCTCCAGATCGCCGCGCAGGGTCTCGCGCGAATAACGGTCGTCCTGCTTGTACCAGGACAACCAGTTCGGCGTCTTCAGGTGCAAGGTGTCGAGGATGTCCTTTTCCTTGAATGCGGTGTTGCCGACGATGTTGATCTCGCGCACCACGGCGCGCTTGCCCTCGACGATGGTCACCGCCACATCGACCTTGTTGCCCGGCCGGGGGGTGACGGTCGCGGCGATGCGCACGGCGTACTTGCCGCGGCTGAAGTACTGATCGGTCAAGTACTGCTTGACCTCATCGAGCACGGAGCGGTCGAAGATCTTGCCCTCGGAGAGGCCGACGTCGCGCAGGCTCTTCTTCAGCTGCGGGGTCTTGATCTCCTTGTTGCCCTTGATCGTGAACTTCTCGATCGACGGGCGCTCTATGACGACGACGACCAGTGTATTGCCGTCGCGGCGCATCTGCACATCGCGGAAGAACCCGGTCGCGTACAGCGCCCGCATCCCCTCGCGGATGCGCTCCGGGGTCAGGTGATCGCCGATGTTGATCGGCAGGTAGTTGAAGACCGTCCCCTCGGAGATGCGCTGCAGGCCCTCGACGCGGATGTCGCCGACGACGAAATCCGCCGGATTCGCCGGCGCCGCCGCGATCGGCACCGCGTCCGCCGGCGCCTGCGCGGGCGACGGCCGCAGCGACGCGGGCGGCGTATCCGCCGCCGGTTTGCCGGCGCCGCCCGCCTGCGCGTGCACGGCCGTTACCGGCTGGATGGCGAGAGCCACCGCCCCGAGGAGACCGAGTTCAAACCGCACGCGGAACAAACCGTCTGAATTTCCGGATGACGGCGCGGCGCTCCGGTCGCGCCGCGCGAGCCTCGATATTACGATTTGGCATGGGTTCTCATCAGTTCCAATGGCGTGAAATGTCGTTGTAGAACGCGAGGCTCATCAACAAGACCAGCAAGGCGATGCCCACCTGCTGGCCGAAGATCTGCATTCTCTCCGAAAGCGGGCTGCCCTTGACAGCCTCGATCAATTGATAGACCACCTGGCCGCCGTCGAGCAGGGGCACCGGCGCGAGATTCAGCACGCCGAGGCTCACGCTGATCACGGCGAGGAAGGAGAGGAACGCCGTGACGCCGAGATAGGCGCTGATGCCGGCGAATTCGGCGATGCTGATCGGCCCGCTGATGTTGCGCGCCGACACCGCGCCGGTGCCGATGCGCCAGAGCATCTGCACCGTCAAGGCCGACATCTCCCAGGTCTCGGCGAAGCCGCTGCGCACGGCCTCGAGCGGACCCGAGCGGCGCTCGACGATCAGGTGGGCCGGCCAGCTGCGCGGGCCCTCGGCGACCCGGATACCGAGCCGGCCGATCGTGCGGCCGTCCTGGCGCACGGCGGGCACCGCCGCGCGCAACTGCAGCCGGACGCCGTGGCGCAGTATCCCGAGCGAGATCTCATGGTTCGCCGCGGCGCTCACCGCGGCGATGAACGCGGTGCCGTTGGCGAGCTTGGCGCCGTCGACCGCGAGCAGCCGGTCGCCCGGCTCGAGGCCGGCGCGGGCGCCCGCGCTGCCCGGCGGCACCGATTGCACGACCGTCGCCGCGGTCCAGCTCGCCAGATCAAAGCCGAGGCCGGGCAGCAGCCGGCCGGGTACCGTCAGCGGCAGGCGATCGCCGGGATATTGCAGGGTCACGAGGCGCGGCTGCCCATCGCGGCGCACGACCAGCGCAATCGCCGCCCCGCTCGAGAATCGGCTGAGCAGGGCGATCTGCAGCTCCCCGGTGTCGGGGGTCGCATGGTCGCCGACCTGCAGGATCCGGTCGCCGGGCTCGAGGCCGGCGAGCGCCGCGGGGCTGCCCGGGCGAACGTCGCCGACGACCGGCTTGACGACCTGGGTGCCGAGCATCGCGATCACGGCATAGACCAGCACGGCGAACAGCAGATTCATCGCAGGTCCCGCGAGCAGCACCGCGACCCGCTGGGCGATCGGCCGGCGCGTGAACGAGCGCGGCAGTTCGGCCGGGCTCACCTCGCCCTCGCGCTCGTCCAGCAGCTTCACATAGCCGCCGAGCGGGATCGCGGCGACGCAATATTCGGTGTGGTCCGGCCCCTTCCCGACCTTGGTCAACAAGGGCTTGCCGAAACCGATGCTGAAGCGCAGAACCTTGAAACCGAGGCGCTTCGCGACCCAATAGTGGCCGAACTCGTGAACCGTGACGAGGATGCCGATCGCGGCGAGGAACGCGCCCAGAAAGATCAATATTCTCATGCCGATGCTCCCCGCGCGGGCTCGATCAACCCCTCCGCCAGCCGCCGCGCGGCGCCGTCCGCGTCCAGCACGTCGCCGAGAGCCCTGACGGGGCAGGACTCGAGGCGTTGTAAGACTTCGTCAATGACCGCGGCAATGCCGGTAAAGTTCAAGCGCCCGTCGAGAAAGGCCTGGACGGCGACCTCGTTCGCGGCGTTCAGAACGGCCGGCGCCGTGCCGCCCGCGCGCGCCGCAGCCCGGGCGAGGCCGATGCTCGGGAAGCGCGCGTGATCCGGCGCTTCGAAATCCAGGCGCGCGACCGCGGCGAGATCGAGGGATTCTACACCGGAAGCGATGCGCTCCGGCCAGGCGAGCGCCTGCGCGATCGGCGTGCGCATGTCCGGCGCGCCGAGCTGGGCGAGGACCGAACCGTCGACGTATTGCACCAGCGAGTGCACGACGCTCTGCGGATGCACGACGATCTCGACGCGCGCTTCGGGCAGGCCGAACAGCCAGGTCGCCTCGATCACCTCGAGCCCCTTGTTCATCAGGGTGGCCGAATCCACCGAGATCTTGCGGCCCATCTTCCACTTCGGATGGGCGCAGGCCTGCTGCGGCGTCACCTGGGCGAGCAAGGCCGGGTCGGTGGTGCGGAACGGGCCGCCGGAGGCGGTCAGGATCACGCGCTCGACGCCGCGCGCGCTCTCGCCCGGCAGATAGCTCGCCGGCATGCACTGAAAGATCGCGTTGTGCTCGCTGTCGATCGGGATCAACGTGGCGCCGGCGGCGCGCACCTCGTCGATCATCAATCGCCCCGCCATCACCAGCGCCTCTTTGTTCGCGAGCAGCACGCGCTTGCCGGCACGCACCGCGGCGAGCGTCGGCAGGAGGCCGGCGGCGCCGACGATCGCCGCCATCACGCTGTCCACCTCGGGTGCGCGAACCGCCTCGGCGAGCGCCGCCTCGCCGCTCTCGACGCGGCAGCTCGAGCCCGCGGCGCGCAGTGCCTCGCGCGCCTTGGCCGCCGCCGCCGGGTCGGTGAGGATCACCGTGTCCGGGCGAACGCGCAGCGCCTGGGCGACGATCGTCTCCCAGCCGCGGCGGGCGCCGAGCGAGTGGAGGCGGTAGAGGTCCGGGTGGCGCGCGATCACATCGAGCGTGCTCACGCCGATGCTGCCCGTCGAGCCGAGAATGGCGAGGCCGCGCATCGCGGTCATTTGAACAAGCCCGCGCCGAACAAGCCGAGTGCATACAGCGGCGCCGCCGCGGTGATGCTGTCGATGCGATCGAGGATGCCGCCGTGCCCGGGAAGCAGGGCGCCACTATCCTTGAGGCCCGCCGAGCGCTTGAACATGCTTTCGGTCAGATCGCCGACGACCGATGCCAGCCCGACCGCGCAGCCGAAACCGACCGCGGCGGCGGACGGCAGATCGAACGCGCCGGCGCCGCCCCAGGCGATCAGGGCGACCGCGAGCATGCCGCCGAGCAGGCCCTCCCAGGTCTTGCTCGGGCTGACCCGCGGCGCGAGCTTCAACCGGCCGAACCGGCGGCCGACGACATACGCGCCGATGTCGGCGCCGAACACCAGCAGCAGTAACCACAGGACCGCGAGCGAGCCGGCCACGGTGCCGGAGCCCGCCTGGAGGCGTGCGATCGCGACGAACGCGGGCACGAGGACCGCAACTCCGCAGAGCAGCGTCACGGCCGGCTGCTGCCGCCCCGACGCGAGCGTGACCCACAGGAACGCGAGCAGCCACCACAGGCAGGCAACGCGCAGCAGCCACAGGAGCCGCGCCGGATCGGCGGTCCAAGACCAGGCGAGCCAGAGCAGGACGGCGATGCAGAGCGCGTAGGCCGCGCGTGCCGGCGGCGTGCGCAGGGCGCCGAAAGCCGCCCACTCCCAGGCGCCGGCGACGACCGTGAGACCGAACATCGTCCGCGTGAACGCCGCGGGCGCGAGGAACAGGACGACGAGCAGCAGGCCGCCGAGGATCGCAGCGGTGACGATGCGGGTCTTAAGCATCGGTAGGCGCCACCAACTGCGCCGAGGTCCGGCCGAAGCGGCGCTCGCGGCGTGAATAGAGCTCGAACGCCGCCTCGAGGTGCGCCGTCGAGAACTCCGGCCACAGGACTTCGCTGAAGTACAGCTCCGTGTACGCCAGGTTCCACAGCAGGAAGTTGCTGATCCGCTGCTCCCCGCCCGTGCGGATCAGCAGGTCCGGATCGGGTACGCCGGCGAGCGCGAGCCGGCCGGCGATCGCGGCATCGTCGATCGCCTCGCAACGCAGCCGCCCCGCGGCGACGTCGGCCGCGAGCGAGCGGCAGGCCTGGCCGATGTCCCACCGCCCGCCGTAGGCTACCGCGACGATCAATTCGAGGCCCGGGTTGTCCTTGGTGAGTGCCTCCGCGCCGACCATCCTGCCGAGCAGCTCCGCGCCGAGATTTTCGCGGTCGCCGATGAAGCGCAGGCGCACCTTGTTGCGGTGCAAAGCATCGATCTCGCGCACCAGCGCATCGAGAAACAGGCCCATCAGCATGCCCACCTCGTCCGGCGGGCGCCGCCAGTTCTCGCTGCTGAAGGCGAACAGGGTCAGGTGACGGACGCCGCGGGCGCTGCATTCCTCGACCATCCGGCGCACGACTTTCAGGCTCGAGCGGTGGCCGGCGGGGCGCGGCAGGCCGCGCGAACGCGCCCAGCGGCCGTTGCCGTCCATGATGATCGCGACATGTTGCGGCGAGTCGGACATGATCTTGCGCTGGCGCGGGGGTCCTCGCGTCTCAGACCTGCATCAATTCCTTTTCCTTCTCGGCCATCGCGAGGTCGATCTCGGCCACGTGCTTGTCGGTGAGCTTCTGCACGTCGTCCTCGGCACGGTGTTCCTCGTCCTGCGCGATCAGCTTCGCCTTCAGCATCTCCTTGATCTCGTTGTTGACCTCGCGGCGCACGTTGCGCACCGCCACGCGGGCGTTCTCCGCCTCGGCGCGCACCACCTTGGTGACGTCGCGCCGCCGCTCCTCGGTGAGCGCGGGCATCGCGATGCGGATGATCAGGCCGGCCGAGTTCGGCGTGAGACCGAGGTCGGACTTGTAGATCGCCTTCTCGATCACCGGCACCATCGCCTTCTCCCACGGCGTCACGGTCAAGGTGCGCGCGTCCTCGGTGGCGACGTTGGCGACCTGGTTCAGCGGCATCTCGCTGCCGTAGTAGTCGACCTTGATGTGCTCGATCAAGCTCGTATGGGCGCGCCCGGTCCGCAGCTTCTTCAGCTGATCGCGGAAAGTCGTCACGCACTTCTGCATACGCAGCGCCGCATCCTTCTTGAGATCATCCAGCATGCTTGGTTCTCCTCACAATTCGCTGCAGACCGCGGTGCCGACGTCCTCGCCCTGCACGATGCGCACCAGGTCGCCCGGCTCGAACAGGTTGAAGATGCGCAGCGCCAGCCGGTTCTCGCGGCACATCACGATCGCGGTCGCATCCATCACGCCGAGCCGGTCGTTGAGCACCTGGTCGAACGTCAGGCGAGCATAGCGCTTCGCAGCGGGGTTCTGCAGCGGATCCGAATCGTAGACGCCGTTGACCTTGGTCGCCTTCAGCAGGACCTCGGCGTTGATCTCGATCGCCCGCAGGCTCGCCGCGGTGTCGGTCGTGAAGAACGGATTGCCGGTGCCTGCGGCGAAGATCACCACCCGGCCCTTCTCGAGGTGGCGCACGGCGCGGCGCCGGATGTAGTCCTCGCAGACCTCATTGATGCGCAGCGCCGACAGCACGCGCGCGTACACACCGAGGCTCTCGAGCGAGTCCTGCATCGCGAGGGCGTTGATCACCGTCGCGAGCATGCCCATGTGGTCGGCCGTGACCCGGTCCATGCCGGCGCGCGCGAGTCCCGCGCCGCGGAATATGTTGCCGCCGCCGATCACGACGGCGATCTGCACGCCCATCTGGGTGACGTCGCGGATCTCGCCGGCGATGCGCTTCAGCATCCCGGCGTCGATGCCGTAGTCCTCGCCGCCCAGCAGGGCCTCGCCGGACAACTTCACCAGAATTCTGCGGTATCGCGCCGAGGCGGTCTGCGGTGTCATGATCTGGAACCTTACTATACCGGCCAAGCGTGCCGACGGAGTCGCGCGCCCGGCGACGACCGGGGAGGCGCCGTCGCCTTGCGGTCTATTTGGCGCGGGCCGCAACCTGCGCCATGACCTCGCCGACGAAATCTTCCTGCTTCTTCTCGATGCCGGCGCCGACTTCGTAGCGTACGAACTGCACGACCCGCGCCGCCGATTTTTGCAGCAGATGCTCCACGGTGTGGTCCGGATCCTTGACGAACGGCTGGCCGAGCAAGGTGACCTCGGCGAGATACTTGCGCAGCCGCCCCTCGACCATCTTGGCGAGGATCTCGGCCGGCTTGTTCTCCCCGCTCGCCTGTTCGGCGAGGATCGCGCGCTCCCGGTCGAGCACCTCGGCGGGCACGCCCGCGGCGTCCAAATAGGCGGGGTTCGCCGCGACGACGTGCATCGCGAGGTCCCTGGCGAGCTCCTCCGAGCCGCCCTGCAGGCAGACGAGCGCGCCGATCCGCGTGCCGTGCGCGTAGGTGCCGAGCGCCGTCGGCGCCCTCACGCGGGTGAAGCGCCGCACGCTGATGTTCTCGCCGAGCTTCGCCACCAGCGCGCGGCGCCGCTCCTCGGCGCTCACGCCGTCGATCGGCAGCGCGAGCAGCGCTGCAAGATCGGCAGGCGCCGCAGCGAGCGCGAGGCGCGCGAGGTCGCGGGCGAAGCTCTGGAACTCCTCGCCGCGGGCGACGAAGTCGGTCTCCGAGTTCACCTCGAGGAGCACCGCATCGCGCGCGCTGCGCTCGATCGCGACGCAGCCCTCGGCGGCCACGCGCTGGGCCTTCTTGTCGGCCTTCGTGAGGCCGCTCTTGCGCATCAGCTCGGCGGCGGCGTCGAGGTCGCCGGCGGTCTCGACCAGCGCCTTCTTGCACTCCATCATGCCGGCGCCGGTGCGCTCGCGCAGCCGCTTGACGGATTCGGCGGGAATGTTCATCGCTGCCCCTGCGCGCGGCTCAATTGCCGCGCAGCGGCGTGCGCCGGCCGATCGGCCGGCGCCGCGGCGCGCTCGCCGCCGGACGGGTCACGGCCCCGGCCGCAGCCGGCTCGGCGTCCACCTCGTCCGCCTCGACCTCCTCGTCCGTCGCGACGTCCGCCACGGCGACCGCGGCGACGCTCGGCACGACCGTGACCGGCACCTTGCGCCGCGGCGGCGGCTTCTTGCCGCGGGTCGGCCCCGGGCCGCGGCGCGGCGCGGCCCGCTTCTTCGGGTTGCCCTCCTCGTCGAGCTCGACGAAGTCGTCCTCGCCGACCGGCACCTCGGGGAGCGAGGCCTTGCCCTCGAGCACCGCATCGGCGATGCCCGTCGTATAAAGGACGATCGCGCGCATCGCATCATCGTTGCCGGGGATCACGTAATCGATGCCGTCCGGCGAGCAGTTGGTGTCGACCACCGCGACGACCGGCACGCCGAGCTTCTTCGCCTCGCTGATCGCGATCTGCTCGTGGCCGACGTCGATCACGAACAACGCGGCGGGCAGCGCCGTCATCTCGCGAATCCCGCCGAGGCTGCGCAGCAGCTTGTCCATTTCCCGGCGCAGCACCTGCGCCTCCTTCTTGCCGCGGCGCTCGAGCCCCCCGCTCTGCGCCATCTCGTCGAGTTCGTTGAGCCGCTTGATCGACTGGCGGATCGTCTTGAAATTGGTGAGCATGCCGCCGAGCCAGCGCTGGTTGACGTACGGCATGCTGCAGCGAATCGCTTCTTTTTGCACTGCATCGCGCGCCGAGCGCTTGGTGCCGACGAACAGCACCTTGCCGCCGCCGGCGGCGATGCCCTTGATGAAGCCGGCGGCCGTCGCATACAACGGCTGCGTCCGCTCGAGATTGATGATGTGGATCTTGTTGCGTTCGCCGAAGATGAAGGGGGCCATCTTCGGGTTCCAGAAGCGGGTCTGGTGCCCGAAGTGCACGCCCGCCTCCAGCATCTGCCGCATGGACACGCTGGTCATCGATATCGCTCCTTAAGGTCGGGTTGAGCCTCCGCGCATCCCAATCGGCAACCCGGGGCCGGCGCGAGCCGCCCCCGGGCACCCGGCCGATTGTGTCGACACGCGTGCGGGGTTGTTAAAAAAAGCCGCTCTTTATACCATGAGCGTGCGACGAAACAAAGTGGCGCAGGTTGCCCATGAACGTGACGATCAAGACCGCCGAGGAACAGGCAAAGATGCGTGAGGCGGGCCGCCTCGCGGCGAGCGTGCTCGACATGATCGAGCCCTTCGTCCGCCCCGGCGTCACCACCGACGAGCTCGATCGTCGCTGCCACGACTTCATCGTCGAGGATCTCGAGTCGGTGCCGGCGAACCTGAACTACCGGGGGTTCCCGAAGACGATCTGCACGTCGGTGAACCACGTCGTCTGCCACGGCATCCCCGGCGACAAGGCGCTGAAGAACGGCGACATCGTCAACATCGACGTCACGGTGATTCGCGACGGCTTCCACGGCGACACCAGCCGGATGTATTTCGCCGGCGAACCCTCGATCCTCGGGCGGCGCCTGAGCTCGGTCTGCCACGAGGCGATGTGGCGCGGCATCGGCATCGTCAAGCCGGGTGCGCGCCTCGGCGACATCGGCCACGCGATCCAGACGTACACCGAGAGCAACGGCTACTCGATCGTGCGCGAATACTGCGGCCACGGGATCGGGCGGATCTATCATGAGGACCCGCAGGTGCTGCATTACGGCCAGCCGGGCACCGGGCTGCTCCTTGAAGCGGGCATGACGTTCACGATCGAGCCGATGATCAACGCCGGGCGCCGCGACGTGCGCGTGCTGCCGGACGGCTGGACGGTCGTCACCAAGGACCGGTCGCTCTCGGCGCAGTGGGAGCACACGGTGCTCGTCACCGACGCAGGCTTCGAAGTGCTGACGCTCGGCGAGCGCTCCACGGCGGCGGCCCTGGTCGCCGCCGCGGCGACGACGTGAGCGCGCTCGGCCGGCCGCTGGCGGGCGGCGCCTGGCCGTACCTGCGGATCGCCGCCGAAGCCCTCGAAGGCGGCGAATTCTCGCCGGACGCGTTCCGCCAGGTGCTCGAGCGCGGCGCGGAGCTGCTGCGCGAGCGCTTCGCCGCGGACGAGGACGTCGCCGCGCTGGTGCGCGACCGCGCGCGCCTCGTCGACAGCGCGCTGCGCGCGGCTTGGGCGCGCCAGACCGGCCGTTTCGCCGCGGACCTCGCCCTGGTCGCGGTCGGCGGCTACGGCCGCGGCGAGCTGCACCCGTGCTCCGACATCGACATCATGGTGCTGCTGCCGAAGAGCGATTCGGCGGACTGGCAGCCGGACATCGAGCGCTTCCTCACGGTGCTCTGGGACATGGGCCTCGAGGTCGGGCACAGCGTGCGTTCGATCGACGATTGCCAGCGCGAGAGCATCGCCGACATCAGCGTCGCGACGACGCTGTTCGAGGCGCGCCTGCTCGCCGGTCCCGAGGCGCTGTTCGCCGGCATGCGCCGCGCGCTCGGCGCCGATCGGCTGTGGTCATCGGCCGAGTTCTTCGAGGCGAAGGTGCGCGAGCAGACCGAGCGCCACCACCGGTATTTCGACACCGCCTACAACCTGGAGCCGAACGTCAAGTCGAGCCCCGGCGGCCTGCGCGACATCCAGACGATCGGCTGGGTCGCGAAGCGCCATTTCGGCACCGACACGCTCGATGAGCTGGTCGCACACGGCTTTCTCACGCGCGAGGAACTGCGCAAGCTCCTCGCCGGCCAGGATTTCCTCTGGAAGGTGCGCTTCGGGCTGCACATGCTGACCGGCCGGCGCGAGGACCGGCTGCTGTTCGACTACCAGATCAAGCTCGCGAGGCTCTTCGGCTACGAGGACGCGACGTTCACGCTCGCGGTCGAGCAGCTGATGCAGAAGTACTACCGCACCGTGATGGACGTGAGCCTGCTGAACGAGATGCTGCTGCAGCTGTTTCGCGAAGCGATCCTCACCCGCAGCGCGCCGCCGGAGCCGATCAACGCGCGCTTCCAGATCCGCAACGAGTACCTCGAAGTGGCGCACCCGGAGGTGTTCACGCGCTACCCTTCGGCGCTGCTCGAGATGTTCGCGCTGCTCGAGCAGCAGCCGCAGATCCGCGGCGTGCGGGCCGAGACGATCCGCCTCGTCGGCATGCACGCGGGCCTGATCGACGAGGAGTTCCGGCAGAATCCGCGGCACCACCGCCTGTTCATGGAGATCCTCTGCGCGCCGGTCGGCGTCACGCACGAGCTGCGGCGCATGAACCTGTACGGCGTGCTCGGGCGCTACATCCCCGCGTTCGGGCGCATCGTCGGGCGCATGCAGTACGACCTGTTCCACGCCTACACCGTCGATGCGCACACGCTGTTCGTCGTGAGCAACCTGCGGCGCCTGGCGATGCCGAAGTTCAACCACGAGTTCCCCGAGCTCAGCCAGATCATGCAGTCGCTGCCGCGCCCCGAACTCGCGTATCTCGCGGCGCTGTTCCACGACATCGCCAAGGGCCGCGGCGGCGACCACTCGGAGCTCGGCGCGGTCGACGCCGAGGCGTTCTGCCTGGAGCAGGGCCTCGGACGCTACGAGGCGCGCCTGGTCGCCTGGCTGGTCAGGCACCATCTCGTGCTGTCGATCACCGCGCAGAAGCAGGACATCGGCGACCCGGAGGTGGTGCGCCATTTCGCCGGCCGCGTCGGCGACCAGGCGCACCTCGACTACCTGTACGTGCTCACGGTCGCCGACGTGCGCGGCACCAACCCGAAGCTGTGGAACGCCTGGAAGGCCCGCCTGTTCGAGGAGCTCTACGAGCGCACCAAGCAGGCGCTGCGGCGCGGGCTGGAGACGCCCGTCGACCAGGAGGAGCTGATCCGCGAGACCCAGGCGGCCGCGCGCGCGTTGCTCGCCGGTCTCGACGGCGAACGCGTCGAGCGCGTCTGGTCGCAGTGGACCGACGCGTATTTCCTGCGTTTCACGCCCGGGGAGATCGCCTGGCACACGGCGCTGCTCGCCGACCGGCATGCGCGCGAGGAGGCGCCGCTCGTCGCGATCCGCCAGCTCGCCGAGCGCGGCGGCACGACCGTGCTCACCTACGCGCCGCGCGGCCTGCACAGCTTCGCGCGTACGACCGCGGTGCTCGATCAGATGGGCCTGAACGTCGTCGACGCGCGCCTGATCCTGAGCGCGAACGGCTTCAGCCTGGAGACCTACGTCGTGCTCGAGGACAACGGCGCGGTCATCGCCGACCCGGAGCGCATCCAGGAGATCGAGGGCGGCCTGTGGCGCAACCTGCAGCAGCCGGAGGATTCGGCGGTGACCGTGACGCGGCGCGCGCCGCGCCAGGTGCGCATGTTCGCGACGCCGACCCGGGTCAATTGCAGCCTCGACGAGCGCAACAACCGCACGATCCTCGAACTCGTCGCGGCCGACCGTCCCGGGCTGCTGTCGGACGTCGGCAAGGTCTTCAAGACCGAGCGCATCACGATCGACGGGGCGAAGATCATGACGATCGGCGAGCGCGCCGAGGACGTCTTCACCATCACCGGCGCCGACGGGCTGCCGCTCGACGCGCCGGCCTGCGCACGCGTCCAGGAATCGCTGATGCAACAGCTCGACCGGCGCGATCCGCCGCGTGCCTGACGCCATGGCGCAAGCGATGGGCGGGGCGCAGGAGGATTTGCGCGCGACGATCGAGCGGGCCTTCGAGGCGCGCTCGAGCCTCACGCCGCACTCGGCGAGCGCCGAGCTGCGCGCGGCGGTCGAAGGCGCGCTCGATCTGCTCGACCGCGGCGCCGCGCGCGTCGCCGAGAAGCGCGCCGGCGTCTGGTGCGTCAACGAGTGGCTGAAGAAGGCCGTGCTGCTCTCCTTCCGCATCGCCGACAACGCGCCGCTGCGCGCCGGCGCCCTCGATTTTTACGACAAGGTGCCGCTGAAGTTCGCCGGCTGGGACGCGGCGCGCTTCGCCGCCGCCGGCGCGCGGATCGTGCCGCCGGCGATCGTGCGGCGCGGGGCGTTCATCGCGCCGAACGTCGTGCTGATGCCGAGCTACGTCAACATCGGCGCCTACGTCGGCAGCGGCACGATGGTCGATACCTGGGCGACGGTCGGCTCCTGCGCGCAGATCGGCGCCAATGTGCACCTGTCCGGCGGGGTCGGCATCGGCGGCGTGCTCGAGCCGCTGCAGGCGAGCCCGACGATCGTCGAGGACGATTGCTTCGTCGGCGCCCGCTCGGAGATCGTCGAGGGCGTCGTCGTCGAGGCCGGCTCGGTGATCTCGATGGGCGTGTTCCTCGGCCAGAGCACGCGCATCTACGACCGGCAGAACGACCGGATCCTCTACGGCCGGGTGCCGTCCGGCTCGGTCGTGGTGCCGGGGTCGCTCCCCTCGGCCGACGGCAAGTGCAGCCTGTATTGCGCGGTCATCGTCAAGCGCGTCGATGCGCAGACCCGGGCGAAGACCAGCCTGAACGAACTGCTGCGCAACGTCGACTGAGCGTCGCAACGGCGACCGAGCGGCGCAAGCACGCCCGCGCTCGGGGCGTGCGGCGCGTTCAGCCGAAGCGCCCGGTGATGTAGTCCTCGGTGCGCGCTTCGCGCGGCGCGGTGAAGATCTTGCGCGTCAGATCGAACTCGACGACCTCGCCGAGATACATGAAGGCCGTGTAGTCGGAGGCGCGCGCGGCCTGCTGCATGTTGTGCGTGACGATAACGACGGTGTATTCGGCCTTCAGCTGGTAGATCATCTCCTCGACCTTGGCCGTGGAGATCGGATCGAGCGCCGAGCACGGCTCATCGAGCAGCAGCACCTCGGGCTTGACCGCGATCGTGCGCGCGATGCACAGGCGCTGCTGCTGGCCGCCGGAGAGCGAGGTGCCGGACTGGCCGAGCTTGTCCTTGACCTCGTCCCAGAGCGCGGCCTGACGCAGGCAGCCTTCGACCCGGGCGTCCATCGCGCCGCGCGAGAGCTTCTCGTACAGGCGGATGCCGAAGGCGATGTTGTCGTAGATCGACATCGGAAACGGCGTCGGTTTCTGGAACACCATGCCGATCTTCGAGCGGATGCGCGCGATGTTGCTCTTCGAATGCAGGATGTTCTCGCCGTCGAGGATCACCTGTCCTTGCGCGTGCTGGTCCTGGTAGAGCTCGAACATGCGGTTGAAGGTGCGCAGCAGCGTCGACTTGCCGCAGCCGGATGGGCCGATGAAGGCGGTCACGCGGTTCTCGGGAATCTCGAGCGAGATGTCGTTCAGCGCCTTGGCCTTGCCGTAGTAGAAGTTCAGGCCGCGCACCGTGATCTTCGGCACGAACGCCTCCGGCCGCGGCTCGGCGGCGGCCGACGGCGCATCGGCGGCGCTCGCGGTGGGCGAATCGGCGGCGCTCGCGGTGGACGCATCGGCGCTGCCGGCCGGTTGCGGGGCCGCGGCGCGGTTCATGTCCGCTTGACCCCGCTGCGCAGGAGCAGGCGCGAACACACGCTGATCCCGAGGATGAAGACGATCGCGATGAACGCCGCGGCCCAGGCCATCTGCTGCCAGTTCGCGTACGGGCTCATCGCGAACTGGAAGATCACCACGGGGAGATTGGCGATCGGGCGGCGCAGGTCGGTGCTGTAGAACTGATTGTTGAGCGCGGTGAACAGGAGCGGTGCGGTCTCGCCGCTGATGCGCGCGAGCGAGATCAGGATGCCGGTCAATATCCCGGCGCGCGCCGCCTTCCAGGTGATCCGCGTGACCACCTGCCACATCGGCGCGCCGAGCGCGATCGCCGCCTCGCGCAGCTCGCCGCCGACCAGCTTCAACATCTCGTCGGTGGTGCGCACGATGATCGGGATCATCAGGATCGACAGCGCGACGCCGCCGGAGATCGCGGAGAAATGGCCCATCGGATCGACCATGATCGCGTAGGTAAAGAGGCCGATCTCGATCGACGGCGCACTCAGCATGATGTCGTTGACGAAGCGCACCAAGCCGGCCATGCGGCTGCGCCCGCCGTACTCGGCGAGCCAGGTGCCCGCCATCAGGCCGACCGGCACGCCGATCGAGAGCGCGATCGCCATCAGGATGAGGCTGCCGACGAACGCGTTGCGCAGGCCGTAGCCGCCGTCGCCCGGCGCGGGCGTGTCCTTGGTAAAGAGGTCCCAGTGCATCGCGGCGATGCCGAACTCGAGCGTCGTCCAGAGGATCCACGCGAGGAAGAACAGGCCGACACAGGTCGCGGCGAACATCAGCGACGAGGCGACGATGTTCACGGCGCGGCGCCGGGCGTACAGCGAAATCACCGCGTGCCCCCGGGCGCGCGCCGCAGGCTGCCGAGCAGAAACACCGCGAGGATCTGCACCACCAGCGTGATCGCGATCAGCACGAGGCCGAGATAGATCAGCGAGGAGACGTACAGCTTGCTGGTCGCTTCGGTGAATTCGTTGGCGATCACCGACGGGATCGACGCCCCCGGCATCAGCAGGCTCCTCGACAGGTTGTTGCTGTTGCCGATCACGAAGGTCACCGCCATCGTCTCGCCGAGCGCGCGGCCGAGCCCGAGGAAGATGCCGCCGGTGACGGCGGTGCGCGTGTACGGCAGCAGGATGCGCCGCGCGACCTCCCAGGTCGTCGCACCCATCGCGTACGCCGACTCCTTGAGCCGCGCCGGCGTCGCCACGAACACGTCGCGCATGATCGAGGCGATGTACGGCAGGATCATGATCGCGAGGACGATCCCGGCCGCGAGCATGCCGATGCCCATCGGCGGGCCGCGGAACAGCGCGCCGACCCCCCAGATCGCACCGAGGTGATCGTTGATCCAGGGCTCGAGATTGGCGAACGCCGGCGCGAAGACCAGCAGGCCCCAAAGGCCGTAGACGATGCTCGGCACCGCCGCGAGCATCTCGATGGCGGCCGAGATCGGCTGCTTGATCCAGCCCGGTGCGAGCTCGGAGATGAACACCGCGACGCCGAAGCTCACCGGCACCGCGAGCAGCATCGCGATCGCCGAGCTCACCAGCGTACCGACGATGAACGGGTAGGCGCCGAACTGCTGCGATACCGGATCCCAGCGGCGCGACTCGAGGAAGCCGAGCACGCCGAAGACCTTGATCGCCGGCAAGCTGTCGTAGCCGATCGCCGCGACCGCCGCGACGAGCGTCGCGCCGACCACGGCGGCCATGAACACCGCGAGCTTGTGGAAGAGGAAGTCCGCCGGCAAAGACAGGCCTCTGCCGGCGGCTGCCGGTTCCTCGATCGCCGGCGGCAACTTGCTCTCGACGGCGGCCTCGGAACTGTCCATGCCGGCATTCTCGCTTAGGCGTGGACGATCATCAAATCAGCCGGTCAAATTCCCAGGTTCGACTGCAGGTAGACCTTGATCGCGTGCACGGTGCTCGGGGGCAGCGGACCGAAGGCGATCGCGCGCGCCTGCGCCTGGCCGTGCTCGAAGCCCCACATGAAGAACTTCACGACCGCGGCGTTGCTCGCCCGCGGCGCGTTCTTTCGCAGGATCTGCCAGGTGCAGCCGGAGATCGGCCAGGACGCGGCGCCGGGCTGATCCGTCAGGATCACGTAGAAGTCCTTCGCCTTGGTGAAGTCGACGTTCGCGGCGGCCGCCTGGAAGCCCTGCAGGCTCGGGCTGAGGAGCTTGCCCGCGCCGTTGAACATGCGCGCGTAGGCCATGTGATTTTCGAGGATGTACGCGTACTCGACGTAACCGACCGAGCCCTTGATGCGCTGCACGTAGGAGGCGACGCCCGCATTGCCCTTGCCGCCGACGCCGACCGGCCAGTCGATCGAGGTGTCCGCGCCGATCTTCGCCTGCCACTCGGGA
The DNA here is from genome assembly GCA_035534275.1 of Steroidobacteraceae bacterium. Lineage (GTDB taxonomy): Bacteria > Pseudomonadota > Gammaproteobacteria > Steroidobacterales > Steroidobacteraceae > Bog-1198. Next base: position 136,985 of record DATLSG010000011.1, read on the forward strand.
CTCACCTTCGACAGGTAGTTGGCGAAGGTGAACGTCGTCCCGGATCCGTCCGAGCGGTGCACGACGGTGATGCCCAAGTCCGGCAGCGCGACGCCCGGATTGAGCCTGGCGATGCGCGGATCGTTCCACTTCGTGATCTTGCCCATGAAGATGTCGGCGATCAGCGGACCGTTGACGATCAGTTCGCCCGCCTTGAGGCCGGGCACGTTGTAGACCAGGTCCTCGCCGGCGATCGCGGTCGGGAACTGGATCAAGCCATGCTTGGCGAGATCCGCCGGCAGCAAGGGTTTGTCGCTCGCACCGAAGGCGACGGTGCCGGCCTCGATCTGGGCGATGCCGCCGCCGGAGCCGATGGCCTGATAGTTGACCTGGATGCCGGTGTTCTTGGCATAGACCGCCGCCCACTTGGCGACCAGCGGGTAGACCCAGGTGCTGCCGGCGCCGGTGATGCCCTGCGCGGCATGCGCGCTCGCGCCGAGCGTCGCGGCGATGGCCGCGGCGGCCAATCGGGTTTTCATCGTCGTAACCACGTTATCTCCTTGAGAAAGTCGGTTCGTTGCACGCTTGCACGTCGAGGCGGGCGGCGCCGCCGCGAGTCGCGACGGCGCTGCCGGCGCGTATTAGAAAAGAGTATTGTGACAAGCGTATGACGGGCGGCACGCCGCTATGCTGCGGGGCAATACCGAACCTCAAGCAGTGAGCAGCCGCTCGAGGGTGCGCAAGTACAGCCGGTGCAGTCGATCGACGTCGGCGACACGGACGCACTCGTCGACCTTGTGGATCGTCGCGTTGACGACGCCGAGCTCGATCACCTGCGCGCCCATCGGCGCGATGAAGCGGCCGTCGGACGTGCCGCCGCCGGTCGACAGGCGCGGTCGGCGCCCGAGTTCGTCGTGCACCGCGAGCGAGACCGCCTCGGACAGCGTCCCGGGCGCGGTCAGGAACGGCAGTCCGGAAACGAACCAGTCGAGCGAGTGGCGCACGCGGTGGCGGCGCAGGATCGCCTCGACCGTCGCCTGGATGGATGCGACCGTCTGCTCGGTCGAGAAGCGCAGGTTGAAGCGCGCCTTGAGCTCGCCGGGAATCACGTTCGGCGCGCCGGTGCCGGCGGCGATGTTCGAGACCTGGAAGCTCGTCGGCTGGAAGTGCTCGTTGCCCTCGTCCCAGCGGTGCGCGACCAGCTCAGCCAATGCCGGTGCGAGTGCGTGCAGCGGATTGTCGGCGGTATCCGGATAGGCGACGTGGCCCTGCACGCCGTGTACCGCCAGACGTCCGCTCAGGCTGCCGCGCCGGCCGATCTTGAGAACATCCCCCACCTCGTGCTCGCTCGAGGGTTCGCCGACCAGACACCAGTCGATGCGCTGGCCGCGCGAGCGCAGCACCTCGACGACGCGGCGGGTACCGTCGACCGAGGGTCCCTCCTCGTCGCTCGTGATCAGGAAAGCGATCGAGCCGCGGTGCTGCGGATACGCGCCGACGAAGGCCTCGCAGGCGGTCACCATCGCCGCGAGCCCGCTCTTCATGTCGGCGGCACCGCGGCCGTAGAGCATGCCGTCCTCGATGAGCGGCGAGAACGGATCGGACCGCCACTTCTCGAGCGGGCCTGCCGGCACGACATCGGTGTGTCCGGCGAAGCAGAACAGCGGCGCGGCCTCGCCGCGCGTCGCCCAGAAATTCTCCACCGGACCGAACGGCAGGCGTTCGACGGCGAAGCCGATCGCCGCGAGGCGCTCGATCAGCAGCGCCTGGCAGCCGCCGTCGGCGGGGCTGACCGACGGGCGCGCGATCAGAGCCTTGGCCAACTCCAGGGTGGCGGACACCGGGATCGCGCCGTTCAGGCGCGCGCGGCGGGCGGGCGGCGGCCGTTCGCCCAGATGCCGAAGGCGCCGAGCGCGACGGCGGCGATCAGCACCCACGCCGGCATCGCGAGCCCGAGGAAGCGCCAGTCGATCTTGGCGCACTCGCCGGAGCCGGACAGCACCTTGACGAGCACGTCCTTCAGGGGCAGCACCTTGAGCATGAAACGGAGCGATGCGCCGCAGGTCGGCACGGCATCCGCCGGCAGGCTCTGGATGTAGAGCTGGCGGGCGGCGACGCCGATCGTCGCCGCCGCCGAGACCGCGATGAGCGCGGCGTACACCCTGCGCCCCCAGGCCTTCGCGCCGTGCGCGGCGGCGATCAGGAAGAGGATGCCGGTTGCGAAGATGCCGACGCGCTGGAAGATGCACAGCGGACAAGGATCGAGATGCAGCACCAGCTGCGCGTAGTACGCATAGCAAAGCAGCGCCGCGCAGGCGAGCAAGCCGAGCAGGTTCGCCGGCCGCGCGCTCATCGCGGCAGCCTCGGCGAGGCGTCGATCTGCCGCGCCACGTCCTCGAGCGAAGTGTGGCGGATGTCCTTGCCGTGCACCATGTAGATCACGTACTCGCAGATGTTCTTCGCATGATCGCCGATGCGCTCGAGCGCGCGCACCACCCACATGATCTCGAGGGCGCGGCGGATCGCGCGCGGATCCTCCATCATGAAGGTCATGCACTGGCGCTGGATCGACTCGTATTCCTCGTCGACCATGCGATCCTCCTGGGCGGTCTTCAGCGCGGACTTCGAATCCATGCGGGCGAATGCGTCGAGCGCGTCGTGCACCATCTGGGCGACGTGCCGGCCGAGATGCTTGACCTGGCGGTACTTGTCGGCCGGCCGCTCCATCGTCGCGAGCCGCGAGGCGATGTCGCCGATCTTCTCGCCCTCGTCGCCGATGCGCTCGAGATCGGTGATGGTCTTGATGATCGCGACGATCACCCGCAGATCGCCGGCCGCCGGCGCGCGCAGCGCGAGGATGCGGCTGCATTCCTCGTCGATCGACACCTCCATGCCGTTGACCTTGTAGTCGTCGGTCGCGACCGCCTCGCCGAGGCGGCTGTCGCCGTCGACCAGCGCGGTGATCGCCTTGTGCAGCTGCTGCTCGACGAACCCGCCCATCTGCAGGACCTCGTTGCGCACCTTCTCCAGGTCCTCATTGAACCGGCGGGAGGTGTGATGGGTCAGGTCGGCGGTTTCCATGGCGAGCGTCATCCGGCGGCATCCTCGATACCGCCGTCCATTTACCGCGCTTTTCGCTCCGCGTCAACCAGCGGTGGATGCCAGACGCGCTGCGGCGGGAAGTCGCAAACGAAGCGACTGCCCTTGCCCTCCACGCTGTGCACCTGCAAGCGCGCGCCATGGCGCTGCAGCGCGTGCTTGACGATCGCGAGACCGAGACCGGAGCCGCCCTGGCTGCGGGAACGGCCGGCATCGACGCGGTAGAAGCGCTCGGTGAGACGCGGAATGTGCTCGGCCGCTATGCCGATGCCGTCGTCGGCGACCGAGAAATGCGCGCCCTCGGCATCGACGCACCAGCCGATGTCCACCCGGCCGTGCGCCGGCGTGTACTTGAGTGCATTGTCCAGCAGGTTGCCGAACGCCGATTCGATCTCGCCGGCCGCGCCGTACAGCCCACCCGGGGATTCGACGGCGAGCAGCACCTCGCGCGGCCGCTCGGCGCGGGCGAGCGCATCGCGCTGCAGGCGCTCGAGCATGCGCGGCACGTCGACCGGATCGCGCGGCACGTCGTCCTCGGCCGCCTCGAGCCGCGACAGCGCCAGAAGATCGGCGATGATCGCGTTCATGCGCCGGGCCTGCACCCGCATGTCGCGCATGGGTCCCGTCCAGGCCGGATCGAGGCCGCCGTCCTCGGCGAGGGCATCGAGGTAGCCGGTGATCACGGTGAGCGGCGTGCGCAGCTCGTGCGAGGCGTTGGCGACGAAGTCCTTGCGCATCGTCTCGAGGCGGCGCTGGCGCGTGACGTCGCGCACGAGCAGCAGCGACTGGCCGGCGCCGTAGGGCACGAGCTGCAGCGACAGGTAGGCTTCGACCTCGGCCGGCGGGCGGATCACGAGCGGCGCGGTGTAGTCCCCCGAGCGCAGGTAGGCGATGAACTCCGGCGCGCGGATCAGGTTGTCGATGCGCAGCCCGACGTCCGTCGGGCGCTTCAGCGCGAGCAGCTTCGCCGCGCGCCGGTTGAACCACACGATCTCGTGCTGCGGCCCCAAGATGATCACGCCGTCCGGCAGCGCCGCGGTCGAGCGACGCAGTTCGCGGAAGATCTGGACGAGGCGCTGCTTGTGGTACTGCTTGCGCCGGTGCAGCTGGTCGATCTGGGCGATGACGTCGCCCCAGATGCCGCCGATCGCCGGCGGATCCATCTGCGAGCGCAGCCGCAGCCAGCGCTCCAGCAGGAAGATATTGCGCAGCTGCCAGCCGAGGTACAGCGCAAACGCGAGCGCGACGCCGAGCCACGGCGGACCGATGAACAGGCCGAGCATCAGCCCGAGCACGAGAACACCCGCAAGCCGGGCGAGCGCGAAGGTCCAGACCGCCGTCATCGGCTAGGCTTTTACCACCTTTTCAGGCTGCGCGCGCCGAGAAACGGTAGCCGGAGCCGCGCACCGTTTGCACCAGGCGCGCGAGTGAATACGGCTCGAGCGCCCTGCGCAAGCGGCGGATGTGCACGTCGACCGTGCGCTCCTCGACGTAGCTGTTGCCGCCCCAGATCCGGTCGAGCAACTGGCCGCGGGTGAACACGCGCTCCGGGTGGGTCATGAAGAAATGCAACAGCCGGTATTCGGTCGGGCCGAGCGGTATCTCGCGCTCGCCCGCGCGCACGCGGTGGCTCGCGTCATCGAGGCGCAGGCCGTCGACCTCGACGATGTCGGCGCCGCCCGGTGCGCCCCGGCGCAACACCGCCTGGATCCGCGCGAGCAGTTCGCGCGGCGAGAACGGTTTGGTCACGTAATCGTCCGCGCCCCCCTCGAGCCCGCCGACCTTGTCCTGTTCCTCGGCGCGCGCGGTCAGCATGATCACCGGGATGTCCGCCGACTCCTTGTCGCGCTTCAGCGAACGGGTCAGCTCGAGGCCGCTCATGTCGGGGAGCATCCAGTCGATCAGCATCAGGTCGGGCCGCTGATCGACCAGGCGCGCGCGCGCCTCACGGCAATCCGCCGCCTCGGCGACCTCGTAGCCGGCGCGCCGCAGGCCGAATGCGACCATGTCCCGGATCGCCTTCTCGTCCTCGACGAGGAGGATGCGCTTTGCGCCCATACGGCAGCCCTAGTTCCTCGCTTGCATGACCACGCCATTACAGCGGCCGATTGTGACAGCGGCGTGACGCCCGCGCGCGCCCCGCTCATCGGGCGGCGCGTTCGCTCTCGGTCAGCGCGACCTTGTCGCGCAGGTACACCGGCGCGAGCCCCGCCGGATCGAGCGCCTCGCCGGCGGCGAAACGGATCGCGCCGAGCCGCGCCATGTCGCGCGCATCCGGCAAGGCGCGCGCGTCGGGCGCATCGACCGCGACCGCCGCCGCGGCCCGCAAGGACGGATAGGCGGTAAAGGCGCGGCCGACGCCGCGCAGCGGCGGCACGCCCTGCGGGCGCACCGACTCGACCGGGCCGACGCGCGGCTGTCCCTGCGCGACCAGGCCGCGGGCCGGGTGCGCGCGATAACAGCCCCAGTACACCTCCCCCATGCGCGCATCCAGACAGGCGAGCACGGGACCGTCCGCGATCCGTCGCCAGGCGAGCGCCTCGAGCGTGACGATCGGCACGACCCGAAGATCGGCGCCGAAGGCGAGCCCCTGCGCGACCGACACGCCGATGCGCACGCCGGTGAACGCGCCGGGTCCGACCCCGGCGGCAATCGCATCGAGCGCGGCGGCCCGCAGGCCGGCCTCGGCGAGCAGCTCCTCGATCATCGCAAGGATCCGCTCGCCCTGGCCGCCGGCGGGTTCCTCATAGCGGCAGGTCAGCTCATCGCCGATCAGCAGCGCCGCCGAGCACGCTTCGGTCGAGGCATCGAGTGCGAGCAGGCGCACCGGCTCAACCCGCGCCCGAGGCCGACCGCACGCGCGCCGTGAAACGCTCGGCGAGAAAACGCACGGCGGCCGCCGCGTCGGTGACGATCGGACAGGGCGGTAGCGCGGCGAGAAAGGCGCGGCCGTAGGACTTGCGCGTGAGCCGCGGGTCGCCGATCACGATCACGCCGAAGTCGTCGAAATCGCGGATCAAGCGGCCGACCCCCTGTTTCAGCGCGAGGACCGCCTGCGGCAGTTGATGCTGCGTGAAACCGTTGCCGCCACGCCGGCGGATGCCCTCGAGCCGCGCCGCGAGCAGCGGGTCGTCGGGCGCGGCGAAAGGCAGCTTGTCGATCGCGACGATCGAGAGCGCCTCCCCCTTGACGTCGACCCCCTCCCAGAAGCTCCCGGTCGCGAGCAACACCGCGTTGCCGAGCTCGCGAAAGCGCGCGAGCAGCGCCTCGCGCGGCGCCTGCCCCTGCACGAGTACCGGGAAGGGCGGCTCGGCAAAGCGCCGGTGCAGACAGGCGACACCCTCGGCGAGCGCGCGGTGACTCGTGTAGAGCAGGAAAGCCCGGCCGCCGCAGGCCTCGAGGAGCGGCGCGCAGGCGTCGATGAACGCCGCCGCGTACTGCGGCGACTGCGGCTGCGGCATGTCCGGCGGCAGGAACAGGCGCGCCTGGCGGGGAAAATCGAACGGGCTGTCGATCGACAGCGTGCGCGCCTCGGGGAGGCCGATGCGGGCGGCGAAGTGCGTGAAATCGCCGGCGAGCGCGAGCGTCGCGGAGGTGAAGATCCAGGTCGAGCCCGCGGCGGCGATCGCCTCGCGCAGGCGCTCGGCGATCTCGAACGGCGTGAACTGCAACACGAGGCCCGAGGCCGCGAGCTCGACCCAGCGCAGCCCGTTCTCGTCGGTCGCCGCGCGCAGAGCCGCGAGCCCGGCGGCGCAGGCGCGCGCGCGCCGTGCGCCGGTCGCGACGCCGGGACCGGCGCCGAGATCCTCGAGCCCGGTCGCGGCACACCCCAGCGCACGCTCGAGATCGGCGAGATCCTCGAGGAACGCCGCCGGCAGCTGCGCCCAGTCGAGGCGCGGCGCCGCGCCGGCGAGGTGGCCCCGCAGCACGCGCAGCCGCTCATCGAGCGCATCGAGCGCGGCGACCATCGCCGGCGAGCGCACGCCCGCGGCGTCTAGTTCGGCGAGCGCGTCGCGGCGCAGCGTCTCGACCTGACGGGCGGACCAGATCTCGCCGAAGAATTGCGCCGCGATCTCCGGCACCTGGTGCGCCTCGTCGAGGATCACCGCATCGGCGCCCGGCAGCAGGTCGCCGAAACCCTCCTCCTTCAGGGCGAGATCGGCGAGCAACAGATGATGATTGACGACGACGAGGTCGGCCGCCTGAGCCTCGCGGCGGGCCTCGAGCACGTGGCATTGCGCGTAGTGCCGGCATTCCTGTCCCAGGCAGTTCTCGCGGGTCGAGGTGATCTGCGGCCAGAGGGACGATTGCTCCGGCAAATCCGCGAGCTCCGCGAGGTCGCCGACGGCGGTCGTCGCAGCCCAGCGCTCGACGCGCGCGAGGATGCGCGCGCCGGTACGGTCGAACCCCGGCAAGCCGCGCTGGCGCGTCGCGAGTTCGAGGCGATGCCGGCACAGATAATTGGCCCGGCCCTTGAGCAAGGCGACGCGCACCGGGCTGCCGAGCGCCTGGGCGAGCAAGGGCAGGTCGCGCCGGTACAGCTGATCCTGCAGCGTCCGGGTGCCGGTCGAGATGATCACGCGCCGGCCCGACAGCAGGGCCGGCACCAGATAGGCGAAGGTCTTACCGGTGCCGGTGCCCGCCTCGACGAGGAGCGGTTCGCCGCGCGCGAGCGCGGCAGCGACCGCGACCGCCATCGCCGCCTGTTCGGGACGCAAGCCATAGCCCGGCAAGGCCCGCGCGAGCGGGCCCGCAGCGCCGAACAACTCGGAGATTTCGCGGCTCATGAGCAGCTGCCAGCCTACGGCCTGCGGCGCGCGGCGTATGCACTTTTTTCACGCCCGTTCGCCGCCAAAGGCACGGCGCTCAGCGCAGCACCGCGGTGTAGCGGACGAAGGCGACCGATCCGGCCTGCAGCGTATCCTGCAGCACCCAGCGGATGTCGGTGTAATCGGCGGCCGTCGCCGCCCGCAGCGCGCCGTCCGCGTCGGCGACCCGCAGCTGCGCGGGTTCCCCGTAGCTGCGTCCGCCGTCGACCGAGAAACTCACCTTGGCGGCCGGACCGACCGCGGTGCCGGGCAGATAACGCATCTGCCGCGGGATCGGACTGTTCACGACCACGTGGTTCGCCGACGCGAGGCCTTCGTTGCGAACCGTGAGCGTATAGACCACGGGATCGCCCGCGACGACGCGATCGGCCGGCACCAGGCGGGTTTGCGACGTGCCGGCAACGACGCGCGTGCGCACGACGTCCGCCGTGGTCACGACGGTGATCGAGGCTCGCGCGGGCACGGCGGCCGAGGACGGCGCCATGACAGGCGCCGAGGCGGCCCGGGCGCGCGGCGCGGTGCCGGCGAGCGCCGCCATCAGCAGACCCGCGGCCACCTTGTGCATTGCTTCGATTCCAGTAAACCCATGATCCATCAATAGTTTAACCGTATGCTAGTATATTGCACGGGTCTTCGGCGCAAGACCCCGGCGCGAGGAGTTTCATGGCAACGGCGCAGAATCACGTCAGCGACCTATCCTCGATTAGCCGCCCGGTGGCCGACTGGGTCGCCGAAGTCGCACGGTTGACGGTGCCGGCAAGCGTGCATTGGTGCGACGGCAGCGACGAGGAGTTTCACACGCTGCAGCAGTCCTTGGTCGATGCCGGCGAGTTGCTCCCCCTCGAGCCGGCGAGCTACCCGGATTGCTACCTGTATCGCTCGGATCCGCGGGACGTCGCGCGGGTCGAGCACGTGACCTATATCTGCACCCGCGATGCCGCGGACGCCGGGCCGAACAACCACTGGATGGCGCCCGCCCAGGCGCACCGGCAGATGGACGAGTTGTTCCGCGGCTGCATGCGCGGGCGCACGCTCTACGTGGTGCCGTACTGCATGGGACCGATCGGCTCGCCGTTCGCCCGCGGCGGCGTCGAGATCACCGACAGCGCCTACGTCGTGCTCAACATGCGCCTGATGACGCGCATGGGCCGCGCCGCGCTCGAGCGCATCGCCCGCGACGGCGAGTACGTCCGCGGGCTGCATTCCACCGGCGACCTGAATCCCGAGCGGCGCTTCATCATGCATTTCCCGGAGGAATCGACGATCAAGAGCATCGGCTCCGGCTACGGCGGCAACGCGCTGCTCGGCAAGAAGTGCCACGCGCTGCGGATCGCGAGCTGGCAGGCGCGCAGCGAGGGCTGGCTCGCCGAGCACATGCTGATCGTCGGCATCGAGAGCCCGGACGGCGCGACGCACTACCTCGCCTGCGCGTTTCCTTCGGCCTGCGGCAAGACGAACCTCGCGATGCTGATCCCGCCGGCGAGCTATCCGGGTTGGAAGGTGTGGACGGTGGGCGACGACATCGCCTGGCTGCACCCGGGCGCGGACGGCCGGCTGTACGCGATCAATCCGGAATCCGGCTACTTCGGCGTCGTGCCCGGCACCAATCCGAAGACCAACCGCAACGCCTATGAGACGATTCGCCGCGACACGATCTTCACGAACGTCGCACTGACGGCGGACGGCAAGCCGTGGTGGGAAGGATTGCACGAAGGTGCGCCGGCCTACGACTGGCAGGGCCGGCCGTACGATGCGGCGAACGGACCGGCGGCCCATCCGAATTCGCGATTCACGGTCGCCGCGACGCGCAACCCGAGCTATTCGCGCGCCGCCGAGGCCGCGGGCGGCGTCCCGATCTCGGCGATCGTGTTCGGCGGGCGCCGCCGCGTGCTCGCGCCGCTCGTCTACCAGGCGCGCGGCTGGACGCACGGCGTACTGGTCGGCGCCGGCGTCGCCTCCGAAACCACCGCGGCGGCGACCGGCACGGTCGGCATCGTGCGCCGCGACCCGATGGCGATGAAGCCCTTCGCCGGCTACAACTTCGCCGACTACTGGGATCACTGGATCAAGCTCGGCGCGGGACTCGAACATCCGCCGCAGATCTTTCACGTCAACTGGTTTCGCCAGGACCGGGACGGCAAGTTCCTCTGGCCCGGCTTCGGCGAGAACCTGCGCGTGCTGCGCTGGATCATCGAGCGCTGCGAGGGCAGCGTGGGCGCCGTCGACACGCCGATCGGCCACCTGCCGGGCCCGGCGGACCTCGACACCCACGCGCTGCCGATCACCGAGAGCGTGCTCGAGGAACTGCTCGCCGTCGACCCGGCCGCCTGGCGCGAAGAGTTCGCGGCGATCGGCACCTACCTGGAAGGGTTCGGCGAGCGACTGCCGCAGGCCTTGCGACGCGAATTGAGCGAGGCGGTCAGGCGGGTCGGCGGGCCGTAGCCGGCGCCCGCTCCTCGCCGCCTCACTCCTCGCAGATGAAGCGGATCACCTGCGAGGAATTGCTGTCCGGAGCCCGGCCGAGACCGATCAGGCCCTCGCCGCGGATCTGCATCGAATCGCGCCGGACGAACGCCTCCTCGCCGTCCTTGCCGACGACGAAGGTGCCGTTCGTGCTCTGATCGATCAGCATGAACCTGTTGCGCGCGATCTCGACCCGCGCGTGCAACCGCGAGATCAAGTTGCCCTTGACGACGAGGTCGTTCTCCTCGGCACGGCCGATGCTCACGTTCGCCCGGCCTTCGTCGACGAAGACTTCCTGGCCCTGGTAGCGCAGGCGCAGCCGCTGCGGCTTCGCCGCGCGCTCGCGCGCCGCAATCGCCGGCACCATGCTGGTCACGTCCTCCGGTTGCCACACGACCTCGAACAGCGCCACCTCGCTGCTGCGGCCCTTGAGCGTCGCGATGTCGATCTGGCGCACCGAGGCGCGCCAGTCCGCCGACAACTGCTCGACCATCGTCGAGGTCGTCATGATCTGGCCGGCCTTCGCCTGACTCGTCATGCGATTCGCCGTATGCACCGCGGAGCCGAAGATGTCGCGATTCTCCGTGACCACCGGTCCGAAATTGCAGCCGATGCGGATCGCGACCGAGTGCTCGCCGATCTTCAGCGCCGGATGGGCGCGGATCTGCTTTTGCATCTGCGCAGCGGCGTTCAAGGCGTCGTCCGCCGTCGGGAACGTCGCCATGACCTCATCGCCCATCGTCTTGATCACGGTGCCGTGATTCTGTTCGGTCGCGCTGCGCATCACCTCGATGCAGATGCCGACCATATCGCGCGCCCGCTCATCGCCGAGCTGCTCATAGAGCTTCGTGCTGCCGACGACATCGGCGAACAGGATCGCGACTTCGACTTCGTTTCCCATAGGCCGGGGCGATTATACTTAACCTGGCGTTGCTGCGCTGCCGAATGCGCCGCAGCGCAGCCGGTCAGGCGGCGAGCGAGCCGCGAACGAGCGGCAGTGCGGCGGCGAGGGTCTCAGGCCCTGCGTCCGGGCGCAGCGCGAGATCGGCGAGAAACCGGCGCCAGGCACGCGCGCCGTCGGTGCCCACGACCAGGCCGTGCAGGTGGCGCGTGATCGAGTGCAATCGGCTGCCCGCGAGGATCTCGCCGCGCGCGTAGGCGACGAGGCGGCCGATCAGGGCCGGCGGCGCCGGCATGTCCCAGGCCGGATCGATGAATTCGCGCTCCAGTGCGGCGAGCAGCGCCGGCCGGTGGTAGGCGGCCCGGCCGAGCATCACGCCGTCGACACCCGCCGCGAAATGGCTGCGGGCGGCGGCGACGTCGGCGATGCCGCCGTTGACCACCACGTTGAGCGACGGCCGCTCGCGCTTCAGACGGTGGACGTAGTCGTACCGCAGCGGCGGGATCTCCCGGTTCTGTTTCGGCGAAAGGCCGCGCAGGATCGCCGCACGCGCGTGCACGATGAGCGCGTCGGCGCCGGCGTCGGCCTGGGCCGCGGCGAACGCCCCGAAGAAGCCGTAGTCCTGCCGATCGTCGATGCCGATGCGGCATTTGACCGTCACCGGCACGCGCACCGCCGCGCGCATGCGCCGCACGCAGCCGGCGACCAACGCGGGCTCGGCCATCAGGCAGGCGCCGAACGCACCGCTCCTCACCCGATCGCTCGGGCAGCCGACGTTGAGGTTGATCTCGGCGTAACCCGCGGCCTCGCCGATCGTGGCCGCCTCGGCCAGTTCCCCGGGATCGCAGCCGCCCAACTGCAGCGCCACCGGGCGCTCGGCCGGATCGAACGCGAGCAGCCGCGTCCGGTCACCGCGCAGCACCGCCTTGGCGACGAGCATTTCGGTGTAGAGCAGCGCATGCGGCGCGAGCAGGCGGTGGAAGTACCGGCAATGCCGGTCGGTCCAGTCCATCATCGGCGCTACGCTGATTTTCCGATCGATTGCCACAGGCCTAGCTCCAGGTCCGAATCGGGGTCGTGGCCGCTCGGCACGGCAAGTCGATGCCAACGCGCCTCATCACTAAAACGTCCAGGTGAGGCCGAGCGTGACCAGACCTGGATGCCCGCCGGCGGTTTGGTGTCGACGCATGAACCCTCCGGCATTGCTCGTGTGCGTGTGCATCGCCCGCGTCCTGGCGGCGCGCTCACCCCTCGATAGAATACGGGAATTCGGCGATCGGGCGGGGTTCTGCGACGTGGAAGCCCTGGGCGAAGCCGATGCCGAGGCGCGCGAGCTCGACGAGCGCCTCGGCCGACTCGACACGCTCGGCGATCGTGTGGATGCCCATCGCCCGGCCCACCTGGCTGATCGCCTCGACCATGCTGCGGTCCACCGGATCGCGGGTCACGTTCTCGATGAACCGGCCGTCGATCTTCAGGTAATCGACCGGCAGCGTCTTCAGGTACATGAACGAGGACAGGCCGCTGCCGAAATCGTCGAGCGCGAAGTGACAGCCGCGCGCCTTCAGCTCGCGCATGAAGTAGACGACGTTGCCGAGATTGGCGATCGCCGCGGTCTCGGTGATCTCGAAGCAGATGGCGCCCGGCACGAGGTTCGCGCCGGAGAGCAGGCCGATCAGGTACTCGAGGAAGCGTTCGTCGTTCAGCGAATTGCCGGAGAGGTTCACCGCGATCGTGTAGGGCTTAATGCCGGAGCCGTTGCGGTGGATGACCCGGTCGAGCGCGGTCTTGACGACCCAGCGGTCGATCGACGGCATCACGTTGTAGCGCTCGGCCGCCGGGATGAACTCCGCGGGCGAGACCAGCTTGCCGGATTCGTCGTGCAGACGCAGCATCAGCTCGAAATGCTCGCGATCGTGCACCGTCGAGCCGATCGGCACGATCGGCTGGTAGACGAGGTCGAAGCGGCTCTCCTCGCAGGCGCGGGTGAGCTTCGACACCCAGTGCATCTCCTTGTGGCGCTCGGGGACGTTGTCCGGGGTGTACAGGTGCAGCCGGTTGCGCCCGGAGTCCTTGGCCGAATAACAGGCGACGTCGGCGGCGCTCATCACGTTCGCGACCGTCGGCGTCTCCGGCGTGATCTCGACGATGCCGATGCTCACGCCGACGCCGAGCACGCCGTCCTGCCAGCTGAAGCGATAGTCGCGGATCGCCTGGCGCAGGGTCTCGGCGACCCGCACCGCCTGGTCGAGCGAACAATCCTGCAGCAAAATGCCGAACTCATCGCCGCCCAGGCGCGCGAGCGTGTCGCCGCTGCGCACCCGGGACTGCAGCACGCCGGTGATCTGCTTGAGCAGTTGATCCCCGGCCGGATGGCCGCAGGTGTCGTTGACCAGCTTGAACTGATCGAGATCGAGGTAGAGCAGCGCCTGCCGGCTGCCGGCGTCCTCGCGCACGCTCTCGACCGCCGCCGCGAGGCGGTTCTCGAACTCCCGGCGGTTGATCAGCCCGGTGAGGGTGTCGTGGCTCGCCTGGTAATAGAGCGCGCGGTGCAACCGGCGCTCCTTGCTCACGTCGTGGAACACCATGACCGCGCCGCTCATGTTGCCTTCGCGGTCGCGGATCGGCGCCGCCGAGTCCTGGATCGCGATCTCCTTGCTGCGCCGGTTGACGAGCACGGTGTGTTCGGCGAGGCCGAGGACGCGGCCTTCGCGCAGGCAGCGCGTGACCGGGCATTCGCTCGCCTCGCGGGTGGTCTCGTCGACCACCGTCAGCACCTCGCTGATCAGGCGTCCCTGCGCCTCGCGGCTCTCGCAGCCGGTCAAGCTCTCGGCGACCGGGTTCATGTAATCGATGCGCCCCGCCGAATCGGTGGTGATGACCGCATCGCCGATCGACTGCAGCGTGACCTGGGCGCGCTCCTTCGCCTGGAACACCGCGGTCTCGGCCTCCTTGCGCTCGGTGATGTCGGTGATCGTGCCCTCGAAGCCGCTCACCCGCCCTTGCGCGTCGCGCACGACGCGGCTGTTGTCGACGACGATGAGCATGCCGCCATCCTTGCGGCGCAGCGTGAACTCGACGTTGCGCATCTCACCCTCGCTCTCCATCCGCCGCACGTAGGTGTCGCGGTCGGCCGCAGACCAGTAGAGCGAGTTCGCCGGCACGGCGCAGATCTCCTCGGCCGAGTCGTAACCGAGCATCTGCACGAACGCCGGATTGACCGCGAGGAGCCGGCCCTCGCGGGTGGTCTGGTAAACGCCCTCCATCACGTTCTCGAACAGGCCGCGGAATTTCGCCTCGCTGTTGCGCAGTGCATCCTCGGCGCCGCGCCGCTCGATCGCGATGCCGGCGATCTGCGCCATGCGCAGGATCAATTCGAAGTCGCGCTCGCCGGGGTCGCCCGGCTGACGGCGGTAGACGGCGAAAGTGCCGACGACACGGCCGTCGGAGGCGAGAATCGGCACCGACCAGGACGCGCGCAGGCCGCAGAGCAGCGCCGCCTCACGGCGCTGCTCCCAGATCGGATCGCTCGCGAGATCGGCGACCACGACCGGACGGGCCCATTCGGCGCAGGCCGCGCAGGAGCCGAAGCGCGCATCGGCGGGCACGCCGTCCATCGCAACGACGAATTCGCGCGGCAGGGTCGAGGCGACGCCGAAGTTGAGCGTGCGCCGGTCGGCAGCCAGCAGATTGATCGCGCAGAAGCTCGGGGGCAGCACGCGCTCGATGATCTCGGCGATCGCCTCGAGCGCCGACTGGAGCGGGGCGTTCGCGGCGACGTTCTCGAACACCCGGCGCTCGCCCGCGGCGATCGCCTCGGCGCGCTTGCGCTCGGTGATGTCGGTGATGCTCGCACGGATCAGACGGCGGTTGGAGCTCGGCAGCCGCACGAAGCGCACCTCGCAGGGCATCGTCCGGCCGTGCGCATCGCAATGGGTCCATTCGAACACCGGCGCCCCGCCGGCGAGCGCGCGGTCGATGTAGCCGCGGGCGATGCCGAACGAGGGTGTGCCGTCCATCTGCACCGGCGCACTGATGCGCTCGGGGCCGCAGGCGAGGAGCGTGCCGCGATCCATGTCGAAGAAGCGGCAGGCGTTGTCGTTGACGTCGACGAAGCGCCCCAGGTCGACGTCGAGGACGAGGATTGCCTCCGGCGCGTGCTCGACGAGCGTCCGATAGCGCGCCTCGCTCTCGCGCATCAACTGCTCGGCCATGTGCCGCTCGCTGATGTCGCGAATGCTGACGATATAGCGCTCGCACCGGTTCAGATAGGCCTTGCTGACGGCGACCTCGACGGCGACCGAGGCGCCGTCCTTCGACACGCCCCAGGTCTGCTGCGCGGCGAGGTCGACGTGGGTGTCGTCGAGCTTGGTCGCGAGCCGCTCGAGGAAGGCGCGCGCGCCGTCCCCGCCGATGTCGGGCAGCAGGAAGTCGAGGCTGCGGCCGAGAATCTCCGCCTGCGCGTAGCCGAAGATGCGCTCGCCGGTCGGGTTGCAGCTCTCGATGTGGCCGGCCTCGTCGATGGTGACGATCGCGTCCTTGACGTTGTCGAGAATCGCCTGCAGATGCGAGGCGGTCTCCTCGCGGATCTCGCGCGTGAGCGCCTGGGCCTCGTCCGACATGATCTGCATCGAGCGCACGATGCCGCGCCGCTCGGCGTCGACGCGGTCGTAATGCTCGCTCACGATCCGCAGCAGCGCGTCGACGTCGACCTCGCCGCCGCGCCCACGGGCGTCGCCGAGCTGGCGCTCGAGCAGGCGATTGAGCCCCGCGGCCGCCGGCGGATCGAGGCGCTTCAATGCGCGCGCGGTGTCGCGTGACAAGTCCGTTGATCTCCCGAGCATGCGACGGCTCCCCGGCCGTCCCTAAGACGGCCCCCAGTGTTAGGGAGATCCCGCAACACCGACGTGATCGGCGTCTCGTTTCATCCAATAATCGGTTAAATGCGGGCTCGCTTCGGCCGGCGCCGGCCCGAGCTTCAGCCGGCGGCGCCCTGGTCGAGCACTTCGCGCTCCGAGCGGCGGCGGTCGCCCTCGCGCAGATGCCGCTTACGCATGCGGATCGATCCCGGCGTGATCTCGATCAGCTCATCGTCGTCGATGAATTCCATCGCCTGCTCGAGCGTGAAGCGGATCGGCGGTGAGAGGACCACGTTCTCGTCCTTGCCGGCGGCACGGATGTTGGTGAGCTTCTTGCCCTTCAGCGGATTGACCACGAGATCGTTGTCCCGGTTGTGCAGGCCGATGATCATCCCTTCGTAGACTTCCTCGCCCGGACCGACGCACAGGCGCCCGCGCTCCTGCAGGCTGAACAGCGAATAGGCGAGCGCCGTTCCCTGGCCGTTGGCGATCAGCACGCCCTGCGGGCGCTGGCCGAGCTCGCGCTGCACCAGCGGACCGTAATGGTCGAAGACGTGGTGCAGCAGGCCGGTGCCGCGCGTCATGGTGCGAAACTCCGTCTGGAAGCCGATGAGGCCCCGCGAGGGGATCATGTAATCCAGGCGCACGCGCCCGCGGCCGTCGGCCTGCATGTCCTTCAGCTCCGCGCCGCGCCCGCCGAGCGCGTTCATCACGTCGCCCTGCGCGTCGCTGTCGACGTCGACGGTCACCTGTTCATACGGCTCGTGCGGGCGGCCGTCGACCTCGCGGATGACGGCGCGCGGGCGCGACACGGCGAGCTCGTACCCCTCGCGGCGCATGTTCTCGAGCAGCACCCCGAGGTGCAGCTCGCCGCGGCCGTAGACGACGAACTTGTCCGGGTCGGCGGTCGGTTCGACGCGCAGCGCGACGTTGTGGATCGACTCGCGCTCCAGCCGTTCGCGGATCTGCCGGCTGGTGACGAACCGGCCCTCGCGCCCGAGGAAGGGCGACGTGTTGACCTCGAAGGTCATGCTGATCGTCGGTTCGTCGACGACCAGGTTCGGCAAGGCCTCGACGTTCGCCGGGTCGCACAGCGTCTCCGAGACCTTCGGCTCGGCGATCCCGGCGAAGGCGACGATGTCGCCCGCCTCGGCGCTCTCGACCTCGATGCGGGTGAGACCGTGGAAGCCCTGGATCTGCGTGATCTTCTCGCTGCGCTCGCGGCCCTCGCGGCCGACGACGGTGACGGTCATGCCGCGGCGCAGCGTGCCGCGCTTGATCCGGCCGATGCCGATCGCACCGACGTAGCTCGAATAGTCGAGCAGCGTCACCTGCAGCTGCAAGGAGCCGGCGGCGTCGACGTCCGGCGGCGGACAATGCGCGACGATGGTCGCGAACAGCGCCTGCATGTCGCCGCCGCGAACCTGCGGATCGAGCCCTGCGAAACCGCGCAGCGCCGAGGCGTAGACGACCGGGAAGTCGAGCTGCGCGTCGGTCGCGCCGAGGCGGTCGAACAGATCGAAGGTCTGATCGAGCACCCAGCCCGGCCGCGCCTCGTCGCGGTCGATCTTGTTGATCACGACGATGGGGCGCAGGCCGTGCGCGAACGCCTTTTGCGTGACGAAGCGCGTCTGCGGCATCGGCCCGTCGACCGCATCGACGAGCAGCAGCACGCCGTCGACCATCGCGAGCACCCGCTCGACCTCGCCGCCGAAGTCGGCGTGGCCCGGCGTGTCGACGATGTTGATCCGGTACTCGCCCCAGTTGATCGCGGTGTTCTTGGCGAGGATCGTGATGCCGCGCTCCTTCTCGAGCGCGTTCGAGTCCATGATCCGATCCTCGAGGTCCTTGCGCGCATCGAGCGTGCCGGACTGGCGCAACAACTGGTCGACCAGCGTGGTCTTGCCGTGGTCGACGTGGGCGATGATGGCGATGTTGCGGAGTTGCTGCGTCACGGCGGGGATCTATGGGGGCAAACCGACAATCATAGGCCGAACGGGCGGCCGGCGGGGTTTTATTTTGCGCGGGGAGCACTCGCGACGCCGGCGGCACCGGCATCAGCGGGGGCGCCCGCGGTGCCTCCCGCATTCGCGGCGCCGCCGACGATCAGCGGTAGCGCGAACTCGCGCACCTCGACGTTCGCGTCGCGGTGCAAGGAAACGGTGACGTCGAGCAGCGCGACGCCCGGCGCGGCCGGCGTGAGATCGACGCTTTGGCGGTAGACCTGGTTCGCCTCGAGCGCTGGCAGCGTGATCTGTCGATCCGCCGCGACGACCGTGAAATGCCCTGAAGAGCCGATCGCCAGGGTCGCCGAGTCGGCCGCGACCGAGGGCAGCAAGGCGAGATCGACGGTGAGCGGCTCGCCCGCCATCGGCCGCGCCTCGGGCGCGAACTTCAGGCGCACCCCACCCGTCGACCGGGAAATCGCCGGCGCCTCGACCAGGCCGGCGGTTTGCGCCGCGAGCGAGGGTCCGGACGGGCGCGCCGGACGCACCGGCGCAGGCGTTGCTGCACCGCTCGGTGGCTGGGCGCCATGGTGACAGGCGGCGAGCGCGACGGCGGCACAGAGCGGCAGCAAGCGCGATTGGGACATGCCGCCTAGAGTAGCAAATTACCGACGATCGGCGCACCGATCACCGAGAGGCGGCGGCGATTACAATTCGAGCGGCGGGGAGTCGACCGCGCCGAGTTGTTCGTCGAGCGCGCGGTAGTGCTCCTCCCAGTAGCGCGGCTCGGCGAACCACGGGAAGGCGCGCGGGAACGCCGGATCCTGCCAGCGGCGGGCGATCCAGGCGCAATAGTGCATCATCCGCAGCGCCCGCAGCGGCTCGATCAAGGCGAGCTCGCGCCGATCGAACGGCAGGAACTGCTCGTAGCCGGCCAGCAGGTCGATGAGCTGCGCGCGCATCTCCTCGGCGCCGCCCGCGAGCAGCATCCACAAATCCTGTACCGCGGGTCCCGCCAGGCAATCGTCCAGATCGACGAAATGCGGACCGGCGTCGGTCCAGAGGATGTTGCCGCGATGACAGTCGCCGTGGATCCGCGCCACCCGCGCCCCACCCCAGTCGCCCGCCCGCCGCTCGACCTCCTCGAGCAGCGTCTCGGTCAGGTCCGCATACTTCTCCTCGAGGTAATCGGGCAGCCAGCCTCCCTCGAGCAGATAGTCGCGGGACTTGCGGCCGAGCTCCTCGGGGCGCAGCGGCGCGCGGTGCAGGAAAGCGCCGGCACGACCGGCACTGTGGATGCGCCCGAGGAACCGGCCCACCCATTCGCGCTCCTCGGTGCTGCCGAGCTCCGGCCAGCGGCCGCCCCGGCGGGCGAACAGGGCGTAGCGAAAGCCACCGTGGGCGTGCAGCGTCGCGCCCTCGCGCGCGAGCGGCGCGATCACCGGAATCTCCAGCGCCGCGAGTTCGAGCGCAAAGCCGTGTTCCTCGAGGATCGCCGCATCCGTCCAGCGGCCCGGGCGGTAGAACTTCGCGACCAGCGGCTCGGCGGCGTCGATGCCAACCTGGTAGACGCGGTTCTCGTAGCTGTTGAGCGCGAGTACCCGCCCGTCGGTGAGGTAGCCGGCGGCCTCGATGGCGGCGAGCACCGCGTCCGGCGAGAGCTGCGCATAGGGGGTCGCGGATTGCACTTCGTGGATTCTACCCGGGTCCGCCGCGAGCGCCGCGCCCACCGCCGCAGCGCCGGCGCTCGGCCGAATGCGGCCCATGTAGAATGCCGCCCATGCGCATTCCCCGGCCAAAATCCCTGAGTGGCCTGATGCTGATCGGCTTCACGATCGTCGCCGCGCCGCTCCTGGTCGCGATCGTCAATGCGGCGCTGCAGATGAACCGTCTGTCGAACCGCAGCCAGCAGCTGGTGATCCACGGCATGCAGGGAACGCGCAACAACCAGCTGCTGATCGAGGACATCGGCGCGATGGAGCGCAGCGCGCGCCTGTACCAGATCCTCGGCAGCGCCGACCTGCGCGACGGCTACGCCACCGACACCCGGCGGCTCGACCAGACCGCCGACGCGCTGCTCGGCCTGCCGCTCGACCGGCAATCGCGCCTCGACCTGCACGCGATCGAGTCCGCGGCGGGGCGCATGCTCGCCGAGCTGCGCACCGCGGCGCCGAACTCACCGCAGATGAATCAGCTGATCGGCGCGTTGCCGCACCTCTCGGATCTCGCATCGCGGATCTCGGACCGCACCAATGCGAAGATCGACCGGGAACTGACCGCCCTGCAGCGCGCGGCGGCGAGGACGCGCCGCACGCTCCTGTGGCAGACCCTGCTGCTCGTGCCGCTCACCCTCGCCGTGGTCGGCGTGTTCACGTTCCTGCTCGGCCGCCCGATCCGCGCGATCGACCGCGCGATCAGCGAACTCGGCCGTGGCGCGTTCTCCCGGCCGATCGCGATCCGCGGGCCACGGGACCTGGAGCGCCTGGCCACGCAGCTCGAGTGGCTGCGCGCGCGCCTGCTCGAGCTCGCGCAGGAAAAAAATCGGTTTTTGCGACACATGTCGCACGAGTTGAAGACCCCGCTCGCGAACATACGCGAGGGAACGGAACTGCTGATGGACGGCGCGGTCGGCGAGCTGCAGAGCGCCCAGCGCGAGGTCACGGCGATACTGCGCGAGAACAGCATGAAACTTCAGCGCCTGATCGAGAACCTGCTGAGCTTCAGCGCCTGGCAGGCGCAGAACGTCGGCCTCGAGGTCTCGGAGTTTCGCCTGCGGCCGCTGATCAAGACCGTGCTCGAGAACCAGCAACTCACGCTGGTCGCTCAGCGCGTGCGCCTCGACGTGCGGGTCGAGGACCTCACGCCGCTCGCCGACCGGGCGAAACTGCGCCTGATCCTCGACAACCTGCTGTCGAACGCGATCAAGTTCACGCCGCGCGGCGGCAGCATCTCGATCCACGCCCGCGCCGAGAACGAGCAGCTCATCCTCGAGGTGATCGACAGCGGCCCCGGCGTGCCGCCCGAGGAGCGCATGCGGATTTTCGAGGCGTTCTACCAGGGCAAGACGCCCCAGGGCGGCCACGTCAAGGGCACCGGCATCGGCCTCTCCGTGGTCACCGAGTTCGTCCAGGCCCATGGCGGGGCGATCGAGATCCTCGAGGCTGCACACGGCGGCGCGCATTTTCGCGTCCGCCTGCCGCTGCGGCAGAAGGCGCTCGCCGCGCCGACCGATGCGTATGCGGCCTGACTTGCGCGGCCTCCTCGCCGCCGCCTTGGCGACGCTGAGCCTCGCCGGCTGCGGCCTCGTCAACGAGCTGCGCGGCCCCGGTGCCGCCGCACCCCTGCCGCCGCCGGGGCCGCGCCCGCAGAGCCCGATCGAACCGGATCTCGCGCTCATCAGCCGGCTGCCGCAGGAGGATCCGGCGAGCCAGGCGGAGCGGTTCCAGGCCGCCAAGGACGCGGCGCAGCTGACGCCGACGACGAGCAACCGGCTGCGCTACGCGCTCGCGCTCGCGACTCCCGGCCACAGCGGCTCGGACCCCGTCGCCGCCGAGCGACAGCTTTCCCAAATCCTCGCGAGGCCCGAGACTCTGCTCCCTGAGGAGCGCATGCTCGCGACCATCGAGTTGCGGCAGGTCGAGCAGCGGCTGATACTGCAGGCGGAAAACCGCCGCCTGCGCGCGCAGGCGGCGCGGGCGGGGCGCGACCGGCTCGCCGTGGCCGACCGGCGCCTCGCGGCCGAAGCGGCCGAGAATGCGCGGCTGCGCAAATCCTTGGACGATGCTCTGGCGAAACTCGATGCGGTCAGCCACCTCGAGCGCTCGATCAACGATCGGACCCCGGGCGGAACCCCGCCGCCATGACGAGAGGATCGGAGAATGACCCCGTGAATGCCTATGCGAACGCCGCCACCACCTCCCTCGGGTTCGGGTTCGCGAACCGACCGAGCCGCGACAGCGCGAGCCTGCAGCGGCGCAAGGCGCGGATCCTGGTGGTCGACGACGATCCGGGCCTGCTGCGCCTGCTGACGATCCGGCTGCGGGCCGAGAACTACGAGGTCGAGGCGGTCGAGAGCGCCGCCGCGGCGCTCGCCGCGTGCATCCGCTTCCGCCCGGACCTCGTGATCACCGACTTGCGGATGGACGAGATGGACGGCATCGGTCTGCTCAAGGAGCTGCAGGGCCGCTGGCCGGGCCTGCGCGTGATCATCCTCACCGCGCACGGCACGATTCCCGACGCCGTGCACGCCACGCAAAGCGGTGCGTTCGGCTTCCTGACGAAGCCCGTCGACAAACAGGAGCTGCTCGATCATGTGCAGCGGGCGCTGAAGGTATCCGGCTTCGCGCAAGTCGACGAGGCCTGGCGCGCCGGCATCGTCACGCGCAGCCAGCTCATGGAAGACAAGCTCGCCCAGGCAAACATGGTCGCCGGCACCGACGCACGCGTGTTGCTCTCGGGCGAGGGCGGCACCGGCAAGGAGCTGCTCGCGCGGGCGATCCACGAGGCGAGCCCGCGCCGCAACCAGCCGTTCGTCGTCGTCAACTGCGCGACGGCGGAAGAGGATCCTCTGGATCTCGAACTATTCGGCCGCGGCAAGGACGCCGCGCCGGGCGCGGCGCCGGCGCAGCGGGGCCAGTTGCTCGCGGCGAACGGCGGCACGCTGCTGCTCGATGACGTCGGCGCCCTGCCGATGCGCCTGCAGGTCAAGCTGCTGCGCATCCTGCAGGACGGCATGGTACGCCCGCTCGGGGGGGGCGAGCCGGTCGCGGCCGACGTGCGGGTGATCTCGACCACGCGCGAGGATCTGCACCAGGCGATGGTCGAGGGGCGGATCCGCGAAGACCTGTATTACCGGTTGAACGTCGTACACATCGAGGTGCCGGCACTCGCACGGCGGCGCGAGGACATCCCGCTGCTGGTCGCGCATGTCCTCGAGCAGATCGCCAAGGAGAGCGGCGAGCGGCGGATCTACGCACCCGAGGCCCTCGAGTTGCTCGCGACCGCCGACTGGCCCGGCAACGTCCGGCAGCTCGCCAACGTGGTGCGGCAGAACGTCGCCTTGACGCATGGTGCGATCATCACCGCCGAGCTCGTCCAGCAATCCTTGGGCAGCGGCAGCGTCCGGCTGCCCTCGTTCGACCAAGCGCGCGACGAGTTCACGCGCAATTATCTGTCGCAGATCCTGCAGATCACCACCGGCAACGTGAGCCAGGCGGCGCGGCTCGCCAAGCGCAACCGCACCGACTTCTACAAGCTACTGTCGCGCCACCAGTTGCTGCCGGAGGACTTCAAAAAGGCCTGAGACGGACGGCGTGTGTGAAAATATTATTGCCGCGTTGCTAAGCGGAACCGGCGTCGATCGAATAGGACCGCCAAACCGCCGAACAGCAACATGAGCGCACTCGCCGCAGAGGCCGCGTTGATTTCGGGAGCCGCTACGCGCGGCAGGAACGTGGTCACCGTCTTGCCGCTCGGTGTCTTCGTCACAGTCAAACCGCCGCTCAGACCGCTGCTGCCGGACACGACGCCCGTGCAGTTGCCGGAGGAGACCTGATTCTGCGCCAATGTCACGGCGCCGGTACTCGCCAAGGCTCTACCGCAAAGATCCGTGGCGCCGGTATTCATCGTGATGCTGGTCAGTGCGAGCAGGTTCCCGAGGAAGGTGCTGCCCGAACCAATGGTCGCGGAGCTACCGACATCCCAGAACACGCCGGCACCCGAACCCGTGTCGATCGTCTTCACGATGGAGTTGGACGAGGTGACGAGCGTACTCGGCATCTGGAAAACCCAGGCGGCGTTGGCGTTGCCCCCGCCGTCGAGCGTGAGCGTCCCGGCGAGATTGGTGGTCCCCGCGGCAACCGTATAAACACCCGGAGCGAGAGTGAGTCCGGTCAAGTCGGAACTGAGCGTGGTACCGGGTCCCAGGGATGCAAGATTAAGGATCGCCGCGGACAGATCCTGCTGCGCCGTCTGGGCGACGGCCGTGTTCCCCGCGTAAACCAAGCCTCCGGTCACTTGCGGGTCCGAGACCGCGACGCCGGGCGACGAGAGAAAGCCCGTGACGGCATTCGCACCACCGCTCGACCAGTCACCGACGTTGCCGGTGATGGCGCTCGTCGGAACGTTGGTCACCGTCGTGGCGCCAAGGACCGTAAAGCTCGACAAACCGGCACCGAGAACCGGCCCAGCCGACGCCGAGAAGGGCAGACAGGTCAATGCGATCAACAGCGGAACCGGCAGTGCAAGCTTGTGTTGTAGAACGTCCATTGAACATCTCCCATGATGAACCGCTTGGGCCATTGATCTATGTAGCATCGATCAGCTGTGCCCTTCCGTACGGCAACCCACACACAAACGACACGATCACACTCGACACGCCGATTATAGCCGCCCGTGACGACAGGCGGCCGACTCGCCGCATTATGGTAAGTCGCCGCCGCCCGGCTTGCGCAATCCCCGCGCCTCGATGTCCCGCTACGAGAGGCGGGTCACTCCCGGAACGGCGTCGAATAGAAGGCCGCGATCGAGGCGATCACGTGATCGAGCTGCGCGCGCTCGAGCTCCGGGTAGACCGGCAGCGCGAGCGTCTCGGCGGCGGCGCGCTCGGACTCGGGGAAATCCCCCCGCCGATGGCCGAGATAGGCGAAGCATTCCTGCAGGTGCAGCGGCACGGGATAATAGATCTCGCTGCCGATCGCGCGCTCGGCGAGAAACTGGCGCAGGCCGTCGCGCGCGCGGGCCCGCACGACGTATTGATTGTAGATGTGCCGGGAGCCCGGCATCGCGCGCGGCGCCTCGATGCGCCCCGCGAGCCCGGCGGCGGCGAATGCGGCATCGTAATGGGCGGCGTTGCGCCGCCGCCCCTCGGTCCAGGCGTCCAGGTGCTTGAGCTTCACGCGCAGCACCGCGGCCTGCAGCTCGTCGATGCGGAAATTGCCGCCGATGTGCGCGTGGTAGTACTTCGGCTTACCGCCGTGCACGCGCAGGATGCGCAGGTGCTCGGCGAGATCCGCATCGTTCGCGGTGCACAGCCCCGCATCGCCGAACGCGCCGAGATTCTTGCTCGGGAAGAATGAGAAGCAACCGACGTCGCCGATCGAGCCCGCGCGCGCGCCGTGCAGGGTTTCGCTGCCGATTGCCTGCGCGGCGTCCTCGATGACGCGCAATCCATAGCGGCGCGCGAGCGCGAGCAAGGGTTCCATGTCGGCGCACTGGCCGTACAGGTGCACCGGCATCAGCGCGACCACCCGCCCGCCGGTCGCGCGATTGCGCAGCAGCCCATCGCGCACGCGGCAGCGCTGCTCGATGAACGCCTCGACCGCCGCCGCCGAGAGGTTGAAGCTCGCCGGGTCGATGTCGCAGAATACGGGCCGCGCGCCGGCGCGGGCGATCGCGCCGGCGGTCGCGAAGAAGGTGTACGGCGAGGTGATCACCTCGTCGCCCGCGCCGATGCCGAGCGCCATCAGCGCGAGCAGCAGCGCATCGGTGCCGGAGGAGACGCCGATGCCGGCCGCGCAGCCGGTGTAGGCGGCGAGCTCGGTCTCGAGCGCGCGCACGTGCTCGCCGAGGATGAACTGTTGGCTCGCGCACACAGCCTCGATCAGCGGCATGACATCGTCGCGGATCGTCGCGAACTGCGCCTTGAGGTCGAGCAGGGGGACTTTGATCATCCCCTTCAGAGTAGCATTTCGAGGTCGGGCCCGGATGGCGCGCCGGGCGCCGGTGGAACCGTTATAGTGGCATTGGTTCACGTACTAGCGGCGCGATTTGACCGATAATGCGCCGGAATTATGTCGCGTCCGCGAGCGGACCGCTCTTTTGGAGGCGGGCGCGCGGGACGCCTGCGGCCCGTAGGATCTGAAGCGAATGGCGCAACCGGTTCTCGTCAAGCAAAGCTTTCTCGTCGCCGTCTTGACGGGGATCCAGGCGGTCCTACCGGCGCTGGTCGCGGCCCTGTCGCTGTACGTCGGGATCCTCGCCTTGGGCGATGCGTTCGATGCGTCGGCCGCCGTCGTACCGATCGTGCTGTGCCTCACCCTGATCCAGGCGCCGCGCGAAGTCGGCACGCAGCTGACCTCGGAGCGCACGATCGCGGTGGCCGACGCGCTGCTGCGCTGGCTGTTGCTGCTGGGTGCGCTGCTCGTACTGCACCTCTTGACGAGGTCGCTGGATGCATATCCGGCAAGGGTCTACCTGCTGTGGGCGGTGATGACGCCGGCCGCACTGGTCGCGACGACGCTCGCGATGCAGGCCGTCATGCGCAAGGCACTGATGAGCGCCTTCGGCAACCGCACGGCGATCGTCGCCGGCTACAACGACAGCAGCCTCGCGCTCGCGCGCCGCCTGCAGACCGACCCGGGAATGCGCATCCATGTCGCCGGTTTCTTCGACGACCGCAACAGCGACCGGCTCGCGATGGAGGCCGATGAGACACTGCTCGGTCCCCTGGGCGATGTCGCCCGGTACGTCAATGGCCACGGCATCGACGTGATCTTCATCGCGCTGCCGATCCGCCACGTGCAACGGGTCATGAGTCTGCTCGATGATCTGCGCGACACGACCGCCTCGATCTACTACGTACCCGACATCTTCGTCTTCGACCTCATCCAGGCCCGCTCCGGCGACGTCAACGGCATTCCGATCGTCGCGATGTGCGAGACGCCGTTCTACGGCTATCGTGGCGTGAGCAAGCGTCTGGTCGACATCATGGTCTCGGCGTCCATACTGATGCTCACGGTACCGCTGTTCGCGGCAATCGGCCTACTCGTCAAGCTGAGCTCGCGCGGACCGGTCATCTTCAAGCAACGCCGCTACGGTCTCGACGGCCACGAAATCGCCGTCTACAAATTCCGCACCATGGACGTCCTCGAGGACGGCGCCAAGGTCCGCCAGGCCTCGCGCACGGATGAGCGGGTGACGCCGGTTGGCCGGTTCCTGCGCCGCTACTCGCTCGATGAGATTCCGCAGCTGGTCAACGTGCTGCAGGGCCGGATGAGCCTCGTCGGACCCCGGCCGCATGCGATCGCGCACAACGAGCAGTACCGCAAACTGATCAAGGGCTACATGGTCCGGCACAAGGTGCTGCCCGGAATCACCGGCCTCGCGCAGGTAAACGGCTGCCGCGGCGAGACCTCGAAGCTCGAGGACATGGAGGCGCGGGTGCGCTACGACCTCGATTACCTGCGGCACTGGACCCTGCTGCTCGACATCAAGATCCTGCTCTTGACGGTGGTGCGGGTGTTCCGCGACGACAAGGCCTATTGAGTGACGGCGCTCACAACCGCATGGCGCCGACCTCGAGCGCGGCGTACGTGGCAATCGTCAACGGCGCGTACGCGCCGACGCGCCGATCGTCGATGTACAGCGCATCGGCGATGCGCCGCGGGTCGAACCCCTCCTCGGCGAGCGCCCGCGCCTGCGGCTTGAAAGTCGCGGTCGTCTCGATCGCCGCGCGCAGGCGCAGGAATACCGGGCGGGCGTATGCCGGCAGAGCCGCTGCGACGTACGCATGCAGGGCCGCGGGATCGAAGTTTGGCCCCACCACCAGCGCGGCCATGCCGGCGCGGCCGTCGGCACCCGGCACGAGCACGCCGTAGACCAGCGCATCATCGACCCCGGGAGCCGCCAAAAGCACCGCGCGCACCTCGGTCGTCGCAACGTTCTCGCCCTTCCAGCGGTAGGTCTCGCCGACCCGATCGACGAAATAATAGAAACCCTGCGCATCGCGGCGCATCAGGTCGCCGGTCCGGTACCAGGCATCCCCACTCTCGAGGACTCCGCGCAGGATCTTGCGCTCGCTCGCGTCGCGATCCACGTAGCCCTCGAAGCGGCCCGCGCGCGCGCCATCGGCCGGGGGCAGGCGGCCGACCGCCTCGCCGACCTCATCGACCGCCGCGCACTCGCAGAAGCCCTCGGCGTTGCGCAGCGGCTCGGCGGCGGCCACATCGAAGCGCAGCAGCGCGATCGGCAAGCGATGCGCGAGGAACGAGGGCACGCGGCCGATCGCGCCGGGCCGGCCCTCGCAGTTGTAGAGCGAGAAATTGCCCTCGGTCGCCGCGTAGTACTCGAGGATCCGCGGAATGCGAAAGCGCCGCTGGAAATCCCGCCAAACCTGCGCGCGCAAGCCGTTGCCGCAGGCGATGCGCAAGTCCGGCGCGCCCTCCTCGGGCGCGGCCGGGGTGTGCAGCAGATAGCGGCACAGCTCGCCGATGTACTGAAATACCGTGCAGCGCTCGGCGCGCAGGTCGCGCCAGAACTCCTGCACCGAGAAGCGCCGGCGCAAGATCACCGCACCGCCGCCGACCAGCGTCGCGCCGGTCGCGACCACGCCACCGACGCTGTGGTATAGCGGCAGACAGTCGTACATCCGATCGGCCGGCCCGAGACCCAAGAGGCCCGCAAACCAATGGCTCCATTGCATCACGCGGTAATGACTGACCCGCGCCGCCTTCGGCAGGCCGGTGGTGCCCGAGGTGTAGATGTAGAGCGCGGTCGCATCGAGCGTGGGGAGCGGTGCTTCGCGCGCCGTCAAGGGATCGCCGGACAGCGCCTCGAGCTCCGCCGCAAGCGGCGCGAAGTCCGGCGCGGCGCCCGGCGCCTGCGCGCCAGGCACGTACCAGCGCAGATCGTGCGGCAAGCGCGCGCGCACCGCCGCGAGGTTCGCCGCGAGCGCGGCCTCGCCGATCACGAGGCGCGGCGCCGCGATGCGGATCGAATGCGCGAGCGCCTCGCCGGCTAGATGGGTATTGAGCAGTGCGACCGCGACGCCGATGCGGCTCAAACCGAGCCACACGGCGAGGTACTCGGGACAGTTGCCCATCGCCAGGGCGACCACATCGCCCGGCCGCAGGCCCTGCGCAAGACCCCAGCGCGCGTAGCGGTGACAGGCGCCCGCGAGCTCCCCGTAACTCCAGCGCAGCGTGGGATCGGCGAGCGCGGGTGCGTCGGCGAATTGCTCGGCCCAGCGCGCGACCAGGACCGGAAATGTGACCTCGGGCTGCGCCTCGATCGGCGCGGTGCGGGCGAGCGCACGCAGCCAGGCATCGCGCGCAAAGCGCGCATCCTCGGGTTGAATCGGCAATGTGCAGGACGTCACGATGCTCGGGCCCGCCCACGGAAGATTTGCGAACCGTACCACGCTCCGGCGGTAGTTTCGCGGTAAACTCGCGCAAACTTTAGCCCCTCATGGGACGGCGATGAAGCCAGAGACCCTCGCGATTCACGGCGGCTTCGACTGCGACCCGGCGACCAAGGCGGTCGCGGTGCCGATCTACCAGACCGCCGCCTACTGCTTCGACAGCGCCGCGCACGGCGCGGCACTGTTCGATCTTGAGGTCGAGGGCTACCGCTACTCGCGCATCAGCAACCCGACCACCGACGTGCTCGAGGAGCGCGTCGCCTTGCTCGAAGGCGGCGTCGGCGCGCTCGCCGTGAGTTCCGGCCAGACGGCGCTCTACTATGCGGCGATCAACCTCACCGAGATGGGGCGCAACATCGTCTCCGTGCCGCAGCTGTACGGCACGACCTACACGCTGTTCGCGCACATCCTGCCGCGCCAGGGCGTGACGGTGCGCTTCGCGCCCTCGGACCGCGGCGCGGACATCGAGCGGCTGATCGACGCCGACACGCGGGCGATCTTTTGCGAGAGCGTCGGCAACCCGGCCGGCAACGTCTGCGACCTGGGCGAGCTCGCCGCGATGGCGCACCGCCACGGCATTCCGCTGATCGTCGATAACACCGTGCCGAGCCCGCTGCTCGTGCGCCCGTTCGAGCACGGCGCGGACGTCGTCGTGCATTCGCTGACGAAATTCCTCGGCGGCCACGGCACGACGCTCGGCGGCATGGTCGTCGACGGCGGAGGATTCGACTGGAGCGCCCAGGCGGCGCGCTTCCCGATGTTCACCCAGCCGGACGATTCGTATCACGGCCTCATCTACACCGAGCATTATGGCAAGGCGGCCTTCGTCGGCCGCTGCCGCAGCGTCTACCAGCGCACCATGGGCGCGGTGCTCGCGCCATTCAACGCCTTCCTCTTGCTCCAGGGCATCGAGACCATCGCGGTGCGCATCGACCGGCACGTCGAGAATGGCCGCCGCGTCGCCGATTTCCTGCGCGCCGATGCGCGCGTCGAGTCGGTGAACTACGCCGGCTTCGCCGACAGCCCGTATCATCCCTTGGTGCAGAAATATCTCGGCGGCCGCGCCTGTTCGCTGCTCACCTTCGAGATCCGCGGTGGCCTCGCCGCGGGCGAGCGGTTCTACGACGCGCTGAAACTCTTCAAGCGGCTGGTGAATCTCGGCGATGCAAAGTCCCTCGCCTGTCACCCCGCCTCGACGACGCACGCGCAGATGAGCGCCGCGGAGCAGCGCGTCGCCGGCGTCGGCCCCGGCACGATCCGGCTCAGCGTCGGCATCGAGCACATCGACGACATTCTCGAGGACCTGGGCCAGGCACTCGCCGCGGCAGCCACCTCGCCGTGAGCCGCGAGCTGGCGCCTGGCGAGGGTGCGGGTGATCTGCCCGCAGCGAGCGCCACGCTGTTTCCCCCGCCGGCCGAGCGGCTGCGGATCGAGGATACGTTGACACGCGCGCTGGCGGCGGCGCACGCGCGCGCGCGGCAGGGGCCGGTGACGCCGACGATCGACCTCGAGGCGTTCCGCGCCGAGCTCACCGGCTTCGAATTCGCCTCGGCGCAGCCGCTCGAGCGCCTCATCGACTGGACCATCGAGCGCCTGCAGCACGGCATCGTGCAGATGGGCAATCCGCGCTATTTCGGCCTGTTCAATCCTGGCGCGAGCTTTCCCGCGCAGTGCGCCGAACGGATCGCGAACCTGTTCAACCCGCAGCTTGCGAGCAGCGCCTCCTCGCCGGTGCCGGTCGAGATCGAGCGACACGTGATCGGCGAGGTCGCGCGGCGCGCGGGCCTGCCCACGGGCGCGGGCGGGCACTTCGCGACCGGCGGCTCGGAGGCAAACTACACGGCGCTGCTCTGTGCCTTGAGCCGCGTGCATCCAAAGTTCGCGAGCGACGGCGCGCGCGCGCTGCCCGGTGCGCCGCGCTTCTACACCTCGCGCGACTGCCACATCGCCTGGTTGAAGATCGCCCACGAAGCGGGCATCGGCCGGCGCGCGCTGGTACTCGTCGACACCGACGGCGGCGGCCGGATGGATCCGGAGGCGTTGCGCCGCGCGATTGCCGCCGACCGCGCGGCCGGCGCGACGCCGATCATGGTCGCCGCGACCGCGGGCACGACCGGCGGCGGCATGATCGACCCTCTCGGCCCTTGCGCCGAAATCGCCGCCGCGGCCGGCCTCTGGTACCACGTGGACGCCGCGTGGGGCGGCGCCGCGATCGCCTCGGACCAGCTACGCGGCCTGCTCGCCGGCATCGAGCGCGCCGACTCGATCACGATCGATGCGCACAAATGGCTCGCGACGACCATGGGCTGCGCGATGTTCCTCACCCGCGATACCCCGCTCCTGTCGGCGGTGTTCCACGCGTCGACGAGCTTCATGCCGTCGAACGTCGCAGACCTCGACCCCTATCTCAACAGCGTGCAGTGGTCGCGCCGCTTCCTCGGCCTGCGGCTGTTCCTGAGCCTCGCCGCCTGCGGCTGGGCGGGGCTCGGCGCGCACGTCGAGCGCAGCATCGCCGTGATCGAGCTGGTCAAGGCGCGGTTGATCGCGCGTGGCTGGCGAATCACGAACGATTCAGGCCTCGCGGTGCTCGACGCCGTACCGCCCGCGGAGCTCGGCGAGGTGCGCGCCCTGGTGGGGCGCGTGGTCGCCTCGGGACGGGCCTGGGTCGCGCCGGCGCGATTCGAAGGCCGGGACGTGGTGCGCA
>DATLSG010000012.1:0-30100 GCA_035534275.1 Steroidobacteraceae bacterium
CAAATTGAGGGTAGCAAAGAAAATCGCCCGCACTCGATTGGCAGTCGCCTTGCTACGACGTTTAAGGTCCTCATCATCCGTATCCTTGACCATACCGTCGCGCCACGCCTGAAGCTTCTCCGTCGTCAGATCCGCGACATCCGTTTCCCCGAACTTCTCGATGACATGCGCTTTGATTTTGACCTTGTCAGCTTCGACCGAGGACTTCGCGCTTTTCGCGCGCCGGTGCGCCCAGTAGGCCGTTAGGGCAGCATTGACCGTATACCGAGGTCCCAGCCCCGCTGTCGGGCGGTCATCTGCCGTCGCGATCTTAAGCGCGTCCTCGAACGAAAGGACGGTCACGTGATCGGCATCGAAATTTTCGTCGTCCGCCAGACCTAGCCGCCGCTTATGTCGCCGGCCGTTGACGTTCTCCCGAAGTAACCACGTGCTTGAGCGCCTACCCTTTCGAAACCCGATATGCAACAGGGGTCGCACTTCATGCCAGTACGGCTCATGCGCCGGCGGTAGGAGTCGCCGGGCATCCTTGGTTTGAAGGCGAATCGATCTTTGCTTTCTCGCCATGTAACAACCTCGTTACGGCCATCTGGTAGAACTTAGGGCAATTTAGGACAATGTCTGTGCTGGTCGTACAAATATACAGATAGACATCGGCAGATGAAAATAGCTTAAATTAAGGTGTTTTCAATGGATTGCACCGGACCCGTCCGGACAGCCACAGACGCTGAAGGGCCCTCTCAAGGCTGTAACATGAGTTCGAATCTCGTAGGGAGCGCCAATAAAATCAAGTGTTTATGCGATCATAATACCTCCGGAAAGAGTCATCGGGACCTCCGGAAGGAGTCATCGGGCAGCTTTCGGCCAGTTCGCGGATAACTGGGCTGCTCGGTAGGCGCAATAGTGACGCGTGGCTGAACAATGCTCGCTGCTCGGCGCCTTCTCGCTATTGCAGAAGTACGTGCTTCGCCGAGCGCTTCCGGACAATGAGCCCAGGTTCAGCGACGTCGGCGGCCTTGCATTCACGCGGCGCCCGCGCGCAGACGACCTAAGTGCGATACCGCACGGAAGGCCACGGTAGCCGAGCGCAGCCTTGCACCGTGGGGTGCTATCGGCTGTTCAAGGTTGACCGCGTTTCGCAGGCCCATCCCGCAGCTGCGCCCCACGCCGCACGTCCGGGAGGAAATGATGAAGCCTGTACGATCGCGCGTCGTAAAAGTTGCCGGCAAAGCGATGACCGGCATCACCGGCTTCGATGCCATTGCCGGCGGCGGCTTGCCGCGCGGCCGCACCACATTATTAGCCGGCGGGCCGGGTTCCGGCAAAACCATATTTGCGTTGCAATTTCTGGTGCACGGCACGCGGAAGTATCAGGAACCCGGCATCTTTGTTGCCTTTGAGGAGACCTCGAAGCGCCTCGTTGCCAATGCCGAGAGCTTCGGCTGGCAACTTGCGCGGTTGAAGCGGGCACAACTTTCTTTCATCGACGCACAACCGATGGCGGATCTGGTCCAGTCCGGGGATTTCGATCTGCGCGGGATGTTGGCGGCGCTGCAAATCCAGACCGAGGCCATGAAAGCGCGGCGCATCGTGTTCGATGCGCTGGATGTCGTCCTGGCGCTGTTGCCTGACGCGGCGGCAAGACGGCGCGAGGTCTACCGGCTGCACGATTGGCTGTTGGCGCACGAAATGACCGCCCTCATCACGTTGAGGGCGGGCGACGATCAGATGATCGCCTCAATCCAGCCGCTGTACGGTTTCATGCAGTTCATGGTGGATTGCGCCGTGATCCTCCACCAGCGCGTGGTGCAGGGCGTATCGCAGCGCAATCTGCGCGTGGTGAAGTATCGCGGCTCGTCCTTTAGTGAAAACGAATCGCCGTTCCTGATCGGCGACCATGGTTTGGAGGTCGCGATCACCGGCGCGCCGGACCGCGTGGGCCTCGACGTGACCAACGAGCGTGTTTCGAGCGGCGTGGGCCGACTCGATACCATGCTGGGTGGTGGCTATTACCGCGGCGCCAACATCTTGATCACGGGCCTGCCCGGCACGGCGAAGACGACTTTGGGCGGTGCGTTCGCCGAGGCGGCCTGCCGGCGCGGCGAGTCAACACTGTTTGTGATCGTCGATTCGGACGCGACCGAGGTAATTCGCAATTTGGCATCGGTCGGTATCCGGCTGGATCGTTACGTAAAAAATCGCTGCCTGTGCATGATCTCCGCGCGCACCTTCAGCGGCAGCGCGGAGACCCACTTCTCGCGCATCAAGACCCTCGCGAGGGAGCATAACGCTCGCTGCCTGGTGATCGATCCGGTGTCCACCTTATCCAGATTCGACAACGAGTTGACGGCACACAGCGTGGCGGAACGGCTGATGGACTGGTCGAAGGCCGACGGCACCACGATGGTTTGCACCAGCCTTCTCGACGAGATGTCCACCCCGCCGGAGGGCGGCTCGCCACTGCAGATCTCGCCGCTTGCGGACACCTGGATCCACCTCAATTACCTGGTGCAGGCCGGAGAACGCAACCGGGGGCTGTCCATCATCAAGTCACGCGGCACGGCGCACTCGAACCAGGTGCGCGAGTTGATCCTGAGCAATGCCGGCGTCACGCTCACCGACGCCTATACCGCCGGCGGCGAGGTATTGATGGGCACGATGCGCTGGGAAAAGGAACGCGCTGAGCGTGCCGCAAGCGAGAGCGCGGACGCCGCCGCGAAGCTCAAGCGGGTACGGCTCGATGCCGAAGAGGCCGAACTCGAGGTGCGATTGAAGGCGCTGCAGGTGGAACTGGTGGCGAAGCAAGTCGAAAAGGCGTTGCTGGTCCACTCCACCCAGAGTCGCGAGGGCGAGTTGACGCGAGGGCGCACCGAAATGCAGGAGTTGCGCGGCGCCGATGCGGCGAGTGCCGGACGGAAATAAATCCACCATGAGTCGCCGCGTCCTGGTCAAGTTCCGCATTTATGTCGCCGACAACGCGCTGAACTCCGCTCAGGCGCTCGCCAATCTCGAAGCGCTT
This sequence comes from Steroidobacteraceae bacterium, assembly GCA_035534275.1. Taxonomy (GTDB): domain Bacteria; phylum Pseudomonadota; class Gammaproteobacteria; order Steroidobacterales; family Steroidobacteraceae; genus Bog-1198. Next base: position 3,017 of record DATLSG010000012.1, read on the forward strand.
TGCCGTGCATACTTGCCGGATCGGCACCATATTGAGGTCGTGGATGTGTTTCGAGAACCGAAACGCGCCCTTGCAGACGGCATATTCATGACGCCGACGCTCGTCAAAATCGCGCCGGCCCCCACTCGAAGCATCGTCGGCTCCCTGAGCCGGACGGACCTCGTGGTACAGGCGTTGGGATTGAAATCGTGATCTCCAAAGAATTCGGTCAATGGCCGCTTGCCGGAGACACGAACGACGAAATCGCCGCGTTGATTGACGCTCTGCATCAAACCGAGCAACGGCTGGCGGATCTAACCGCAGGGGAGGTCGACACGGTCGCAAACCGTGACGGCACGACAATTTTGCTGCGACGGGCGCAAGACTATCTGCGTCGCGACGAGGCTGCCAAGCAGGCCGCCATTCTCGACGCGTTGCCCGCGCAGATCGCTTTGCTCGATACCAAGGGGCTCATCCTCTCGGTAAACGAGGCGTGGCGGCAATTTGCCGGCGCCAATACGCTCCCGGGTCTTGGCGGCGAGGTCGGCATGAATTACCTCGCGATCTGCGACAGTGCGACCGGAGGCGACGCGCCGCAGGCGCGCCAGGTCGCCGACGGCATTCGTTCGGTGTTGAGCGGCGCGGAAAAGAGTATTTCGTTCGAATATTCCTGTCATTCACCCACGGGACAGGGTTGGTTTCTGTCGACGGTCACCCCGCTCGCGAATGACCGTGCCGATGGCGCCATTCTCATGCGCAGGGACGTGACGGCCGAGCGGCAGGCCGTCGACGATCAGCACACCAGCGAATTGCGATTCCGGCAGCTGGCGGAAAACATCCGCGAGGTGTTCTGGCTTACCAACACGGCCAAGTCCGAAATGCTATACGTCAGCCCCGGCTATGAGAAAATCTGGGGGCGCAGCTGCGAGAGCCTCCATGCCTCGCCACGCGACTGGATCGATAGCATCCATCCCGAGGATCGCGAGCGCGTGCTGCAAGCCGCGCAAACCAACCAGGCGAGCGACGAATGCGTCGAGGAATACCGCATCATCCGGGCCGACGGCGCGATCCGCTGGATACGCGACCGGGCATTTCCGATCCTTGATAATACCGGAAAAGTGTACCGGATCGCCGGCCTCGCGGAGGACATCACCGAGCGCAAAAAGGCCGATCAGAGGTTCAAGGATCTGTTGGAATTCTCGCCCGACGCACTAATCGTCATCAACCGCGACGGTGAGATGGTGCTGGTCAACTCCCGGGCGGTCCAATTGTTCGGCTGGCGCCGCGAGGAACTGCTGGGGCGGAACATCGAGATGCTTATGCCCGCAGCCTTTGCCGCCAAGCACGGGGTGAATCGCAGCGGATATTATGCGCAACCGCTGGTGCGGGAAATGGGTGCTGGACGGGAGCTGTCCGGGCTGCGCAAGGATGGCACCACGTTCCTGGCCGAGGTCAGCTTGAGCCCGCTGGAGACGGACGGGGGCACGTGGGTGATGAGCGCCATTCGCGACATCAGCGAACGCAAGGCAGCGGAACACCGGATTGCCGAACTCAACCGCGTATATGCCATGCTGAGCGGCATCAATACGCTGATCGTACACGTGTCCGGTCGCGACGAACTGTTCCGGGAAGCATGCCGGGTCGCGGTCGAGGCCGGCGGGTTTCGCATGTCTCTGATAGCCATGGTTGATCCAAGCACGATGGAAGCCGTGCCGGTAGCATGGGCCGGCATGGATAACGAGCTCCTGACCGCCGTCAAAGACCGCTTGTCGTCAAAAGAAGGTGCATCACCTACGATGATCGCGCGGGCGATCCGGGAGAAGAAATCGGTCATCTCCAACGTTGTGCATAACGACCCCCAGGTCCTTCTGGGCCCGCAACACGCGCAGGCCGGGGTCCGCTCGTTGGCCGTATTGCCGCTGATTGTCGCAGATGAAGCGGTAGGCGTCCTAGCGCTATATGCCGACGAGATCGAATTCTTCCGTGACGAGGAGATGAAGCTGTTGACGGAGTTGTCCGACGACATAGCATTCGCGATCGATCACATCGACAAGCAGGAGCGGCTCGCCTACCTTGCGTACTACGATGGGCTCACCGGACTCGCGAACCGCCGGCTATTTACGGACCGGGTGGCGCAATATCTGCACGCCGCCGCGAGCAGCGGCCATAAGCTGGCCTTGTTCATATTTGATTTGGAACGCTTCAGAAACATCAATGCCAGTCTCGGCCGACCCGCCGGTGATGCGCTCCTGAGACAGGTCGCGCGCTGGCTCACGCAGCTCGCGGAAGACGCCGATCTCGTTGCGCGACTGGACGCCGACCATTTTTCCTTGGTGTTGCCCAAAGTGATCCAGGGTGCAGACCTGGGTCGGTTACTCGACAAAGCGATGGCCGCCTTTCTGAAACATCCGTTTGAGCTGAATGACACCGTATACCGGATAGCCGCCAAAGCGGGGGTTGCGCTGTTTCCGGATGATGGCACCGACGCCGACACGTTGCTCAAGCACGCCGAGGCGGCGGTCATAAAGGCCAAGGTGGCGGGTGATCGATATCTGTTCTATGCACAGAAACTGAACGATACGATGACGGGCGGCCTCGGTCTCGAGAATCAGCTGCGTCAGGCCGTCGACAATCACGAATTTGTGCTCCACTACCAGCCCAAAGTGAATCTTGTCAGCGGTGAACTCACCGGCGCGGAGGCACTGCTCCGGTGGAACGATCCGCAAACCGGCCTCGTGCCGCCCGGCCGGTTCATTCGAATTCTGGAGGACACCGGATTGATCAAAGAAGTGGGGCTATGGGCGCTGCATGCTGCGATTGCCGAGCACCTTCGCTGGCGCAGCGCAGGCTTGCCTGCCCTGCGTATCGCAGTGAACGTATCGGCCCTGCAGCTGCGCAGTCAAGGCTTCGTCGCCGAAATTGCGCAAATCGTCGCGTCCAGCCCGAACGCTGCGGCGGGGCTGGAATTGGAGATCACCGAAAGCCTGATCATGGAGGACGTCAAACACTCGGTGGTGACCTTGCGGGCGATTCGCGCGATGGGCGTCCGCATCGCCATCGACGACTTCGGCACCGGCTTCTCCTCGCTCAGCTACCTGTCCAAATTGCCGGTCGACACGCTGAAAATAGACCGTTCGTTCGTGATCGATATGGCAAACGGCGAGGATGGGCGGACGCTGGTCTCCGTCATCATTAATCTTGCACATGCGCTGAAACTCACGGTCGTGGCGGAAGGCGTCGAAACCAAAGAACAATTGCGTCAACTGCAATTACTGAACTGCGATGAAATCCAGGGCTATTTGTATGGCCGGCCGGTGCCTGGGGAGATTTTTGCGCGTCAATACCTGCAGCATCCCGCGATCGGATAAGCCATGCAGGCGGTGGGGGGCTATTTTCGTCATGGGCGACTTTCGCGGCAACGGTAACGATCGCCGATTCTTGGGCGCCATTGCGCACTCCGATGTAATCGGTGACACGACGCGTTCGCGCTTCTGAGTACCACGCCGGTACAGGCGCTGAGTCCAATCGAGCAATCGCCGCCCGACAACCGTCATTCGCGACTGGCGGGGTTGGGTCCACTTCGGCACGTAAGTTATACTAGCAGTCGTATCAATGGAGAAACGCCCACAATTCCCTAGAGTGTGGGTGGACGATGGCGGCCTAGTGGCGCGAGCGACCGAGAGAAGTGGAGGCCCAATTGAAATGTCCGAAATGTCAGACAGATCTTACGCCGACAATGCGGCACAAGATCGAGGTCAACTACTGTCAATCTTGTAAAGGCATGTGGCTGGAGCATGAGGAACTCGATCAACTGGAAGATGAGGTTTTCGACTTCGGCGAACATGCGAAGGGGACCCTGGTCTTCACCTCGACCTCCACAACCGACAAATGCCCTGAATGTGACGCGCTCCTCAAGAAATTTAGGTACAGGTTCAACGATTTGGAAATGGAGCTTTGCGAGAATCAACACGGGTACTGGTTGAGCGATGACGAGGACACAAGAGTCTTAGAACTGATGAAAGGAGAGGAAGCGGATATGCAGCGAAAGCTGCTCGCTGAAGACAACTGGGCCGCAACGCTAAAGCGTATGCGCTCTCACTCGTTTCTCAGTAAAGTTCGGGATCTGTTTCACTAAGGGATCCAGATTGGAGCGTCAGTCAGGCGCAGCGTGGCTGACGGAGTCCAGAGGCTTGATTGGGTCAAGACGTGCCCGTTAGCGGACTAAGGATGGCGGCGCTGACCGCGATGCGTCAGCCCGCCCGCAAGGGTCCGCACCAAGCGTGGGGTCGCCGGGAGGACCGGCACGCAAATCCCGCTGCATTGCGGGGTTTGCATCTCAAGGGTCTGGCCATCATGTCCGGTAGCCGGGAGCGGGTCCCGGTGTCGCGCTGGGTCGGCAATCCCCATGGTCACCGGCCCTACCATTTGCCCGCCGGTGGCGATGCAACCGTGTCGCTGCGACTTCCATCGCATTCGTGCTCGGCGAAAACGTGACGATCTAGACAGCACCGCAGTCGGTTTATTTGGAGAATATGTCAAGAGAGTCGAACGCAACACACAGCTTCGGCGTGCGGTAGCCAGGCAAATGCGTCGGATCCATGTTGAATAGTTCTTCAAGCATCCGCCTGCGGGCCCTGCCATCCATCGCACTGCTCGCCGGGGACGGTGCGTCCGCGACGCATGTTACCGCGATGGGCGGCGCGGCCCGCTTTGCGGATGCCGAGCAGCTGATCGCCTCCGGTTTCGCAGCCGATGTCATCGTGCTCTGCGCCAAGGAAGCGGCCGACGCTCGCCGTTGGCTGCAGCTGCTGCGCCGCAATCCCCGCCTCGGGCTGCGGCCCATGTTGCTGTCCGTCTCGCATGGGCCTCTGGTCGACAGCTTGAGCGACGGTCTGGCGACGAGCGCGGACGATGCTTTGCGGTACGCAGACGACTTACGGGCTCGATGGCAGGCGCTCGATCGCCCCGAACCGATCGACGGCGACGATCGGCTGCTCAGCTTTCTGTATCTGCATCCGGAGTACGTTCTCGAACCCGTCGCCGATTCGCATGACGAACGCGATTATTGCTATCCGCTCGCTGATCTGTACAGCCTCGAGCATGAGGACGGCTTTGCCCTGATCTCGCGTCTGCAGCAGCGCGGCATGCTCAAAGTCCTTCGGCTCGTCGAGCGGCTGCATGTTTGTCCCGATTGTGCCAGCGCGCACCTGCTGTTCAACGAGCTCTGCCCGCAATGCGCCAGCATCGACATCGTCGAGCAGCACTTCTTGCACTGCTACGCCTGCGGCCACGTTGCGCCGCAGGAAGAATATCTCGGTCGGGGCGGCCTGATCTGCCCAAAATGTTCGGCGCGATTGCGGCACATCGGCGTGGATTACGACCGCGCACTGGAAACGATGGCCTGCAAGACTTGCAGCGGCCGTTTCACCGAAGCGGAGGTGAAGGCCCGCTGCGCTCGCTGTCGCAAGCAATATCCGACCGACGCCCTGATGGAACGGCGATTCCACAGTTTTCGCCTCTCGAGCGCCGGTGAAAGCGCCGCGCGCAGCGGCTCGGTGGGCGACTTGTTCGCACTGATCGATGAGGTGAGTCACGCTCATCCGGCGTACTTCGGTCAGACGCTCAACTGGTTGCTCGCCCTGAATCGGCGCCATCCCGAAGTACACTTTTCGCTGCTCATGTTGAAATTCTCGAATCTGCAGGCGCTCGCGGCGGATCTGTCCCGCGGCCACCTCGCAAGGATGCTCGACACCGTGGCACAGCGGTTGCGGGCATTGCTGCGCGGCAGCGATCTGTTCATGCGGGATGATGATGGCTTGTGCTGGCTGCTCTTGCCGCAAACCGCCGCCGCCGGGCTCGCCGTCCTGCGGGAGCGCATCGAGGCCTTGAGTGCGGCTTCGACGCAAAACGACGGCCGGCGCATAGAGATGGCAATCGCGACGGTGACCTCCGCATTACTCGATCAAAGCGCGGGCGACGCAAGCGCCGTGATGGGGCGCCTGCGAGGCGCATTCGACTGATGGATCTGATCGCCACCAGCAATCAATTCGTCTATGCGCTGCGTGCGCTCCTCGGGACCGCGCTGCAGTCGGATTGGATGGCGATCGCGCTGAAGTTCTTTCCCTACGTATTGCTGTTCGAGCTGCCGGTGCAGCTCACGATCATGCTCGGTGCCGCGCGCCGCTACCTCATGCAGCGCGCAGAGGACCTCACGACGAGCTTCTGTCCAAGCATCAGCTGCATCGTCACCTGCTACGCAGAGGGCCGTGACGTACAGAAAACCATCAAGTCGCTGACCGAACAACTCTACGACGGCCATATCGAGATTCTCGCGATCGTCGACGGCGCCATACAAAACCGGGCAACGTACGCCGCGCTGCGCGCGCTCGAACCGTACGTCAATCGATGCCCGGGCCGGCGGCTGGAGGTCGTGGCAAAGCTGCAGCGAGGCGGGCGCGTCTCGAGCCTCAATCAAGGCCTGGCACTCGCACGCGGTCAGATCGTACTCGCGCTGGACGGCGATACCTCGTTCGACAACGACATGGTGCGCCACGCCGTCAAGCATTTCGCGCACAGCGAGGTCGTCGCAGTATCCGGCAATCTGCGCGTGCGCAACGCCAAGCGTTCGTTGATGACGCGCCTGCAGGCGGTCGAGTACATGCTGTCGATTCATTTGAGCCGCGCCGGTCTGGACGCCTTCAACGTCGTCAACAACATTTCCGGCGCTTTCGGCGTCTTCCGCCGCGATTTCTTGCGCCACATCGGCGGCTGGGACAGCGGCACGGCCGAGGATCTCGATCTGACGCTGCGCATCAAGAAGTACTTCGTGCGCCATCCGGAACTTCGGATCCGCTTCGAGCCGCGGGCCATCGGACACACCGACGTGCCGCACGGCCTCGGCGGCTTCCTCAAACAGCGCCTGCGCTGGGACGGCGATTTGTCTTATCTCTATATGCGCAAATACCGCCACGCCCTGCGGCCTGGCTTGATGGGCCTGCGAAATTTCGTGGCCCTGGTGTGGACCGGACTGCTGTTTCAGCTCGTGTTTCCGTTCGTCGTCATCGGCTACAGCAGCTTCGTGTTTTTCGTCTATCCCGCGGGCTACGTGCTGGGCGTCCTGGCCTTCGTCTATATGTTTTATCTGCTGCTGACGGCGTTGATGTATCTCGAGTATCTGCTGCTCTACTCGGAGCGGCGAACTTACGATCTGCAGTTCGCCTGGATCGTGCCTCTGCTGCCGCTCTTCGCGTTCGTGACCCGCTGCTGGAGCGCGGTTGCGACTCTCATGGAGCTGTTCACCAGGGCCCATCTGGATTCGGCGATGGCGCCCTCCTGGGTGCTGCGCCGGACGAAGTTCTGATGAAGAGCCGGTATCTTGCCGCCATCGCGCTGCTCGGCCTCGTGGCCCGCAGCGCCTTGGCGCTGCCGCCGCTCGCCGAACTCGAAGCCCGGCTCGCGCTCTCGCCCGAGAGCCAGATGTACGATCAGGCGTATGCCGCGGCGCGCGCACAGTTTCAGGCCGGCAAGGGCAACCTGGGCGTGAGCGTCTACGCCAATGCCGGCGCCGCCGACAACCGCGACATCATCGATCCCACGCATTCGTACGCCTACCGCGAAACCGCCGAGGGGTTGGGACTGTCCGTGCCGGTTCTTGGCAGCCGCTTGCAGCTACAAAGCGGTCTCAATGATCAGCGCGTGCAACTCGCGCAGCTTGATGAGCAGCGCGCGTTGCAACGCCTCGAGCTGCTGCGGCGCCTGCGCGCGGCATACGCCGACTACTGGCGGGCACAGCGCACGCAGATACTCGCGGAGCGGTTCCTCGCAAATGCGGCCGCCGTCGGCCGCGCGCTCGATCTGCGCGCCACCGCCGGTCTGTTGCTGGACTCGGACCGGCTCGAGCTCGAAAGCGGCTTCACGCTCGCGCAGCGCGATGCAGCCCTCGCCGGCGACTCGAAGGCGGATGCCTTGCAGACCATGCGGGCCCTGACCGGCGATCCGACGCTCGACGGCGGTGTCGCCGCTCCGCCGCTCGACGCCGATTGCGCGCCGGCGTCGGCGGTCGACACCGGCTGGATGCACTCCGACCCCGAGCTTCGGGCCCTGAGGCGCATCGTCGTCTTGCGCCGGCACGATCCGCGCAGGAATGCGCTTTACGGCGTGCAGTCGAGCATTCAGGTCGGGTACCAGAGCCGCGATCAACTGAGCACCGGACAGCACGGCAGCTCCGGCGCGCTCACCTGGACCTTCCAGGTGCCGATCGGCTATCGCTCGCAGCAGCGCCATTATTCCGAAGCGGCTGCGGCCGACCTCGCACGCGCGCGCCTGGATTACGAGATCCGGCGCGAGGAGTTGCAAAATCAGCGCCGCGCGCTCATCGGGCGCGAGGGCGTGTTGCACGAGTCCCTGCAGCTCGCTTCGGCGCGCCTTGCGGCGGCGGATGCCGCCGTGGAAGAGCGCCGCTTGCGGGTCAAGGTGCTGACCGGCGACGCGGTCGAGCAACTGCAACGAGCGCGCATTGCCCGCTACACGGCCGCAAAAGCGGTCATCAAGGCCGAAACCGCGCTTGCCGCCTGGTTCGCGGATTGGTCGCGCTTCGACGACTCGCCCTGCGCGACCACGCACCCGGCAGCCGCGGAGGATTCATCCGCGACCGCGCCGCCGCGTACTTTGTACGTGTGGCAAGCCGCCACGTGGCTTGCCGAGGCCCACGCGCCCTCCGGCGATGCCGATGCCGGCCGCTTGCGTGCCGCGGGCTTTGGCAGGATTCTGGTCTCGCTCGATGCCGTGCAGTTGGCGCGCGCGCTGGCGGATCCGGCGCCGCTCGCCGCCGCCGTGCGCGCGACGCAAAGACGCGGCCTGCAAGTCGGCCTACTACTGGGCGACCCACGCTGGATCGAAGCGGCACATCGCGACCGCTTGACCGCTGTTCTGCGCGCGCTCAAGGCGGTGCCCTTCAATGTCGTGCACCTGGACTTGGAACCGCAGCAAATCGATCGCAACGCGACCGCCGATCCGCAGCTCTTCGCCGCGCTCGTCGCCACGCTGCGGGCCGTCGTCGCCGTGAGCCACTGGCCGGTCGAACTCAGCGTGCTCCCACGCAACATCGGCGTGCGCGTGGGCGGTCGGAGTTTCGCCGCCGTACTCGAACGGCTGCAAATCGAGCCGACGCTGATGATCTACGTCGCCAATCCGCAACGCGTGGTGTCGATCGCGGCACCGATCATCAGGCGCTACCCGCAACTGCGATTCCGCGTCGCGCTCAGCCTCGAACGCGCCGCGCCCGGCGGCCAGACTCTGAGCGGCTATTCCGCCACAGAGAGGCAGCGGCGCCTGGCATATGTCGAACGGCATCTGCGGGCCGCCAATTTCGACGGCATTGCGCTGCAGATGGAAGACGGTTGGGCGCTCGCCCGTTCGAGCGGCGGAGGTTAGCGATGCAACTGCGCTTTCGACGCACGCGCGCCCCGGATGAGATCGACGGTGTCGCAATTCCCTACGACAAGGCGCGGCGTGGCACCCATCGGCTCGCCTGGTATTTGATCCTGGGTCTCGTACTCTCGCCGATTCTCTATTTGGGCATGCGTACCCTCGCAGCATCCTTCACCCGTACCGCAAACGGCAGCGTCGTCCTCGACGAATTGCAGATCAGCGCGAGCGAAACCGCGCGCGTAAGCGCGCTTGCGGTTCATGCAGGCGATCGAATCGCCGCCGGGGAGACGCTGGCCACGCTCGACAGCGCGGATCTCGATGCCGCCCTCGCCCGCAACGCCGCGCAACGCGCCGGCCTGCGGGCGCAAATCCGCGGCGCCGGCGCCGCGCGCACCGCGATCGGCCGGGAGCTCGTGTTGCTCAACCGCAGTGCGCTGTATCAGCGCGAACGGCGAGCGGCCGTGTACGAGTTGTTTCGCCGCGGCGCGGCGACCCGCGCCGAACTCGATGCGGCTACGGCGGATCTGATCGCGGCCGAGACCGCCGTGCTGCAGGCACGCCGCGGGCTCCTCGCGCAGACGCCGGCTGCGGATCCGGCGAGTGCCGAGCGATCGGTCCTGCAAGAGCGCCTCGAGGCCCTGACGGTGCGCGCGCCCTTCAACGGACGCGTGCTCGCAGTTCTGGTCAAGCCGGGACAATACGTCGCTAGCGGTGATCCACTGATCGTCGTTGCGCGCCTCGATGCGCCGCGCGTGATCGCCTACGTCTCGCCAAAATTCGCGACGCGGCTGACGATCGGCGCGACCGCGACGGTCTATTTCCCCGATGGCACCCGCCTGCGGACGAGGATCGCCACCACGCCGCGGCTCACCGCACGCATGCCGCCGGACCTCGTCGATCAATTCGGCTTGCGGCCGATGACCATCGTCCTGCAGCTGCTGCCGCGGCAACGCTGGCCCCGGGCTGAGCGGGTTGCCGGTCTGCCGGTCGTCGTGCGCTTCGAGTCACCGTGGGAAAATACCGCCGTGGGATCCCGGCTTGGGCGCGCCGTTGGCTGGTTTGCGCATTGACGGACGGCGGCGCCGGTTGCCCCCGCAATGGGCCGGGCCGTTGGCGAAATCGGCGCGTGCCCTTGCGATCTGAATGTGGCGGGTGCGCTCGAAAATGCGCACCACATCGTGATGTGGATTATGGCGCCGAATCCTCACCTGGCGCGTGATCTGCGCCGGTTTGCCACGGGGGCTCGACGATCAGCCGCGCCCCGTGATCGTAGGTCGCGTAGCGCCAAAGCCACTGGACCGCGACCAGCACGCGATGCTGAAAGCCCGCCAGGAGATAGATATGGACCAGCGCCCACAAAAACCATGCGGACGCGCCCGTCAAGTGCGACCAGCCAAAGTCGAAGATGGCCGACTGGCGGCCGATGATCGCCGCATTGCCACGATTGTGAAATTCGAAGTCCGGCGCTTTAGCGCCATTGCGAATTTTCTTGACGATCGCCCGGCCTAGATAATGGCCCTGCTGCTTGGCGACCTGCGCAAGACCCGGCAGAGGGTCTCCGGCGGCGTTGCGAACGAGCGCAACGTCGCCAAGCGCATAGACGTTCGACAGTCCCGGCACCGAGAGGTCTCGATTCACCATGACACGTCCGGTCTTGTCGGTCGGCACGCCGAGCAGAATGCCGGCCGCCGATGCCTTGACGCCGGCCGTCCAAATTGCGAGGGCAGCCGGTATCGTGTCTTCGCCCGCCACGACGCCATGGCGTGAGATATTCTTGACAGGGCAATTTTCCCGCACCGTCACTCCCAAGGACGCCAGCTTGCACTGCGCGTAGCGCGCGAGGTCCGCCGGGAAAGCGGCAAGAATTCGCGTACTTGCTTCCAGGAGAAAGACCGTGGTCGATTTTGCGTCGATGTGGCGGAAGTCCTTCGCAAGCGTATGGCGTGCGAGCTCAGCGATCGCACCCGCGAGCTCGACGCCGCTGGGGCCGCCGCCGACGACTATGAACGTCATCAGGCGTTTTCTCTCGCCCGCGTCGGCGCTCATCTCCGCCTGCTCGAACGAGCGCAGCAGCCGCGACCGAATCTTTCGCGCATCAGCGATGGATTTCAGGCTCGGAGCAAATTCCGCCCATTCGTCATGACCGAAATATGCATGCGTTGCGCCTGCCGCCAGCACCAAGATATCGTACGCCAGCGAGTTACCATCCGCGAGAGTCACACGGCGTGCAGCGACATCAATGCCTGTCACTTCTCCCAACTGGACTTCGACGCTGGGAAAGCGGCGCAGCATCCTCCGGACAGGCTCCGCGATGTCCGCGGGCGACAAGGCCGCCGTCGCAACCTGATAGAGAAGCGGCTGGAACAGATGGTAGTTTTGCCGGTCCAGCAGCGTCGCTCGAACACCGCCGGCGCCCAACCCGCGCGCCACCTGTACGCCCGCGAAACCGGCGCCAATGATGAGGACATGCCGTTTCAGGCCGGCGCCGCTCACGGCAGCCACCGGTCGTTTGGCAAATGGCTCATCGCGCTGTCATCGGTGTCGAAACCCGTGTACTCCGCGTTCGCTGTGGAGAATGATACGCCGTGCGCGCCGATCCGCTACTTCGTGGATTACAGCATGAATATTTCGTCGTGCCCTCCGGCGCGCGATTTGATTTGGGCGGGCCACGCTGCACGCTCGTGCAACCCATCCTTTTGCCCATCGGCAGTGTGTCCGGGCTGTCCGATCGGACTGTCCGCGGACACCCGTGAGATTGCCGGTGGCCGGCCACGCCCCGTCGATTCAATGACTTGTCAACCGCTGATGGTTGGCATGGCGATTGCACCAGCCTCTTCATGGTCAAACCGCCCAGGCCGCTGCGCAATGCCGTCAAGGTGACGCTGGCGCTCGGCTTGCTCCTGTCCGCCGGCCATCCGGCGTCGGCCAACGATTTGCTGCAGCTGGTTCGACTCGCGGTGACGCGCGACGCGACACTGCAGATCGCGATCGATCGGCGTGATGCCGCGATCGAGGCTCGGCCGCAGGCACTCGCGCAGTGGCTGCCGCACGGCACCGCCGACACCTCCGAAACGCGCGAGCGAGCCGGCTACCAGGTCGATAATCTGCAGTCCAGCCAGGCGGCGGCTTGCGATCTCGCAGCCACCGACATGGAGAATTGCTACGGCAACGTGCGCACGGTCGGCCTGAGTCTTTCGCAGACGCTGTGGAGCTTCGAGGCCTATAGCCGCCTCAAGGAAGCCGACTTCCAGGCGGCCAGCGCGCAGGCAAATCTGCTGAGCGCCGAACAGTCGCTGCTGCTGCGGGTCGCCAACGCCTATTTCGGCATACTCTCGGCCCGTGATCAGCTCGCGACCAACCGCAGCGAGCGCGCGGCGTTCGCCACCTTGCTGAATCAGGCGAAGGCACGCGCCGAGACCGGCGTTGGGCCGCGCAGCGACGTCGAGCAGGCGCAATCGTTCTACGATGCGACTGCGGAGAACGTCATCGACGCCGATAATATCCTCGACGACGCGGAACTTGCGATGACCGAGATCGTCGGCGCGCATCCCAAGGAAGTCGCGGCGCTGCGCGATGACATCCCGCTGCTCGCGCCCGATCCGGCGTCGGTCGACGCCTGGGTTCGCGCGGCGCTGCGCGACAACCCGGGCGTGCGCGCGGCCGAGCTTGGCGCCGAGGCCGCCGATCGCGGCATCTCCACGCAGCGCGGCCGCGCCCTGCCGACGATCTCGCTGACCGCCGGCCGGTCCCGCTTTTGGCAGAACCAGGCGCTAGGCGGCAATCAATCGCTCGATACGATCGGCGTGTCGTTCATCTGGCCACTGCTGCAGGGTGGCGCCGTGGCCTCAGCCGTACGCGAGGCACGGGCATTGTACCGGCAGGCCGAAGCGCAAGTTGACGCCGCGCGCCTCGACACCGAGCGGCGGACGCGCGCAGCCTATCGTGGCGTCGTCGCCGGCATCCAGCGGATCAACGCTGCGTCGCAGGCGGTCGATTCCAGCCGCGATGCCGTGGAGGCGAGCCGACGCGACGTCAGCTTCGGCACCGGCACCGAGTTCGACCTGCTGAATGCGCAGAACAACTACTATGCCGCGCGGCGTGCCTACAGTCAGACTCGCTACGACTACCTGACGAACTTACTGATGCTGAAGCAGCAGGCCGGCAGCCTCAGCGAACACGACCTTGCCGCCATCGACGCACTGCTCGTGGGTCGCGGGTCATGAAAAGGGATCTCTCCATGCGCGAGCCGGCAGAGCCGGTCGTGATGCGCGATACCGCGCCGCAGGATCGCCTGCTCGAGCGGCCGGGCACCTTGAAGCGTCACCGGCGCCTCCTGATCGGCATCGCAGCCGCCGCGGCGGCACTCGGCTTATTGCTCGCGGGACTCCTGCACTTTCGCGGTACGCAGGCGTCGGTCGATCGGTCGCGGCTGACGATCGCGACGGTCGAGCGCGGCAACTTCGTCCGCGACATCGCCGCGGATGGGCAAGTGGTGGCCGCCATCAGTCCGACGTTGTACGCCCCGGCGGCGGGCGACGTCACGCTCAAGGCCAACGCCGGCGATGCCGTCGCAAAAGGGCAGATATTGGCGATCGTCGATAGTCCCGATCTGACGGCGAAGCTCGCGCAGGAGACGGCGAGTCTGCAAAGTATGGACATCGATTGGCGGCGTGCCAAACTGCAGGCGGCTCGCAAGCTCGGGCACGTCCGCGACGCCTTCGAGCAGGCGCAGGTCGATCAGTCGACCGCACGGCGCGAACTCGACCGCAGCCGCAAAGCCTATGAACTCGGCGCGTACTCGGAGCTGCAGGTGATGCGGGCTCAGGACGCATTCGAAAAGGCGCAGTTCGCGTTTAGCGAGGCGAAGGCGAACTACGAGGCGCAGCCCGAGCAGAACCGCTTCGACATCGACAGCACGAAGGCGCTGCTGGATCGACAGCGATTTCTGGTCGCCGATCTGCGCAGGCAGGTCGATGCCCTGCGGATCGGCTCGCCGGTGCAGGGTCGGGTCGGGCAGGTACAAGTGACGGATCGCGCCTACGTCGCCAAGGACGCGCCGCTCCTGACGGTCGTCGACTTATCGGCGCTCGTCGTCCAGATCAAGGTGCCGGAGAGCCTGGCGCGCAATCTCGCCCCGGGCATGAGCGCCGATCTCCAAGGCGACGGTCGCCATTGGCGCGGCAGCGTCAGTGCGGTATCGCCGGAGGTGGTCAATGGCGAGGTCGTCGCGCGCGTGCGCTTCACCGACCACCGTCCCCGGGGCTTGCGCCAGAACCAGCGCCTGACGGTGCGGATCTTCATCGATCGCCGCGCCAACGTATTGATGGTCGATCGCGGCACGTTTCTCGATCAGGACGGCGGCCGCTTTGCCTACGTCGTCCACGGCAATATCGCGGAGCGCCGGCCGATTCGCGTCGGCGTCGCCAGTGTGCAAAAAGTCGAGATCCTCGGTGGCCTCGTGCCCGGCGATCAGATCGTGATCTCGGGCACGGCCGCTTTCAACGGCGCGCAGCGCGTGATCCTGAGCGATTGAGCGCCCGCCGCGGCACATGGCAAGGAAAAGCTCCGGCAACCGCGTCGAATCCACCAATTCAACCGCCCCCCAACGAGACCACTATGCTCAAGATGACGCGCCTATCCAAGATCTATCGCACCGAGGTCGTCGAGACCTACGCACTGCGCGACTTCTCGATCCACGTGCAGGAAGGCGAGTTCGTCGCCGTTACCGGACCCTCCGGCTCCGGCAAGACGACCTTTTTGACCATCGCCGGATTGCTGGAGGAATTCAACGCCGGCCGCTACGAACTCGACGGCATCGACGTTCGCGGCCTCAACGACAGCAGGCGCTCGCGGCTGCGCAATGAGAAGATAGGCTTCATCTTCCAGGCGTTCAATCTGATACCGGACCTGAATGTCGCCGACAACATCGAGGTTCCCCTGCGCTACCGCGGTCTGCCGGCGAGCGAACGCCGGCGGCGCATTCACGAGGCGCTCGAGCGTGTCGGCTTGTCGGCGCGCGCGCGCCATTACCCCGCGGAATTATCCGGCGGCCAGCAGCAGCGCGTCGCAATTGCGCGCGCGTTGGCCGGATCACCGCGCCTGCTGCTCGCCGACGAGCCGACCGGCAATCTCGACACACAGATGGCACGCGGCGTGATGCAGCTGCTCGAGGAGCTGCATCGCGACGGCGCGACGATCGTCATGGTCACGCACGATCCGGAGCTCGCGATCCGCGCGCAGCGCGAGGTGCATATCGTCGACGGCCAGGTCATTGCCGTGGCGGCGCAGCCGCACTTGGTTGCGGGCGCCGAGATGCAGGCCTGATTCTCCTACCCGGGATCCGCCATGATCAAGTACTACCTCGCTCTCGCACTGCGCAGCATGCAACGCAACATCGTGCTGACCGTACTGATGATCGCCGCCATCGGCGTCGGCATCGGCGCCTCGATGACCGTGTTCACGGTGCTGCGGACGATGTCCGGCGATCCGATTCCGCAAAAGTCTTCCGAGCTGTTCGTGCCGCAGATCGACAACTGGCTACCGGCGCACCTGAACGAGTCGCCGAATCTCGTCGGCGGTCTGCTGGACCAGCTCAGTTACCGCGATGCGATGGCGCTGATGCGGGCCCGCCAGGCGAAGCGGCAGACGGCGATGTACGGCGTGTCGTTCACGGCGACGCCAACGATCGCCGGCGCGAAACCCTTCATCGTCCGTGGCCTGGCGGCTTACGCCGATTTCTTTCCGATGTTCGATGTGCCGTTTCGTTCCGGCAGCGCTTGGACTGCCGCCGACGACGCGGGTCGCACGAACGTCGTCGTCATCAGCGGCAAGCTGGCCGACAGACTGTTTCCCGGCGGCCGTGCCGTCGGCCGAACGATCGATCTCGATCGGCGCGGGTACCGAATCGTCGGCGTGCTGAAACCGTGGGATCCGCAGCCGCACTTCTACGACGTGCCCGGGGGCGCCTTCAGCGAGGCCGAAGACGTGTTTCTGCCGTTCTCGACCGCGATCGATCGCCAAATGCCGATCTACGGGGACAACAACTGCGACGATTTGCCGGCACCGGGCTGGTATGGACACTTGAATTCGGAGTGCGTCTGGCTGCAGTTCTGGGTCGAACTGCCGACGGCGGCCGCCGTGCAGCGCTTCCGGCAATTTCTCTACAACTATGCGGCCGATCAGCGCAGCATCGGCCGCTTCCGCTGGGCGCCGCGAGTGAACCTGCAGAACCTGCACCAATGGCTGATCGGGGAGAAGGTCGTCCCCGATGAGATGCGGGTCAGCACGCTGGTCGCGTTCGGCTTTCTCCTCGTGTGTTTGGTCAATTCGATCGGCCTGATGCTCGCGAAGTTCAGCAGTCGCGCCGGCGAGCTCGGGGTGCGCCGCGCGCTCGGCGCCTCCAAGGCCGACATCTTCATCCAATGCCTGATCGAAACGGCCGTGATCGGTGCATTCGGCGGCATCGCGGGCCTCGCACTGACGGTCGCCGGCCTCGGGATGGAGCGCATGATCCTGACCGAAAGTGCCGCGCGCCTCGCACATCTGAATGTCGCGATGATCTGCACGACGTTCGGGCTCGCGGTCTTCGCAACCGTCTGCTCGGGACTTTACCCCACCTGGCGCGCCAGCCGCGTTCAGCCCGCTTGGCAGCTGAAAGCCCAATAAGGGAATCGCCCATGGAAATCCTCGCCATTCTGTCGGCGTTACGGCGCAACAAGATCGGCGCACTGCTGATCGCCGTGCAGGTCGCGCTGACGCTGGCAATCGTCTCTAATTGTCTATCCGTCGTCGAGCAGCGGCTGCAGCGGATGGGGCGCCCGAGCGGCATCGACGAGGCGAACATCTTCACGCTGGGAAATCAATGGGTCGGCCAGCCGACCGATCTCAAGGCGCGCATCGACGAGGATCTCGCCGCACTGCGCGCACTGCCGGGCGTCGTCGATGCCTCCTTGACCAATAGTGTGCCGCTGCGCGGCGGCGGTTGGAGCAACGTCGTGATGCTGACGGCGGAACAAAAACAGCCGACCGCGCACACGGCGATCTATTTCGCCGACGCGCAAACGCTGAACACCTGGGGCATGCGGCTCGTCGCCGGCCGTTGGTTCGGCACCGATGAGATTCATCCGATCGAGGTCAACGACACCAGCGTGCCGGCGGTCGTCATCGTCACCGAGGCGCTCGCCCGCGCACTCTTTCCAGATGGCAGCGCGCTCGGCAAGGACATCTACATTGCGCCGACGGCGCCGAGCCGCATCATCGGCATCGTCGCCCGCGCGCAGACACCGTTCGCCGCCTCGAGCTGGGGCGAATCGTTCGTCGAGAATTCGCTGTTCGCACCGGATGAATTCATCAACAACGGCATCACCTACGTCGTGCGTACCCAACCGGGGCGGTTGCACGCCGTGATGCATGCCGCCGAGAGCAAACTGTTCGCGATCGAGCCGCAGCGGGTAATCGACAGACTGCAGCCGTTCGCCGAGACACGCGCGCACGAATATCGATCGTATAGGGCGCTGAGTCTGATCCTCGGCACGGTCTGCGCATTATTGCTCACCGTAACCGCGTTCGGCATCGTCGGTTTGACGACGTACTGGGTCACGCAGCGGCGGCGTCAGATTGGCGTACGTCGTGCGCTCGGCGCGCGGCGCGTCGACATCCTGCGCTATTTCCAGACCGAGAATCTGCTGATCAGCGGTGCCGGTGCGGCGCTCGGCGTCGGCCTGGGGTTGGCGCTGAACCTTTGGCTTGCGACGAGTCTGCAGATCACTCGCATGAGCCTCGCGTACCTGATTGCCGGGGCCGGAATCGTCCTGGTGCTGAGCCAGGCGGCCGTGTTGTTGCCGGCACTGCGCGCGGCGGCGATCCCACCGGCGATCGCGATCCGCAGCGCCTGACCAGTCTGCGGCCGGTTCGGCTAACATTGCGTCATGCGAACGGTCCTCGTCATCGACGACAACCCCGCGGTCGGCACGGCGCTGGAACTGCTCTTCGGCCTGCACGACATCCGCACGCAATTGGCGGCGACACCGGCTCAGGGACTGACGCTGCTCGCCCGCGAGCGCATCGATCTGGTCATCGCCGACATGAATTTCAGCACCGACACCACGTCCGGCCAGGAAGGGGCGGCGCTGTTCCGCTCGATCCGCGCACAGCACGCCGATCTGCCGGTGATTCTGCTTACCGCGTGGACGCATCTGGAATCGGCGGTGCAATTGATCAAAGCCGGCGCCGCCGATTACCTCGAGAAGCCCTGGGACAACGACAAGTTGCTGGCGACAGTCGAGAACCTATTGGAACTGTCGGAGAGCCTGCGCGAAAGGGAACGGCTGCAGCGCGAACGGCGGCGCCGGCGCGAACGCCTCGAGGGTGAGTTCGATCTGGGCGGCGTGGTTTTCGAGTCGGGAGCCATGGAGGCGGCGATTGCGCTGGCGTGCCGGGTCGCGCGGGCGGCAGTGCCGGTGCTGATCACGGGACCGAACGGCAGCGGCAAGGAGCGAATCGCCGCCATCGTACACGCGAATTCGACGGTGCGCGGCGGCCCGTTCGTTGCGATCAACTGCGGTGCGTTGCCCGCGGACCTGATCGAAGCGGAGTTGTTCGGCGCCGAGGTGGGTGCCTTCACCGGCGCCAATCGGGCGCGTACCGGCCGCTTTGAACTCGCCGACGGCGGCACCCTGTTCCTCGATGAGATCGGCAATCTGCCGCTTGCGGGGCAGGTAAAACTGCTGCGGGTACTCGAGACCGGCCACTTCGAACCGCTGGGGTCGAGCCGCACCCGCGTCGCCAGCGTACGCATCATCAGCGCCACCAACGCGGATCTTGCCGGCATGATCCGCGACGGGCGCTTTCGCGAGGATTTATATTACCGGCTCAACGTCATCGAGATTTCACTGCCGCCGCTCGCCGAAAGGGCGGCGGACATTCTGCCGCTCGCGGAGCATTTCCTCGGCAGCGGGTTGCAGTTGAGCAACGAGGCGCGTACCGCGCTGTTGCAGCATGCGTGGCCCGGCAATGTCCGCGAGCTGCGCAATTCGATCGAGCGGGCGAAGCTGATGGCGCGCGATCAGACGGTGCAGGTTCAGGACCTGAATCTGCCGCCGTCACGAACCGGGGAGGCGGCCACGGGCGGGCGCGACGGCGACGGCTTGAGCCGCGAGGACATCGAATCGAGTTTGCAGGCCGCCGGCGGCAACGTCAGCCGGGCCGCGCAGCGCTTGGGACTTTCGCGCCAGGCGATGTATCGGCGCATGGAGCGCTTCGGCCTGCGTTCATGAGATTCAGCCTCGAAGGCAAGCTGGCCGCGCTGCTGCTCGCGCTGCTGGCCGTCGTTGCCGCGGCGATTGCGGTCGTGACTCGGTTCGTCGGGGACGTGCGGTTGGCGGCGCTATTGGTCGTCGCGGCGGGCGTGCTGCCGATGTTATGGCTCGCCCGCGCGGCGATTCGGCCGTTGCGCCGGCTGCTGCGCGCGATGTGCGGCGCGGTCGCGAGCTACCGCGACGGCGACTTCAGCTTGTCGCTGGTCGTCGATCGCGACGATGAGCTGGGACAGCTGCTGGTTGCGCACAACGATCTGGGCCACGCACTGCGGGAACAGCGCACCCATCTCGTGCAGCGCGAATTGTTGCTCGACACCGTGACGCAGAACTCGCCGGTCGCGCTGGTGCTGGTGGATGCGCGGCGGCACATCGTTTATGCCAATCACGCGGCCCGGCATCTGCTCAATAAGGGCCGCACGCTGCTGGGTTATGATTTCGCGGATCTACTCGCGCTGGCACCCGAGCCGTTGCGGACCGCGGTCGACGGCGCGGGCGATGCCTTGTTCTCGACCGATATGGACGGTGCCGAGGAAACCTTTCATCTGTCGCAGCGCTCGTTCATGCTGCAAGGCCGATCCCACCGTTTGTACCTGCTCAAACGCCTGACCCGGGAGCTATCGCGCCAAGAGGTTACGACCTGGAAGAAATTGATTCGGGTGCTCAGCCACGAACTCAACAATTCTCTCGGACCGATCGCCTCGCTGGCGCATTCCGGCGCCGAGGTGACCCGCCGCGGTGAGACCGACAATCTCGCGGTGGTGTTCGCCGCGATCGGCGAACGGGCCGCCCACCTGCATCAATTCATCTCCGGATACGCCGCGTTCGCGAGACTGCCGGCGCCGCGGCTCGAACCCGTCGAGTGGTCGACACTGCTCGCCGAGCTTGGCCGGCAGCAGCCGTGCCGCGTCGCCGCGCCGCTCCCGGCCGAGCCCGGCTGGTTCGATCGCTCGCAGCTGGAACAGGCGCTGATCAATCTGCTGAAAAACGCGCACGAAGCCGGCGGTCCCTCGGCGGACGTCGAGATCGCGGTCAACCTCAGCGGCGACGAACAGCGGATTGACGTGCTCGATCGCGGGCCCGGGATGAGCGAAACGGTGCTCGCACACGCTCTGCTGCCGTTCTACTCGACCAAGCGCAGCGGCACCGGACTTGGTCTTGCGCTGGCCCGCGAAATTGCCGAGGCACACGGGGGCCGAATTCGTGTGGCCAATCGGGAATCCGGGGGGCTATGCGTCTCCTTGCTATTGCCGCTACCGCGTGTGCGCTGACGGCGCCGCTCGTTCGTGGCCGAGGTCCCAAGGGCGCTCCGTCACGGCTCGTTGCAGGGAGCCGGTCACATGCTATCCGCACGAGCATCACCGGATGCCGCGCAGATGCCTAGCCCCCCGCGCCGGGGCCCGCCAGGCGCGCCGGCGTGCGGCTCTCTCGCCGATCCGATCGAGCGGTTGACCGACGATCCGCGACTCGACCGCCGCAAGCACGGCCGGCGGCAGGCTCGAGCCGGCCATGCGATACGCTGCCTGCGCGCCCGGACCCTCGGCCGATGGCGTCAGCACGTCGATACGCCAGTCCGTGCCACTGCGGCACGCGACCCCCGCCGGTGCGCGCGCCTTCGCGATCCGGAAGGTCCGGCAATAGCTGCCCGACTTGCTGAGGAAACTGAGACCGATGTCGATGCCACCCGCCGCCCCCGGACCCGCGAGCTGGTCGGACAACGCGCGCGCGAGGCCGCCGTCGGCAATGAGCGCGCCCTGTGCATTTTCGCCGAGGATCGAGACCGCGGGGTGCCATGCCACGAAACCGATGCCGATGCCGAGCACGAGACTCGCGGCCATCGCGAGCGGCGCCAATCCGCGCCGCCACGAGCGCTCGCGGCGGGTACGGACCGTATCGATCGGCACGATCTTCGGCGCATCGACGGCGGCGGGCGGCGCACGCGTCGCCGCGTCGATGAGGCGCCGCGGCACGGGTTCGGCGAGTTCCCCCGCAAACGCAGCCTGAACCCGTGCGCGCAGCGCATGGTGTTCGGCGAGCTGCGCGGCGAGGCGTGGGTCATCGCGCAGCGCCGCCTCGACCGCCGCGGCGGCCGCCGGATCGAGTTCGCCGTCGGCGAAGGCCATCAGAGTTTCATCGGTGATCGTCATATCGGTTCCTTTCTCTCAAGATCGCAACGCCGCCTGCAGGGCCTGGCGTGCGCGCGCGAGCCGGCTGGTCAGCGTGCCGATGGGCACGTCGAGCACGTCCGCCGCTTCCTGGTACGAGAGACCCTCGACGAGCACGAGGCTCACCGCAAGACGCTGCTCGTCGGGCAAGCGCGCGACGGCCGGGCGAATCGACAGCGCATCGCCCGGATCCTGGTCGGTCGCGGCGTCGCCGGCGTCCGCTGGGAGGAACACCTCGGCGCGCCGCTTGCGGGAGCGGATTTCGTCGAACCACGCATTTTTCACGATCTTGAACATCCAGTGGTCCAGAGGTGAGTCGCTGCGCCACTGCGACAGACGCGCGAGCGCCCGTTCCACCGCGATCTGCACGACGTCGTCGGCGTCGTGCGGATTGCGCGTCAGATTGCGCGCGAATCGCCGCAGCCGCGGCAACAACTCCACGATCTGCCGTTGGACGTTTTCCGGCGTCCCGTTCGTCAACATGGTGTAGACGTTGCTCCCAGGGGTTTTAATCCATGTATTGTAGAGATGTTCGGCCGGCATCGACGATGATCCGTGCAGTCGGTGGCCGAGCCGCGAGTGTCCGGAGAGTGCCGTGAGCAAGGGACGATGGGGACTGCTGGCGATATGGGTGCTGGCCGCACCGGCCGCAGCGCAGCTGAATCTGCCGGTGCCGATGCCCTCGCTACCGCTCGGTCCGGTGGCGCAAACCCTCGACCACCTCGAACCGGACGCGCTCGATCGGCGCATCGATTTGCGGCATCTGCAGATCCGCCGCCTGATCCGCGAGCACAGCCGGCGCATCGAGGCGGACCCGGCCGGCGAGCCGATCGTACGCGACGAGGTTCTGGCATCGTTCCCTACCGAGGACGCACTCGCCCGCGCGCTCGCATTGGGCTTCGTCGTCGAGAGCGAGCAGGCACTGCCTTCGCTCGAACTGCGCATCGTCGTGCTACGCGTGCCGGCAAACCACTCGACCCGCGGGGCCTTGCGCGCGCTGCGCGCAGCCGTGCCCGAGGCGACGCTGGATTACGATCACATCTACATGCGCGGGGGAGAATCGTCGACCGCGGCGCCGGCAATCGCGCCGCCGATGCCGCCCACCACCGGCGCCCCGCCCCATCCTCGAGTTCGTATTGGCCTGGTCGACTCAGGGGTCGATGCGACACAGCCGACGTTCCGCGATTCGATCGTGCACCCGTGGGGATGCGGCGGCGAGATGCGACCGAGCGCACACGGCACCGCAGTCGCCTCGCTTCTGGTGCGCCGCGCCAACGCGGATCTCTATGCGGCCGACGTCTATTGCGGCCGACCGACGGGCGGCTCGGTCGACGCGATCGTCACCGCGCTCGCGTGGCTCGTCCAGAACCACGTACCGGTGATCAACATCAGCCTGGTCGGCCCGAAGAACCTTCTGCTTGCGCGAGTGGTCGCGGCACTGATCGCCCGCGGGTACGTGATCGTCGCGGCCGTCGGCAACGACGGTCCGGCCGCACCGCCACTGTATCCGGCCGCCTATCCGCACGTCATCGGCGTCACGGCGGTCGATGCGGATCGGCGCGTGCTGCTCGAAGCGGAGCGCGGCCCCCAGGTGACGTTCGCTGCGCAAGGGGCCGACCTCGAGGCGGCGAATCTTCGACAAGGATCGAGCGCGGTTCGCGGCACCTCGTTCGCCGCACCTACCGTCGCCGCGCTGTTCGCGGCCCGGATGTCTGCGCCTGACCCCGCGGCAGCCGGGGCGGCGCTGGCCGCTTTGATCCATCAGGCGGTCGATCTTGGCTCCCCCGGATGGGATCCGATCTACGGTTACGGCCTGCTCGGCGCCAAATAAAATAATCGCCGGGCCGGGACGAAACCCGCGCGCTGCGTCGTATCACTGGTAGAGACCGCGGGATGGCTGCGGTCGAACAGGAGCACGACGATGCACAGCAAAATTTGGGTGGCGAGCGCCGCGGTTGCCGCGGCACTGGTTTTGACGGCGCCGGCGCAGGCCGGCATCTTCGGCGGCGGTGCTGGGGCGCTCGGCGGCATGCTTGGCGCGGGCGGTGGTGCTGCCAGCGGTATGCTCGGCGGGCAGTTCGGTGGCATGGGTGGGGTCGGCGGCCTGACGGGCAGCGGAAATCTCGCGGGACAGGGCGGATTCGCCGCATCGCGGACCATGACCATGCCGCGGCCGCCGCTGCCGGCGGTGAGCGCAAGCCAGGCGGTTGCCGGCGCTGCGAACGGTGCCGCAAGCCTCGGTCAATCGAGCGGCGCAGTGTCGGCGGCTGGCAATGCCGCAATGCAGGCCGCCGGATCGGTGCCGAACGCAGCGGCGACCGGTACCTCGGCGGTCGGCGCGGCAGGCGCCGCGGCCGGCAGCGCAAGCGGCGGCACGACTGGCGCCACGAACGGCATGACCGGCGTGACCGGCACGGGGAACGCCGCGGGCGGCAGCACGCCTGTGACCTCGGCCGTGAATGGCGCTGGCTCACTGGGCTCGGCAGTCGCCTCCGATCAGGCGACGGGTGTTCCGGTTACGAACGCCGGAGGCTCGGCGAACGGCGCTGGTGCATTCGGAGGTTCGGCGAACGCCAATGGCGCCGGCGCGAATGGCAATCCGCAGGTCACCGGGAGCGGAAGCGGTTCGCTCGGGGCGGCTGCGAGCTACGGTGCGTCCGGCGCGGGAGCGTCGAACTCTGCTCCGTCGGGCCGTACCCCGTCCGGCTCCGCGCACGCCGACGGCGCGAAAGCGCGGCACGCCCAGGGATCCGGCGACCGCCGCTGATTCGACTGTGCGAATCCCGCAGGCGACGGCGCAACTCACCCGCATTCGCGGCGTGGGCTGCGCCGTTGGCACGTGCCGGGCACGCCCACCGCGATTCGGGGGAATCGGCGGCATTGGAATACAGGGTCATCGTGGAAACGTGTGGCGTGATCTTCCCCGCGGTCGCGCCTTCGAAGAATGCAGCGTTGGCCCGTGACCTTCGCGATCGGCGAGAGCACGCTCTCCCGTGTCCCCGAGTCGGCGTGGGTCCCGGGCGGTTTCAATCCGGCGGGGCCTGGGTGGATACGCGCAGCGTGCCGCGCCGCAGCGCCCGCTCTTTGAGCATGGCAAAAAGGATCGGCACGAGAACCATGACCGCAATGGTCGAGGTCACCACCCCGCCGACGATCGGCGCCGCAATGGGTTTCATCACGTCCGAGCTGGTGCCGGTCTCCCACAACAGAGGTCCGAGGCTCCCCAAGACGGCAAACACCGTCATGAGCACCGGTCGCAATCGCAGTACCGCCCCATCGATCGTCGCCGCCTCGATATCCCGGTGGTTCAGCGCGGTTCCCTTTGCCAGGCACGCATCCATCGCTTCATGCAAATAAACGATCATCACGACCGCTGTCTCGACGGCGACGCCGAAGAGGGCGATATAGCCGACGGCGACCGCGACACTGAAGTTATAGCCGAGCGCCCACTGCAGGAGCAGTCCGCCGATCAGCGAGAACAGCGCCGGGAAGAACAGGAGGGCGGCTTCCGCCGCCGAATGAAAGATCGTGTACAAGAGCAAGAATATCGCAAAGAACACGATCGGCAGGATCAGCTCGAGCCGCGCCTTCGCGCGCATTTCGAACTGGTATTCTCCCGACCACTTGTAGGTATACCCCGTCGGCAGCGCCAGCTTGGCCCGAAGCAACCGGTCGGCGCGCGCGACGAAGCCGCCGTAATTCGCCGTGTCGAGGTTGAAATAAACATAACCGGTCAGCTGTCCCTCCTCGTCGCGAATCATCGACGGTCCGCGCGAGAAGGAGATCGTCGCAACCTCCCCCAAGGGGATTTGTGCGCCGGTGGGGGTCGCGATCACGACGCGCTCGAGTTCGGGAATGTCACTGCGAAAGTCCCGGTCGTAGCGCACGTTGATCGGGTAGCGCTCGCGGCCCTCGATGTTCTCGGCAATGTCTTCCCCGCCGATGCCCGACTGGACGGCGAGTTGCACATCGGCGACGGTCAGGCCGTAGCGGGCGGCCGCACGTCGATTCACGGCGATGTTGATGTAAAAACCCTGGGCGACGCGTTCGGCAAAGACCGACCGCACGCCCGGCTGACCGGCGAGCAGCCGGCTGATGCGCGCGCCCACCTGCTGGATGCCCTCGAGACTCGGACCCTGGATCTTCATGCCGACGGGCGTCTTGATCCCGGTCAGCTCCATGTCCAACCGGTCCGCGACCGGCATCGTCCAGGAATTGGTGAGCCCGGGAAACTG
Organism: Steroidobacteraceae bacterium; assembly: GCA_035534275.1. Classification (GTDB taxonomy): domain Bacteria; phylum Pseudomonadota; class Gammaproteobacteria; order Steroidobacterales; family Steroidobacteraceae; genus Bog-1198. The sequence continues at coordinate 29,138 of DATLSG010000012.1, forward strand.
CAGTCTCGCGTCCATGGCCTGAATCAATTTCGCGTAGGTCATGCCGGCGGGCCATTGCCTCCGCGGCTCGAGCATGATCGTCGTGTCGTACATGTCGAGCGGCGCGTTGTCGGTCGCGCTGTCGGAGCGCCCGACGGTGCCGAACACCGTTGCGACCTCGGGGAAGCTGCGGATGATGCGATCCTGTTCCTGCAGCAGCTGCGCGGCTTGCGTGATCGAGATGCCTGGAAGTGCCGTCGGCATGTAGAGCGCGGAGCCTTCGTAGAGCGATGGCATGAATTGGCTGCCGAGCTGCCTGGCGAGCGGCACGGCCAGGACGAGACAGGCGAGCGCGAGGAGCAGCGCCGTCTTGCGAAACCTGAGCCCCAGACGCAGCACCGGGAGATAGATGGCCCGGGTGATGCGCGCGACCGGATTCACCGACTCGGGTCGCAGCCGTCCGCGGATGAAGATCGGCATCAGCACCGGCACTAGAGTGATCGCCAGGATCGAGGAGAATCCGATCGCGAGCGTCTTGGTCCAGGCGAGCGGCGCGAACATCCGTCCCTCCTGCGCCTGGAGCAGAAAGACCGGCAGGAACGACACGATGATGATCACGAGCGAGAAGAAGAGCGCGGGCCCGACCTGCTGCGCGGCGGCGAGTAGGATCTGCCGTCGCTCGCGTTCGGTCAGCGCGGGGTGGCCTTCGCCCTCGACCGCGAGCGCAGTCTGCCGTTCGGCGAGGCGCCGATAGCCGTTCTCGACCATGACGATGCCGGCATCGACGAGTACGCCGATCGCGAGCGCGAGGCCGCCGAGGGACATGATGTTGCTCGAGACCCCGAGAAAGTACATCGGAATGAACGAGGCGGTGACCGCGATCGGTATCGTCAGAATCGGAATCAATGCCGATCGCACGTGCCAGAGAAACACGATGATGATCAGGCTCACGACGATCGCCTCTTCGATCAGATCGCGCCTCAA
>DATLSG010000013.1:0-7079 GCA_035534275.1 Steroidobacteraceae bacterium
GTAGGCATGCGTCTCGGGCCGGTCGAGCGGCCGCAAGTGAAAGTCGACCGACACGCGCTGCGCGAACTGACGCAGCTCCGGTCTCGAGAGTTTCGCGCGCAATTCCGGCTGGCCGACGAGCAGCACCTGCAACAGAAGGTCTTTGTCGGAATTGACGTTCGACAGAAGCCGCAATTCCTCCAGAACTTCGACCGAAAGGTTCTGCGCCTCATCGAGCACCAACAGGGTGCGGCGGCCCTTGGCGTAGTTCTGAATGAAGGCGTTGACCAGCGCCTCGTACTTGGCGATATCCGAGCTGCCGGCGGCGGCGATGCCGAGCGCCGACAGCGCCCAGCCGTGGATCGACTTGAATTGCCGGTGCGTATTGCTGATCAGGCCGACCACCGCCTGATCGCCCAAGTCGCGCAGCAAGCGTCGCATCAGCGTCGTCTTTCCCGAACCAATGTCTCCGGTCAACACCGAGAACGCCGCCCGCGACTCCATCGCATATTCCAGCATCGTCAGCGCCATCGCATGTTGGCGCGACAAATAGATGAACGCCGGATCCGGCGTCAATGCGAACGGTTTGGTCTTGAGTTTGAAATGCCGCTCATACATCGGCGGCGCTCAGTACGCGCCCGGCAGACCGGATGCACGGTTCAACACCGTACCGATCAGCGGCGTCTTATGCAGCATCTCGATCGTGCGCACCAGATCGTCGCGGCGCGTGCGGCCTTCCGCGGCCACCACCAGCCCGCAGTCGACCAGCGGCGCGAAGGCGAGCGCATCGTCGGCGACCAGCACCGGCGGCAAGTCGTAGAGGACGATGCGTTCCGGATAGCGGGCGCGCAATTCAGCGGCGATTTGCCGGCAGCGCGGCCCGGTGAGCGCCTCCGAGGAGTTCGCGAGCGCAGCGCGCGCCGGCATGACGATCAGCCGGTCGATTCCGTCCGGGTGATACAGGCAATCCTCGACGGCGGCGGCGCCCGAAAGTGCGTCTTCGGCGCCAAATTGCGGCGTAAGCCCCAGGCGCTCGGCGATCGCCGGCTGGCGCAAATCGAACTCGACCAGCAGTACGCTATGCATGCGGTCGCTCGCGAGGCTGATCGCAAGATTGATCGCGGTGGTCGTTTTGCCGTCGGTCGCCTGCGGGCTGAACATCGCGAGGGACCGCCAGCCGTGCGCATCCATGCGCTGCAGGACCTGGGTGCGCAGCATGCGAAAGGCCGCGGGCGCGGCGGCCGCGGAGTTCGGGTCGACGATGCGGTTGCGCTCCCACCGCTCGGCGCTGATCGGGAACACCTGCGTGTGCGTATAAACGATCGGCGCGAGCGCCCCCGGCATCGATATCGCGGCAGTCACCGCGGATTCCGGAGCGCCATCCGCCACTTCGATCCGGGCTTCGGAGGAACTCTCGGCCGACGGCTCGCGCCACGCCGCACGCTCCAGGCGCGCAAGATCCAAGGCTTTTCTTATGCGCTCCATGGCCTCATGCCCCAAATCGTCTCATCAAAATGGCAATGAACACATCGAGCGGCCGCACGAACAATTGCACCAACAAAGCCGAGAGCACGATGACCGCAACGCCTCCGCCGAGCGAGAGGCGAATGAGGCGCCGGTGCTTCATCTTCTCTTCGCTCGTGACGATCAGCGGAATCGATGCCAGGGGCGGCACGCGCAGCAGCCTGCGAATGTCCGCATGGCCTCGAACCGAGGCGTCGAGCGCCTCCTGCAGGGTGATGGCGGCGCCGCCGAGGGCGAGCGCGAGGGCAAGCGCGACGATCAGCAAGAGCGGCCGGTTCGGACTCACCGGCCGTTCCGGCGGCAGCGGCGGGTCGATCAGCGTGAATTTCTCGCCCTTCCTCTCCGTTTCCAGATTCTCCGAGATCCGCGCGTCCGTCTGCTTTTCCAGTATCTGTTGATATTCGAGTTGCGCCGCCTGCCGCTTGGCGGCGATCTCTTCATAGCCGCGCTGCACGGCAGGCGCTTGGGCGATGCGACGCTCGTAATCGGCCACTTTCGCGCGCAACGCATCGCGCTTGGAGATCTCGCTGACACGATCGACGTCGAGCGCATCGATTTGTCCTTTGACCTGGATGTACGCCGGATTGTCCGCGTGCAGGGCCGCGGCGCGCTGCACGCCGGCGGCGTGGCCGTTTGCCGTCTCGGCCTGCAGATTGCGCACCAGATGCTGTAGGCGCACGACCTCCGGATAGTCGGCCGAATACTTCTTGAGATCCACCGCGAGCTGCCCCTTCGCCGCGGCGAGCTGGCGCAGGCGGTCGGCCGTCATATCGGTCGCGCCGACCTGCTTTTCCAGGCCGGCAATTTCGCGCTTCTCGGCGATCACGTCCGGATGGTCCGGAGCGTAGCGGGCCTCGTCGATCGCGAGCTGAGATTCCAAGACCTGGAGCCGTTCAGTGGGCCCAAGCACGCGCTGCCCGGTATCGGTGTAGATCTGGCTGTTGGGATTGATCTGCGCGAGCTGCGCCTCCAGCAATACGCGCTGGGAATCGAGGGCGCCGACTTTCGCCTCGGCGTCCCGCAGATCGAGTTCGGCGCGCTGCAAAGACTCTATGTTCAGCAATGCGAGGTCGGGCAACTCCCTCTGGTGTTTCTGCTTGAAGCGCGCGAGGCTCGCATCGAGCCCCGCCGCGAGCGCCGCCTGGCGCGCCACCTCGCCGTTGAAGAACGAGGCCGTCTGCTCGGCGAGGTGAATGCGCGAGGTCAGGTTCTCGTTGAGAAAGAGGGTCGTGAGCTCGTTCGCCACTTTCAGCGCCAGATCGGGCGAGCGGCTCTCGTAGGAGAGCGAGAACGCGATCGTCGCCTCGGTCGGCCGGCCGCTGCGCGGATCGATGACGTCCGCGCTGATCATGTGCAGCCCGACGTCCTTGCGCATGCGCTCGAGCACCAGCTCGCGCGGCGCGCTCTTGCGCATCTTCGGATACAGGCCGTAGCGGTTGATCAGCGACATGAGGTTCTGTCTCGTCATGACGCGCTGACGGATCATCTCGATCCGCTGGTCGGCGTAGGAGGTGATCACCGAGCGCACCAGGTCCTGCGGGATTTCCTGCTGTTCGATCAGGATCGTCGCCGATGAGCGGTAGGTCGGCGGCCACAAGGCGATGACGACGATGGCCACCGCCAGGGCGGCGCCCGCGACCACGGCGAAGGTTTTGCGCCGCCGCCAATACACCTGCAGCTTGTCGCGCAAATCGCCCGGCCGGCCCGACGATAGCACCTCGAATGCCGCGCTCATGGCAATTGGCTCCAGCCGAATTGCCGGGAAAGCGTCAAGCTGACGTTGCTCGCCGCGACCGCGATTGCGGGCGACCCTACGTGTTCGAGAACCCGCGTCACCGCTAGCGCCGCGGTCCAATGGGGCGTCCACCGGTACGATGCGGACAGGTTGACGTTCGAGACCGTCACGTCGTAGACGAAGCCTTGCGCGGCGGGATTTTGATACTTGATGCGCCGCAGAGCGCCGTTGAAGGTCAGCCGGTCGGTCTTTTGGTAACTCCAGTCGATTTCGTAGGTGTCTTCGCGGGTCAGGAAGGCGAATCCCGATGGCATCAATTGGCGCGTGGCTTGCACGCTCACGGAATAGCGCTCCATCCGCCGAATCAGGCTCGCCGAGTACACGGCGCCCGTCTGAGAGAACCGAAGGCGGCGCGCGACCCCCTGGATCACGGGACCCGATGGCGTGATGACCAAGGTCGGTACGGCAAGATCCTCCCGATTCAGTGCGTGCACGTAGCCTGCGGCCGCGGACAGCGTCCACAATTCGTTGAGCTTGCGCGTGTAGCCGAGTTGCGCGTACTCGCTGCGGCTTTCGGTGGTGCGATCGAGAGAATCGTAGCGGCCGGCGCCGGCCGCGAGGTCAATCTCGCCGGCTTCGCTCTGCTTCCAAGTGATCGTCGGCTTCACCGCGTAATATTGGTAGTCCGTCAATGTCGGGGTTCCCGCAGCGGATCCGAAGCGCACGCGCACGGCACTCGTGTCGACGGCAAACTTTAGCCTCTCCGTCCAGCGCCGGCTCCAATCGACGTCCGCCGTCCCCGTATCGCGGCGCACACCGGCCGTGCCGTTCGTGAGGTAATCTCGGTACTGGCTCGAATCCCGATCGGCGCCGACCGATAGCGACAGTGCGCTGCGCTCCGTATCGAACTCGCCCCTCACGAGGAAATGCGCGTAATCCGAATCGATCGAGGAATAGCCGCGGCGGTCGCTGACCCGAAGCTGCGGCAGAATCGACAATTTGAACTCATCCCCCTGATAGGTCGTCGGCGCATCCAACAAGGCGGCCGCATCGGTCTGCGCCGAATGCGGCACATTCAAAAGCGCGGGGTTCGACGAATAGTCTCCCGAGAGGCCGACGACCGGCTGCGTGCCCCAGACACCGGCGCGGCTCGCCTCAGCGGCGCACATTGCGACCGCCAGGAAGCAAAGCGGCGCCCATTGGCCTCGGGTCATGGAACGACAACCGTATCACCACTTTGCAATAGGATGTTTTGCGGCAGCTTTTTGCCGTGTTCGACGTCGCCGTAGCGAAACGGGATCGCCGATTGGCGATCGGCGCTGCGGCGCAGAATACGAATGTCGTTCATGTTCGCGAACGGCGTGCCGCCGCCGGCGAGGCTCAAGGCCTGCAGCACGTCGAGCGGGCCGATCAACGGAAAATCTCCGGGACGCTGCACCTTGCCGATGACGAAGATGCGGTTGCCGCCGGTCGATTTGACGGCGACCGTGACCACCGCATCGGGCACGTACTTGCGAATGCGCTGCTCGAGCATCGAGGTCAATTGCGCATTCGTACGACCGGCTGCTTGCAGCTCACCGGCCAGGGGAAAGGAGATGCCGCCGTCGGGACGAATCAAGACATCCCCCTCGAGATCTTTTTCGTTCCAGACCGAGACGTACAAGACGTCGCCCGGCTCGAGCTTATAACCGGCGGCGGCCTGCGCCTGTGCTGGATGCGCATTCGCGGGCGGCGTCGCGCCGGCGGCCGCCGCACAACCCATCAGGCTGAGGACGATGAGCGCCGATTGTCGAAGGGTAGTCGTTGGTGACGGCACGGCATTCTTCTCGCATACGTTCCGATATCCCGAAGCTTTGAGACCCGATTCGCCAGAGTCTAATGGCATCGACGGCCGTTTTCGAGTTGACCGTCTCATTATGTCACGCCGGCGTGCGCTGCACCAAGATGCGCCGCGCAGCCTGCGCTTGGCGAGGATTATGCGGCGCCTACCGTATCCGCGAGCCCGGGGGCGTCGTTGAGTCAAATCCCGCGCACGCCCCGGCCTTGCTTTACCGGCCGCGAGTAGTAGGATCCTTCCCAAAGTTACAACGATTCACGACAGGGAATCGATCGTGAATGAGGGGTTGCCCGTGACGGACGCACGGCTTGCAAGGAAGTGTCATTCGCCGCTGCTCGCGGCCGCAGCGCGCTGTGGCGATGCGCGCACGACCCACGGAATTCATTCGACCGTTATCCGGACACGACCATCGGAGCCGTTTGTTTGTGCCGCTGAACGCAAAAAGCCATCGCGGTCACAAGGAGAAGCGATGAAAGCCCTCAAAGCTCGGGATCACCGCGCACTCGGCGCGACGACCGCGTCGATCCTCTCCCCCCTGGCCACCCTGCCCCGGGGTTGTGGACGGCCGCGCGGCATGAAGAAATTCACGATGTACGTTCTCGCCGCCGCCGCTATCGCCGGCGCGACGTGGTCGCTGCCGGCGACTGCGGGTTCGCTGTATTGGGCCAGCGACGCTGCCTGCGATAACGGGTCCTGGGACACAACCACCGTATGCTGGAGCGCTGCGTCGGGAGGCAGCGCGACCAGCGGCGCGCCAGTGACCGGCGACGATGCGTATCTCACTGAATCCGACGCTGTCAACCGTACCGTCACCTACAACGACACTTACACTTCCCCCGGCTTGAATTCGCTGACGATTGACGCCACCGGCACGGGCACCATGACATTTCAGCAGTCCGCGAACTCATTGGCGGCATTCAACGAAACCATCGGCAAGGCAGGCACCGGCACCTTCACCCAGAGCGGCGGCACGAATACGGTGAGTGGCGGCGGCCTGGTCCTTGGTGTTAACACGGGCAGCACCGGCAACTACACCTTGAGCAATGGCACCCTCAACTTCGGCAACAGTAATTACAACATCGGTTTCAACGGCACCGGCACCTTCATCCAGAGCGGCGGCACGAATACGGTGGGTAGTGGCGGCATGATCCTTGGCGTTGAAACCGGCAGTATCGGCAACTACACCTTGAGCGGTGGCACCCTCACCGTCGGCAGCAGCCTGTCGGCCGCTTACGAAGGCATCGGCGACTTAGGCGCCGGCACCTTCACCCAGAGTGGCGGCACGAATACGATGGTGGGTAGCAGCGGCATGGAGCTTGGCGCAGGCACCGGCAGCTCCGGCAACTACACCTTGAGCGGTGGCACTCTCAACGTCGGTGTCGGTGGCATCACCACCGGGACCGGGACCAGTTCGCTGATAATCGACGGCGGCACGCTCAGTGTCGGTGGTGGCAATGGCAGCATCAACGTTACCAACTTCACGGTCGGTGATGCCGGGGGGACGGGCAACTACACCTTGAGCGGCAGCGGGACGCTGATAGCCGGGTACGAATATGTCGGCGCTATAGGCACCGGCATCTTCACCCAGAATGGCGGCACGAATGCGGCGACGAACAAGCTCGAAGTTGCCGACAGCGGCAACGGTAGCTACGCGCTCTCCGCCGGCGGCCTGACGACCGGGTGGGAAGTAGTCGGCAATGGCGGCAACGGCATCTTCACCCAGAGCGGCAGCAGCACGAATACGGTGGGTAGTAACGGCCTAACCGTTGGCGAAAACGGCGGCACCGGCAACTTCGCGTTGAGCGGCGGCATCCTGTCGGCACCCGTCGAACTCATCGGCTTCGTCACCAACGGCACCGGCACCTTCACCCAGATCGGCGGTACGAATACGGTGGGTGGCAGCGGCCTGATCCTTGGCGATGACAGCAGTAGCACCGGCACCTACAACCTGAGCAACGCCGGGAGCAGCCTGACGGCGGCAACCGAAATCATCGGCAGCGCAGG
>DATLSG010000014.1:0-71221 GCA_035534275.1 Steroidobacteraceae bacterium
GCAATCGATCTACGCTGGTCTTGGTTGGAGTCCGCTGAGGCTCGATGTCAACGATAGTCCGACGTCAGAGTTGCGCAAATAATCAATGCTTGAGCGTGTGGTCAAACTTGTCGTGGGATGCGTCCCGAGCCCACAGGGCTGTGCGGTGGCCATCGGTATGATCGGTGTGGTGGTAGGCTTGATGTCGACGGTGATGACGATCATCGCTGTGAAGGAGCTTGGATGGAAAGAACTGCTTCTATGCGGCTCAGGATTACCACTTCATCGTGGAGGCGCCGGACGGCAGGGAACATTGGATATTCTTTGATGTACGCGCAACCGACGAGCCGGATGCCGTGCTATTGTTTTTGCAGAGTGCGTACCCGCCGGAGGCCGCCCCAACACCGCGCGGCAGGCGTCGTAAGAAGGTTGGATTCAGGGTGCTCGTGAATCTTGCACTTCAGCGCAAGCGACCAACTCGACCCCCTTAAAAATGCAAACCCCGCAATGAAGCGGGGCTTGTACGCCGATCCTCTTGGTTATCGCACGCTTGGTGTGGACCCTTGCGGGCGGGCTGACGCCGAGTCGGCCATCGCGTCAGAGACACCTTCTACGCTTGCCTATGGCTACATCAACCCAGCTTTCAGAACTTGAGAAATGGTACCGGGAAAATTGCCCTAAATTTGCCCTTAAGAGTCAATTCTGCTCTGTGGTACCTTCGTAACATCTTGATTTAATGGCGCTCCCTACGAGATTCGAACTCGTGTTACAGCCTTGAGAGGGCCGTGTCCTAGGCCTCTAGACGAAGGGAGCCTGTGGGGGACATCTGGCAGATCGACTCCGCCGCTGATGCAAGAGGGCTGGTAGTATACGGAGCAATTTTTTGGACTCAAGCGGGACTTTACGTTTTTGAACGAAACACCGACGCCGATCGCACCGCTCATCATCCCTCGCTCGTCGCACACGATCTCGCGGGCGGCGATTTCGCCGAACGCGCTGAAGGTGTTGTATCGCCTCAAGGATGCCGGCTACCAGGCGTTCCTGGTCGGCGGCGCCGTGCGCGACCTGTTGCTAGGCATCCGCCCCAAGGACTTCGACGTCGCGACCAACGCGTTGCCGGATGAGGTGCGCGCGTTGTTCCGCAACTGTCGCCTGATCGGCCGGCGCTTTCGCCTCGCACATGTGTATTTCGGCGGCGAAATCATCGAGGTGGCGACTTTTCGCGCGGCCGCGGCACCGGAGCGGGAAGACGCGGAGGATCCGGACATCGAATCCCCGAGCGTCGACGACGGTGAGGATCGCGCGGTCGATCTACGTGGGCGCATCTTGCGCGACAACCTCTACGGGACCATCGAAGAGGACGTCTGGCGGCGCGATTTCACCGCGAACGCGCTCTACTACCGCATCGACGATTTTTCCGTCTGGGACTTCGTCGGCGGCGCCGCGGACCTGGCGGCGCGTCGCTTGCGGCTGATCGGCGATCCGGAGGCGCGCTTTCGCGAGGACCCCGTGCGCATGCTGCGCGCGGTTCGCTTCGCGGCGAAACTGAATTTCTCGATCGATCCACCGACCGAGGCGCCGGTCCGTGCTCTCGCGCAGCTGCTCGACGGCGTGCCGCCGGCACGCCTGTTCGATGAATCCTTGAAGCTATTTCTGTCCGGTTACGGCGCGCAGTCCTACCGCTTGCTGCGTCAATACGGGCTGTTCGAGCACTTGTTCCCGCTGGCGGCCGCCGCGTTCATGCAGCCGCCGTACGCGTATGCGGAACGGATGCTCGAGCTCGGGCTGCAGAACACCGACGAGCGGATCGGCGCCGACAAGGCCGTCACGCCGACCTTCCTGTTCTCGTTGCTGCTCTGGGGCGCGGTATTGCGCGAGATGAACGAGCGCGGCGCGGGTCCGGCGCCGGACGTCGCACAGCTGCTCGAGGCCTGCGACATCGTGGTGCGGGCGCAGCAGACGCGGGTGGCGATTCCCCGGCGCTTCTCCGTACCGATGCGCGAGCTGCTGATGCTGCAGCCGCGGTTCAACCGGCGCAGCGGCGTCAAGTCCCTGGGGCTGCTGCACCATCCGCGATTCCGCGCTGCCTACGATTTTCTGATGCTGCGGGTGCAGGTGGGGGCGGCGGAGGTCGAGGTCGCCGATTGGTGGACCGAGATCCAGCGTTTACCGCAGGAGGAGCGCGTGCAGCGGGTCCAGGCGCGCGCGGCGCAAGCGCCCGCGGCCGAGGGCGCCGAAACCTCGCCGCGTCGCCGCGGGCGGCGACGCGGCCGCCGCAGCGGCTCGCCGCCCGTCTCGCCCTGAGGTTCGAGGCGCGGATGGACACGACCTGGCGACCGGCATACGTCGCGATCGGCAGCAATTTGCACGATCCGCCGGCCGCACTGCGCGAGGCCCGCGCGCGCATCTCGGCGCTCGCCGGCACACGCTTGATCGCGCGCTCCCGCACCTATCGTTCGGCGCCGATGGGGCCGCCGGACCAGCCGGATTTCCTGAATGCCGCCGCCGGATTGCTGACGACGATGGACGCGCGCGGCTTGCTCGAGGCGCTGTTGTCGATCGAGCGCACGATGGGGCGTGACCGGCGCGAGCGCTGGGGACCGCGGATCATCGACCTGGACCTGATCTGGATCGCCGGCGCGCCGATCGACGAACCGGGGCTGCGCGTCCCGCATCCGGGCGTTCGCGATCGCAATTTCGTGTTGTATCCTCTGGCGGACATCGCCCCGACGCTCGCGATACCGGGATGCGGCCGGGTGTCGGAACTGCAACGACGGGCCGGGGACGCCGGACTCTCGGTCCTGTATGACGAATGATGCCGCCACCTTGAGCGTGAATCCGCACCGCTTGATCGTCGTCGAAGGCCCGATCGGCGTCGGCAAGACCAGCCTCGCGCGCCGGCTGGCGCAGTCCTTGGGCGGGCAGTTGATCCTCGAACAGGCCGAGCAGAACCCGTTCCTCGAACGCTTCTACCGCAATCCCCGTGCGGCGGCCTTTCAAGCGCAGCTATTCTTCCTGTTCCAGCGGGCACGGCAGCTCGAGGAATTGCGGCAGACGGACCTGTTCGATCGGGTCCGCGTTGCCGACTACCTGCTGCAGAAAGACCGCCTGTTCGCGCGCGTGACCCTGGACGATGCGGAGTTCGCCCTCTACGAGCGGGTCTACGAGCGCATCGTCGTCGACACGCCGCAACCGGACCTGGTCGTCTATCTGCAGGCACCGGTCGACGTGCTGTTCGACCGCATCGCCAAGCGCGGCATTCGCTACGAGCACTACATCGAGCGCGTCTATCTCGAGAAGCTCACGGAGGCCTACGCGCGTTTTTTCCACGAGTACGCCGCGGCGCCTCTGTTGATCGTCAACGCGGCCTCGATCGATCCGGTCGGCAACGAAGCCGACTATCGGCAGCTGTTCGCGCAGATCGAAAAGACGCGGCGTGGCAGGCACTTCTTCAATCCGCGCGGCGGCGGTCTGCTGCCGGCAGATTGACCGGTTTTGAGCCTTGTTCGGCGAGCGCCCAGCGCACATGCTCGCGCACGAGCGCGGAGGGATGGTCGGCGCGCGCTTCGAGGGCGGCGACGATCGCGGTCGCATGCGGCGCATTGCCGAGCGCGACCGCAATGTTGCGCAGCCAGCGCACGTGGCCGAGGCGGCGAATCGCGCTGCCCCGGGTCCTCTCGCGAAACTGAGCCTCGGTCCAGGCGAACAGGCTCAGTAGGTCCGAGCGGTCGAGATCGTGGCGCGGCGCGAAGTCCGTTTCACGGGTCGGCCGCGCAAACTTGTTCCACGGGCACGCGAGCTGGCAATCGTCGCAGCCGTAGATGCGGTTGCCGATCGCGCGTCGATACTCGAGCGGAATCGCACCGTCGAGTTCAATCGTCAGATAGGAAATGCACCGCCGCGCATCCAGCCGGTAGGGCGCGACGATCGCACCGGTCGGACAGGCGGGCAGGCAAGCGCTGCACGTCCCGCAGTGCGCGCTCGCCGGCGCCTCCGCAGGCAGATCCAGGTCGCAGTAGATTTCACCGATGAAAAAGTAGGATCCGGCGTCGCGCCGGATCAGGTTCGTGTGCTTGCCGATCCAGCCGAGGCCGGCGTTGCGGGCGAGCGCCTTCTCGAGCACGGGTGCGCTGTCGGTGAACGCGCGATGGCCGAACGGGCCGATCGCCGCGGCGATGCGATCGCACAACCGCTGCAGGCGCGTGCGCATGAGTTTGTGGTAGTCCCTGCCGAGCGCGTAGCGCGACACGTAGCCCTTCTGCGGCGCATCGAGCAGCGCCCGCGCATCCGCGGCCGCTTCCGGCCAATAGTCGAGACGCACGCTGATGCAGCTGACGGTGCCCGCCACGAGGTCCGCGGGGCGGCTGCGCTTCGTCCCGTGCCGATGCATGTACGTCATGCGGCCGGCAAATCCGGCCGCGAGCCAATCGAGGAAGCGGGACTCGTCGGCCGCGAGGTCGATCGCGGCGATGCCGGTGCCGCTGAAGCCGATCTCGGCACTCCAGCGCTTGATGTCGGCGGCGAGGTCCGCCCGATCGGCGACGGTCGGGGAATTCATGACCGTATAATGCAGCAGAATGGGTCCGCTGACTCTGCAACTGCCCGACGCGCGGGCGAGCGCCGAGCTCGGCCGCGCTCTGGCGCGCGCCGTCTCCGGCGCCGAGTCTTGCAGCCGCGTCGTGCATCTGCAGGGCGAACTCGGCGCGGGCAAATCCGCCCTGGCGCGCAGTTTTCTCCAAGCGCGAGGCGTCGCCGGCCCGATCCGCAGCCCGAGCTACACCCTCGTCGAGACGTATCCGACGGCCGCGGCGACCTACTTCCACGTCGATCTGTATCGTTTGGCCGCGGGGGCGGATCTGGAGGAGCTCGGCCTGCGCGAGCAGACGGGTCCGGGACACGTGATCTTGATCGAGTGGCCCGAGCGCGGCGGGGTTTCGCTGCCGCCGGCGGACCTCTCGATCCTGCTGCAGTATGCGGGTAGCGGACGTCACGCGACGCTGTCGAGTACCGGCGCGACCGGGGATCGCTGGCTCGCATTGTTAGCATCAGACCGTAGGATAGTCTCGTATCTATCTAATTTAACTTGAAAAACGATTGGCATCGGCGTTAACGTGTCGTCCCATGAGGTGGTGGACGAGCCGATTTGCCTTGATCTCGCTATTGCTGACGGCGTGGTCGTTGCCGGCAGTCGCGGTCAGTGTGCGGCAAATCCGCATTTGGCCGGCTCCCCGCAGTACCCGGGTGGTCCTGGATCTGTCGGGTCGCACGACCCACAATCTCTTCATGCTGCATCACCCGGATCGGCTCGTGCTCGATCTGCCCTCCACGCGCATGCAGGCGGATGTCCGTGCGGTGACTGCGGGGGCGGGGATCATCCGCGACGTGCGTTTTGGCGAACGGCCGGGCGGCACGCTGCGCATCGTCCTCGACCTGAAGTCGATGGCGGCCGCGAACACCTTTCTCAGTCCGCCGAACTCGCGCTATGGGTATCGCCTGGTCCTCGACCTGGCGACGCACTCGCGGATCGATGCGCCGGTCAAGGCGATTCGCGCGCCGCCGCGGGGCCGGGACGTCGTGATCGCGGTCGATCCGGGCCACGGCGGCGAGGATCCCGGTGCCATCGGCATTTACGGGACGTGCGAGAAGAATGTCGTGCTCGCGATCGGGCGAGATCTCGCCGCACGGATCGACGCGCAACCAGGCATGCGCGCGTACATGACACGCGATGGGGACTATTTCGTGCCGTTGCGCGAACGGATGCGCAAGGCTCGCGCTCACGACGCCGACTTGTTCGTATCGATCCACGCCGACTCGTCGCGCAACCGCGATGTCGACGGATCCTCGGTGTACATCCTGTCGCAGCGCGGCGCGACCGACGAGGCGGCGCGCTGGTTGGCCGAGCGGGAGAACGAGTCAGATCTGATCGGCGGCGTCTCGCTCGAGAACAAGAGCCCGGTGCTCGCCTCGGTGCTGCTCGACCTGTCGCAATCGGCGGCGATGACCGCGAGCGAACAGGCCGCGCACGACGTGCTGCGGGCGCTCGATCGGGTGGGCGAGATACATTATCGACACGTGCAGGAGGCGCGTTTCGTCGTGCTCAAGTCGCCGGATGTGCCGTCGATGCTCGTCGAGGCCGCGTACATCTCCAATCCGCACGAGGAACTGCAGTTGCGGACCCACGCGCGGCAGATGAAGATCGCCGGCGCCATTCTGCGCGGCGTACGGCGGTATTTTTACGCGAATCCGCCGACGGGCACCCGCATCGCGCAGTCGGTCGCCGAACACTCCCGCGAGACCTTGATGGCGGACGGCGCCGCCCGCGCCGCCCGCCCCGCGCACTCCGCCCGCTAGCGCCGCGCAAGCACACCCACGCGGCCGGGTACTATGCGAACATACCCGACTCGCGAGGTTGCCGTTGCCGATCCAAGTCTTACCCGAGGAGCTGATCAGCCAGATCGCCGCCGGCGAGGTCGTCGAGCGGCCCGCGTCGGTCGTCAAGGAACTTGTCGAGAATGCGCTCGATGCGGGAGCCCGGCGCATCGAGGTCGAGCTCGAACAGGGCGGCACCGCGCTCATTCGCATCCGCGACGACGGCCGTGGAATCGTCCCCGCGGAACTCGGCCTGGCACTCGCGCGCCATGCGACCAGCAAGATCGCCTCGCTCGAGGACCTCGAGCGCGTTCGCAGCCTCGGATTCCGCGGTGAAGCGCTGCCAAGCATCGCTTCGGTCTCGCGCCTGACGCTGACCTCAAGGGCGGGCGATCAGGAGCACGGTTGGGCTATCCAGGCCGGCGGGACCGCGGCCGCCCCGGCCCGGCCCGCGGCGCATCCCCTCGGCACGAGCGTCGAGGTGCGCAATCTTTTCTTCAACGTGCCGGCGAGACGCAAGTTCCTGCGTACGCCGCAAACCGAACTACAGCACGTCCAGCGGATGCTCGAGCGGCTCGCGCTTTCGCGGTTCGACGTCGCGTTCCACCTGTCGCACAACGGCAAAAGTATCTGCAGCCTCGCATCCGCCGAATCGCCCGCCGAGCGTTTGTCGCGCGTCGCGCGGATCGCGGGCGAGGAGTTCGCCGCGCACGTCGTGGAATTCGCTCATCCCGTCGAGAACATGCACCTGTACGGTTGGTTGGGTTTGCCGACGTTCTCGCGCGGCCAGGCGGATCTGCAGTTCGCGTTCCTGAACGGCCGATTCGTGCGCGACAAACTGTTGTCGAGCGCGGCGCGGCTGGCCTACCAGGACGTGCTGTTTCACGGCCGGTTCCCGGCGTACCTCATGTACCTCGAGCTCGATCCGGCGATGGTCGACGTCAACGCCCATCCACAAAAACTCGAAGTGCGCTTCCGTGATCCGGGCCGCATTCACGATTTCGTCTTTCGCACCGTGGAAGCGGCGTTGGCCGCAACGCGGCCGCGCGAGTCCGCCGCGGGCAGCGGCGCCGCGGACTGGCTGACGGACGTGGCGCGTCGCGCATCCGTCGGGCCGCGCGACCAACGCGGGTTGCCGTTCGGCGCGAGCGCGGCGGCCGTCCCGCCCGGCGTGCGCGACGGATCACCGATCTCGCGCGACACGCCCGGCGACGAGGCGGCGCCGCCGCTCGGCCTTGCGATCGCGCAACTGCACGGCGTGTACGTGCTCGCCGAGTCGGCGCAGGGACTCGTGCTGGTCGATATGCACGCGGCGCACGAGCGCATCCTCTACGAACGATTGAAGAAACTGCTGACGGGGCAGACGGCGAGCCAGCGATTGCTGGTGCCCGAAGTGCTGCGTACGGGCGTCGCGCAGGCACAGGCAGCGGAGGCGCATCGCGAGGAATTTGCCGCGCTCGGCTTCGACTTGACGCGCCTCGGCCCCAACGAACTCGCGTTGCGTGCCGTTCCGGGGCTGTTGATCGGCTACGACCCGGCCGATCTGGTCGGCGACGTTCTCGGCGATCTCGCCGCGGACGGTCGCTCCAGGCGGGTCGAGGAGGCCATCAATCACCGTCTCGCAACGATGGCTTGTCACGCGGCTGTACGGGCGAAGCGCAAGCTGACGCTGCCGGAAATGAACGCGCTGCTGCGCGAGATGGAGCGCACTGACCGCGCGGACCAGTGCAATCACGGCCGGCCCACCTGGGTGCGGCTGTCGCTCGCCGACCTCGATCGGCTGTTTCTGCGTGGCCGGTGAGGGAGCGCGATCCGTGACCGAGCGCATCGCCGTGCTGTTGATGGGGCCGACGGGGACCGGCAAGTCGGATCTCGCGATCCGTCTCGCCGACCGATTCCCTCTGGAGATTGTCAGCGTCGACTCGGCGCTCGTCTATCGCGGCATGGATATCGGCACCGCCAAACCCCTCGCGGCGACGCTTGCGCGCGTGCGGCACCATCTGGTCGACATACGCGATCCGGCGATGAGCTATTCGGCCGGCGAGTTCGTCCGCGACGCCGAGCGCGCGATGGGGGAGATCTGGTCGCGTGGCCGGGTGCCGCTGCTGGTCGGCGGCACGATGCTCTATTTCCACGCGTTGACCGCGGGGCTAGCACAACTGCCCGCCGCGGACGCTGCCGTGCGTGCCGCGATCGATGCGGCGGCGGCACGCGGCGGCTGGGGTCCGTTGCACGAGGAATTGTGTCGCATCGACCCGCAGGCGGCAGCGCGGATCCATGCCAACGATCCGCAGCGTATCCAGCGCGCGCTCGAGGTGTACCGGCTGACGGGTACGACGATCAGCGATCTGCAGCGGCGCAAGCAGCCGCCGTTGCGCGACATATCGTTCGTCGAGTTCGCGCTCGCCCCGGGGGAGCGCGGCGATCTGCACGCCGCGCTCTGCGCCCGGTTCGGCGCGATGATGCAGGCCGGATTCCTCGGTGAGGTGCGGGCTTTGCAGCAACGCGGCGACTTGACCGGGGAACATCCGTCGATGCGCGCGGTCGGATACCGTCAGTTGTGGAGACACCTGACGGGCGAGTGGGCGCTGAATCAAGCGGTCGAGGCGGCAATTGCGGCGTCGCGTCAACTTGCCAAGCGACAACTGACCTGGCTGCGGCAACGATCGCGGGCACGATGGTTCGATCCGGCGCAGCCGACTGAGGCGCGCATGCTCGAAGATGCCCTCGCCGACAACCTCGCGCAACGGCGCAGCGGAGCCGCCGGGCCGCGGGCTTGATTACAGTGTGGTCAGACCCTTAACGCCGCGGTCGGCTGCCGTGCTAGCATCATCCGGCGTTTGCCGCGTGCTTCAGGGAAGTGCCACGATCGGACAAATGACAGCAAAAACAAGGAGCTTTACTCATGGCCCGTGGTCAGTCTCTGCAGGACCCGTTTTTGAACGCCCTGCGCAAGGAGCGGGTGCCCGTCTCGATCTACCTGGTGAACGGCATCAAACTGCAAGGACAGATCGATTCGTTCGATCAGTTCGTCGTTCTGCTGCGCAACAGCGTCAGCCAGATGGTCTACAAGCATGCGATTTCGACGGTCGTGCCGGCCCGCAACGTCCGTTTGCCGACCGGCGAGGACGGCGAGGTCACCGAACCGGCGATCGTCGAGTGATCGACGGACACGCGTCCGTTGATTGAGCGCCCGGGGCGAGGCGAGCGCGCCGTTCTGGTCGCGGTCGGCATCGGGCGCGCGGTCGATGCGGCCGACGTTGCCGAGTTCAAGGCGTTGGCGGCGTCGGCCGGCACAGAGTGCGTCGGCGTCGTCCTGGCGATGCGGCCGCGACCCGATCCCAGATTCTTCGTCGGCTCCGGCAAAGCCGAGGAGATCAAGGCCTGTGCGCAGGCCGCGGGCGCTGATCTCGTGCTCGTCGACCGGACGCTCACACCGAGCCAGGAGCGCAACCTCGAGAAACTCACGGACCGGCGCGTGCTCGACCGCAACGGCCTCATTCTCGACATCTTCGCGCAGCGGGCGCGCAGCTTCGAAGGCAAGCTGCAGGTCGAACTCGCGCAGTTGACCCATTTATCGACGCGTCTCGTGCGCGGTTGGACGCACCTCGAGCGGCAGAAGGGCGGCATCGGCCTGCGCGGTCCCGGCGAGACGCAGCTGGAAACCGACCGGCGCCTGATCGGCAGGCGGATCCGCACGCTGCGCGCGCGTCTCGACAAGCTCGCGCTCCAGCGCGATACGGGGCGGCGCGTGCGGCGCGACGTGCCGGTGCCGACCGTCGCGCTGGTCGGATACACCAACGCCGGCAAGTCGACGCTGTTCAATGCGCTGACCGGCTCTTCGATCTACGTCGCCGATCAGTTGTTCGCGACGCTCGATCCGACCGTGCGTCGCCTGCGGCTCGACGGCATCGGCGAAGTCGTGCTCGCGGACACCGTCGGCTTCATACGCGAGCTGCCGCACGAGCTCGTCGCCGCGTTCCGCTCGACGCTGCTCGAGGCGCAGGAAAGCGAGCTGCTGCTGCACGTCGTCGACGCCGCCGATCCGCAGCGCGGCGAGCGTGTCGGGCAGGTTCGCGAAGTGCTGCGCGGCATCGGCGCCGGCGAGGCGCCGGAACTGCTGGTGTTCAACAAGATCGATGCGAGCGGCGAGGATGCGCGCGTCGCGACGGGCGCGAACGGCCTGCCGGCGCAGGCCTGGTGTTCGGCGGCAACCGGAGCGGGGCTCGACGGCCTGCGCGCCGCGATCGCGCGCGCAGTTCGCCCGAATCTCGTCCGGCGCACCCTGCACGTGCCGCTTGCCGCGGCGGCCCTTCGCTCCGAGCTGTATCGGCGCCACGCGATCCGCGAGGAGCGATGGCGCGACGACGGCAGCTGGGAAATCGACGTCGAGCTGGAGGCTCAGGAGGTCGCCGCGCTCGCCGGCGGCAGCGGCGCCCTGCTGCTCGATGCGCAGCCGGGCGCGGCTCCGCCCACCGGTCAGACCAAGCGAGTGGCCTGAGCCGCTTGTTAGCAAGGCGCCGTCTCCATAGAATGATCGGCTGGGCCATGTGGCCTGTGATTGTCCCTGCAACGAACGGCTCGAACCCCCTGTAAGGTCATCGATGGCTTGGAACGACCCCGGCGAGAAGCGCAACCCCTGGAATCGTCAGCGCCCGCAGAACGATCTGGATGAGATCCTGC
Source organism: Steroidobacteraceae bacterium (assembly GCA_035534275.1). Taxonomy (GTDB): domain Bacteria; phylum Pseudomonadota; class Gammaproteobacteria; order Steroidobacterales; family Steroidobacteraceae; genus Bog-1198. Next base: position 11,032 of record DATLSG010000014.1, read on the forward strand.
GCAATCTACGGCGGCGGATAGCCGGGCTCTTCGGCCGCAAGCCGCCGGCCGGTGGAGCGAAGCCGCCGGTCAACTTCGGCCGCGGCGTCGTGCTGATCCTCGTCGTGATCGGCGCGCTCTGGATCGGCAGCGGCCTGTACCGCGTCGACGCCCAGGAACGGGCTGTGATCCTGCGCTTCGGCAAGTACGTCGCGACCACCGGTCCTGGCTACAACTGGCATTTGCCGTGGCCGATCGAAAGAAAGCTCATCGTGAATGTGTCGCATCTGTACAGCGTCACCGACGAGGAGAGCGTCCTGACCTCGGACACGAATCTCGTCGAGGTCAAATCCGCCGTGCAGTACACCCAGCCGGACCCGCTGCGACTCCTGTTTCAGGTGCGCGACGTCGACGAGACGCTGACGCAGGTCTGCGAGAGCGCGATGCGCGAGGCGATCGGGCAGACCACGCTCGACCAGGCACTCGCGATGGATCCGTCGATCGCCATCCGCGCACGCGCTCTGATCCAGAATGCGCTGGATGCCTACGACACGGGAATACACGTCGTCAGCGTCAACCTGACCGACGTCAACGTGCCCGAACCGGTGCAGGAAGCGCAGCGTGACGCGATCAAGGCCGACAAGGACCGTCAGCGCTACGAGCAGGAGGCGCAAGCCTACCGCAACGATCTGCTGCCCCGCGCCCATGGCGATGCGGCAAAGGCGATCCAGGACGCCAAGGCCTACAAGGCCAAGGTCATCGCGCTTGCGCAGGGCGATACGGCGCGCTTCGACGACGTGCTCGCGCAATATCAGCGGGCCCCCGCCGTCACGCGCGAGCGCATGTACCTCGGAACCGTCGAGGACGTCTACAAGCACGCCCGAAAGATCATCGTCGAGACCAAGGGCGGCAACAACGTGATCTACCTGCCGCTCGACAAATTGATCGCGCCGCTGCCGCCGGCGGCGGCGCCCGACTTGCCGGCCGACGCGGGCTCGTCCCCGCCGGCGCATGCGGCGGACGGGCAGGGTGCGGCGCCCGCGGCCGGCGATGGCGCCCCCGCGAACGGGGGACGATGATGCAGAACAGAGCGCTGTTCATTCTCCTCGCCGCGGTCGCGGCGATTTTGGTCCTGCGCGCGAGCGTGTTCACGGTCGGCGAGGGGCAGCTCGCGATCAAGTCCGTCGGCGGCGAGATCGTCGATTCGAATTACCGGCCCGGCCTGCATTTCATGGTGCCGATGGTCGACGAGGTCGCCAAGTTCGACAAGCGGATCATCACGCAGCTCTATCCGGGCGAGCGTTTCCTCACCCACGAACAGGAGCAGCTGAACGTCGATTTCTACGTCAAGTGGCGCATCGACGATTTGCAGCGCTACTACGAGTCGACCGGCGGCTCCGAAGACGTGGCGAATGCCCGCCTCGGCGAGACGATCAAGGACATCATCAAGAGCGTCGTCACGCAGCGGACCCTGCAACAGGTGATCACCGAGGACCGCGCAAAGTTCACGGGTGCGATGATGAAGACCGCGGCGCCGGCGGCGCGGGAACTCGGCATCCGCATCGTCGACGTGCGGATCACCAAGATAGAGTTGCCGACGCAGGTTCGCGACTCCGTGTTCGACCGCATGCGTGCGACCTTCAAAGCGCAGGCGGCGAAGCTGCGCGCCGAAGGCGCCGAGTCGGCCGAAGCGACTCGCGCCGAGGCCAGCAAGGAAAAAACCGAGATTCTCGCGGACGCGGCGGCGCAGGCCGAGCAGATTCGCGGCGAGGGCGATGCGTCGGCGAGCAAGATCTACGCGCTCGCGTATTCGAAGGACCCCGAGTTCTACGCGTTCTATCGCAGCATGCAGGCTTACCGCGCCTCGATCGGCACGCCGGGCGACATCCTCGTGCTCTCGCCCAAAGGTGCGTACTTCAAGTACTTCGAGCGGCCGCAGGGCCCGCGCTGATTTGCGGGGCAGGATCCGCGCCATGCGTGTCGGCTGCAGCGACTGGATCGTGCGCAATGGGTAGGAACGTCGTCGTGATCGGCCTGCAGTGGGGCGACGAGGGCAAGGGCAAGGTCGTCGACCTGCTCACCGACTCGGTGCACGCCGTCGTGCGGTTCCAGGGCGGGCACAATGCCGGTCACACCCTGGTGATCGGCGGCAAGAAGACGATCCTGTCACTGATCCCCTCGGGGGTGCTGCACGCGGGCGTTCAATGCCTGATCGGCAACGGTGTCGTGCTGTCGCTCGAGGCGCTGTTCCGGGAGGCGCAGACCCTGATCGCCGAGGGCGTGCCGGTCTTCGAACGCCTGCGGGTGAGCCCTTCCTGCCCGCTGATCCTCGCCTCGCACGTCGCCCTCGATCGGGCGCGCGAGCAGGCGCAGGGGGTCAATGCGATCGGCACGACCGGGCGCGGGATCGGGCCGGCCTACGAGGACAAGGTCGCGCGCCGCGCGGTGCGGGTCGCAGACCTCTTCCATCGCGAGCGCTTCGCGGCCAGGCTCGGCGAGATCCTCGACTATCACAACTTCGTGTTGCAACACTATTTCAAGATCGCGCCGATCGACTTTCAGCAGGTGCTCGAGTCCAATCTCGCACTCGGGGAGCGGCTCAAGCCGCTGGTCGCCGACGTCACCGGCATTCTCGAGCGCCTCGACGCCGACGGCCGCAACGTGCTCTTCGAGGGCGCGCAGGGCGCGATGCTCGACGTCGATCTCGGCACCTACCCGTTCGTGACCTCCTCGACGACCACCGCCGGCGGCGCCGCCTCGGGCACCGGGATCGGCCCGCGGCGCCTGCACGAGGTGCTCGGCATCGTCAAAGCCTATGCGACGCGCGTCGGCGCCGGCCCGTTCCCGACCGAACTGTTCGACGCATACGGTGAGCACCTGTCGCGCGTCGGCCACGAGTTCGGCTCGGTCACCGGCCGCCGGCGGCGCTGCGGCTGGTTCGACGCGGTCGCGCTGCGCCGTTCGATCGTGCACAACAGCTGCTCGTCGCTGTGCGTGACGAAGCTCGACGTGCTCGATGGCCTCGATTCGGTGCGTGTCTGTGTCGGCTATCGGATCGATGGTTGCGTCGTCGATACGCCGCCGCTCTTGTCGGCGAGCTTCGCCGAATGCGCCGCCGTCTATGAGGAACTGCCGGGTTGGGCCGAGAGCACGGCTGGGATCTCCCGCGACGCGGATCTGCCGGCGAACGCCAGGGCCTACCTCGCGCGCCTGGAGGAACTCGTCGGCGTGCCGATCTCGATCATCTCGACGGGACCCGACCGCGAGCAGACGATCCTCAGGCGCAATCCGTTCGACCTGGCCGCGCAGGGGGCCTGATGCGGTTGAGGTTGCAGAAGACGCTGGCGCTACATGAATGGCGGCGCCGGCTGGTTTTTTGGGGCGGCGCGCTCGCGACTGGCGCGATCGCCGTGGTGTTCGCCCGGGCGAGCACCTATGCGATGCTCGCGTTCAAGGATCTGCGCATTGCCCATCCTTGGTTTCCCTACGTCGCGACGCCTCTCGGGCTCGCGCTCGCGTCCTGGCTGACGCTGCACGTGTTCGTCGGCGCCGAGGGCAGCGGCATCCCGCAGACCATCGCCGCGCTCTCCCTGCCGACCGAAGGCGCGCGCAACCGCCTGCTGTCGTTGAAGATCGCCGGCGGCAAGATGCTGCTCTGCCTGCTCGCGCTCGCGGCCGGCGCCTCGATCGGCCGCGAGGGGCCGACCGTGCAGGTCGGCGCCTCGATCATGCATTTCCTGCGGCGCACGGCGCGTTTCTCCGCCACCGAGATCGACCGCGGCTTGATCCTCGCGGGTGGGGCGGCCGGCATCGCCGCGGCGTTCAACACGCCGCTCGCCGGCGTCGTCTTCGCCATCGAGGAGCTGTCGCGTTCGTTCGAGGAACGCACCAGCGGCACCATCCTCACCGCGGTCATCGTCGCCGGCGTCACCTCGCTCGCGCTGATCGGCAATTACACTTACTTCGGCGTCACCAACGCGGTGATGAGCGAGCCGAAGATGTGGTTGTCGGTGCCGGTCTGCGGGATCGTCGGCGGACTGTTCGGCGGGATTTTCTCGTACTTGACTCTGAGGCTCAGCGCGGCGTTGCCGGGGCCGCTCGAGAGGTTCCGCCGGGCGCGCCCGGTCGCGTTCGCGGCCGGCTGCGGCTGCCTGCTCGTGTTGCTCGGCTGGCTCTCGTCGAGCACGACCTACGGTACGGGCTACGACGAGGCGAAGGCGCTCGTGCAGTACGACGCGCTGCCCCACGCCGGCTTCGCGATCTACAAGTTGCTCGCGACCCTGATCTCCTACGTCAGCGGCATTCCCGGCGGCATCTTCGCCCCGTCGCTCGCGGTCGGTGCGGGGATCGGCGCCCGATTGCACGTTTGGTGGCCGCTCGCGCCGGCCGGCGCGATGGTGCTGATGTCGATGGCGGCCTATTTTGCGGGCGTGGTCCAAGCGCCGCTCACCGCACTCGTGATCGTCACCGAAATGACCGGCAATCGCGCCTTGACGCTGCCGCTGATGGCGGTCGTGCTGATCGGCCGCGCGGCGAGCGCGCTCGTCTGTCGGCGCTCCCTCTATCACACGCTGGCCAAGGGCTTCATCGCGCGGGCCCAGGAGCCCGGTACCGCGGCCGTTCCGGCGCCGCTGGAACCGACCTCAGTGCAATAGCCGCAGCGCGTTTTGCAGCGTGTGGGCGACGCCCCAGGCGAGCGGCAGGCCGACGATCAGCCAGAGCAGAATCAGGCGCAGTTTGTTCAACCCGGCGATTCCCGGTGATGGTGGCGTTGGTCGACTTCGCGGATCAGGGCGTTGCAGATCAGGCCGAGTAACAGCAAGCCGCACATGACGTACATCGTGACCGAGTAGGCTTGCGCCTTGGGCACGCCGCGGTCGATTTGGAATTCGCGGATGTAGTCGATCAGCACCGGGCCCAATATGCCAGCCACCGCCCAGGCGGTCAGCAGGCGCCCGTGAATCGCGCCGACGTGCATCGTGCCGAAGAGGTCGCGCAGGTAGGCCGGTATCGTCGCGAAGCCGCCGCCATACATCGACAGGATCACCGCGAACGCGCCGACGAACAGCGCGATCGAGCCGAAATTGCCGATCGTCGGCACGGCCGCGTAGAGTGCGATGCCCAGCACGAAGAATACGAAATAGGTGTTCTTGCGGCCGATGTAGTCGGAGATCGTCGCCCAGAAGAAGCGGCCGCCCATGTTGAACAGGCTCAGCAGGCCGACGAAGCCCGCCGCGGCGGCCGGCGCGACGCGCCCCGAGAACATCTCCTGGATCATGGGCGAGGCCTGACCGAGCACAGCGATGCCGGCCGTCACGTTGAGGCAGAGCACGCCCCAAAGCAACCAGAATTGCGGTGAACGGGTCGCGGCGCCCACGCTCACCTGTGCGGTCGTGACGAGCCTGCGGGGTCGCTCCGGCGCCCGCCAGCCGGTGGGCGTCCAGCCTGCCGCCGGTACGCGCACGACGAATGCGCCGATCAGCATGAAGGCGAAGTACAGGATTCCCATCGTGGCGAATGAACCGGCGACCCCGTTCGAAGTCGCGGTGCCGAACTCGCGCATCAGAATCAGCGACAGCGGCGCCGCAATCATCGCGCCGCCGCCGAAGCCCATGATCGCCAAGCCGGTCGCCATGCCGGGCCGGTCGGGAAACCACTTGATCAACGTCGACACCGGCGAGATGTAGCCGATGCCGAGGCCGCAGCCGCCGAGTGCGCCGTAGCCCAGATACAGCAGCCAGAGCTCGTGCCAATGGACGCCGAGCGCGGCGACCAGCAAGCCGCCGCCGAAGCATAATGCCGCGACCGCCATCGCCTTGCGCGGTCCGGCGGCGTCCACCCAGCGGCCGCAGAGCGCCGCGGAGGCGCCGAGGAAGAAGATCGCGATCGAGAAGATCCAACCGACCTCGGCCAGGTTCCAGTCCGCCGGCGCCGAATGCACGAGCCCGAGGAGTCTCGTCAACGGCAGGTTGAACGTCGAGAACGCATAGACCTGGCCGATCGACAGGTGCACGGCGAGGGCGGCTGGGGGAACGAGAAAGCGGTTGAAATCCGCCGGCGCGACCGTGCGCCGCCGATCCCAGAACGATACGCGGGACTCTCCCCCGAACGTCCGCGCAATTGCCGTCATCGCGGTCCTCCCCCTTGCGTCAGTCGTTCAGGCCTTGGCTGTGCGATTGGCGTTTCTGCGCCTGCTCGTCGAGCAGGCGCCGCGCGGTGTCGAAGGCGTGATGCAACGCATTGTAGGCGTTGGCGTCTTCCGGATGGTGCGTGCGCGCACTGTCGACGTGCACCGTGCGCCCCGGCAGTTCGATGTCGATCTTGATCACGAATGGCGCCCCCTTGTTCTGGTGCGCCGCGGGTACGTCGATGGTCACGTGGCAGCCGAGCATTGCCTGGTGAACCCGTTCGAGGCGCCCGACCAGATCGCGCGCGAGGCCCGCCACCGCGTCGGACGGCGCCATGTGGCGAAACGTGATACGCAGCGGCTTTTGCATGCAACTCTCGCCCGCGATCAGCCCGAACCGATTATCGCCCGAAACCTGCCGTCCCGCATGCGAAGGCGCACCCCGGCCGGCGCACGCCTATGGTACTCTTTAGAACGCTCCGGCGCCGAGGGTCACGGCTGCGGCGATGGTGCCCAGGAGAGGACTCGAACCTCCACGAATTTCTCCACTGGTACCTGAAACCAGCGCGTCTACCAGTTCCGCCACCTGGGCAAGAGGGGCGCGCCGACGGCGCAGGCGGCGAAATTTACGCACAGACCCGGGGCTTGTCAATCGCGCTTCGGTGTCTCCCTGCAACCTTGGACAAGCAAACGGCGGCGAACACGATCATGCACACCAAAGGCGGCCCCGCAGCGCCGTCCTCGAAACGCGGGCGCCAGAGCCTGGAGCAAGCGGCGCGCGATGCCGCCGATTGGCGCGGCGAGGACCCGAATCTCGAGCTGGAACGGGCGCGTTACGCAGATCCCATTCCGAGCCGAGAACTGCTGCTCAAGCATTTGACGGAGGCTCCCGAGCCGCTGCCGGCGGCGCGCCTCGCGCGCCGGCTCGCGTTGGCGAGCGACTCGCAACGGCAGGCCCTCGAGAAGCGGCTCACCGCGATGGTGCGCGACGGTCAGGCGGTGCTCGGACCGACGGGCTACGCCGTCGTCGGCGAGGCCGAGAGAATCAAGGGCCGCGTGCGCGGCCGATCGAGCGGGGAAGTCTCGGTGGTGCCCGACCGTGGCGGGCCGGCGCTCGCGCTCGCGCGTGCCGACGCGGCGACGCTGATGCACAACGACCGCGTCGAGGTGCGCGCGGTCGGCCTCAATGAACGCGGCCGGCCGCTCGCGCGGCTGATTCGCCGGATCGGCGATGCCCCGGCGCGGATCGGTGGAATCTGGCACACGGGGCCCGGCCATGGCCGCGTCTCGCCCGAGGACCCCGGACACTGGTACATGGTCGAAGTGGCGCTGCGCGACCGTCTCGACGCCGGCGACGACGACTACGTAATCGTCGAGGTGATCAAACGCCCCCTCGGGGACGTGCCGGCGCGCGGCAGGATCGTCGAGGTGCTGCGCGACCTGCGACCGTCCGATCTCGCCGCGCGCTTCGCCATCCTGCGCCACGATCTGCCCGAGGAAATGCCCGCCGAGGTGGCGCGTGCGGCGAATCGGTTCGGACCAGAGGTCCGCGCCGCCGACCTCGCCGGGCGCGAGGATCTGCGCGAGCTGCCGCTGGTGACCATCGACGGCGAGGATGCCCGGGATTTCGACGATGCCGTGTTCGCCGAACCGCTGCGCGGCGGCGGCTGGCGCCTGGTCGTCGCGATCGCCGACGTCAGCCACTACGTGCGCGTCGGCAGCGAGATCGACGTCGAGGCGCGCGCGCGCGCCACTTCGGTGTATTTCCCGGACCGCGTGTTGCCGATGCTGCCCGAGCACCTGTCGAATCATCTGTGCTCGTTGATGCCGCTGGTCGACCGGCTCGCGTTCGTCTGCGACATGCGCATCGGCAAGACCGGCGCGCTCGGCAAGCCGCGTTTCTACGAGGCCGTGATCCGCTCGCACCGGCGCCTGACCTACGATGAAGCCTGGTCGTTCTTGCAGGATCCGCACGGGCCCGGCGCGCCGGCGCTCGCAAGCGACGTCGAGCGATCCTTGCGCGGGCTGCACGCGCTGTATGCGGTGCTGAAGCACCAGCGTGACGCCCGCGGCGCGCTGGATTTTCGCAGCGGCGAGGTCAAGGCGCGGATCGGCGCGGACGGACGGATCGAGGGCTTCCGTTCCCTCGTGCGCAACGACGCGCACCGCCTGGTCGAGGAGTGCATGATCGCTGCGAACGTCCAGGCGGCCTCGGCCCTGCGGCTCGCCAAAGCGGGCAGCCTGTACCGCGTGCACGGCCAGCCGGAGGACAAGCGGGTCACGGAACTGCAGCGGGTCATGACCGCCCTGAAGATCGGCGCCAACTTCTCCGAGCGGCCGACCGCGCGGGAGTTCTCGCAACTGATCGAGCGCCTGATCGACCGTCCCGACGGCGTGCTGCTCGAGGGTCTCGTGATTCGCGCGCTCGCGCAGGCGGTGTATCAGCAAACGAACATCGGCCACTTCGGGCTCGCCCTCGAGGAATATGCGCATTTCACCTCGCCGATCCGCCGCTATCCCGATCTGCTCGTGCACCGCGCGATCAAGGCGGCGACGGTGCCGTCCAGCGCCTCCGGGCATCGGTACAGCACGGCCGACCTTCAGGCGCTCGGCCAGGAGAGCTCGCAGCGCGAACGGCGTGCGGACGAAGCCGCGCGCGACGTGATGGGCTACCTGAAATGCCTGTACCTGCAGCCACTGATCGGCCAATGCTTCGACGGGACCATCACCAGCGCGCTCGAATTCGGCCTGTTCGTGCAGCTGCGAGACATGCCGATCGACGGTCTCGTGCACATCTCGGCGATTCCCGGTGATTATTGGCAACTCGACGACGCCGGCTTGGGCCTCGTCGGACGCAGCACCGGCCGGCGCTTCAGCATGGGCGATGCGGTCCGGGTACGCCTCGGCCGGGTCGATCTGGCGCAGCGCCAGGTGGATTTCGAGCTGCAGAGCGGTGCGGAGCCTGGGGCGCGCGCGGACCAGGGCGCGCGGCGTTCGAACGGCGGCCGGCAGCGCGACGCCCATCGCGGGGACGGACGGCGCGGCGGCCGGCGGCGCGGCTCGCGCGGCTGAGCGCAGATTGCCGGACGTGGCGCGCGAGAAGCGACAACTCATCCACGGACTGCACGCGGTCGGAGCATGCCTCGAGCGCGCCCCGGAGCGCGTGCTCGAGATCTGGGCGGCGACGGCGCGCGACGATCGGCGCATCCGCGAGCTCAAGGAGCAGGCACGGCGCGCCGGCATCCACGTGCAAGCGGCGTCGCCCGCGACGCTGTCCGCGATGACCGGTGCGGCGCACCAGGGCGTCGTTGCCGCGGTGCGTCCTTTGCGGCCGTGGGATGAGGCCGAACTGCTCGCGGCCGTCGAGCGCACCGTCGAGGATCCGCTGCTGCTGGTGCTGGACGGCGTCACGGATCCGCACAATCTCGGGGCATGTCTGCGTACGGCCGCAGCGGCGGGCGTGCACGCGGTCGTGATTCCTCGCGACCGGGCGGCGGCCGTCGACGGCGTGGCGCGCAAGGTCGCAGCGGGTGCGGCGGAGTTCGTGCCGGTCGCGAGCGTGACCAACCTGGCGCGCACGCTCGGTCGTTTGCGGGAGCTGCGGATCTGGATCGCCGGCACCGCGGCGGACGCTCCGCAGACGCTATATGCGGCGGATCTGCGCCGCCCGCTCGCCCTGGTGCTCGGCGCCGAGGATGCCGGCATGCGCCGCTTGACGCGCGAACACTGCGATTTCCTGGTGCGCATCCCGATGGCGGGCCTGTTCGAGTCCTTGAACGTCTCGGTCGCTGCCGGCGTCGCGCTGTTCGAGGCGCGCCGCCAGCGGCAGCGCTGAGACCCGGGGCGCGGCGCCGGCAGTTGACCAGGGCGCCCCCGAGCGCTTATGATCCGCGCTCTTTTTCGCCGGCTGACCGGCCTTACTCCTTGCCTCACCGCTCGCAACGGGAGGCTAATATCCACGGGGAGCATACGATGCGGCACTATGAGATCGTGCTCCTGGTCCATCCGGACCAGAGCGAGCAAGTTCCTGCGATGATCGATCGTTACAAGGGAATGATCGCGGCCGGCGGCGGCTTCGTGCATCGATTCGAGGACTGGGGCCGGCGACAGCTCGCGTTTCCGATCTCGAAGTTGCACAAGGCGCATTACGTCATGCTGAACATCGAATGCGATCAGAAGACGCTCGACGAGCTGTACGGCGCATTTCGCTTCAGCGACGCGGTGCTGCGCCAACTCGTCGTCAAGATGGACGAGGCGGTGACCGAACCCTCGCCGATGGCCAAGGCGCCGGACGAGAATGCGCGGCGTCACGAGGATTTCGACGACGGCGACGACGACGAGATGCCGGCCGGCGCGCGTTGAACGGATCCCCCCAAGGAGTTCACATGGCACGTTTTTTTCGTCGCAAGAAGTTTTGCCGATTCACCGCCGAGGGAGTCAAACAGATCGACTACAAGGATCTGGCGACGCTGAAGGGCTACGTCACCGAAACCGGCAAGATCGTGCCGAGTCGCATCACGGGTACGCGTGCGCATTACCAGCGCCAGCTACAGCTCGCGATCCGCCGTGCCCGGTTCCTCGCGCTGCTGCCGTACACCGATCAACATTAGGCGACGGGTTCGTACATGGACATCATCCTGCTGCAAAAGGTCGCAAACCTCGGTCAAATCGGCGATCGAGTGAAGGTCAAGTCCGGCTACGCGCGCAACTACCTGGTGCCCACGGGCCGCGCGACCCTCGCGACCGCGGCGAGCATCGCGAAGTTCGAGGCGCAGCGCGCCGAACTCGAGGCGAAGGCGAACGCCGAGCTCACGCTCGCCCAGGAGCGCGCCGCAAAGTTCGAAAATTTCAAGCTCGAGCTGCGGGCCAAGGCCGGCTCGGAAGGCAAGCTGTTCGGTTCGATCGGCACCGCCGACATCGCCGAGGCGGCGGTGGAAGCGGGCCGCCCGCTCAGCCGCAGCGAAGTGCGGATGCCGAACGGCCCGATTCGCACCATCGGCGACCACCAGATCGAGCTGCACCTGCACACCGACGTGGACGTGACGCTCGGCGTCACGATCGTCGCCGAAGAGTAGCGGCACCCGTAGCCGCGTCGCGAGAGGATTGCACGTGGCCGAGGTCAGGCGACCGAGAATCTCGGACTCAGGCGTGCGCCTGCCGCCGCACTCGGTCGAGGCCGAGCAGGCGGTGCTCGGCGGCCTGATGCTCGATACGGCCGCCTGGGACCAGATCGCCGACCGCGTCGTGGCTGAAGATTTCTACCGGCACGACCACCGCCTGATCTTCGCCGCCGCGGCCGCGTTGATCGAGCGCAGCCAGCCCTGCGACGCGGTGACGCTCTCCGGTCATCTCGACAGCCAGGGTCTCGGCGAGCAGATCGGCGGCCTCGCCTATCTCGGCTCGCTCGCGCGCGACACGCCGACTGCGGCCAACATTCGCGCGTATGCGGACATCGTGCGCGAGCGTTCGATCCTGCGGCAACTGGTCAGCGCCGGCAACGCGATCGTCGGCGCAGCGCTCGAACCGGAGGGGCGCGAGGCGCGCGAGATAGTCGACGACGCCGAGCGCACCGTTTTCGAGATCGCCGAGCGCGGGTCGCGCGGCAAGATCGGGTTCCAGTCGGTCAAGAGCGTGCTGCCCCGCGTCGTCGACCGCATCGACGAGTTGTACAACTCGCAGGGCAAATTGACCGGCATTGCGACGGGCTTCAAACAGCTCGACGAGATGACCTCGGGCCTGCAGTCCGGCGATCTGATCATCATCGCCGGCCGCCCATCGATGGGCAAGTCGGCGCTCGCGGTCAACATCGCCGAGAACGCCGCGCTTGGATCGGGCAAGTCGGCGGCGATATTCAGCATGGAAATGTCGGCCGAGTCCCTCACCTTGCGCATGATCTCCTCGCTCGGCCGGATCAACCAGGCGCACCTGCGCTCGGGGCGATTGCGCGAGGACGATTGGCCGCGGATCGACTCGGCGATGACGCAGCTGTCGGGAGCGAGGATCTTCGTCGACGAGACGCCGGCGCTCACCCCGACCGAGGTACGCGCCCGTGCCCGCCGCCTGAAGCGCGAGCGCGGACTCGATTTGATCGTGGTCGATTACCTGCAGCTTATGCAAGTTTCGGGTACGAAGGAGAACCGCGCGACCGAGATCTCGGAGATCTCCCGTTCCTTGAAAGCGCTCGCGAAGGAGTTGAAGGTGCCGGTGATCGCCCTCTCGCAGCTGAATCGCGGCGTCGAACAGCGCGTCGAGAAGAGGCCGGTCATGTCGGATCTGCGCGAGTCCGGTGCGATCGAGCAGGACGCGGACGTGATCCTGCTGATCTATCGCGAAGAGGTGTACGAGCCGAACACGACCCGCAAGGGCATCGCCGACATCATCGTCGCGAAGCAGCGCAACGGTCCGACCGGCGACGTGCAACTGACGTTCCTCGGTCAGTACACGAAATTCGAGAATTACGCGCCGGAGTCCTACGCCGAGGGCGTGTTCGGCTGAAGGGCGGTTGCGGCCGGATCAATAACGCCGCGACAGCAACCAATGCGACAGTTCGCGCAGCGGCGCGGCGCGTTCGCCGAACGGCGCCAGCGCGGCGAGCGCCTCCTCGTGCAGCCGGCGCATCCGCCGCTGCGACGCCTCGACGCCGATCAAGGCCGGGTAGGTCGGCTTGCCGCGTTCGCGGTCCGCCCCGGTCGCCTTGCCGAGCGTCGTCACGTCGCCGATCACGTCGAGCAGGTCGTCCTGGATCTGGAACGCAAGTCCCACGGCCGCCGCGAAGCGCGCGAGTGAACGGTCGTCGGCCGAATCGCGCGCCGGCGCGCAATCCGCGGCCATGAGGACGCTCGCGCGAATCACGGCGCCGGTTTTGCGCGCGTGCATGTCGTCGATCTGCTCGATCTCGAGCCTGGCGCCCTGGGATTCCAGGTCGATCGCCTGGCCGCCCGCCATCCCGTGGGTGCCGCTAGCAACTGCGAGCCGCTCGATCAGCCGCAGACGCACCGTCGGCGAGGCCGGCAGTGCGGGGTCGGTGGCGAGCCATTGGAACGCGAGCGGTTGCAGCGCATCGCCGACGAGCAGCGCGGTCGCCTCGTCGTAGGCCTTGTGGCAGGTCGGACGTCCGCGGCGCAGGTTGTCGTCGTCCATCGCCGGCAAATCGTCGTGCACCAGGGAATAGACGTGCACGATCTCGACCGCGCATGCCGCCGCCTCGACCTCGTCGTCCGTCAAGCCGAGGGCGGCGGCGGTTGCGAACACCAGCGCCGGGCGTACGCGCTTGCCGCCGCCGAGCACGGCATAGCGGATCGCCTCATGCAGACGAGCCGGCACGCTCGACGGGGGCGGCAGCCGCGCCTCCAGCGCCCGCTCCATCCGCAGGCGCCACGCTTCCATCTGTGCGTCGAATGCCGGCGTCGGGCCGGGCCCGGCCGCGGTCAGAGCGGCTCCGCGGCGCGCCGCTCGTCGGCGGTTTCGCGGTGACTGTGCCTGATCGCCTCGAGCGGAATCGCGACGATCGTCGGCGCCGCCGCGGCGCCGTTCTCCGCGTACTTAATCGGCAGCTCCGGCGCCATCGGTCCGCTGACGCGCGGTCCGCGAAGCGTCGCCAGCAGCGCCTTGATCGGGTGGCTGAAGGCATCGTTGACGGCGGTGCCTTCGAAGCCGCAGTGGGCCATGCAATTGTTGCAGCGCGGATTGCGGCCGACGCCGTAGTGCTCCCAATCCGTGTCGTCGATCAGCGAGCGATAGCTCGGCGCGTAGCCCTCGTCCGACAACAAGTAGCACGGCCGCTGCCAGCCGAAGATGTTGTACGTCGGATTGCTCCACGGTGTGCACTGATATTGCTGGTTGCCGGCGAGAAAATCGAGGAACAGGCCAGAATGGTTGAAAGACCATTGGCGGTGCGAACCGGGGCGGCGGCGGCGGCGGAAAATCTCACGGAACAGCTGCTTGCTGGCGTGACGGCCGAGGAACACGTCCTGGCGCGGCGCATGGTGGTAGCTGTAGCCCGGCGAAACCGTGATGCCCTCGATGCCGAGGCTCATCGCCGTGTCGAAGAAACTCGCGACGTCGTCCGGATTCTCACCGTTGAACAGGGTGCAGTTGATCGTCACTCGAAAGCCCTTGTCACGGGCGAGCTTGATCGCCTCGACGGCCTTGTCGAAGACGCCTTCCTGGCACACGGACTCGTCGTGTCGCTCGCGGTTGCCGTCGAGGTGGATCGAGAAGGTCAGGTAAGGCGATGGCCGGTATTCGTCGATGTGCTTGGCGAGCAGTATCGCGTTGGTGCACAGGTAGACGAATTTCTTGCGCGCGACGATTCCGGCGACGATCTGCGGCATCTCCTTGTGGATCAGCGGTTCGCCGCCCGGTATCGATACGATCGGCGCGCCGCACTCGTCGACGGCGTGCAGCGCGTCGGCGACGCTGACGCGCTTTTGCAGGATGTCCTTCGGATGGTCGATCTTGCCGCAGCCGGCGCAGGCCAGGTTGCACTGGAACAGCGGTTCCAGCATCAGCACCAGCGGATAGCGCTTGTCGCCACGCAACTTGCGCCCGGCAAGATAGCGCGCGACGCGGTAGACCTGAAGAAGTGGGATGCCCATGAGGTATTCTAAACGGATCGGGCCGCCGATGCCTCTATAATTCGCGGCCACCCCCCCGCATCGGAGTCGATCGACGAATGATAGCCGCCCGAGCATTCGATCCGCCGGCGCGCGCCGAGCCGTAAATGGGCGCCGCCGCGCAGCTGCTCGCCGTCGCCTGCGGGATCGCGCTCGCCGCGATCCCGGCCGCCTATCTGTGCATCGCGGTGTTCGCCGTGCGCAGGCGACCGCGGGGCGGCGCACCGGGACCCGCGCAATGGCCCGCGGTTACCGTGCTAAAGCCGCTTTGCGGCGCAGAGTTCGCGACCTACGAGTGCCTGCGGTCCTTCTGCCGGCAGGACTTCCCGTGCTTCGAGATCGTTTTCGGCGTGCAGGATCCGGCCGATGCGGCCGTCGAGATCGTGCAGCGGCTGATCCGCGAATATCCACGCTGCCCGATCCGCGTTGTCGTCGATCGGCGACAGCACGGCAGCAACCGCAAGGTGGGCAACCTCATCAACATGATGGCGGCCGCGCGCCACGACCATCTGGTGATCGCCGACAGCGACATCCTGGTGGCACCGGACTATCTGCGGCGCATCGTCGCGCCCTTGCTCGATCCCGCCGTCGGCATCGTCACCTGCGCGTATCGGGGCCTCGCGGAGGCCGGCTTGCCGTCGCTGCTGGGGTCGCTGTTCGTCAATGACTGGTTCCTGCCGTCGGTGCGCATCGCCGCCCTGTTCGGCTCCCGTCGATTCGCCTTCGGGGCGACGATTGCCTTGCGCCGCGATGCACTCGCCGCCATCGGCGGTTTTGCGGCGGTCGCCGACCGGCTGGCGGACGACTACGCGCTCGGCGAACTGACACGCCGGCTCGGGCTGCGCACGGTGCTGTCGGCCGTCGAGGTCGAGACGGTGATCGAGGAACGCCGGCTGCGCGATTTGCTGCGCCACGAGTTGCGCTGGCTGCGCACCATCCGCGCGGTCCGGCCGCTGGGCTACGCGCTGTCCGTCGTGACCTTCGGGGTGCCCGTCGCCGCGCTCGGTGCACTGCTGTCGGGGATCGCCCCGGCCGCGCTCGCCTGTACCGGCATCGCCGCCGGGGCCCGCCTCGTGCTACATTGGCGGGTGCGCGGGCGTGGTGCGCCTCCCTGGGACTGGCTCGCGTTGCCGCTCGGCGATTTGCTGAGCTTTGCACTTTGGTGCTGGGGTTTCGCCGCGCGCCGCGTGCAGTGGCGCGATGACCGTTATCTCGTGACCGGCGACGGTTCCGTCCAGCAATATGAGGATTCGACTCGATGAGAACACTGTTCCTTCATCCCCCGTCGTTCGACGGCTTCGACGGTGGCGCCGGAGCGCGCTACCAGGCGAAACGCGAGGTGCGCTCGTTCTGGTATCCGACCTGGCTCGCGCAGCCCGCGGCGATGGTTCCCGGTAGCCGCCTGCTCGATGCCCCGGCGGACGGCCTCGGCATGGACTCGGTGCTGCCGCTCGCGCGCGACTTTGACCTGGTGATCATGCATACGAGCTCGCCGTCGTTCCCGAAGGATGCGCGCGTCGCGGAGCTCCTCAAGGAACAAAATCCGCGGCTCTTGATCGGCATGGTCGGCGCCAAGGTCGCGGTCGATCCGGAGGGCTCTCTTGCCGCGTCGGCGGCGATCGATTTCGTCGCCCGCGAGGAATTCGACTACACCTGCAAAGAGGTCGCCGAAGGGCGGCCGCTCGCGCAGATCGCGGGCTTGAGCTTCCGCGCCGCCGACGGCAGCATCTGCCACAACGCGGCGCGGCCGCTCATTGCCGACATGGACGAGCTGCCGTGGGTCTCGCCGGTCTACAAGCGGGACCTGAAGATCCCGAACTATTTCATCGGCTACCTGCAGCACCCATACGTGTCGATCTACACCGGACGCGGCTGCCGATCGAAGTGCACCTTCTGCCTCTGGCCGCAGACGGTCGGCGGCCACAAGTACCGGGTGCGCAGTCCGCAGAACGTGGTCGACGAGGTTCGTTGGATCAAGGAGAACATGCCGGAGGTCAAGGAGATATTCTTCGACGACGACACGTTCACCGATTTCCGGCCGCGCGCCGAGGAGATCGCCCGGGGCCTCGGCAAGCTCGGCGTGATGTGGTCCTGCAACGCGAAGGCCAACGTGCCTTACGAGACGCTGCGCGTGTTGAAGGACAACGGGCTGCGCCTGCTGCTCGTCGGCTACGAATCCGGCAATGACCAGATCCTGCACAACATCCGCAAGGGTCTGCGGACGGACATCGCGCGCCGCTTCACGCGCGACTGCCGCAAGCTCGGCATCACCATCCACGGCACCTTCATTCTCGGCTTGCCGGGCGAGACACCGGAGACGATCCGCGAGACGATCGACTATGCGGTCGAGATCAATCCGCACACGATCCAGGTGTCGCTCGCGGCGCCGTACCCGGGCACCGAGCTATACGCTCAGGCGATCGCGAACGGCTGGCTGAAGGAGAACGACGGGCTCAATCTGGTCAACAGCAAGGGCGTGCAACTCGCCCCGCTGTCGTACCCGAACCTCGACGCGGCGCAGATCCACGGCGCCGTGGAGACCTTTTACAAGAAGTTCTACTTCCGACCGCGCAAGATCGCCGAATTGACCGGCGAGATGTTGACGAGCTGGGATCTGACGAAGCGGCGGCTGCGCGAAGGCATGGAGTTCTACCGCTTTTTGCGGGCGCGGACCGCCTAGAGGTCGCGACCGGTGCGCCGCGCGGCGGCGTCGCGGCGCGGTGCTGCGGCAGACATGCGCAAGTTCCTGATCGTGACGGCCGACGACTTCGGCCTGCACCAAGCGGTCAACGAGGCGGTCGAGACCGCGCACCGCGACGGCGTGTTGACCGCGGCGAGCCTGATGGTCGCCGCGCCCGCGGCGGCGGACGCAGTGCGGCGTGCACGCCGACTCCCCGGCCTGCGGGTGGGGCTGCACGTGGTCCTCGCGGATGGTGTGGCCCTGCTGCCGCCGCAGCGGATCGCGGCGCTCACCGGCCCGGACGGGCGCTTCGGCGACCGCATGTTCGTCAACGCACTGCGCTACTTCGCGCTCGCCGGCGTGCGTCGCCAGCTCGAGGCGGAGATTCGCGCGCAGTTCGCCGCGTTCCGCGACACCGGGCTGGCGCTCGATCACGTCAACGCGCATAAGCACTTCCATCTGCATCCGAGCCTGCTCGCGATGTGCCTGAGGATCGGCGCGGAATTCGGGGTGCGCGCGGTGCGCGTGCCGCAGGAACCGCTCTGGTTCTCGAGGCGCGGCGGCGCGCGTTTCGCCGGACCCGCCGGGGCGCTGCTGCTCGCGCCCTGGCTCGCGCTGATGAAGCGGCGCCTGCGCGGCGCCGGCATCGACTACAACGACCGGATCTTCGGCATCGCCCGCAGCGGCGCAATGGACGAGGCGACGCTGCTCGAGATCCTTGCGAGGCTGCCGCCCGGAGCGACCGAGATCTACGCCCATCCGGCGGCGGGTGGGGGGCCGGTCGCCGCCTCGATGCAAGGCTACCGCCACCAGGACGAGTTCGCCGCACTGCTCAGTCCGCGGGTGCGCGCTGCGATCGGCGCGGCTGGCGTCGAAGTGGGCGGCTTCGCCGACCTCGCCAAGGCGCGTGGGCGGCGGATCGCTTGAAGCTCGCGATCCGCATCGCGTTCATCATCGGGCTCGGCCTGATGATCGCGCTGATCGTGCACGACGGGGCGTCGCAGATCTTCGCCTTGCTCGCGCATGCGAGCTGGCTGCTGCTCTGGTTGGTGCCGCTGCGCGCATTGCCCATCGCGCTCGATGCGACCGGTTGGCGTGCCTTGCTGAGGCATGGGGTGCGCCGGCGAACCTTGTTCTGGATCGCGTGCCTGCGCGACGCCATCAATCGCCTACTGCCGGTCGCGAACATCGGCGGCGAGGTCGTCGGCATCGGACTGCTCGCGCGCACCGGTGTCGATGCGACCACCGCCGCCGCGAGCGTGGTCGTCGAAATCCTGATGATGCTCGTCAGCCAGTATCTGTTCGTCGCGCTCGGCGTCGTCTGCATCCTGTATCTGACCGGAGCGGTGCCGTTCGCCGTCAACCTGGCCGTGTTGCTCGCCGCGAGCCTGCCGGCGATCGGCCTGCTCGTCGCCTTGATGCGCTACGGCTCGCTCTTCGGCTGGTTGCGGCGCGTCGCTGCGCGCATCCTCAGCGGCGCGACCCGCGCTCCACGGGTCGGTGCGGATGGCCGCGACCTCGACGGGGCGATTCGCGAGCTGTGCCGCGCACATGCGCGCTTGCTACGCTCGATCGCCTGGCAGCTGAGCGGGTTGATCGCCGGATCCGCCGAGACCTGGCTCGCGTTGCGCTGGCTCGGACACCCGGTGGCGATTGCCGAGGCCGTGGCCCTGGAAAGCTTGACGCAGGCCGTGCGCAGCTGCATTTTTCTCGTGCCGTCGGGGATCGGCGTACAGGAGGCGAGCCTGGTCGCCTTGGGCCATGTGCTCGGCATTAGCCCGGACATGGCGCTCGCCCTGTCGCTCGCGAAGCGCATGCGTGAGGTGCTCTTTGGCGTGCCGGCGTTGATCGCCTGGCAATGGATCGAGGGACGCAGAGGCTTGGCAGAGGTCCACCAGCGGGGCGGCCCTTGATGTCGGCCAAGCCGACCTGGTACGCGGCTAGGGGCGCGGCGACGGACGGCGCAGCATGCCGCGCTCCTCGAACCAGCCGACCGCGTCGCGTAACGCCGCGGCCGGCGGGCGCCACCGGTAGCCGAGTTCGCGCGCCGCCTTGTCGCTGCTGAAGTACATGCGCTTGCGCGACAGGCGCACTCCCTCGAGCGTGATCCGGCCGCTGCGCCCGGTCAGCGCCGCGATGGCCTCCGCCGCGTAGGCGATCGGCAGGACCGCGGCGTAGGGCAGCCGGATGCGCGGCGCAGGGCGCCCGACCAGCGCGGCGATCGCGCCGATAATCTCCTTGAGGCTCAGGTTCTCGCCGCCGAGAATGTAGCGCTCGCCCGGGCGGCCGCGTTCGTAGGCCGCCAAATGACCCGCGGCGACGTCGTCGACGTGTACGACGTTGAGTCCGGTGTCCACATAGGCGGGCATCCGGCCGCGAGCCGCGTCGAGCACGATCTGTCCGGTCGGGGTCGGCTTGACGTCCCCGGGGCCCACCGGCGTCGAGGGGTTGACGATCACCACCGGTAGGCCGCCGCGCGCGAAGTCGAGCGCGACTTGCTCGGCGAGGAATTTCGAGCGCTTGTAATGGCCGATCATGGCCGCGAGCGACACGGGCGTGCGTTCGTCGCCCGGCGTCCCGTCGGCCGGGATGCCGATCGTCGCCACGCTGCTCGTGTGCACGACGCGCGTGACGCCCGCGGCGCGGGCCGCGTCGAGCACATTGCGGGTCCCATCGACGTTCGTTCGGTACAACGCGGCCGGGTCGCGGGCGCCGAGCCGGTAATCCGCGGCGACGTGAAACACCGCCTCGCAGCCCTCGATCGCCTTGCGCAGCGATGCGGCGTCGCCAAGGTCGCCTTCGACCGGTTCGACCGCGAGATCGCGCAGATTCCACCGGTCGGCTGCCGGACGGACGAGCGCCCGTACCTGCCAGCCGCCCTGCAGCAAGACGCGCCCGACGGCCGCGCCGACGAATCCGGTGGCGCCGGTGAGGAAGGCTTTCATGGCGGCGGGGCGAGGCCCGTATGGGCGATGTCGGCCAAGGTGCGGCACGCAATGCCAAAGCGGCGGGCGAGCCGCAGCAATCCGTGCAGGTCACGGGGCGAGCGCAGGATGCCGGCGGCCAGCCGCCAGGCGCGCAACCGGCCACCGCGGCTCGCATCGACGATCGCCCGCGGCAGCTCGTCGTCCGCGGCATCGACGACCACACGCACCGCCAGGAACGGCAGCCGGCGGGCCGCCGCGACGCCCGCGATCGCGGCGCTCTCCATGTCGACCGCGACGGCGCCGCTCATCCGGCGCGCCGTGGCCTTCGCCGCCGCCCCCCCGATCGCCGTCGCACGCGATAGCAGGGCGCCCGAGGCGATGCGATGGTGCGCCGCGAGCGCCGCGTGCTGCCGTTCGCGCCAGGCAGGTGTTGTCGCGAAACGGCGGCCATCCTCGGCGAGAATCTCGACCGGCAGCAAAATGGCGCCGGCGCAAAGATCCGCATCGAGGCCGCCCGCCACTCCCCAGCTGACGAGCGCGGTCGCGCCGGCGTCCGCGAGCACGCGCGCCGCGCGCTCCGCGGCGGCGGGACCGATGCCGCCGACGATCACGTTGGCTCCGTCCGCGAGCGCCGCGACGCCTGCCCGCACGCGCCGGGCGCCGCGCAGCGCACGCGCCTCCGCGCCGAGCGCCGCGACGATCCCGAGCGCCTTCAATGCGTGCTTGCTCGACGCGAGAGGGTGCGGTAGGCAGCGAGCGCCCAGAGCGGAAAATAGGCCGCGTAGCCGTGATACCGCAGGTAGAACACGCGCGGGAATCCGGGGGCGGTGAAAAACGGATCGCTCCAGAGTCCATCCGCCGCCTGGGTGCGCAGCAGATAGGTGGCGCCGCGATGCGCCGCCTCCGAGCCGGCCTCGCCGGCGGCGGCGAGGCCGAGCAGGGCCCACGAGGACTGGTGTGGAGTGCTGCGTGCGTCGGCGGGTTTGCCGGCGTAGCCGGCGTTGCTCTCGCCCCAGCCGCCATCGGCGCGCTGCCGATTCTTCAGCCAGTCGACCGCGCGCCGCACGGCCGGGTCGTCCGCGCCGACGCGCGCCTGAGCGAACGCCGTCAGTACCGACCAGGTGCCGTAGACGTAGTTCGTGCCCCAGCGGCCGAACCAGCAGCCGTCCGCCTCCTGCTCGCGGCGCAGGTAGTCGATCGCCGCGGCGAGCGCGGACTCATCCTGTGGTCGCCCGACGCGCGCGAGCAAAGTCACGACCCGCGCGGTGACGTCGCTGGTCGGTGGATCGAGCAGCGCCCCGTGATCGGCGAACGGAATCTGGTTGAGGCGGTAATGGGTGTTGTCGACGTCGAACGCGGCGAAGCCGCCGTTCGAACTCTGCATGCCCACCAGCCAGTCGAGCGCCCGCCGGATGCTGTCGGCGTATTCGTCGGCGCGGTTCGATTGGTGCATTGCCCAGGCAACGACCGCGGTGTCGTCGAGATCCGGATAGTGCGGATTGGCGAACTGGAACGCCCAACCGCCGCCCTGCAGGCCAGGGCGATTGACCCGCCAGTCGCCCCGGTCGTCCAGCAGCTGATGCGGCCGCAACCAACCGAGCGCGCGCTCCGCCGACGCGCGCGCCGCCTCGTCGCCGGCTTCCTGCATCGCCAGCGCGGCGAGCGCGGTGTCCCACACCGGCGAGACGCAGGGCTGGCAGTACGCCGAGTCCGCGGTCTCGATCAGCAGTTTCTGCAGCGCCCGCTTCGCGGTGGCGCGCCGCGGATCGTCCACCGGATAGCCGAGAATCGTCATCACCTCGAGCGCGTTGACCATCGCCGGGAAGATCGCTCCCAGGCCATCCTCGCCGTTCAGCCGCTCGAGCATCCAGCTTTCCGCCCGTCTGGTCGCCGCCGCGCGCATCGCGGCGGGTATCAGCGGGTCGATCGCGCGGAAGATGCGGTCGATGCCGAGGAACAGCACCGGCAGCAGTCCACCGCGCCGGCGACACTCCCGGAAATAGTCCCGCTCGAGCTCCGGCGGCGTCGTGAACAGCTCCCGGATGCGCACGCCGCGCGGATTCTTCGCGCGCGGTTTGCGGGTGCAGAGCACGAACAGCGGCACCATCACCGCGCGCGACCAGTACGAGACCTTGTCGAGGTGGAACGGAAACCACCGCGGCAGCAGCATGATCTCGACTGGTATGTAGGGCACGCCGCGCCAGGGCAGCTCGCCGAACAATGCGAGGGCGATCCGTGTGAACACGTTGGCGCGGGCCGCACCGCCCGCCGCGAGGATCGCCGCGCGCGCCCGGCGCATGTGCGCCGCCTCCGGGTCGTCGCCGATCAGCTTCAGCGCGTAGTACGCCTTGACCGAACAGCTCATGTCGAATTCGCCGCCGTGATACTGCGGCCAGCCGCCGTGGTCCGCCTGATGGGCGCGAATATAGGCGGCCAGCTTCGGCTCGAGCGTCGTGTCGATCTCGTCGAGGAAGTGCATCATCATCACGTATTCGGCCGGGATGGTGCAGTCGGCCTCGAGCTCGAACAGCCAGTAGCCTCGCGCGTCCTGGCGCGCGAGCAGCGCGTCGCGCGCCGCGGCGATCGCGTTGTCCAGGCGCGAGCCCACGCTCAGGGTTTGCGCGACGACCGCGGGTTCGGCGGCCGCGCCGGCGCTCGACGGGCGTGTGGCGGCCTTCATGCGCCCCTGCTGCCGTAGCGGCGCCGTTCGGCGTCTTCGGCCGCCCCCGCCGAAGACGCGCTACCGGCCGCGGTCGGCGCCGGCCGGCGGGCTGCCGCGGGCAATTGCACGGGCAGCTGCGCGAGCGGCAGGCCGCGCGCGGCGACGGCGAACAAGCGCCGCAAGATCCAGTCGCTGCGAATGCCGATGTCGGTGAGCGAGCGGGTCATCGCGACCGCGGCGTGCGAGACCTTCACCTGCGCGCCAGCGGTGAAGCGCGGGTTGGCATCGATGTTGCGCAAGGTGAGCACCGCCAGGCCCACGGCCCAGAGGCAGAAGCGCCGAATGCCGGTTTCGGATCGCGGGATCAGCAGCGTGTAGTCGAGGGCGTTACGCAGGTGCGCGTGCGCCACGGCGAGCAGTTCGCGCAGGCCTTTGCCGAAGCCATCGTCATGCGGCTCCGGCGCGAGCCGCGACAGATCGACGCCGTGCCGCATGAACACTTCCTGCGGCAACCAGCAGGCCCCACGGCTGCGATCCTCCCAGACGTCCTTCAGGATGTTGGTCATCTGCAGCCCCTGGGCGAAGGAAACCGCCAGATTCTGCATCGCTGCGCGCCGCTGCGCGATCGCCGGCGAATGCTCGCAAAACAGCTCGGTCAGCATCTCGCCGACGACGCCGGCGACGTAGTAGCAGTAATCGTCCAGGTCGCTCGCGCTGGCGAGGCCGCGCAGGCTCGCGTTGGATTGAAAGCGCGGCATTCCGTAGCACATCAGTTCGACGCAGCGGACGATCGCGGCGCGTTGCGGTCCGGAGCAGCGTGCGGTCGACTGCACGACCGCTTCCATGTGGCTCACCAGATCGCGTTCGGCCGGCAGCGTGCTGGCGGAGAGCTGCCGGTCGAGGTCGCGCGCAAGCGCGCCGGCCTCGGCCCGGCCGGCGACGACGTCCTGGAACCGTTCGAGAAACCCGAGCGTTTCTGCCGGCGGGATCGCCGGCTCGTCCTCGATCGTGTCGGCGATGCGGCACAGCAGGTAGGCGCCGGTGACGGCCGTGCGCAGCGCCGGCGGCAATTGCGGGATCGTCAGCGCGAACGTGCGTGATACCTGCGGCAGGATCTCTCGTTGGTAGGCGTCGTCGGAGGTGCCGGGGTCCATCGATTGGGTTCTCGACATTCAAGGGGACGGGGGCGCCGGTGGCGCGCGGCGCACCACTATATCGGCGGCGCCGCGCCCAGGCAACCGAGGCCGGCCCGGGATGCGTCGTCCGGGAGCGGCCTCGGCGACTCAGGCCGAGGCCTTGGCCTTCGCCTTGGCCTTCAGCTCGATGATCTCGTCGGCCACCTGCCGCGGTACGGGGTCGTAGTGCGAGAACTCCATCGTGTACGAGGCGCGGCCGCTCGTCATGCCGCGCAGATGGCCGATGTAGCCGAACATCTCGGAGAGCGGCACCGTGGCGACGACCGCGATGTTGGCGCCGCGCTCGAGCTGATCCTGGATCGCGCCGCGCCGGCGGTTGAGGTCGCCGATCACGTCGCCGAGGTAATCGCCGGGCGTCACGGTCTCGACCTTCATCACCGGCTCGAGGAGGATCGGCCCGGCCTTGCGGATCGCCTCGCGAAAGCACGCCTTGGCGGCGATCTCGAACGTCATCGCGTTGGAGTCGACGTCGTGGTAGCTGCCGTCGGTGAGCGTCGCGCGGAAATCCACCGTCGGGTAGCCCGCAAGCACGCCGTCCTCCTTCTGCACCCGCAGGCCCTTTTCCACCGAAGGGACGAATTCCTTCGGCACCGAACCGCCGACCGTTTCGTCCACGAACTCGAAACCCGTGCTCCGCGGCAACGGCTCGAAGTCGATCCACACTTCGGCGAACTGGCCGGAGCCGCCCGTCTGCTTCTTGTGGACGTATTGCTCGCTTCGCTTCTTGGTGAAGGTCTCGCGGTATGCGACCTGTGGCTCGCCCATGGTGCCTTCGACGCCGAATTCGGTGCGCATCCGGTCGAGCGTCACCTCCAGGTGCAGTTCGCCCATGCCGCGCAGGATGGTCTGGCCCGTCTCACGGTCGGTCTCCAGGTGCAAGGAGGGATCGGCGCGCACCATCTTGCCGAGAGCGTTCGAAAACTTCTCCTGGTCGGCCTTGGTCTTCGGCGTAACCGACACGCTGATGACCGGGTCCGGAAAGCGCATGCGCTCGAGAATCACCGGATGGGCCGCGTCGCACAGGGTGTCGCCGGTTTCGGTATCCGCGAGCGAGACGAGGGCGATGATGTCGCCGGCGCGCGCCTCGTCGATCGGATTCGCCTCCTTCGCGAACATCTCGACCATGCGCCCGATCTTCTCGCGCTTGCCGCGAGTCGTGTTCTGCACCGACATGCCTTTGGTCAGCACGCCGGAGTAGACGCGGACGAACGTCAATGCGCCGTAGGCGTCGTTGATCACCTTGAACGCGAGCGCGGAGAACGGTTCGTCGTCCGAGCACTTGCGCTCGCCGACCGGATGGCCGTCTGCGTCGACGGTGTTGATCGCGGCGACGTCGGTCGGCGCCGGCATGTAATCGACCACGGCGTCGAGCACCTGCTGCACGCCCTTGTTCTTGTACGAGGAGCCGCACAGCACCGGATTGAACGCCGAGTGGATCGTCCCCTTGCGCAGCGCCTCGCGCAGCACCGCCGCGGACGGCACGGTGCCGTCGTTGATGTAGGCCTCCATCGCCGCGTCGTTCTGCTCAAGACAGGTGTCGACCAGTTCGGCGCGGAACTTGTCGACTTGCGCGAGCAGCGCGCGGTCCGACGGCACCGTGATGCCGAGCCGGTCGGCCAGATCAGGGGTGACGTCGAGGACCTGCCAGACGGCGTCCTTGTCGTCCGAATCCCAGACGAGCGCCTGCATCTCGACGAGGTCGATCATGCCGCGGAAATTTTCCTCCGAGCCGATCGGGATCTGGGTCGCGAGTGGTCTTGCGCCGAGGCGCTTCTTGATCATGTCGAGGCAACGCAGGAAATTCGCGCCGCTGCGGTCCATCTTGTTCACGTAGCAGATGCGAGGCACGCCGTAGTTGTCGGCGAGGCGCCAGTTGGTCTCCGATTGCGGTTCGACGCCGGCGACGCCGTCGAACACGACGACCGCGCCGTCGAGCACGCGCAGGGAGCGGTTCACCTCGATCGTGAAGTCGACGTGGCCCGGGGTGTCGATCAGATTGATCTTCTTTTCGCGCCAGAATGCGGACACCGCGGCGCTCTGGATCGTGATGCCGCGCTTCTGCTCCTGCTCGAGGTAGTCGGTGGTCGTCGACGTCTTGAGGTCCTTCGTATCGTGGATGTCGATGATCGTGTGCTTGCGCCCCGTGTAATAGAGGATGCGCTCCGTGGTCGTCGTCTTGCCGGCGTCGACGTGGGCGATGATGCCGATATTGCGGACATCGGCGAGCGGAACTTGGCGGGGCATAATCGATCTTCCGTAGCGTTTGGGTTGAAAACTTAGGGCGCAGGAACCAGCCGGCCCCTGACGCCACGGGCGCGGAGTCTGCCACGGCAACGCGCGCCTGTCGAAAAAATATTCAGGCAGCGGCCCGCCGGGCCCGCGGGTGCCGCCCCCCGAGGGTCGTCGGCAGGCGATTGGGGGCGGCGTCTGCCGATATACTACCGCCGCCGAAGCCGGCCGCCCAAGCCCGAGGAGCCTCGCCCTTGTCCGTTCCGGTCCAACCGATGGTCAGTGCAACGATCGACACCTCCGCGTTGCGGCACAATCTGCTCGCGGTGCGCCGCCGCGCGCCCGATTCGCGGGTGATGGCGGTCGTCAAGGCCAACGCCTACGGTCACGGCTTGGTGGCGGTGGCCCGCGCGCTCGACGGCGCTGACGGCTTGGCGGTTGCGCGGGTCGACGAAGGCTTGGCCCTGCGCCGCGCCGGCATCGGCAAGCCGGTCGTACTCCTCGAGGGCGTTTTCGACGCAGGCCAACTCGCGGCGGCAGGCGCCGCCGGATTCGATCTCGTCGTGCATTGCGCCGAGCAGATCGAGTTGTTGCGCGCCTGCGGACAGCTTTCGTTCAAGGTCTGGTTGAAGCTCGACACCGGCATGAATCGGCTCGGCGTGAGTGCGGCCGATTTTGCTGCGGCGCGGGAGACGTTGTCGTCCTTGCGCTCGGTGCGGGGTCCGGTGCACGCGTTCACGCATCTGGCCCGTGCGGACGAGCCCGGGCGCGGCGCGACCGAGCGGCAGCTGGCGCGCTTCGCCGCGGCGACGGGCGCATGGCCCGGCGAGCGCAGCATCGCCAATTCGGCGGGGTTGCTGAATTTTCCCGGCGCCCGCCTCGATTGGGTTCGTCCCGGACTGATGCTATACGGGGTGTCGCCGATGAGCGGCGCAATCGGCGCCGATCACGGCCTGAAACCGGTGATGACCCTGGGCTCGAGGGTCATCGCCGTCAAGCGGATCGCGGTGGGCGAGGCGGTCGGTTACGGGGGAACCTGGGTCGCGTCGCGGCCGACGATTCTCGCGATCGCCGCGGCCGGTTACGGCGATGGATATCCGCGAAGCCTCGCCTCCGGGACACAGGTGCTGGTCGGCGGGCGGCGCGCGCCGCTCGCGGGACGGGTGTCGATGGACATGCTGACCATCGACGTGACCGGTCTCGAGCCCGCGGTGGCGCCCGGCGATCCAGTCGTGCTGTGGGGCGAAGGGCTGCCGGTCGAGGAGGTGGCGGCCCTCGCCGGCGCGATTCCCTACGAACTGCTGTGCGGGATCAGTCAGCGCGTTGCCGCCGAACTGCGCTAGCTCTCGAAAAAACCCATCTTGACGCCGGCGAGCTGCACGACGTCGTTGTCGTTGAGCCTGCGCGCCTGGGGTCCGATTGCGACGCCATTGACGAGCGGGAAGTCGTTTTCCTTGCCGCTGTCGACGTGGACGATAAAATAGCCCTCGGCACGGCGGGTGATCGCGGCAACCTGTATGCCCGGGCGTCCGAGCGTCGTCAATGCCTTCGTCAGCTCGAGCTCGCGGCCGGCGAATGCGCCGCTCAGGACCTGCAGTTTCGCCTTCGGCAGTGCGACCGGAGCCTCGGCGGGGCCGCTCGGCTTGCGCGTTACGGCCACGGCCTTCGCTGCCTGATCGACCGCCTGGCCGACGCGGCGAATCCGCTCCTCGCCCTGGCTGCTCGGCGTGATGACCATCGTCTTCTCGAACTCGTCCTGCTCGACATCGCCCTCCTGGCTGTCGACGAACCGGAGCTGGTGATGTCCCACCGTGATCACGTCGCCGTGCTGCATCGCATGTTTCTTGATCAGCTTGCCGTTCACGTACGTGCCGTTGGTGCTGTTCAAGTCCTCGAGGAACGAGTCGTTGAGGATGTTGATGATCAGCGAGTGGTGGCCGCTGACCGCCGGATTGTCGATGCGGATGTCATTGTCCGGGAGGCGCCCAATTGTGTAGCGCTCCTTGTTCATGTTGTATTCGGCGAGGACTTGACCGTCCAGACTGAGCATCAGGCGTGCCATTCAAACTCCCAGTTTAGCTAGCCGAACCATCCCAGTATTCTGTCAAATATACGCCGCTGCGCAGGGAACGGTTCGTTTATATGCGCCATGATCACGGAAATATTGTCGCGACCGCCATTGTCATTTGATAGTTGGATCAATTGCTTGGCGACCGTTTCAAGGTTAGCACTAAAGGTGCTGATTGTTAAATGGATGTCTTCGTCCTCGATCATGTCGGACAGTCCGTCCGAACAGAGGACGTAATAGTCGCTCTTGTGGACCGCATCCTCGTTGATCTCCACATCGACGGTCTGCTCGACGCCGAGCGCCCGGGTGACGTAGTTCTTGTTCGACGCCCGCTGCGCCTCCTGCTGCGAGTAGAAGCCCCGGTCGACGAGTTCCTGCAGCAGCGAGTGGTCCAGCGTGAGCTGTTCGAAGCGATTATCGCGCAGCCGGTACATTCGCGAATCGCCGACGTGCGCGATCGAGACCTTGTTGTCGTGGAACAGGCAGGCGACGACGGTCGTTCCCATCCCCTCACACTGTGGCTGAGTGCGCGAGGTGTGGTAGATGATTTTGTTGGCTCTGTGAATCGCGTCACGCAGCACGATGCTGCGCCGGGTGAGCCCCGTCTCCGGATCGCGCGCGGCGAGGTTCTCGCGCGTCACGGCGTCACGGACGAGGTTGACGATCGTCTTCACCGCGATGCCGCTCGCGACCTCGCCAGCGTTGTAGCCGCCCATGCCGTCGGCGAGCACGAACAGGCCGATGTCCGCCTCCGCGCCGATCATGTCCTCGTTGTGCTCGCGCACCTTGCCGGTGTCCGACAGCGCGACGCTCGCGATTTTTCCCCGTAAGTTCATGGTGACCAATACGCTCTTGGTGATCCTGCTCGCTCGTCGCTCATGGGCTGCCGCTCGGAATGCGCAGCTTGCAATCTTCCAGCGCGGCCGCCATCTGCGCCCCCGATTCGAACCGTGCTTCGGGGGCCTTCGCCAGCGCCCGATCGACGACTTGCTCGAGGCAGGCGGGCAGATCCGGGCGATACGCACGCAAGGGCGGATGCGGCGTCTCCGCGATCTGTTGCATGAGTCCCGTCATGGAATCGGCCGTGAAGGGCAGCTGCCCGGTCAAGAGCTGAAACAGGCTAACGCCGAGCGAGAACAAGTCCGAGTGACCGGTCACAGTTCGTCCCTCGAGCTGTTCCGGCGACATGAATGAAGGCGTGCCGAGGACGATGCCGGTGCGCGTGTTGCCGGCGTCGGTGATGCGGGCGATGCCGAAGTCGGTGATCTTCAGTACGTCGGTCGACGGGTCGTACATAAGGTTCGCCGGCTTGATGTCACGGTGCACGACCTGCTGCTTGTGCGCGAAGCCGAGGGCATCGGCCGTGCGCCGCACGAGCTCGGCGACCTTGCGAGGTTCGAGCAGTTTGTTCGCTGTCGCGTAATCGCTCAGGTGGCGGCCTCGCAGGTACTCCATCGCGATGTACGCGAGACCCCGCTCCTCGCCGACGTCGTAGACCGTCACGATGTTCGGATGATTGAGGCGGCCGGCGGTCTCGGCCTCGCGGAAGAAGCGCGATCTGGCCTCGGCCAGTTCCGAATCGCTGAACTCGCTCGCGAGTGGTATTGCCTTGATCGCCACCAGCCGGTTGATCGCGAGATCCCGGCCGAGGTACACGACCCCCATTGCGCCGCGGCCGATCTCGCGTTCGAGCCGGTACCGGCCGAGTTGCGCCGGCGCGGCCGGATCGGTCCCCGTGGCGCTGCTGCCCGGAACGGACTCTGGCGCCGTGCGATCGCCGTCGCCCGGCGCCGACGCGGTCCGGTTCGCAGGCGACTGCGTGGCGGGCGCCACGGAGCCGGCGGGAGCGGCGGGTGTACGCGGTCCGATGGGCGCACGCGCGGCGGCCGGCGCGGCGGCGCTCGCGCGCGGCGCGGCGCCCTTCGGCTCGCTGCGCCGCGACGGGACGCGCTCGGTGTCCATCAGCCGTTTCAAGCGCGCCGCGACATCGCGGTAGGCTGCGTCGATGCGCGCGAGGTGGCGGAACACAGCGGTCGCCTGCGGCACCCGGCCGCGCTGTTCGAGTTGGCTGCCGAGCGTGTACAGGTCGCCGAGCACCGTCGCGCTCGGCTTGCGGGCCTTCAATTCCGCGAAGCGCTGCTCGAAATTGTCCAGCAGCCTGGCCGTGTCGGGGCCCGGAAACGGCTGCGGGTTCACCGCGACCGACCGCGGACCGCCCACACCGAGGCGCCTCGCGAGCAGCGCTCCCGCCGCGATCGCGAGCAGCGCGGCGCCGGGCAGCCAGATCCACGACCCGCGCACGCCGCTCAGGCGCAGTACGAGATCCAATGCGAGAACGGCGCCGCCGGCGACGGCCGCGATCAAGCCCAGTTTTCTCATGCAGCAGACATAATCCCCGTCGATGTGCCCGCGCAGTATAGGGGATCGGGCGCCATACGCGGCAATGCTAAGCTCACAGTTCCAGGCGAAGGACGACCATGGCGAAGTCGAAGGCGGTGTTCATTTGCGGCAGCTGCGGGGCCGAATCGCCAAAATGGCAGGGTCAATGCGCCGTCTGCGGGGAATGGAACACCCTGGCCTCGGAGCCGGCGCGGGCGACACCGAGCGGATTGCGCGGGCCGCGTGCCGCCACCGAACCGACCTCGACGCTCGCCGCCGAGTCGGCAACCGCGCCGGCCCGCCATGCCACCGGCTCTGCCGAACTCGACCGGGTTCTCGGCGGCGGTCTGGTCGCCGGGTCCGCGACGCTGATCGGCGGCGATCCTGGCATCGGCAAGTCCACCCTGATGCTGCAGGCGGCCGCGGCGCTCAGCGACACGGGAGCGGTCCTCTACACGACCGGCGAGGAGTCGCTGCAGCAGGTCGCGTTGCGCGCGCGCCGCCTCGGCCTCGCGACTGCCGCGGCCCGGTTGCTCGCCGAGACCTGCGTCGAGGGGATCGTCGCGGCGGCTACAGCGGTCGGCGCGCGCGCGCTGATCGTCGACTCGATCCAGACGATGTACTCGGAGGGAATCGAATCGGCCCCCGGCTCAGTCGCGCAGCTGCGCGAGTGCACGGCGCTTCTCGTGCGCCATGCGAAGCGTTCCGGGACCGCCGTATTGCTGGTCGGCCACGTGACCAAGGAGGGTCAAATCGCCGGGCCGCGCGTCCTCGAACACATGGTCGACACGGTCCTGTACTTCGAGAGCGACACGGGCACGCGCTTCAGGATCCTGCGGGCGGTCAAGAACCGCTTCGGCGCGGCCAATGAAATCGGCGTTTTCGCGATGGCCGAGCAAGGCCTGCGCGAAGTCACCAATCCCTCGGCGATCTTCCTCTCGCGCGATCCCGAGCCGGTCTCGGGCAGCACCGTCACGGTGCTGCGCGAGGGCAGCCGGTCGCTGCTGATCGAGGTGCAGGTGCTGGCGGACGACGGCGCGGGAGGCAATCCGCGGCGGGTTGCCGTCGGCATCGACGGCAATCGCTTGACGATGCTGCTCGCGGTCGCCCACCGCCATGGCGGACTCGCACTGCACGGCAAGGACGTCTTCGCCAACGTGGTGGGCGGGGTGCGTATCGCCGAGACCTCGGCGGACCTCGCGATCGTGCTCGCCGCGCGATCGAGCCTCGCCGACGTGCCGGTTCCGCACTCGCTGATCGCGTTTGGCGAACTCGGTCTCGCCGGTGAGATTCGGCCGGTGCCGTTCGGCGAGGAACGGCTGCGCGAGGCGGCCAAGCACGGCTTCACGTCGGCGATCGTGCCGCTCGCGAATGTGCCCAGGCGCGTGCCGCAGGGCATGCAGGTGCGCGGCGTGAAGCGCCTCACCGAGGCGCTCGAGCCACAAGGGGCGCCGGCGGCACGATCACGCGCACCGTCTTGATCGCGTTGTCGCCCGTTTGCAGCACCTCGAGCGTGAATTCCGCGAGCTTCAGCGTCGTCCCGGGCTCGGGTATCGTCTCCAGGAACTCGACGATCAGACCGTTCAGGGTCTTCGGCCCGTCGGTCGGCAGCGTCCAGCGCATCGAGCGGTTCAAGGCGCGCACGGTCGTCGACGCGTTGACGACGAAGCTGCCGTCGGCTTCCCGGTGCACGTCCTTGTGCATCATCGTCGCGGGGTCCGTGGTGAATTCGCCGACGATCTCCTCGAGGATGTCCTCGAGGGCGACGAGTCCCTGGATGTCGCCGTACTCGTCGACGACAAAGGCGAGCCGCCGTTTGTCGCGCTGGAAGTTGAGCAGCTGCGTGTTCAGCGTCGTGCCCGAGGGCACGAAATAGCTGTCGCGGGACGTCGCCGCCTCGATGAGCGCCTCGCGGTCGAGTCGGCCGCGCGCGAGCGCATTCACGACGCGCTTCAGGTGCAGCACGCCGACGATCTGGTCGATCTCACCCTCGAAGACCGGCAGCCGCGTGTGCTGGCTTTGGCCCAGCTGCTCGAGGATCTCGTCCCAACCGTCCTCCAGGTCGAGGCCGACGATTTCCGTCCGCGGGACCATGATGTCCTCGACAGTGACATTTTCCAGATCGAGGATGCCGACCAGCATCTGCCGGTGGCGCTGCGGGATCATCGCGCCGGCCTCGGCGACGACGGTGCGCAGCTCCTCACGGCTAAGCGCCTGGGAACTCTGCCGCGGCGACACGCCAAGCAGGCGCAGCACCCCGTTCGCGAGCAGGTTGGTCGTCCAGACGAACGGGTACAACAGCCGCAGCAGCGGCGTGTAGACGTAGGCCGCCGGCATCGCCAGCATCTCCGGATGCAGCGCCGCGAAGGTCTTCGGTCCCACCTCGCAGAAAATCAGAGTCACGGCGGTCAGCGCGATCACGCCGATCGCGAGCAGCAGATCGCCGCCGAGGCGAAGCGCGATCAGGCCGACCAGGGTCGGAGTGATGACGTTGACGACGGTGCTGAGCAGCAGGATCAGCCCGATCAAGCGATCGGGCTGGGCGAGCAGCCCTTCCACCAGGCGTGCGCCGCGGTGGCCCGCCTTGGCGGCGTGCCGCAGGCGGTAGCGGTTCACGCTCATCAGCGCCGTCTCGCTGCCGGCGAGGAAGGCGGCGAGCACCAGCAGGACGGTGAGTGCGACGAACAGCGATCCAAGCGACGGGTGCGGCATCGAACCGGTCAGCCTCATCCCCAGTGCCGTCCGAAAATGTCCTCGAGCACGAACTTGGAGCCGAAATAGGCGAGCGCCAGCAGGATGAAGCCGGCGAGCGTGAGGCGCACCGCAAACCGGCCGCGCCAGCCGTAGCGTACCCGGCCGATCAATAGGATCGCGAATACGACCCAGGCCATCAGCGACAGCACGGTCTTGTGCACCAGATGCTGTTCGAACAGGTTCGTCACGAACACGAAGCCGGTGAACAGCGACAGCGTGAGGAGCGCGAAACCCGAGCCGATCAGGCGGAACATCACCTTCTCGAGAACGTCCATCGGCGGCAGCAGGTCCGACAGCCGAGCGATGCGCCGTGCCCGCAGGCGCCGATCGAGCAGCACCAACAGCGAAGCGGTCACCGCCGCGGCGAACAACAGCGCGGCAGCCGCCATCGACAGCAGAATGTGAGCCGAAAGCTCCCATGCCGGCACTGCATCGACCCGGAACTTGTGGCCGCTGCCCGTCGCGGTCGAACCGAGCGCGGCGCTCCACAGCAGGATCGCGCTCAACAGGCGGTACCGGCGCTCGAGCGCGATGAGACAGGCGAGCACGGCGAGCGTCCAGGCGAGCAACGAGATCGCCTCGAGCAAGCCGATCGAGAACGGTCCCACCGTGCGCATCAGGTGGATGATCGCGCCGCTGTGCGCGAGAATTGCGCCAAGCGACAGTGCCCAGGCGTAAGGTTCCAGGCGTCGGCTGCTCACGCTGCGCAGCATCAGCCAGGCGCTCGCCGCGTATAGCAGGAACAAGGTGATTGGGACGATCACGGCCGACCAGGGTTCATCTGCGCCGATCATGACACAAGGACTTGCCGCCTCCTAGCCGCCTATACTAGCCGCCCATGTTCGAGCAACTCAACGCCAGACTCGCCGCGGCGCTCAACAGCCTGACGGGCCGCGGGCGCCTCACCGACGAGAACATCGCCGACACGGTGCGGCAAGTGCGCCTCGCGCTGCTCGAGGCGGACGTCGCGCTGCCCGTCGTCAAGAGCTTCGCCGAAGCGGTGCGCGCGCGCGCGGTCGGCGTCGAGATCGCCAAGAGCCTGACGCCGGGTCAGACGTTCATCAAGATCGTGCACGAGGAACTGGTGCGCCTGATGGGCGAGACCAGTATCGGGCTCAATCTGCGCGCGCAGCGCCCGGTCGTCGTGTTGCTCGCCGGATTGCAGGGCGCGGGCAAGACCACCACCGCCGGCAAGCTCGCACATTGGCTGATCGCCAAGGAACGCAAGCGGGTGCTCCTCGTCAGCACCGACGTCTACCGGCCGGCGGCCATCCTGCAGTTGCAGACACTCGCGGGGCAAGTCGGCGCCGGCTTTGCCGCGGCGGCGGCCGACGAGGCGCCGCTCGCGATTGCGAAGCGCGCGCTCAACGAGGCGAGCTTGCAGGCCTACGACGTGCTGCTGCTCGACACGGCGGGGCGCTTGCACGTCGATGCCGGGATGATGGCCGAGGTACGCGAACTCGAGGCCGAGATCCACCCGCACGAACGCCTTTTCGTCGTCGACAGCATGGCCGGCCAGGACGCGGTCAACGCGGCGCGCGCGTTCAACGAGGCCCTTGGACTTACGGGCGTGATCCTGACGAAGGCCGACGGCGACGCGCGCGGCGGCGCGGCGCTGTCGGTGCGCCAGGTGACCGGCAAGCCGATCCTGTTCATCGGCACCGGCGAGAAATCCGATGCGTTGGAGTTGTTCCAGCCCGAACGCATCGCCTCGCGCATCCTTGGCATGGGCGACGTGTTGTCCTTGGTCGAGCAGGTCGAGGGGCAGGTCGATCGCGAGAAGGCCGAGAAGCTCGCCAAGAAGATCGGTTCGGGCAAGTCCTTCGACCTGACGGATCTGCGCGACCAGCTACACCAGTTGCAGCGCATGGGCGGCATGACGGCCCTGCTCGACAAATTGCCGGCACACCTGCAGGCGAACGCGGCGAAGGCGGCCGGCGCCGTGAACCCACAGGCGCTCAAGCGCCAGGTCGGGATCATCGATTCGATGACGCCGAAGGAACGCCGGCGCCCCGAGTTGATCGACGGTTCGCGCAAACGCCGTATCGCGACCGGTGCCGGCGTAGCGCTGCCGGATGTCAACCGCCTCCTCAAGCAGTTCGATCAGATGCAAAAAACGATGAAGAAGCTCGCCAAGGGCGGTATGTTGCGCAACATGATGCGGGGCATGGCGGGGCGGTTGCCGCCGGGGTTTGGTCCTTAGGGAGCGCCGGCCGGCGCCGGGAATTCGCTGCCGTCCTTGCCCTGGAGGGCGGAGCACCGCTAAAATGCGCGGCTAGGCTTTAATCCCAAGGTGCAGCAATACGATGGTGACGATCCGTTTGACCCGGCGTGGCGGCAAAAAGACGCCGTTCTATCACGTCGTCGTGACCGACAGCCGCAAACGCCAGGGCGGTACCAGCCTCGAGAACGTCGGCCTGTTCAACCCTGTCGCGCGCGGCGGGGAAGTCAAGCTGCGCCTCGACGTGGCCCGCATAGAACATTGGGTCGGCCTGGGCGCCCATATGTCGGATCGCGTCAAGCAACTGGTGACCGCGTTCCGCAAGCAAGCCGCCTGAGCGCGGTGGTGACGCGATGGGCGAGGAGGCTGCGCCGCTCGTCGTGCTCGGCGCAATAACCGCCCCGTTCGGCGTCAAGGGCTGGGTCAAGCTGCGATCCGACACGGATCCGCCGGAACGCTTGTTCGATTATCCAAACTTGTGCTTGCGGCAGCGCGGAGCAACCGCCGCCTGCCGCGTCGAGCAGGCCGGGCGCAGCGCGGGCCGCTTGACGGCGAAGTTCGCCGGCATCGACGATCGCAACCGCGCCGCCGGCTTGGCGGGGGCGGAGGTGTGTGTTACGCGCAGCGAGCTGCCGGCGCGCGCGCCGGGCGAGTACTATCGGGCCGACCTGATCGGCCTGCGGGTGGTGGACCTGACCGGCGCCGAACTCGGCATCGTCGAGCATTTCGTCGAGACTCCGGCGCATGCGTTGATGGTCGTGCGTGGCGCCAAGAACCTCTGGGTTCCCGCGGTGCCGCGACATTTGCGGCGCGTGGATCTGCGGGGCCGGCTGATCGTGGTCGATTGGCAGGAACCGGCGGACTAGTCCCATGCGCGTCGCGGTCGTCACGATCTTCCCGCGCATGCTGCGCGAGGCGCTGGCGTATGGCGTCGTCGGTCGGGCCGTCGAGCGGGCGAGCTTGGTCGTCGATTGCTTCGATCCGCGGGACCATGCAATCGACGTGCACCGCACGGTGGACGACCGGCCGTACGGCGGCGGCCCCGGGATGCTGCTGAAATACCAACCGGCGGCGTGTGCGCTGCGGGCGGCGGTCGCGACCTTCCCCGGCGACGTGCGCCGAGTGTACCTGGGCGCGGACGGGCGGCGGTTCGACCAGGGTCTCGCCCGCGAGGCGGCGGCGTGGCCGGGTCTGGTGCTGCTCGCCGGTCGGTACGAAGGCGTCGACGAGCGCCTGCTGGAGAACGAGATCGACGAACGATGGTCGATCGGTGATTATGTGCTGTCGGGCGGCGAGCTGCCGGCACTCGTCGTGATCGACGCGCTCGCCCGCCTGATCCCCGGCACCCTGGGCGCGGCGGATTCCGCCGAGCAGGAGTCCTTTAGTGACGGATTGCTCGATTGGCCGCATTATACGCGGCCGGCGACCGTCGAGGGACGGGGCGTGCCCGAGGTACTCGCCTCGGGAGACCATGCGGCGATTGTGCGCTGGCGCCGGCGGGAGGCCCTCGGGCGCACTTGGTTGCTTCGTCCCGATCTGCTCGAGCGGCGCGGGATGAACGCCGGGGAACGGGCTTTGCTGGAAGAATTCAAGACCGAGCGCGTGCAGCGCGCCGGTGGCAACGACGATGATTCAATGACGAGGTCGCAAAAGTGAACAAGATCATTCAACAGCTGAACGGTGAACGGGAAAGGGCGAAATTCCCCGAATTCAATCCCGGCGACACGGTCGTCGTGCAGGTCAAGGTGGTCGAAGGCGAACGCGAGCGCGTGCAGGCGTACGAGGGCGTCGTGATCGCAAAAAAGAACCGCGGCCTGAACTCTTCGTTCACGGTGCGCAAGATCTCGCACGGCGAGGGCGTCGAGCGCGTCTTCCAGACCCACAGCCCGTCGATCAGCGAGGTGAGCGTCAAGCGCCGCGGTGCGGTGCGCCGCGCGAAACTCTATTACCTGCGCGACCTTTCGGGCAAAGCGGCCCGGATCGAAGAGAAGATCTGAGGCTGCGCGGTCGCGTGTCGGCAGCGGACGGTGGCGGGCGTCGTTCCATGAGCATCCGCGCGGCGCTTGGCGGCGTTTTTTCGCTCGTCTGGCGCATTCTCGACGGAATACGCAAGACGCTGCACCTGTTGCTATTGCTGGTGATCTTCGGCTTTCTGCTCGCCGCCCTGCACACTTCGATTCCGATCGTGCCGGACTCGGCGGCCCTCGTGATCGCCCCGCAGGGCAGGCTCGTCGAGCAGATATCGGGCGACCCCCTGCGCCGGGCGATCGGCGAGGCCTCGGGAGGCTCGGCCCACGAGACGCTGCTGCGCGACGTCGTCGATGCGATCGAGGCGGCCAAGAGCGATTCCAGGATCAAGGTGCTGGTGCTGCAGCTCGGCGAGCTGGCGCCGTCCGGACTGCCGAAGCTGCAGGCGATCGGCGCGGCGATCCGCGACTTCCGTGCCTCTGGCAAGCCCGTGATTGCGACCGCGGACGAGCTCGATCAAACGCAGTACTACCTCGCCGCACAGGCGGGCAAGGTGTACCTGGATCCCCTCGGCGCGGTTTCGCTCGAGGGATTCGCCTACTACCGGATGTACTTCGAGGCCGCCATCGCCAAGCTTGGCGTCGACGTCAACATCTTCCGCGCCGGCACCTTCAAGAGCTATACCGACCAGTATTCGCGCAACGACATGTCCACGAGCGAGCGGCAGGAAACCCAGGCCTGGCTCGGCACCTTGTGGGACGCCTATCAGCAGGACGTGACCCGCGCGCGGGGGCTGCCGCCGGACGCGCTGCAGACCGACATCGACGCGGAGCCGACGCAGTTGGCCGGGCTGAACGGCGATCAGGCGAAACTCGCCCTGCAGGAGCGGCTGGTCACCGGGCTGAAGACCCGCCCGCAGGTCGACGCTGAGGTCGCCAAGCTCGTCGGCGACGACGCGGACACGCATTCGTACAATGCGATCTCGATGGATTCGTACCTCGCCGCGCTGCGCGCGAAGCATCTGTTCCAATCCGAGCCGGCTGCGCGCGTCGCGATCGTCGTTGCCTCGGGCGAAATCCTCGACGGGCGGCAACCCCCCGGCGCGATCGGCGGCGTGAGCACGTCGGGTCTGCTGCGCACCGCCCGGTTCGATCCGGCGGTCAAGGCCGTCGTCCTGCGTATCGACAGTCCCGGCGGTAGCATGTTCGCGTCCGAACAGATTCTGCGGGCCGTGTGGCGCCTGCGCAAGGCGGGCAAGCCGGTCGTCGTCTCGATGAGCACCTACGCGGCGTCCGGCGGCTACTACATCGCATCGGCGGCGAACGAGATCTTCGCCAATCCGACGACCCTCACAGGCTCGATCGGCGTGTTCGCCGTGGTGCCGACGTTCCAGCGCAGCCTCGGCAAGCTCGGGATTTCCGTCGACGGTCTGGGCACGACGCCGCTCGCCGGCATGGACCGTGTTGATCGGCCCTTGAGCGACGGCGAGAAACAGATCCTGCAGAGTTCCGTCGATCATGCCTATGCGCAGTTCCTGCTGCGCGTCGCCCAGGGGCGCAAGATGAGCGTCGCGGATGTCGCGAAGATCGCCCAGGGACGCGTTTGGTCGGGTGTCGACGCCGCGCGTCTCGGGCTCGTCGATCACCTGGGCGGCTTGCGCGCCGCAATTGCGGCGGCGGTGAAGCTCGCCGGCCTGCGTGGCCGTTACGGCATCGACTACTTGGAGCCGCAGCTGGGCTTTCGCGAGGAGATGCTCATGCATTTGCGCTCGGACGTGACGCGCTGGGGCCGTCTCGCCGGTCTGGATGCGGGTCGCTCGCCGTTCGGATCGGTGTTCGATCCGCTCCTCGCCCAGGCGCGCGAGGTCGCGAGGTTCAACGATCCGCACGGCATCTATGCGTACTGCTGGTGCGAGTCGCCGGGCGGTTGAGCGATTTGTCGGGCGGTTGGGCGGGCTGGTGCGTCAGATCGCCGACCAATCGAGGATGACCTTGGCCGAATTGCCGGAGTTCATGATCTCGAAGCCTTCGCGGAAGTCGCGGATGCCGAGCCGGTGGGTGATCACCGGCCGAACGTCGAGTCCGCTCTGCAGCATGCTCGCCATCTTGTACCAGGTCTCGAACATCTCGCGTCCGTAGATGCCCTTGATCACCAGACCCTTGAATATCACTTGATTCCAGTCGACCGAGGTCTCGCCGGGGGGGATCCCGAGCATCGAGATGCTGCCGCCATGGTTCATCGTGCGCAGCATTTCCCGCAGTGCCGCGGGATTGCCCGACATTTCGAAGCCGACGTCGAACCCCTCCTCCATCCCGAGCTCGCGCATCGCCCCGTCGAGCGAGTCGCGCGAGACGTTCAGGGCGCGGCTCGCGCCCATCTTCGCCGCGAGCGCGAGACGGTAGTCGTTTAGGTCGGTGATGACGACGTGCCGCGCGCCGCAATGGCGCGCGATCGCGACCGCCATGATGCCGATCGGTCCGGCGCCGGTGATCAGCACGTCCTCGCCGACGACATTGAACGCGAGGGCCGTGTGGGTCGCATTGCCGAACGGGTCGAGAATCGAGGCGACTTCGTCGTCGATCGCCGCCGGCAGCTTGAAGACGTTCGAGGCGGGAATCGCCAGGTACTCGGCGAATGCGCCGGGACGGTTGACGCCGACCCCCATGGCATTGCGGCACAGATGCCGCCTGCCGGCGCGGCAGTTGCGGCAATGACCGCAGGTGATGTGCCCTTCGCCGGAAACGCGATCACCGACATGGAAGCCGCGCACCTCGCCGCCGATCTCGACGATCTCGCCGGAATATTCGTGGCCGACGGCCATCGGCACGGGGATCGTCTTCTGCGCCCAGGCGTCCCAGTTGTAGATGTGCATGTCCGTGCCGCAGATCGCCGATCGGTGAATCCGGATCAGGACGTCATTGTGACCGACCTGCGGCTGCGCGATCTCCTCGAGCCAGATGCCGGGTTCCGCGCGGGCCTTGACGAGTGCCTTCATGAGTGACCCCTAGTGAATGATGCCGAGATTGCGGCCCGCGCGGCCGAACGCGCCGACGACCCGATCCACCTGTTCGGTCGAGTGCGCCGCGTTCATTTGCGTGCGAATCCGCGCCTTGCCCTGCGGCACGACCGGATAGGAGAAAGCCACCACATAGACGCCTTCGGCGAGCATGCGTTCGGCGAGCTGCGCCGCGAGAGGCGCATCGCCCAGCATAATCGGGATGATCGGGTGCTCGCCGGGGAGCAGGGTGTAGCCGAGGCGCAGCATGCCCTCGCGGAAACGCCGCGCATTTCCCTGCAGCCGCTCGCGCAGCTCTGGGGCACTCTCGAGCAGATCCAGCACACGCAGCGTGCCGGCGGCGACCACGGGCGGGATGCTGTTGGAGAACAGGTAGGGGCGCGAGCGCTGACGCAGCCAGGCGACGATCTCCCTGCGCCCCGAGACGTAGCCGCCGCTCGCCCCGCCGAGGGCCTTGCCGAGCGTCCCGGTGAGGATGTCGACGCGGCCGGCCACGCCGCAGGCCTCGGGCGTTCCGCGACCATGGGGCCCGATGAACCCGGTCGCGTGCGAATCGTCGACCATCACCAGCGCCGCATACCGCTGCGCGAGATCGCAGATCTCGGCGAGCTTCGCGATCGAGCCGTCCATCGAGAACACCCCGTCCGTGGCGATCAGGCGGACGCGCGCGTCGCGCGATTCGCTCAGGCGGCGTTCGAGTTCACTCATGTCGCCGTTCGCGTAGCGCAAACGGCGCGCCTTGCACAGCCTGATGCCGTCGATGATGCTCGCATGATTGAGCGCGTCGCTGATGACCGCGTCGCGCTCGTCGAGCAGCGTCTCGAACAGGCCGCCGTTCGCATCGAAACAGGACGAGTAGAGGATCGTGTCCTGCGTGGACAGGAACGCCGACAGGCGTTCCTCGAGCTCGCGATGAATGCGCTGTGTTCCGCAGATGAACCGCACCGAGGCTATGCCGTATCCATACCGGTCGAGGGCGTGATGCGCCGCCTCGATCACAGCCGGGTGCGCCGCGAGGCCGAGGTAGTTGTTGGCACAGAAATTGATCAGTTCGCGGCCGTCGGCGAGACGCACGACCGGCCCCTGTGCGGAGTCGATCACCCGCTCCCGCTTGAGCAATCCGGCCGCCTCGAGGCCGTCGGCCTCGTGGCGCAGTCTGTCGAGAAATTCGCTGCTCACTGCACACTCCGTCGGGCGATTGCTTGCCGCGCAATTGCGCGGGCAGCCAGTATAGCGATACGCGGCCGGGAACCCGACCATGGTCCGTCAGCGCGCGTCCACCCGCGCCATCAGCCCGAAATCGACTGCGGATCGTCGAACTCACAGCGATGCGCGTCCGGCGGTGCGATGTCGTCCCAAGCGCCGTCCTCCCAGAGCGCGCTGGCGAGGCCCGCCGTCGGTAGATGGCGCGACTGCGGCAGGGGCCCGAGCCGGCTCGCCAGCTCCGAGAGGCCGGGGTTGTGCGCGCAGATCAGCAGGTGATGCACGTCGCGGTCGCAGGCCGCGGCCAGCCGCCATATCGTCCGCCATTCGGCGGCGTACAGCTCGTCGGCAGCCCGCAGGCGCGAGCCCTCGAGTGCGCAGGTGCGCGCGATGATCTCGGCAGTCGCCCATGCCCGCGCGGCCGGGCTCGCGATGATCAGGTCCGGAACAAGCTGCCGCGAGCGCAGACGGCGCGCCATTTCCTGCGCTTCTTGCTTGCCACGCTCGGTCAGCCGGCGTTCCCGGTCATCGCCGTCTCGTTCGGCGGGCCGAGCGTTGCCGTGTCGCAGCAGAGTCAGTCGTCGACGCGCACCCATAGCCGGCCGGCCTCGAGCTTGGTTTCGAAGGTCTTCACCGATTCGTAGGCGGGAGGCGTCAGCGCGGTGCCCGTGCGCAGGCAGAAGCGCGCGCCGTGGCGCGGGCAGACGATTTCGCAGCCTTCGATCGCGCCTCCGGTCAATTCCGCGCCGTCGTGGGTGCAGAGGTCCTCGATCGCGTGCACGCCGCCCTCGCAGCGGACGATCGCGATCAGGCGCGCGCCGGCGAGCAGCGACAGCGCCTGGCCTTCCTCGAGGGCAGATTCCGGCCCCGCGTCGACCCAATT
This sequence comes from Steroidobacteraceae bacterium, assembly GCA_035534275.1. GTDB lineage: Bacteria > Pseudomonadota > Gammaproteobacteria > Steroidobacterales > Steroidobacteraceae > Bog-1198. The sequence continues at coordinate 53,939 of DATLSG010000014.1, forward strand.
CAAGCCGCGCCCCGGTTCACATCATGCCCGTCTGCAGGCGCGCGGCTTCCGACATCATCGTGTGGTTCCAGGGAGGATCGAAGACGAGTTCGACGTCCGCGCGGACGATCGTCGGGACGATTTGCACCTTGTCGCGGACGTCCTGCACGAGCACCTCGCCCATGCCGCAACCGGGCGCGGTGAGCGTCATCTTGATGTCGACGCTGCGGCCCTCCGGGCCGCCGTGCAGTGTGCATTCATAGATCAGACCCAGATCGACCACGTTGACCGGGATCTCGGGGTCGTAACAGGTGCGCAGCTGATCCCAGATCACGTTCTTGATGTCTTGCTCTGAAGCCTCCGGCGGCAGTTCGGGCGGCTTGGCGGCGGTCATGCCGATCGCATCGGCGTCGGCGCCCGCGATGCGAAACAGGTTGCCATCGACGTAGACGGTGAAGCTGCCGCCGAGCGCCTGGGTGATGTAGCCGACGGCTCCGACCTGCAGATTGACCTCGACGCCGGCGGGGATCGCGATCGCCGTGACGGCGCGCTGGACGACGATCGGTTCGTTCTCGTGGCTGCGCATCGATGCCTTCAGTTCACTCGGTCGAGACCGCGGCCAGGGATTGCGGGGCCGGCGCCTTCAGCGCCGAGGCGAGCGTGTGCCAGCAAAGGCTCGCGCACTTCACGCGAGCCGGAAATTCACGTACTCCCGAGAGCGCGGCGAGCTTGCCGAGGCTCTCGTCCACCTCGGCGGCGTCGTCCGTGAGCAGCGCATGCACTCGCTCGAACAAGGCCAGTGCTTCGGCGCGCGTCCTGCCCCTGACCGACTCGGTCATCAGCGAGGCGGACGCCGTGGAGATCGCGCAACCCTGTCCTTCGAATCGGATGTCCTCGACGCGCTCGCCGACGAGCCGCAGGTGCAGCTTCAGCCTGTCGCCGCAAAGCGGGTTGAAGCCCTCGACGTCGGCCGATGCGCCCGCCAGCGGGCCGAAATTCCGTGGATTGCGGTTGTGATCCAGGATCACGTCGCGATACAGATCTGCAAGTTCCATCAGCCGCCACCCCGGCCGAACAGGCGCCGTGCGCGCTCGACCGACGCGGCGAGCCGGTCGATCTCCCCGAAGGTGTTGTAGAACGCGAACGAGGCGCGCGCGGTCGCCGGCACCCTGAAGAATTCCATCACCGGCATCGCGCAGTGATGGCCGGTCCGCACCGCGATGCCGTCCCCGTCGAGAATCGTGCCGAGATCGTGCGGATGCACGCCGTCGACCACGAACGAGACGAGTGCGGCCTTGTCGCGCGCCGTGCCGATCACGCTGAGCCCCGGTATTGCGCCGAGCGCGGCGTGTGCGTGTGCGAGAAGCGCGGATTCATGGGCGTGCGCCGCCGGCAGGTCGAGCGATTCGAGATAGCCGACGGCGGCGCCGAGTCCGACGGTGCCGCCGATGTTCGGCGTGCCGGCCTCGAACTTGTGCGGCAGCGCGTTGTACGTCGTCCCGGCGAAGCTGACCGTCCGAATCATGTCGCCGCCGCCCTGCCACGGCGGCATGCGTTCTAGCAGCTCCTCGCGGCCGTACAGCACGCCGATTCCCGTCGGCGCGAACATCTTGTGGCCGGAGAAGGCGTAGAAATCGCAACCGAGTGCGCGCACATCCACCGGCATGTGGGCGATGGCCTGCGCGCCGTCGATCAGGGTCGCTATGCCGCGGGCCCGGGCGCTCGCGACCAGGCGCGCCACCGGCAGCACCGTGCCGAGCGCGTTGGAGACGTGCGCGCAGGCGAGCAGGCGCGTCCGCGGGCTCATCAGGGCTTCGACCGCCGCCGCGTCGACCTCGCCGCGCGCGTCGATCGGCGCGACCACGAGCTTCGCGCCCGTCTGCGCGCAGACCATCTGCCACGGGACGATGTTGGCATGGTGTTCGAGATGCGTGATCAGGATCTCGTCGCCGGCGCGCAGCAGCGGCCGCGCATAGCTTTGCGCGACGAGGTTCACCGCCTCGGTGGTGCCGCGCAGGAGAACGATCTCGCTGCGGGACGCCGCGTTGATGAAGCGCACGAGCCGGTCGCGGGAATCCTCGTACAGCGAGGTCGCCTCCTGGCTCAATGCGTGGACGCCGCGGTGGATGTTCGAATGATGCCGGCGCACGTAGTCATCGACCGCATCGATGACCGCATTCGGGCTCTGCGAGGAGGCGCCGTTGTCGAGATAGGCGAGGCGGTGGCCGTGGACGCTACGCGCGAGCACCGGGAACTCGCGGCGAATCGCCTCGACGTCGAACGGTGCCGGTGTCTTTGCCGCGGCGCGAGCCGCGCGGGCCGTGTCGCTCATCGGAATGTCCGCAGCAGATCGGCGTCCGGCAGCTGGGCGATCAGCGCATCTTCGATCGCGCGGCGCGCCGGCGCCGAGGAGATGCCGGTCAACACGTCGTCGAGAAATGCGTAGATCAGCAAGCTTTGCGCGGCGGGGCGCTCGATGCCGCGGGACAGCAGATAGAACAGCATGTCCGGATCCAGCCGGCCGGTGGTCGCGCCGTGCGCGCATTGCACGTCGTCCGCGTGGATCTCGAGCTGCGGCCGCGTGTCCACCTCGGCGGTCGGCGAGAGCAACAGGCTGCGGCAGGATTGCCGGGATTGCGCGCCCACGGTGCCGCGATCGACGATGACCTTGCTGTTGAACACGACGCGGCTCGTGCCGGCGCCGATGGCCCGCGCGGTCTGCGTGCTGTGCGTGCGCGACGCCGCATGGACGATCGTGTTGACGCAATCGACGTGCCGCGCGTCGTGTCCGACGAGCAGCGCGTAGCTCTCGTGGGTCGCGCCCGTAGCGCCCAGGCGGACCCGCAGATCGGCCCGAACGAGTGCGCCGCCGAGCACGATAGTGAACTGCCGACAGCGGCTATTCGCCGCCTGGCGCAGGTCGAGAGCGTCGAAGTGTGCCGTACGGTCGTCGCCCGAGAACACGCGGAAGTGTTCGATCGCGGCGCCGGCCTCCAGGTCGATCTGCGTCGCCTGGTTCGCGAGCACGGGGTGCGCTGCGGGCCCGAGGTGATGCTCGATGATGGTCGCTTCGGCGCCGGGGGCGGCCTCGACGATCAGGCGCGAATGAATCGCGAAATTCTCGCCGGTGGAATTCGCCGCGTGCACGATCAACATCGGTGCGGCGACCCGGCCCGTGATTCGCAGGTATAGCCCGTCGACGAAGAGTGCACGGTTGAGCAGCGCCCAGCGACCCTCGTCCAGATCCTCCACCGGGGCCATGCGCGCGGCGAGGAAGCCCGGATCGTGCGCGAGGATCGAGCCGAGACTTCGCACCGCAAAGGGCGCATCCGGCCGGTCCGCGGCATCGCCGATTTCCGGATAACCGTTGACGATCCGGATCACGGCCATGCCGGGGCCGGCGAGCCAGGATTGCGCCGCCGTCGCCGGCGCCGCCGCGCCGGCGCCGATCCGCGGCGCATCGACGAAGCTGCGCGCGGCGATCGTCCGCAGGTTCGTGTAGCGCCAGCTCTCGTCGCGCGCCGTCGGCAGGCCGAGCGCGAGGAAGCGGTGCATGGACTGCGCGCGCATCGCCGCCAGCGGATCGGCCGGGCGTGCCCGCCAGGCGGCCTCGAAGGAGCGCAGCGCCGCCGAGGTCGCGGCGGCTGTGCCGGGCAGCGCGCTCATGCGACGCGATCCTCGCGCAGCCAGTCGTAGCCGCGCTCCTCCACTTCCAGCGCGAGCGATCGGTCGCCCGATTTCTGGATGCGGCCGCCGGCAAAGACGTGAACGCGGTCCGGCGTGATGTAATCCAGCAGCCGCTGGTAATGCGTGATCAGCACGATGGCGCGATCCGCGCCGCGGACGCTGTTGACGCCATTGGCGACGACCTTCAGTGCATCGATGTCGAGGCCCGAGTCCGTCTCGTCGAGCACGCTGAGTCGCGGTTCGAGCACGAGCATCTGCAGGATTTCGTTGCGCTTCTTTTCGCCGCCGGAGAAGCCCTCGTTGACGCCGCGGGTGAGGAAGGATTCGTCCATTTGCATGAACTGCATCTTCGTCTTGATCAGCGCGAGGAACTCGTAGGCGTCCACTTCCTGCAGGCCGGCGGCCTTGCGCTTGGCGTTGAGCGCCGCTTTCAGCAGGTACGCGTTGTTGACGCCGGGAATTTCCACGGGGTACTGGAATCCCAGGAAAAATCCGGCGCGAGCGCGCTCCTCCGGCCGCAGCGCGAGCAGGTCGGCGCCGTCGAATTCGACGCTGCCGCCGGTAACCTGGTAGTCCTCCCGGCCCGCGAGCACTTGCGCGAGCGTGCTCTTGCCCGAACCGTTCGGTCCCATGATCGCGTGCACTTCACCGGCGCGGACCTCGAGGTCGACGCCCTTGAGAATGCTCTTGCCCGCGACGCTCGCGCAGAGTTTGGCAATGGTCAGCACGCTGCTCCCCGACATGGGTTCATCCGACGGCCCCTTCCAGACTCACGCTGAGCAGGTTCTGCGCCTCCACCGCGAATTCCATCGGCAATTCCTTGAACACGGCCTTGCAGAAGCCGCTGACGATCATGTTGACCGCGTCCTCGGCGGCGATGCCCCGCTGCAGACAATAGAACAGCTGGTCTTCACCGATCTTCGACGTGCTCGCCTCGTGTTCGACGATTGCGCCCGGGTTCTTCACCTCCATGTAGGGGAAGGTGTGCGCGGCGCAACTGCTGCCCATCAGCAGCGAATCACACTGCGTGAAATTGCGGGCGCCGGTCGCGCCGGGCAGAATTTTGACGAGACCCCGGTAGGTGTTGCTCGCATGGCCCGCCGAGATGCCCTTTGACACGATCGTGCTCTTGGTGTTGCGCCCGATGTGGATCATCTTCGTGCCGGTGTCGGCCTGTTGATAGTTGTTCGCGACCGCGACGGAATAGAATTCGCCGACCGAATCGTCGCCTTGCAGCACGCAGCTCGGGTATTTCCAGGTGATGGCCGAGCCGGTCTCGACCTGCGTCCAGGAGATCTTCGAATTGCGGCCGCGGCACTCGCCGCGCTTGGTGACGAAGTTGAAGATCCCGCCGACGCCGTGCTCATCGCCCGGGTACCAGTTCTGCACGGTCGAATATTTGATCCGCGCGTCGTCGAGCGCCACCAGTTCGACCACCGCCGCATGCAGTTGATTCTCGTCGCGCATCGGCGCCGTGCAGCCCTCGAGATAGCTGACCGACGCGCCTTCGGCGGCGATGATCAAAGTGCGCTCGAATTGTCCGGTCTTCGCCGCGTTGATGCGAAAATAGGTCGACAGCTCCATCGGGCAGCGCACGCCCGGCGGCACGTAGACGAAGGAGCCGTCGGAGAACACCGCCGAGTTGAGCGCGGCGAAGAAATTGTCGCCGGCCGGCACGACCGTGCCGAGATAGCGCTCGACGAGCGCCGGGTGGTTGCGCACCGCCTCGGAGAAGGCGCAGAAGATCACCCCGGCCTTCGCCAGCTTGTCCTTGAAGGTCGTCGCCACCGAGACACTGTCGAACACCGCGTCGACGGCCACTCCGGCGAGGCGCGCGCGCTCGTGCAGCGGAATGCCGAGTTTCTCGTAGGTGGCGAGGAGCTTCGGATCGACGTCCTCCAAGCTCTTCGGCGCGTCGGCCGGGGCGCGTGGCGCCGAGTAATAGCAGATGTCCTGGTAGTCGATCGGCGCGTGCTTGACCGTCGCCCACGTGGGTTCGCGCATCGTCAGCCAGTGGCGGAAGGCCCGCAGACGCCAGTCGAGCAGGAACTGCGGCTCGCGCTTGATGCGGGAAATCGCCGTGACGACGCCTTCGTCGAGACCCGGCGGCAGGCTGTCGGACTCGATGTCGGTGATGAAGCCGTGCCGGTATTTCTGGCGCAGCAGGGCTTCGACGTCTTGGCTGTTGCTTGACACGATGTTGCCGTTGACCTCGAATCGTCTACGGTTGCGCGGCGCCGACGCGGATCTGCGCGGCAAGCGGCGCGACGCGTAGATCCGCCGGATCGCGTCCGGCGAGCTGTTGCAGGGTGACGTCCTCGAGCGCGCGCCGGATCGCGGCATTGATCCTTTGCCAAGCGCCGCCTACGCGGCACAGTTTCTCGATGCCGCAATGGCTCGCCGCGGTGCTGCACTCGGTGATCGCGATGGGGCCTTCGAACACGTCGAGGATCTGCGCAGCCGTGATCAATTCCGGCCGCCGCGCCAGGCGGTAGCCGCCGTGCGCGCCGCGCGAGGAGATGACCATGCCGGCCCGCTGCAGTTCCTTGAGGACCTTGCTGACCGTCGGCTGGTTCAGGTGCGTGCGCTGCGCGAGCTCCGTCGCGGCCGCATGCGCCAGCGGCTCCTCGGCGAGCGCCGCGAGCACGACCGTCGCGTAATCGGTCAATTTTCCCATGCGCAACATTGGACCGCCCGGTGCATCCGCCGCGTGAACGCGGCGCTCCAACTAGAAAGTAGGACAAGTTTAGTCCTATTTAGCTGGATTGCCAACGCCGACGCCCGGAAACACGCACATTTGCTATCCTCGTACGCCGAGGCACGGGAACGGATCGGGATCAGGCGGGTCATAGAGGCACGTCCGAGCCGTTCGCGGGCTGACAAATCTCCATCAAATCAAAGGAGTCCGGCGCGCCGCGGGCGCGGGGACGCAAGCGCCACGCCATTGAGCCAAGCTTCACAGATCATCGAATTGCGGGATGTGCGCTATCGCGTGGGCGGCCGCTCGATCTTCGACGGTCTCAGCATGGAATTTGCGCGCGGTCGGGTCTCGGCGGTCATGGGTCCGAGCGGCACCGGCAAGACCACGCTGCTGCGCCTGATTACCGGCCAAGTCCGGGCAGAATCTGGATCGATCGAGGTCGCCGGAACGCTGCTCGCCGACTTGCGGCGGGCGCAGCTCTTCGCATTGCGCAAGCGCATGGGCATGCTGTTCCAGAACGGTGCGTTGCTGACGGATCTCAGCGTGTTCGAGAACGTCGCGTTTCCGCTGCGCGAGCACACCAGGCTGCCCGAGCGCCTGATCCGCGAGTTGGTGCTGACGAAGTTGCAGGCCGTGGGTTTGCGCGGCGCGGCCGAGCTGATGCCCGCGGAACTGTCGGGCGGCATGGCGCGCCGCATCGCGCTCGCGCGGGCGATCGTGATGGATCCGGAAATCCTGATCTACGACGAACCGTTCGTCGGGCTCGATCCGATCTCGATGGGCGTGATATTGCGGCTGATTCGTCGTCTGAACGACGCGCTCGGACTGACGAGCATCGTGGTCTCGCACGACGTTCGTGAGATCTCCTCGGTGGCGGACAGCGTCTTCCTCTTGTCAGGCGGCAAGGTGGTCGCGCAGGGAACCCCGCAGGAACTGCAATCCGACCGGTCGGAGGTCGTCAAGCAGTTCGTCGGCGGCCTCGCCGACGGTCCGGTGCCTTTCCATTATCCGGCGCCCGACTACTTTGGCGAATTGCTCGCCCGGGATGGAGGACGGTACGCGTGATTGCCGATCTCTGGAACAGCATGAACGACTCGCTCGAGCGGGTCGGCGACATGAGCCGGTTCCTGCTGCGGATTCTCGCCCAGGTCCCGCGATCGCTGGCGCGTCCGCAGTTGATCGTCGATCAGGTATTCAATACCGGTGCCCTGTCGCTCGTGATCATCATGCTCTCGGGATTGTTCGTCGGCATGGTGCTCGGCCTGCAGGGCTTCGAACTCCTGCGGCGCTTCGGCTCGGAGGAGGCGCTCGGCACGGCAGCCGCGATCGGCCTCGTCAAGGAACTCGGCCCGGTCGTCACGGCGCTGCTGTTCGCCGGCCGCGCGGGCACGGCGCTCGCGTCGGAGATCGGCCTGATGCGCGCGACCGACCAGCTGGCGGCGATGGAAATGATGGCCGTTGATCCGGTGGGGCGCGTCGTCGCGCCGCGCTTCATCGGCGGCGTCATCGCGATGCCGCTGCTGGCGGCGATCTTCAGCCTGATCGGCATCTACGGCGCGCAGCTCGTGGGCGTGCAGATGATGCACGTCGACAGCGGCAGCTTTTGGTCGCAGATGCAGGCGTCGGTCAATCTGCGCGACGTCTACGAGGGCGTCGTCAAGAGCGGCGTGTTCGGAGTGGCCTGCAGCCTGATTGCGGTCTACGAGGGCTATCATGCCGAACCGACGGCCGAAGGGGTCGGTGCCGCGACGACACGCACGGTGGTGACCTCGGCGGTGACGGTGCTCTTCCTCGACTATCTGATCACGGCGTTCTTCCTGAAATGAGGGATCAAGGTATGCGCAAGTCGCGCGCGATGAATCTCGGCACCGGCCTGTTCTTGCTGCTGGGGTTTGCAGCGCTGTTCTTCCTGACCACGCAGACGACGAGCCACGGGCTTGCGTTTCGTTCGGCGCCGTCCTACGAAGTGACGGCCAAGTTCGGCAACATCGGCGATCTCAAGGTCGGCGCGCCGGTCTCGATGGCCGGAGTCAATGTCGGCCGGGTCGCCGGCATCTCGTTCGACCCGCGCGACTTCAAGGCCGTCGTCGCCCTGCGGATCGACGATAAGTACAATCAAATTCCGACCGATAGCGACGCCAGCATCTACACACAGGGCCTGCTGGGCGGCCAGTACATCGGGCTCGGTCCGGGCGGCGCGCAGACGTTCTTGAAGAACCACGATCAGATCGTCTTCACGCAGTCGGCACTGGTGCTGGAGAATCTGATCGGCCAATTCCTCGCCAATTTCAACAAGAATTCCAGCCAGCCCGCGGCGGGCGCGGCGGCCGGAGGGAAACCGAAATGAAGTCGAAATCGCCGAACTCAATCGCCAAAGCGGTGCTGCTCGCCGCCTTCGGCGCCGCCTGCGGCGCCGTCCATGCCGGGCGTGCCGCGACGCCCGGCCCGGCGCCGGCGGCGACGCCCGCCGTGGCGCAGATGGGGCCGGAGCAGGTGGTCGAGAATTCCGCGAAGCGCATGCTGACCGAGCTCAGTGCGCACCGGGCGATGTACGCCAAGGATCCCGCGAAGCTCGACGCGCTCGTGGCCAACGTGCTGCTGCCGAACTTCGACAGCGAGTATGCGGCCAGGCTGGTACTCGGCCCCGCCTGGCGCACCGCAACCCCGGAGCAGCGCAAGCGCTTCGTCGCCGCGTTCTACCATTCCTTGCTGCATAGCTACGGTGCGGCCCTGGTCGATTTCACGGCCAACCGATTCCACATCCTGCCCTATCGCGGCCGTGCGGGTGCCACGCAAGCGACGGTGCGCACCTTCGTGATGCGCGCGAACGGCGAGAGGGTGCCGGTCGATTTCACCCTGCACAAGACGCCGGGCGGCTGGAAGGCCTGGGACGTGGTGATCGAGGGCATCTCCTATGTCAAGAGCTTCCGGACGGATTTCGCCTCCGAGATCCAGCAGAAAGGGCTCGCCGAGGTGATCACCCGCCTCGAGCGCGAAAACGGCGGATCCTCGACCGGCCCGGCGGGCCCGAAGCCGCGGAGTAACGCAGGTTGAGGCGCGGGGCGGCAAGCGACGCTGCACGCCTGGAACCGGGGGAGGGCGGCAGGACGAGGGTGCTGGGCGTGCTGAACTACGACACGGTCGCGGTGCTCCTCCTGGCCGGCAGCGAGGGGATCGCCGCCGGCCGCACCGCGGTGATCGACCTCGCGGGGGTATCGGCGAGCGACAGCGCCGGACTCGCGCTGTTGATCGAGTGGCTCAGCGTCGCGCGCGCCGCGGGTCACGCTCTGCGCTACGAGAAGGTGCCGCCGCAGTTGCTGCAGCTCGCCCGTCTGAGCGAGGTCGAGGACCTGTTGACGGCCGCGTGAGGCTGCGGCGCCCGCTCAAGGCTTGCCGCCGGCCGGCTTGGCGACTACGCGGTCGTTCCCGGGATTCTCGCTCGGCGAATCGTCGGCCGAGCTGTCTTTGACCTGGGCAATCATGTAGGCCCGGTGCTGCAGAAAAGCGTTGCGAATGAATGCGTAAGGATCAAACGCGTTCTTCAATGTCGCATCGAGCGGCAACAGACTCGCCCGGGTCTTCACCAGATCGAGTCCCAACAGCCCGTACGTCACGTCGGTGTTGGTCACGTACTTCGCCGGATTCGTATAGGCGTCGACGACGCGCGCCGGCCCGTCGCGCATGTCCGAGGGGCCGAGCAAGGGCAGCTCGAGGAACGGTCCGGGATGCATGCCCCAGACGCCGAGCGTCTCGCCGAAATCCGCGTCGTTGCGGTCCATGCCGATTTGTGTCGCCGGATCCAGCAGGCCGCCGAGGCCGACGGTCGAGTCGAGGAGGAACCGTCCGAGGTCGTTCGCGGCCGAGCGGAATTGGCCCTGCAGTGCATCGTTGATCATCACCGTCGGCGTGTCGAGATTGGCGAAGAAATTGCTGACTCCGGTGCGCACCGGATGCGGCACGACGCGCACGTAGGTGCGCGCGACCGGCTTCGCGACGTGGCGGTCCAGCACGTCGTTGAAGTTGTACACACCGCGGTTCCACCGTTCGAACGGGTCCTGGCGCGAGCGTGGCGCGTTCGGCGGCAGCGTGACACAGGCGCTGAGAGCAGTCGCCGCCATCAGCCCGAGCACGGCGAGGGCCGGTCGTTTGTTCGACATCTTCGCCATCCTATGTCAGTTGTCGCCGCCGTCGCCGGCATGCTTCGCTTTCTTCGAACGCTCGATCGCCGAGCGAACCTGCGCCAAGCGGGCGCTGAAACGCGCGCGCTGGACCGGGTTCAGGTTGGGCAATGCGAGTGCGAGGTGCAGTTCGTTCGACGACCGGCCGAGCTCGCCGTTCATGATATAGAATTCCGACATGTAATAGTACGAGTCGCCGATGTCACCGGCGGCGTGGGCGGCCTTGGCGATCAGCTGCGTCTGCGAGGGAGTCGGCTCGACCCGGTTGAACAGGTCGAGCAAGATTTCGTGCGCGCGCTTGTTCTGGCCTTCCTGCATGTAGGTCTGTGCGAGGCGGATCGTGATCGGCTCATTGCGTGGGAACAGCTCCCGCGCCTGCTCGAGGATCGCCTGGGAGAGCTTGGGTTGGCCGTTGGCGAGGTACGCCTGACCGAGTGCGCCGTAGAGTTGCGTGACCCGCGGGTAGCGCGCGAGCAGCGCCTTCAGCTCCTTGATCGCGGGCGCCGGATCCTTGGCATAGGTCTCGGCCACCGCCATGCCGTAGCGATCGTCGAGACCGCGTCCCCCGCCGTTGTGCAGCAGGTCCTGGTAATAGGCCATCGCCGTATTCGGGTCGCCGACCAGCGAGCGCAGACGCTCGCGCATCAAGCCGTAGCTGATGGAATCGACGTGATGGATGCGGCCGATCTGCGCGGCCCGGTTGCGCGCCTCGGCGATTCGGTCCGCGGTGACCGGGTGGTCCATGAGAAAGCCGTACGCGTCCATCCGCGCCGGGTTTCCCTCGCCGCCCTCCAGGTTCTGGAAGAAGTCCGCCATCGCGAGCGGGTCGAAGCCGGCGCTCGCCATCGTGTAGATGCCGATGCGGTCGGCTTCGGCCTCCTGCGAGCGCGAGTAGTTGATCTGGTGCTGGATTGCGGCACCCTGGCTCGCGACGATGGCTCCCTCCATCGCACTCGGCGAGCCGCCGCCGGCGGTGGCGCCGAGCAACACCGCGGCGAGCATGGCGGCGGTCGAAATCAGGCCGGAATGCTCGCGGTCGACAATCGAGCGTGCGATGTGCCGTTGGGTGACGTGCGCGGTTTCATGCGCGAGCACGGCGGCCAGCTCGCTTTCGTTCCTGGTCGCGAGGACCAGTCCGCTGTTGACGAAGATGAATCCGCCGGGGATCGCGAACGCGTTGATCACCGGGTCCTTGACCGGGATGTAGGAGAACTGATGGCGCCCTTCCTGGGCGTAGCTCGACAGTTCGTGGCCGATCTCCTCGATGTAGTCGCTGACCTCCGGGTCGTTGAGGATCATGCCCTTGCGGCGCATCTGCTGGGTGTACATGAGCCCGACTTCGTATTCCTCCTGCAGGCTGATCGCCGCGTTCGCGGCGCTGCCGAGATTCGGCAGCTCCCCTTCGGTACCGACAGCCCGCGGCGCGGCAAAGGCCGCGGACGCGAGCGTGTCGTCGGCGACCGCCCCGGCCACATAGGCGAGGCTGACGCCGAAGGCGACGATCGTCGCAGCGCACAACGCAAGCAGGGGATGCGGGCGTGAGTTGCTTCTAGGCATGGGTCATCGTTGGAGTCGCGGACCGGCCGATAAGTTCGGTGCAGCCGGAGCGGGCAGTCTATAGCGCTTCGGACGCGTAATCGGCGAGCCGCGATCGCTCACCGCGCATCAGCGTGATATGGCCGGCGTGCTGCCAGCCGTGGAAGCGGTTGACGACGTAGGTCAGCCCCGAGGTCGTTTCGGTCAGGTACGGCGTGTCGATCTGGGCGATGTTGCCCAGGCAGACCATCTTCGTGCCGGGTCCGGCCCGCGTGACGAGTGCCTTCATCTGCTTGGGCGTCAGATTTTGCGCCTCGTCGATGATGATGAATCGATTGAGGAACGTGCGGCCGCGCATGAAATTCAAGGAGCGGATCTTGATCCGGTGGCGCAGCAGGTCGTTGGTCGCGGCGCGGCCCCAACTGCCGCCCGCCTGGCTCTGGGTCAGCACTTCCAGGTTGTCCATCAGGGCGCCCATCCACGGTTCCATTTTTTCCTCTTCGGTGCCGGGCAGGAAGCCGATGTCCTCGCCGAGCGGTATCGTCACCCGGGTCATGATGATCTCGCTGAAGCGATTGTGGTCGAGCGTCTGCGACAGACCGGCGGCGAGCGTGAGCAGGGTCTTGCCGGTGCCCGCGGGACCGAGAATCGTCACGATATCGATCTGCGGATCGAGCAACAGGTTCAGGGCGAGATTTTGTTCGCGATTGCGCGCCGTGACGCCCCAGACGCTGTTGCGGTCGCCGCGGTAATCGACCGTCAACTCGAGAATCGCCGCGTCGCCTTCCAAATTGCGGACAATCGCTTCGATGCCGTTGCCACCATCGTGGACGAACTGGTTTGGCCGCCAGTCGCCGATCAGCGGTCCGCGCAGGCGATAGAACGTGCGGCTCTGGTGCTGCCACGACTCCATCCCCTTGCCGTGGCGGTCCCAGAAGTTCGCCGGCAGTTGCTGCACTCCGCTCGACAGCAGGTCGGCATCCTCGATCGTCTTGTCGCTCGAGTAGTCCTCGGCATGAACGCCGACGATGGCCGCCTTGATCCGCAGATTGATGTCTTTCGAGACGAGGGTGACGCGCGCCTCACGGAAAGTTTGTTGCATTGCAAGCGTATTGGCGAGGATTGCATTGTCGGCACCGTGACCGGGCAGGCTGTCCGGCAGCGCCGATTCGAGCAACGCGGTCTGGAAGAACAGCCGCCCGCCCGGCGGCCGTTTGCCGCGATCGATCGGCGCCGTGGTGGGGAGCGAGAGCCCGCGGTCGATCTGTTCCTTGGTTGCCCCCTGCATCAGCTCGTCGAGAAAGCGGCTGACCTGGCGCACATTGCGGGCGGATTCCGATAGACCTCTCTTGCCGGCGTCGAGTTCCTCGAGCACCGTCATCGGAATGTAGACGTCGTGCTCCTCGAAGCGAAAGATCGCGGTCGGATCGTGCATCAGCACGTTGGTGTCGAGGACGAATATCCGGCGTTCGCCGGGACGCTTGCGGGCCGTCGCAGCGACACCGCGGGCACGCCGGCGCTCGGCGGTCACAACGTCTTCACCGGTGCGAGTACCGCCTCGGCGTGACCGGTGGCCGTGCCCTCGAGGTCGACCGCGGGTGCCTTGCCGCCGATTTGGATCGTGCCCATGAGCCGCGGCCGTTCAACTCTTGACGGGTTCGAATATCGCATCAAGATTCTGGTGGTCGCAGAAATCCAGGAATTCCTCGCGCAGCACGCCGATGTGCAGCCGGCTCGGAACATTCACGATCATCTGGATGGAAAACATCGGCGCGCCGGTGTGGGCGGCCGCATAGGCGCGGGTCGACAGTTCCGCGATGTCGACGCCGCGCTGGGAGAAGAAGCCGGACATCGAGGCGACGATCCCGGTCTGGTCAAGACAGACGACGTCGATCGAGTAGGGCAGCATGTCGTTGCGCGCCGCCCGCGCCTCCGTGCGCCGCAACTGGATACTGATGCCGCTCGCGTCGCCGAGCTTCTTGAACTCTCCCTCGAGCTTGGCGAGCGTATGCCAGTTGCCGGTGACCAGCAGCAGCATTGCGAATTCGTTGCCGAGGGAGGTCATCCGGCTCTCGCTGACGCTGCCGCCGCAATCTGCGACAGCCTTGGTCAGTTCGTGGACCATGCCGATGCGGTCCGGACCGACCGCCGAAATCACGATGTGTTGTTTCATCGGCTCGAATTCTACTAAGGATCGCTCCGCGAGGCGATGCGCGCAACGACGGCGTGCTTGCCAGGCGGCGGTGCCGCCATTTATCGTAGCGGGTTTGAAGGCGGCCGAAGCCGCGAGCGGAGCCTGACGATGTTTTCCGGTAGCTTGGTGGCGATGGTCACGCCGATGGCCGCGGACGGGTCGCTCGACCTGCCGGCGTGGGACCGATTGCTCGATTTTCACCTCACAGAGCACTCCGACGGAATCGTCGTCGCGGGCACGACCGGCGAGTCACCGGCGCTCACCGCGGAGGAAACCATCGAGTTGACCCGCCGGGCGGTCGCACGTTGCCGGGGGGCGATTCCGGTGGTCGTCGGCACGGGCACCAATGCGACTGCCGAATCCCTCGCCCGCACCAGGGCTTTGTCGCGCTTGGGCGTCGACGGGGTCATGCTCGTCACGCCGTATTACAACAAGCCGCCGCAGGAAGGTCTGTACCGGCACTTCTGGGCCGCCGCCGAGGCGTCCGCCGCGCCGCTGATCCTGTACAATGTGCCCGGGCGCACATCGGTCGATCTGTTGCCGGCGACGGTCGCCCGCCTCGCGCTGCACCCGCGGATCGTCGCACTGAAGGACGCGACGGGTTCTCTCGATCGGGGACGCGACTTGATCGCGGCGTGCCCGCCGAAATTCACGGTGCTGTCCGGGGACGATGCGACCGCTGTCGAGTGGATCGGGATCGGCGCCAAGGGCGTGATTTCCGTGACCGCGAACGTCGCACCGGCCCGCGTGCATGCCGCATGCGCCGCCGGCTTGCGGGGCGACATGAGTGCGGCACGAGCGATCGATCAGACGCTACGGGATCTACACCGCGATCTGTTCGTCGAGGCGAGCCCGATACCGGTCAAATGGGCGGTGGCACGGATGGGCCTGATCGGCCGCGCGATCCGGCTGCCGCTGGTCGAGATGTCTGGCGTGCATCAGGAGACCGTGTTGCGCGCGCTGCGCGCCGCCGGTGTTGCAACAGAGGATCAAGCCGCATGACGATTCGCCGATTGATCGTGTTCCTGTCTCTGGCGGGGCTGACCGCCGGTTGCCACATGCTGCGGCCGAATTGCCGTGGCATCGAGGACTACCAGACGGCGCAGGAGGTGCATGCGCTGCGCGTCCCGGCCGGGATGGATTCGCCCGACGTCAAGAACGTCTTGAAGATTCCGCCGCCGCCGGTCGCGCCGCCGCCGCTGGGCGGAAAGGACGCGTGCCTGGAAGCGCCGCCGCGTTACCGCGAGGCGCCGAAAGGCGTCGTCGCAGGCGGCTAGGCGCCACCGCCGGCGCGGGACACCGATGGATTTGCCCGACCGGGCCTGCTCCGGTAGTCTTGCGCCCCCCGTGGGTCGCGCGCGGAGAGGTGGCCGAGTGGTCGAAGGCGCTCGCCTGGAAAGTGAGTAACACCCCAAAAGGTGTTCGAGGGTTCGAATCCCTCCCTCTCCGCCAATCCCCACGATTGAGTCCATGGCGGCTCGCGTTTGCATCTTCGCGACGACCGGCCGCGAACCCCGTCAGGCCCGGAAGGGAGCAGCGGTAGCGGCATCAGGTCGGGCGCCGGAGTCCTGCGGGCGCGGGCTGCCACCTTCGACGACGATGGGGCCGCGCGTGGGCGCGTTCCCGGCTAAACTTCCGCCAATGAGCTACGTCGTTTTGGCGCGCAAGTGGCGCCCCAAGAATTTCTCGCAGATGGTCGGCCAGGAACACGTCCTGCGAGCGCTCGCGAACGCGCTCGACACGGGCAGGGTGCACCATGCGTTCCTGTTCACCGGTACCCGCGGCGTCGGCAAGACGACCATCGCACGCATTCTCGCCAAGTCGCTGAATTGCGAGACGGGGGTCGGTTCCAAGCCCTGCGGGATATGCGCCGCGTGCCGGGAGATCGACGAGGGACGATTTGTCGATCTGATCGAGGTCGATGCCGCCTCCCGGACCAAGGTGGACGACACGCGAGATCTGCTCGACAACGTGCAGTACGCGCCGACGCGCGGGCGCTTCAAGGTCTATCTGATCGATGAAGTGCACATGCTGTCGAATCATTCGTTCAACGCCTTGCTGAAGACGCTCGAGGAGCCGCCGCCGCACGTCAAGTTCCTGCTGGCGACGACCGACCCGCAGAAGTTGCCGGTGACCGTGCTCTCGCGCTGTCTGCAGTTCAGCCTCAAACGCTTGTCCTCGGGGCTGATCGGCGAGCGCCTGCGGTTCATCGCCGGCGAGGAAGGCCTGCGCTACGAGCCGGAGGCGATGGCGCAGATCGCCCGGGCCGCGGACGGTAGCATGCGCGACGCATTGAGCCTGCTTGACCAGTTCATCGCCTTCGGCGGCGGCGATTTGAGCGCGCTCAACGCGCGCGCGCTGCTCGGCACGATCGACCGGCGGCACGTCGTGCGCATGATCGACGCCTTGGCGAGCGCCGACGGCGCGGCATTGCTCGCGATCGTCCGCGAGTTCGATCAGGACGCTCCGGATTACGATCGGGCGCTGGTCGAGATGGCGGCCTACCTGCAACGCATTGCGATCGTCCAGTCGGTCCCGCAGGCGGCGCAAGCGGACCCAGAGTTCGCCGACGCGGATCTGCCGCGGCTCGCCCTGGCGCTCACCCGGGAGGATGCGCAGTTGTATTACCAGATCGCGCTGCTCGGCCGCAGGGATCTGAATCTTGCGCCGGATCCGCGGGTCGGCTTTGAGATGACGATGTTGCGAATGCTCGCGTTTCGCCCCGACAGCGATGCGCCGCGCCCCGCCGCCGCGGCCCCGGCCCCGGCCGGAGCGCCTGTGCGAGCGGCCAGAGCGAGAGCCGAATCGGCACCGCCGTCTGGTAGAAGCGAGTCGGCCGGAGCGCCTGTGCGAGCGGCCGGAGCGAGAGCCGAATCGGCACCGCCGTCTGGCAGGAGCGAGTCTGCCGGAGCGTCTGTGCGAGCGGCCGGAGCGAGAGCCGAATCGGCGCCGCCGTCTGGTAGAAGCGAGTCGGCCGAAGCGCCTGTGCGCCTGGCCGTTGCAATGGC
>DATLSG010000015.1:0-82686 GCA_035534275.1 Steroidobacteraceae bacterium
CACGAGGATCCCGCAGTCCACGAACTTTCGCAGTGCGTGCCGAACCAGTACTGCTTCATAAATTCCACGTCATCTGTCAGCGCTGACCACAGCTTCTCCGGCGTGGTGCGTATGTAAGTCACGTAGACAAAGGTCGATCTAGCCATTGGTTTTCTCCAGTCGTCGTTGCAGATCTGAGAGCGCCCTGAGGCGCGGCTTTTCAAATTTGGCAATCCATCGCTCGTAGATCTCCTGAAGCGGAACTGGATTGAGGAAGTGAAGTTTCTCGCGGCCACGCCGCGCAGTGGCGACCAGATTCGCCGCCTCCAGCAAGTCCAGGTGCTGCGTCACGCCCTGACGCGTCATGTCCAGGTGTTCGCACAACTCGTTGAGTGTGCGGCCGTCGTGCGCATGCAAGAGGTCCAGCAACTTGCGCCGGCTGGGATCGGCCAGGGCTTTGAACAGTACGTCGGTGTCGTGGTGCTCTGCCATGTTCTATATGCAAGTAATCACTTGCCTAAATGATAAGCAAGTTTATCCTTGCATGTCAAGCACCAGTCAACGATCGCAATCGGGCCCCTAAGCGAGGCCGATTCGAGGGGTTGGCGATGCTGGTCTACCGCCTGCGTTATGGAGACGCCCGTGCTCTCGGCGTCTATCGCAACCTATCGCCGCCAAGCAAAACCTGCCGTCGGTATTCCTGACGGTATTGTGAGCGATGCTCTTCCGATATTGCCGTTGCATCAACGAGTTACGAAGCCAGGAGATTATTGAATGGGAGTGAGTTTGGCCTTTCGGGATCTATCGACGTCTATCACCCTTGGCGTTTAAGGCGCTGGCAACAATGGAATAATCGGAAAATCGCCCGAATGAGCATTCGACCTCTATCGCTTGCCGGGCCGGGAGCGAGTCTCAACGATCGTCTTCCGATGGAACCCGGACGCTGCCTGGCGTGATCTATCGGCACGCTGCATTGCCGAGCGACATGTTCCGACGATCAGGCCGACGGTAAAATCACGGTGCCCGTGCAGGCACTGCAGACGTGACGGCAACTTACGCGTACCGGAGACAATTGAGTGCGAGTGACGGGATCTAGCGGCGACCATCGCGCACTTTCAAGCCAAGATGCCAAGGCGAGTGCCAGGCAGTCGGACCGCGCCCATTGGCGGTTTGTGATAGTTTTGTCGAATGGACAAAAGACTCACTCGGTACAACAGCCTGAAGGCGATGAAGTCTGACGAATATCGTTCCTGGCAACGCCTGCCGGGAAGCGAGCGGATTCGCGCAGCAATGAACCTCAACCTTGACCTTTATGCGATGAAAGGACAAGCCGCGGATGCACCAAGACTTCAAAGAACTGTTACCCGCTTTCAACGCCGGACAGGTTAGGTACCTGATTGTCGGCGGATACGCGGTTTCGTTTAACGCGCAGCCACGCGCGACCAAAGATCTGGATATTTGGATTGGTGCAGACGCTGAAAACAGCGAAGCCGTGTATGCCGCGCTTGCGAAGTGCGGAGCACCGGGTGCAGGACTGAGCGCCAGGGACTTCGCCGAGCCGATAACTTCTTTCGCATGGGCACGCCGCCGGTGATGGTGGACAGCGTGCCGAAAATCAGCGTCGTTGAATTTGAGGAAGCGTGGAAACGGCGGGTAGATGCTTGCATAGATGATGATTTGTCGGTGCCATTTATATCTCGGGAGGACCTGCTGGTTGCAAAGCTCTCGGTGGGCCGAGCGCAGGATTTGATTGATGTCGATGTTTTGCGTGAAAGCGACCAGGGCCAAGAAGTCAGGCCACAACAACAATTTTGAATGGTCGGCGTATTGTAGTTGAGATTAAACGGGCTGACGATTACCAGTGCCGGATACCATTGAGTGGGAGTAACCGTGGTTCGCAAACACTCGGTCAAGCTTGCGCCGGCGTGCACGGACGTCTGGCCGCTCACGCGACCGAAGATTTCACCCCGCCGGGTGCAAGCCAATGTCGCGAGCACTTCGCGGACGGGTGGTTTATCCTGCCCATCTGTCCGTGCGCGTTTCTCGGTGTGCAGGAACCGGCCGGGCGTTTGCGAAGGTAAACGACCGCGCGTCGATTGATCCGCTGAGCGATCGGGCGAGGTGAGGCGATGTTCGATCTTTTTCGCGATGCGACTTCGGGCAAGTCCGGCGGCGGCCTCGGCAAGAAGTCGCTCGACGCCGCGAGGGCCGCGACCGACGCGACGGCGCGTATCGTCAAGCTGGAACAACGGTATGATCAGTTGCGGCTGATCAGCATGGCCATGTGGAACCTCTTGAAGGACCGCCTGCAGCTCACCGACGCCGATCTTGCGACGCACGTCGAGGCGCTGCGTGCGCAGGCCGCCGCGGCCGAACACGATCGCAATCCCGAGCTGATCGAATGCACCAAGTGCAAGCGCAAGATCCCGGCCAAGTCGGCGACCTGTCTGTACTGTGGCGCGACCACGGCGAGCGCGGGCACGTTCAAGGCGACTTGACGGTCGATCGCTGTTTCAGCGCGGTCACCTCGATCTCGATCCGCATTCTCGGATCGGCGAGGCCGGCGGCGATCATCATCGCCGCCGGGCGCACGTCGCCGAAGTGCTTGCGCAGGACGGGCCAGCACCGGGGGAAGTCGGCCGCGTTCGGCAGGACGTATGTGACTCGCACCACGTCGCGCAGGGACGAGCCGGCCTTTTCCAAGGCGGACGAGATATTTTCGAAGCATTGCTCGGTCTGAGCCGGCAGATCGTCGGCGATCGTCATGGTGGCGTAGTCGAAACCGGTGGTGCCGGAAACGAAAACCCAATCGCCTTGAACGACGGCGCGGGAATAGCCGATCTCGGCCTCGAAACGCGAGCCGGAATCGATCAATCGTCGCTGTGACATGGTATTGCATCCGTAGGTTGGCGTTGTGGGTAGTGGCAGAACGAGTATGCGGCGCGGCCGTCCGCCGAAATGCCGTGACGGCGCCCGGCTTTCATGAGAGCTTAACCCAGCACGCTCGGGGGGTCCCATGATCAAGAATTACCCGCTGCCGAAGGGCAAAACGGGGTCGGCTCATTTCAGCGGCGGCATCGTTCTGCTGATGGCGCTCGCCATTTTCATCAACTACGTCGACCGTGGCAATCTTGCGACTGCGGCGCCGCTGATCAAAACCGATCTGCGCCTGTCCAACACCCAGTACGGCATACTGGTGTCCGCCTTCTTCTGGATCTATGTGCCGGGGCAGATCGTCGCCGCCTGGTTCGTTCAGAAGATCAACGCGTATCGTACGCTCGCTCTCGGCCTCGCGCTTTGGTCGGCGGCGACGATCGCGACAGGGTTCGCGAGCGGATTTGCGATGTTGCTGGTGCTGCGGGTCCTGCTCGGGCTCGGCGAGAGCGCCGGCTTTCCGGCCAGCTCGAAATTGCTGGCGCAGCACTTGCCGCCCGACCGGCTGGGCGTCGCCAACGCGCTGGTGGTTTCCGGCGTCTTCACCGGGCCGGCGGTCGGCACCTTCGTCGGCGGGCTATTCATCGCAGCCGCCGGCTGGCGCCCGCTGTTCATCGTGTTCGGCGCGATCTCGCTGCTTTGGCTCGCTCCCTGGGTGATGCGCACCCGGGCGCTCGACGCGAAGGCGCGCAGCGACGCCTCCGGCGGCGAACCAAAGTTTCGCGAGCTCCTGGCGAAGCGCGAGCTTTGGGGCGCGAGTATCGGTCAATTTTGCGCCCTCTACCCCTTCTATCTGGTGTTGTCCTGGTTGCCGCTGTACCTCGTCAAGTCCCAGGGCTATTCGCTCACCGCGATGGCCCGCCTGGGCGGCATCGTCTACGCCCTCTCGGCGGCGATTTGCTGCGGTGCTGCCTGGCTCGCCGACCGATCGATCGCCCGCGGCGCGGATCCGGGTCGCGTGCGCATAAAGATCATCGCTGCGGCGCAGTGCATCGGCTTTTTGTGCATGATGGCCTGCGGGTTGGGTAATGCGAACATGGCGATCGCCGGGCTGCTGGCCTCGTCGGTGGCTTTCGGGCTCGCCGCCTTCAACATCTACGCGATCGGGCAAACCCTGGCGGGACCGCGCGCCGCGGGCAAGTGGATCGGCATCCAGAATGGGATCGGCAACATTTCCGGCATCGTCGCCCCGATCATCACCGGTGCGCTGATCGATTGGACCGGTCGGTACCAGGCGGCGTTCCTGGTGGCGGGCGGCATGGCGATCGTGGGCGCGTGCAGCTGGCTGTTCGTGGTGCGCCGGGCGGCGCCGCTCGGGTGGATCGGCGTCGAGCCGTTCGCCGCCGCGCCGACACGATGATCGGCCGCACCGGCGGTTCGCTGCGGGCGACGACCGACCGGTTCAACGAAGCGTATGCCGCCGACACCGCTCGAGCTGCAGGCACTGGTCGAACGGATCGGGGCACGCTGCGGGTTTGTGCCGGCGCAATACTCAATACGGCGGTAACCCGTTGCCATGCACTTTCTGGAAGGCCCCGCCGGGCGTCACTTGGTCGGGAAGCTTGTAGGTCCGCCCGTTGTTCGTATTTTGCACCGGCCCTGTCGGCATTCCGGCACGGCCAACGGCCGTCGATCTGTCATGACCGGCTCGCATGTACACGCGCCCGTGCCGACCCGGCCCCGGTTACGGCCGTGTCTCGGTGCCGGTTGCCGATCGATCGCGTTGCCGCTAGACGACCGCAAGCGTCGGGTCGACTTCGGCCCTCCAGGCAAGTAGACCGCCCTCGAGGTGCGCGGGCGACACCGTGCCGGCGCGCAGTGCGATGGCGCATGCGGCGAGGCTGCGACCACCGCTGCGGCAGATGAACACCGGGCTCGTCCGTGGCGGGATTTCCTGGAGACGGTCCTGCAGCGCGGTGACCGGGATGTTGATGGCGCCTGCGAGGTGTCCGGCATCGAACTCGCACGGCTCCCGCACGTCGATGAGCACGAGCGCACCGTCGCGCGTAGCCGGATCGAGCAGCGTGCGCAGGGCCGCGGCGCTCAGCCTTTGTACGCGGTCAAGCGCCGCAACGGCGCACGCCTCCAGCGGTTCCCGAGGCTCCGTGATCGTCGGTCGATCGCCGCAGACGGCACAGTCGTGACGCCGCTCGAACGCAAACTCGTGGAAGCGCATCTCCAGCGCGTCATAGGTCAACAGCCGCCCGATGAGCGGCTCACCGACTCCGAGGATGACCTTGATCGCTTCGGTGGCCTGGATCGCGCCGAGCACACCCGGTAATACGCCCAGCACCCCGGCCTGCGCGCAGTTCGGCACCACGCCATCGGCGGCATCGGCGAATAGGCAGCGGTAGCAGGGGCCGCGACCCGGCACGTAGGTCATTGCGTGGCCTTCGTTCCGGTGAATCGCCGCAACGACGAGCGGCTTGCCGAGGATCACGCACGCGTCGTTGACGAGATAGCGAGTGGACGGCCGGTCGGTGCCATCCAGGATGAGATCGTAAGCGCCCAGCACAGAACGCACGTTGGCCGCCCGCAGCTCGAGGGCGTGCGCGACGACTGCAATCTGTGGATTGAGAGATTCGAGCCGCTCACGGGCCGCCTCCGCCTTCGGTCGTCCGACGTCGCTCGTGTCGAAGAGCACCTGACGCTGCAGGTTCGACGCCTCTACCTGATCGCAGTCGACGATACCGACCGTACCGACACCTGCTGCCACGAGGTACAGCGCGGCCGGCGATCCGAGTCCGCCGGCGCCGATCACGAGAATCCGCGCCGCCTTCAACTTCTCCTGTCCTGCGACGCCGATCTCCTCCAGAATCAGGTGGCGGTGGTAGCGTGCGCGCTCGGCGGGCGAGAGCGTCATGGATCAGCCACCGCTCAACGCGCAGATGACATGCACGGTATCGCCGGCGCACACCGTTGCGGATAGCGCCGAGGTCTCGCTCGTATTGATGAACAGGCGCATGTGCGGACGGATGCGGTCCTGCTCGTCCACCATGCGAAAGCGGATGCCGGGGAAGCGCCGGTCCAGGTCCAGGAGGATTTCGTGCAGCGTCGCGCCGCTTGCCGTGATGCGCGCCGCGCCCGAGGTGTATGAACGCAACGGGCTCGCAATTCGGACGGTGCAGCGTCCTGTCGTCACCGGCTCACCCCGCGTGCGTGACCGAATAAATCTCCGGAAGGTGCCGGGCGATACCGCGCCAGCTTTCTCCCTCGTTCCTGCTCGCCCAGACATCGCCGCCCGTGGTGCCGAAATACAGACCGGTACGCGCATGCTGATCGGTACACATCGCTTGACGAAGCACGGTGAACCACGCCTGGGATTTGGGCAGGCCACGATCCAGGCGGCGCCAAGTCGCGCCCGCGTCTCGCGTACGATACACCGCCGGCTTGCCGTCGATCGCGGTGCGAGGCCAGACCGTGCGGCCGTCCATCGGAAATACCCATGCGCCGTCGGCATCCATCGGATGCAGGACGATCGGAAAACCGACGTCGCCCACCTTCTTCGGCATGGCCTTGCCCACCCGGATCCAGCGCCGTCCAGGCCGATCGAGGCGATACAGACCGCAGTGATTCTGGTGATATAGGCGATCCGGCATGAGGGGATGCAGGGCGACGCAGTGTGGATCGTGACCAAAGGGCGCCGCCGGGTCGGGTAGAAAATCCGCCTCGACTCCCTCGTTGAGCGGCGTCCAATCGGCTCCGCCGTCCGTGGATTCGAAGATGCCGCCAATGGAGACGGCCACGTAAAGATGTCTCGAATCGCGGGGGTCGATGAGAATGGAGTGCAGGAACTCGCCGTCCGGCGTGCCGAACCGCACCCACTGCGGACGCATAGGATGGTCATTGAATCCGGCGACCGGCTGCCAGCGAACTCCACCGTCCTCCGAGCGGAATAATCCGGCCGGGGAACTGCCGGCGTACCATGTCCCGGACTGCGACGGATGGCCCGGCGTCAGCCAGAAAACACGCTGCACGGCGCGTGCTACCTCTCCTTCGGCCGCCTTGCGAAACGCAGGTGGCTGCAATGCCTCGCGCCAAGTGCGTCCGCGGTCCTCCGACCGGAACACGGTCGGTCCGAGGTGGCCCGTCTTGGCCGCCATGAGCAATACCTTGGGCTCGCGGGGATCCTGCACGATATGATGGACGATGTGTCCGAGAAACTGTGGGCCCGCGAGTTTCCACCGGTTGCGGCGGGCATCCGCCCGCAGCGCGAACGCCCCCTTACGCGTGCCGACCCAGAGTGTGCTCGCCATGATCGCGGAGCATCCTCGCGCCGGCACGCCAATGTCAATAGCGAATTCGATCTGCGCAACCGGCGGCTTCATGAACTCAGTGACGCCAATCGTCGAGTACAATCCAGTCTCGCGAGCACGCCGTGCAATGGTGGATTATTCTGCCCATCCGGTTACTGTGGACTACGAGCACGTCAATGAAAAACAGAGTGAGACGATTAACCGCCGGTGCGATCCTGGCTGCCCTGGCGCTGCGGCTGGCACAAGCCGGGGGCATGGCAGACATGCCGGGGATGTCCGGCGGCGGCAGCGGAGGAGACCGCTACGGCATGCCGGGGCGGGCGTCGGCGGTGACCAGAACCGTGAGGATCACGACGCTGGATACCATGCGCTTCACCCCATCTCGGATCGACGTCGGGCCGGGACAGACGGTGCGCTTTGTTATCCATAACGCGGGACGGGTCATCCATGAATTCGTCATCGGTGACACCGCCGAACAACGTGCTCACGAGGCTGAAATGGCGGCGCACCCCGACATGACGATGGACCACGACCCCAATGGAGTGACCGTACCTGCGGGTCAGACGCGCACTCTCTTGTGGCGCTTTCCCCGGCGTGCCGCAACGCTGGAATACGCCTGCCATGAGCCTGGACACTTTGCGGCCGGGATGGTCGGGTACATCCACCTGCGCGCTCTGGCGCCGCAGGCGGCACGTTGATTCGCGTGCGCGCGCTCGGCGCGCCGGTCATCGCATTGCTGCTCGTTGCTGCCGTGGCGCCGGCGGCGCATGCCCATGCGATTGCCGGCATGCGTGTGTTCCCCGCCACCATGAGTTTTGATGACCCTGGTGTGGCCGACGAAGGCTCATGGGTGTTCAGCAATATCGACAACGGGGGAGCGAATCAGAACGTTCTCAATGGCGCCTTCGCCAAGCGCCTGACCCACAGCTTCGGTATCGTCGCCAGTTCTGATTACCAATACCTGATGCCCCAGAGCGGGACCCAGCCGGCTGAAGGTTGGGACAATGTGACGGTGGCCGGTGCGTATCAGTTGTTCGTGCATCCGGATTCTGAATCGATAGGCATGGTGCAGTTCGCCGACACCATCGGCAACAGCGGCAACCATGGCATTGGCACGCCGTACTCGACCTACACGCCCGAATTCGCGTTCGGCAAGGGGTTCGGCGGCTTGCCACATCGCTGGCGGATGCTGCGCCCGATGGCGTTCACCGGCGCACTGTCCGTGGGATTTCCGACGGATCCGACCGTCCCACGTACGCTGAACTGGAGTTTTTCGCTTCAGTACAGCATTCCTTACCTACAGGACTTCGTACGCGACGTGGGCATCAAGGGGCCGTTCAAGAACATGGTACCGATCGTCGAAGTGCCGATGCAGACCTGCGATCGAGGATGTGCTGATCACACCACGGGCTATATAAATCCCGGAGTCATATGGATCGGGCATTATCTGCAATGGGGGGTCGAGGCGCAGATTCCGGCAAACAGTCGCACCGGCAATTCAGTTGGGATCCTGTTGGGGATGGATTTTTATTTCGACGACATCGCACCGCATAGCCTGGGCGCGCCATTGTTCAATTGAACGCCGGAAACCGCAGACGTATGGCCATGTGGAGGATCCTGAAGTTCGCAATTGGACCGCTGGTCCTTTTGCTGCCGATGCGGTGCGCTGAAGCCCATGCCTTTCCGGATCACTCTCTACCAAAGGTGGGGTCGGACGTGGCGAGTGCGCCGACCACGGTGCGTATCTGGTTCGACGGAGACATCGAGCCGGTATTCTCGACGCTGATCGTGAAGACCGCGACCGGCAGCCAGGTAAGCGTTGGCCAGGGGCGGGTTTCCGCGTCCAACAGTACGCTTCTGGAAACGACGTTGCCGAAGACGTTGCCGCCCGGAAAGTACTATGTCTACTGGAGCGTCATCGCCCGCGACGGACATCACACCAACGGACGTTTTCCGTTCCGGGTCGAGTGAAGGAGCAAGAGATCATGCATCTACATCCGTTCTATATCACGTGCACGGTCATTGACGTTTTGGCGGTGGTCGCGGTGCTCGGATTGCTCGCGTGCTGGCTCGGCGTGTTGCCGCAGATGCCTGTGCCGGCAATCGACGCCGCGATGTCACGCCTGATCGGCATGGCAATCGCCTTGCTCACGGTCAGCAGCTTCGGAATTCTCGGTGCACGCTCGCTCGAATTGGATGGGGGCCAATGGGTGGCATTGCTGCCCACCCTGCCGCTCGCGCTGAAAGTTACCCACTTCGGCCATGTCTGGCTCTTGCGTCTTCCGGCTCTGTGTTTATTGTGGTTTGGATGGAAAAAAATCGGCCGGCGTCGTCGGCGCGCGTGGCCGGCATGGGTCATGATCGCAGCAGCGGCTGCCATCGCACTTGCCCGCAGCGAAACCGGCCACGCGGCCGACCATGGCGATTTCACACTGGCAGTATGGGTGGACTGGGTGCATCTGGTGGCCGGATCCGTGTGGGTCGGGAGCCTGTTCGGCATGTCGCTGGTCGTCTTTCCTCGGTTGCTTTCCGAGGCGCAAAGACCGCCGTTGCGTGCCGCCGAGATTTTTCAGCGGCTGTCCGCGCTCTCCGGGCTGGCACTTGGCGCCGTGCTGGTGAGTGGTGCCTATACCGCGTGGCACGAACTTCAAAGTTGGAGTTCTTTATGGACCTCCCAGTACGGGCGGATACTCACGGTGAAACTGCTGCTCGTGGCCGGCATGATCGCTCTTGGTGCGCGTAACCGGTATGGACATCTGCCGTGTCTGCTACGGCTGTCCGGCCGATCGGCGCAGCGGCCGCTACTGCTGCGCCTTTTGGGTACCGCCAGCGACGGATACGCCGCGCAGACCCCTGACGAGGGGTCGGTGGTGCGGCGATGCGCCCGGACCGTTCACTTAGAGAGCCTGCTGGGGATGGGGGTGATTCTGGCGGCATCGATGCTGCTCCACAGTATGCCGGCGTCTGAAATGCGCGACATGCCCGTGGCTCGGTTACGAAGCCGCCCGCTTCTCCGGCAACACTATTGCGTAGACATCGGGATTTGGTCGCGCGGAAATGGACGTTTCTGGAATGCCGCCTGTCCCGCAGGCCACGCACAACACGCGATATTGACCAACTCATCTTGCGGCTGGCACGTGACAATTGCAGCTGGACCTGCACGCGCATACACGGCGCCGTGTTCAATCTCGACGTAAAATTCCGGCTCGACACGATCCGACGTATTCCACGGGGGTCACCGGACGGAGCCCGCGCTTTCGCCGGCACCGAGTCGAGGCGAGGGCGATTGCGCACAACAGGGCCGGCTATCGGCGCCCCGCGCGACAGCCGCTTCTTTTCAATGTGGGTTCCAGTACATACCGGCCGTGGACATCCTGTTAGCGTTGGGCATGCGCCGGAAATACTCACAAGACATGGATCCGGGCGACCCGGAAGTCGGTTCAAGCCTGCTCGCCGACTTCCCGATCGCCCCGCAGTCAACCGGGACCGTCGACGATGACGATGACCCTGCCGATGAGCGCGACGATGAGAACGAAGCGCCGGTGCGCAAACTCGACGACGATGTCAAAGCCACTGACGAGTTTCGCCCGGACGGCGCGCACCGTGGCGGTGATGAGGACTGGTGACTTCGGTTGCCGCAGCGCCTCCCGGTGCTCCGACGATCCGGCCAAGCGGCGGAGCGAACTCGGCGAGCCGACCGCTGAAGGCTAGCCCGCCCGCCGCTGCATTACTGCAAACGCGATGGACTGCGGTTTATTTGCCGTCGACGGCCCCAGTGGTCCCGTGCAGCGCGGATAACTGGAAATTGCGTAGATCGCCGACATGCTCGATCGTCAGATCAGCCGGCGGGTAGGTTGAGAGGTTATGCGGGTCGAGCGCGTAGTGTCCCTGGCGCGGGAAGACGGTCGTCAGCCGGTTGCCCAGGACGTTTTTCATCGCCGCCAGGATGCGCAGTTTGTCGTCCACCATGAAGTAATGGCGGGCCGGGTAGCGCTGCTCGAGGTCTGCCAGCATCTGCTCCTTGTGGATGTAGATCAGCACCCGGCCCTCGACGGCGTTCCACAGCCCCGAACGCTGGACCTTGCGCGGCTGGAAGACCACATCGCCATCGGACAGGATGACCGTCGGTCCCCAACGGCCCAAATGCGCGATGGTCTCGAGCGCGCCCGGATACAGTCGATCCGCGAACGGATAATCGATGAGATACGCAGACATCTGTAGCAGGCGCGGATCCGTCAAGGCGCCGAGCCGGTACCGTTGCAAGGCGCCCAGGTAGTCTGCGTATCCCAGCTCGGCACGCAACGCCTCGAAAATTTCCCAATACCGATCGCGGCTCGCGAAGCCGACCTCGCTCGCGAGATGCCGGCGCAGATCTTCCTGAACGCGATCGTTGTCCAGCAAGGTGTTGTCCACGTCGAGCAAAAACACCACGTCGTCGGCCACCGTCATGCTCGCACCGGGGTGGGAACGAGGTGGCGTTCGAGCCGGTCGAAGACTCCTCGGCCGACTGACACCACACGGCCTCGAGACACATCCGCCATAGCCGATGCGCGCAACAAATCGTGGATCGGCCGCACGCAGTCGGTGTGCATCGTGCCTACCCGGGGCGAGTGAGTATGGTGTTTGACTTCCCCATCCCCCCAGGATTGAAAACGGCTTTGTAACCCAGCTTCTCGGCGACACGAAACGATCGCTGATTATCCCGGTGGATAATGCAGACGGTTCGGCGCTGCGCAAGATGATGATCACCCCAGGCAACCGCAGCTCCGAGGGCTTCCGTCGCATAGCCCTTGCCATGAAACTGCGGGATCAGCGCCCAGCCCAACTCGGGCACTCCTTCGATCGAAGGCACGATTTCCCGCTTAAAATCCGCGAAGCCGAGTTCACCGACGAAGCATCCGGAATTCTTCTCCTCCACCGCCCAATATCCGTAGCCCAGCAGCGCCCAGTGTCCACGGTAGGCCAATATCCTAAGCCACGTTCTCTGCGGTGGCGAAGGTTCGCCGATGGTGTAGCGGACAACGGCCGGGTCGGACCACATGGCCACGCAATCTGCGAAATCATCGGACCGATGGGGGCGGAGGCGGAGGCGTTCTGTTTCGATGACCGGGGCAATGCTGTCGTTGGGTCGTAATGCGCTGGTGTTCATCGAGCAAATGTTACGGCCAGCGCGCCCGTCGATCAATTGCCCGGACGATCACCGGCTGAGCGCCTGCTTTTGGCGTCGGTGCCGGCGATGGGCAAATGTTGGGGTTAAACACCGGGGGTCGCTCGCGCGAGCACGATTCGCCGGTACTCGACGCCGAATAGACGCGGTTCGGCCATGGCGGCGCAGGGTCATGACCGGCAACCCGGTCAATTTCGGCCGTGCGCCGCCAATACTCGCCGGAGCGAACGATCGGCCAACTCGCGAATCGGCCGCTGCGTGACGGCCAGGCGATGGGACCGTTCCTGCTTCACATTCCGAGCACCTTGCGCAAGAACGCGTCGCTCTCGCGCAGCATTTGTGCGCGCACGTCGGAGTCGTCGAGCTGGTGCCCCAGCCCTTTCCAAATGACCAGCTGATGCTCGACGTGCGCTGCTTGCAGTCGTTTAGCCATGCGCTCGGACTGCTCCACGTACACGGTGCGGTCCATCGATCCGTGAAACATCAGGACGGGGACCTGGATGCGAGCGGCATTGTCGATCGGCGACCCGGCGCGAACTTCCGGGCCTTTGCCGATGTAGCGGCTGACGAGATCGAAGTCGCTCCAGCGCCGATGTTGTTCCTTCAGGGCCTTCAGATCCGTGACCGGCGCGATCGCGACGACGGCCTTGAAGAGCCCGGGATCGACGACCGCCGACTGCAAGGCGGCATAGCCGCCGTACGACCAGCCGACGATCGCGAGCTTTTTGGGATCGGCGATCCCCTGCTTGACAAGCCATCGTCCGGCGTCGAGCACATCCCCGATCGCGATCCGCCAAGACCGGAATCCATTCTTTTCGAACCAGGCCTCCCCGTAACCGCTCGAGCCGCGATAATTGGGCTGCAGGACTGCATACCCACGCGCCGCGAAGTATTGGGCAAGCCAGTCGAATCCCCATTCATCGCGCGCCGCAGGCCCACCGTGCGGCATTACGATCGCGGGCAGCCCGTGGGCGCTCTTGACACCGGGCGGCAGCGTCAGGTAGCCGGGGATCCGCGTGCCGTCGGTGGCGGGATACTCGATCGGCGTCTCGGTCGCGAGCCGGACGCCCTCGAGCTGGTTGCGTACGACGAAGAACGTGTGCAGCTGGTTCGATTTGCGATCGAACAAATAGTAGACGCCTGGATCATGATCGCTGTTCGCGAGCACGAGGAGGCGGCTTTCGTCGGCACTCGCACCGACGATCGCGATGTTCGTGCGCGGCGGCAATGCCTGCGCGATCTCCTTTACCAGACTGGCGATGGTCGGATCGAAATAGACAGCATGCGGATATGCGGTCGAATAGGTCACGCCGACGACCCGATGGCGCCGACCGAGCGTCAACACGCCGTCGACGTCGACGTCCGGACGCGCATAGATCAGCGTCTTGCGCAACGAACCATCGAGGGCGACCGAGTAGAAAGCCTTGCGTCCGTCCTTCTCGTCGAAGCCGTAGGCGACGTCGAGGCCCGGATCCACGGCGACCGGATCGAAGCCCAGCTGCTTCAACGAGTCGAAATCGTCGAGCTTGTGCCAGTCTCGCGAATCCTTGCTGCGATACAGGTTCGTGACGATCCCGCGCGATTGCTCGATCTCGTAGTATTGAGAGTCGATTCCCATGATGCGCACCGAACCGTGGCCGTCCGTGATGTAGTAGAGCGCATCCGGCCGCGGCTCCTCGACCGGGTGCACGTCCAGGGTGCGCGTGTCGATCTCGTCGACCCCGAGCCCCCGTTGCCTCGATCCGAGGCGCGTGCCGACGTGATCATCGGGCAGGTACACTCGGGTCATCAGTACGTGGTCCGCAACGCCAGGCAGCCAGTCGATCACCTGGCCGCCACCGAGTTGCAGACCGCGGCTGTACTCGTTCTGGCTCGTGCTGAGCATGCGTGGATGAGCGTCGTCGGCGTCGACCGCAAGCAAGCGCGTGAACGGCAGGAGACCGAATTTGCCGGTGTCGACGACACCGTAGATCACGCAAACCAGGCGATCGTTCGACACCCAGTTGCAGCCGCCGATTCGATCGGGCTCGCCGTTCGTCGAGAGTGCCACCTGCGGTTTCTCTCCGGGTCCCAGCCGCTGCGTGATGACCGCGGAACCCTGTCCGGTGGTGGGTATCACGTAGACGACGTTCCGGCCGTCCGGTGAGAGGTCCAGATCCAGTACGCTCGGCCGGGCGCCGAACGCGGCGGCCGGGTCGAACGCGTGGCTGGGCGCGGCAATCGACGCCATCGTAAAGCCCATCGAGGCCAGTGACGCAGCGAGCGCCGCGATTCCATTCATTCGCATTCTCGAATCCCCCTGCCAAGCGCATTCTCGATCCCTTCGACGACGGTCTCCCGCTGTTCTGCGAAGCGCTTGCAGCGGTCGATTGGTTTCGACGGGGTCAGATCATCGGTTTATTCTTGGGAGCGCGTGACGCTGTTACGCGGCGATTAGCGCAAGGGTGCCACGACCGGGCGGCGCCGGAACCGCGAGTCCTTCCGTCGGGCCGATCAGGCAGGTACGCCGAAACCTTGCCGCCGGCGGCCTAAACAACGACCGCATCGCGCATGCCCATTATCTCACTCCTCCGAGCCGGACTGTTGCAGGATACTGTCGCAGGATACTGTTGCACGTGCCGCTTGCCAAATCGTCGCCGAAATCGAGGTTCCCGAGGTCATCGAGAAGAATCTGCGACACCTGGGTGGGGCTCGGCCGCGGCTCAGCCTGTGAACCGACGCCGCGAGCGACGTGCGTGGAGCCGACGCGGCGGCGGTCGTCGGGTGGCCCGGGAGGCGTGCACGGCCATCCGGCCGGTGTCGGTAAATGCACTTCGACGCATTCTCACCGTCGAACGATGGGGTTGCCGGAACCCGACGACACGCCACTTTCCCGGCAGACGGTCTTCCTGACACGACGGAACCTGGATCGACGGCAACTCTGCGCTTATATTTGCGCGAGCTCCGTAAATCTCAAGCCCACCGCAAAACGACTGGTCATCTGCCGATTGCAATATACGACTTCGGCTTCCACCGAAAAGTTCAAGAGCGGATCGCTCATGATGACGTGTTTGCCCCGGATCCAATAGCCGCTCCCAAGGACGCGAGCGCCGTGCCGGCTGAGGCTCACAAGCACCACCGGTTCCCGACGCAAAGGCTCATCGCAACCCTGTAGGCAGGCGGCTGCATTTACGGCGGTGCGTCGCTCGGTTCGGCCGATGAATAATTTCGGTTCCTCAGCCACGAAGCATGGCCGGTTCCAATGCGCCCCGTGTTCGCTCGCCGATGACGGCGCTGACCTTCGCCTTGGCGTTGGCTGCCGCAACTCCGATCGGGCAGTCGTCAACTCTTGCGCGCTTTTGTCGATATAACTTTGCATCCGCGAGCCGCATCAGGTTCGACAGCGAGCACGGCTCGTCCGGATCGAATTCCGCCACACCGACACTCAGTGACAATGGATAGCGGGTCTCGGTCGCGGCGAATCTGCGCAGGTTCTCTCGCAGGCGCTGCAGGACCGCATCGACACCTCGGCCGGGTTCGCTCACTATGACCGCCACGAACTCGTCGCCACTCACGCGCGCCGTGATGTCGAATTCGCGAAACGTCTGCTTGATGCTGGCTGCCGCGCGCACTATGGCGTTGTCTCCTTCTGCGTGACCGAATTGATCGTTGATCTGTTTCAGGCCATCGAGATCGGCGAAGAACAGCAGCAGATGCTCCTGCGTCTTGCATGCCCATCTAAGCTGCTGGGTCGCAAGGGCCATGAAACCACGCCTATTGTGCAAACCGGTCAGGTCGTCTTTTTGCGCCAGCTGCAATAGCCGCTGCTGCAGACTGACGCGCAGGTGAGTAGAGCGCATCGCCCGTGCCAGCGTGTCGCGCCTACTCGAATCGTCGTCGGTGCAAGCGCTTGAGCGAGGCTCGTCGTGATCTCCGGGCGGCGTACCTTCAAGTTCGGCGACCGCTCGCTGAATATCGGGAAGGATCATCAAGGGCAACGCCGGCATGCGGTCGCGTAACGCGCTGACCACCTTTACCAGAAATAATGAGGGTAGCGCGGTGTTCAGCAGCAATATATCCGGTCGCCGTTGCGCCACCGCCCACAGGGCATTTTCAATATTGCATACATCGACCGGTAAAGTCTTGACGTCCATGAATGCACAATCGACCGACTCCTCGAAACCCCACCCGATCGATCCGGAATGTTCCTGCCGATCGACGACGACTAAAGCCTTTACGGCACTTTGCTTCATGTTTTGTTTCCGCCTCGGCGTGCGATGGACCGTGCGATCCAGCATAACCGGGCCATCCAAGGTCGCAATCGGGTGATTTACCTATGTTCGACCTGGAAAACGCCGGGTAATTTGCCTGCACCCGGTCGTCGCCCTATCGGTGGCGCTTACGGTTCGATCAGTCCGTTGCGAATGGCATAGCGCACGAGTCCGGCGGTCTGATGAATATCGAGTTTTGCCATTAGATTGGTGCGGTGCGTGTCCGCCGTCTTGACGCTTATGCCAAGAAGCGTTGCAATTTTCTTGGTCGAATGCCCTTCACCGACCAATTGCAGGACTTGCCGTTCCCGTACGCTGAGTATCTCGTTGCGCGCCTCGCCGTTCGTCAGATAGGCCCGCACCACCGCCTTCGAAATCTTCGGACTCAGGTACACCTCGCCGGCATGCACATTTTGAATCGCGGCAACCAGGTCCGTACCCGCCTGTGTCTTGAGTACGTATCCACGCGCCCCCGCGCGCAGGGCCTCAACCGCGTAGGGCTCCTCAGTGTGACGGGTAAGCATAATCGAGGGTGTCGGCGAACCGAGCCGCGCCAACTCGCGCAAAGTGCCCAACCCGTCCAAGCGCGGCATATCGAGATCCAGCACCGCTATGTCCGGGCGCATCTCCTGAATCAATCGGACCACTTCGAGACCGTCGGCGGCTTCGCCGACAACCTCGATGCTCTCTTTCTCGAGCATCAATCTCAATCCTTGTCGCACCAGCAGATGATCATCCGCCAGGATCACGCGAATCGACATCTCATTCCTCCAACGGTATCTCTACGACCAATTCGGTTCCGTGTCCGCTCAGCGAATTGATCCGCAGTTGACCGCCGACGACCTTCAAGCGCTCGCGCATGCCGATCAGACCGAAGCCTTTCTCGGCGTGGTCATCCTGGATTTTTGTCGGTTCGAAACCGACGCCATCGTCCTGTAGGAAACAACGAACTCCATGGGGCCACCGTTCGAATCGAATTGTTACCTCCTCCGCTCGCGCATGTTTCGTCACGTTGTGCAATGCTTCCTTTGCGACGTGATAAAGGGTTGTCTCGACGCGCTTCGGCAGGCTGCCCTCGGGCACGTCCTCGATGTTCACCCGCAATCCAGATCGCTGCGCGAGGCCGTCGGCCAAGTAGCGCAGTGCGGGCACCAGGCCGAGGTCGTTCAATAGTGCCGGGGCGAGTTCGTGGGACAATCGACGAAGTTGTTCTTCGATCTTATCGAGCAGTTGTGTAACCGCAAGGACATGGGATTTCGCCGATGGCACCTCTTGCGTCATCTGGTCGAGCGCGATATATACCGCCACCAGCAGCTGGCCCGCCTCGCCGTGAAGCGCGTGCGCAATTCTCTTGGCCTCAAGTTCCAGCACTTCGTTGAAATGGCGCAACGCCATGTTGGCTTCGCGAAATCCGCCGTATGTCATCTCATAGGGGGCAATCGATTCTGCGAAAAAGAGCGCTGCGTCCGCCAACACCTTGCGGCGTTCATCGGTTCCGAATTCAGGCGATAAGAGCGACCGTAAAGCTGCATGATGCACACCTACCAACTCGATCACTCCCGCACCGGCATCCAGCGCCGTGCGCCCGATCGAATAGGCCTGCTGCAGCGCAGCTTCGCCGCCACCGCCCAAATAGTTCCGCAGTGCCGCCAAATATCGCTCCGGGTCGTCTTTCAACTTACGACACCCCGATAGCGTGCCACCAGGACGAGGGCGTCATCGCTACCCTTGACGGCGCTCGCCATGATCGCGTTTGAGGTCGCCGACAACTGGCCGTCGAAGCTGATAGAGCACAGCCGGTCACTCATAACGCCGTCGGTAAGCATGATCATTAAGTCCCCGGGACTGACCTGCAGCTCTGCGGTCCGAAGCGTCGGCAGGTGCGCGCCGACCACGCCGCTGCGAAGCAGAAGTTTGTCGTGCGGCCGACCCCCGAACTTGTGCAGCAGCAATGCGTCAACATTGCCAATGCCGATCCAAGTGAGTCTTGCCCGATCGGTGTCGAGCGACGCGAGGCTCATGGCCACACCGCGCGTTTCGCGCAACGAATCGTGGCAAAGTTGTATCTGCTCGATGATGGGTGCGTCGGCATGTTTTTCGAGCGTAGATATTGCCACCGTGGACGCGGCCGCCGCCTCGCGCCCGTGGCCCAAGCCGTCAATGACCGCAAAGCGCACGTTATTCGCGCCCGCGCGCACCCAATATTTGTCGCCTGACTCCGTTTCTCCGGGCATCGTCGCGGCGGAGACGCTCCATTCGAGACTGGGCAGTTTCATCGCAGCCACTTCCTTACTGTGACTACCGTTCCGTGGCCGTATTCGGATTCTATGCCAAAATCGTCCATCAAGCGTTTGACGCCGGGCAACCCCAAACCCAATCCGCCCGACGTCGAATATCCATCGCGCAGGACATCGTTGACATTGCGGATACCCGGCCCATTGTCACGAGCGATGATCAAAATGCCCTTCGCGTGCGCATTACTCGCACCGCACAGGGTTACGGTGCCGGTATGCGCATAGGTTACGATATTGCGAGCCAACTCCGATATTGCCAGGGCGATGAGGGTGGCATCGGTGGAGGAGAAACCGATGGTCGCGGCCAGCGTCCGCCCCTGTTGCCGCGCCAACACAATGTCCGTGTCGGATCGAATCGCTACTTGGATCTCCTGTAGCACAGCATGCGTTCTCAGCTATCGGCTCTGATCCGGCTCTGCAGATGCGCCAGACCCTCCTCCAAATCGAGAGCCGTCACCGCACCTTCCATCGTCAAACCTAACTGAACCATCGAGAATGCCACTTCCGGTTGTATGCCTACAATCACGGTTTGCGCTCCGCGCAAGCGGATCACACTGGCGATGTCTCGCAGCGTTCTGGTCGCGAAGGAGTCCAACACATCAAGGGCTGTGACGTCGACGATAACGCCAAGGGAGCGAAAATAAACCACTTTGTCTATGAGCGCGCGGCGCAATAGCACCAGATCCGCGTCAGAGAGCGCAGCCTGGATCGTCGCAATCAGGAACCGCCCTTGCTTGAGGATTGGGACTTCCATGGCCCCGCCTAGGACGATACTGGATCCTCTACGGGTATGACTTTGTAGCCCAATAGGCGTTCCGCTTGTTCGATACCACCTTGCAAATCACCGACCGTGTTCATCTTGCCGAGATCAACTCCGATCGTCACGATGGTTTGGGCGATTTCCGGAGACAATCCGGTCACGATAACCGTGGCGCCGAGTAATCGCGAAGCCTCCACAGTTTGCACCAAGTGGTTCGCGACGGTCGCATCCATTGCGGCGACCCCGGTGATGTCGATGACGACCACCTTGGCGCGATTGGTACGGATGCCGCGCAGCAATTGCTCGGTCAATTGACGCGCTCTTTGCGCGTCGATCACGCCGATGATCGGCAATATCAGCAATCGTTCACGGACCTGGAGCACGGGTGTCGAAAGTTCGCGGATTGCTTCCTGCTGCTGCCGGATGACGCGCTCGCGTTCCTGGACGAATCCGACGGCCACTGTGTTTGCAATGCGATTTGCTGCCGGCTCGTAAGCGTCTAAAATGCGGTTCAATTTGGTGAAATCACCCTGGTACTTTGCGAACAATGAACGCGCCAAGACGTCGCGCAGTAACAGTACGATTCCCACCACTTCGTGAGTTTCAACGCCTCGCGGTATGATGCGCTCCGAAAGATTGCGCGAATACGCCTGTAACGCCTCGAATGTTCCGGTGGCGAGTGCTTCAACGTAGTTGTCGTACACCGATGTCGCCTCGGCGAATAATTCCTCCGTCGACATTGCGGTCAGCAGTTGCGCTTCTCTTATGCGATTTGCCCATTCCTCGCGCAATTGGGTGCGGTTCTGGCGCAGATGTGATACGAGTTCTTGAAGTAGCTTCGTGGATTGGTCGAGCACTTGCGGAACCATGGTGGCAGATTGTTTGCTCTGCTTCATATGAGAAACTCCCGACGCAATAGGTTACGAATACGCGACAGCGAATCCGAACCGGACCGCTTCCCGGTCACTATAAGCGGCGCAGTGCCACCGATTCATCAGGGAAATGCCTGATGCCGTGGCGTGACCACGCACGCTGCGGACGCGCGTGGGCCGGAGAACCAGGCGATTTTGGCCTTAATCAACGTAGATTCAATTGGTTATGGATACGATCGGGCGACGGAGGTCGTGACATCGATCGTTTGGATCTGCGGATCCTTGATCGCTGCAAGGCGATGGACGGCGCACGCGGGGACTCGTGGCGGTGGTAGCGCATCGTCGGCTGCGGATGGCGGCGGGCGTCGGCCGCGGTCTGAGCGGCAGCGGCTGCGCGGCCGCTATATAATCCTCGCCAAGTCCCACACGAGTCTCCTCTCCTATGAAGACGCATTTGCGCCTGCTGCCTCTCTTGACCATTGCGCTGGCCACCTGCGCCGCCGCCCAGACCATTGGCGCGCCGGCGCCGGCGGCGATGCCGCAGTTGCCGGTTCCACCGCCGCCGGCGCTGGGCGCGGACTCGTACGTGCTGATGGACTATCAGACAGGCGATCTCATCGCGCACAAGAACATGCACGAGCGGCTGGCGCCGGCGTCGCTCACCAAACTGATGACTGCGTACGTGGTCGACGCGGCGCTTGCCAGCGGCAAGGTGCACTGGGACGATCCGGTCTACATCAGCGAACACGCCTGGAAGAAGGGCGGCGCCGTCACGGACGGTTCGACGAGTTTTCTCAAGCTGCACCAGCGCTACCCGCTGTCGAAGGTCTACAACGGCATGATCGTGCAGTCGGGCAACGATGCCGCGATCGCGCTGGCCGAGCATGTCGCGGGCTCCGAAGGCGCATTCGTTCAACTGATGAACGACTATGCGCAGCGGCTCGGCATGACGGGCACTCATTTTGAAAACGCGAGCGGCTACCCGCACCCCGATCACTACACGACCGCCTACGATCTCGGGTTGCTTGCGCGCGCGATCATCGCCGATTTTCCCCAGTACTACGGGATCTACAAGATTCCCTCCTATACGATCAGCGGCATCAAGCAGGGGAACCGCAACCTGTTGCTGTACCACGACCCGAGCGTCGATGGCCTGAAGACCGGCAGTACGGCCGAGGCCGGTTTCTGCCTGGTGGCCTCGGCACTGCGCCACGGCCAGCGGATGATCGGGGTCGTGATGAAGACCAAGAATCTCAGCGACGCCGCCAGCGAGGACGAGGCGCTGCTGAACTATGGATTCAGCTTCTTTTCGACCCACACGCTCTACGCGTCGGGTCGGCCGCTGGCAACGCCGCGCCTGTGGGAAGGCGCCGCCAACCGCTTGCCGGTTGGCGTGGCGCAGGCCGTCGAAGTGACGCTGCCGCGCGGCCACTTCCACGACCTCAAGACCGCGATGAACTTGCCTGCGACCCTGATCGCACCCTTCCGGAAAGGTGAGACCGTGGGCACGTTGACGGTCAGTTTGGACGGCAAGCAGTTGATGACTGCGCCGCTGGTTGCTCTGGCCGATGCGCCTCAGGCCGGCCTCTTCGGCCGGCTCTACGACGAGGTGTTCATGTGGTTCCACGAACACTGAGCCGTCCCTGACGCCACGCGCCGGATCTCGCCCGACGCGCGTGATCGCGGCAGGCTCGGCCGTCTCTTGCTGCGCGCAAAGCGGATTCGGGTGCTATCGATGACGACAAGATGAGTCATCGGGGATCGTCCGCCTCAAGGGCTGCGGCGGCATCCCGTTGATTTCAGCCCATAGCCAGGAGCGACGATGGACACGATAAAGGCCTTGTTTACGGCATCGGCAACCGCGACCGGCGGTCGCAACGGCCACACGGCGGCCGACGATGGTTCGATCGGCGTCGACCTTTCGGTGCCCAAGGCGATGGGCGGTCCCGGTAGACCCGGTACGGCCACGCCGGAACACTTGTTTGCCGCCGGTTACGCAGCCTGCTTCGGCGGTGCGCTGGACTTCGTCGCAAGCCGGCAGAAGAAGAACGCCAAGGGCGCGAAGGTGCGCTGCGCGGTTGCAATCGGCCCGCGTGATCTGGGCGGGTTCGGACTCGCGGTGAAGCTGCACGTCGAGGATCGGAGCCTCCCGCAAGCCGAGCTCGCGGCGCTCGTCAACGAGGCGCACGAGATGATCTGTCCATACTCGCACGCGACCCGCAACAACGTCGGCGTCGATTTTGAGGTCGTCGGCGGCTGAGTCCCGGCTCCCTGACGAGGACGTGATCGTGGAACAGCTGCACCGTCGTCGAGTGCATCAACGCGGCGGCGAGCGTCTGCTCGTCGAGCGTCGTCACGGTTCGCCCGTGGGGGACTTCGCGGTCTGGCCGAACAGCAGCTTGCGCGACTGGTCGGATACCGTCGGCGTCTGGTTGATGGTGCGCGCGAGCTCGTAGGCACGCGCAACCGCGGGCCGCGCCTCGATTGCCTCGTACCAGCGCTTCACGTGGGGGAAATCCGCGAGATCCTGCCGCTGACGCGCGTGCGGCACGATCCACGGATAGATCGCCATGTCGGCGATCGAGTAGCCGCCGGCCACGTAGTCGCGAGCGGCCAGACGCCGATCGAGCACGCCGTACAGCCGGTTAGTCTCGTTGACGTAGCGTTCGATTGCATAAGGGATCGGCTCCGGTGCGTATTGCGTGAAATGGTGGTTCTGGCCCGCCATCGGCCCGAGGCCCGCCATCTGCCAGAAAAGCCATTGCAGCGCATCAAACCGCTCATGCAAGTCCCGCGACAGGAAGCGGCCGGTCTTCTCGGCGAGGTAGAGCAGGATCGCGCCGGATTCGAAGAGGCTGATCTGTGCGCTGCCGTCGGCCGGGTGCGTGTCGACGATCGCCGGAATGCGGTTGTTCGGCGCGACCGCGAGGAATTCCGGCTTGAATTGTTCGCCGGCGCCGATGTCGACCGGCAACAACCGGTACGGCAGCTGCGCTTCCTCGAGGAAGATGGTGATCTTATGGCCGTTCGGGGTGGTCCAGTAGTATAGATCGATCATTTCATTAGACGCTCCTGCGGATCGAGAGGCAGATCGCTTCAATGCTAACATTCGCCGGCGCCGCCGTACCTTGGCGGTCGCGTGTGAACCCGAGCCCATCACCGATGGATGCGAAGATGCCCCAAGATGCCACCGCGAACAACAACGAGCAAATCGCCTACTGGAACGCTGTCGCCGGCCTGACCTGGGCCGAACTGCAGAGCGTCCTCGATCGGCAGATCGACCCACTCGGGCGGGAAGCGCAGCGGGCGCTCGCGGCGCGCGACGGCGAGAGAATTCTCGACGTCGGCTGCGGCTGCGGCCAAACCTCACTCGAACTCGCGGCGCAGGTCGGTCGGTCCGGCGCGGTCGTCGCGGTCGATGTTTCGCGGCCGATGCTCGAGGTCGCGCGGGCGCGCCAGCGCGCGTCGGCGGCTTTGCCGCTCGAATTTCGCGAAGTCGACGCCCAGAGCGAAGCCTTCGTCGCCGGCTCATTCGACGCGGCGTATTCGCGTTTCGGCGTGATGTTCTTCGCCGACCCGATTGCTGCGTTCGCGAACATCCGCCATGCACTCAAGCCCGGCGGCCGCCTGTGTTTCGTCTGCTGGCGGCCTCTCGCGGATAATCAATGGATGCGAGTGCCGCTGGATGCGGCCCATCCGTATCTGCCGGCCGTCGCACCGCCGGATCCACACGCACCGGGTCCGTTCGCGTTTGCCGATGCCACACGCGTGCGTGGCATCCTGGTCGCGGCGGGATTCGTTGATGTGCGCATCGATCCCTGGGAGGCCGAGATCGGCGGCACCGATCTGGAGGATGCGGTCAAGTTGGCGTGCCGAATCGGGCCGCTCGGGGCCGCGATGCGCGAGCGCCCGGATCTCATGCCGGTCATCGGCGGTGCCGTGCGCGAGGCTCTCGCGCGCCACCTGCGGCCGACCGGTGTCTGGATGGCGGCGGCGGTGTGGATCGTGCGCGCGCTCAGCGGCGTGTCGTAGCGGCCGCGCACCGATCCGTGGCGCCGCCCGACGACAGCACCTACATGCGCCGGGCGCTCGAGTTGGCGCGGTGCGCCGATCGTGACGGCGAAGTGCCGGTCGGTGCGCTCGTCGTCATCGGCGGCGAGATCGTCGGCGAAGGTTGGAATCGACCGGTTTCCTCCTGCGATCCGACGGCGCACGCCGAGATCGTTGCGCTGCGCGCCGCCGCACTGCTGCGGGGCAACTACCGCCTGGAGAGCGCGACTCTCTACGTGACCCTGGAGCCTTGCGCGATGTGCACCGGCGCACTGTTCAATGCGCGGCTTGCGCGAGTCGTGTTCGGCGCGTGGGATCCGAAGGCCGGAGCATGCGGCAGCGTTTTCGATCTGCCGCGTGAACCGCGTCTTACGCATCGACCGGACGTCTACGGCGGCGTCTGCGGCGACGACTGCGCGGAGTTGTTGCGGCGCTTTTTTGCGGCGCGCCGCGCTTCCACGGCGCAATGAGAGATCAGTTCAACGATGCGGTGCGCGGGCCGCCCCAGGCCCATTCGAGCATGTCTCGATAGCCGCGCACGTTGTCCACGTAGCGCACGGGTTCCGTGCCCGGCGCGTAGCCGTTCGACGTCTGCAGGTACCAGCGCGGCTGGGCGAGCAGCGGCAGGAACTTGCGCACGGCCTGCCAGGAGTCCGGATTGAGACCGGCCTTTTGCGCCAGCACGCGCGCATCCTCCAGATGCCCGAAGCCGATGTTGTAGGCGGCGAGCGCGAACCAGGTGCGGTCGGGTTCGGGCACGTGCGCCGGGATTGTGTCGAATACGATCTTGAAGTAGCGGGCGCCGCCGAAAATGCTCTGCCGCGCGTCATCGCGATTCTTGACGCCAGCCCGTATCGCCGTGTCATGCGTCAACTGCATCAGACCCATTGCGCCGGTCGGGGAAGCGGCCTGCGGATTCCACTTGGATTCCTGATAGCCGATCGCCGCAAGCAGGCGCCAATCCTCGTGGCTCGCGAACGCGGCTTCCTCGAACCATTTGCGATACAACGGTAGGCGGCTCTGCATCTGCCGCATGAAGTCGCGCGGGCCGACGAAATCCATGCGCTCCGCACGGCCGTAGTAGCGCATCAGGATCGACGCCAGGTCGCCGCTCGCGCGCAGCCGAGAGAAGTAATCGGCAATGTGGCGCACGAAATGCCGGTTGTTCGCGCTGACGGCCCACGCGAGCGAGCGTGCGTCCGGCAGGTTGAATGCGACGCGCAATTGCGGATGCACCGCGTGAGCGAGCCCGAATTCTGCCGAGTCGGCGATCGTGTAGTCGATGGTTCCGTCGGCGACCCTGTCAAGCAGCGCTTGGGTGTCGGTACTCGCGTTCTGAATCCAGACGAGACCCGGAATCTGCAGGCTGGCCGCGTACAAGGCGCGCGCGTGCGAGCTGTCCGCCGCCACTTGCAGGTCGCCATCGCCGAGGTCGGCGAGCGAAGTCGGCCGCCGGGCGCCGCGCAAATAGATCAAATGTTCCCGCACCTGCTCATAAGGCGGCGCGAAGACGATTCCCGGAATCGGAGTCGCCGGAATTTTGAGCGCGGCGGCCGCCACGTGGGCGCGTCCGGTCGCGATCGCCGCGTAGATCTGCGCGAAACTGTTCACCGGGATGATCTTCAGGCGCACGCCGAGTTCCTTGGCGAATCGGCGTGCCAGATCGAATTCGGGGCCCGCCGGCGCATCGTCGCGGCCGCGGTAGAACGCGAACGGGCCGGTGCGCGTGACGACGCGCAACTCGCCGAGCGCCTTGATCTGGCCGAGGAGGTCCGGGACCCGCGCGTAAGTGCTGAGCAAGGTCACGGCGGATATCGCGAGGGCCACCTTCGTCCAGGGAAGGAAATTTCTTGGCGTCTTGGATGTTTCCACGGTATGTCTCAATTCGAGTCCCGTGCGGCCCGGCTAGTTCCTCAATGAGGCAAGCCGCCTGCCAATACGCTAGAATAAACCGGATACGCTTCCGGCGGACTTCTGACGTGCGGGTTTTGCACCGCCGGCTCACTGGGTCACAGTTACAAAAGCGTTAAGTTAACCGGAGAGGTACCGAAGTGGTCATAACGGCGCCGACTCGAAATCGGATGGTCGGGTAATTCCGGCACGTGGGTTCGAATCCCACCCTCTCCGCCAAAATAAAAAGGGGCCTGTTTTCAGGCCCCTTTTTATTTTGGGGGTGTGGGGTGTGTGGACGAAGCGACTGGGTTCGACAAAAATCGCGGGGCGATTTCTTGCGTTACGCGATAGCGTAAGCGGCAGCGAGGGACGAGCGGCGCAGCTGCGTCGGCGGGACTGGACGAATTGGCGATGATGGGGAACCGGAACCGAACCGCCTGGGACTAACGAAATCATTCAGCCCGGTTCCGGTGTCTCCGAGCAGACAGGGCATAGTGTGCTGGGTTTGCAAGGATTTGCAAGTGCGCGCGCCGTGCCGCGCTCACGGGGCGGCGGCGTCGAGCGCGTCGATCGGCAGCGGCGGCGCGACCGCACGCGATTGGATGAAGTCAATGCCGAGCGCGGTCAGCCACTGCCGATCGGCCGACGACTCGCCGTGTTGTGCGACGGTGTGCATGCCGAGCACGCGCGCGATCTGCACGAGGGCCGTGATCATCGCCTGCGACAGTTTGTCGACCCGCATCCTCGCCGTGAGTTCCGGGTCGATCTTGATTGCCTGAACACCCGGCAGCCGCAGCAGATCGAGGCACGCGCCGCGCAGCCCGAAGTCTGTGAGCACGAGGGGGCAGCCTGCGCGCCGCAGGCATGCGGCGACCTCCGGCAGCCGGGAGCCGTGGAGCAGCGCGTCCGCGGCCTTGACCTGGAAGCCAATCGTGCCCGGCGGTAAATCGGCCTTCGCAAGGCACAATTCCACGAACTTCAGGAAATGCTCGTCGTGCAGCGAGGTCGTGGTCAAGTTGACGGCGAACAGCGCACCATGATCGAGCCACGCGGCCGGGTGGCGCTTCAGCCAGCCGATCAACTCGGTCACCACGCGGCGGTCGATCATCGAACCGAATCCATTCTCGACCGCGGCCGCGAGCATCTTGCGCGGCGCCGCGTCCGGTGCCGAATCGGCATCGAACCGCAACAGCACCTCGTAACGCTCGAACCG
Organism: Steroidobacteraceae bacterium; assembly: GCA_035534275.1. Taxonomy (GTDB): domain Bacteria; phylum Pseudomonadota; class Gammaproteobacteria; order Steroidobacterales; family Steroidobacteraceae; genus Bog-1198. The sequence continues at coordinate 27,669 of DATLSG010000015.1, forward strand.
GCTGCCCCTCGCGAGCGGTACCAAGCGCTGCACGTGCAGGGCGATCGAGGCGCGCCGCAGGGCGGCGTGCAGACGTTCGATTTGCGCCGGCGGTGGGTCGACGCCGGCGCTCCGGCCCGGCGGCCGAACCGTCGGGGCGGCGGGCGAGGGCGCCGGCGTCGCGTTCTGGGCCTCGAGCAGCGCTGTAGCCGCGGCGAGCTCCTGCTGCAGACGCGGATTCATCAACGCGACCGCGCCGCGCGCGTCCTGGCGCACTGTGCGCGTATCGACGATGATCATTGCCGCTCCGACGAGGCCGCGGTGTAGGCCGGCGAGACGAAAGATCACCGCCGAGCGCGCATCGCCGAGGTCGAACGCCTGCGCGACGGGGCTGTTCGGGTTCGCATAGGATTCGAAGGCCTCGCGGACCGCCTCGTGCTCATCGGGGCCCATTGCGCTTTCGCTGAGCCACACCGGGTCGCCGGCTGCGTCGTGCAGCGACGTCGCGTGGACTCGGGCCGGTGCGAGCGCCGCGCGGATCGACCCGCATACCGCGGCGAGATCGACGGGCGTTGCGATCGGTTCTGCGGGTTTCGCGGTGTCCATGCGTGCGGTGTTCGGCGTTCGCTGCAAGGTGCCATTGTCACCGCGGGCGGGGGGCGGCCGCTGTGACCGCTTTCGCCAAACCGCGAACTGCAGCGGCCGGGCGAGCGGCGCGGGGTCCGTATGACATATGATCGGCCGAAGCCGACCAAGGTCCGCGACCAGGGGTTCTCAAGATGACGTCCGCGACGACCCAGACGCGCCAGTACCGCTATTACGATTTCGTCATGGCGGCGTACGTCTGCGTCCTGCTGTGCGCCAACTTGATCGGTCCGGCGAAGGAAACCTCGATCCACGTGCCGCTGCTGGGCACCGTGACCTTTCTCGCCGGCGTGCTGTTCTTTCCGATCTCGTACATCTTCGGCGACATCCTGACCGAGGTGTACGGTTACGGTCGCGACCGCCGCGTCGTCTGGGCGGGGTTCGCGGCGCTGGCCTTCGCCTCGTTCATGGCCGCGGTCGTCGTGCACCTGCCGGCGTCGACGACCGGCCTGGCGAGCCAGGCGGCGATCGTAGCGGTCTTCGGCAACACGCCGCGCATCGTCGCGGCGTCGATCATCGCGTTTCTCTGCGGCACCTTCGTCAACAGCTACGTGCTCGCGAAGATGAAGATCCTGACCCGCGGTCGGTGGCTGTGGACGCGGCTCGTCGGCTCGACGCTCTGCGGCGAGCTGGTCGATTCGGCGCTTTTCTACTCGATCGCGTTCTACGGCCGCATGTCCTTGGCGCACCTGGAGGACCTCATGATCACGCAGTACCTGTTGAAGAGCGGCTGGGAAATTCTCGCCGCCCCCGGGACCTATCGCGTCGTCGCGTTTCTCAAGCGGGCCGAGAACGAGGACTACTACGACATCGGCACGAACTTCACGCCGTTTTCGCTGCAGGCCTGACGGCGTGACGCAACCCACCAAGATCGTCGTGCTCGACGTGGCATTGCCGGGGGATGCGGCGAGTCCCAGCCCCGAGACCATCCTCGCGGGGATTCCGCACGCGCGCGCGGCGACCCAATACGTCGACGGCGGCGGGGAATTCTCCTGCGGCGTCTGGACCAGCACTCCCGGCAAATGGCGGGTCCGCTACACGGAGCATGAGTTCTGCGTAATCATCGAGGGACGGGTGCGCCTCGAGTCCGCGACCGGCGAGCGCCGCGAATTCGGCGCGGGCGCGGCCTTCGTCGTCCCCGCCGGCTTCGAGGGAAGCTGGGAGGTGCTCGCGCCGTGCCGCAAGTGGTACGCGGTGTTCGAACCCAAGCCCACGCGCAAGCCGTAACCCGCGCGCGCCGCGCCGCGAACCACCGTCCCCGCTACGGATCAGGCGGCGTCGCGAACCGATTCGGCGAGCACCTCGGCGATGCGCGCCAGATCGGCCGGTTCGGCGATCAGCGGGGGCGAGAGCGCGATGATGTCGCCGGTCTGGCGCACCAGCACGCCGCGCTCGAAGCATTTCAGGAACACGTCGTACCCGCGCGTGCCTGGTCGGCCGGCGCGCGGCTGCATTTCGACCGCGCCGATCATGCCGCAATTGCGTGCGTCGATGACGTGCGGCAGTCCCTTCAGTCCATGCACCGCGCTTTCCATGTGGGGCGCCAGCGTCTCGGCCCTGGTCAGCAGACCTTCGGCGGCGTAGATGTCGAGCGTCGCGAGCGCGGCCGCGCATGCGGCCGGATGCGCCGAGTAGGTGTAGCCGTGGAACAGTTCGATCGTGTGCTCGGGCCCCTGCATGAACGCGTCGTAGATCTTGCGAGCGGCGAACACGGCACCCATCGGCACCGCGCCGTTGGTCAAGCCCTTCGCCGTGGTCATCAGGTCGGGCGTGACGTCGAACGCCTGCGCGCCGAACGCCTTGCCGACACGGCCGAAACCGGTGATCACCTCGTCGAAGATCAGCAGAATGTCGTGCTTGTCGCAAATCTCACGCAGCCGCTTCAGATAGCCGACCGGCGGCAGGATGACGCCGGCGGATCCGGCGACCGGCTCGACGATGACCGCGGCGATCGTCGAGGCGTCGTGCAGGGCGATGAGGCGCTCGAGCTCGTTCGCCAGATGTGCGCCCCATGGCGGCAGGCCGCGGCTGAACGCGTTGTGCTCCAGCGACAGTGTCGCAGGTAGATGATCGACGCCCGGCAGCATCGAGGAACCGAAGAATTTGCGGTTGGTGACGATGCCACCGACCGACATGCCGCCGAAACCAACCCCGTGATAGCCCCTCTCGCGACCGATCAGGCGCGTGCGGTGGCCCTGGCCGCGCGCTCGTTGATAGCCGATCGCGATCTTCAAGGCCGTGTCGACCGCTTCGGAGCCGGAATTGGTGAAGAAGATGCGATCGAGTCCGGCCGGGGCGATCGCCGCGAGCCGGTTGGCGAGCTCGAACGCGCTCGGGTGGCCCATCTGAAACGTCGGCGCGAACTCCATCGTCGCGAGCTGCGCCCCGACCGCCTCCGCGATCTCGCGCCGTCCGTGCCCGGCGTTGACGCACCAAAGGCCAGCGACCGCGTCGAGAAGCTCGCGGCCGTCGGCCGTCCAATACCGCATGCCCTGCGCGCGCACGAGCAAACGGGGATTCGCCTTGAACTGGCGATTCGCCGTGAAGGGCATCCAGAACGCCTGGAGTTCGCTCGGGGAGGGAGCCGGGGACGGCTTGGCATTCATGGTTGGGGTCCTTGCAAGGCGGTGGTGCCGTTGAACGGCTTCGAGGCGACAATGATAAGAAAAATTGACACTTTCCTCAATTCCGGGCGAAATAGTGATCCAACTGTTTAGTATCTTCAACACCATGAGCCTGGATGTCGGCGCCCATTTGCGAGCCGTACGGCAAATGTACGGCTTGAGCCAGCGTGAGCTTGCGAAGCGGGCGGGCGTCACCAACGGCTTGATCTCATTGATCGAGCAGAACCGCGTGAGCCCCTCGGTCAGCAGTCTGAAGAAAGTTCTCGACGGTGTGCCGATGGCGCTGGCCGACTTCTTCACGCTGGATCTGGCGCTGCAGCCGCAGGTGTTCTTCCCGAAGGAGGAGCTTGCGCAAATCGGCACCGGGCGGGTAGATCTGCGTCTGGTCGGCAGCGGCCTCGCGAAGCGCGGCATGTCGATCCTGCATGAGTTGTACGAACCGGGCGCGGACACCGGCGAGGAGATGCTGACCCACGGCGGCGAGGAGGGCGGCGTGGTCGTGCGCGGTCGCATCGATCTGACGGTCGGCGGCGAAACGCGCACTTTGAACGCCGGCGACGCGTATTATTTCCGCAGCACTTTGCCGCACCGCTTCCGCAACAGCTCGCGCGAGTCGTGTGAGATCGTCAGCGCGAGCGCGCCGCCGACGTTCTAGCCCCGGCCGGCGGAGGCCTTTGCGCAACCATGACGCCCCCATGAGCATCATCACCCTCGCCGCGACGCAGATGGCCTGCGACTGGAACCGCGACGGCAACGTCGCGCGCGCCGAGAAGCTCGTTCGCGCGGCGGCGGCGCGCGGCGCGAACGTAATCCTGCTGCCGGAGCTGTTCGAAACGCCCTACTTCTGCAAGGACCACGATCCGCGCCACTTCGATCTCGCCAAGCCGCTCGGCGGCCATCCGGCGGTCGAGCATTTCAGTGGCGTCGCGCGCGAGCTCGGCGTGGTCCTGCCGGTCAGCGTGTTCGAGCGCGCCGGCACCGCGTTCTTCAACACGGTCGTCGTCATCGACGCGGACGGCGCCGTCGTCGGCAGCTACCGCAAGTCGCACATCCCCGAGGGCCCGGGGTATCACGAAAAGTTCTATTTCACTCCCGGCGACAGCGGCTTCCGTGTGTTTCCGACTGCCTACGGGCGGCTCGGCGTCGCCATCTGCTGGGATCAGTGGTTTCCCGAGGCGGCCCGCGCGATGGCCTTGCAGGGTGCCGAGGTCCTGCTTTACCCGACCGCGATCGGCTCGGAGCCGCAGGCCCCGCAGCTCGACTCGAGCGGCCACTGGCAGCGCACCATGCAGGGGCATGCGGCGGCGAACCTCATGCCGCTGGCCGCGTCGAATCGCATCGGCGTCGAGCGGGGCGAGAAGTACACGATGGAGTTCTACGGTTCCTCGTTCATCGCCTCGGCGACCGGCGAGAAGCTCGCCGAGGCCGACCGCGAGAGCGAGGCAGTGCTGACCGCGCGTTTCGATCTCGACGAGATCCGCCGCCAGCGCGAGGCTTGGGGAGTGTTCCGCGACCGGCGTCCCGATCTCTATCATCCGATCGTCTCATTCGATGGGCGCGGCTGACGATCCGGGCTGCCGCGCGAGCTCGCGTTCGTCCACTTGGAAACGGCCGGCGGCAACGCCGCGCACCAGCGGATCGCGCAGATCGGGATCGTGCGCGTGAGCGCCGAGCCGTTGCAATGGATCGCGACGGCGCCGGTCGGCGCCGCGTCGGTGCTCGCCGAGGAGCTCGCGCAATTCGGCGCGAGCGATCTGCGGGAGCGCAGCCATGATGTGCGCTTCCAGGGTCCGCTCGAGACCGGCTATCGCGCCTGCCTCTGGTCGCGCACCGCCACCCGCGTCTACCTGAGTCTGGGGACGTTCGATGCGGCCTCGGCGGCGAACCTGCACGCGGCGCTGATGCGCGTCGACTGGCGGCAACACCTCGCGCCCGGCGCGACGCTTGCCTGCTCCGCCAGCGGCGGCAACGCCGCGCTCCGGCATACGATCTATGTGTCGCAACTGCTGAAGGATGCGGTCTGCGACTCGCTGCGCGAGTCGACGGGTGCTCGCCCGGACGTGCGCCCGCTGCGGCCCGACGTGCTCCTGCACCTGCACGTCGACGGCCCGCAGGCCCGCCTGTCTCTGGACTTCTCCGGCGAGAGCCTGCATCGGCGCGGCTACCGCGTGGCGGCGGGGCGCGCGCCGCTCAAGGAGAACGTCGCCGCCGCGATGCTGCTGCGCGCCGGCTGGCCGACGATCCATGCGCGCGGCGGCACGCTGGTCGATCCGATGTGCGGTTCCGGCACGTTCCTGACCGAGGGCGCGGCGATCGCTGCGGATGCCGCGCCCGGCCTGTCGCGTGGGTACTTCGGCTTCAGCGGTTGGCGCGGCCACGACGCGGCGCTCTGGCAGCGCCTGTGCGCCGAAGCGCGCACGCGGCGCGGCGCGCGCGAGTCGCGGCGCTGCATCCAGGGCAGCGACGCCGACGCGGACGCGGTGCGCGGCGCGCTGGCGAACGCGGCGGCAGCGGGCTTTGCCGACTGGATCCACGTCGAGCAGCGGCTGCTGTCCGCGCAGCGCCGGCCGTCGGGCGAACCGGGCCTGCTCGTCTGCAACCCGCCGTACGGCGAGCGGATCGGCGCCGATTCGGAGTTGCCGTCGCTGTATGCCGATCTCGGCCGCGTCCTGCGCGAGGAGTTTGGCGGCTGGCAGGCCGCGGTCCTCACGGGCAATCCACCGTTCGCGCGACATCTGGGCGTGCACGCGAAGCGCAGCCACCGCGTGTTCAACGGGCCGATCGAATGCCGCCTGCTGCGTTTCGACCTGGATGCGAAGAGCGCGCAGGAGCCGGCCGCGGCGGTGCAGATCCGCTGGGCGGCGCGCGCCGGGGCGCAGATGTTCGCCAACCGCCTGCGCAAGAATCTGCTGAAGTTCGAGTCCTGGGCCCGCGACGAGGACATCGAATGCTACCGGCTGTATGACGCCGACATGCCGGAGTACGCGTTCGCGATCGACCTGTACGGCCGTGAACCGCGGCACGTCTATCTGCAGGAGTATGCGCCGCCGAGGAGCGTCGATCGCGAACGTGCACGCGAACGGCGCCGCGAAGTGCTGGCGGTGCTGCCGCAGGTACTCGAGGTGCCGGTCGCTCAGGTGCATTCGCGGACCCGCAAGCCGCAGAAGGGCGCGGCGCAGTACGAGAAGCACGCGGCCACCGAGCAGCGCCACGAGGTCCGTGAGCGCGGCCTCGCGTTTTGGGTCAACTTCCGCGATTACCTCGACACCGGACTGTTCCTCGATCATCGACTGACCCGGGCGCTGCTGCGCGAGCGGGCCCAAGGCGCGGATTTCCTCAACCTGTTCTGTTACACGGGGACCGCGACCGTCCATGCGGCTGCGGGCGGCGCACGTTCGAGCGTGAGCGTCGATTTGTCGAACACCTACCTCGCGTGGGCGCAGGACAACCTGGCGCTGAACGGGCTCGCCGCGCCGCAGCATACCCAGCAGCGCGCGGATTGCCTCGAGTGGCTCGATAGCCGCGCCGCGGCGGGTCCCGGATTCGATCTGGTGTTCCTCGATCCGCCAACGTTCTCGAATTCCAAGCGCATGCACGGCGTGCTCGACGTGCAACGCGATCACCCCGCTCTGTTGCGGCGCGCGATGGCGCTGCTGCGCCCCGGTGGGCAGCTGGTGTTCTCGACCAATTACAGTCGCTTCAAGCTCGCACCGTGGGTGCTCGGCGAGTGGCGGGTCGAGGACATCACTGCGCGGACCATCCCGCGGGATTTCGCCCGTAACCCGCGCATCCACCGCTGTTTCGTGCTGCGCGGGCGCTGACGGACCCGCCGCGGTGTTCGCACCAGGTGTTTAGGATTTCATCTCGCTTGACAGCCGCGTGGGCTTATGGGCTTGCCGGCGCGAGCGCATGAAACCCGTCATATTGCACCGCAATATACTTCGCTAAGTCTCGGAAATGCCTGAATCTTAGGCTCTCAGTGCGGTGGGGCCGGGACGCGGTGCGGGGACTGTGGTGTAATGGGCGCGTAGTGAAAGCCCGGCTATTTCCCCGGGCGTTTAACATCTTAAACATGTCTCGCAAGCCGCTCATCGGAATTGCAGCCGATCGCCGGCAGTTTGGAAAGCATTACTTCCATATGGTCGGCGAGAAGTACATCGCCGCCGTCGCCGACGGCGCCGATGCGATTCCCATGCTCATTCCAGCGCTCGGCGCGAAACTCGAACTCGAATCGCTCCTCGCACGGTGCGATGGACTGCTGTTCACCGGCAGCGAGACCAACGTCGAACCCCACCAGTACGGAGGACCGGCGAGTGTGCCGGGGACCCTGCATGACCCAGATCGCGATGCTACGACGCTTCCGTTGATTCCAGGCGCGATCGCCGCCGGCTTGCCGGTGCTCGCGATCTGCCGAGGCTTCCAGGAAATGAACGTCGCCTACGGCGGCACGCTGTGGCAACGCCTGCACGAGGTACCGGGCCACATCGACCACCGCGACGATGCCTCTCTGCCGCTCGAGGCTCAATATGGGCCGGCCCACGAGGTCTTGCTGGATCCCGGGGGGCAGTTGCGCAAAATCGCGGATCGCGACCGGCTCTCCGTGAATTCCCTGCACTGGCAGGGCATCCAGAAGCTCGGCCGCGGTCTGAGTGTCGAGGCGCGCGCGCCGGATGGCGTGATCGAGGCGTTTCGGGTCGAGCAGGCGCGCCGCTTTGCGCTCGGGCTGCAATGGCATCCCGAGTGGCGCTTCGAGGGCAACCCGTTTTCCCGCGCACTGTTCACCGCGTTCGGCGAGGCGAGCCGGCAGTACGCAGAGGCAAGGTGATTCATGAGCATCATTCAGCAGTTCCTCAAGGAGCATGGCATCTCGGAGGTCGAGGCGATCATCCCCGACATGGCCGGCGTCGCGCGCGGCAAGCTGATGCCGGCGGAGAAGTTCGCCGAGGAGGAGGGCATGCGCCTGCCCGAGGCGATCTTCCTGCAGACCGTGACCGGCGATTACCCGGAAGACCAGAGCGCGATGAATCCGTCCGACATCGACATCGTGCTCAAGGCCGATCCAAAGACGGTGCGTGTCGTGCCCTGGGCTGCCGAACCGACCGCGCAGGTGATCCACGACTGCTTCTACGGCGACGGCCGGCCGGTGACGATGGCACCGCGCTACGTGCTGCGACGCGTGCTCGACCTGTACGAGGCCCACGGGTGGGAGCCGGTGGTCGCGCCGGAACTGGAGTTCTTTCTCGTCGAGCCGAACATCGATTCGGACTATCCGCTGAAGCCGCCGGTCGGCCGCTCGGGGCGCCCCGAGATCGGCCGCCAGGCGTACAGCATCGCGGCGGTCAACGAGTTCGACCCGCTGTTCGACGACATGTACTCGTTCTGCGAGGCGCAGGACATCGAGATCGACACGCTGATCCACGAGTCCGGCGCCGCGCAGATGGAGATCAACCTGCTGCACGGCTATCCGATGAGCCTCGCCGACCAGGCGTTCCTGTTCAAGCGCACCGCCCGCGAGGCGGCATTGCGGCACAAGATGTACGCGACCTTCATGGCCAAGCCCATGGCCAAGGAGCCGGGGAGCGCGATGCACCTGCATCAGAGCATCGTCGACGCGAAGACCCGCAAGAACATCTTCAGCAACCCGGACGGCACGCCCTCGGCACTGTTCTTCGGCCACATCGCCGGACTGCAGCGCTACCTGCCGTCGGCGATGTCGCTATTCGCACCGAATGTGAACAGCTATCGGCGCATCAGCCGCTACTCGATGGCGCCGATCAATGTGCACTGGGGATACGACAACCGCACCGCGGGCCTGCGCGTGCCGATGTCGAGCCCCGATGCGCGCCGCGTGGAAAACCGGCTCGGCGGGGCAGATGCCAACCCCTACCTCGCGATTGCCGCGTCGCTCGCCTGCGGCTATCTCGGCATGGTGGAGGGCCTGAAGCCCTCGGAGCCGATCTCCGGCAGTGCCTACGATCTTGCGATCGCGCTGCCCCGCTCGCTCGCCGAGAGCCTGCGGCTGTTGCGCGAATCGAAGCCGCTCGTCGACCTGTTCGGCGACCGCTTCGTGCTCGCCTACACGGCCGTCAAGGAAGCCGAATACGAGACGTTCGCCCAGGTCATCAGCTCTTGGGAGCGTGAGCACCTGTTGCTGAACGTCTGAGCGCGCCTTAAACCAGCACTCGCTCGATGCCGCCGGCGTTCGCGCGTCGCACGTACTCCTGCAGCCAGTCGGGGCCGAGCACGTGCCTGGCGATCTCGACGACGATGTAGTCGGCCTCGACGCCGACGTCGTCCTCGAAGCGCTTCAGGCCCTGCAGGCAGGAGGGGCAGGAAGTCAGGATCTTCACCGCCCCAGCATGCCCGGCGTCGCGGATTTTTGCCGCCTCGCCGCGCAGTTCGGCCTCCTTGCGAAAGCGCACCTGCGTCGAGATGTCGGGTCGCGTGACCGCGAGCGTGCCGGATTCGCCGCAGCAACGCTCATTGTTGTCGATGCGGCCGTTGCGCTCGGCGTTCATCAGCGTATTCACCACTGTGAGCGGCGCATGCTGTTTCATCGGCGAATGGCAGGGATCGTGGTACATGTAGCGCACGCCGGTCACGTTCTCGATGCGTACGCCCTTCTCCATCAGGAACTCGTGCACGTCGAGGATCCGGCTGCCGGGGAAGATCTGGTCGAACTCGTAGCTTTGCAGCTGATCGAAGCAGGTGCCGCAGCTGACGATGACGGTCTTGATGTCGAGGTAGTTCAGCGTATTTGCCACGCGGTGGAACAGCACGCGGTTGTCCGTCACGATCTTGTCGGCCTGGGCGAATTCGCCTGCGCCGCGCTGCGGATAGCCGCAGCACAGGTAGCCGGGCGGCAGCACGGTCTGCACGCCGACGTGCCAGAGCATCGCCTGCGCGGCGAGGCCGACCTGCGAGAACAGGCGTTCCGACCCGCAACCCGGGAAGTAGAACACGGCCTGCGAGTCGCTGCTCGTGCGCACCGGGTCGCGGACGATCGGCACGTAGTTGCGGTCCTCGATGTCGAGCAGCGCGCGCGCGGTCTTCGACGGCATGCCGGCCGGCATTCGCTTGTTGACGAAATGCACGACCTGCTCGACGACGCGCGGCTTGCCGGTCGTCGCCGGCGGTGAGCGGGTCTGCGCCCTACCCCAGCGCGCGAGTACGCGGCTCGCGGCGCGCTGCGCGCCGTAACCCCACTCGATCATGAGCTTGCGGGCCGCCTTGATGGTTCGCGGATTGGTCGCGTTGAGGAACAGCATCGCCGCCGCGGTGCCGGGGTTGAAGCGCTTCTTGCCCATGCGCCGCAGCAGGTCGCGCATGCCCATCGACACGTCGCCGAAATCGATGTCGACCGGGCACGGGGCTTCGCACTTGTGGCACACGGTGCAGTGATCGGCGACGTCCGCGAGCTCGTCCCAGTGCTTGATCGAGACGCCGCGGCGGGTCTGTTCCTCGTACAGGAAGGCCTCGATCAGCAGGGACGTCGCGAGGATCTTGTTGCGCGGCGAATACAGCAGGTTCGCGCGCGGCACGTGGGTCGCGCACACCGGCTTGCACTTGCCGCAGCGCAGGCAATCCTTGATCGCGTCGGCGATCGTGACGATGTCCGACTGCTGCATGATCAGCGATTCGTGGCCGAGGAGGTTGAAGCTCGGCGTGTAGGCGCGCCGCAGATCGGCGCCCGGCATCAGTTTATGCTTGTTGAACCGCCCCTGCGGATCGATGCGCGCCTTGTAGGCGCGGAACTGCGCGAGTTCCGCGTCGGTCAAGTATTCGAGCTTCGTGATGCCGATGCCATGCTCTCCCGAGATCACGCCGTCGAGCTCGCGCGCGATGCGCATGATCCGCGCGACCGCGGCGTTCGCCGTCTGCAGCATCGCGTAATTGTCGGAGTTGACGGGAATGTTCGTGTGCACGTTGCCGTCGCCCGCATGCATGTGCAGCGCGACGAACACCCGGCCGTGCAGTATCCGCCCGTGCAGTGCGTCGCACTCGGCGAGTACCGGCGCGAACTGCGCCCCGCCGAGGATCCGCTCGAGCTCGGCGCGCACCTCGATCTTCCAGCTCACGCGGATGGAGCGGTCCTGCAGACGGTCGATGACCCGCGCCCCGCCGCCGTTCGCGGGCGCGGCGGCGCCGAGCAGCCGCGCGTCGGCGGCGGCGAGCGGCGTGTCCATCGCCTCGAGCAGGTAGCGCCAGCGCGCACGCGCGCGGCCGACCAGGGCGCCGGCGAGTGCGACGCGCTCGCCGAGCGCCTCGGCGGCCGGCAGGCGATCGACTTCGGGGTCGCCCGACTTGCCGAGCTTCAGCGAGCCGGCGAAATAGCCGTCGAGCGCGTCCAGCAGTTCGAGCTTGTTGGCAATCGACAGTTCGATGTTGATCCGCTCGATCGCGTCGGTGTATTCGCCGAGCCGCTCGAGCGGGATCACGACGTCCTCGTTGATCTTGAACGCGTTGGTGTGCTTGGCGATCGCCGCCGTCTTAGCCCGGTCGAGCCAGAACGCGCGCCGCGCCTCGGCGCTTGCGGCGATGAAGCCTTCGCCGGCGTGCGCGTTCGCCAGGCGCACCACCTCGGACGCGGCCGCGGCGACCCGAGCGTCGTCCTCGCCGACGATGTCGCCGAGCAGCACCATCTTCGGCAGCGCGCCGCGCCGGGATTTCGTGCTGTAACCGACCGCGCGCAGGTAGCGCTCGTCGAGATGCTCGAGGCCGGCGAGAATCGCGCCGCCGGCCGTGCCACCCGGCGCGAGGAAATCCTTGATCTCGACGATCGTCGGGATCGCCTCGCGCGCCTGGCCGAAGAACTCCAGGCACACGGTGCGCACGCAGTGCGGCATGCGGTGCAGCACCCAGCGCGCCGAGGTGATCAGGCCGTCGCAACCCTCCTTCTGCACCCCCGGCAGGCCGCCGAGGAACTTGTCGGTGACGTCCTTGCCAAGGCCCGTCTTGCGGAACACCGCGCCGTCGATTTCGAGGCGCTCGTGGCGCAGCACCCGCGCCGCGTCCGGGTGCTCGCGCCCGTCCTTCCAAACGAGCTCGAAGGCGGCGCGCGGCGCGTCGTGGATCTTGCCGAGATTGTGGCTGAGGCGGGTGACTTCGAGCCAGTTGCCATCCGGGTCGACCATGCGCCACCAGGCGAGATTGTCGACTGCGGTCCCCCAGAGCACCGCCTTCTTGCCGCCCGCGTTCATCGCAATGTTGCCGCCGATGCAGGAGGCGTCGGCCGAGGTCGGATCGACCGCGAAGACGAAACCAGCGCGTTCGGCCACGTCCGCGACGCGCTTCGTCACGACCCCCGCCTCGGTGAACAGGCACGGGGTCGGCGCCGCGAGGCCCGGCAGTTCGCGCAACTCGACGCCGCCGATCGCCTCGAGCTTTTCGGTGTTGACGACCGCCGACCACGGCGTGAGCGCGACCGCGCCGCCGGTGTAGCCCGTGCCGCCGCCGCGGGGGATGACCGTGAGCCCGAGCTCGATGCAGTCGCGCACCAGCTGCGGCAGCTCGGCCTCGGTGTCGGGCGAGAGCACGAGAAAGGGCAGTTCGACGCGCCAGTCGGTCGCGTCCGTGACGTGCGAGACGCGCGCGAACGCGTCGAAGCGGACGTTGTCGGCGCGCGTATGGCGCGCGAGTAGCCGGCGCGCGCGCCGGCGCATCGTCGCGAGCTCGGTGAAATGCCGCTCGAATCGCCCGACCGCCGCGCGTGCCAGATCGAGCAGCTGCGAGACCTTCGCGTTGCGGTCTGCGTCGGCCGGCTCGCGGCGCCGCTCGATCTCCCGTAGCCGGTGGTGCAGCGCTTCGATCAGCAGGCGGCGGCGCTTCGCCTGCGCCAGCAGGTCGTCCTGCAGGTAAGGGTTGCGCTCGACGACCCAGATGTCGCCGAGCACTTCATACAGCATGCGCGCCGACCGGCCGGTGCGCCGCTGCGTGCGCAGTTCATCGAGCGTGCGCCAGGCCTCCTCGCCGAGCAGGCGGATCACGATCTCGCGATCGGCAAAGGAGGTGTAGTTGTAGGGGATTTCCCGCAGCCGCGCCGCCGGCTGCGCATCGGCGGCGGCGATCGGGGGCGACGGGTTGTCGTCTGCGGCGTGCATGGGTCGGCGATTCTACCCGGGATTCGCCGCGCTTCCCAAGGTTCACGGAGTCGATTATCGTACCCGAGTGGAGAAGAACACGCGAGTCAACCATCCGCCCGCGGTCGAGCTGGCGCCCGACAATCGGCCGCTGGTCGCGCCGATCTATCAGTCGGTGAAGTTCTCGTTCGACGATTCGGTGCAGACGGAGCGCCACCTGCGCGGCGCGCGCGAGGGCTTCTTCTACAGCCGTTCGTCCAACCCGACGTTGCGCCAGCTCGAATTGCTGCTCGCCGAGCTGCAGGGACGGGACGATTGCCTGCTGACCGGATCCGGGGTTGCCGCCATCGCCGCGACCTTGCTCGCGCTGTGCAAGGCCGGGGATCACGTGCTGCTGTTCGCCGAGTCCTACGGGCCGACGCGCTATCTCGTGCAAAACCTGCTCGCGAGGTACGGCGTTGCGCACACGTTGCTGTCGATCGAGGACCTCGAGGGCGTCGCGCGCGTGCTCGCCGAGACGACGACGCGGCTCGTCGTGTTCGAAAGTCCTACTAATCCGGTGACGAAGATCGCCGATATAGGCCGCATCACCGAATGCGCGCGCCGCTCGGGGGCGCTCACGGTACTCGACAACACTTTCGCCGGCTTCCATAACCACGGTGCCTATCCGCTCGACATCTACCTGCACAGTCTCACCAAGTACGCGTCGGGCCACGGCGATGTGATGGGCGGGGCGATCATCGCCGAAAAGCGGCTGATCGCCGCGATGCGCAAGGACGTCACGACGCTCGGACCGACGCTCGATCCGCACGCCGCGTTTCTGATCCAGCGCGGCATGCGCACCTATTTCCTGCGCTACGAACGGCAGTGTGCGACGGCGCTGCGGATCGCCGAGTTACTGGCGGCGCATCCGCGCGTGCGGCGGGTGCACCACCCCGGCCTGGAGACTCACCCGGGCCACCGCCTCGCGCGCGAGCAGATGAGCGACTTCGGCGCGGTTGTATCGTTCGATCTCGCCGGCGGCGTCGCGGAGGGCGATCGCTTCGCCGACGCGCTGCAATACTTCTCGATTTCGGCGAGCGTCGGCTCGACCGAGTCGCTGGTGATGCCGCCGCGCCTGCTCGGCGGGTTCGAAGTGGCGGGGGCGTTGCGCGCGGCGACTTTGGTCAATCCCGGCACGGTGCGCCTGTCGATCGGCATCGAGGATGCCGCGGACCTGATCGCCGACCTCGAGCGCGCGCTGGAGGCGGCCTTCGCCGCGTAGCGGCCGAGGCCCGCGCTACAGGTTGCGGATCAGGCTGTCGCCGAATTCGCTGCACTTCACCTCGGTCGCGCCGGTCATCAGGCGCGCAAAGTCGTAGGTCACGGTCTTCTCGCCGATCGAGCGGTCCATCGCGCCGATGATCGCGTCTGCCGCCTCCACCCAGCCCATGTAGCGCAGCATCATCTCGCCAGACAGGATCACCGAGCCCGGATTGACCTTGTCGAGGTCGGCGTATTTCGGCGCGGTGCCGTGCGTCGCCTCGAACACCGCATGTCCGGTCAGGTAGTTGATATTGCCGCCCGGCGCGATGCCGATGCCGCCGACCTGGGCGGCGAGCGCGTCCGAGAGGTAATCGCCGTTCAGGTTCATCGTCGCGATCACGTCGAACTCGTCGGGGCGGGTCAGGACCTGCTGCAGCGTGATGTCGGCGATGGCATCCTTGATCAGGAGCTTGCCGGCATTCGTCGCCGCCTCCTGCGCCGCGTTCGCCGCCTTCTCGCCGCTCTCGGCCTTGATGCGTTCCCATCGTTCCCAGGTGAACACTCGGTCGGCGTATTCGCGCTCGGCCAGCTGATAGCACCAGTTGCGAAACGCCCCTTCCGTGAACTTCATGATGTTGCCCTTGTGCACGATCGTCACGCTCTTGCGGCGGTTGGCGATCGCGTACTCGATGGCGGCGCGGAATAGTCGCTCGGTGCCGTCCCGCGACGAGGGCTTGATACCGATCCCGGATGTCTCGGGGAAGCGGATCTTGGCGTATTGCTTCGGGAAGTGCTCGGCGAGCAGGGCGAGAAACTTGCCGCAATCGGCCGATCCGGCCTCGAACTCCATGCCGGCGTAGATGTCCTCGGTGTTCTCGCGGAAGATCACCATGTCGACCTTCTCCGGCGCCTTGACCGGCGAGGGCACGCCCTTGAACCAGCGCACCGGCCGCAGGCACACGTACAGGTCGAGCAGCTGGCGCAGCGCGACGTTCAGCGAGCGGATGCCGCCGCCGATCGGCGTGGTCAACGGTCCCTTGATCGACACCAGGTAGTCGCGGCAGGCGGTGACGGTCTCATCGGGCAGCCAGGAGTGGTAGAGCGTATGCGCCTTTTCGCCGGCGAACACCTCCATCCAGTGGATCTTGCGCTTGGCGCCATATGCCTTGGCGACCGCCGCGTCCAGCACCCGGACGCTCGCGCGCCAAATGTCGCGGCCCGTGCCGTCGCCTTCGATGAACGGTACAATCGGCGCGTCCGGCACCTTCAGCGTGCCGTTTGAGATCGTGATTTTCTCGCCGCCGGCGGGCGGCTTCAAACTGACGGGCTTCGCCTCTGGCATTCCTCTCGCTCCTGAAACGACGCGCGGGCCGCAATGCTAGCATGCGGCCACGGAGGCGGGCATTGCAGACCCTGAAATCGACACCGGCGCGCGACGGATTCCGCATGCCGGCCGAATTCGACCGGCATGCGGGCTGCTGGATGCTGTGGCCGGAGCGGCCCGACATCTGGCGCGCCGGTGCGAAGCCGGCACAGGCCGCATTCGCGGCGGTCGCCGCGGCGATCCTCGAGGGCGAGCCCGTGACGGTCGGCGTGTCGGCGGCGCAGTTCCAGAATGCGAGCGCGCGACTGCCGCGCGGCGTGCGCATCGTCGAGATCGCGGCGAACGACGCCTGGGCGCGCGACACCGGAGCGACGATCGTGGTCGATGACAGGGGCCGGCGGCGCGGCATCGACTGGCGGTTCAATGCCTGGGGCGGGCTCGACGGCGGCGCGTATTTTCCCTGGGACCTCGACGATGAAGTCGCGCAGAAGATGCTGCAAATCGAGGGCCTGGACCGATATCGCGCGCCGCTCGTGCTGGAGGGCGGCTCGATCCACGTCGACGGCCAGGGTACCTGCCTAGCGACCGAGGAGTGCCTGCTGAACCCGAACCGCAATCCGCAGCTGTCGCGCGCGCAAATCGAGCGCTTGCTGCGCGCGTATCTCGGCGTTGGCACGGTGATCTGGCTCGGCCGGGGGGTGCATCTCGACGAGACGGGCGGCCACGTCGACAATCTCGCCTGCTTCACGAGTCCCGGCCACGTGGCCTTGACCTGGACGGACGACGGCGACGATCCGCAGCACGCGATTTCGGCGGATGCCTTGCAACGCCTGCGCGCCGCGCGCGATGCGCGCGGCCGCCGGCTCACCGTGCACAAGCTGCATCAGCCGGGCCCCCTGACCATGACGGCCGAGGAGGCGGCGCAGATCGATCCGCGCCCCGGCAGCCGGCCACGGCGCGCCGGCGATCGACTGGCCGGCTCGTACGTCAATTTCTACGTCGGCAATCGGATCGTGGTCATGCCGCGGCTCGACCGGCGCCGCGACGGCGCTGCGCTGCGCACGCTTGCGCAGTTGTTGCCGCAGCGCCGGGTCGTCGGCGTCGAGACGCGCGAGATCCTGCTCGGCGGCGGCAACATCCACTGCATTACGCAGCAAATCCCCCGCAGCGCGCCCGCGCGTCGCGGAACTTTGCCGCACGCGCGTTCTCGAAAGCCATTATTCTAACGATCCCCGACCACCCTCATCCGACCGCAATCACTGGAAGCTGCCGTGCACCCATCGTTTCCTGATCTGTTCCGGGCCGCCACGCGGCCCTTCGCGGGCCGCGCCGGCCGCGTCCTCAAAGCATGTACGCTCGCCATGGCGGCGGTGGCGGCTGCCGGTTGCAGCAACAACAACACCCAGAGCGGCTACGGGGTGGTCTGGGTCACGGTCACGGCCGAGCCCGGCGCCTTCGCCAGCTATTTCGTCAACCTCGATTCGATCACGCTCACTGACAAGACGGGCAACACCTACACGGCGCTCGCGACCGTCGAACCGGTCGATTTCGCGCGGCTCGGCAACGTCGCCGAACTGTGGGGCAGCGCCACCGTTCCCGACGATACCTATGTGTCGGCGACCGTCACGCTGGATTACACGAATGCGGCGGTGTCCGTGCTGCAGGGCGGCGTGCCGCAGAAAGCGAACCTGGTCGGCTCGACCAGTGCGGCCGTGACGACCGTGTCGTTCACGATCAAGCTCGATCCGAGCAATCCGCTCGTGATCACGCCGAGCTACGCGACCAGTAACGCCGGGCTGCTCGCGCTGGATCTCGATCTGCCGGCGTCGAACTCGATCAATACCGCGACCTCGCCGGCGACGGTCACGATCCATCCGTTCATGACCGCGGCGATTGCGCCGGCCGACTCGAAGCTGATCCGCGTGCGCGGGCCCCTGATCAACTCGAGCGTCAATCTGGGCACGTATACGATCTACGAGCGGCCGTTCTACGACGAGGCGAACAACATCGGCTCCTTGACGATGTTCGGCGCTGCGAACACGATCTATACGCTCAACGGCCAGATTTACGTCGGCAATCCGGGTGTCGCCGCGCTGTCGCAGACCTCCGCCGGCACCACTCTGACCGCGGCTTACACGACCTTCGAGCCGACGACGACGCCGACCGGCGTCGCCGGCAAGTTCAACGCCGTCTACGTCATCGCGGGATCCAGTCTCGAGAGCTTCTACACGCAGAACCTGACCGGCACGGTGATCGCCCGCAGCGGCAACACGCTGACGGTGCGCGGCGGCACGATCTGGGGCTCGACCTTGAGCTTCCCGACCGGCTATGCGCAGTACAAGGATACGGACTCGCTGGTTTTGGTGGGTCCCGGGACGACCGTCACCGCCGACGACGACGCTTCGCTCACCGGCCTGAACTACCACTCGATCGCCGTCGGCCAGAAGATCGACGCCATCGGCACGTGGTCCTTGTCGAGCTCCGGCGTCGTGACGCTCGACGCGACGAGCGCCACGGCCGGGCAGGTGCGGCTGCTGTCGACCGAGGCTTTCGGTCAGTTGCTGACCGGCGCGGCGGGCAGCGCGACGATGACGCTCGAGGACCTCGCCGGCTGGCCGGCGGGCGTGTTCACTTTCGCCGGCAACGGCCTCACCACGGCGCAGGACACCAGCGCCGCAAGCTACCGGGTTGCCACCGGTGCGACCGATCTTTCCGGCACCGCGGCGGGTACGCCTCTGTGGGTCGAGGGGCTGGTCAACGGCTTCGGCGCCGCACCGCCCGACTTCAATGCGAGCGCCGTGAATCAGGAGACGGCGGTGCCGGCCAGCCTGCGCGCGACCTGGAGCGGATCGGGCACCACGGCGCCGTTCACCGGTCTTTCGAGCGGCGGCTTCACGGTTGACCTCGGCAACCCGAGTCTCGCGAGCGCCGTGTTGCAGATCGGCCCGGAGTCGATCGACCTGCACTCGCTCGCTTCCTCGCCGCCGGTCGTCGCGACGAGCACGCCGGTGTCGACGACGTTTGCGCCGGCGTTCGCATTCGGTGACGTCACGGGCGGCATCAGCACGTTCAGTTCGTTCGCGAGTTTCGTCGCCGCACTCAACACGGGCCTGAGCTCGACGAACCAGGCGCTGTCGCTCGAGGCACGAGGGTCCTTCGACCGGGCGACGAACACCTTCACGGCCGATACGGTTAACCTGGTGCTCTAGAGTCTGCTCACAACGGAGCCCTTGGATGGGGTGGCTCGCGGCATGCCTCCTGTGCGTCTCGGCACTGTTCGCCGGCGCCGCGCGCGCCGATGGCGGCGCGCGGCCAAAGATCTGTCTCGTGCTCTCCGGCGGCGGCGCCCGTGGGCTCGCTCACATCGGTGTGTTGGAGGTCCTCGAGCGGCTGCGGGTGCCGATCGACTGTATCGCCGGCACCAGCATGGGAGCGATCGTCGGCGGCTTGTACGCGAGCGGCATGACACCCGAACAGATCGACTCGGCGGTGCGCTCGGTCGACTGGCAGGAGGCGTTCCGCGACCGGCCGCCGCGCGAGGATCTCGCGTTCCGGCGCAAGCAGGACGATCGGAATTTCCTCGTGCACCTGCCGATCGGGCTGAAGCACGGCCGCTTTTTGCTGCCGAAGGGGTTGATCCAGGGACAGCAGCTGCAGGAAACGCTGCGGCGGTTGACCTTGCAGTACGACGATGCCGCGAACTTCGACTTGCTACCGACGCCGTTCCGGGCGGTCGCGACCGACCTTGCGACCGGCAAGCCCGTGCTCATCGGCAGCGGCGACCTGGCCGAGGCGATGCGGGCGAGCATGTCCGCGCCGGGTCTGTTCGCCCCCGTCGACGATCACGGCCGGCTGCTCGTCGACGGCGGGATCACGGAGAACTTGCCGATCGACGTCGCCCGGGCGATGGGCGCGGATGTATTGATCGTGGTTGACGTCGAGTCGCCGCTGCTGCCGCGCCGGCAGCTGACCTCGGCGCTCGCGATATCGAACCAGATGCTCGCGATCCTCGTGCGCCGCGATTCGGACCTGCAGAAGGCGACGCTCGGGCCGCGCGACGTGCTCATCGAGCCGGATCTCGGCGAGACCGGACCCACCGACTTCACGGTGGTCGCGCAGACGATCGGGCTCGGCGAGCGCGCCGCGCTCGCGATGCGCGCGAAACTCGCGCCCCTGAGCGTCAGCCCCGCGGCTTACCGCCGCTATCTGCAGCGGCGGCGCAGGCCCGCGGTCGAGCCGCCGGTGATCCGTTTCGTGCGCGTCGATGCGGCGTCGAAGCCCTACGAGAAGACGATTCTCGCGACGATGCGGCCGTTGATCGGCAAACCGCTCGACGCGCGTCGGGTCGCCGCGCGCATCAATGAACTGTACGGCCTCGGACTGTTCGAGACGGTCGACTATCGGGTGGCAACGCAGGGCCGTGGCGCGGGCCGTCGCAGCGGCATCGTGGTACGCGCGCGGCGCAAGTCCTGGGGACCGAACTACGTGCGCTTCGGACTGCAACTGCAGGATGACTTTCAGGGCAACAGCCAGTACAACGCCGCGGCCCGCTTTCTCGTCACCGAAATCAACGATCTTGGCGCCGAGTGGCGCACGGATCTGCAGATCGGCAGCAACCCCAAAGTCTTGACCGAGTTCTACCAGCCGCTGTCGGCCCGGCGGCGCTGGTTCGTCGCGCCGAGCGTGCGCGTCGAGCAGCGCGACCTGCGCGTGTACACGCGCGACGTCGAGGTCGCCGATTTTCGCGAGCGCGAGGCCGAGGCGGATCTGGATCTCGGCCGCGAGCTCGGCAACTGGGGCGAGATCCGCGCCGGCGTGCACCGCATCAACGGCAACACCCATCCGCGCTTCGGCGATCCGGCGCTGGTCGACCGCAAGTTCAACGATGGCGAACTGTTCTTCAGATTCAGCTACGACCGGCTCGACAGCGTCGACTTTCCGCGCACCGGGCAGACCTATTCGCTGCGCTGGGACGCTGACCGCAGGGTGCTCGGCTCGGACGTCGCCTCCGACCGGCTCACCGCCGATTGGCTGATGGCGCGCTCGCGCGGACGCAATACGCTGCTGCTGTGGACCTCGGCCGGCACGACGCTGCGCGGGACGATCAAACCCACCTCGCTGCAGGATTTCTACTCGCTCGGCGGATTCCTCAATCTCTCGGGACTCGCGGCGCAGTCCTTGACCGGACCGAACTATGCGATCGGCCGCGCGGTGTACTTCCGCCAGATCGGCCACGGCGGCGCGGGCGTGCTCGAGTTTCCCGCCTATCTCGGCATGTCGTTCGAGGCCGGCAACGTCTGGCAGCGGCGAGGTCAGATCGACTGGGGAACGGCGCGCAAGGACCTGTCGGTGTTTCTCGGGCTAGACACCTTTCTCGGGCCGCTGTACGTCGGTGGCGGCTACGACACGTCCGGCGCGAGCGCCTATTACCTGTTTCTCGGGCGCACTTTCTGACGCCCGGAGCGCGCTCGATGATCGTCGCGCAGGGTGCTAGATTCCGCGGCTTTCGGCGAGGTTCTCGATCTTCTCGAACAGCAGCGCGGGGGCGTCGCCGGCTCGCGAATACTCATGCCGGCGCGCCATATCCTCGAGGACGCGGTCGCGTTCGGCGGCCGTCGTGAACCAATGGGTCTTTTGCCAGTCGTCGCCGAGGAGCTTGCGAAACGGATCCCCGTGCTTGAGGCGCACGGCGATGCCGTACGGCCGCGGCCATACGCCGACGGCTTCAGCCAGATTGTGCGCGTTGGCGATTCCCATCATGCGCGAACGATAACGCAAGCGCTGCTCCGCCGCCAGCGGCAGCGGACCCTCGGCGTGCGGAGCGCATGCTAGACTCCGCGGCCGATCATCGAGAGGCAGCCGATGGCATCGTCGTACACGGCATCAGACATCGAAGTGTTGAGCGGGCTCGATCCGGTCCGCCGCCGCCCGGGCATGTACACCGACACCACGCGGCCGAATCATCTCGCGCACGAGGTCATCGACAACAGCGTCGACGAGGCCGTTGCGGGGCATTGCCGCAACATCCGCGTGAGCCTCGGCAAGGACGGGTCGGTCGAGGTGGAGGACGACGGCCGCGGCATGCCCGTCGACGTGCACCCGAAGGAGAAGATCACCGGCGTCGAGCTGATCCTGACGCGGCTGCACGCGGGCGCCAAGTTCAACGACAAGAACTATCAGCACGCGGGTGGATTGCACGGCGTCGGCGTGTCGGTCGTCAACGCGCTCTCGAAGCATCTGGAGTGCTGGGTGCGCCGGGGCGGCAAGGAATACAACATCGGCTTCGTCGACGGCCGGCCGACCTCGAAACTCGAGATCGTCGGCGACGTGCCGAAGTCGCGCAGCGGCACGACCATCCGCTTCTGGCCCGACGGTCGGTACTTCGACACCGACAAATTCGCGGTACCGAGGCTCAAACAGGTCCTGCGCGCCAAGGCCGTGCTCTGCCCGAACCTGCGCGTCCGCCTGCACAACGAGGCGACCGGCGAGACGGACGAATGGTTCTACACCGGCGGCCTGCACGAATATCTGTCCGAGCAACTCGGCAAGGGCGCGTGGCTGCCCGCCGAGACCTTCTACGGCAAGCGCGACATCGACGGCGGGGCGCTCGAGTGGGCGTTTGCCTGGGTGCTCGACGGCGAGCTCGCGGTGGCCGAGAGCTACGTGAACCTGATCCCGACGGTCGAGGGCGGAACGCACGTCAACGGGCTGCGCGCCGGGGCCTGCGACGCGGTGCGCGAGTTCTGCGAGTTCCGCGATCTGCTGCCGCGGGGCTTGAAGCTCGCGCCCGAGGATGTCTGGGACGGGGTGAGTTTCGTGATGTCGCTGAAGATGCGCGAACCGCAGTTCGTGGGGCAGACCAAGGAGAAGCTGTCGTCGCGCGAGTCGGCGGGCGTCGTCCAGGGCGTGATCCAGGACGCGTTCGCGCTCTGGCTCAACCAGCATCCCGATCAGGGCGGCGAGATCGCCCAACTGTGCATCGCCAACGCGCAGCAGCGCCTGCGCGACAGCCAGAAGATCGCCCGCAAGCGCGTCGTCGCGGGGCCCGCCCTGCCGGGTAAGCTCGCCGATTGCGTCAGCCAGGATCCCGCGCGCGGCGAGCTGTTCCTCGTCGAAGGCGACTCGGCAGGCGGCTCGGCCAAGCAAGCGCGCGATCGCGTCACGCAGGCGATCATGCCGCTGCGCGGCAAGATCCTCAACACCTGGGAGGCGGATGCGCACGAGGCGCTGCAGTCCCAGGAAGTGCACGACATCAGCGTCGCGATCGGCGTCGAGCCGGGCGCGGCCGACCTCTCGGGGCTGCGTTACCACAAGATCTGCATCCTCGCCGACGCCGACAGCGACGGCCAGCACATCGCGACCCTGCTGTGCGCGCTGTTCCTGCGCCACTTCCGTCCGCTGGTCGCCGCGGGCCACGTTCACGTGTGCATGCCGCCGCTCTATCGGATCGACGCCGGCAAGCAGGTGCTGTATGCGCTGGACGACGCCGAGCGTGACAAGGCTCTTGCGCGGCTCGCGGTGGAGAACGCGCGCCTGAAGCCCGTCGTCACGCGCTTCAAGGGCCTCGGTGAGATGAGTCCGCCGCAATTGCGCGAGACGACGATGGCGGCGGCGACCCGCCGCCTCGTGCAACTGACGATCGGCGCGCACGACAGCCCGGACCAGATGCTCGACATGCTGCTCGCGAAGAAGCGCGCGGGCGACCGGCGCCAGTGGCTCGAGAGCAAGGGCAACCTCGCGCGGCTATGAAGGACCAGGAGCTGAACTTCGAGGGCATCGAATCGGAGTCGCTGAAGACGTTCGCGGAGCGCGCGTATCTCGACTATTCGATGTACGTGATCCTCGACCGCGCGCTGCCGCACGTCGGCGACGGCCTGAAGCCGGTGCAGCGGCGCATCGTCTACGCGATGAGCGAACTCGGGCTCGCCGCGGGCGCCAAGCACAAGAAATCCGCCCGCACGGTCGGCGACGTGATCGGCAAGTTCCATCCGCACGGCGATTCGGCGTGCTACGAGGCGATGGTGCACATGGCGCAGGACTTCGCCTACCGCTACCCGGTCATCGACGGCCAGGGGAACTGGGGATCGACCGACGATCCGAAGTCCTTCGCCGCGATGCGCTACACGGAGTCGCGCCTGACGCACTACGCGGCGCTGCTGCTGCGGGAGCTCGGTGCGGGCACGGTCGACTGGGCGCCGAATTTCGACGGTTCGCTCGAGGAGCCGACCCTCCTGCCGGCGCGCTTGCCGAATCTGCTTCTGAACGGCGGCTCGGGCATCGCCGTCGGCATGGCGACCGATATCCCGCCGCACAACTTGCGGGAGATCGCCGCCGCCTGCATTGCGCTGCTCGAGGATCCGCAGCTCACGACGCGCAAGCTGATGGGCCACGTCAAGGGGCCGGACCTGCCGACCGGCGCAGAGATCGTCACGCCGCGCGCCGAACTGCTGCAGATGTACGAGACGGGCGCGGGTGGCTTCAGGGCGCGCGCGACGTACACGGTCGAGGACGACGAAATCGTCGTCGACGCGCTGCCGTTCCAGGTTTCGGGCGGCAAGGTGCTCGAGCAGATCGCGAACCAGATGCGCGCGAAGAAGCTGCCGATGGTGGAGGATCTGCGCGACGAGTCCGACCATGAGAAGCCGATCCGTCTCGTGATAGTGCCGAAGTCGAACCGGGTCGACGCCGAGGCGCTGATGGCGCACCTGTTCGCGACGACCGATCTCGAGCGCAACTTCCGCGTGAACCTGAACGTGATCGGCCGCGACGGCCGGCCGCGCGTGATGGGGTTGAAGGAGCTATTGCTCGAGTGGCTGGAATTCCGCAAGACGACGGTCACTCGCCGCCTGGCCCACCGTCTGGAGAAGGTCGGCGCGCGGCTACACGTCCTCGACTCGCTGCTGATCGCCTATCTGAACCTGGACGAAGTGATCCGCATCGTGCGCACCGAGGAGCAGCCCAAGGCGGTGCTGATGCGCCGGTTTGCGCTCGACGAGACCCAGGCCGAGGCGATTCTCGAGACCAAGCTGCGCCACCTCGCCCGCCTCGAGGAGATGAAGATCAAGGCCGAGCAGCGGGAGCTCGCGGACGAGCGTGAGGACATCGGCAGAACGCTGAAGAGCAAGGCGCGCCTGGCGAAGCTCGTACGCGAGGAACTCGAGAGCGACGCCGAGGAACACGGTGACCCGCGGCGCACGCGCATCGTCGAGCGGGCGGCGGCGCACGCGATCGCGGCGACCGAGTTGATGTCGAGTGAGCCCGTGACGGTCGTGCTCTCGCGCCTCGGCTGGGTGCGCGCCGCGAAGGGGCACGAAATCGATCCGCGCTCGCTCGTCTTCAAGGGCGGCGACGAATTCCAGGCCGCCGCCCGCGGGCGCAACCTGCAGCAGGCGGTCTTCGTCGACTCGACCGGCCGCGCCTACAGCCTCGATGCACATCAGCTGCCGGCCGCGCGCGGCTACGGCGAACCGCTGTCCGGCTCGGTCGATCCGCCGGATGGCGCCACTTTCGCGGCGGTGCTGATCGGCGAGCCGGAGGATCGCTGGCTGCTCGCGAGCGACGCGGGTTACGGGTTTCGCGCGAAACTCGCCGACCTGTACTCCCGCAATCGCAAGGGCAAATCGGTGCTCAAGGTGCCGAACAATGCGCGGGTGCTGCCGGCGCAGCCGATCGCGAGCGCGGACGCGCTCGCGGTGCTCGTCAACAACGACGGCGAGGCGCTCGCGTTGCCCTGCGCCCGGATCGAGGAGATGAGTTCGGGCAAGGGCGGGAACCTGTACGGCATCCCGGGCCGCAAGGCCGCCGACCGCGAAGAGTACCTCGTCGCGATCGCGGTCGTCGCGCCCGGCGATCAGCTGACCGTCCACAGCGGCAACAGCGCGCCGATGAAGTTGAGTTACGCCGATCTCGGCGCGTTCCAGGACGCGAAGGGGCGGCGCCGGCAGCGGTTCTCCCGCGCCTACAAGCAGATCGACCGGCTCGAGGTCGGCCCGGCCTGAGGCGCCGGCGTGGCGCTTAGCGCTCGCCGGACATCGTCACCGCCTCGGGGGTGTTGACGAAGTATCCCTGGATGAACTCGATGCCGAGCTGCCAGAGCACGGCCATCGTGTTCGCGTCCTCGACGCGCTCGGCGATCGTCTCGACGCGCTTGCGCTTGGCCGCCTCGACCAGCGCCTTGACCCGCTGTTGCTGCAGCTGATTGGTCGACAGCCCCTGCATCAAAGAGCCGTCGATCTTGATGAAGTGCACGTCGATTTCGGCGAGGAGCTTCAGCGGATCGCGGCCGGCGCCGAAATGCTCGATGGCGAAGCGAAAGCCGAGCTTGCCGAGCGTGCGCGCGAGATCGATGGTCTGGCGCAGGTACTGGTTCGCAAGATCCTCCGAGACCTGGATGCAGAGGCGTCTGGGCTCGACGCGGATCGCACGCAGTTGCGTCTCCAGCCAACCGGCCAGGCTCTTGTCGAGCACGGTGTCCTTCGAGACGCGCAGGAAGATGCACTCCGCCTGGCGATTCGCGCTGAACGACAGCGATGCGCCGATGACCCAGCGGTCGATGTTCTTCATCAATTCGTTGCGTTCGGCCGCAGCCATGAACTCGGCCGGCAGCACCTCGTGGCCGTGTTCGTCGAGCATGCGCACGAGCACGTCGAACATGCCTTTGTTCTCGCCGAGAAGGCTCGCGATCGGCTGCTGCACCAGGCGGAAGCGGTTCTCCATCAGGGCCGATTTGATGTGCTTGACCCAGATCTGGTCGTACGCCTGGACGCGCGTGTCGGTGTCCGACTGGCGGATGGCGAAGGTCTGGTTGCCGCCGCGGGCGCGGCCTTGGCGGGCCGCGGCGGCCGCGTCGGCGACCGCGGCGCCGAGGCTCGCGGCCGCGAGCGTCCCGAGGCCGATCGTCACGGTCGCCGAGAGGCTCTTGTCGGCGATCGTGAACAGGTGCTGATTGACGCGCTTGACGACGTTCTGCGCCCAGGCCTCGGCATCGCGCGGCGTGCCGCGCTCGAGCAACACGAGCAGGCCGTTGCCGCCGAAGCGGCCGCACAGGTCCGTCGGTCCGAGCTGGCTGCGCAGCAGATCGGCGAGCTGCGCCATGAATTCCTCGCTCTCGAGGACGCCGATCGCGCTTTGAATGTCGAGGAACTGATCTGGCTTGATCAGCGCCAACTCGCGCACGCCGCCCTTGAGCGGGAGTGCGCAGCGCTCGCGCAGCGACGCGGTCAGGAATCGCTGTTGCGGAAAGCCGGTCGTCGCGTCGTTGCGCACTGCCGCGGCGAGCCGCCCCTCGATGTCTTGATCCGCATTCTGCCGCGCCGGGATGCGCAGGCGGATCGCCGGCTCGTCCTCCAGCTCGAGCTTGGCGAGCGTGATCTCGAGCGGCAAGCTCGATCCGTCCGACAGCAGCGCCTGGACCTTCAGTGCGTGGTCGGTCCATTTTCCCTGGAGGCAGGCGACGAGTGCCCCCTTCAGCGCAACGTGCGTCTCCTGCTCGAACAGGTCCATCAGCGGCATGCCGGTCAGCGCATCGTCGCCGGAGTAGCCAAAGAGTTCGAGCCAGGCGCGGTTGGCATCGACGATGATGCCCTCCTGGACGTGGGTGATCGCGTCGGCCGAGCCCTCCAGAAAATTCTGCAGCTGCTCACGATATTCCCGGGCCGACGACAGCGTCTTGCCGAGCGCCCTGTCGAGGCGGTACGCGCGCAGCTCGCGGGTTGCGACGGCCTGCAGGCGGGCCTGATTGCCGAGAGTGACCACGTCCCGGGCGCCGAGCATCATCGCCTCGGCGATCACCGCCTCGTCGACCCGGTCGCGCACGATCAGCACCGGCATCTCCGGCGCGGTCTGGTTGCGGATCTTCATGATCAGGGCGAAGTCGATTGCGACCTCGTCGGCGAACACCAGGAGCATCTCCGGATTGATCTGCGTCAAGGCGTCGCCGAGATCACGGGCGTCCGGCAGCCAGCTGCAGTGCACCGGGTGGCCGGCGTTGCGCAACGAGCTGTTGATGGCCTCGACGTGATCCTGGGACCGCGCCATGACGATCAGCGGTACGGCTCCGAGGTCGCTCACCGGCGAAAGTCCTTGCTGTTCATGAGTGCAAGTCTAGCACCGCTCGCGCCGCGCTTTGCGCGACCTGCGTCGCACGCCGATCGGCCCCGGCCGGTGGCCCCGGGGAGCGGATGCGGCTATGATACGCGGCCTTCGACCAGCCCGTCATCGCGGGCCGCAAGCCCGAGGCAATCGATGGCGAACTACAGCACGAACGAATTCAAAGCGGGACTGAAGATCCTGATCGACCGCGACCCCTACGTGATCGTCGAGAACGAGATGGTCAAGCCCGGCAAGGGCCAGGCGTTCAATCGGGTCCGCGTGCGCAATCTCAAGACCGGCCGCACGATCGAGCGCACCTGGAAGTCCGGCGACACCGTCGAGGCGGCCGACGTCGTCGACTCGGATATGCAGTACCTGTACAGCGATGGGGACTTCTACCACTTCATGGTGCCGGACACGTTCGAGCAGACGACCGCCTCCAAGGAGGCGGTCGGCGAGTGCGCCCAGTGGCTCAAGGACGGCACCATCTGCATCGTGACGCTGTGGAACGGAGTGCCGCTGCAGGTCACGCCGCCCGCGCACATGGAATTGAAGATCGTTGCGACCGATCCCGGCGTCCGCGGCGACACCGCGACCGGAGGCTCGAAACCGGCGAAGCTCGAGACCGGTGCGACGGTGCGCGTGCCGCTGTTCATCAACGAAGGCGAGATCATCCGCATCGATACCCGCACCGGCGAGTATCTGTCGCGCGGCAAGGGTTGACCCGCGCCGCTCAGGCGCGATCGATCGGAAACGCCATCGCCGCCGACAGGGTGTCGGCGCCGATCGCGAGCGCCGCCAGCCGGTCGAAGCCGAGCGCCACCCCGGCGCAATCCGGCAGGCCCGCGGCGAGCGCCGCAAGTAGCCGCTCGTCGATCGCCGGCAAGGGCCGGCCGCGCCGGCGCCTCGTGCCGAGGTCCTCCTCGAATCGCGCGCGTTGCTCGTCGGCCGCGCTCAGCTCGTGGAAGCCGTTGGCGAGCTCGATCCCGTCCACATAGAGTTCGAATCGCGCGGCGACCCGCGGCTCGCCGGGTTTGAGCCGCGCGAGCGACGCCTGCGACGCGGGGTAATTGCAGATGAAACTCGGGCGCTCGCGGCCGAGCTGCGGTCCGACGACGAGGCCCATCAGCAGGTCGAGTGTGGCATCGCGATCGAGTGGCGCGTCGCAGACCACGCCGTGCGCGGCGGCTGCACGGCGCAGCTCATCGGTGCCGGCGCGGTGCGCGTCGACGCCGGCATGGCGGCGCATCGCCTCGGCGTAGCTCAAACGCTCCGCGGCCGGCAAGCGCCGGTGCGGCGCGACCAGCTCCACGACGAGACGCTCGACCTCGCTCATCAGCGCGGCGTCGTCATGGTTAAGGCGATACCACTCGAGCATCGTGAATTCCGGGTTGTGCCACCGACCCCGTTCCTCGTCGCGGAACACCTTGCAGATCTGGTAGATGTCGCCGCTGCCGGCGGCGATCAGCCGCTTCATCGCGAATTCCGGCGATGTGCCGAGATAGAGCGGGGTGGCCGACCCGTGCAGACGGGTCGTCAGCGACTCTATCTGCGGATCGGTCGCGCCGCCGGTGCTCAAGATCGGCGTGTCCACCTCGAGCACGCCGCGCTCGGCGAAGAACGTCCTCGCCCTCGCGAGCATCGCGGCGCGCGCCCGCAGTGCGGCGAGGTCTGCCGACGGGCGCCACGCGCCGCTCACGCCGCTCACGCCGCGAGCCCGCCGATCGCCTCGCCCATGCGCACGCCCGCGCCCGCGACCACCGCCGGGGCGAAACGGAAGCGCGCCGGTTCGAACAGCAAAATCACGGTCGAGCCCATGTTGAAGCGGCCGAGTTCATCGCCCTTGTGCAGCGCGATCTCGGCGTGCGCCAGCCGGCTCGGTCCACGGCGGTCGGGCGGCGCGATGTCGCCGGTCCAAACGGTCGCCATGCTGCCGACGTTCAGAGCCCCGACCATGATCAGCGCGAAGCCGCCGCCCGCGCCGTCGAACAGCGTCACCACGCGCTCGTTGCGTGCGAACAGCCGCGGTACGTGGCGCGCGGTTGCGGTGTTCACGCTGAACAGCCGGCCCGGCACGAACACAGTCTCGATGAGCCGGCCGTCGCAGGGCATGTGGACGCGGTGATAATCGCGCGGCGCGAGGTAGATCGTCGCGAAAGATCCGTGCTCGAAGCGCCGGGCCCAATCGCGGCCCGCGAGCAACTCGCCCAGCATGTAGCCGCGGCCCTTTGCCTGCAGCAGGCGGTCGCCGTCGATCGCGCCGCATTCGCTGAAGGTACCGTCGGCGGGGCTCGCGACGGCGTCCGCAGCGGGCGCGATCGGCCGCGCTCCCGGCGCGAGCGCGCGCGTGAAGAAGGCGTTGAAATTCGCATAGGCCAGCGGATCGGATTCGGCGGCCTCGGCGAGATCCACGCGGTAGAACCTCAGGAACCCGCGGATCAGCAGGTTCTTGAACCAGCGGGTGCGCACGCGCGTCGCGGCGCCCACCAGGCGGGACAGCCGGTGCTGCGGCAGCAAATACTGCAATCCGACGAACGCCCGGCCGCGGCCGGGGGCGGCGGCCCGCGTCGGCGGAGCGGGGGCGCTCATGCGTGGGCGGCGGCGATCAGGCTAGAATCGGCCGGCGCGTGACGCGCCGGCACATCGGCGCCCGCAACCATCGGGATCGATTCGGCATGCAAGTAGTATCGCATAGATCGCCGCCGCAGCGTGTCGTCGCGACCGTCGGCGAGGCGATCGACCGCTGCAGGGCGGCGCTCGAGGCGGCCGCCGTGCACTTCGGTCACGGCACCGACAACGCCCGCGACGAGGCGGCCGAACTCGTGTTCTTTGCCGCGGGCATCGCCCATGCGCGCGGCGCGCGCGCCTACCGGAACCCGCTCGAGCCGGCCGTGCGCCGGCGCATCGGCAGGCTGCTGCGCCGGCGCATCGAGCAGCGGATGCCGCTGCCTTACCTGACGCGCCGCGCATTCTTCGCCGGCATGGAGCTGTACGTCGACCGGCGCGTCCTGGTGCCCCGCTCGCCGATCGCGGAGCTCGCCGCCGACCGGTTTGCGCCATGGATCGCGCCGCGGCGCGTGCGCCGGATCCTCGATCTCGGTACCGGTTGCGGGGCGATCGCGCTCGCCTGCGCGCGCGCGTTCCCGCGCGCCCGCGTCGATGCACTCGACGTTTCGCCGGCCGCACTGGCGGTGTGCCGCCGCAATGCGCGCAAGCTTGGCCTCGCGGATCGCCTCGACGTGCTGCAATCCGATCATTTCGCCGCGGTCGCGGGCCGCCGATACGATATCATCGTCAGCAATCCGCCCTACGTCGGCCGCAAGGAGTTGCGGGACCTGCCGCCGGAATACCATCACGAACCGCAGATCGGCCTCGCGGCGGGCGCGGACGGGCTCGCGTCCGTGCGGGCGATCCTCGCGGGCGCAGGCGCGCACCTCGACGAACTCGGCATCCTGGTCGTCGAGGTGGGCAATACGCAGCGCATGCTGCTGCGGGCGTTTCCGCGCACGCGCTTCGTCTGGCCGCGGTTCACGATCGGCGGCGGCGGCGTATTCTTGTTGCGGGCCCGGGATCTTTGAGAGAGTCGCAGCACGGTGGCAGGCAATACTTTCGGCAGGATCTTCACGATGACCAGCTTCGGCGAGAGTCACGGACCGGCGCTCGGCTGCGTCGTCGACGGCTGCCCCCCGGGCCTCGCACTCGCCGAAGCCGATTTACAGGACGACGTCGATCGCCGCCGTCCCGGCACCTCGCAGTTTACCAGCCAGCGGCGCGAACCGGACCGGGTGCGGATCCTCTCCGGCGTGTTCGAAGGCCGCACCACCGGCAGCCCGATCGGCTTGCTGGTCGAGAACGAAGACCAGCGCAGCCGCGACTACGAGAAGATCAAGGACCGGTTCCGCCCGGGTCACGCGGACTACACCTACCAGCAAAAATACGGCTTCCGCGATTATCGCGGCGGCGGCCGCTCCTCGGCGCGCGAGACCGTGATGCGGGTCGCCGCCGGCGCGATCGCGCGCAAGTATCTGCGCGAACGGCTCGGCGTGCGGATCTTCGGTTACCTCGCGCAGATGGGGCCAATCGCGCTCGAGGCGGTCGATCCGCCCGGTGCGTACGGCAACCCGTTCTTCTGTCCGGATCCCGGGCGAATCGCCGAGCTCGAGGCGTACATCTGGAAGCTGCGCGAAGCGGGCGATTCGATCGGTGCGCGTGTGACCGTCTTGGCCGATGGCGTGCCGCCCGGCTGGGGCGAGCCCGTGTTCGATCGGCTGGACGCGGACATCGCGAGCGCGATGATGGGCATCAACGCGGTGAAGGGCGTCGAGATCGGCGCCGGATTCGACGCCATCCGGCAGCGCGGCTCTGAGCACCGCG
Source organism: Steroidobacteraceae bacterium (assembly GCA_035534275.1). Classification (GTDB taxonomy): domain Bacteria; phylum Pseudomonadota; class Gammaproteobacteria; order Steroidobacterales; family Steroidobacteraceae; genus Bog-1198. Next base: position 60,029 of record DATLSG010000015.1, read on the forward strand.
ATGAAATGACGCCGCACGGCTTCAAGACCAATCACGCCGGCGGGGTGCTGGGCGGAATCTCCTCGGGTCAGCAGATCGTGGTCAGCATCGCCTTGAAGCCGACCTCGAGCATCACGCTGCCCGGCGATACGATCGACGTAGCCGGCGAGCCGACGACGGTCGCGACGACCGGCCGGCACGATCCGTGCGTCGGACTGCGTGCGACGCCGATCGCCGAGGCCATGCTCGCACTGGTGCTGATGGACCATCATCTGCGCCACCGGGCGCAATGCGGCGAGGTCGTGTCGCCGACACCGATCATCACCGCGCGCCGATGAGCGCCGCTGCCCACCAGCCGCGCATCGCCGTCGTCGGCGCCGGCGGCCTGATCGGCGAGGCGCTGGTCGCCGAGTTGCAGCTGCGCGGCCTCGGCGGATCGCGCCTGCATGCGCTCGACGATTTGCGGGACCTGGGACGCGTGTCCGCCGACGGCAGCGGGCAGCTCGCGATCGGCGACGTCGCGGCGTTCGATTTCTCGCGGGTCGAGTTGGCGTTCTTCTGCGCGCGCTCCTCGACGGCGCAGCGTTTTGCGCCGGCGGCCGCCGCGCATGCGCTGGTCATCGACTCCTCGAGTGCGCACCGCGAGAGCGCCGGTGTGCCGCTGGTCGTCGCGGACGTCAACCCGGGCGCGCTCGAGGCGATCGGCGCGCGCGGCCTCGTCGCGCTGCCATGCAGCGCAAGCGTCGCGCTCGCGACCGCTGTCGCGCCGCTCGCCGCGCTTGCCGGCCTCGAACGCGTCGACGTGGCGACGTATCATGCGGTCTCCGGCAGCGGTCGCGCGGCGGTCGACGGGCTCGCCGCGGAAACCGCCGCCCTGCTGGGCGGCCGCTCGCCGCGGCCGCGGACGTTCGGTACGCAGATTGCCTTCAACGTCCTGCCGCTGGTCGATGCGCTCGGCGGGGACGGCAGCAGCGCGGAGGAACGGCGGCTGGCGAGTGAGACCCGCCGGGTGCTCGGTCTGCCGGGTTTGCAGATCAACGCGACGGCGGTGCGTGTGCCGGTGTTCTTCGGCCATGGTCTCGCGGTGCATGCACTGCTCGAGCGAACATTCGATCTGGCCGAAGTGGCGGCGGTACTGCGGCGCAGCAACGGCATTCGGCTGGTCGAATCCGCGGTGTCCGTGGCGCCGCCGACGCCGGCGGGTTCGGCGCTCGCGCCGGATCACGTATATGTCGGCCGATTGCGCGCCGACGCGAGCCGTGATCGATCTCTAAATTTTTGGGTGGTCGCCGATAATGTTCGGAAATGTGCGGCGCATAACGCAGTTTCGGTCGCCCAGATTTTGGTAAATAGACCCCAGTGAGCTATAGTTCGCGGATTACGTAAAAGCCGGGCGAGATTCAGTTCACAAGTTCGCATAACTCGATGAACTTTCAATAATTATTTGCCGGTATTCTTTGGAGTAGAAATGTCCACGAAGATGCCTCGTCTCATCCTGATGGCATGCGTCATCTGCCCGTCGTTGTCGTGGGCTCTCGGACTGGGCGAAATTCATCTCCACTCCGCGCTCGACCAGCCGCTGAACGCCGACATCGACCTGATCAGCGCGACGGCTAGCGATGTGCGCGACCTGCATGCCGCGGTCGCGCCGGTCGACGAGTTCACGCGTTACGGCATCGACCATCCGCCGTTTCTGTCGAGCTTCCACTTCCGCGTCGTCAACGCCAAGGACGGCCACCCGGTTCTGCGCGTGACTTCGACCGATACGATTCCCGAGCCGTTCGTGACCTTCCTCGTCGAGGTCGATTGGGCGCGCGGCCATTTGATGCGCGAGTACACCGTGCTGCTCGATCCGCCGATATATGCATCCGGCCAGCAGGCCGAACCGCCGGCGCCGGTCGCGGTGCCGCGGGCGGTACCGCTGCAGTCCGCGCCGGCGGCGCCGGCCGCGCCGCCAGCGGTCGCGCCGGCTGCGGCGCAAACGGCGTCATCCGCATCATCCGCATCATCCGCATCATCCACATCATCCGCGCCATCGGCGCCAGCAGCGCAGCCGCCGGCCACGTCGAACCGGCCGCTCACGTACCGGGTCGCCGCCGGCGATACTCTGTCGAAGATCGCGTTGCGCCTCGGCGCGCGGGGCCAGGGCGCGCTCGACCAGACGATGATCGCGCTGTTTCGCGCAAATCCGGGCGCGTTCGACGGCAACGTCAACATCCTGCATCGCGGGGCAATCCTGCGCGTGCCGGGTGCCGATCGAATCGCGGCCTTGAACGAGCGCGACTCGATCGCGGCCATCGGCCGGCAGATGAGCGCCTGGAAAGCGAACGCTGCCGCATCCGCCGGTCGCCTGCGGCTGGTCACGCCGGGCGCGTCCGGCGCCTCAAGCGGCACCTCATCCGGAGCGGGAACGGGAGCGGGAGCCGGCGGTGGTGGCGGCGCGTCTGCGAATGCGTCCTTGCGTGGCCGACTGCAGCAGCTGCAGACGCAACTTGCCGCCGAGCGGCGTCTCGTCGACATTCGCGATCAGGAACTGGCGGCCTTGCAGGCCAAGCTCGGCATGGCGCCGAAGCCCGCGCCGACCGCGGTGCCGCCCACCGCGACACAACCGCCAGCCGTGGCACAATCGCCCGCGGTGGCGCCAACGCCCGTCGCCGCGCCGCCGCCCACGGCAGCGCCGAGCCAGGCCGCGACGAAGTCTGCACCGCCGCCGGCGCAGTCCGTCGCCGCGCCGTTAGGGGCGAAGGCGCCCCGCTCGTGGATTGGTTGGGCCGCGGCCAATTGGTGGCTGCCGGCGGGCCTTGTCGTCGCCCTGCTTGGCGCACTCGGTTTCGCCGCGTTCAAGCGCCGGCAGCGCGAGCAGCTCGACGACTTCGCCGGGTACAAACCGCCGGAGGTGGCGACGGACGTCCGGCATCCCACGACCGCGCCGATCCCGGGCGGGCGCAAGGCGGTGGACGACTCGTTCCTCGTCGAGGAATCCGGCGAACACAAGGCACCGGAATTCGCGCCGACCGGCGATACGGCCGAGATTCCCTCGCCCGACGACACGATGTCGAGCGAGAGCGCGGTCAACCTCGACCAGGGAGATCCCCTCGCCGAGGCGGATTTCCACATGGCCTACGGTCTGTACGACCAGGCGGCCGACCTGGTGCGCATCGCGCTCGAGCGCGAGCCTGACCGGCGCGATCTGCGGTTGAAATTGCTGGAAATCTACTTCGTCTGGGGCAACAAGGACTTGTTCCTGCAGACCGCGAAGACTCTATACACGACGCGCGAGCGCGCGCCGGCCGGCGAGTGGGCCAAGATCGTGATCATGGGCAAGCAGATCTGCCCGGACGAACCGCTATTCGCGAAGGCCGACGGCGGCGGCCGCGGAGCCGGCGCGCTGGTCGACCTGAACCTCGAGGGTGGGGAGAACCGCGTCGACGTCGATCTGTTCGGCGAACCCGACGGCGAGCGCAGCCCTCACGAGGCGGCGGTCGCGAAGGAGGGTGAGGACGCCGCCGGCGCCGGCGAGTCGCCGCAATTGCACGGCGATTCGGGCCTCGACTTCGTGCTCGACTCGCCGGAGCGCGGCGCGGAGGATTCGCCGACGCGCGACATGCCGCCGCGCGACGAACCGACCGTCGAGTCGGAAATGATGCCGTTCGCCGATTCGACCGAAACGCCCACCACCGAATCGCCGGCGCTCGCCGGCGGCTCGCTCGAGGACCGGTTGTCGGCAAAGTTGCCGCAGACGCAGCCCGATCAGACGGCGGAAGTGTCGATCGATGATCTCGGACTCGATCTCGACGCGCTCGACCAGACCGGCACGCCGGCGGTGAGCGGCTCGCATCTGGAGCAGACCGACCATCCGGCGGATGCGCCGACGATGATCGCCGGGCTCGACGAGCACTCGCGGCGGATGATCGCCGAGGCCGAGGGCCGCGCGCGCGACCGCGACCTGACCGAGCTCGAGCGCGAACTCGAGGCTTCGTTCATCTCGGACCTGGAGTCGAGCAACAGCGCGATCAAGACCGCCGTGATCCCGCCGGAGTCCGCGCCAACCGTGCAGATGCCGCGAGAAATCGAGGATCTCGGCGCGACTTCCCGCGTACATGAGCTCGGGACGGGCGAGACCGAGGAAAACCCACGCCCCGATCTGGACTCGACCTCGAAACTGCGCGCCGTCAGCGCCGACAGCGTCGATCTCGATCTGGAGCGGCTCGCGGGCGCGCTCGGCGGCGGCGACACGGTCGATCAGCCGCGTGCGGCGGAGGAGCTGTTCTCGAGCGAAGTGTTCGAGGCCAGCCAGCTCAGCCGCCGCGTCGATCTCGACATCGGCGAGTCCCTCGGCGGGCCCGCGGGCGCGGACGACGAATCGCCGACGCGTACGCTTGCCGAGGAGGGTCCGGGGACGCATCACGTCAATGGCGAATCGCCGACGGAATTCGAGCCCGTGACGATGAGCGAAGTCGGCACGAAGCTCGACCTCGCGCGCGCCTACATGGACATGGGCGATCCGGAGGGTGCGCGCAGCATCCTCGATGAGGTCGTGCAGGAAGGTTCTGCGAGCCAGAAACAGGAGGCTCAGCGGCTGCTGCAATCCCTGCCCGGTTGACGTGGCAGCGGGCGGACGCCGCCGCTTGGCCGCCGTCGTCGAGTACGACGGCACCGGCTATGCCGGCTGGCAATCGCAGGCGCATGCGAACTCGATCCAGGACGCCGTGCAGGGCGCAATCTCGTTCGTTGCGGGACACGCCGTCGAGGTCGTCTGTGCGGGGCGCACCGACGCCGGAGTGCACGCGCTCGGGCAGGTGGTGCATTTCGACACCGATGCCGAGCGCACGGCGCGCGCGTGGGTGCTGGGCACGAACAGCCGATTGCCGCCGTCGGTCGCGCTGCAGTGGGCCGGCGAGGTCGGGACCGGGTTTCACGCCCGCCACAGCGCCCTGCGACGCACTTACCGCTACTGCATACTGAACCGCAGCGCCCGATCGGCGCTCGCCCGTTCGCGCTCGGCATGGATTCACCGGCCGATGGACGTCGAGGCGATGCATCGCGCCGCCCAGGTCTTGCTCGGCGAGCACGACTTCTCCGCGTTCCGCTCCATCGAGTGCCAGTCGGTGACGCCGCTACGGCGTATCGAGTCGGCGAACGTGCGCCGCGACGGCGATTTCATCTGGATCGAGCTCACGGCGAACGCTTATTTGCACCATATGGTGCGCAACATCGCCGGGACCCTGCTCGAGACGCATCGGCACCCGGATCCGGCGGGCGCGATGGCCCAAGTGCTCGCGAGCCGGGATCGCCGGAACGCCGGCATGACCGCGCCGGCCGAGGGGTTGTACCTGTGGCGCGTGGATTACCCACCGGTGTTCGAGATTCCGGCGCCGGGGCGCGTCATCGCCTGCGGTCGTCCCGCCGATTTGGTTTAATATAGCTCATGTCCTGGTTCGAGCGGATCGTCCCGTCGCGCATCAAGACCGAGCGCCGTACGCGCTCGGTGCCCGAAGGTCTGTGGATCAAGTGCCCGGCCTGCGACTCCGTGCTGTATCGCGCGGAGATCGAGCGCAACCTGAACGTGTGCCCGAAGTGCAGCCATCACATGCGCATCTACGGGCGCGAACGGCTCGCGCGGTTCCTCGACATGGGTTCGACGACCGAGCTCGCCGCGACGGTCGAGCCGGAGGATCCGCTCAAGTTCAAGGATTCCAAACGCTACCGGGACCGGCTGGTGCTCGCCAAGAAACAAACCGGCGAGCGCGACGCGCTGATCGTGATGGAAGGCAAGCTGAAAGGCATGGCCGTCGTCGCCTGTGCGTTCGAGTTCCGCTTCCTCGGTGGCTCGATGGGCTCCGTGGTCGGCGAGAAATTCGTCCGGGCGGTGGAGCATTGTCTCGAGCACCGCATGCCGCTGGTGTGCTTCGCGGCGAGCGGCGGGGCGCGAATGCAGGAGGCGCTCTACTCGCTGTTACAAATGGCCAAGACCAGCGCTGCCCTGAAGCGGTTGTCGGAGGCGCGCCTGCCGTACATCTCGGTGATGACCGATCCGACGACCGGCGGTGTCTCGGCGAGCCTCGCGATGCTCGGCGACGTCAATATCGGTGAGCCAAAGGCCTTGATTGGGTTCGCCGGTCCGCGCGTCATCCAGCAGACGGTGCGCGAGACGCTGCCGGAAGGTTTCCAGCGCAGCGAGTTCCTCCTCGAGCACGGCACGATCGACATGATCGTCGACCGGCGTGAGCTGCGCGAACGGATCGCGAGCATCCTGCGCCTGTTCGCCGGCAAGGAAGCCGCGCCGGCTTGAGGGCGCGGGGCAAGTCCGGGCAATCCAGGGGCCGCCGATTTGGCGAGTGATTTTCCGTCGACGCTCGAGGACTGGCTCGTGTTTCAGACGCGCGTGCATCCGCGGCCGATCGAGCTCGGCCTCGCGCGCCTGACCACGGTGCTCGAACGCCTCGATTTCCGCCGGCCCGCGCTGCCGGTAATCACCGTCGCCGGCACCAACGGCAAGGGCTCGGTGGTCGCCACCTGCGAGGCGATCCTCGCCGCCGCGGGCCATCGCGTCGGCGTGTTCAGCTCGCCGCACTTACGCGACTATCGCGAGCGCATCCGGCTCGGCGGGCGCATCGTCGAGACCGGCGAGCTGCTGTGGGCGTTCGAGCGGATCGAGCGCGCGCGCCGCGAGGTCGGCCTGACCTTCTTCGAGTACAACACGCTGGCGGCCCTGTTGATTTTCGAGGCGGCGCCGCTCGACGTCTGGGTTCTCGAGATCGGCATGGGCGGTCGGCTCGATGCGGCGAACGTCGTCGATCCGGACGTCGCCGTTGTCGTCAGCATTGGCTTCGATCACCAGGAGTTTCTCGGCGACACGCTCGATGCGATCGGTCGCGAGAAGGCCGGCATCTTCCGTGCGGGCCGCGCCGCGGTGCTCGGCGGCCGGACGCTGCCGGCGACCGTGCTCGAGACGGCACGCGCGATCGGCGCGCGCCCGAAGCGCATCGGCGCCGAATTCGACGTCGTCCGCGACGGCGAACGCTGGCGCTACCGTGGGCCGCGCTGGGATTTGCCGGGGCTGCCGCCGCCGAATCTGCGAGGCGAGACGCAGTACGACAACGCCGCCGCGGCACTCGCCGCGCTCGAGGAACTCACACCGCGGCTGAAGATCTGCGCAGCGGCGACCGCCCGCGGCCTGCGATCGGTCGAACTTGCGGGCCGCTTCCAGGTGGTTGCTGCCGCGGCGGCCGATCGGCCCATGTGGATCCTCGACGTGGCACACAACCCGGACGCGGCACGCGTGCTCGCGGAGAACCTGCGGGCGCTGCCGGTGGCCGGCCGCACGATCGCCGTCTGTGGCGTGCTCGCCGACAAGGACGCGGCCGCGGTCATCGCGGCCCTGAGCGGGCGGGTCGATGCGTGGTGGTTCGTATCGACCGAAGGGGAGCGCGGGCAGAGCGGAGCCGCGCTCGCCGCCCGCGCCGCGGGCGGTCTCGATGCGCCGATCGCAACCGCCGAGTCGGTCGCCGAGGCCTGCGAGACCACTCTAGAGACCGCCGGCGGCGGCGAGCGGATCGTCGTGTTCGGCTCATTCCACATCGTCGGACCCGCGCTCGATTGGCTCGAGGGACGCGGCTTGCTGCCGGCCGGCGAGCGCAGGCCTTATACTTCGCCGCCGCGCACGGCGGATTGAGAGGCGATTGCGGGCATGGAACGTCGGGTCAAGGAACGTCTGGTCGGTGCCGCGATCTTGGTTGCGGCGGTCGTGCTGGTGGTTCCCGAATTGCTGTCGGGAGGCGCACGTCGCGCGCCGCCCGCCGTTATATCGGCGCCCGCGGCGTCCGCGCTTGCCGGTGGACCGATGCGCACGGTCATGGTCGATGTCTCACTCCGGCCGGCCAGGGCGCCTGCCGCCGTGCCAAGCGCCGCCCCAGTGGCCGTGCCCGCCACGGCGCGCCCGGCATCGAGGGCGCCATCGATCGCAACGGTGGAAAGAACGGCGACGGCGCAAGCCGGATCGCCGGCGCGCCCTGCATCGGCGCCGCCCGCGTCGGCGGCCGCGGCGACGCGCCTTGAAAAGGCGCCTTCGCCCCCGATGTCCAATGCCGGGGAGGGACGCTGGACGATCCAGCTTGGCAGCTTCGAGGAGCGGTCGAACGCGTTGCGACTCGCGCGCAAATGGAAGTCGCGGGGTTATGCGGCGTACATCACCTCGATCGGCACGGGGGCCCGCGCCCGCCATCGGGTACGGGTCGGCGCCTATCCGGATCGGGTGGCGGCGCTCGCAGCGGCGGCGAAATTCCGGGCGAGCGGCGAACGTGCGAGCGTCGTGCCGCCGGGCCATTGAGGGATTCGCGCAAATGCCCGCCGCGTCACGCCAGGGAGGCGGGGCTCGGGTAAACTAACGGTCGCGCGGCGGGTAGCGCGGCTGAGCGACTGGGTTCGCGGAAGGATCGCGGCGTGAACGGTGCCGATATCTTGATTTGCCTCCTGATACTCGGTTCGACCGTGGCTGGATTGGTGCGCGGGTTCGTCCGCGAAGTGGTCTCGCTCGTGTTCCTGGTGGGCGGCGTGATTGCGGCCTGGAAGCTCGGGCACCTGGTCGAGCCGTATCTTGGAGGCTACCTGGCGGCGCCGGCGGTGCGGCCCTGGATCGGGCGTCTCGTCGTGTTCGCCCTGGTGCTGATCGCGGGCAGCATCATCGGCGCATTGCTCGGCCTGCTGATGCGCAGTGCCGGCCTGGGGTTCGTCGACCGCATGCTCGGCGTGCTGTTCGGCGCGCTGCGCGGCGCGGTGCTGGTCGGATTATTGGTGATCGTCGGAGAACTCGTGCACCTGAACCACGAGTCGTGGTGGGGCCGGTCAAAATTGATTCCCTATGGTCAATACATCGGCGGCTGGATCCGTTCGGTGGCTGGCTAAGCCGGAGGTGCTCGATGTGCGGTATCGTCGGAATCGTCGGAGTCGAGGCGGCCAACCAGCGGATCTATGACGCGCTGACGGTCCTGCAGCATCGGGGCCAGGACGCGGCGGGCATCATGACCTGCGACGCCGGCGCGCTATACATGCGCAAGGACGCCGGGCTCGTGCGCGACGTGTTCCAGCACAAGCACATGCTGAAGCTGCTCGGCAAGGTCGGCATCGGCCACGTCCGCTATCCGACCGCCGGCTGCGACGGCGCCCTGGAGGCCCAGCCGTTCTACGTGAACTCGCCGTACGGGATCTGCCTCGCGCACAACGGCAACCTGACGAACGCGCGCGAACTGACCGAAGTGCTGGTGCGCGAGGATCGGCGCCACCTGAACACCCGCTCCGATTCGGAAGTCCTGCTGAACGTGCTGGCCTCGGAGATGCAGCGCGTGGGCACGCCGCGGGTGACGCCGGCCGACATTTTCGCCGCGGCCAATGCGGTCTACCGCCGCTGCCGCGGCGGCTACGCGGTCGTCGCGATGGTGATCGGCCACGGCATTCTCGGTTTTCGCGACCCGAACGGCATTCGTCCGCTGGTCGTCGGTTCGCGCGAGACGCCGAAGGGCGTCGAGTGGATGCTGGCCTCGGAGAGCGTCGCGCTCGACATGCTCGGATTCAAGCTCGTGCGCGACGTCGCGCCGGGCGAGGCGGTGTTCATCGACGAGCAGGGGCGCTTCTACGCGCAGGCCTGCGTCGCCGCCGTCCGTCATACGCCGTGCATCTTCGAGTACGTCTATTTCGCGCGTCCGGACTCGATCATCGACAACATCTCCGTCTACAAGGCGCGCCTGCGCATGGGCGAACACCTGGCGGAGAAGATCCGGCGCGAACGGCCGGACCACGACATCGACGTCGTGATCCCGATTCCGGACACCAGCCGCACGAGCGCGGTCCAGGTCGCCCAGCGCCTCGGCGTCAAATACCGCGAAGGATTCATCAAGAACCGTTACATCGGCCGCACGTTCATCATGCCCGGCCAGGCCGAGCGCAAGAAGTCGGTGCGCAGCAAACTGAACGCGATCGACCTGGAATTTCGCGGCAAAAACGTCCTGCTGGTCGACGACTCGATCGTGCGCGGCACGACCTCGGCCCAGATCATCGACATGGCGCGCGAGGCGGGCGCGAAGAAGGTCTACTTCGCCTCGGCGGCGCCGCCGGTACGGTATCCGAACGTGTACGGCATCGACATGCCGAATGCCGACGAACTCGTCGCCGCCGGCCACACCGACGAGGAGGTGCGCGCGATCATCGGCGCGGACTGGTTGATCTACCAGGATCTTGCGGCGCTCGAGCACGCGGTGCGCCACGACAACGCCAAGATCCACCAGTTCGACACCTCCTGCTTCTCGGGTGAATACGTGACCGGCGATGTCACGCCGGAGTATCTCGCCCGCCTGCAGGGCGAACGTGCCGACACCGTCAAGCAGCTCAGGCGTGACGCGGCCGGCCGCGCCGCCAAACCGGTTCGCGCCCTGTAGGGACGTCCGGCCGATGCCCCTGCGGCTTCTGCTGACGGCCGCGCGCGCCGAACATCGCCTGCTCGTGCGCAAGCACGTCGAGATCGCGTGGCCCGACGCGGCCGTCGTCGAGCACGCGTTCGGCGAGGAGCCGTCCTTCGAACCGGAATTCGAGGCCAGCGGCTTCGACGCGGTCGTGATCGTCGCCGCGGCGCCGCTCGAGCCGCTCGCACGGCTCGCGATCGAGCTGCGCAGGCGGCCGCAATTCGCGCCGATCGTGTTCGTCGCCCTGGCGCAGGCGCCGCAGGGCGCACCGGCCGCAGGACCGGGGCTGCAGGTCCTGCAGGGGGCGAAGATCGACCGCGCCGCGCTGCTGGACGCGCTCGCCGCCGCGGGGCGCGAGCGGCGCCTGGCGCTCGTCCGGCTGCGTGCGCGGCCGGACTACGGGCAGCGCCATCGATTTGGTTCCGTGACCATCCGCGGCCACCGCTGCATCAAGCAGGTCGGCAGCGGCGGCATGTGCGCCGTCTATCTCGCCGAGAGCGAACGGGCGGGCCGCGTCGTGGTCCTCAAGGTCTTCAGCCAGGTGCCCGATGTGTCCGACAAGGTCGCCGGTTTCGATCGCTTCATCCAGGAATACGAAATCGTCGCCAATCTGACGCACGAACACATCGTGCGCATCTTCGATCTCGGGGTGGCCGATGACCACGCGTACATCGCGATGGAGCATTTTCCGGCAGGCGACCTGCGCCGGCGCCTCAAGTCGCCGGTGCCGGCCGAAACGGCGCTCGGCTACATCGCCGAGATCGCGAGCGCGCTCGAAGCGATCCATGCGGTCGGCGTGCTGCACCGGGACCTGAAGCCGGCCAACATCATGTTGCGCGACGACGATTCACTCTGCCTGATCGATTTCGGTCTCGCCAAGGCGGCGCTGGCGACCGAGCTGACCGGCGCACGCGAGATCTTCGGTACGCCCTACTACATGAGTCCGGAGCAGGGGCACGCCGAGGCGATCGACGAGCGCAGCGATCTGTACAGCCTCGGCGTGGTCTTCTACGAGATGCTCACCGGGCAGAAGCCCTTCCGCGGCGCCACGGCGATGGAGGTCATCTACAAGCACAAGCGCGCTCCGGTACCGCCGCTCGCACCGCCGCTCGCGCGCTACGAGCCGATCATCGCCCGGCTGCTCGCCAAGGCGCCAGCCGACCGCTTCCAATCGGCGCGCGATCTGCGCGGCGCGCTCGCCGCGCTCGTTGCGCCCGCGTGAGCGGCATCGACGGGCATCCGCTGCTGCGTGCGGCGACGCCGGCGGCGTGGCTCGGGGCGGCCCTCGGGGCGCGCGAGATCCTCGTGATCGACCACGCCAACTGCGAGAAGAAGGCCGCATCGACCGCGCTGTCGCTGATGTTCGCCTACGCCGAGGACCTGGTCCTCGCGGCGCGCCTGTCGCGCCTCGCGCGGGAGGAGTTGCGGCATTACGAACTGGTCGCGAAGCTCATGGGACAGCTGCGGATCGCGCCGCGGCGCCTCGGGCCGGGCCGCTATGCCGAACGCTTGCGACGGCTGGTGGCACGTGCCGAGCCGGCGCGGCAGATCGATCTGTTGATCGCCGGCGCCTTCATCGAGGCGCGCTCCCGTGAACGGTTCGCCGCGCTCGCGCGGGTGATTGGCACCCCGCTGGACGGACTCTACGGTGCGCTCGAGGAGGCCGAATCGCGTCATTACCGAATGTATCTGGATGCGGCGCGCCGCGCCGCCGCCCGCGAGGGCATCTCGATCGATCGGCGCATCGAGGCATTCGCCTCGCTCGAGGCCGAGCTGATCAGCGCGCCGGATGAGGTGTTCCGTTTCCACTCGGGGCCGCCCGCCTGAATCGCCGCGCACCCCAGGTCGCGGCGGGCGGCCGGCGGATCACGCGAGCGAGAGCAGTTCGTGGCCCTCGCGGTCCCAGCGCAGCGCGCTGCCGGCCTCGTACCAGTCGCCGAGCACGATCCGGGTGCGGGCGCGGCCGTCGACCTCGAGGCTGTGGACCGCGGGCCGGTGCGTGTGGCCATGGACCAGTGTCGCGACGGCCGCCCCGCGCAGCACCGCGGCGACGCTCGTGGCATTGACGTCGGCGATCGCCGGATAGAGCGTCGCATTGTGCGCGCGGCTGCCGGCGCGCGCCGCGCCGGCGAGCGCGCGGCGCGCCGCGGCGGGCAGGCGCAGAAAGCGCCGCTGCCAATCCGGATCCCGGACCGTCGCGCGCAGGCGTTGATAGGCGCGGTCGTCGGTGCAGAGCGCATCGCCGTGCATCGCGAGGATGCGCTCGCCGTACAGCGTGATCAGCACGGGGTCCGGGAGGATCTGCACGCCGGTCGCTGTCGCGAAATGCTCGCCGATCAGGAAATCACGGTTGCCGTGCATCACGAAGCAAGGCACCCCGCCGCCCGTGAGCTTGCGCAGCCCGTCGATGACTGCGCGCTGCGCCGGATCAGGCGCGTCATCGCCGATCCAGGACTCGAACAGATCGCCGAGCACGTACAGGGCGTCCGCCCGTGCCGCATCCGCGGCGAGGAATTCGAGGAACCGGTCGGCGATCGCCGGTTGCGCGGCGTCGATGTGCAGATCCGATATGAACAGCGTCGGCAAGCGGACCGGGCCGGATTCAGGGGCTCTTCAGGAGCACGATCTTCTCGATCACCACCGGCGTCACCGGCGCGTCACTCTTGAACGGCCCGGCCGCGCCGGTCGGTTGATTGCCGATCCGGTCGACGACGTCCATGCCTTGCACCACGCGGCCGAACACGGCGTAGCCCCAGCGCGCGGCGCTCGGATCGAGTTCGCTGTTGTCGTTGAGGTTCACGTAGAACTGGCAGTTGCCGCTATGCGGCGGCGCCGAGCGCGCGAGCCCCACGGTGCCGCGCTGATTCGTCAGTCCGTTGCCCGACTCGTTGAACGTCCTGAACGGTGCGGGCTTCAGTTGGTCGTGCGTGTCGTAGCCGCCTCCCTGGATCACGAAGTTGGCGATCACCCGGTGAAACAGCGTGTCCGTGTACTGGCCGCGGGCGACGTACTTGAGGAAGTTCGCAACCGTGAGCGGCGAGCGGTCGGGGAACAGTTGGATCGTGAAATTACCGAGCGAGGTGTCGACCTCGACGAGCGGGCGCACCGGCGCGGCGCCGGCGGATTTCGCGGCGAGCGCGGCGGGGCACGCGCCGCCGATCGCCGCCGTGATCAGAACGAGACCGAGCAGAAGCTTCTTCATCCGCAACTCCACCCTTGAAGGTACAATCATCCGTTATGACAATGCCCGTCGTCACGAGGTTCGCGCCGAGTCCCACGGGTTCCCTGCATCTGGGCAATGTGCGTACCGCCCTGTTCAGCTACCTCTGGGCGCGCAAGAGCGGCGGACGGTTCATTCTGCGCATAGAGGACACGGATGTCGAGCGCAGCCGGCGCCACTTCCGCGACGAGCTGCTCGCCGAACTCGCGTGGTTGAACCTCGAGTGGGACGAGGGGCCGGAGGTCGGCGGGCCGTCGGCGCCGTATGCACAGTCCGAACGCGGGCTGCTGTACTCGACGCTGTTCGCGCGGCTCGAGGCGCAGGGCGAGGCTTATCCTTGCTACTGCACGGCCGAGGAGCTGCAGCTGTCGCGCAAGCTACAACGCATGGCGGGCAGTCCGCCGCGCTATGCGGGCACCTGCCGCGAGCTCGGCGCCGCGGCGCGCCGCGAGCGCGAAGCGCACGGCGCGCGACCGACGCTGCGCTTCGCCGTACCGGCGGGGCGCCAGGTCGAGTTCGTGGATCTGGTGCACGGCGCGCAGCGCCTGCAGACAGACGACATCGGCGATTTCATCGTCCGCCGCGAGGACGGCAGTGCGGCTTTTTTCTTCTGCAATGCGGTCGACGATGCGCTGATGGGAGTCACGCACGTGCTGCGCGGGGACGATCATCTGACCAACACGCCGCGCCAGTTGCTGGTACTCGACGCGCTCGGCCTGCGGCGGCCCGCGTACGGGCACGTGGGGCTGCTCGTGGGGGCGGACGGCGCACCGCTGTCGAAGCGCCATGGCAGCACGAGCGTCCAGGAATTCCGCGACCGCGGATTTCTGAGTGCCGGGCTGCTCAATCACCTGTTCCGGCTCGGCCATGCCGGCGACGTGGACGGCTGGCTCGAGCCCGCGGCGATGCCGGCACACTTCCGGCCCGAGCATCTCGGCAAGGCGCCGGCGCGCTTCGACGAGGCCCAGTTGGTGCACTGGCAAAGGGAAGCCCTCGCGCGCATGTCGCCGGCCGCGATCGGCGCGTGGTTGAATATTGCCGACGACGCACGGTTCGTCGAGCTGATCCGGCACAACGTGATCCTGCCGCAGGACGCGGCGCCATGGCTCGCGGTACTGCGCGGCGACCTGGCGCCACTCGGCGATGAGGAGCGGCGGGTCGTCGCCGCGGCGGGCCCGGCATTCTTTGCCGCGGCGGTTGCGGCGATCGATCAGGTCGGCGCCGATCTCAGGCGCCTGGCGAAGCTCATCGGCGAACGCATGGGCCGCAAGGGCGCCGAACTGTACATGCCACTGCGGGTGGCGTTGACCGGGCGCACGCACGGCCCGGAACTCGCGCCGCTGCTCGAATTGATCGGACCGCAGCTCGCGCGCAGGCGCCTGGAAGTCCATGCTCAAGATCCATAATTCACTGTCCGGCGAGAAGGAACCGTTGCGGCCGCTGGTGCCCGGCAAGGTACGCATGTACGTCTGCGGGGTCACGGTCTACGATTACATCCACCTGGGTCATGCGCGGATGCTGACCGTGTTCGACATGATCCAGCGTCACCTGCGCGCGTCGGGCCTCGAGGTGACGTACGTGCGCAACATCACGGACATCGACGACAAGATCATCGAGCGGGCGGCTGCGAACGGCGAGGAATGGTCGGCGCTTGCCCGGCGGTTCACGACGGCGATGCACGAGGACTGCGCGGCGCTGCGCCTCGATCCGCCGGATCACGAGCCGCGGGCAACCGAATATATCGGCGCGATCGTTGCGATGATCGAGACGCTGATCGCCAAGGGTTACGCCTACGTCGCCGCCGACCGCGACGTGTTGTACGCGGTGCGCCGCTTCGCCGAGTACGGCCGCCTGTCCGGCAAGCGCCTGGAGGATCTGCGCGCAGGCGCGCGCGTCGAGATCGACGCGGCGAAGCTCGATCCGCTCGACTTCGTGCTGTGGAAGGCCGCCAAGCCCGGCGAGCCGGCGTGGCCGTCGCCGTGGGGATCGGGCCGGCCGGGCTGGCACATCGAATGCTCGGCGATGTCGACCGCGCTGCTCGGCTGCCACTTCGACCTGCATGGCGGCGGCATGGATCTGAAGTTTCCGCATCACGAAAACGAGATCGCCCAGTCCTGCGCCGCCTGCGGCACGCCGTTCGTGAACCTCTGGCTGCACAACGGCTTCGTGCGCATCAACGAGGAGAAGATGTCGAAGTCACTCGGCAACTTCTTCACGGTGCGCGACGTCCTCTCGACCCTGCGCGATCCGGAGGTCCTGCGCTATTTCCTGATCAGCAGCCATTACCGCGGGCCGATCAATTACTCCGCGGCGCAGCTCGCCCAGGCGGACGAGACCTTGCTCGGACTGTACCGCGCGCTCGACGGCGCTGCTGCGGGCGGGCGCGCCGATCCGCGCGCGCGGACGCGTTTTGGCGAGGCGATGGACGACGATTTCAACACGCCGGAGGCGCTCGCGGTGCTGCAGGGCGTCGCGCGGGAATTGAATTCGGCGAAGGCCGCCGGCCGCGTTGCGGATGCCGCGGAACAGGCGGCCAGCTTGCGCGAGCTCGGTGGCGCACTTGGGCTCCTGCAACAAGAACCGGCCGTTTACCTGAAGCGCGGCGCGGGCGCGCCGGTGCTCGAGGACGCCGAGATCGACGCGCTCGTCGCCGCGCGGCGCGCGGCGCGCGCGGCGAAAGACTTCGCCGAAGGCGACCGGATTCGCGAGCGGCTCGCCGCGATCGGGATCCTGATCGAGGACCGGCCAGGCGGCGCCACGCAGTGGCGCCGCGCCTGAGGCGCCCGCCCGCCGAGCGGCCGTCGAGAACCGCCGCGGCGGCGCTCAGGCGTCGAGGCGCGCCATCGCCGATTCCAGCGTGTTCTTCATCAGCATCGCGACCGTCATCGGTCCGACGCCGCCGGGCACCGGCGTGATCCAGGCGGCGCGCCGCATCGCGCCCTCGAAGTCGACATCGCCGCAGAGCCTGCCGTCGGCCGTGCGGTTCATGCCGACGTCGATCACGGCACTGCCGGGCTTGACCCACTCGCCGCGGACGATCCCGGGGCGGCCGACGGCGACGATCAGGATGTCGGCACTGCGCACGTGCGGCTCAAGATCGCCGGTGAAGCGGTGGCATACGGTCACGGTTCCGCCCATCAACAGCAGCTCGAGCGCCATCGGCCGCCCGACGATGTTGGAGGCGCCGATCACGACGCTGTGCCGGCCCTTCGGTGAGACGCCGACGTGCTCGATCAGCTTCGTCACGCCGTAGGGCGTGCAGGGCCGGATCAGCGGCACGCGTAGTGCGAGCCGCCCGACGTTGAACGGATGGAAGCCGTCGACGTCCTTCGTCGGATCGATCTTCTCGATGATCAGACTCTGTTCGATGTGCTGCGGCAGCGGCAGCTGCACGAGGATGCCGTCGATCGCCGGATCGCGATTCAGAGACTCGATCAGCTGCACCAGCTCCTGCTGCGTCGTCGAGTACGGCAAATCGTGTGCGACCGAGACGATGCCGGAATCCACGCAGGCCTTGCGCTTGTTGCGCACGTACACGGCGGATGCGGGGTTGTCGCCGACCATGATCACCGCGAGTCCCGGGCGGCGCAGGCCGCGGGCGACCATGTCTTCGACCTGGTCATGGATCTCGGCCTTGAATTTCGCCGCAATCGCTTTGCCGTCAATCAGTTGCGCGGGCATTGAGGTCCTTCATCGCTCCTCGAACCGGGAAATTCTCGCATACAACGCCGGCCAAATTGACGTGTCTCTGCACCCCCCGTATCATTCGCGTCCCCGAGCCGGCAACGCCGGCAGGCGGGCGAGCCGGGTAGAAGTGAGTGATCGACGGCGGGGCATGGCGCAGTCTGGTAGCGCATCTGCTTTGGGAGCAGAGGGTCGGGGGTTCGAATCCCTCTGCCCCGACCAAAGCGCCCGTAGCTCAACCGGATAGAGCACCGGCCTTCTAAGCCGGCGGTTGCAGGTTCGATTCCTGCCGGGCGCGCCACCTGGACTCGGGGCTGGAAGACGATGGTGGACGTAGCTCAGCTGGTAGAGCCCCGGATTGTGATTCCGGCTGTCGCGGGTTCGAGCCCCGTCGTCCACCCCAACTCACCGGGACCGGTGCGGTCGGGGTAAGGTCAGGCAAAGGTCTCGCTTGGGCCGTTAGCTCAGCTGGTAGAGCAGTTGACTCTTAATCAATTGGTCGTAGGTTCGATCCCTACACGGCCCACCAATTAAAACAACAGATTATGTGAGAATCACGGTCCTCGGCGGGGTAACGAAACCGGTTCGGGTAACGCTACGGGTAACATCGACGGGCGAGCTTCGTCCGCAGGGGCGCCGGTTTCCGTCGAGCTGCGTCCCCCTGCAATGAGCAACCATCGGTTGCGCCGAGCCGGGGTTTGCGGCCATGATGCGATCTCGATAAAGAACGGCTGCCTTGCGGGTGCTATATAAGCGGGGTACGTCCTCCACCTGCAGCGCGGCCTTTTTATTGGAACTCGCCCGTGACCCCCTCTTACGCCGTTCTCATTGATGGCGGGTTTTTCCGAAAGAAGCTCGGCAGGTCTTTGCGCAAGCGATTCTGCGCATTCAGCAGGTTCGTTTGGGCGCCGCAGCAGGCTGCGCCGTGCGCCACGCGCGCATAAGCCTCTTCGGCGCAGTCGACCCAGGCATCGTATAGCAACGTGGGCGCGGTGTCGGTTTGCGCCACGTCGATGCAGCACTGCGCAAAGGCGTCCGCCGCCGCGCGCAGCGCATCCGACGATAGGCGCGCGAGTCGATCGCCATCGCCCGCGTCTCCGGCGACCCTTGCGAAACGCCGTCGATCGCGGCGCGCACGGGCGGCGGTGAATCAAGGTGGCGAGCGCCGCGTAAGGCTCGGGTGCGACGGCGGGCGGTGCGTCGCCAAGGGAACTCGCCCCGGCAAACCGAGAGGCGCCGCTCGGGTCCCAGGCGGCGGCCCAGGCCCGCCACTGCTGCAGCCGGTCCTCATGCATGTCGTCGTGCAATCCAGTTGCGATGCAAAATTACTGCGCTTCGGCCGGATGGCCGCGCTGCTGGGACGTTATCTCATCAACAACTGGATTTTACTTATAAAAATACCAGTAAATTAAATCACCGAAAATGCCTGCGTCAAGTATGATGCAACGCATACATTCTGCCTTGGAATGCCCTTCATTTCAACGAGACGACACGATGGCTCAGGTACGCACAATTCGCAAATACGCCAACCGCCGCCTGTACGACAGCGAGGCCAGCCGTCATGTCACGCTCGCGGATCTGCGCCAGCTGGTTGCCTCCGGCGAGAGGATCAACGTCATCGACGACAAGAGCGGCGAGGACCTCACGCGGTCCGTGCTCCTGCAAATAGTCGCGGATCAGGAGCAATTCGGCTCCCCGGTCCAATCGATGCTGACACGCTATTTGGAGCAGGGCTTCCACACGCTGCTGCGTCAGCAGGATGCGATGCGCACTGAAATGAACAAGGTGCTCGGTGCGCCGCTGCTGGGGCCGTTCGTGGATCTGGCGTGCACCAACATGGAGGCATTCGCGCGCATGCAGGCGACGTTCTTCGGCGCCGCGAGTGCGCCTGCCGCGCAAGGAGGCGCGGGCCACGCGGGCGGTGCCGAGGTTGCGCACGACGAGCAGGCCGCCGCTCCCGCCAAACCCGATTCAAACGCAGAGGAGAGCAAATAGGACCATGGAATTGCATGACAAAGTCATCGTCATTACAGGCGCAGGCCGTGGCATCGGCCGCGCGAGCGCGGTGGATTTGGCCGGCCACGGCGCCAATCTCGCATTGATCGATTTGCGCGCGGCGGACCTTGCCGAAAGCCGCGCTCAATGCGCGGCAAAAGGCGTCGAGGCGCGCGTCTATGAGGCCAATGTCGCCAAGGAGGACGAGGTCATCGCGGTCATAGGGCGCATCGCCGCGGATTTTGGCCGATTGGATGGTCTCGTCAACAATGCCGGGATCGTGCGCGATGCGCTGCTCGTGAAAGCGAAGGCCGGGGCGGTCGTGGAGCGGATGTCGCTCGCGCAGTGGAGCGCGGTCATCGACGTCAATCTCACAGGAGTGTTCCTCTGCGCGCGCGAAACCGCGATACGCATGATCGAATTTGGGCAAGGCGGTGTGATCGTCAACATCTCCAGCATTTCGAAAGCCGGTAACGCGGGACAAAGCAGCTACAGCGCAGCGAAGGCCGGAGTTGCCGCGATGACCGTGGTCTGGGCGAAGGAGCTGGCCCGCTGCGGCATCCGCGTCGGCGCGGTCGCCCCTGGCTTCACGCATACGGAAATCTTGGCATCGATGCGCCCGGAGATACTCGAGAAGCTCACGGCCCCCGTGCCGCTGAAGCGTCTCGGCGAGCCGCAGGAGATCGCCGCCGCCGTGCGTTTTATCTTCGAGAACGATTTTTACAACGGCCGCTGCCTCGAGATCGACGGTGGCCTGCGCTTGTAAGGGCAGTCATAAGAAATTAATGCAATGCAAGATAATAGTAGAAAGTAATATATATATTACTGATATGGAATATTAATATACTTATATAACAACAAGTTAATGGCCTTTTCGGTTCCGCCACTGCCAACGCGATATTTCTCTTGCACTGCATACAAATTGCGCTATAATGGGCGCCGTAAGTTCTACCACAGATACATTTGGAGCTGCCATGACAAACCTCAACTTCGATCCCACCCAGGCGTTTGATGCCTATCGCAATGCTTTGGCGCCGACCTTGCACGCGCAGCAAGAAACACTGAAGTCCATCGAGAGCTTCGGCCGTTATCAATATGCGATAGCCGGCGATTACCTCGAGTGGAGCTTGGCGCAGGCGAAGGCCAGCCTTTCTTCCAATAATCCGTCCGAACTCGCTGCGACCCAGACGGCGCTCGCGACGCAATACGGCGAGAAATTCAAGGCGCGTGTCCAGGAGTTCGTGAACTTGGCGACCGGTGCGCAGAGTTCGTTCAATGCTCTTTTGGGCGAAGCGGCCGCGAAAGTCGCCGAGTCGGTCAAAAAGACTGCCTGAGCGATCAACCCACCGGGAGCTACGATCATGTCAGACCTGAAATTCGATGCCAGTGCGGCGTTCGATTCGTATCGCAACGCTTGGGCGCCGACGGTGCGCGCGCAGCAAGAGGTCCTCAAGGCCATTGAAAGCTTTGGCCGCTTTCAGTTCGCCATCGCCGGTGATTATCTCGAATGGACCATGGCACAGGCCAAGGCCAATTTCGCTGCGGGCACACCGGCGGCATTGGCGGCGACGCAGACGGCGCTCGCCACGCAATTCGGCGACAAGTTCAAGTCCCGCGTCCAGGAATTCGTCGCCATCGCGAGCAGTGCGCAGAGTTCGTTCAATGCGCTTTTGGGCGAAGCGACCGCCAAATTGGCCGAGACTCTGAAGAAGAGTCCGTGAGACGGCGGCCCGGCCGCGGCGGTGCCTCCGAGGGGAGGGCCGCGGCTGCCGGCCGGATGGCGTCCCCCGTCCCGATAGGATCGCAACGTGAATAGTCCGGCAGACAACGCCTCCGACCCGCAGTCGCAGTGGCTGCACGCGATGCGCGGGCAGCTGGCCGGCGCCACCGGTGGACTGGCGCCCGATGTCTACGTGCTCGCGTGGCTGGATTGGTACACGAATCTCGCGCATCGCCCGCAGACGCAGCTGGAACTCGCCGGCGAGGCGGCCCAGAAGGTGGTCGATAGCTGGACCTTTGCGGTCAATGCCTGGACCGGCAACACGACTGCTCCCGCCGAAGCCGATGCCCGCTACCACGGCGCGGCCTGGCAGCAATGGCCGTTCAACGTCTACGCGAACAGTTACAAGAACTTCGCCGACTGGTGGCAGGGGGCCTTGGCCGCAGTCCCGGGAGTCGCGCCACAACATGCGCGCAACCTCGCGCTGATGGGCAAGAATGCGCTGGAAGCCGCCTCGCCGGCGAATTACTTGGCGACCAATCCGGAACTGCTGCAGACCACACAGGCCGAGTCCGGTCAAAATCTCGTACGCGGCCTGCGTCATTGGTTGACGGATTTCGAACGGCTGTTCGCGCACCAGGAAGCCGCCCGGCAGGAGGACTTCGTGGTGGGCCGCGATGTCGCCGTTACGAGCGGCAAGGTCGTGATGCGCAATCCGCTGGTGGAACTCATTCAGTATGAGCCGCTCACGCCGTCGGTCTACGCCGAACCGGTGGTCATCGTGCCGGCATGGATCATGAAGTACTACATCCTGGATCTCTCGCCCGGCAATTCTCTGGTGCGCTATCTCCTCTCCGAGGGGCATACCGTATTCATGATCTCTTGGAAGAATCCCGGCGCCGAGGATCGCAACCTTGGCCTGGACGATTACTTGCAGCTTGGCATTCGCGATGTGCTGGATGCGGTCGCGGCCATCGTGCCGCAGCGCCGTGCGCACTTGGTCGGCTACTGCATCGGCGGCACGCTGCTGTCCATCGCCGCCGCGGCGCTCGCGGCGCAGGGGGATCACCGGGTCGCCTCGCTGTCGCTGCTGGCCGCGCAAACCGATTTCGGCGAACCAGGCGAGCTATCGCTGTTCATCAGTCCGAGCCAAATCGAGATGCTGGAAGCGGCCATGCAGAAGAGCGGCGTGCTGACGGCCGAGCAGATGGGCGCGGCTTTCGCGCTGCTGCGCTCGCGCGATCTGCTATGGGTGCCGGCGGTCAACAAGTATCTGCGCGGCCAGGTCGATAAGCCCAACGACTTGATGGCGTGGAATGCCGACGGCACGCGCATGCCCTGCCGCATGCACACCGAATACCTGCGCGAACTGTACCTCGACAATGCGCTCGCGAACGGCAAGTTCGTTGCGCAGGGCGAGCGGATCGATCTCGGCGCCCTGCGATGTCCGATGTTCGTCGTCGGCACGGAAACCGATCATGTGGCGCCGTGGCGTTCGGTGTACAAAACGCGCGGCCTGACGCGCTCCGGCGATTACACGTTTCTGTTGACCTCCGGCGGCCACAACGCGGGCATCGTCAGCGGCCCCTCTCATCCGCGGCGGCGC